>NZ_JACOPN010000003.1 GCF_014287875.1 Flintibacter faecis | reverse complement strand
TCAGTCAGAAACAGGAGTGTTTTCCTTTTGTCCGTTTCAGACTGAACACGGCTTATCAGCCCTTGATTTTCCATTCTTTCCAGCATCGTAGTAAGAGATGTTATCGCTAATCCGCATTTAGTCGAGAGTGACCTGATTGAGATACCATCCTCCTGCCACAGCACATAAAGAATACGCCCCTGAGCTCCATTAAATGCATCAATATTCTTTTCACTGAGAATTTTCTCGAAAATTCGGTCTCCAAGCTGTTTTATTTTGGTGACAAGAAATCCTCCATTCATTTCCATACAAAAGCTCCTATATAGTAGTTTATTGAAAACATACTATATAGGAGCTTTATTGTCAACAGTTTATATGTCTTAATAGGTAAATTCCATTTTTTTCAATTCTCCAAATAGAAATTTGTCACTCTGTCAGTCGATTCTCCTCGCCCCAGACACAGAGCTGATCCAGCACCTTCATCAGCGATTTCCCACGCTCTGAAAGCGCATATTCCACCTTCGGCGGGATCTGCGGATACTCGGTGCGGACGATCAGTTTGTCTGCTTCCAGCTCCTTGAGATTCGTGCTGAGAGTCTTGTCGGAAATGGTTTTCAGATACCGTTTCAGCTCATTGAACCGCACGGTTTCAAACTCCATCAGACAATAGAGAATGACCATCTTGTGCTTGCCGGAGATCAGCGACAGCGTGTAGGCAAAGCCAGTGTCCTCAAAATTGGCGTTCTCGATATAATTCTTTATCATTTCACTTTCTCCTAAGATAGTACCTATCATAATAGACAGTACTTGAATCTCTGTTTTACTCGGTTATAATTATAAGCAGGATGAACAGTCCTGTCAATCTGATCACGAGGAGAAGTTATCATGAGAACAAAACTGAAAATCACCGAGGGTATTTTCCCAATGCCGGTTCTGATGGTTGCAACTTACAACGAGGACGGCAGTGTGAATGTCATGAACGCCGCATGGGGCACCATGCAGGAGCGGGACACCGTCGCCTTGAATCTCACCGAGACTCATAAAACCGTGCAGAACATCAAAGCGCGGGGCGCGTTTACCGTCAGCATTGCCGATGCCGCCCACATGGTGGAAGCAGACTATTTCGGCGTGGAGTCCGGCAATAAAGTAGGCGACAAATTTGCCCGCAGCGGTCTGACCGCAAGCAAAGCCGAAGCCGTCGATGCGCCGGTCATCAACGAGTTCCCGATTTGTCTGGAGTGCAAGTTCATCGAGTATCAGAACAATGAATACGGATGCGGCGTCATCGGTAAGGTAGTCAATGTCACTGCCGATGAAAGCGTTATGGTGGACGGAAAAATTGATATGTCTAAGGTCAATGCCATCGCATTTGACCCCTACACCCACGGTTATTACAAGGTCACCGAGCGCGTGGGAGAGGCGTTCCACGACGGCTTGAAGCTGAAAAAGTAAGGTATGCAGAGAAGGAGCTTTCGCATAAGCGAAGGCTCCTTCTTAAAATATGTGGATTTCACAAATGTCGATTTGTTGACATCTTATCACATCGGTATATCGGGCGCAAGGATTGGCTTGTCCGTGGGAGGGATTTAATGGAGCCTACCTGAATAAATGAAATCATACATACAGAAAAAAGAATTGATGGTTTGTAACAGTATTGTCACAGACGGCCCGTTCTGTCGTAAAACAGACGGGCTGTTTTGTCGGCCGTAGCCGGGCGGCGGTGTCCGGCGGCCGGTGCGTTTTGTCGCCGCCGGACTGTTTTGTCGCATAAGAGAAGGGAGGCGGAAATCCGCCTCCCTCTCCGTATTCAAGAGACCTCGCCTTCCAAGACGAGCTGTACCATCCGGTCATCAACAATGGCCCTGCGGTTTTGGTATGCGTAGACAAGGGACTGGGTACACGCCCTGTTAATCAGCCTTGGGATGCCGGAGGAGAAAGAGTAGACATCTTTACGAGCCTCCTTGTATAATTTGTTCAGTAATTATATCACAAATTCCGCAAAGTTTGCAACACATTAACAAGAAATTAAGTAGGATAGAATCCTGACAAAATCATCTTTATCGAAGTTGTACCCATAGACTGTAAACCCGAGACTTTTGTGGACGAACTCAGCATAATATCCACTTTGCTCGTCACTGTCAAAGCGGAATATATTTACATTTTCTCCCGAAATTGTAGAGGCCAATGGCGCACTATCGTTAGTTACTTGGGTATTGTCCGACTTTGGTGCTCCGTCTTTGATTATTTCTATACTTACTTTCTCATTACCGATAGGGTTGGCCCATATGAAATTATGCCCCTGCATATCGCTTCCATCGCTGAACTTGAAGATGCCATAAGACCCGGTGTTCTCCTCAATCATGTCGGGGAAAACACTTGAAATATCAAATTCAATCCCATAGTAATCAAAAAGCTCTTCTTTTGTGTATTCATGGTAGTTGTCGGGGCCCAAAGCAAAGAAGCCTGTTTCGGGAATTTCCGAGGCGAGTTCATTTATTATAATTTCTGTATCCTCCGTGTTTGCGAGAGACAATGCGGCACCTCCCTCCGAATTTCCCGAAATTTCACTTGAAATAGCTTGACCCCGGCTGCTCAACACCACCCCAGTAAATATAGCAATTATAAAAACAACGCCAATAGCCATTCCTATCGTTTTGGACTGTGCTTTCATATACTACACCACCTCGTTTTTCGTTATAGACACAAGTTCTATTATATCTTACACGATAATAGACGAAAAATCTAATGTTTTGTTCCTTTATAAATGACGAAATGTGGCTTGCCACATCAAACAGCCGATAAAATGACAAAACAACTCGGCCATGCAGCCAAAACACTCCGGCTATCCGACAAAACAGCCCGGCTTTTTTTCGTCAAATCAGGTCGGCTTTAACAAGTATCATTTGGCATAAGAGAAACTGCTAAACTGAAATCAATCTCCACTCACTTCTCTTTGTTAGTCTCTGATACCACGCCGGTATCAGAGACATTTTTGTTTTTTCAAATCCGTGGGTGGTCAAAAGGGTGCTATTTTCTACATTTATTACGAGAAGTGCAAGCGAGGTGTTTTATCTCTTGGCAACTGTATCTTC
Organism: Flintibacter faecis; assembly: GCF_014287875.1. Classification (GTDB taxonomy): domain Bacteria; phylum Bacillota; class Clostridia; order Oscillospirales; family Oscillospiraceae; genus Lawsonibacter; species Lawsonibacter faecis_A. Next base: position 368,380 of record NZ_JACOPN010000003.1, on the reverse strand, counting down.
TCACTCAATTTTCCCAGTGCTGTACCTTGAAAATTGCATACGATTCCAAGACATCACCGTGTCCGAGCCACTATGAGCAAGTGAAAGAGGCGTGGTCAAGCCTCGTTGCGACGACTGCACGGGAAAACAATGGTACACTCGTCCGGCTAGGCCTCAAACCGAGGGACGACGCACCCACAAGCATGGGCCGAGGCTGAAATGCCTGTGTCCCCCTGACCAGGGGACTTGGAATCGATATCTTAAACCTATTACTTTGCTGGAAAGGGGGTGTATGAGATGAACTGCATACAAAAGCAACAATTAGTGAGCTTTCCGAAAGTCAGGATATGGAAACCGTGGTTCCGTCACTTTAATAACCACAAGGAATTCCATAATGAAGGAACCGTCCATCTTTTCAGTCTCATGGCACTCTTTAGCTATGCGAACTTCCGCTCAAATGAGCGTATGATTAGTGGGGCGAGATACATGGAGGCGCCTGGCCAATGGATCTGCAAGCTTGGATCATTACCCAGGATTCTGCGTGTCCATTCCAAAAGACAAGCTCTTGAGCAATTGGACTATTACGAGAAATACGGGTTCCTGACTTATGAATGGCTGGATAAAGAGAATGAGATCATTCGCTTTTCTATCACCAATTGGAAAGAGCATTGCACGAGCCTACAGTATAACTATTATAGCTATAAGGGCTCTGGATTCTTTTTCTTCCCATTACCTGTTGGTCGAATGCTCCTACGAGTCGCTCTCAAAACAGATGGGATCGTATTTAGTGAATTGGACGCCATTATGGACATGTGGCTGCACACCATCTTAAACGATCCCAAGGTGCGAGGTTCGGAGTATATGCCGGTCGTGTATTACTCCAATATGAGAGGTGTGCCGTTGCTCTCATATACTTACCTTGCAAAACGCTGGGGTTGGTCAAAATCCCGCGTTGGCCGCTTCATGTTGAAAGCTGGCGAATACGGAATTATCAGCCGTGTGAGTTTCTCAAGCTCACGCGGCTCTGTCATTTCAATGTGTCGGTATCGAGAAATGATTTTTGGCGATACCTGCGAAGAGCTCGAGCTAAGCAGCATTGGTGAGATCATTGGCATTACAAAGGCTGCTGATTTGGTCGATCCCGATGAAGGCAAGATGGATATCAGCATTGAAACTCGCGTCCCGCCCGCTCACACTATAGGGAAGCCCCGAAAAGCCTTGAAAATTCAAGTGTTTCTGGTGATCCGAAGTTCTTTTTTTGCTCGCCAAATTCCATTAGTCTTCTACAGTGCTTTAGACTGGGAGGTAACAAATCAGGAGAAGAATAGCCGCGATCCACCGTCTGAGTCCCAATCAGGAAAGGAGATGAAACAATGACATCAGATAGCACTCCCGCGTTTGAGATAGAAAAGGAAGCTTTGAAAACGGAGATCGAAACCGGCATCCAATCCGGCGTTGATCATTTAGAGAACAAAGCCGCAAAACGCAAGGATGGGGATAAGTATCATAACACAAGGCATCTGCTCAAGCAGTATCGGAAAGTAGCATATGCGATCCAAATCTCGGAAGCAGATATGAATGTTCGAATGGAAATGGAGCATGGCACCCGTCTTTCCACACTCGAAGTCAATGCCGAATTGGCTGGCGTGGATTTATCCGGTTCTAAACTGGAGGGTTATGCCAGGACAGTTATTCGGAGCAAGAACATGCTCCAGATTATTGATAACGCGCTAAATACGGTTCGCATGGATCCAGACCACGGTGAGCTGATGTATCAGGTTCTCTTCCTCACATACTTCTCCCGAAAGAAGCCTGCGAATCGTGAGGTGATTTTGGCGGAACTTGATCGGCAAGGATTCCCCATGTCGATGGTAACCTATCATAGCTATCTCAACATGGCAATTCGAGCGATTGACCGCATTCTGTGGGGTTACACGGCACGTGATTGCATGGAGATTATCAAGCAGTTTTTACCTTGAACCACCATTGAACTATTTCCGAACGAAACTTGAAGTTCTGCTTAATTGCATCTGTATCCCCTAAATGGTAAGATGATAGCGTCGAAAAGATTCATTGATGGACTGCCTCCTTTCATCGGGAGGCATTTTTCATGTGAAGCCAGGAACTCCGGTCGTACTGCCCGAGTTCCCGGCTTTTCTTTTCGGCTCTATTTGAAAGGAGGACTTCCCAATATGAATCTAAACAAACCTGCCGTCATCAAGAAGCTGCAGGAGCGATTCAGAAATGTAAATGCAGGCCGAGGCCTATATACTGCCTTTCTCGTGCCTACGATGCTGACCATGTTTTCCACACGCGCCTTTGCTGCTGACACCATTTGGACGAAGGCGAGTGCAATCATGCAGGATGTGTACACTCAAATCCTCGGCATCAGCACCATCGCAGCTGTTGTTACTGCGGCTATTGCGCTTCTTCTGATGAACTTCTCCAGATCTGGACGAACGGTTGATGAGTCCCGTGCATGGTTAAAGCGGATCATTATTACTTGGGCCATTCTCAATAGCCTTGGCTTTATCATGGCCTATGTGACACCATTCTTTTCCGGTGGCACTTGGACTCCCTAATTACGAAGGAGAATCAAGACATGAAGAATATTATCTGTTTCTTATCCGGTATTGTCGCTGGCATTGCCATGTGCCTCACCGCAGCATACTACCTGCCTGAAAGTAGCTTCGATGATGAGTTAGGCCACTTCTAAGCAGATGCAGGAGGAGCCGCATGGGAATCTTAGACAGTATTGTTGAGTGGATTGCCACACAGGTCATGAATCTGCTGGATCTGATCACAGGGTCCGTACTCGGTGCGCTAGGCTGTGATATGAGCACGTTTCTACGCTATTTCCCAGCCGCTGAAACGCTCTATGAAATATTCGTAGCGATTGGTGTAGGCTTCATCTTACTGAACCTTGTGTGGCAGCTATTCAGAAACTTTGGGCTTGGACTGGGCCTTAGTGCGGAGGATCCAGTCAAGCTCGCCATCAAATCCATTCTCTTTATCTTTTTAGCACTTTTTGCGGATCAGATTATGGTGCTCGTTTTGGGAATCGTAGGAACGCCATACGACTGGGTGGTAGACACAGCACTTCCCCCAATCGAGTTTGCAAGTTTTGCCAGCGTAGTAACAGTTTTGGTGGGCAGCCTTGTGTCCGGCTCGGTAAGTTTGATTGTACTCATTTTGGTGCTCATCATAGCATGGAACTATATCAAGCTTCTATTCGAGGCAGCGGAGAGATACATTCTCGTCGGCGTTCTGATCTACACAGCTCCAGTCGCATTCGCTACAGGGGCATCAGAAAACACATCAAATGTCTTTAGTGCATGGTGCAGAATGCTTGGAGGCCAGCTTTTTTTGCTAATCATGAATGCATGGTGCCTGCGCTTATTCACGAGTATGGTTGGCAGTTTTCTTGCCAACCCGTTATCCGTTTGAGGAGGTAAAGATGAAGAGAAAAGCACATATCATACTGCTTGTATTGCTGCTCTTATGCGTACTTTCGACAACCGCCTTTGCCATCGATGAGAGTGAAGTAGAAAGTGCCATTGCGGCATCGAGCAAGGAAGAAGTTGCTGGTAATGTTTTTATCTGGTTTCTATGCGCCATTGGATTCCTTAAAGTCAGCCAGAAAATTGATGGTTTTATGGCTTCTTTGGGAATCAATGTCGGCAGAACCGGTGGAAGTATGTTGACTGAGCTCATGGTTGCCGGACGCGGCATTGCTGCTGTTGCGGGGGCTGTAGGTGGAACTGTATTTAACCATCATTCCTCAAGTAACAGCACTCACACAAATACACAGGCCGCCGGCGCTGCTTTTACAGGTGGAGGAAACGGCCTTGTCGGCGTTACGAGACGTGCTGCTGGAAACGCGGCAGCCGCAAGCGCTACAGGCAATGCAAAAGGACTCAGCAATCTTGTGGGTGGCGCTATGTTCGAATCAAGCCTGCAAAATGGAGGAAAATTTGCAATGAGCGTTGTTGGAGCTGTGGCAAAAGGCAGCATATCCTCAGTCGGGTCCATCACCGGTGATCAGGCGGCTGAGGCATTGACAAGCTATTTGGGCTATTCGCCTGTTGACTCAGGTAGCGCACTTGCAGATGATGGTGGCCTCATCCCTCCATCTCCCATTACGTCAGAAAACGTAGTTACGCTTGATGGCGGCACAGCCGCAGGAACAGCTTCTCCTACTGCGTCTGCAAATGGGACACCTATCCCATCTGGCGCTAGAGAGCATGACGGTTCTGTGGTTGAGAGTGCACGCATTTCTGGAGCGCCACCCATATTTCAGAATGTTGAAATCGGCGGTGGACGCATCACGGGCCTTGAGGTCTCACCTGATAGGCAGTCAGATAGGGAGTTTGCTATGTACAGCACAGAACAATACATGGCCCCAACTGGCCCGTATGATACAATCCAAACAGTAGACGGTGCCTCGTGGTATCGGCAGTATGCTCAGCCCAAAGTTGAGAAAACGCCCTATACCGATGAAGGTGACAAGATTAGGTATGAGGAACGCATCGTTTCTCAGATGCCGCCTGTTCCCAAAAGAAAGGACAAAATCTAATGAGTGATGAAAAAAGCCAGCAGCAAACATCGACCGAATCCACAGTTGCGGGTGCCGCAAAGACTGGCAAAGCAATTTCCAATATTGCCAAGGGCGCAGCTGCAGGTGGTGCTCATGGTGCGGCAATTGAAGCAGGGAAGTCTTCTGCAAAATGGCTGATTCCGTTGATCGCGGCAGTTTTGTTGCCTCTAATTCTTGTAGCTATGCTTCCTTCTATCATCTTCGGATCATTATTGGGCGATGGAACAGACTCCCCGAATGGAATCTCGAACGATGAAGTGTTAGTCAAGAATATGACAGCCATCAACGAGGGCATCAGTTCCATCCTCTCTGAAGGATTAACGGATGTTCTTGAACGCATTGATTCTGATTTTGCATCGTCCGGCTGTGATGGAAAAGAGATCAACAATCCCTTTGGCGCTGATGTGGTGTTTAATGCAAATGCGTTTGTTTCCCAGTATTGCGCACACAAGGACACAGAAATTGCATCTATTTCCAAGGAAGATATGGAGGCTTTGCTCACCGCTAACAAGGATAAGCTCTACTCTTTTGCTTTCACGGATGAAGAGCGAGAAATTCCCCCTGAGCAAGGTGACGAAGACTCGGGCGAAACCATTCATGAGACCATTCGGATCTATACCATCTCCTATAATGGAGAAGCGTATTTTGCCGATCAGGTCTTCCACCTGTCAGACGATCAGAAACTCCTTGCAAGCCAATATGCGCAAAACTTGACTGTCCTCTTGGGCGATGGAATTTACCAAGGTCTAAGTGAAACAGAGTTCTCAGCAACGGACCTATCCTACGACGGGGTCGTTTTTGCTGACGGCGAAACACAGGTTGTCTATTACAATCAGTTAGATGAACGGTGGAAGTACTCGCCCTATGGTACAGATACGATTGGTGGTTATGCCTGCGGCCCGACTGCAATGGCCATAGTGATATCCAGTCTTACCTCAGAAACCATTGATCCACCTCATATGGCACAATGGGCATACGAGCACGGGTACTGGTGCAGCGGCAATGGTTCTTATCGCTCTTTGATACCAGGAGCAGCGCAAGCGTGGAGCCTGAGTGTCGATGGCTGCACAGCTTCTGAACCACAGCGTATCATTGATGCGCTTGCGGAGGGCAAGTTAGTCGTTGCACTCATGACGAAAGGCCATTTTACATCGAGTGGCCATTTCATTGTCCTGAGAGGCTGCACATCCGATGGGAAGATACTCGTCGCAGATCCTTCCAGTTATAAGCGCTCCGAGAAGAGTTGGGATATGTCCATTATCCTCAACGAAGCTAGTAAGCGCGCTGGATCCGGTGGGCCGTTTTGGATCATCGGAAACTGACAATAGAATAGAGGCGGAACATGAGCAAATCGAACGAAGAACGGGATATTTACTATATCCCGCCAAACTTTCTTGCAAGTGGGCGCTTATTTGGCGGAATGATTCGAGCACGCAATGCGATTGAAGCTTGCGTGCTCGTTTTGTTGACGGGTATTCCCATCATCAAGTTGCCTATGTCGCTTACTGTGCGGATTATCATTCTTTGCCTGCTCCCACTCCCGCTTGGTATTTTTGGCATCATCGGTTTTGAGGGCGATTCACTTTCGGAATTTGCGATCAATTGGGTTCGCTGGTTCATTCATCGGCGGAGCCTTTATCGCTCTGATGTCACTATACCTGAAACCGCTAGGAAGCAGAAAAAGAGGATATGGGAGCAAGAAGCTACCAAGCCGCCCGAAGAGTTAGGCATTCGGATCAAGCAGCCTCGCAAGAAACGAAAACGCCCTACAAAAACCGAAAAGCAGCTCAACAAAAATAATCGCAAGATGGTGCCAAGTCACAAAAAGCAGGTGACTTACTCGGAAGACTTTGTTCCAGTAAAGGATATCCGCAACGGCATTATTGAAACGGAGGACGGTCGTTACATCAGAGTCCTCGAAGTTGAACCGATCAACTTTCTTTTACGCAGTACATCTGAGCAGAAGAATATCGTTGCCAGCTTCGCGAGCTGGATGAAGATTTCCCCCATAAAAATCCAAATCAAAGTGTTGACAAAGAAGGCCGACATCGGAAAACACCTGAGTACCATTGAGCGGGATATGGAGTCCGAGAGTAATCCAAAGTGCCGAGAATTGCAGCTGGACTACTATCGCCTTATTCAGACAATTGGCTCGCGAGAAGCAATTACCCGCAGATTCCTTGTGATTTTTGAGTATGAAGCTGTCACGAATCGCAAACCGGAGTACTCGGAGATTGTCTCGGCTCTGGAAACGTCTGTTCAGACAGCGCGGCAGTATTTCCTACACTGCGACAATGCTGTTGTTACCCATGATGACGAAAACGCCTTCCTGTTGGAGATCCTCTACACCATTTTCAACCGATCAACTTGTGAGGTAAAAACAGTTGAGCAGCGCATCGGGGAGCTCCAGCTAGCTCGGAGGGATACCGACATCACAGTACCAGTCTCCCTTAAAAGTGTACTGGCACCCGATTCCATTGACTTGACTCATGGGTCATATGTAGTAATGGACGGAGTATACCATGCATATCTCATTGTTCCCTCAGATGGGTATAATCCTCGCGTTGTGGCTGGGTGGACGAGTATTCTCGTCAATGCTGGCGAAGGGATCGATGTCGATTTCTATTTTTTCCGCGAGCCAAAAGAACGCATTCAGGCTAAGCTGGGTCAACAGATCCGAATCAACCGCAGTCGCTTGAAAGACACCTCGGATACCAATTCGGACTTTGATGATTTTGAAAGTGCAATACGTTCTGGCTACTTTCTGAAAGAAGGCCTTGCAAATTACGAGGATTTCTACTATTGCAACACACTAGTCACAATCACTGCAGATACACTCGAAAATCTGGAGTGGCGTATATCTGAGGTGCGTCGGTTGATGGTTTCACAGGATATGGATATCCGGATTTGCCGATTTCGTCAGGAGCAAGCGCTACTGTCGATCCTCCCGCTTTGTAGCTTGAATAAAAAGCTCTTTGAGGCGAGCAAGCGAAATATGCTTACCTCTGCGGCTGCCAGTTGTTATCCTTTCACCTCGTTTGAGATGAGCGATGAGAACGGCATCCTGCTCGGAGTCAACCAGCATAACAACAGCTTGGTCATAGTTGATATCTTCAATAGCCGCGTATATAAAAACGCCAATATGGTTCTTCTGGGAACCAGCGGTGCCGGCAAAACCTTTACGCTCCAGTTGATAGCTCTCCGCATGCGTCGGAAAGGTACCCAGGTCTTCATCATAGCACCTCTCAAAGGCCATGAGTTTCTGAGAGCCTGTAATAACATTGGCGGTGAGTTCATTTCCATTAGTCCGGCATCGAAGCAATGTATCAATGTCTGCGAGATCCGCAAGCAGGATCTCAGCGCCAATCAGTTGATCGATGGCGTAATTAGCGAGAACTCGATCTTGGCAAAGAAGATTCAGCAGCTGCACATTTTCTTCTCACTACTAATTCCAGATATCAGCCATGAAGAACGGCAGCTCCTTGACGAAGCGCTAATTCGAACCTATGCGAAGAAAGGAATCACGCACAATAATGAGTCGCTGATTGATCCAGAGCATCCGGATCGCTACCGGGAGATGCCGCTCCTTGGTGACATCTATGAGATTCTAATGGAATCTCCCGAGACGAGGCGGATGGGTAATATTCTGAATCGTCTCGTGAATGGATCCGCCAAAACCTTCAATCAGCACACAAATGTCCAGCTCGACAATCTCTACACAGTCCTTGATATTTCCGAGTTAACGGGAGAGCTTCTGCCTGTAGGCATGTTTGTCGCACTCGACTACGTCTGGGATAAAGCCAAAGAAGACCGCACAAAAGAAAAGGCGATCTTCATTGATGAAGCATGGGAACTTATTGGAGACGATGATACCAATAACCCAAACAACACCAAGGCCCTTGCAGGCGAGTGGGTTCAGGAGATTTTCAAGATCATTCGTGGCTACGGCGGTGCGGCCATTGCTGCCACCCAGGATATTGGCGACCTTGATCGAAGCCGGTTCGGCAAAGGCATCTTAAATGTTGCAAAGACCAAAATCATTTTGAACTTGGAAAATGATGAGGCGCAGCGCGTCCAGCACATTCTCCACTTATCTGATGCAGAGATCATGTCGATCACTCGTTTTGAACGCGGCCAAGGACTGATCTCCACAAACTCCAACCACATCACAGTTTCGTTCAAGGCATCCCCCTTGGAGAAACAGCTGATTACAACCGACCGCATGGAACTCAACCAGATTCTCAAGGAAAAGATCGCCCAAAATACACATAATGTTGTCGAATGAAAACACAGCAAAGGTCATGTTTACATTAGCTCTACACTAAGCGTAATTGCGGTTTTCCTTTACACTATGCGGTTTCCTATCTCTACACAAAGGAGAGCATAATGAAGTTTTCCAATACCGTTCGAAGGAGGGAAGTTGCCTTTATGATTCGGCTGCTGACCATCTTCGGTGTCGTTGAACAGCGACAAATGCGGTTGCTCTTCGATCATATGAGCAATCGTTCCTATGGCCAGATCCTCGCACGTCTCCGGCAAGAGGGTCTGGCCTATTTCTCGCCGGACGGCCAATTCCTCGCAACAAGTCGATACTCATTAGATCACGGGAAGACGCAGGAAGCCATCATGGCTTTCTGGGCATTCATCCAGATGAGAGATCATGTGCTGGATTTTTGTGCGAGTGAGCCTCCGGCAATTCTCTCATTCTCTTCAGCCGATAAGGATTATGATCTGATTTCCGGTAGCCAACGCAATATCCCATCGATCAACGCCTCTCGCACACTCGTGCCAGAGGCGTCCGTTCGTTTGATTGTCGTAGATGATATGAAGTCCCTGGATGAGCTGATTCCCAGAGATGATAACGATTATGGAGTCCTGACTGGTTCTGACGGCGTAGAGCAAATCTACAAACTATGAGGTGTGATATGGATAACCCCAAGTACATTCAAGTCATGCGCCAAGTGGCTTCTGATTTTGATGGTATCAGCCACGAACTCTTTCAGGTTGCTAGCGACTTAGAGCGTATGGATCAGTATAACCCCCAGCAAAAACTCTTTAGTCTGGTTAGATCGGCAGAAGTATCCTCGGTTACTCTGAGAAATCTGACCGCCAGAACAGTTCGTGATGATACGGCGCCATTCTATTGTGAGGTGGCGGATCTGCTGGGGATTAAGGTCGAGGAGACTCATGATTGGCTCAAGATCTCTGTTCCAGCGATTCTTCCGAAAAGGAACCAGAGAGATAATCAAGCATTTTTGACTCGGCCACTTCGGTACGCGATTATGGACTATCTCAAAGAGAACCCAATGGAGCGCTTTGGTAGCTGCGCCATCTGCATTGTTCATAACTATGATGCTGCTCTTGGGAAAAGGCGCATTCGTGACTATGACAACATTGAAACCAAGCGGTATTTAGATGTCATTGAATCGATGCTACTGACCAATGATAGCGGTCTCCTATGCACGGTCCTCCAGGCTACGAGGATGTCTGATCGGGACAGCGCAGAGTTCTACCTGATGAGACCTGAAACGCTTTCATCCTGGGCTAAAAATCACATTAAAACAACTACCAAAACCTGCTCTGAGTGATGGGCAGAAATTGGTAGTGATTTCGTGCATACGAGCTGTCCCCACTCAGGGAGCACAGAAATAGGTAGTGTTAGGCAATACAAATTCTGTCTGGGTGTTTTTTGCTTGGTCAGTTTTGCTCTTTTGTGAGTAGCTTTATGATGCAGCCTCTGGCAGCCTGTTGGCAGCCTTGCTGCTGATTTGATTGGAGTGTCTATGATTACATGTAAGAATGATCGCTTACTCGAATTGCTCTGGTTTGTTGGATATTGTATCGAGTTTCCGACGCAGCTGGCGGTGCGGATCGGTGGCGGCGCTGAATGGAATCGCAGGGTCATGTATCGTGCGATTCGGGAAGGCTATGTGCGGCTATATCGGAAGAAGCATAAGCGCCATGTGATTCGTTCAATGAGCTTGACGCAGAAGGGTTTCGAGTATGTTGCACAGAGGGATCCGGAAGCGGTGTCCATGATCTATTCAAGAGTCAATAGCTCTGAGCGCATTTACCCTGGTTGGATCGACAAAATCCTGCGGCTTCATGCAATTGCTATTGGTACGGTTATGTCTAACGCGGCCGGAGCGATGCTCCTCATCTCTCAAAAGCCATCTCTCATGTCGCCTGCCAAAAGAGCAACGAATGCGGTCGTGCCGGATCCCAACAAAATCTATTACTACGCCGCACACGAGTTGCGTGTCGCCATCGAGGAGTACTCCCCGGAGTCAGTATCCAAGAGCTCACGCACAATCGGTATTATCGTCAAAGGGCGGTGTTGCTTCTTTCTTTACTTCACAGGTAGCACAAGAATGTACTGGATGAAGAATAGCGAGGAGAACTATGCTGCCGCTGTGAAAAGCCTTCTGCTCGCAAGAGGGTTCGGTATCACGTCAATCCACCAGATCGTCATCGGATCCACCATGAGTGTGGCACAGCGCCTCTGTCATGGAGCAAAGCCATTTGGGAACAAGTACTTCGTCGTTTCAACGTTCTTTGCTCAATGTCTGTTCCTTACCAATAATAAGGAAGGTGACACCCTCCTGAAGCTCATCCTCCACGATGAACTGGCAATGGAAATCAATCGCGCGGCATTATCACCTTTCCACCCACCACGAATCCCTACCCGCGAATATGACGCAATCGAGACCTCGCTCGACAGGCCTGTTCTTTTGAACTACCAATGTGACCTACTCATGCTATCGGATATCCACCCGATGCCGGAAGGTTTTCGAGGTAGCCCGATCATGCTCTGTTTTGACTATCAGACGCAGGTTATCCAGAGAATTGTGGGGCCGGCCATTGAGGTACGTCCGTTAGAAAGCAGATTAGATTATGGATAAAAGAAAACTGAAAATAGCACTTAGCCTTGCCGTCCTGATTCCTTGCGTGCTTTACGCTGCTGGTATCATTGCGCAATTCATTATTAACATCAATGCTTGGAAAGCGGCGGGTAGTGACTATCGTACTTCGCCAGGGCTTCCATCCTCGCAGATCAGCGAAGTGGTTCGAGCGCTGTTTCACTTTCCAGAAGGACTCATTGCCATTGGGGTTGTAGTCCTTGGCATTGCCGTACTCTGTGTATTTGGACTCCGAATTGGATGGGGCCAAAATGGTGTGACAGACTCTGATCGCAATCTGACCGTATCGAATTCTGGAAGCTACGGAACGGCAAGCTTCATGTCACCCAAAGAGGCATCTGCATGCTTTGAGGTGACGAGTGCAAAAAGGACCAGCCAAGACATCCTTGGGATGCTCCCGGATGGTCAAGTCCTGACGCTTCCAAAGGATACCCGTCTCAACGCAAATCTTGCCGTATGCGGATCTTCCGGTACGGGAAAATCCAGAGCCATCTCACGAAACCTCGTTTTGCAAGCGGTCAAGCGTGGTGAGAGCGTGATCCTGACTGATCCAAAATCCGAACTATATGAATCCATGGGCGAGTATCTCCGTGAGAACGGATATATTGTCAAAGTCTTCAACCTTGTTGAAATGGATCATAGCGACTCCTGGAACTGTCTTGGTGAAGTCGGATCAAGTGAGCTCATGGCCCAGACCTTTGCCGACATTGTACTCCAGAACACTAGCGGTGATTCGAAAGACGCGTTCTGGTACAACGCAGAACTCAACCTTCTAAAAGCGCTTGTTCTCTATGTTGCGTTGGAGATGCCTCCGGAAAAGCGGAACATCGCGACGGTGTATGACCTTCTCTATACTCAAACCGAAAAGGGCTTATCTGATATGATGGCCAGCATTAGCCACGAGCACGCGAACCAATATACGGGAGAGCTGCTTCCTCCATCACCTGCATCTGCGCCCTACGCAATCTTCAGGCAATCGAGCGAAACCGTTCGCACGAGTGTTATCATCGGCCTCGGAAGCAAGCTGGCAGTTCTGCAAGCCCAGCAGGTGCGGAATATCACCTCCTACAATGAGATCGACCTGGAGCTGCCCGGTAAACAAAAGTGCGCATATTTCTGCATCGTCTCCGATCAGGATAGCACTTATGATTTCCTCAGCTCCTTGTTTTTTAGCTTCCTGTTCATTCGTCTGATCCGCTATGCCGATGCTTACTGTGAGGGCGGGATGCTGCACCCAAAGGTAAAATTCATCCTTGATGAGTTTCCCAACTGCTGCCTTATCCCCGATTTCACTAAAAAATGCTCTACCATCCGTTCAAGAGGTTGCTCCGTTGCTGTCTTTTTCCAAAATGTCGGCCAGATGCGCAACCGATACCCAGATGATCAATGGCAAGAGATCCTCGGTGCCTGTGACAGCACGGTTTTTCTCGGATGCACAGATATGCTGACCGCTGAGTACTTCAGCGACCGCATTGGAACAGCATCAGTCGAAGTGGAAGGTACGATGCGGGAACTCAACACCATGCACATTACCGATTATACCCCAAGATTCCGTAAGACCAACTCACTTGGCCGGCGCCCATTGCTTACCCCTGATGAGGTCTTGCGTTTACCCCCGGATCAGGTCCTGATTTTCATAAGAGGTCAGAAAGTCATGCGAGCCAAGCGCTTTGACTACTCCCTGCATCCGGACTATAAAAAACTGAAGAGCCGCAAGGCAATCTTACACGAGCCTGACTGGAAAAGCAGTCAGGCTTCCTCTGTATCTGCCAGCGGTGTATCTTCACCATCCGTAACCGCGGCCATACCGGCAGAAAAAGCTAATGTTGGTTCCCAGAAGAAACCACCTGGGAAGCCACCACGCAGCACAACTCGCAAGGTCGTGAATGCGGATGAACTCTTCTAGGAAAGGAGAAGAAAAATGCCTAAGAAGAAAGTTACTGAAGCCGTTGAAGAGACCGCTCAGGAAACCATCCCTGTTGAAAAGGCCCCTGCACAGATGCCACGCCGTCAGGGTAGTGAGGATCTTCTTGAACTGAATGATCTGGAACGTGGCGTCACACGCGAGGATAGTGAAGAAGCGAAATGGGGCTATCTTGCTGGCGCAGTGCGAAGACAGCAGATCCTGACTGGAATCGTAAGCGCAGGGATGACCTATACCGAAAATGGCATGCCAATCGTTCCCATTGATTTCGAGGGACTCTGTGTCAAAATCCCCGTTCGCGAGATGACTCTGATCGAATGGCCAGAAGATGAACCGATCCCTCGAAGTGTCCGAGTCCAAATTGGGCGGATGCTTGGCGCTACGATCGACTTTATCCCAGCTGGTGTCGATTTCAAAGAGCGCGTTGCAATCGGGTCCCGTAAAGCTGCCATGTTGCAACGGCAAAAGCGCTACTACGCTTCAGGGCGTGTGAAGCCCGGCATCCTTATGGCATGCCGAGTCCTTACCGTTGGGAATAACACGATGATGGTAGAAGCGTGCGGCGTTGATACGGAAATTTACGCACGCAACGTGTCCTGGGAATGGTTTTCTGATATTGCGGATCTCCACTCCACAGGCGATCTGGTTGTCGCAAGAGTTCTCGATGTGACATACAACGAGCAGCGTGACACTTACGCAGTCAACCTCTCAATCAAGGACGCCTCTGAAAACCCGGATCGGGCAGCCTTGGAGAAGATCGTCCCCAACTCCAACTACTTCGGCGTTGTTACCGGTGTGAAAGACCGCGTTTTCTTCGTCCGTCTTCAAGCGGGTGTCAATGCCAAAACGAAGCTGTATCGCTCCATCGACATGCCCAGCAGATTGGATACGGTCAGTTTCCGCGTCACAAGGGTCGATGAAGAAAACGGTATTGCGCTTGGATTTATCACCAGAATCATTAAGCGCCATACCAGATTGAGGTAACCCAACATGAACTATTCTCCCAGCAGCCGCGATGCGATCGATGAACACTGCAGGGAGGTCATTCGGTCATGCCTCAATATCGTGGAGCAGTATGGTGACACATACGTTGCCATCCACAAGGACGATGATATCGAATGCATCGTCCTTGTCTCCATGATCCGAAGCTATCCCATCCTATCCATCATAGTTGCAGACAAACTTCTGCTCGCGGATATCAATGAGAAACAGATGCACAGCATCGCGAATGAGCTGAATCTGGTGTCGGTCACAGGTTGGCATTCCGTCTTCCTGGCGGATGACAGCATGATCTATATGTACCGGCAATGCCTTTGGCTATCGATGAGCTTGACCTATGAAGACCTCCTTACCATGCTGAAAGAATGCATCAGCGAGTACAAGCGCGGCAAAGGCCGCCTTACTACAGGTGAGTATCCGACCGACCCGGTCGCGTAACGCCTCAAATTATGAAAGGGTTAAAACCATGAAAAAGCGAATCACATCATTGATGCTCATTCTTGTCGTCGCAGTATCCATGACGATGGGAGCGAGCGCGACATCGTACATTCCGGACGATGTCACCTACCAGAATCTGAACGGCCAGCAGCTTGCCATCAAGACCTATACGCTTCTTCCGGATCAGGATCCCTCCGACCTGTATGAAGACGACTTCGAGTATGACGGATTCCTGTATTCTATGAGCGATATTGTCAAAGAAGAGCAGCGCTACCAGGAAGAGAACGCACATACCGAGGTTGTCACTGTCACAACCGCAAGTAAGAACCTCGAAGATATCCTTGCTGAGCTGAAACCTACGATCGAGTACGATGACGGAGTCTCCTCCGGCACACTTTCGCTCGATCATAGCACTCTCAAAACGGAGGCAGCCGGCTATAAGCGCAGTTCCTATACTGTGACAGCGACAAAGAACTACACCGGCCTCGACCGAAATGATTCTTCCTACATCGATAAGACCGTAGAGAAGAATGGCAGAACTCTGAGCCTCTCCAATGTAACTTGGAGCGTTGAGAGTACTGCTCTGGTCGGCGATGAGCTCGTCCCGGCAACTTACTCTGCGGTAGCCACCTATTCGGGCTCTGCCAGTTCTACCGTCGCAACTGGCTATATTACGACCGCCGAATACAAAGGCACTGTCGTATCCTCTGGTATTTCCAGCATTCTCTATACCGTAACCTACCTGGGCACCAAGATTGAACCGACGAAAGCGGAACCCACCTTCAAAGGTGCGGTCTTGGTGATCTCCATTATCGGCGGAACCGCCCTTTTGGCCGCACTGTTGTTCCTCGTCCTCACGCTTCGTAAGAATACTACAGTCTACAAAGCGACGGGCAAAGGCAACGAGTATGAAAAGTGCGGCCGACTGCGTCTGAAGACCAAAGACCCCGAACTTCGTATCGATCGCCTGAAGGATATTCCGGAAGGTATGATCGCAGTCGAAGTGGATCAGGCAGTCGCAAAGAAGCTGTTCGGCCAGACCATCGCCATCCACTGCTATGACAACACAGTCGAGCATACTGTTGGCACGGTCAATGGCCAGTACTGGTTCAAGGTCGATATCGGCACTCAGGAAGGTGAACCCGATACTGAGGAGGAACCCGTATGAAACTCAAACGCATTTTGACCCTGTGCTGCATGTTGACTATGGCCCTCGGCATGGCGAGCTCTGCCAGTGCCGCAGACTACTCGTTCGAAACCTCGGCCAATCCCGTCTACTACGGCAGCACCAACTACGAGGATCTGTATGATGCCGGCTACAACTACGGTGCCCGCAACCAGATCGACTACGACATTCCAGAAATCCAGTACGGCCTAAGCCAGAAGTTCCTGGAGACCTCGCTCAATAACCCCTATCTGAGCAGCGGTATCCAGTATGGCCTGAGCGGTGGATCCGCAACGACTGTATATCCGGAGTCCGATTTCAGCAATTCCAGCATCATCTCTGGTGGCAGCCTAATCGAAGTTCCGTATCAGCCCTCTGTCACCATTACTGATCTGAAACAGAAAGATGGCAGCATCGGCAAAGTCTCGATTGACCGTGTCAGCCTGAGCTGCAAGGTGTATGAAGGCGCTACTGACAGCTCAATGTCCAAAGGAGCTGGTCACTATACCTCGTCTGGCATCTATACCGGCAACATTGGTCTGTTCGGCCACAATCGTGGCAGCCATGCCTATTTTGCTAAGCTGAAGAATGTGAAGATCGGTGACATCGTGGAGTACAAGACCGCGATCGGCACCAAGACCTACCAAGTGACTTTTGTCGGGTCCATCTCCTATACCGACTATTCGTATCTGAATGAGATGGGAGATAACCGAATTACCTTGATCACTTGTATCGCTAACCAGCCCTCTCTGCGTCTGTGCGTGCAGGCAGTAGAGATTCGATAAATGAACTGGAGGAACACTATGAAAACCAATAAGCCCCGCAATCGTGAGAGTCGTACCAAGCCCATCCCCACCGAGTCCAGCGTAGCCATTCGGCTGCGCCTGCCTCGCGAGTCCTATGACCAGATGAGAGATCTGGTTAAGAACAGGCGGGCAACCAAGGAAGACATCTTCCTGCGTGGCCTCCAGGCCTACTGCAATCAGTAATTCATCCCTACGCCTTTCCCCCGCAGAGAGTGGCTGGAATACACTTGATGAGGTGAAAGAAAATGAAGAGAATCGGATCCTTTATCGCCGGTCTTCTGGTCGGCACCATGCTCTTTGGCGGCTCCGTGGCCTATGCGGCCGGCGTCGTTGCTGAGCTGAGCAGCCATCGGTTCTTTGTCGATGGTCAGGAAGTGAAGATGACCGCATACGCTATCAACGGCAACAACTATGTGATGCTCCGCGATATCGGCAAGGCGGTTGGTTTCAATGTTCATTGGGACAGCACCAACGGCTGTGTCCAGATTGAGAGCGATAAGCCGTATACCGGCACAGCTCCCGCGAAGACGCAGAGCGTGGCAGTGGGAGCTAAGAAAGCTGACTACACACAGGCGGATGTCATGCCCGAGCCCAAGGCGGGCGACAAGATCCCCTGCAGCGACGGCTATGTGTATGAGATCACCGATGTGAGCAAGTACCAGAACAGTATGTTCGCTACGCAGGAAACTGACACCCTGCCGGACCCCACCTGTGACTGGAGCCTGCTGGATCAGCCGACTCTGCCCGAACCCGAGGCGAACCACTTCACTTCCGGTGGTAAGGAGTACATGTTCGTGCGCAACCTCTTTGAGACCCGTCGCATGCAGTACACCCTCTATAACGCCATCGGCGACAATCCGCAGACCTGGCAGAACGGAAAGCCCGTAACCAGAGCGGATGGCAGCCCTCTTGTGACCGTGAAGCTGTCTATTCCCGAAAGCGTGGCAGCCAACAGCTTCTGGCCCTGGCGTTCCGACCAGATCGTCGAACTTTTCAATTCCTGCCCTCCCGGCGAGTACGCCTTTGAGTCATGGGATGTCTATTGTGACGGAGCCTTCCAGTACACGGAATATTACATCTCCGTAAAATGAAAACTGAATATTGTTCCCTGCGGAGGCAGTGTGCTGAAATACGCACACTGCCTTTTTCCATACCGATCCAACCCAAGAATGCTTTATGCATTCACGATAATAAGCACGGAGGTCAATCAAAATGAAAAAACGAGTTGTTTCGATGCTTCTCGCAGTTGTCATGATGCTTGGTATGTTTCCAGGCACAGCTCTGGCAGCCGGTTCTGTCGAAGAGGCGCTTGGAGAAGTCAACATCTACAACGGCGAGCAGAAGCTCAGTTACCTGTCGATCAACGGCAGAGTGCGTGAGCTGATCTATACCTACTACAACTATGTGGATCGCAACGGTCAGACGAAAGAAATCCCTGCGTACTGCGTCAACCCCAATATCAAGGGTGTACCTCAGACTGTTGCTCCCGGTGAGAGCATCAAGTACCTCGCCAACGAAATCGGCAGTGATCCCAAAGTCATGGGCATCATTGCAAATGGCTATCCCCATCGCAGTCTGAGCGAACTCAAGCTGGAGAATAAGTATCAGGCATACTATGCGACCAAAATGGCGCTCTGGGCGTACTTGCTGCCCAACTGGGATATCAACAACATGAAGGTCAACCCCAATCTGACCGGAGTGGAGCTGGAGCGTGCCAATAAGATGCTGGCAGCCGTGAAGGATATCTACCGTCGCGGCACCGTATGGAGCACTGTCCTTTCTCCTAATGTCACGGTGGAAGCCGACCAGGAGACCGCCTATCCTGCAACCATCAATGGTCAGGAATATCTCCAGCAGATCTTCACGGTCACTTCTGAAACCTGGGTGTGCAACTACGCTGTAAATGTTGCCTTTAGCGATCCCTCTGCGGTTCCTGCCGGCACGAAGATCGTTGATATGGACAACAAGGAAATTGATGTCATCACCACCAAGGCCACCGGAAAGGGATATGCCGGACAGTTCAAGGTCCTGTATCCTGCCAGCGCAGTCGATGGACAGAGCGGCAGCGTCCAACTGAGCTTTCGTACCAATGTCTATAAGTACGCCATCTACTACGCTGTGTGCGCCGAGAAGGACAAGTATGGCAACCTGCAAAAATACATGTGCGATACCGATCCGACCACGCCTCTGGCTCTGACGGCATACAGCAACTACACCGACACCCCTGAAGAGGAACCCACCGAGACCAGCCTGAAAATCCTCAAGTACGAGGAAGGCACGACCATCCCCCTGAAGGGCGCGATGTTTGAAGTGGTTGATCCCGAAGGCGCATCGGTCGGAACCTTTGCCACCAACTCCAAGGGCCAAATCGTTATCCCTCTTACTCTGGCCGGCAACTACACCGTCTATGAGCGCGAAGCCCCTAATGGCTACCTGCTTAGCGAGGAACCCGCCCAGAATGTCAAAGTTGAGTACGGCAAGCAGGCTACGGTAACTTTTGAAAATGCTCCGTATGGCAACCTAATGGTGAAGAAGTACTCCGACTCCGGTATGCAGCTGCCCGGTGCCGTGATTCGAATCGAGCACATTGAGTCCGGTGCCGTATATACCGGAGAAACCAATTATGCCGGTGCTGCTGTTTTCACCGAGATTAAGCCTGGCGCTTACCGCATCCAGGAGATCGCAGCGCCTGCCGGCTATATCAAATCCGATGAAGTCTATACCGCAACCGTCATCTCCGGCGACACTGTGGAAATTCCTATCGTGAACGAGGAGAAACCCGGCCTGCGTGTGATCAAGTATGACTCTAAGACTCACGAGGCTCTGCCCAATATCTCCTTTGAAATTTCCAAAGATGCACAGTCTCTGGGCACCTTCCAGACTGATGAATTCGGCGAGATCCTGTTAACCGATCTGGATCCCGGCACCTACCTTGTAAAGGAAGTCGCTACCGACTCCTCTCACATCATCAATTCCACTCCCCAGCAGATTGAGCTGGAAGGCTCCGATGGCATTCTGGAGTTAATCTTCTTCAATGATCAGAAGCCGGGTATCCATCTTGTAAAGCTGGACAGCACCACCTTGGAGCCTCTGCCCAACGCGCGGTTCCGTATTGAGCTTGTCGGCGGTACCTTCTCCAAGGAGTACACCACCGACGCAAATGGCGAGATCGACCTGACCGATCTGGAGCCTGGTGCCTACAAGGTGACGGAGCTGGCCGCGCCGGATGGCTACCTGATTGATGACGCCACTCGTGTCATCCAGATTAACGGTAACGAAAATGCCCAGTTCGTGTTCACCAACACCCAGAAGCCCAGCTTCCGTCTGGTGAAGCTGGATAGCTACAGCGGCCTCGGCCTCGCTGGTGCGACCTTCAGAATTGCGCGGATTGAGGACGGCTCGCATTACCTGGATCGCGTAACTGACACCAAGGGCGAAATCAACATCTCCGATCTGGAACCCGGCATTTACTCCGTGGTGGAGATGGATGCTCCGGAAGGATATGTGAAGGACTCCCGTGAGTATCATGTGGAGCTGTTCCCCGGTCAGAACAGCGAACTGGTCGTTTCCAATGATCGGATGCCCAATTTGGAGATCCTAAAAACTGATGCCATTACTGGAAAGCCTGTCGCCGGTGTGACCTTTACCGTCAAGCGTGTGGATTCTTCCACACTGACCACCGTGACCTCTGACGAGAATGGCCGCTGCTATCTGGAAAAGCTGATGCCCGGTGTCTATGAGATCTGGGAGCAGTCAGTACCCGATGGCTATCTGCTCAACGAAGCACATCAGATGATCACGCTGTTTCCCAACAGGACTGGCACCGTCCAGTTCCAGAACTATCCCAAGCCCACCCTGACAGTCAATAAGATCGACAGCATTACCGGCGATCCCATTAAGGGTGCGAAGTTCAATGTTACTTTCCGTTCCGATAAGACCTCTACCGGTGAGATTCGTGATCTTGGTACCTACTACTCGGATGAGAACGGTCAGTTCTTCATCGATAAGCTGGATGACGGCTGGTACACCATCACCGAGCTGGAGCCTGCTGCGGGCTATTCCATCAAAGATCCCACTTCCCAGCAGGTCTATGTGGAAGCGGGGCGCGGCAAGGTCGTCACTTTTGAGAACACCCCCCTGAGCGCCATCATCGTCAAGAAGGTAGACTCCAGCACCGGTGATCCTCTTCAGGGTGCATGGTTCCGCGTGCGGTTCCTTGGCGGCACCTCCGGTACTGGAGGCACAGTCATCGCTGAGCGTCAGACTTCTTCCAACGGCACTTTCATCCTCACAGGTCTGAAGGCTGGCACCTATGTCATTGAGGAGATCTCCGCACCAGACGGCTATGTGCTGAGCGAAAACGATATTCAGACGGTATATTTGAGTGGCAACGAACAGGATGTCATCACCGTCACCTTCGGGAATGAGGCCAAGGGTAGTGTCCTGATTAAAAAGATTGATGCAATTACCCGCGAGCCTCTGTCCGATGTGGAATTCATGGTCACAGAGTCCAACGGCACCGTCGTGGGCAACAGAAACGGTAAGTATGTAACCGATAGCGTCGGCACCATTCTGATCGATGGCCTTGATCCCAACACTACACTGGTCATCAAGGAAGTGCGTGCAAAATCCGGCTATGTCCTGGACGACACGCCACAGACCGTCAAAGTGCGCTCCCACGAGGTCGTGACGGTGGAGTTCCGCAATCAGCCTCTCGGCGGCCTGCGCATTGTGAAACTGGACAGTGTTACTCGCAAGCCTCTGGCAGGCGTTGAGTTCCGTGTGGCTTACGCCGATGGCAGCTATGTGCCTGATGAAGGTGGCAAGCTGTCTTCCAACGGGATCTATCGGACGGACGAAAACGGTGAGATCTTGATCAGCGGCATCGTTGGCACGCTGGTCGTCACAGAGACGAAGACCATCTCCGGCTATGTGATCGATGAAGAGACCAGATCCCAGACCGTCGTAATCGATCCCGATGATCTTCAGACACTGACCTTCTATAACAGACCTGCCGGCGGCCTCCAGATTATCAAATCCGATGAAGACACCGGCGCACGCATCAAGGGTGTCAAATTCGAGGTTCGGAAGATCAACGGCGAGATCCTTGGCACCTACACGACTGACCGCAACGGCGTCATCAGCATTCCCAACGCGGAAAATGGATGGTACACCATCACGGAGCTGAAGGCAGCTGATGGCTATGCGCTGGATGCCACACCGGCAAATGCCTGCGTCAAGGATGGAGAGACCACCACGGTGGAGATCACCAACCAGCGCATGGCCTCTATCATGATTCACAAGATCGATGCAGCGACTGGTGCAGGCATTTATGGTGTCAAGTTCGTACTCTATGATTCTGGGAAGAACCCGATCGGCGAATACACGACGGATCAGGACGGCTACATCTACATTGATGATGAGCTGGTACCCGGAAAGTACTACCTGCGTGAACTGGAGGCGGCGGATGGCTATATTCGCGATGAGCAGTATAAGACCGTCTATGTCGAACGCGGTAAATGCGCACAGATCGAGTGGGAGAATAGTGCTGTGACGGGTCAGATCCAGATCCGGAAGTATAGCTCGGAAGACAACACCGTCACAGGTCAGCTTGCTGGCACCCCGTTGGAAGGCGCTGTGTTTGAGATCACGCAGGCCCGCTCTGGCAAGGTTGTTGGCTATATCGTGACAGACGCGCGTGGCGTTGCCGCTTCTGGCCCCCTGCCTCTTGGCCGCTACTTCGTGACGGAGGTGTCCGCACCGAAGTATTATCAGCTGAGTGGCGAGAAGATGGAAGCTGAGATCGAGTATCCCAGTCAGATCATCAAACTCTCCGCCTACAATAAGCCCGCGGCCCTAGGCGTGACCATCAAGAAGAGCGGCAACTATGAAGTGCAGTCCGGTCAGGCCATGAGCTATGACTTCTCCGGTATTGCCAATACCTCCAATGTCGCGCTCAACCACTTCTTCTGGCATGATCGCATTCCTACGGATGCGACGCGTGCGCTCAGCATCAGCACGGGTACCTACAATGCGCGCCTGTACTATAAGGTCACCTTTAAGACCAATCTCAATGACTACCGGACTTTGGCCAGTAACCTGCTGACCTCCAACAACTATTCCCTGAGCCTGAATGCCGCTACGCTGCGGCTCGTGCAGGGCGAGTATGTTACCGATGTCCGCTTCGAGTTTGGCACGGTGCCCAGCGGCTTCTCTTCTGTTGTGAAGCCTACCATGCGTGTGCAGGTGCTTGGTACCGTGAGCAATGGCTACCAAATCATCAATCGTGCCGATGTTGGTGGCCAGTATCTCAATGAGTGGCAGACGGCAAAGACCACCTGGGTCACTACCGTCCGTCGCTTCAATACCACGCCGCTGCCGAAGACCGGATATTGATCTCGAGAGAGGTCGTTTCCTATAACCCCCGCCAGCCCCGGAGCTCACGCTTCGGGGCTGATCTTTTGAACATGAGGAGAGTATTATCATGAGCAAGTTTTTACCTATTGGTACCAAAGGTGAGCTGCTGAACAGCGACATGATCGCCCGCATCATTCCCAAGGAAGATGGCGGATGCATCATCCTCACCAAAGATGGTCAGCACTTCCACAGTGAGATCGACCTTCACGACGAAGTCAATGACTACAACTCCATTCGTTCCATCATCCCTTGCCAGGGCGTCAGCGCTGTCTATCTGGATGATGATGGCGACAGCGAAATCTGCCCCTGCGCTTTTGTAATGCTGATGTCTGACGGCAAAATTGAGCCTTTCGTCTTTGCAACAGACAAAGACATCGAGCGAATCGCCAATAAAGGCCATACCGGTTTTACCGGATTCGTTCCAACCAAGTAAATAACGAAGGCCGCTGCTCTGGCAGCGGCCTTCTATTCCAAAACAAGTGGAGGAATGTCAAACATGGGTAGATTTATCAACCTCGGTATCGCGATTGTTAACACCAGCTACATTATCCGTGTGGAGATGGAATCCAATGGCAGAGCGGAAATCTATATGTCCGATGGTACGATGTTTCGCTGCGATCACATCGATGCCTCCCAACTATATGGCACAAATGAAAAGAAAGAGGGTGCGACCTCGTTGCATCTGCAAGAGGAACTCCGATATGACCAATCACACTCCATGTCTACTTGATGAAGCAGCAACCTTCATGAAAGTACAATACCTCTCTTACCTGCGGTTCCTGTCCACTGACGGTCGATCCCGTTTAGCCGCATTTCTTGAGACTTTTGATGCCGCAGAATACACACTTTTTCAGTGGAATGATGCCATTGAATACTTGAAAGCTGGGGTGAAACAGCAGACCGCGCAGGTGGCTCGTGCACAACTCCTACGCGCCCTTAGAACCACCTGATGTCTCTATATCAATACTACATAGGAGGACATGTTCAACCAAACACCCAGAACTGGCATTACCATCATGTGCGCTCTCTATTTCTATTCGGACGAAGGAGGATCAAATATGCCCTGGATTATCAGCAATGGAAAAAGCTATGTGGAGATTATCGGCAACAATCAGATGATCACCACTGCCTATATCGATCGCGCGCATACATTCAACAATAAGAAGACGGCAGAGAAATACTGCTCTTTGCTGCCAAAGGCGATGAAAAACCTGAAGTATAAGGTCATCTTCATCTCAAACCCCAATCCCGAAAATCCTGATCTGCAACTGGAGCTACTGACGCCTGAATTCTACCTGACACGGCTGAAGAATTTCAGCGATTTCATTCACACCATCCAATGCCAGAGAGAAACACTGGTGACCGGCCAGCGGAAGGCGGAGCTGGAGATTGAAGACATCGAGCACGCAGCGGAGTTCTATAACCTGGATGCCTCACATGGATACCAGCTCTATAAACTTCTGCACGATGCCCGTGTGCGCCGGCGCAAGTGCAAGAATGCAATCGCGTGGATCGATTTCATCTTAGAGCAGCGCCCTGAGCGGTTTGTGGAGAACGATCCATCAGCTCGCATTGTGGGCACTCGCTCTCGCGATTATGCGCCACGAGCCCTGCCCGAGCTCTTTGAGTGGGAGAACGAAGGACAGACCAATATCTCGGTCAGTTAATTATCGGCACCAATGGACAGAAGCCCTTGAATATGGTATTCTAAATGCAAGAAACATCAGCTTTTGCAGTATTTAGCGGTACCGTGACCCGTGGAATAGGGGGCTTTTATGAATAACCAGGCATGCGATGATGCAGCGACTCGGAACCCGAGAAAAGCATATACCGACTATGAGAGCAGTACTTATACTGTTGTTTCAAAGGTGGCTTATTTAGTCGGAGTCCAAAAGCGCATTTTTGAAAACGAATATGAACCACCAAAGATGGAATGGTATGAGAAATTACACGCAGACAAGAATGCCCGCATCGTGCGCAACCTCTGCATGATTCGAACGGCTTTGGAACTCAATTATAAAGCCATCAATAACCGTATGCGTTTCGATATGTGCAATCTCCACTCGCTTCCAGAGTATGTTCCGCAGGATAGTCTGAACGAACTCATGCAGGATGGTATTACGATTGTTAGATCCAGAGCTTTGCCTGCCCAGTATATTGTAGATATCAATAAGCATATCAGCAACCGCATCAACAACTGCAAGTCGCTGTTTCCATTATGGCTGAAGTGGGAATATGTCCGGAAGCTCTTCCTCATGCCGGATGGCCTCAACGAGAAGGGCATCAAGGCAGCAGCGGCAGATTATTACGCCAACAAAAATAAGTACCCGTACCAAGTCTATATCAATTGGTCCTACATGGACTCTGGCAACATCCTCTACAATGACAAGAAGTTTGTTTCGCTTTTATATGAAGCCAATGCGGATTATTTCACAGACTTGAGCAAAGTGTCTGATGCCGGTAACCTCACAAAGGCTGGTATATACAAGTTCCTGGACAAGAGTGAGCGCGTCGTCGTTGTGGTGGATTGTGAAAACTCCGATCCCTACAAACTGTACGCAACCTTGAACAATCTTAATCAGGAAGCACTACTCAATAAGATTTGTAAAATCATCCTCTATGATGATATTCATACCACATCGGCGTGGAAGATTTTGGAGCGCTTCACCCAAATTCCAATTGAGCATGTCCTGATCGAACGCATCAAAGAAAACAAGTCACTTGTTGACATCCGTTTGACCACCGGGACCTGCCGTGAGTATTATCAGAACAATGTGGACTCGTTCATTCTTGTATCCAGCGACTCCGACTATTGGGGGCTGATTTCGGCAATGCCTGAGGTTCGGTTCTTCGTGATGGTAGAAAGCGAGAAATGCAGTCCGACCATCAAAAATGCGTTGATCAATGCTGGCATTTCTTATTGCTATATCGACGATTTTTGTACTGGTAACAGTAATGATATCAAGGTTGCGGCAGTACTTCGCGAGGTTCGCCAGAAACTCGACCAGGCATTTCACCTTAATGTTCGAGATATTCTGGATGAGGCCTGTAGAGCGACCAGAGCTGACATGACGACCGCAGAGAAGAACCAATTTTATGACAAGTACATTAAAACCATGCATGTTGATATCTCTCCCAACGGGGAAGCAACGATCGTGCTTGGAAAATAGTCCCGCATATTAGAACGAGAGGCTTTGACCTCTCGTTCTATTTTTGTTGCTATTAAACCAGCAGTTCAATGACAATTTCAAAAAACAAGGTTATCATGATATCAACGACAAGAACAAGGAGTGAGCGATATGAATCTCAAAGAAGCTTTCCGCTTTCAGAATAAGCTGCAGTCCATGATGGCCGATGCGCAGAGCATCCTCGGCAACAATGGCAACATTACCAAGGTACAGAACACTTATCTCCGCCACAAGGTCATGGCAGAGGTGGAGGATGAGGTCACTATGGAGGCCCCCTCCACCGAGTATAGCGAGAATATCACCGAGATGGCAGAATTCCTGCTGTTCCTCCTGGACGAGCGGGAAAAGCTGAGCGCCGCAATCCATCAGGCGAAGGCGTCCCTGCCTCTTGGCGCTGGCCTGGATGGCGAAGTGAGCCTCAATGGGAAGCGTCAGGAGATCTCCACTCTGCTCCGCCACATGGCCGGCCTGCGCAATGGCGAGGTTTTGATCTCTAACGGGGGAGTCGGCTATCGGTTCAACAACGAGGGAAATCAGGTCTCCTACCGCTGCGATGTCAAGCGTGTGACCACCATCAATTTCGATCGCAATAAGATCCGGAAAATGTGCGCTGATCTGAGCAAGAAGTCCGATGAGACCTCTGCCACTCTGGATGCTGCGTTAGTTAACACCCCGGTGGAGTATGAAGCTCCGTTCGATGTGAACGAGACTTTCGCGGAGGCTTTTGAAGCGCATATGTCAGCATTAAGCTGACCAAGCCCTTGCGACTTTGCTCCGACTATCACGGATGCGGCAGAAGAAGAGAACGTGGCGACCGGTTCAGTTGCAGACGAACTATAGTGCTGCAAATCAAAACAAGCCGCTCGGTTGATTCTGAGCTCCAAAAGAAGACATGATCCGTCTTGTTAACGGATGCTACGAACCGTCTTCCCATCCATCAGCGCCCAACGCTGTTTCACCATATCGTGAATACGCTAACGCCGAATCTCGACCTTGCCACCTCACATCTCCCTATTCTGTTGGATATAGATAGATTTCCTATCTTGATATTGCTGGCCTTTGAGCCGTTCATACGTTGAGGCATGCTACCCTCGCTCCTCAGGGAGCCAGCGAGCGCATGGCCTTGGCAAAAATGGTCTAAACGATCTTGGCTCTCTGCCGTATCCGTGATAGTCGGAGCAGTTCTCCCATAAATAGAGGCGAGCAGCAGGCTTCGGCCTGCTGCTCACAAATAAACAGATTCAGTTGTGATGTCCGAGATACCAGGATGTCTTCCATCGGTACTTCAAACAACGCGCCGAGAGCATACAGATTATCAACGGAAGGCAGGCTCTTTCCTTGCTGCCATTTGTAGATCGCCTGTGGCTCTTCGAAACCGAAGTATGCCTGCAGGTCGCGGACACTCATCCCGCGCTCGACGCGAAGACGGATGATGTTCTTTCCGGTCGCAATCGGATCAATGACCGGAAACTGCTTCATATTCATGGCAATCGCCTCCATCTAAAGAGTCTTCCTAAACGGGAGTACTTCAGAATACTGGAAGAACCTTCAAAAAGCAAGAGCAAACTCGATTTTGTAAAGAAACTGTCACATAAGGAGGCCCGATCGTGAGTCGAGAATACAATGAATCCTGCTGCTGGACGATCGAAAAGTTTTCATTTTTCCACAACTACTTCGCAATTATCGATACAGCAGATTACCTTGCAGACCAGCTTTTTATCAAGCATCAGGTCAGAGTAGGGTTCGGCCCTGAGTTCGTTTGCCCGAATGCTCCCTATCGCGTCATCATGTGCAAGTGCTGGAAGCGTGATGTCGATGCTTTCCTGGCAGCGATCCGTGAATTGCCCAACAAGATGCTCCTGTGCGGGCATCCTGACTACCTTACATTCTGCGAGGATCTTAAAAAGAAAGTTCAAACCGTTCGAGACAATGGAGGTGTTCTTACCAATGAAACAGATGATACCGCTCAAAAAGTAGAGCAAGAAAGCGCAAAAGGAGCAACATGCCAAGCAGCGCGGTAGCTGGTATGGTATTTCTCCTGTCACAAGAACTGTTCCAAATGGTAAAGCCTATGACCGAAATCGAGTTAAACGAGAAGATCGAGAATTTACTGACTGAGTCAGCTCCCGGGCAGTCATCCAGGCGAACTGGCTCTGCGTATCGAAGAGAAATGCGCATCCGCAAGAATGACGCGCTCATGCGCATTGTCACAAGAAAGTATGTGCCTCATGCCGGCTATATCGATTATGGCTTTGATGGTGACACGCTGCTCCATTCGGGAAAGTACATCAAGTATCCGAAGAACAGTAATTGCCAGCGGTGGATGAAACGAGAAACCAGCCGAAAGTCCCGGAACTGTAGGGATCTGCCCCGAAAGGGGAACCACTATCGGCGCCTTTTTGACTACTGGTGGACATTGTATTAACTAGAGAGAGGATTCCTGCAGCGCAATGTGCGGGAACCCTCTCGTTTCTTAGTCTATATCTCTTTCAGGCGCCTGTAGAATGTTGATCTCGAACTGATACCGGCACGATGCATGGCTTCTTCTTCCGTTACTTTATGGTTGCGGAAATCCTTGGCGATTTGGCGGAACAGATTTGGATCGACTGCAATCTTCTTCCGACCAACGTATTTTCCGCTGTTCTTTGCCTGTGCGACACCTTCTTGGTGACGCTGCTTATTCTGCTTCGCCTCCATAGATTCCTGAACCATGAGCAGGTTTAGCAGCAGACTGCATTCCTCTTCAGAGAGCTGCCGCGAGTCTGTTTCATCCCAGATATGAGCGCCACTCCTCAAAATCTGAAGGAGAATCTTTCTGAGCTGGTGGTTGGTCTTTGCGATGCTGTGGAATCCCTGAATCGTAACAAGGTCGGTTGGCTGGAGATCGGGCGGCAGGCTGTTGATCGATTCAAATGTGATAGTCCGAGCAGCTTCTGCCCGCTCAACGATCAGGTTATCGGTACCGCAGCGCATATCCGTCCGGAGCAGCCACTCAAAGCGATCATAGTAATCCAGACCAACTGCTTCAAGTAGTTCCCAGAGATCCTCTCGACTTTCGCTGGGTGTACGCTCAGAAATGAAGTACGGCGTCATATTAACGCGATAGTATCGCTCGAGCCGCATGGACATGTCGAGTCCGGGAATACCCTGGAAAATGGAGGACGGCAGGGTATCGATTACACTCCATTCAGGAGTAAAGACATACTGGAAGTTCTGATCATCAAAGCGCTCAAGATCAACTCGCCCTACAGCATACTTATTGCCGGTGCGATCCACCGCATAGATTATGCCACTGCTGCGGTAATAGGGCTTTCCCTGCAGGGGAAACGTATATTCGTTTAGACTTTGGTAATCATGCGTAACAGGCCTCATGAGCCGCTCCTTTCCATGTTACAACTGGCGATATGCGTACATAAGGATCTTTTCATACCGTTGCTGCAGCATGACTTTATAGAAACGCTTACGCACCTCTGAGATCCCTTCCACTTCGTCAATAAGAGCATTGATTTGATTAAAATCGATGCGAGGTACAATTCGCTTTAGGGCATCATTGCAAGCTTCGAATTGCAAGCTGCTGATCACTTCAAAATAGGAACTTTTGCGATTCTTCACCTTGATGTGGGAGGTGGGGAACTTATAGATCCGTTGGTCAATTTCTTCCTCGGAGGAGAGTACGGCCTCCAGCTTCTCGTCCGTATTCAGCTTCGGATACAGACTTGAACCATTGTCATATACCGGGGCGATCCGGTAGTGATTATCTTTCTTAATGAAGCCCCAGTTCCCGCCATGCCGGTCAAAATTGCCGATCAGAGCATCCACGATGAACATATCCCAGAAACGGTCGATTGTCTCCTCGACATTTGTTGACTTCATATTCTCCCGCAGCATTGCGGTAATATCTTCATAAGTGTACTGATAGAGCTCTTTGTCTCTTTCCAGCGAGCTTTCGCCGACACCGTTGAAGGCAACAAGATCATCCTCGGGCTCTAAGAAATTCTTCATAACGACTACATTCTTGCCCTCATAAGTGCCAAGGAAGGTTTCCTGTACGGGAATACCAATAAGTTGAAAAATATGGCTTCCCAAATACTCAGAAACATAATTGAAGGTCAAGCCCACTTCGGAATTCTTCTGAAACTTAACAATATAACGAAACCCGTCAATGATGATTTCAAACTTCTTTTCTGCCCCAGAGAATAACACGGGTGTCTTTTCGTACTTGCTGTAATCTCTCATGATAGACCTCCAATTTTGATCTTCACCATTATTATATCCGCAACGAGCAAAAGTGTCAATAGAGCTGATATATATTTTGATACATACGTAAACTGACGAGTATGCATCAAATGAAAAAGCCGCACCATTTACATGGTGCGGCTTAGGAGATAGTACTAACCGTGTCGAAATCGATGCGGTTAGTCTTTTTCACCCTTCCGGGTCTTATAGTCCGCTTCAATTGGCGCTTTCCAATCGGCACTCATAGGAGCTCCGCTTCTCATGCTTGTAATCGCGCAGCTGACCACTTCATAGTTCAGTCTTGTCCCCACGCTGTCGGAGTGGTAATTGACCGCGCGGTCTTCACTAATACCAAAATGCTTCGCCGTCTCGACGGCGTCAATATTGGCGCCGAGGAACAGGAATTCCCAACCATACTTGCTCTTCTCATGCTCGATCATCTGTTTAACACGGGCGCTATCATAGAGACGGCTTGCATTTTCCATTCCATCCGTCGTGATAACAAACAGGGTGTGCGCTGGAACATCTTCCTCCCGCGCATACTTGTGGACGTTGCCGATGTGGTGGATCGCGCCTCCAATCGCATCCAACAAGGCGGTGCAGCCGCGCACGCAGTATTCGCTATCCGTCATGGGCTTGATGTCTCGGATATTGATGCGGTCATGGATCACTTCGCTGACATTGTCAAAGAGGATAGTGGAGACCAGCGCTTCGCCGGGAGCTTTCTTCTGCTTTTCAATCATGGCGTTGAAGCCGCCGATTGTGTCGGACTCAAGTCCACTCATGGAACCGCTGCGGTCAAGGATAAAGACGATCTCAGTCAGATTCTTATTCATTGCAAATACCTCCAATAAATTATGGCTGTTTGGTGTTTCACCTTACAGCCATATCTTACTTTGATATTCGCTTCATTTGGTCGCTTGTTAAGCGACAATTCAATGAAAGGCGCAAGCAAGGATGCTTGCGTCTCTGGATTTCTCAGGATGTGTGATGTGCGTAAAACTCGCTCTCTGCAACACGAATCACGAAATTGTATTCCAGTCGATTTGCCTTGGACATGTCGATGTTATACCGCTTACTGACCTGACGCAAATAGGAAAAATACTCTTTGTCCTCACGAGTCAACGGAGACACCCAGCCTGTCCGTGAAGCTTGATCTTCTACCTGACGCAGATACTCAAGCTCTTTTTGTTCCATCGCAGCACACCTCCGGAAAAGATAGCATATCAATCAGGGTTCCACCGACGAAAAGTCGCAGCACCTGATAACTATTATGCGCCAATCAGGCTTTGATCGAATGCAAACAGCGCCTCATTGATCTCAAATACATTGTAGTTTCCTCGCTCGACAAAATACTCCACGATGATGTCGAATTTGCTGGAGTGCGACAGGGCAAATCCTGCTTTCGAGAGCATATCCTCCAATTCGTCAAGCGGCAATTCGAGTGCAAGCGCAAAGGCAATCACAGTAGGCTTTGATGGTCGATAGAGCTTATCCGTCCGAATCTTTGAGAACAGCTTTCGATCGATGTTGGCCTTCTTATAGCACTCTGCATCCGTCATGCCACACTCATCAATCTTACGCAGAAGCATCTCGGAAAAGCTCTCGTCGATCTGCTTCAGCGCATCGTCCAGGGATGCTGCCTTTGTTACCATAGGGGCAGCGGGGATAGGGCAGCTCTCTTCCGCTGCAAGGCTATGCAGCCGGCTGATCCGCTCAGCATAGCTGTCTCGATGCTCTTCGACATATCGGTCGTCTATGTAGGCGTTGATGTCCACAAACAACTTGCTGCTGATCTGATACGCCTTGCGATCGAAGATGACGATGTAAACCATCATATCATTTTCAAGCAGAAAACTGCTGATCGTGTCGATAGCTACTTTGAGCGCCTCATCCTTTGGATAGCCGAAGATTCCCGAGGAGATCAGAGGGAATGCGACCGACTCGCAACCATGCTCCTTTGCGAGCGCGAGTGACGTCTGGTAGCACGAGACAAGCTTGTCATGCTCCCCATACTGCCCACCGCACCAGCGAGGGCCAACCGCATGGATTACATATTTGCATGGCAGCTTATATCCCTTTGTTATCTTAGCACTACCAGTTTTGCATCCATTGAGCATTTCACATTCGGCCAGGAGTTCCGGGCCGGCGGCACGATGAATGCAGCCATCTACGCCGCCACCACCCAAGAGGGAACTGTTTGCGGCATTGACGATTGCGTCAACCTTCATTTTTGTGATGTCATTTCTTACGATCTGGAGCGGCATAAATGGACCTCCTGTGATAGCTGCCTTTTGAGTGATCAAACGGCGAGCTTCTTTGGCAATAGATATATCTTTTTATCATCGAAGCAGATTTGCTCGGTACGGTTATAGATCTGGATCATCTCATCCATCTTTTCCATGAACATCCGTGTGCCAGGATTGCCTATGAAAGCGAACCGGTGTACGGCATCCTTTTCCATATCGAGAGCACTCTTCTTCAAGTGTATCCCGCCATCCTGAAGGAATTCATCAACTGGCCCCTCTTTTACAAGAGGGATACTTCCAATGAATTTCCCGACTGCATTTCCTGCCGTGCCGATACCTTTCATGACATTAGCATCTACTGCTGAGTTACTCAGTTTCTCTAAATAGTGTGAGCTCTCCTCGAACAAATCGTGGTAAGCGTCCGACATCTGCTGCAGTTCATCCCGAATCCCGGAAATATAGGATTCTTTGAAATTGCCGCTGAGCATGACCTCCATGAGAGATGACAGTGAGAATGTATAAAGGGACAAGCGATAGTATTTGAATTTCCTCTCCAAAGAGGCGAACGCCTGCTTTACGCCAGCCTGTGTGACGATATGCGGCTTCTTCCCAATCGACTCAACGATCTTCTTCTGATAACCAAGCATGTTTTTGCGTGCGCGATTCTGGTAGGTAAGGACTTGATTATGATTGCCGCTGACAAAACGTTCATTGTCCCAGTTGTCCTTATACTTTTTGATGATGCTCATGAGACTTTCAACATCCGCTTCTATCTCAGATTCCTTTTCAATTTCAAGGAACGAGATGATCTGCCTCTGCATATCCTCAATTTCCCCAAGTTCCTGTTCGATTGAGAATAGTGCGACCGCCATCATCATAGTGGCGGGATTGAATGCTGCCGCTGTCTGTGTGGTAGCGGTAATTGCTCCTGCTTCCTGCAGCTGAACCATTTTAGACGCTCCATCCGCAGTTTTGAGTGAGGCCCAGAAGTTTCCGTTCTTTGCCGCTTTCAGTACATCACCGACACCAGCATTGGCTATGGTATAGAAGCCATCTGCTGCGATGCTCGTCGTCTGCGTAACAGTATTCAACGCAGGGATGAGCGAAGAGACTCCAGCGCCAAGCGTAGAGAGTTCCGCAATAGGAACGCTTAACACACCGCTGCTGTTCAGAGCAATCCTTGCATCCGCCAAGAGGCTTTGGGTAATATCCAATAATGCCACCGTATCACCGCCAGGCTGAGTCTCTATAGCGGTATTCGTATTGATGATCTCTCCCATGTCTTATCCTCCTCAATCGATTGAGAGTGTTCTCATTAGAGTCGTTGCTTTTTTCGCGGATTGGAAAAAGGCCATGTGGGAGCGGTCGCATACAATATTGCTTTACACGACCGATGCCCCGAAGGGCATTAAAGACAGCTTGGCCATTTTGAAGCATTGCTTTCCGATTGGAATGCCAAGGATCGTGATGCACCAGAGACAGCCCAGAATGCAGTATCCGATTGCCATCTCAAGGCCAAAGAAAATGATCCAAATTAGGTTGACGAGGAAGGAAAAGCCTCCACCGCCATACACAACTTCTTTCCCAAATGGGAAAAAGGCGAGACTTGCGAATTTGAAGCATTGCAGGCCAACGGGTATGCCGATGATGGTAATGCACCAAAGACAGCCGGCCAGTACCCAGGCAAGCCCGCCAATCAATCCTCCAAATAGGAACCAAAGAATATTTCCAATCGTAGACATAGTTGTCACCTCAATTTCTCGCTATTTCGCATCCGTTGCAAGCTGTCGCTCGATCCATGCCATCAGCAACCTCACGATGCGTTTCTGCTCATCCTCCGTCAGCTCACGCCCTATCGGAACATGATACCACTTGTTTAAGCAGCTGCGACAGCAGCAGGCGCAGGCATGCTGGGCTATAAACACTGGATGCCCGCGCATCGGTGTCTGTTTGCCGTCATTTGGGATGATCGCCGGCGCAATCCGCGTTCTGATGAAGTCGGCCGCATGATGCTGAATGGTTTCCATGCCCTTGCCCATTATGTACTGCCTGTCCTTTTCACTCAAATGGAACTTTGCGCGGAAAGCAGACTGTTGTAGGCGTAAAAGTGTTTGCTCAATGGTTGACATGTTGCTCACTCCAAGACCTTCAGTCCCAACTCTTTCATCTTGCGAATGATATCTTTCTCATCCATCATTCCCTCTGGAGATGATGCCTCCTGACCAGGGAATGCTCCGATACCGTTAAACTTAGCTGCCAGCTCATCCGGTTTCCAACCGCAGGTACACCACAAGCGGCTTCCATTGTGATACTGCACGATGAGCTGCATAAGAGTATCTTGCTGCTTTTCCGTCAGGCGGACACCTACCTCGCACAATTCAATCAGCATATTCTGGATCATATCCGTTGTGCGCAGATGACCAACATTCTCGGCTCGCCGATGAAACCGCATAATCTTTTCCGCCTCTGTACCGCTGTACTCTGCCAACAGGGCAGAATAAGTGGCGGGGACTTTCTTGTAATAATCCAAATTGAACCGCTCGTTCAAATTGAGAAAAGAAAACTCGTTTAATTTCTTCCCGCGATTCTCATTCGGATAGGTTTTACGTTGTTTTGGGGCGCACTCCATCGCCGTGGACTTCAGGTTCCCAATAAAATCTGCGAGTGATTTCTCCTCTACAGATGCTGTTGGTTCCGCATATGAGAGAAAATCATCGGGGACACAATAGGGGCGATCATCGCGCTCGTCCATCAGTGCATAGAAGGAAAACATCTTACCATAGCCAGCACCAATCACTTCTTTTGATACGATGTGCCGATCCAGATCATTGTGCGGTTCTTCCGTGTACAGTTCTTCAATCTCATAAACCCAATAGGGTTGCACCTCTCGACGGACAATAGAGGAAAAGGCGATAAGATCGCGTCGATGAATCCGCGGCACATCGCTTTTTAGCTCCTGATAAACCGACCATACATCGCGAAGGGCGATGGTGCCATATAGATTTGCACAGGCGGCGAATAGAGAATGGAGGAAAGCACATGTTTCCGTTGATAAACCCGCCTGTGTATATAGGCGCTCTAGAGATTTCTCAGATAGTGGTTTTGGGTAGGACATATATAGCTCCTCCGCTTCCATAATTCAGGCGTTATTCGTATTGCTCGGCAATCGACTTGACGTGCTCCGCCATCTGCTTGACTACATCATCAGGCCCAATGACCTTCGCCGCCGTCTGAAACCCGCAGAGCCACGCAAAGAACTGTGGGCTGACGATCACATCTGTCCATACTGTAAAGTGATCTTCTCCATCCGGGACTAAGATCACATCCCGCCCGAGACGGTCGAGTACGGCGCCCACGAGATGATTTTCGAAACGGAGATGAACCTTGACCTCCTCGCCGGTGAACATGCCGAATGTCTTACGCGCATAGACGGCCATATCGAGCGCCTCGTAAGCGTCCTGACCATCTCGTTCTTCATCCAGAACGGTGATCTTTTCCATCTTATCGACGCGGTAGTGTTTGATGATCCCTGCAGCAGAATCAAAGGCCACCATGTAGTAGTTCTCATCGTCCCATGTCATTGCAAATGGGCTGACAACATAATAAGCTCCACCATGTCGGTACACGCGCTCCTTGGCGACATTATACTCGAAATACAGGAACCGGATCTTCCGATTACTTGAGATGCCGTTATGAATCTCATCGACATTATAGTAGATGGACTCATTCATCGTCTTGATCCTGTTCTTCACGAATACCTGCCGGTTGAGCAGTTGTGCGCTATGAATGCTGGCCAGCTTTTCAATCTTTTTGATCAGGGACAGCGTTTTCTTATGGGTAATAAATTTCGAGGATTGGACGCTATCCACGAGGAGCTTGAGCTCCGGTAGTTCAAAGTCACGGCTTGCCACGTAGTAGCCGTGATTGTTCCCCTCAGATACCTGGATGATGTCCAATCCAAAATCTCGTAGAGCATCGATATCACTATAGATCGTCTTTCTCTCCGCAGTAATATCATGAGACTTCAGGTAGGCAATGATCTGGCTGGTGGTTACGGCATGGTCTTCATCTGAGTTCTTCAGCAGGTACTCCATGATGTAGATAATCTTCAGCTTCTGAAATGAGGAGCGAGGCATATGTTCATCATCCTTTCAACTCGGTCAAGCCGTTTTCTGCAAGGCAATGATATCATAGCATAAAACCTGTCCAATAGAAAGGACAACCTTTGCCTAACACGGTTAAGCCTCCGCTTCAAGTTTGACTTATCCTACAGAACTCAATATCCCGTTTTAGAGCTATTGCATTTTGCGTGCAATAGCTCTTTTTCGTCCGTTCACAAAAAGTTTACAAATTTCTTTTCAAAGCGACGGGGGGTACCCCCCTGTTTTTTGAGTGAACTCTAGTAGAACGCAAAAAAGGAGATGACCATTTTGAAAAAAAGAAAGGCCCGAGCCCAGCGCAGTAGATCCTTCCGCTGTCCGCATTGCGGGGCGGCCATGATCCTGAGACCTGCATCCGAAATCTATCATGATGCGAAATCTGACCGAAAGCTCTATGTATGTCACAACTATCCCGCCTGTAACACCTATGTTGCGGCACACCCGAATACTGACAAACCAATGGGTGTGCCGGCGAATGGGAATCTTCGGAATCTCCGTATTCAGGCTCATCGAAAGTTCGACCTTATCTGGAAGAACGGGATCATGACTCGTGAAGAAGCTTATCGCTGGTTCGCGGATTCATTCGGACTTAGCCTGCGTGACGCTCACATCGGCATGTGCAGTGAGTATCGATGCCGTGAGCTGATCCGCCTCTGCAATGAAGTACTTGCCAGAAACAACTGTGTCGCATAAAGGAGGTGCTCGACATGACTGATTATCAAGACGCCCTGGTGCTGGAGAATTTGGACCTGGTCAACTGGGTCATCCGCACGCGCATTTCCATTCCGAACCGTCCACTCCTGACCTATGATGACTTTTACGCCATTGGTTGCGAGGCTATCTGCAGAGCGGCGCTGAAGTATCAGCCGGATATGGGAGCTTTTGCACCTTTCGCCTGCCGGTACATTTACAATGCCATCGTTGATCACTGCCGCGCAATGAACTACCGACTGGAAAGAAGTGTAGAGATCAGCGAAGATGAAAATGCCTCTCTTCTCGATATGCTGACTTGCACTTCTGTTGATTTTGATGAGACCGTAACGGATGCCACCGCTATGTCTGCGCTTGCTGCCTGTAAGGAGAAATACAATGGCGTCGCTCGAAAAGGTGTGGAAGCCATCGAGATGAAGCTGAAGGGCTATGAGGCCACGGAGATTGCAAAACACTATGATACGAGCGTAAATAACGTCAACGCATGGATCTCGCGTGCTCGCAGCAAGCTCCGTAACGAGCCAGCATTATTGGAAATCCTGTATTGAGTTGTTGTTCTTCGTCTCGTATCTTCGTAAGAAAGAACAGAATGGCTGA
Organism: Flintibacter faecis; assembly: GCF_014287875.1. Taxonomy (GTDB): domain Bacteria; phylum Bacillota; class Clostridia; order Oscillospirales; family Oscillospiraceae; genus Lawsonibacter; species Lawsonibacter faecis_A. The sequence continues at coordinate 329,994 of NZ_JACOPN010000003.1, read as the reverse complement.
GGAGGAGAGCATTATGATGACATTCTATGCTGCCGCTGGCAGTTATCAGATTCGCAATGAAGACGGCAAAGATATGCCTTATATTATGCGGCTTGGGAAGCTCCAGCCAGTTTCTATTCCGGAGTTCAGTATCTGGAGTATGTTGCTGTGGGATGTCCTGACGCATGACGAGCTCCGCAAGAAATATTTTGAAAAGATGGAGGAAGTGAAATTGGATCCCTCCGGATTTGAGAAGGCACTCGAGATGCTCGTAAAGCGAAAGCTCATCATCAAAGGTGTTGGATACACCGGTGCGGATGCGCTCTACAACATGCTTTATGATACCTATGTCATACCGCTGCGGGGTGTTCAGGGTACACGGCGCTTGCTGAATATCGCAAAGCTGCTCAAGCAAGGTAAAGTCAACTTCTTTGAGGCCGTCTACCTCCTGCAGCCAGATAAGGGTACAGAAGCGGAACAGCGAATCATGAAGTTGGTTACCCAGACGCCGCTGAGCGTCCCTGAGCTGGTACGATGCTTTGAAAACGATGTTCGAGATGTCAGCTCGGCCGACAAAGTGATTTCCGCCATTTATACGGAAGAATCTGACAACCAGGCGCGGCTAAACAACGCATGCAGCCTTTCAAATCATAGGCAGGATGTGCTGGAAGCAACCACGAACTTGTATTTGACACGCCAGGTCATTCTTGAACACGCATAGTATCACGGGCCGGAAAGGAGAGAATCTTTCCGGCCCTCATTTTGTCCTGCCATATCGGTAGAGAAAGGAGTATTCCATGAAAATGCCAAACCCTATCGCTATTCGTTTTGCCAAGCTGATATTCTCGATTCTGTCGATCACGGTTTTGGGAGTCATCTTTGCCATGATCTCACATGACCATAAGTTGCTTATTCTGTCCGCCGGTGTAGCGATTACGGGCGGTGTGAAGGCGTGTTCTTTCTACCGACAGGTGAGCAGGCAGCAGTACGAGTGTCTCGAGGGACTGCTTGTCCAAGAGCAGGTCAATATTCATAGAAAGCGCCACGCCATCGTTCTGGAGCTGGAGAATGGAAGCCACGTACAGCGGGTTCTGGATGGACGATATAAACTCAAAGCTGGAAGCTTATATCGATTTTACCTCAAAAAACAGACCAATGATCTCCCGAATCTCCCGGAGACCCTTCAGCCGTCCTCGACTGTATTTGGCTTTGAAGAACTCTCTTTTTCTACAAGCAAGCAGATTTAGGTACTCTGGAATGCGCATCATAGGAATGCTATGCTTACAGTGTTCTTTATTAGATGTCTTCTCCTCAGGGAGCTTTTTAAGATGTGAGCCTGTGTCATTTACGCAGGCATATTAGACAGACTTGCGGTTTGAAAGATTCAACCTGCGTCTGTCTTTTTCTATGCCAAGCAACAGCTGGCAACTTTTGAACCACGCACCGTAAGGTGTTTGGAATATTTTAAGCCGTAAGGCAGAAAGGAAAAGAATTATGCACGCAACCATCATTATGGAGGGCCGTCTGGTCACCGATCCGGAGATCAAGAGCGGAAAGAATGGAGACTACTGCACATTCCGATTTGTGGTCAACACAAAATATGGAAATCAGGACAACGCCTCTTTCTTCAACTGCACCGCAAGCGAGTACATCGCCAATCGGATGCAGAAGGCCGGCATCAAGAAGGGCCGTCTGATCGAGATCATCGGTAATCTGAATCTGCGTCCCTACGAGACGGATGATGGCATCCGTCAGATCTCTGCGGATGTCAGTGTCCTCGAGTGGCACTTTACTGGTTCAAAGCCGAAAGGCGATGAGGCGGACTCTTCGCAGGGTACGACAAAAACCGCACAGAAGAGCACCGGTAAGGTACGCCCGGAGCAGACGATTCCAAGTGGCGATGACGATGACGACCTCCCCCTCTGATCTGGACATACATATATGGGCTGTAAGTGTTGTGAATGCTTGCAGCCCATTTTGTTTTGTCCATTCCAAAATCTACATACGAAAGGACTGACTATTTGTGGCTGTCAAAAGCCGAATTGACGCATGGACCCTGCTGAGGGTTCTTGTTGTACCCTGTCTGTTTCTCTGCGCGATCTTCAAGCGCCCCATATTCCAATGGATCGCTTGCGTTGCGCTTTTTGTCTGGGTGTGTTTCGTGATCTCGAAGCTATTTCGCTCGCATAGAAAACACTGCAAAAAGATGCCCGCAGAGCAAAAGGCCTTTCCTGCGAAGCAGGAGACCAAACCGCTAACGGAGACTCCGCAAGAAGCAGATGATGATACCCGACTGAGCTTGCTCAGACAGGTCAATTATCGAATCATGGAGCAGCTGAAGCAGAGCTATCCCACAGTATCATGGCTTTGGGATACGCGTCCTTCATCGGAAGATATCAACAGAGGCTGTACGAAACGTATCAAGCTCTATCACTGTGACCCCTTCAATTTTGGGGAGGTGACACTGAGCGCGTCTGGGAAGCTGGAAATCGCGCTCATTCAGCTCGTGCCTCTTGCTGAAGCAGAGGTGCAGCCGAAGAGTGATGAAGACTTGGAGGAAAAGGACATTCTCTCTCGTAACGATGTGAAGCAATGGTACACGGAAACAGGTATTGCTCTACTCAGCGTATTGATCGATGAGCTGAATGTGCAAGGCCACAAGCGGCTTGCCATTCATGAAAATGGTGATGTCCTCGTTACCGTCGAGGGAAAGGAACAGACGGTAGATACCATCCCTGACTTTCCCCCTCGCCCCGCTTGGGACGATCTTTGTGTACTCGCTCGCGAAGATGATATCTCTGCAGAAGTGCGTGGCCAGGAACTTGCTGTGTCCTGGCCTTAATTGATCATGATGAGGTGTAATTATGGCAAAGACGAAGCTTTTCGAATCTTGGACTTTCCGGCTCCAGCTCCCACCGCCTTTTGATGACCCAAAATACTCCGGAGCAAAACCGATGGGCTTTTCGCAGTACAACACTTCCAGTACCGCTCAGAAGGCTACACTCCACGCACCTACTCTTCGCGCGCTGCTGGCCTATGCAAAGCTGGTGAGCGCAACGGAGAATGGGCAGAGTGTGGATGACCTCGGTGCCATCGGTCATCAAGGCAATACCTACCGGATCAGCGAGTACCGATCTGCCAACAAGACCGATTGTGTCGTATTCAATCCAGTTACCGGCAAGTTCAGCGCGGTACAGATTGAGGACGGCTCGCAGGTTCTGAAGCCCTATTCTTTGGGCGCTGGTAATGGTTCTGGATCTGCCCTGCTATTCTGCCTGATGCCCGTTCTCAATGAAGATGATGAGTTCCGCCAGAAATTTCAGGAGTTCACCTCACATTACGAGAACGGTTGGGCTGATATGGACGCTGCGTTCGAATGTGCGCTTGTCCTCTGCGACAATGTCTATCGTCGAATTGAGAACAGCAAGCAGTTGGGTACGGATGGCGTCAAGATCTCCATTCCCACTACTGGCAATATCTCAGTCATCACACAGATGGCAATGGATAGCGGGAACTATGCGCCGACTGGTGCCTCTTATGGCAACTTCACCATCATGCAGCTGTCAGGTAACGCTACGGCAAAAGCCACCTCGTTTCAGAAGGAAGACTTTGTCGGAAAGTACGCACTCTCTAATCGGATCCTCACAGATCGGGAGAAGGCAATGGTACCCACGCTGCCCGACTGGTACATCATTCCCAAAGAGGTCGTTCGCGTGTGCGAGCATGCCAAAGCGACGACGGCATCCAACCAGCCAATGCGAAACTTCCTGTTTCGCGGTGAGGCGGGTACCGGCAAGACTATGGGCGCACAGGCTATCGCTGCTGGCTTAAATCTGCCTTATACCCTGATGACCTGTAGTGCCAATACGGAGATTACCGACTTGGTTGGACAGTTTATTCCTGATACCAACGGCTTTCATGGCAGTACTCCTATCGAGGATCTCCCGAAGATCTCCGACATCACCATGCATCCGCCCAGTGTCTATATGATGCTGACCGGCGAATACGATGAGTCCAAGACGGAAGATGATGTGCTGCAGAAACTCATTGAGATTGCCGTTGGCAATCTCATGGAGAAAGAGGATCCTGCTGGCCAGCGCATCCGTTATGTGGATACGCCTCTCGTCGAGGCGATTAGGCATGGGTATGTCTGTGAGCTGCAGGAACCTTCCTGTATCGCGAATCCAGGTGTCTTAGTCGGCTTGAATTCCTTGCTGGACAACTGCCAGGTAATTACTCTGCCGACTGGTGAGCGTGTGCGACGCCATCCGGATACAGTCATTGTTGTTACGACAAACTCCGACTACTCCGGCTGCCGCGACATGAACCAGAGCGTGATCTCCCGAATGGATCTGATCTACGACATGGAAGCGCCTGATTTGAACACGATGGTCAAGCGCGTGATGAATGTCACCGGATTTACCGATGAGCAGGAAGCGACAAAGATGGCCATTGTCGTGCGCGATATTGCAGAGCGTTGCCGTCAAACGATGATCACGGACGGCAGCTGCGGTATGCGTGAATTCAAGAGTTGGGTGCTCTCCACGATGGTGACGAATGATCCTTATGAGTCAGCCTTATCTACGATCATCTCTTCCGCTTCAGCGGATCCGGATAATCGTGCTGAGCTGATCTCCGCTTGCCTTGAACCCCAGTATTCCAAAACGATTTGATAAAAGAGGTGTGATTTGATGAGAATTGATCGAGAGTACTTTATCCGTTTTGCTGTCGCTGTCGCGCTGGCATGCTACGACCTGCCTACTGACCGAGCAATGACCTCTGAGGAGGCGGCGCAGCTCGTGAAGTGGGTCATTGACATGGCACTCGGGCCTGACGCATCGAATGTCCAGGTGGAGCCTATGGAGAACTATCCTGCTTCCAGCAAGATGCCGCTTATTATCAGCATGGCTGGTGTGCAGCAGCATCTCTTTTGGTTCTACCCGCAGCAGTCCTTTGAGGGAATGTGCGATGCACTCTCCGCGATGCTCGGCGAGATCCCTATCAGCTGCGATAGTATCCCGGCATGATGGGAGGCTGTGCATATGAGAACATCCCACCGCCAAATCCGAAAGAGGATCCTCGACGCCAAGAGCAAGATCACTGACGAGGAGTTCTTCTCCTCCAGAGCCTATAACGGGTATTTGACGGATCTTGCGGAAGCGGCGACAAAACGCTATAAGCGTCCGCTGCGTGTGCGAGTTGTTGCAGATCATGATGATGAGACCGTTGCTTTCACGGATTACCACGGGATCTACATCAATGCCTGTAACCACATTACCTGGAGCTTCCCTTCGAGGCTCCTTCGTTCCATGAGTCTTGAAGGCCTGAATGCGCATGAGTGCGGTCACAACCTGTTCACCGACGAGCGCGTTTGGCATAGCTACTTCGCCGGACTCGCTAAAGGCAAATTCTATCCGAAGATGCCGGATGGTCTGGACAGTATGCAAAAGCTCTATGCGAAAGACATCCTTGAGGCGCTTACAGACGATACAGACACAGTCCCCATGCAGGTCATCATGAGCACAGCACATGCGCTGAGCAACATCTTAGAAGACGGATATGTGGATGCCAGGTACTCATATGAGTTTCCTGGCTCCCCCGCCAAAGGGATCGCGCTCAATAACCTACGCTATGCGGATACCATGCCGGAGATCACGGAGATGATCAATCGCAAGTACTATGACCATTCGATCGTAGTCAATCTCCTAATCCAGTATGTCAGGGCGCATGAGGTCAACAACCTATCCGGTTACACCGGTGAGTTCATCGACAAGCTGTATGAGTATATCCCCTGGATCGATGAGTCTGTCTATGATGACGATGCCAGATCCCGCTGTGAGGCTGCCAATAGGATCCTTGTGGATCTTTGGCCCATGATGCAGCGCTGCTTCGACGCTCTGCGCGATAAACAGAAGCAAGCCCAGCAGCAGGCGCAGCAATCCTCCCAGCAAACCGCAAAAGGCGGTTCCGTGAGTGGTTCTGGTCAGCCCGGCAGCGGCGATGATGACAATGATGGCAGCCAGCAGGGACAACAGGCGGTTGAGGAAGACCTCTCCAGCCAACTCCCGAAAGCGGCAGCTAACTTCACCATCAAAACCAAGCCGGTTCCCAGTAATGGCACCTTTACTCCCAATCCCGGTCAGATGAACGCGATCCGGGCACAGGTCGAGCGTGTGATTGCTGAGGAGACAAGCCGTATTGCCGCCCATCTGACGAATGGCATCACAAGTAGTGGAAATGGTGGCGTTGACCAGAACAATGAGTATGAAGGCAACGATTATGAGCATGCAGCTGATGACATTGAGCGTCTCTTATCCTCCATGGCGGAGGAAAAGGTGACAGAGGAATTGGAAGAAGAACTATCTGAGGAACTGCAGCGAGAGGCGAATGCCATCCGATATGGTAACGCGCATCGCAACATCCATGTGACCGTCAGTCGTATGGCGCATGTGGATCAGAACCTCATCGACAGCTATAACCGTGTAGCTCCGGAGCTTTTAATGCTCTCCAAACGATTGCAGCGTAGTGTCAGTTCCGCTCTCCGCGATCGGCGGCAGGGCGGGAAGCAGACAGGACTCCTGATTGGGAAACGACTTAATCAGCATGCGCTCTATCGGAACGATGGCCGCATCTTCTATAATTCCCGACTCCCGACGGAGCCGATCAACCTTTCCGTTGGCCTGCTCATCGACGAGAGTGGCTCCATGTGTTCAAATGACCGCATTACCAGAGCCAGAGCAACTGCCATTGTGATCCAGGACTTCTGCGAGTCGCTTGGTATCCCGCTGCTGGTCGTTGGTCATACCGCCTGGAGCTCACATGTTGAACTGTTTTCCTACTCGGATTTCGATACCTACGATAAGAATAACCGCTATCGGCTAATGGACATGAGTGCCAGAGACTGTAACCGCGACGGCGCTGCGTTGCGCTTTGTGGCGGAAAAACTCTCTAAGCAGACATCTGAGGTGAAAATCCTCATGATCATCTGCGATGGGCAGCCAAATGATGACGGTTACTCCGGATCTGCAGCAGAAGCTGATCTGCGTGGGATCAAACTGGAGTATGCGCGAAAAGGTGTCAAAATCTACGCGGCAGCCATTGGTGAAGACCGCCCGCGAATTGAGCGGATCTATGGTGATGGCTATTTGGACATCACCAATCTCCAAGAACTGCCGGTGATGCTGACGAACCTGATCGTGCGTAGCCTCCCACACTAAAGGAGGAAGAAATGTGAAGAAACCCGTGGATTTCGACTGGTATTGCAAGACCAAGAAAGACGTGATCAATAATGCCGCCTACGAACTCATCGTAGCCCTGACAGCCAAATCGGCGCCGCCGAGGAAGTTCGAGTTATCCATTCCTCAACGGGACGATGAGATGATTGCCAATGTTGTAGAGGGCGCTATCAACGCGGTAGAAGCTCAGATCGGCTATTACTGCCATCCATTCTATCAGGAAGCAGACATGCTCCCGTGCTACCTCGGCAATCGTTGTGATAATCCACACTGTATCTTCAAGGATGCCTCCGGGCGGCCTAAGGTGCAGCCTTCCGAACGGGAAGAAGATCCTGAGGAAGGGGGTGATGACGATGGCTGATGAGAAGCGCTACTTTTCTGTCAAGGACATGTTTGAGCAGGCGGTCACGCGGGCAAAGACGGATCCTCGATATGAAGAGTACAGCAAGATCTGTGAGCTGGACTATGACCTGCTCTGCAGCACATGCAAGTACGACAAGCTCTACAGGTGCGAGTTCGATGTGGTAGGCGAAGTGACCTACGGCAGCAGCGAGGGTATCTACGGAGATATCTTCCTGTATGGCAACTGGTCCAAAGAGCGGGATGACCCGTTCAAAAGCCGCGCCCGCGTCTATGTGCTCAAGACCTTGAAGCAGGACAAGGAGTCGTACTTGGCAGTGGGAATGCTGGTCAACCTCATTTGCTACTACGCAAATGAATTCGTAGCCACACATCTCGACCGATTTGATTGAGGAGGAACAAATGCATAGTAGAATTATTGAACTGGGCAATGCGCCCATTTTACCTGATGACCGTATGGGAGAGTGCAGTGTGCCGGAATGGTTCTACCACTCGATTGCGGACTACACGAATGCGGAAACGGACCGGGATGAAGACCTGAAATGGTTCCTGGAAATCGTTGCCCACATCGTGGATGTCGCTGAGGATGGAGAGAGCTTTACGTTCAAGCCGAATGCCAAGAAGAAGTACTTCCACAGACAGTACTACGCCTTCCTGGATAAAGCGAGAGAGCTGACAGGCATCTCAATCGAAGCCTTCTGTGCTGAGACCCCTTACGACATTGGCATGGCCATGTATAAGCTGAATGAAGCCTACCAGGATAAGTTCAGTTTCTACATCTACTACCAAGATGAATTGAAAACACTGGATGAATGGATTCGCGAGACTGATCTCAGCGGGTCCTTTTATTTTGGTGGGACACTCGACTATCACTTTTGAGAAGAGGAGCAGCGCATTATGGGAACCTATACCGATTTTACAGGTGCCATCCGCATTACCCCTTGTCTGAAAGACCCGTTGGCGGGAAGATTTCGTCAGTTTCTCGGCATCCGGCATATGAAGCGGGATGTCAAAATACTGGAAGCCCTTTTCCCAACATTGGAAGAGCGCAAAGCAGTCACGCTGTTTGGCGATGGAGATTTTGGAGAGGATGGTGCATTCTTCCTGCCCATCCATACGAGGGATCTCACGCGCCGCATCTGTTTGCACGAACGCTATGCGGAAGGGCTCACAGATGAGCGTGACATGAATATGACGCCCGGCCCCTGTCCGAGCCTTTATTGTGATCTGGAGCTTCGGAACGATCCTGACAACGGACACTCCTATCTTGGGTGGAATGAGGCTGAAAAGGCCTACTACATCACGGATTGGATCGGGTGCATTGCTGAGTGGCTCTCGAAGCTTGGCTATCACCTCGATGGCAAGATGTTCGCTGTGGTCGAGGGCGGCATGTCCTACTACACGATCACGGTGGATGGCGACAAAGTGACTTCTGAGGAATTCATTCCGGACGCAACCTATGTGGATGAATTCTACGCATGTGAAGAAAGTGAGGATACCTGAAAATGGAAGATAATCGCATTCAAAACCAGATCGCGATCTACATGACCAACAAGAAGCTCTGCGAGTTTACGGACAAGCTCAAGCCGGCACCGATCGAGTACTATGCTCATATGCATGCCCAGGGCGAGGAGCAGGCGGATGGTATCCGTGCCTACTCTTGCATTGGTGTTGTGCTGCAGGATTACTCCAACGGTACTGGCGACAAAACCGTTCGTGTCACAGCGAATCTTTCCCCTGGATTTTTCCCCTTCGTTCTCAGCAGAATGCAGAACGATCTGGATCGCTTCGACTTCACGGAAGATAAGATCTTCGGTGAGCCGGACGAGCATGGGCTGAGTACAGTGACAAAGCTCTCGGTCAAGCGCGCGTCGGTTGGAACCGATGGAAAGCCCAGGAATTATCCTTGGTGCGTCATCGTGGAAAACGGCCGCGCTGTCAAAGAGAAAACTGCGACGGGAGGCACCCATATCAAGTCGGGCACCTACAAAAAGCAGCGCTCTGTGTATGTCAACATCAACGATCTGGACTTCTTCAATCTTGTCTACCGCACGACACGATTCATTGAGTCGTGGGAGTTGACTTACGGCCCGAAGCTGATTCGCGACGCCAGAAAGCTGCTGAGTGAGCAGCGCGCGGCGGCGCAGCAGTAAGGAGGTGCAGTAGGCATGAAACGGAATTGCGAGTTTATCGACCTTGGCGAGTTTGAGATGACTTCTCCAGTCATGCGTGTCAGCGACCCCTGTTACGAGCGTGATGTCTGGTGCTGTGGCACCGTTGACCATTGCAAACTCGGGACTTGGGAGGCAGGCGTCCTGAAGACGGATGAAGGCGAATGGGGCACACGCTGTGCCGTCCTTGCCGTCCGTCATAAGGATACTGGTCCAGATTTCAATGTGATCCGCTTAGGCAAAGTGCGCAAAGTGGCGTGCAAATGTGTCGAGCAGTCATTTGAGGTCGGCGTTGATTCCGGACAGGCAGGGTTCTTTGATGATGCGTTCTATCAGAACGATACGGTTTTTGAGGAACTGCCTGCACCGGGTTTCGCTATTGGTGATCTCTGGTATCGCCATGTGTGCGACATCACACTCAGCAAGATGTCAGCCGGCGTGTTGCCTTATGGTGCGGTCTCATCGTCCGGTTTCGGCGATGGCGGCTATACCTGCTATACACACGCTGATGAGAATGGGGTAATTGACTTTGCGTTCATTGTGTTTATTTGAGGAAATAACGTTTTTTGCAGGGGAGTGCTTCGGCACTCCCCTGCCCCGTAGAGGAGGTGCATAAGCCATGATCTCAAATTGGGACTTTTCACTTGTTTTAGCTATCGGTGAATTGCTTGCCGATCCGCAGCAGCCGAAAGCGTTGCTGGAGGCCAAACTGTATGCTTTCCAGCAGGTCAAAGGCCTGATGTGCCAGTATGAAAAGCACGGAATTCGCGAGGATCTTCTTGATGTCATTTTTGATAAAAAGCTCAAGCTGATTCTGAAAGCAAAGACCGCAAGTGAAGTGAAGCACGCATCTGAACCACCGAAGCCTGATTACTCTCACGGTACTTGGCGCGAGGATCCCTTCTCTCTTCCAGAGGAGGAACTTGCGCTGTGGGCGATCGTTTCGCCCAACAACATGCTGATCCCGCCGGCTCAAGAGCGATATATGGATCTTTTTACTCGCGTGTTCGGGATCACGAGGGAGCAGCTTACAAACGACCTGCTCCCAGACGTGAAGCTGGAGGTGCAGTAGGATGGATTTCTACTTTGGAGTCGATCTACTCCATCACCTTCAAAGGCACTATGAGCAGCGATTGTCCCTTGCTCTTTCCAAGTCTTTCAATCAGGCGGATTCCCGCTACTATTGGCTCTTCAAAGAACTCGAGTGCCGCGTAACAACGCTCCGAAAACTCCTAGTCATGATATCCGCTTTGCCGGGTTTCATGTGCCGGCAGACAGAGGAGCAGGTATTTGCGATGGTTGTCAATTCCACATCCGCTTGGTTTTCGGATGATGTGCTTGGAGAGCAGCCGAAGGACGCTGCGTGCAACTGCTCCTATTACCAGGAGAGTAATCCCTACTGGGTCGATTATCAGCTTGCTATGGATCGCTTTACTCCGGATTACGACTACACGAATTTGATGGCATTCTACGTTGATCTCGTGGAGTATCTCGTGATGACGGTACGCCTGTACTTCTTCATTCGCGAGCAGCAGTTCCGGCCAATCGACCGTGGCAAGTATGACGAGTTGGTCGGGATCCAAGCTGTTCTGGAGAAGCCAGCCTGAAAGAAAAGGAGTATCTGATGATGAATAAACAAGAAATGCAAGCGTTTCGCGAACTCTTCAGTAAGTACTGTAGACAAGAAATCAACAAAGGGCACTGTGAATCTGATGGCTGCGAATTTTGCTCTGTTAATAGTGCATATGATGAAATCTTCAACCGTTTCTCCGATGACGAAGAAGATGACACGGATGAATAGGAGGCAAATGGAACATGACGGCCCAAGAGTATAATCATGTTTTTCTCCCGCAAATCAATAGAGCTGAGGAGTTCGTAGAGCTTTTTGAAAGCAGCATTGAGCACATGAGCGATACGCGGGTTGATAAGGATGAGGTCCGTAAACAATTCCAGATTCGAGGCTGGTCGGAAGAAACGAGGCAGGTGATCCTGACTGCACTTGAATACTACAAGTGTGCAGAAGGGCTTGCGAAGATAAGCGGTTAGGTGGTGAAAGGATATGAAGCCACTCACCCCCGAGCAGCAGGCTTTTGCTGAGGAGCATCATGGACTCCTTCTTGACTTCATGGCAAAGCACAGCCTTGGGGATGACTACTACGACCTCTTGGCCAATCGGTACCTGAAAGTGGTGGTACGCTACCTATCGGAGGAAGCGCTGCGTAAGTACAGCTTCTCCACGGTGGTTTGGTACCATCTGCGTTCAGAGCTATCGAACTATGCACGAGATCAAGTCGGAAAACTGCAGGAGATCCCAATCGAGTTCTATTGTGAGATCCCTGCACCTGAAATTGTTCCGATTGATGATGGCCTCTGGCGTGTGATCGAAGATAACCTCACCTATAAGCAATTTGAGGCGATCCAGTTCCGCAACCAGGGCTACACCAATCGTGAAATTGCTGAACTATGCGGAGTCGGTCGCAAAGCGATTGAAAAGCGCTTTGCCCGGATCCGCAAAATACTATCTGATTATAAGGAGAATTGAATTATGAGTCATTTTTCTGTTTGTGTTATTGTTCCTGACGATGGCGTTGTCAACAACATCCATGCCAATAATCTGGAAGACCACCTGGTTCCTGTTCTGGCACCCTTCGATGAACAGACAGAGGAAGAGAAGTACCGCGAATTCGAAGATCGCACGGAAGAGGCAAAAGCCGACTTTGAGAATGACACCATGCGTGTCGTCCGGTTCCCGGATGGCAGCATCCACTCCATTTACGATGATGCTTTCAACAAGTCCTTCTTCATTGAGGAGGACAGGATCTATGCGTTCGGCCCGAACCGGGATCGAAAGAGCAAACTCCAGACGGAGGAGTCCAAAGCACTGGAGTTGGTGACTGATTACCCCGTCAAATCGTGGTATCCCTCATTCGAGGCTTATTGTGATGAACATCGCGGCTTTGTGAAGGCTTCAGATGGACGTTGGGGCTACACTTGCAACCCCAACGCGAAATGGGACTGGTGGCAGATCGGCGGTAGATTCCCAAATCGATTCTTAGTTCCGGCAGGGCTGCAGGACTGCATTCCTTCTGCGAAAGACGATGATGGCGAATCTGCCACTCCTCCTGAGGGGTATCAGTATGCCGATGCCGCGCGCAAAAAGGATATCTGTTGGGATGTCATGCGTAAGATCGCTGTCGATACGGTCGAGAAACGGTATCAGAAGTGTGTAAAAGCATTTGAGACCAAAGACATTACCGATTTCGGACCTCTGTGCAGGATCCTTGATGAGGGCATTTCAGCCTGGGGCGAAATGCTGTATCTGAAAGGTGAAACTCTGGATGAGTATAAGGCGCGGAAAGGCGCTACCGATCTGGATCGATACATGTGCCATACCTATGCATTTGTTGATCGCAATGGAGATTGGATCGGCTCCGGTGATATGGGCTGGTTTGGGATCTCCAGCAACGACAAGGACGAGCGAGCCTGGAACGATGAGATCCAAAAGCTCATGAATGAGGCGAAAGATGATGACTTCCTTGCCATCGTCGATTGCCATATCTGATTTTTGGAGAAGACCCGGAGACGAGAGTTGCAATAGCACCTCGTCTTCGGGCCTTCGCATTATGTATGAAGGAGGTTGTTTAGAATGGCTCTTACCTATGTGTGCTCGCCCCTCTCTGCCCCTACACGGGCTGAGATCATGGTGAATGCCCAAAGAGCACGCACGTATATGGCAATGTGTGAGCGGGAGTTCGGCTGCCGCGCAGTTGCCCCGCACGCTTATTTACCTTATCTGCTTGACGATTCCAACCCGGAAGAACGAGCACTTGCCCTATCTTTTGGCGCAAGCCTGCTTGCCCTGTGTGATCGCTTGGTCATCTATGGCGACCGCATCAGTAGTGGCATGAAGGAGGAAATCCGAAGAGCGCGGGAATTGGGGATCCCCATTCTCAATCGGCAAACGCAGTTGTCAGATGGTTCATCCGATCCTGTCATTGTTGGCCGGTACATCAACGGGATATCCCTGAATGGACTCGAATACCTGAAGAATGATGCGGATGAAGTGATCTACTTTGCAGGTGTTGAAGCGGCAAAGGTGTACCTGCGTGAGCATGGTGTAACCGAAGACGAGATGGAAGATATGGTGTTCCGAAAGAGTGTCGGTACCTGCTTTCGCTGCGGAGATCCACTGTTTCCGAGCGACATCTCCGGGTATGCTTACCAGTGCTTCAAATGCGATGAAGACTTCTATGCCTTCGAGCAAGGCAGAAATTCGTGATGATAGAAAGGAAGACTTGTTTATGGGAATCAACCGTGGCGATGTATTCTATGTGAACCGTAGCGAGACCATCGGCTCCGAGCAGCGGTCCGGAAGGCCCGCCATTATCGTATCCAATCCCGAGTGCAATGAGCACAGTCCTGTGGTTGAGGTCGTGTACCTGACCTGCCAGTACAAAAAGCCCATGCCGACGCATGTGCGGATCGAAAGCATTGGTCGGCGCTCTACGGCCCTCTGTGAGCAGATCACCTCTGTGGATGTCAGCCGGCTCGGTGACTATAAAGGCCATTTGACGGACGGGGAAATGGAGCAGGTAGATATGGCACTTATGAAATCTCTCGGTATCCATCCTCTTACGCAGCAGGCTAAAGTTGAGCCTGTGGGCCCCAGCGTGGACGATGCAGCCTTGGCCATGATTGCGCTCCGCTTTCTGGAGGGCTTTTTGCAGAAGCGGTGCGGCGTGGAAATCAGCGGCAGTATCTGCTCTGGCCTGATTGGTCAGAAACAGCGCTGATGGAGGTGTGAAATGAAAGGTTTCTACCAAAGACGATCTGACGGTCAGATGGCAGATATGCCGCCTTGCGGACTCTGCCTGCATAAGAACAAGGCGACATACCAGTCGCCTTGTTATAACTGCATTGACATCGTTGACCTGTGCCTCCACCGGCCTAACGCCGAAACCGAGTTTGCGAACTTCGTTCCTGCAGAGGGGGTGGAAGCGGTATGACTGAGCGAGAGGAATTGTTGCGGCGCCTGGAACGCGTGAAGGCCCTGGCCGAGCGTGGCGTTGGCGGCGAAAAAGAGAATGCCGAAGCACTTCTCAACCGCCTGATGGCCAAGTATGGCATTTCAGAAGAGGACATTGAAGACACCGCAGAGCGAGACTACTTCATCCGGTATCATAATTTTTGGGAGAGAAAGCTCATCGTACAGATTGCCTACAAGCATCTTGGCAGCGGTCACTGCTGCGGTACGGTCGGCACCCAATCGGGACGGCCGCACAAGAAGATATGTGTGACTTGTACGCCGGCCCAGTACATTGAGATTGAGGCCGACTTTGAGTTTTACAAGGCCGCTTGGGAGGAAGAACTTGCCATCTTCTATTCTGCATTTATTTCGAAGAATGACATTTTCCCACCACCGGAACTGGCCTCGCCCAGCGATGACGATGAAATCGATCTGGTTCGGCTTGAGAAACTGAGAGCGATGATGAGCGGTATTGACCGGCGCACACGAAGTAAGGCACTGCCTGGTTCTATGGAGGATGATGACGATGAATGACGAACTGATTGCCAAGACACCAATTGGTGAGATCGTGGTCGGGATCAAGTCTGACCACGACTATCCCGGCATCTTTGTAGAGCTGCGTGGAGAACATCTCAATGACCGCTTCAAAGAGGGCGCTGTCCGCCTTGCTTGGGTTGAGTATTCTTCGGACAAGCAGTGCCTGCAGACCATTGCCTATGGCGATGGCAATGCAGATGATTATACGCATCTTATTGAACACGAACACATCCTGAAGACTTTCGAATGATTGGAGGAACGATTGTGAGCAATGCACGATTGATGAAACCGCTGTTTTATGATGGCAATTTTAACCGAGATGGTAAGAAAATGAGAGCTGTGTTCGAACGAGAAATCTCTGATGGCACGGTTTCCTATCGGCTATGGAGAAGTGACGGGAAGCCGGACATCCAGTATCCCCGCGCAGAGAATGATAACTATCTCCTTTATGCGGAGATCCGGGACTATCTGGTTCCTCTGCGAATCACGGATTTCTATCTGATCGACCACGCCGGATACCCTGCAGCTGTCGCAGAGTTGTATGGTAACAAGGATGCCCGCAATGATTATTTCGATAATCTCCGCAAGTCTGGCGATGATGCTGTCTTGGAAGCTGTCCGGCGTGAGCGGGAGAGAATCATGCTCCTGGGCAGCGACCCAGCTTGCCAAGCATCCTACATCAAGAAGCTGTTTGACAACAATGTTGCGTGTTTTGTGGAATCCAAAGAAAACGGAGGCGAAAGTTTCCCTGATTATGTCGGTGCCCTGATCCTCGGTGAGCTTGATAAGTGCGTTGCACTGTCAGCTGTGTATCGAAAGAAGGGAGACGAAGTGGCGAAGGCGCGGAGAGCTAAGGCCGAATCCGAAGAGAGAGCATTCTGTGAAGAGCAGAATCGACTGTCCGAGCAGGCCGTTCAAGAAGCGATCCGAACCATCAAAGACGGTGGTGTCCTGCAAAACCAGACGGTGAAGTTCTATCGCAGCCGGTACCGCTGCAACGCTTTTTCTATTGTCAACTACCTGATGCGGAAATATGGAGTTAATGTCCCTCTCCGCACACAGGGATGGATCAATGAGAAGCTGACCAGCGTCACGATCGAAAATGGGAAGTGTGAGCACCTGCGGTACATGAGAGCTAAGGGTGCCCAGTGCTCCCAGCGGTTTTTCGACTGCATGAGTGAGCTGATCCACAATGTCTGCGCTGAAACGGAGGGCTGATTATGGAGTATCACTGGTACGAAGACTATTGGACCATGCCTCGTAACCTGCCGAAAGGACATCAGTTCTTCATCGGCTATTACCAGACGCAGCGGGCAATTCGATTTCATGTAGAGAACATCCACACGGATCAGTCGGTGTTTTTATCTACATGGTTGCTGGATAATGGATATCGTGTATTTCTTCATTTCAAGAGTGGAATTGTCACCGAGTTGAAACTCGGTGACAATCCTCCTCCCGTAGGAAGAATCAATTCACCTAAAAATCTTGAAGGACTTCTGCTCAGCGGGTGTCTTGGAAAACTGTCAGAGTGAGGAACTGAATATGGATACCAATCGTTATTTGAAAGCCGTCAACATCGAGTGGGATGTGGACTTGGCGGAGGATCTTGATTCGCTGCCCAAAGAGGTCCAGATACCGGACGGGATGACAGATACGGAGGAAATCTCCGATTATTTGTCCAATCTGACAGGCTTCTGCCACAGAGGTTTTGGACTTAAAGAGACATAGCGTTATCAGGTAAAGCTGTGTTACTGTTACGAGCAAAGAATTCAAAGCACCTATCAACCTCATCAAACTCAGCGATGTACTGCTAAGGCGCACTTTCTCACTGAAGTACATCTTCGAACTCAAGGAATAGAAAATCGGGGTAGCACAAGCGTGCTGCCCCGATTTATTCGTCTAAGCCGGCAAAGAACTCGTCATAGCTGCAGTTGTAGAATTTGCGCAGCTCAATAATGACGCTTGCCTTGATGTTCAGTTCTCCAGATTCGTACTTGGCATAAGCGGTTCGACCGATATCACAGCCGCGACGCTGGAGCTCAGCGCAGAGCTTCTCTTGTGAAATGCCATACTGATCACGCAGCCGCCTGAGATTAGACCCCATGTTGCGGTCACGACGGATTTTCTGTTCCATATGATCTCTCCCCATTGACCAGTATTGGTTGCAATCATCATCATTTTACGGTACAATGAGAGAAAATGTTGACCGTGATATTGGTCAGCTTTTGAGGAGGAGCTTATGCGAGGGTGGATCAGAGGCAACTGGAGGCATCTGATGGTAGGCTTACTATGAGCTGCAATCGTAATCTCTGGTACTGCGCTTTATCTGACCTATCGCCAGTCAGAGGTGTGTTCCCTTTGTGGGAGTGGAAATCGAGAGCGTTATCAGGCGCCGGTGATCCTCAATCTCACAACCGGTCAGAGCAATGAAATGCGGATTTACGATCCTGATTTGCCTTTTTCGGAGTATGAGATTGCGCCCATTCAGACCACTGGAACCTTTAGCTTTGCATCATGCGCCGGCTATACCGGGCGGCGCGATACCTGCTCCCACACCTGTACCGTAGATCTTCCAATAGAGACGAAGGGACTGAAGGTTTCTCACTTTTGCTTGGATTGCCGAGTTCTCTTGAAGGACCACGCCGAGAATGGTTTTGTTCTGGCTGACCTTTATGTCGAAGATGCCATTGATATCTATCCTGCTACCGTTGGAGCTGACTACACTATCCGAGATTACCGGATTACAGTGTCTGAGGCCAAAGTTCGGTCGGAGATGGAGCTTATCGTGCTAGGAATTGCGGAAGGATTGACCTTTGTAGATTAAGTAGGATGTGGGGCTTCCGCATGGCGGCCTCACATCTTTTGTTGTTTTTGGCGAGCTCTGTCCGTATTTTTGGACAGAGCCCCTGCTATGATGCGTATAGTTCCCACATTATCGTATCAAAGAGAGGAGCAAAACAGATGAGTATATTCGATTTCAATCGGGATGGTGAAGTGAGCAGCAGCGAGCAAGCATTTGGTCTTGGCGCTATTCTGGCCGCCTTATCTGAGACTGAAGCCGAGGTGAAGATAACAATCAAGGCCTCCACCGATGGCGATGAGGACTACGAGAGCATGGATCGCGATGAGCTTGAGAGCCTTCTGGAGGAACTCCAAGAGCAACGCGAAGATATGGAAGATGAGGAGCCGGACGATCCTTGCAGCGATGCCTACGATGAGTGGGAGGAGCGATGTGAAGATCTCGATGAAAAGATCGAGGAAATCGAAGAATTGCTGGATGACTGACGGAGGTAACCTATGAGAGCACTGTTGAGAGATGCCGAGGATCAGGCTCTGATCGCGCTGGAAGTGGAAGAGGCCGTTTATGATCCGGAGGATCAGTTGTTGCTGCTGTACGCTGCAAGTGGAACCAATTATGAGGTGTCAAGAATCGTGCGGGCCAATGCCGATTCCATGATCAAGGAGTTGGCCGAGAAAGTGTTCTGTGACATGACGCAGTTCACCGCAACCGAGGTGGAAGACTGAAGGAAGGGATTTCGCTATGATCGTGATTGCCTGCTTAGATGATAATGGAGGCATGATGTTCAACCATCGACGCCAGAGCCAAGACAGAGTGCTGCGGGCGCATATTGCCGCGCTGGTCGGTGGTGCTATGCTCTGGATGAACCACTACTCAGCCCAACAATTTGATGCGGAATCCATTCAGCACCTGAATGTGGATGACGCTTTCCTGCAGGAAGCGGTTGATGGCGATTACTGTTTTGTTGAAGATGCCGCTCTGGCACCATTTGAACGGTGGATTGAGAAGATCATCATTTTCAGATGGCACAGAACGTACCCCGCTGATCAGCACTTTGATATTGACCTCTCCGGAGGCAACTGGAAAATATGTGAGTCGGTTGAGTTTACCGGGCACTCTCACGAGCGAATTACCATGGAGGTTTATCTGAGATGAAATCGCGCATCCTTTCCTGCTTTTTGATCTTTGCACTCTGTATTTCTACTCTTTCTGCCTGCGGCAGTGACACGGCACCATCCGATCATAGTCCGAGCTCGTCCTTGCAGGTCGAGATCTCTGACTTGCAGGATAGCACACCTGGGGAGACCGAAGAGCGGGATGGATTCGAATCCTTGGACAGTGCTTCATGCAAGGGGGATACAGTCCCAAGTCAGTCGGATGCACCGTCTGCATCTCAAGGGCAGCAAACCGAATCTTCCGCCCCGACAGAGATCACGACAGCCTCCTCGTTCTCTCTGAGCGATGTGCCTGCGTATAGCGGTAAGGCATATACCTCAGTCAATGGGAATGTACCTTACTTCACCGCTGCAGAACTGACGACAACATCCTTTGAGACCTACAGTGATCTGGATACTCTCGGTCGCTGCGGAGTGACTTACGCATGTATTGGGAAGGATTTGATGCCTACCAAGGAGCGCGGATCCATCGGCATGGTAAAGCCGACCGGCTGGCACACCGTCCGCTATGATGATTTGGTTGATGGCAAGTACTTATATAACCGCTGCCATCTCATTGGCTATCAGCTGACTGGTGAAAACGCCAATACGCAGAACCTCATCACGGGCACACGGTATCTGAATATTGAGGGAATGTTGCCCTTTGAGAACATGGTTGCCGACTACATCCAGGAGACTAATAACCATGTCCTATATCGCGTGACCCCAATCTTTGAAGGGAATAACCTGCTGGCTAACGGTGTTTTGATGGAAGGCTATTCTGTGGAAGACAAGGGTGCCGGGGTTTCCTACTGCGTCTTTGCCTACAATGTCCAGCCGGGCATTGAGATTGACTATGCCACAGGCGAGAGCAAGCTGGCAGATGGTGCTCAGCACGAGGAGCAGAAGACGGCTACGGCAACTCCCACACCTTCCCCAGAGCCTGAAAAGC
This sequence comes from Flintibacter faecis, assembly GCF_014287875.1. Lineage (GTDB taxonomy): Bacteria > Bacillota > Clostridia > Oscillospirales > Oscillospiraceae > Lawsonibacter > Lawsonibacter faecis_A. Next base: position 309,780 of record NZ_JACOPN010000003.1, on the reverse strand, counting down.
AGGAGCCAGTGACCGGAAGTGAGGCGTCGCAGGCAGATTATATCCTTAATACCAACACGAAGAAGTTCCACTATCCCACCTGTTCCAGCGTGAACGATATGAAGGAAAAGAACAAGCAGGAGTTCTTCGGCACCCGCGATGAGACCATTGCACTGGGGTATTCTCCCTGTGGCCGTTGCAAGCCTTGACTGGTCGGCCAAGTAGGAAATCTTATTTCTTGTTAAGTGTGGTGAAACGATTGTGGATCACTTGAGGGACTATTCGATTGATTACATCAGAACACGCTGTTTGGATGTAATCAACAATCAATACAAAACCGTGAGTTAGCATGCCAGGGAGAGAATGGCCTGTCAGTGTCCTTGTTCTGAGCAGAAACACTGCTTCGTTTTCTCCGATACTGCGATAATGATTGCTCAAGAAACTGGCTGTGAGGATGATTGGCAGGAATAATTCAACGAGTTCTCGGAATGTGACAGAATCGGCAGACTGTGATATGATGAGGTTGCTGCTTCAAGCAGCTAGACCAATTTGATAAGCGAGGTAACCTAAATTGAATTTGAAAGAAGTAAGCGAACTGCGCCGCCGTTTTCGTATGGATCGGAATGCTATCAGCCGTATCTATGGCTGTTTTGTCAATAGCAGCCGTGAAATCGTTTCATACATTGATGAAGCCATGGGGATTCTCCCGCAGGACGAAGCAGAGAAGTACCTGAACCTGCTGAAGAAGGCTCTTTCCGGCAAACTTGGGAAGAACCTGATCGATATTATCTTCTCCACGGAGCAGGTAGCCGACAGTGATGAGCATCGCCTTCTCATTGCACTGCGCGACTCGGAACTGAAAGATGGTGAGATCCGTGAGGAGTTCTATCAGAAAATCATCAACTCTCTTGACCTTGGGGACAGCAACTACCTGATCCTCCTGGCATATGACACATACGATGTCCCCTGTAAGAACAAAAACGACGAGATGGATGCAGATGCATCCGATGCCGTATTCTCCTATGTCGTTTGCTGTGTCTGTCCTGTGAAGGAGTGCAAAGCGGAGTTGGGATTCTTCCCTGGAGATAATGAGTTCCACAGTTGTGCCGGCCAGATCGTTGCCGCACCGGAACTGGGATTCTTGTTCCCAGCCTTTGACGATCGTGCGGCCAATATCTACAATGCTTTGTTCTATTCCAGAAAGACAGATGAGATCCACCAGGAAGTTATCGACAGCGTATTTCATACCACAGCCCCCATGTCTGCCGCTGAGCAAAAAGAAGCATTCCAGAATGCACTCAGCGAAGCTTTGGGGGATGCCTGCAATATGGAACTGGTCCAGTCTATCCATGACAGACTCCGCGACCAGATTGAACAGCATAAGGAGAGCCATGACCCCGAACCGCTGGAACTCTCCGTCAGTGATGCGGCAGCAATCCTGCGCGATAACGGTGTGGAAGAGGAAAAGATCCTTGCGTTCCGTGATAATTGCTTTGCCCAGTTTGGTGATGGAGCAACGCTGAACCCAGCCAATCTGATTGATAGCAGCCGCTTTGAAGTTAAGACCGCCGATGCGACAATTTCGCTCGATCCGGAGCACAGCTACTTGGTTGAGACAAGGATCATTGATGGCCGGAAGTACTTGCTCATTCCCGCAGACGAGGATATTGAAGTCAATGGGTTTGGGGTTCGTGTCAAAGGCGAGTAAACGAAGACCGACTACGGAGGAATAATGATGGAATATAACAAATTGATCGCAGAGATGTCCCTTTCGGATGAGGTGGAGGGCTTCTATGTTTTGAAAGCTGCATATCCCAAGACGACCACAACCGGCAAGCCGTTTTTGAGCGCCTCTCTGTCGGATCGATCCGGCTCCATCGAAATAAAAGTATGGGACTATTCTGGCCCCATCTCCTCTGCTGATGAAGGCAATGTTGTGAAGATCCGTGGCACTGTCTCCGAGTTCAGAGGCACCCCGCAGATTACTGCCGATCGGATCCGTTTGGCTGACGACAATGATACTTACGACCTGTCCGCCTTGGTCCCGGTGGCTCCCATTGATGTGGACACTACGATGGCAGAAGTGGAGAGACTGATCAGTTCGATTACGGATGCTGATTACAGGAAGATCTGCAGCACGATGATGGCCCGCCATAAGGAGTCCCTGAAGACGATCCCGGCCGCTAAAAGCGTCCACCACGGCTTTATCTCCGGACTTCTGATGCACACTGCGACCATGATGAAAACGGCTGATTTCCTGGCCGGCCTTTACGGGGATATCATCGATCGCAGCCTGCTTCTTGCAGGCACGTTCCTGCATGACTTTGCCAAAGAGAAGGAGTTTACCTTTTCCCAGCTCGGCCTCGTCACGGAGTATTCGGTGAAAGGACAGCTCCTTGGCCATCTCGTAATGGGCGCACAGGAAGTTGCTGCCGTAGCTTCGGAACTGGGGATCCCTGAAGACAAGTCCGTTTTGCTGCAGCACATGATTCTTTCCCATCACGGAGAGCCAGAATTCGGCGCTGCAGTGAAGCCCATCTGTGCGGAGAGCGAGCTGCTCTCCCAGATCGATATGCTTGACAGCCGGATGGAGATCTACCGCGAGACCTTGGCCGGTCTCCAGGTGGGAGAGGTGAGCAGTCGCATCTTCGCGCTGGACAAAAGAGTGTTCAAGCCTCATGAACTGAATGGGTGACGGATATGGCTATTGGAGAGAAATATGCTCCACTTGGAAATTGGCTGAAGGAACACGGAGGAGACTCTGTTAAGCTTACTTTCGATGAGTTGAACCAGATCATCCCAATCCCTAACCACGCATATAAGAACAGACCATCCTGGGCAAATCTCTCAAACCCTGCATCCTTTTGCTCCAGCTGGATCAGTGCGGGATATGTCGTGGATTCCATTAGTTTAGAGGAACAATGGGTCGTATTCAGGAAAGGTGAAGTACAGGGCCACACGCACCATAGTAAGCCGCCCTATCGTGTTGTGGATCAGAAAAAATTTGCTGAAGCCATTCAAGCCGGATACGAGTGCTATGACAGTATGAAGGATGATCCACATCACCGGTATCTCTCTTGGGAGTACTGCCATGAAGCGTTTCGGCTGAATAGGCGCCCGCAGATTGACGCTACGATCGACTATCTCTGCCTTCACTTGGCTTGGTATTTGGCCAGTTGGGGTATGCTTCGAAACTCTTTCCTCATGCAGAAGGATTACAAGATCCATGCGGATGTTGTCCGTTTGATTTATCAGCCGGAGTGGGATGATCTCTGGGACCTTTCTCCCGAGAAACTCTCGCAGGAGTATTATGCTGACCGCATCATGAAACTTAGCGAGAGCATTACAGAAGCTTATGTGGCGTCCGGTGCCGGCATCCCAACGGATACCTTGCTTACCAAGATCTTGCTGGGTACTGTGGGCTGCGTTCCCGCCTATGATCGGTATTTCAAAAAGGCTCTTGCTGATACCTGTGCTGCATCCCAAGTTTTCAGTGCGAAATCCATCCGAACCCTTGGCAACCTGTATCTTGACCATGAGGATGAGTTTGAAAAGCTCCGGAAACATTGCGGCAGCCGAATTGAGTATCCGGCAGCCAAAATCCTGGACATGTGCTTTTTTGAGTATGGCTTCCAGAGAAACGCGAGCAGCCAAGAAGACAGCGATTAGATTATTCTGCGAGGAGGGATCACTTTGGAATATGCTTTGACAGCGGATCATCACCGCGTTCACGCATTCGATGCGGAGAAGGGGCAAGAGTATTACTGTCCTGTGTGCGGCAACCAGGTGATTCCTCGCCAGGGCGAAGTCAATTCGTGGCACTTCGCTCATGTGACCTCGTGTATGGATGACTGGAAATACGATATGTCTGAATGGCACCGAGGATGGCAATCGCGTTTTCCCGAAAATGTTCGTGAGATTGTCGTGGAACACAGGGGCGAATGCCATCGTGCAGACATCTTGATGGGCGGCTATGTCATTGAGTTTCAGCACAGTCCAATTTCTGCCGGTGAATTTGAACGGCGCAATAAGTTCTACACGAGGGCCGGCTATAAGGTGATTTGGGTGTTCGATGAGACCTACGCCTTTGGGAATGAGTATATCTCCAGCAGCCTGGATGATGAGAACAAGTTTGTGTGGAAGTGGCCGAATCGCATGCTCGCTTCAGTTGTTCCTCAGCGATCCACAGATATAGCAGTCGTTCTGCAGCTTACCGAAGACCATGATGACGACGGTTGCGAATGGCTCGTGAAGGTGGAGTGGGCGATCGTAGACGATGATGGGTATGCCGACTATCGCCGATTCTTCATTGATGATGGTTTTGCGCCAGATCTTTTTACTGAAGACGGCCTACAAAACATTCTGTTGAGCAAGCGGAAGCGGTTTGATGCCTTCCTCCGTGATAACCAACCCTATGCGCCGAAGTGCAGCCAAATCAAGGGTAATCCACGGGACTGGTACATATGCCCGAAAACGCACGATTGGCATAACAACCAATGCCGGGAATGTCAGAACAATTTAATCAACGAGTTCCGGACAGGAACGGATTATAGGCAAGGAGGTTTGTTCTTCTACTGTGCTTATCCTCGCATTATCCATGAAGCGGATAAGTATGGAGAGGTGCATCTCCCATCCATTCGATTTTAAGGAGGACTCCGACATGAAAAAGGAATATGACACCAGCGTGAAAGAGGCCATTGAACGAGTCATGAGCGTATTCTCCGAGTACATCAAAACAACTCCATACTTCGATATTGTATGGTCTGGTAAGGTCGGGTATATCTACATCAGTATCGATAGTTGCCGTGGTACTGTCGGCGACATGGACTGCATTGTAATTGATAGCCCCGAAGAGCTTCTGGATAAGCTGCTGTATGAAATGGCAGTGGATATCATGGAGGAAGGTGGGCACGACCTAAGCCCGGTAGAAGCGTCAGCATTGGAGCGTGCTGAGGTAGAACGGCGCCTTAATGTCTATCTGGAGCAGTTGCCTGAATACCAAGACCGTATCAGTTTTGTATTCGAACGCAAGTGATCTTCAAAGATAATCTCGGTAGAATATAGCGAGGTGCATATGGCAAAGAACATCAGCGCTTTCCATATTCAACGAGCAAAGGCCTTGTTTGCTGCGACAAAGCAGTTTCTGGGATAATTCTTATAAGAAAGCTGCGGGAAGTGCACTAAAGAAGGTAATACGATATGTCAGAATAATAGGTTATCCATTTGTCTGCAGTTTTGCTGGTGATGACATTATTGAGCTGGATTCTACAACAGATGAAATCAAGATGCCACCCTTTCGGATGGCATCTTTTTTATCACCTTTAATCAGCGCAAGCCGGTTTAATCTTTTAGCTCAAACTCGAAAGAGAGCGCATCACCAAGTCGATGTCTTTGTTTTCAAGTTCCTGAATGATGTGCAGATAGGTTTTTTGCGTAGTGGTCATACTCGAATGTCCAAGACGGCGGGCAACGCTCGCAATGGAAACGCCCGTAAATAACAGCAAAGAGGCGTGTGTATGTCGTAATCCGTGGACAGAGATGATAGGGATGTTACAGGCTTTGCAATGCCTGCCGAGAATGTCGTTCACCGTCGAATTGTAGACAGTGGAGTTGACAAAGATGGGCTTATCTTCGGGAAGGTGCTTTACCAATTCAGAAAATTGAATGACAGTTTGCCAGTCAATTTGAATTTTCCGCACAGACGACTTGTTCTTCGTAGGCTGGAAGCCGCCCTTTCCCTTGTAGTCCCAAGTCTTGCTTATGGACAGTGTTTGATGGGCAAAGTCGAAGTCTTTGGGGGTAAGAGCCAGTGCTTCAGAAAAGCGCATCCCCGTCTTTGCTACCAACAGGATAAAATAGTCCCAATTCACCTTATCCTTCAGGTCAAGCGAGATCAGCAGCGTGTGTAGCTCAAATTGATTGAGATACTTGATTTTCTTAGCAACCGGTGGCTTCCCCTTGATGATTGCCTTGCGAGTAGGATCTCTTTCAATCAAGCCCTCATCAACAGCATCAAGAATTGCTCCCTTGAGCTGGTGGTGAAAATCCATCGTGGTTTGGCGCTCGTGGAACTCAGCATAATCGTTCAACAGCTGCTGATAAGCTATCCGGTTCATATCACATACTCTCAGGTTCGGGACGAGCTTAACGAGCCATTTCTGCGTCATTAGGTACTTATCCATCGTCACCTTTCTGATTGCGCCCTTCTTATACACCGTAATCCATTTTGCATAATATTCACAGAACAAGTCTGTTCGTTTGGTTTCTGTTAGCATCAGAAGTCCTCCATTTCATTAAAAATGGCTTACGCTGATGAAGGGTGATAAGGTTGTCAATACCTCGCAGAAAGTGTCCAATTCTTTGCTGTTCCTCTTTTGACGGGGCAAACAAGTCGTACTCACCATACTCTTGTGCGTTTACACCCGGCTGTCCAGATCGCTGCGAGGTAATACGAATATACTTCTCATAGCTTGGCGAAAGGGTGCTTTGAAAAACAAATTCTGCATCATTGTCCTGATTGACTTTTGCCCGAATAAGGAAACCTGCAAAGTACACAATGCCGTCGTTTTCCCTGTAAATGTAGGTTTTTCCGACACTTGCACCAGTTCGTGCAAAGACAATATCTCCGCTTGAGAGTAGATATTTCGACATACCATCAAGGCAAATATCAGGGGACGAAAGATCAGAAAGCAAGAACTCTCTGCTGGCATCATCAATATCCGTGATTCTGATGTATTTGTTTTTTCCGTCAAACTCCTTAGCGGCTGCGTTAAGTCCATACTCAAAAGTACCGCACATTTCAGACAACTTACGCTGTTCCCAAGAAAAAGCAAGAGAGCCAAGGAAACACCTTGGCTCTCTTGTTAAGACCGCATATTTTTTCATTTTTCGGCTTGCTTTAGCGTTGATGGCACTCATTACGGCATATCAACCTCAAATCCACCGGTAAGAATGAACTGCCGCAAAAGCTGATCTGTTTTCATATTGACCTTGGGCGGAATCAACTTGGTTTGTTCATATGCTTCAAAGAACGCTTTTGCTTTGGACTTATCGACGCTCTTTTTCAGCTCGTCAAACCTGCCAAACTCATTGATAGTCGCTTCATTCAGGTTAAGCCCCATCATATTCCTGAGTTTATCCTCATCAAGACCGAAGATGGTTGCAAAACGGTGAATTTGGTCATCTTTTGCTCTAAACTGATACTCCGTGATGTAGTCACGAAGCGTTTTTCCGTCCTCGGCAATGACATCGCCTCGCTCAATGTCGTGCAGAAAGATATTTGCGTATTTCTGCTCCTCTTGCGTTAGGGCAGCAAAAGTCTTGTGTAGTTCTGCCTTTGCTTGCTCAATAGATTCCTCGGAAGAACCTTCCTGTCGAATCAATTTGAGGTACTTATCGAAACGACTGTTCATATAATCGGCATCAATAACCCCTGTGTCAATTTCAGTCAGGTATCCAACAAGATCGTATGGTATATCTATGTCTTGTGATCCGGGATCATCGGGAGAAGCAGCGGAAAGCTCTTTATAACGCTGTGCCAAAATCAAAAATGCGTTCTCATCAAACTCCATTGCAATCTCAATCGTTTTACCGCTTTCCTCATCCTTGAATGAGTAGGTGTGTTTGTCCCACCTAAATCCTTGGATTTTAGCAGCTTCAAGGTATCCGTTGAAATCTCTAAACAGTGAGGCAAACTTAGCTCTTACCGTTCCATCCGCAGGTAGCTTTTCAAAGTCAGGGATAACAGCGTTTTTGAACAGATACGCAATGTCATCAAACACAGAGTTGAGCTTTCCGAGGTTGTAAGACAGTTTTTCAACGAACAGACCTATCGGTCTATCGCCGGAATAGAGCTTAACCGCTTTGCTCACATTCTGCTCCATCGTATGCGGCTTGCGATAATATCTGATTATGCCAAAAGGCTTATCGGGTCCGAAAAGTCTGTTGGTTCTGGAAAATGCCTGAATGATGTTCTCATACTCCAGTATCTTATCCATATACAGCGTATTGACCCACTTAGAGTCAAAGCCGGTAAGCATCTGATCCACTACGATCAAAAGGTCGAGTTGCTTTTCAGGCTCTCTTTCGATCCGCTTATATTGTTCTTTGTGGGCAAGGCGTAGAGAAAGATCTTTTTTGAAGCGAGCGTGTGTAGTAATCGAAAAATCCTGACCAAACATCGCATTATAGTCAGTGAGGATTTCAATCAAGCCTTTCTCTTTATAGAAAGCAATCGGCTGCCCCTTGTATTCTTTGTAATCACCATCTTCATTGCTGATATTGGGGTCAAAAAGGCAACTGATTCTGAGTCCCGGCATTGCAGCCTTCAGCAGTCGATAGTAGTCTATTGCTTCGGGGATGCTGCTCGTTGCAAAGATTGCGTGAAATTTCCCGTTGTGGCTCAAAGTTAGCCAGTTTTCTTGAATATCCTCAACGACCTTGCTTTGATGCTCCGAGGAAAGATACTGAGCCTTTGGAAGATAATCTTCAATGCCCTTGACCCACTTGCCGTCATCGCCCAAGAAACCTGCCATCTTAACGGTGGAGGAGTCCATATACTCATAGAATATTTTTGCCTTTTTCGGATCGCTGATCGCTTCTTCTTCGGTTGCTGCTTTTGCTTTTTCCAAGGCAACCACTTTGCGGACATCCTTATCACGGAAGGTCAGGACTTTATAAGGATCAAATCCAAGCACATTCTTATCCCTGATACCATCAGCAATGCTATATCTATGAAGTTCATTGCCAAAAACATCTGTTTGGGCATTGTTTTTCTTTGCGTTCTCCTCAAACACCGGTGTTCCGGTGAAACCGAAGAAAATCGCATTAGGAAATGTTTCCTTTATAATTGAGAGCATATCTCCAAAAGTCGAGCGATGGGCTTCATCAACGATAAAGACAAGTCGCTTGCCGTTGATTATTTCAATGTCGCTTGCGTTAAGCCCACCGTCCTCATCCCGGATATTACTCATCTTCTGAATAGAAGTGACGATTAGGGTATCTGCTGTGGCGTTACTCTTCAGCTTTGACAAAAGGACATAGGTATTCTCTGTTGCCTGTACTGTTTCATTTTCATCTGCAAATGCCCGATACTCCTTGAGTGACTGGGTTCCTAACTCGATGCGGTCGGTAAGGAAGATGACTTTATCGGCATCATTGGAGTTTGCAATCAACTGAGCTGACTTAAAACTCGTCATCGTTTTGCCCGAACCTGTGGTATGCCAAATGTATCCGCCACGCTGCTTCCCGCTATCCCATTTTGTCTTAGATACCACATCGGAGATAGCACTGGCTGCGTAGTACTGATAGCTTCTCATCACCTTCAGAACACCGTCAGCATTATCGGCAACAGTATAGAACCCGATGAGTTGGTGCGCCATAGGAATGGACAGCAGAGAGGAGGCGATCGCTTTCCAATCATTGATCGGTTCGTTGTTAAAATCTGCCCAATGGAAATAGTAATCCGTGTTGAATTTCCCATCGGGACCGGGGTTAGCAAAATAGCGGGTTTCTTCAGGGTTCATTGCAACAAAAACCTGAACGAGAGAGAACAGTCCTGTAAAAACGCCCTCATATGAGTATTTCTCAATCTGATTATACGCTTGACTGACAGGGACACCGCTGCGCTTCAGCTCGATATGTATGACCGGCATACCATTGATGAGCAGCATCAAATCGCCACGGCGGTCATTCAGCATTTTTGACTTGCTCGGAAAAACCGGTTGCTGTGCGATTTGATACCGGCTCTGTCCGGCGGCGATTTCTCTGCGATCATATATTTTCAAGCTGATTTCCGTGCCACAATGGAGCTTATCATCAGGGTTGTCACGCTTGATAGATACAGTTTTCCCGTTGATAAGGCCGTTGAGCTTCAACGGGGTTCTGAGTTCCGTGATCTGCTCGATGATCTGCTGCATTTCCCCATCCGTAAGAGGATAGTTATTCAAGCGGTCAATTCCACGGTTGTTGTCATACAGAATCTTTGCCCAATTTCGGATGAGGTCTTGCTCGGTCGGGTTCTTGATAACTTCTTTTTCCCAACCTTTATCCGCTAAGACTTTAATCAGGGCTTCCTCAAAGTCTGCCTCTTTTTGGAATGTCATACGATTTCCTCCTCTCTGCGGTGAAAGCAGCCTTTCACGCTAAGGTTTATTTAAGGGTGCAAGCGCAAATGCTTACGCTGATGAAGGGTGATAAGGTTGTCGAGAGTATCAAAAAACTTTCCAATTTTGCGTTGTTCCTCAAGTGATGGGAGAGATACCTCGCCCATACAGAGTTTGTCATAATAGAAGTAAAGTCGAACACCGCCCTCTTGCAACTGCCAAATCAACTTTTGAAAATCAGGCGACTTGAACCAGTGCCACAGAAGTCTGTCATCAACATCATCGGAAGTCTTAAAAATCTCGTAAAGTGAGCTAACTATGACATTTTTCCCGGTGTTTTGATATCCAATCGAGCCAACATTTATTCTTGCCGGATTGTAGGCAAACGAGTTTGGAGAAACGATATAGTACATTCTTTTATTAGCTTCTCGCATAGTGCCACCATTTTCAAACTTCTCGTCTTGCGGCACAAATCCGCTCTCGTTGGTTATTGAATAACTCTCCAACGGCAGGTTTTCTCTATTCTTTTCTCCCGACAGAAAAGTTATCTCGGAGAACTTACGCTGTTCCCAAGAATATGCTGATTACAGCCTTTCACGCACCATCATCAGGGCATAACCCAGCAGATTTTGCCCCCGCCATTTTGCCCGGTCAAGTCTGCTTGGATCACGCATGGATAAACCAATGCCCCAAATCCGATCATTTACAGCACACTCAGCAAGAAATGCATTTCCAGTATCTTTCAGTCTCTCCCTTAGATCAGGGTTCTGCGTAAACTTTGCGAAAAGCCCCTCATAGACGACAATTTGTCGAATACCGTTCCATAGGCTCTCATCATAGCCGGATACAAGCCGTCCAAGAGCCTTTATCTCGGCAGCATTATCCGTAGCAAGAATCTGTGTGGCAACCTTTTCATCGCCAAAGGAAAGTGCCTTGCGGTACATCATATACTGCTCCATTGAGGAAAAGGTGATACCATTGTGCGTAAATGTGGAAGGATACCAGTTGCTAAGGTATCCATTCTCTTCGTTATTGTTGTGAAAACAGATAACAGTCATCACACTTCTCCTACTTTTTTTACTGCCAAATCAAGTTCCAAGTCATGGAGCCCTGCGTAGGCTTTTTTCAAAAAGGACACAGGAATCTTCTTGACCAGTTCCGCACTAGACAAGCCGTAAAACCACTGATAATAGGCGTAAAACTCTCCAATCCAAGCTGGCATAAACCCGCCCATCGCCTTTCCTTCTTTAAGACAATAGCTTTCTGTTTCGGTGAAATAAGTCCAAAGCTCCTTCGCATCCATTGTATTGACATACGCTTTTGCCTCGTCAATACTCTTTCTCGTTTTGCTTGCCATATAGGTGTTAATGAACTCCTCAGTATCTTTGTCGGGATACTGCTGTGCAACAAGGTCAAAGAGCTTGCCCTGGTTTTCTACAACATCGTCTAAGTATGCCTCTGCATACGCTCGCACTATCATCACCTCTCAAATAAAGTGCTGAACACCTTTGTGACCTTGTTTGCGTCGGAATCAACAAGTTCACGCATATTGTTTCTTGCAGACACATCTCTCTGGTTGTATCTGTCGTTAAACTCTGCATAAGGGACAACAAGTAGCTCGTCGCTTTTTTCTCTCAGATTCGCATAGGCTGCTTTGGATTTGATGCAGTACTGGAGACCTAACCCGCCCAACGAGAGCAGCTCTTCAAGAATATCAATATCGATATTGTCCCGAACAAATTCTTTCGCAATATAGAAGTAAGAAGCGTTAGCTCTCCAGCCACGAATGACATCGTAATCGCTTGTGTCAATGCCATACTTCTCGATGAACTTCTCTGCGAGCATACGATATCGTTTGGAATCAGCTGCCTCCCTATGCTTCATCAGTTCTGCAAGCCACGCCAGGACATCCCGCTGCTGGAAATCTAAGATTCTTAGTCCGTCGGTATCAAGTTCGTACTTATGGACCCATCCGTTTGTATTATTAGGTCGGCAGACCGCCCATTCTTTTGCAAGTTCAATACTCTCGGTTAGATAAAAGCCTTTGCCATAGTCGTGCTTTTCATCCCCGCCACCGTATTGGGGAACTACGAGCTTATTGGGAGTACCGTGGTATAGAGTTATGATTCCCATTTCCTCGTTCCTCCATAAACGAACATCTTCTCAAGCATGGATTTCTTGATATTTTGGAGCTTTTCCAACTCACGCTGATGAAGGGTGATAAGGTTGTCAAGCTGGCTGAAGAAAGCACCTATTTGCTGCTGTTCAGCGTATTGAGGAACCATAACGGTCTTTGCTAACAGTTCATCTTTAGTAATGCCTTTAATCGATGTTCCTTGTACTGCATTCAACTCGGATTGCAGCTTTTTATAGCAAGCATATACCGTGAAAAGTGGCTCTGCATTGAGCTTGCTCAGCGATAGAAAATCTTGGCTGGTAGCATAGGAATACGGCATAAATGCGAGCTTTCCAACACCTACACGGGTAATAATTGCTATTGAGTTTTTAGGTACAAGTTGAGTTGCAGAATTGTTTAATCCATACTGAGTTATACGCTTCCTCGGTACAACGCCGAACAACCTTCCATCAACTACATCAGAGGACTGTATCCACGGAATATCACCATCCCAATATGCCTCATTTAATGTCGAAGGAGTACCGCCACCATAGGTCTTTTCAGCTAATTCCGATACCTTACGCTGTTCCCAAGCGTCAGTAAATCCCTTGAAGCGAATTTCGGGGTAACTGCAGCCATTTTGCGGGAACATCTTTTCGAGCATTGACTTTTTCACATTCGTCAACTTTTCAAACTTACGCTGATGAAGGGTGATAAGGTTGTCGAGTTTTTCAAAATATTCGCCTATTTTCTTTTGTTCGTCCAAACACGGCACTTTGAATTCCATTTTGGAAAACATATATCCCGTGATTTGGTTGATTGTTGCTCCCATATTCATTGCGATTTCTTCTTCAAATCTTGAAGTATTAAGTAAAGCATTTGTAAACTCTGGACATTCCGAACGAATACCAGTCATAAACGCTCCGATTACCGTGTTGGGCATAAAAGCCTTAATTTGTGCGTGTTTTCCGATGAGTGAACGAGAGCCATTACGAACAACAACAACTATATCGCCGACTTTAACATTCTCAGAATTAACAACTTGCGGATTTACATAGATATTATCTGCATCGACAACCTCACCGTTGCTTACATTTGATGAACGAAGCACAAGAGTTCCATTTTCCTGAACATCATTAGGCGTATAAGTTAATCCTGAAAAGAACTCGACAAACTCAGTCAACTTACGCTGTTCCCAAGCGTCCGAGAAACCTTTGAAGCGAATTGCGGGAGCATCTGGTTTTTTCGTCATTCTGCACTACCTCCCAGCAATTTCTTCAACTCACCAAGTCCCAGCATATCAAACTCGTTACCCTCAAGGTCGTCGATCATTCCCGAAAGTGTAGCTTCGGTTTCGCTGATCTGCTGTTCGACCTCAAAGAAAGTTGTCGCATACTTGTTCTGTAGGGCTTGAATTTTGCTTACCAAACTGTCGATTACGGTATCAGGCAGCTTGTGAATGCTCTCAATAAGAGGAGCGATCCACTTCTTTTTAAGCAAATCCAAAGCCTGTTCGTCACTCAGGTTTTCAATCGTATCCTTTGTTTTTGCCTGCAACGCAACACTCTTTGCCTTGATTTGCGCTTTGATTTCTTTCTCGCTCTTGACCAAAGACTCAACCTTTTCTAAGAGTGTACAGAGCGCAACGCTTTCAGGAGAACGGTCTTTCTTCAGTTCTTTGATCTTTTTGGATACTTCTTTCGGAACGAAAGCATCGCCTTCATCGGTGAGAACATCGTTGCAGCTCTCTTTATCCTCCTCTGTCATTTCATCAAGGATGGACTCATATTCAGACGGGATTTCCGCCAAACGGCTTTCCAAACCGTGGAGCTCATCCGTTTCTGCGGAGAGCAAAGTCGCCTGTACCAAGTCAAACGGGATTATGTGACCTACCCAGCCTTCTTGCACCTCCTGATCTTTGCCATCCTTTTTCTTGATGACAAGGTTCGGATCGACTTCCTTTGTCGCAGAAAAGCCCTCGGTCTGCAAGACCTCAAGATCAATAGAAATTCCAGTCCAATCGTCGTCAAGGAGTTGGAACGCCGCATATTTGTCGATAAGCGGAATATCCTTCAGACGCTCAAAAATATCAGCGCTCAGAACGGTTTCAGCCTTAGAGATTTCAATGCTTTCCATCCGGTCGATAAGTTCTTCTTTCAGGAACGCCGGGAAAGTAGAAAAGGCGGCATTAAAAGCATCCTCAAATCCGACCACATCGGGGTGGCTCTTGATGGCGCTCTTAATGTCATCGACAGACACATTCACATAGGGGATGCCACTCTCTGTAAACAGAGCCTTTTTCAGTGCCGGGAACGCCGTCCAAAATTCGCCCAGCTCTTCAATTTCTGCCGTCGGGATACCGCCAAACATAGACGCATAGACATCCCAATGCTCGGCTGCTTCAGATGAGTCCACATAGCGAGGAATGTTCAGGTTATAATCATTGCTGCGAATTTCTTCACGACTGACAACTCGTGAAAACTTCGGGACGCTTTCACGCTTGATAAAGGTGTCTGCTATGCGTTTAATGTCAGACGCACGGAGCTTGTTATTTTTACCCTCTTTGATAAATCCCTTGGATGCGTCGATGATAAGAACATCGGTGTTCTCACGCTTTTGGCGCAGCACCATAATAATGGTGGGGATCCCTGTCCCGAAGAAGATATTTGCAGGCAACCCGATAATGGCGTCGATATGGTTATTCTCGATCAGGTTTTTTCTGATTTCACCTTCCTCACCGCCACGGAACAGTACGCCGTGGGGAAGAACAATTGTCATAATGCCGTCCGGTTTGATATGGAACAGGTCGTGAAGTAGGAAAGCATAGTCGGCTTTTCCTTTGGGAGCAAGTCCAAAACGAGCATAACGAGGATCTCCCTCTTTATTAGACGGATCCCAAGCCTGCGAATACGGCGGATTGGATACGACCGCATCCACATAGAGAGGGTTATAGGTATTGACCGGATCATTTTCATCAAAGTACGGCCAATCCTCCTCGAGAGTATCGCCGTTACGAGTGATAATGTTAGCGGGATCAATGCCTCTCATAACCAAATTCATTCGGGTCAGGTTATAAGTATTCTCTTTCAACTCCTGAGCGTAATACTGAATATTGTTGTCGTCGCTCATATACTTCGCAACGCTTTGACCAATATTGATAAGCAGTGAGCCCGAACCGCTTGTCGGGTCGTAGATTTTGATTTCACTTTTACCCTTCAAATGACTCGCAACGATCTCGGACATCAGAAGCGATACCTCGTGCGGGGTGTAGAACTCGCCAGCTTTCTTTCCAGCATTTGCTGCAAAGTTACTGATAAGATATTCGTAGATGAAACCGAGAACATCGTAGTCCTGCTTGCCATCCATAGGAATATCTTTTATCAGCGTCAGCAGCCCACTAATTGCTTTCGTTTGTGAACCGGAGCTATCGCCAAGTTTGGAAAGGCCTGTTTGCAGGGTATCAAATACTTTTTCAAATACCCTTTTATGCGAATTAGAAATTAGTCGGCTAAATGCAGAAAGAGCATCACGGACATTTGAAACATCAAAGTCCTTACCCATCGTGAGCCAAGTGGAGAAAAGATCCTTATAGGCAATAAAGTAGCCTATGTTTTTTTGGATCCATTCAACTGTTTCGGCATCTTCCTCCGATACGGTTTTCAGGAGTTCATTATCATAGTCGTTCTCCTTCAAGAACTTAACTTCCTTATCGGAAAGATACTTGTAAAAAATAAAGCCTAGTATGTAATCCTTATATTCATTTGCTTCAATTTTGGAACGCATTTGATTTGCGGAAGCCCATATTTTCTGAGCAAGTTGTTGCTTATTCATTCTGTGACCCCATCCTTTTTCTTTTTCTAAGGGCAACGTACTACCCCCCTATTATGATACACACAACTAGTGTCCCATAAAACGGACTTACTTTTCGTCAGAAACAAACTCCATAATATCGTCAGTTGTACAATTCAAAGCGGAGCAGATTTTTCCCAACACTTCAGTGCTGACATTTTCATCACGACTAAGCTTATTCATTGCGTATTTTGTGAGCCCTGCAGCTTCCTGCAAATCTCTTTTCTTCATATCTCGATCAAGCAGAATGTGCCAGAGTTTTTTATAGCTTACAGCCATCATATCATTCCTTTCTCTCGGCCCGCGAGTAAGTACTAAAATACATTTTATATTATAGCATATAATCCTGGAATAGCAACTATAAATCCCGAAATATCAAACTTAATTCCTATATTTCATACCTGTGTAAGCTCGACTGTAACCGAATAGCTTGGGAACAGCGTAAGTTGGGTGAACTCGTTGACAGAGTAGTTCGCAAGAATACAAACAACGAATCTACGCTACCATTAACAATCTCGGCACAATATGGTTTGGTTGACCAAATCACATACTTTAACAACCGTGTTGCAAGCCGAGATGTGAGCAATTATTACTTGGTGCTGAATGGCGAATTTGCCTACAACAAAAGTACCTCTGACGGCTATCCATTCGGCGCGGTCAAAAGGCTTGATCTATATGAAAAAGGCGTATTATCAACGCTCTACATCGTTTTTTCTCCGAAAAAAGAGCAGCAGGTTGACTCGGATTTTCTGACCGTTTTCTTCGATACAGATAGGTGGCATAAGGGTGTAGCCGAGAGAGCTGCCGAGGGCGCAAGAAATCACGGCCTGCTCAATATTTCTGCTGAAGATTTCTTTGACATAGACCTTTCTGTACCTAAAGATGTTGCAGAGCAAAAACAAATCGGGGCGTTTATTCGCCAGCTCGACAACCTTATCACCCTTCATCAACGACAGCCATTTTTGCATTCACCTCCGGATATTTCTCTGATTGTCCAACTGACACCCCCTTTTTATACATTCTCTTGGGAACAGCGTAAGTTAGAAGATTACCTTACTGTTTCCGCCGAAAAGAACACTGGCAACATATATGGTAAGTCTGATGTTTTGTCCGTTTCAGGCGACTATGGAATAGTTAATCAGATTGAGTTTCAAGGTCGTTCTTTCGCTGGTGCATCAGTATCAAATTACGGTGTCGTTCAGACGGGTGATGTAGTATATACAAAGTCGCCTCTTAACTCTAATCCGTATGGAATAATCAAGACAAACAAAGGAAAACCAGGCATTGTTTCAACTTTGTATGCCGTTTATCATCCGAAGGAAAATGCTTTTTCGGACTTCATTCAAGTGTATTTTGAGCAGCACGCACGAATGAATAACTATATGCATCCATTGGTCAATAAGGGTGCAAAGAATGATATGAAAGTATCCGCTGAGAACGCCTTGAAAGGTCCGGTATGTTTTCCTTCCCGCATTGAGCAGGAAAGTATTTCAGCGTTCTTTTCAGTCCTCGACAACCTTATCACCCTTCATCAGCGACAGGCAATTGTATATGCGGTAATTCGCAGTATACGAAAAGTAATTTTAGCCGAAAGACAGTATTTTGCTCCACCGATGGTACGAAAATCCCCCTGATCACTCTCTGCGAATAGTTTGCTATACTGTTCTAAAAGCATTAATGCGATTGTAATGCGAGCATCGGAAAAGGGCGACGTTTTATGGAGAAGAATTGCACCATAATGTCCATTGTTTTTTGAAATATCTCACTAATTTGTTTATGGCATTTTGAAACACATATTTGATTTCGATCGACCAAAAATGCCATCAGCCAAAAAGTATGCTTTTTGGTATACATAGAGCCAGCCCATCAGGACAGACCTTGTATAGTTCAGCAGAACAACCGCAAGAAAAAAGACGAGCAGATTGCTGCTCGTCTTTTTGCATTTACTTTTTTGTGGCTTTGAAACTCAAGCCTCCTGGTAGAGTTCCAGAATGGCGCCATCTTTCCAGACAAATGCCAGCCGATCGCCCTTGTCATTGGCTGCCATCGGGCCGCAGATGACGCTGTCGGCATCGGCAATGTACTTCTCCAGGTCGTCCACCTTATAGGCAACATGCGGGTTGCGGTGGATCTCCTCAGGGAAAGGTGTGCCCTCCTCAAACTTCAGGTACTCGATCTTATAGTCATAGTCGTCAACATTGCTAACCCAGAACTTTGCACCTTCATTGTAAGTCATGTTGGGCTTGCGGTTCGTGATAGGAATACCGATGTGCATATAGGTAGCGGACATAACGAGTCTCCTCCTTTTATTTGCAGGACATACCTGCTATATTACTTATTGACGTACTTGGCCTCATACCAGCCCCGGAAAGTGATCGTCAGCCAGCCAAAGACCAGACCGATCAGGGCATAGATCCCCTCGCTGATGAAGGCATTGCCGAAGGTAGCACCGGGGATATAGCTCATGATACCGAAAAACACACCCGCGCCGACGAACACGGCAGGAACAAAATTGATCATCTCTGGGGCAATATCGAGATACAGGATGATAGGAACCAGTACCAGCAGCACCAGGGGCATGGCCCAAAAGCCCAGCGCCCCCAACTGGCCGCCACAGAAGATAATGGCGATGGAAGCTACCATGCCGATCACATAGCCAATCATGGCGCGGACACCGTTCTTAACGGTGCAGCCGCCCATGAAGTACACGGCCCAAGCCTGGAAAGAGATCCATCCGCCGCCGGCGAAAAGGGGAACGATACCGGCGCAGATGGCCTGGTCAATAGCCTGGAGGACAGCGGCCTGTAGGCCGATAAATAAAGCGATGGGAAAGTATTTCTTTGCAGTCATGGAAGGATCCCTCTTTTCTTTAAAATAAATCCTTCGCATTGCAATTTATTCAAATGTAGTATATAATCAAATTGCTGCGCGAAGGCGGTGATCTTATCCTCGCACGATGAGATCACATTGACGTATTCCGCAGTTTCCGGGAGGGCCCTTCTTTTGAAGGGCCCTCTTCTATTTTATTTGCCTATGCGTTCTGATTTTTAACTTCCTGATAGACCTCATAGGCCTGTTTGGCGGTATAGCCCTCATGGACAACTTTACCAATGGCCTGAGCCATACCCGCGGGACAGTCGGACTGGAAGATATTCCGGCCCATGTCTACGCCGTGAGCTCCCTGATCAATGGCCTGATAGGCCATCTCCAGTGCATCCAACTCCGGCAGCTTCTTGCCGCCGGCAATGACGATGGGCACCGGGCAGGCAGCGGCTACCCGCTCAAAGCCCTCGCAGAAGTAGCTCTTGACCACGTTAGCCCCGTTTTCCGCCAGCACGCGGGTGGCCAACTGGAAGAACTTCTCCGTCCGCTCCATCTGTTTGCCTACGGCCACCACTCCCAAGGTGGGAATGCCGTAGCGGGTACCGGCATCAGCGGTGCGGCACAGCAACTCCAGCGAACGGGACTCGCCGGGAGTGCCAATAAAGGTTTGAACCGCCATGCAGTCGGCATTCATCCGGAGGGCGTTCTCAATATCGCAGGCGATTCCACCGCCGTTGGACATATCGTCGAACAGAACAGTCGTATCGTAGGTCACTCGGACGCACTTGGCTACCTGCGCGGAGGGAGAGATGCAGGAGCGGATCATGCCCTTAGTCCCCATCAGCACATTGACATGAGGGATCAGGGGCGGGATGACAAGGTCGATACGCTCAAGCCCCGCCGTAGGACCCATTATGTAGCCGTGATCAAAGGCCAGCATGACCGTGTTGCCTGACTTGGGATCAAACAGCCGCGCCATACGGTTTTTCATTCCCCAGTCACAGTTGGAGGCGCCTTTTACATAGAAGCCCTCCTGTACAGCAGGCACATCCAAATGATAATCGTGTGCTGCCTTATTTCCAACATTATCGGCCATGGCTTACTCCTTGCTGAACGCGGGCGTGTGGCAGGGTGTATTCCACAGGCGGGTGAACTCCTCATCCCACTTGGCAATATTCATCTGGAAACCGCCGGCTTCCTGCACGGTGAGGATCTCACCGACCATGCTCCCGACGACCTCAATGTCCTTGGCTTTCAAGAATTCCACAGTATCTTTGAACAGCACCAGCATCTCCATCATGGTAGTCGCGCCGCAGCCGTTGATCATAACGAAAGCCTTATCGCCAGCCTTCAACTCCAGATTTTTGCACAGAGCCTCAGCCACCAGGGCCACCGTCTCCTTAGAGGACGACATAGGCACTCGGATGCCGCCGCCCTCGCCATGCTGACCGGCACCGATCTCCATCAGATCTGTCTCGCCCAGATCACCGAAGGACATTCCGTTCTGGGGGTGCGTGGCATCGGTGGACTTAACGGTGATGGACGCCATGTTGTCGGCATAGCGCTGAGCAAGGTCAGCCACCTCATCCAGGCTCTTTCCTTCTCGGGCTGCGGCTGCGGCAATGTGGTAGAGAGCCACCGCACCGGCCAGACCGCGCTTGTTATCCTCGCCGTTGGGATCGTACTGGATTTCCTCGCCGGTAACTACCTGACGGACATTCAGGCCAGCCTTCTGAGCCAGCTTCATCGCCTGCTTGCCAGCCAGCTGGTCACCGGCATAGTTTAAGGTCAGCAGCAGCACGCCGTGCCCCTTATCCGCCAGCTTCATGGCGTCAAACACCAGCTTGCCGTTGGGGGCAGCGAAGATATCGCCGACAGCCTGGACATCCAGCATACCTTTGCCCACAAAGCCAGCCTGAGCGGGTTCGTGGCCGGAGCCGCCATAGGTCACGATCGTCACACGGTCGGCGTCGGCCAGATCCTTGCTGATGACCAGATGACCGTCCACATCAAGAATGTCGGGGTAGGCCAGACCCAGGCCAACCAGTTCCTCATCGGTAATCGTTTCGGGGGCATTGATAAACTTCTTCATGTTCATGTAAAATACCTCTCATTTCAGATCAGTTGTTTGTACTCAGAACTGCGCCAGCCCGCGGAAAAAATACGCCATTGAAGTTGCGCCCGCGTCCGGCGTTCCAATGGTCTGTGTGCCATAGCTTTTCGCCCGTCCAAACTTGGACACGAACTGTTTACTGGCTTCGGCACCTCGAGTCGCTGCCTCAGCTGCTGCGGCAAACAACTCCTGCTCGTCATTTCCTGTGTATGCCGCGATTGCCTCGCTGGCGGGGATCAGGGCATCCATCATGGTCTTGTCGCCCACCTGGGCACCCGACATCTCATTCAGCGCCTCAAGAGCCCGAGCAAAAATTGCCTGAAGTCCTGCGGTGTCGATCTCGTCTCCGTCGGGGGCATTTTCCTGCATTCCATCCAGCCAAGTATTCCACAGGGGAACGGCGCTGCCTCCATTCAACACCATAACAGCCATAGCCGCATCATCCAGCATGGACTGAATGCCGCCGTCGGATTCGGCCACCGCACCGGAGATCGCACCGGCGATCTTGGTCATGGTCAAGCCGTGGTCGGCATCTCCAAACTTGGAGTCAATTTCCGTCAGTTCCTGCTCTGCAGCCGTCACCGACGCGCAAGCCTGCTGCAGCCGTGCTGCAAATTCTGTTTTCGTCATTTCGCTTCACCTCCTTCCATCGCCCTTGTGTTACATTTGTGAATTTATGATAATGTAGAGCGTAACAGATGTCAATAGCAGAGACAGAATTTCACCATATATACCGAATACAACCTATTAAAAATGTGCAATTTGTCAGAATAACAATGACGCTCGGAATAAATCATATTCCGAGCGTAACATATGTAACTTATTTGTCGAATAATGCCTGCACAAGAGAAGACCGGGCGACAATATGCGTCAGCACATTGGACCGCAGGGCACCGCACAGGGCCTTCTCACTGGTATTTGCCGAACAGACTCCGATGATGTTCGGGCATTTCCGCAGAAGATCAAGCGGGATTTGAATGGCAAAATCCTGATCCGACTGGATGACCGTCCCGTCCTCGTTGAAATAGTAAATGAGCATCCGGCCGCAGGCGTGCTGCTTCTGGAGCAAGTCGCCATAGCGAACGAGTGAGGCAAAGTCAGGGCTGGACGGATAATTGCCGATATTGACGAGGGCGGTATCAATCTGTTCCCACTGCTGTTCGATCTGGTGATAGACCTCCGTTGAGCAGAGCAGGCGTTTCTCCTCTTGGTTGTCCGGCAATGCAGGCAGGTAGAGAAAGTGCGAAGCTGCGCCAAACTGTTGTGCCATCAAGCGGACATTTTCATTGGATTGGTAATTCCGAGCAGGGATATTGGCATTGCCAACCAGCGGGCAAATATCTGTGATGGAGCTGTCTTGCTGAGGATTTGTCTCCAACCATGTCACGAGCTGTCCGATCAAATAGCCCCAGCCAACTCCAAGCCGTTGAGTTCCTATATTCTGAAGCAGTTCGACCGCTCCCTGAGAAAGCGCGCGATTGGTTTCGTCCTCATCTTTCCCATCTTCTATTAAAACGCCGTTTTGAATGGCGCTGTACAAATGTAGCCGCTCCATCAGGCGCTCCGCCCGCGCCCCCGGCTCATGGATCGTAATTTCCACCACACCAAGTTCACGCGCTTCAGAAAGCATCCGGCTGACTAAGGGCCTGGAAACCCCTAATTCCTTTGCAATATCGCTCTGCCGCTGATTTTCCAGATAGTATCTGCGTGCGACATACGCTAATTTCTTTTGCTTTTCCTGACTGAGCATAGCATCGTTCCTCCGTGTGTATGTTACATATGTTACTTTAGCATAACGGGCCGACCTTTGCAAGGGCCAGCACTTATGCATTCAGCAACGAGTATACGCCGGCAATGGATCAAGAAAGTATTGCCATTCCATCTCACACTCGTTATAATAACAAAGCGCCAAAGATACATAATCAAAGAAGGGGAAAAACATGAATAAGACTGAATTGATTGCTGCAATGGCTGAAACGAGTGGCCTTTCCAAGAAGGATTGTGAGACTGCTCTCGCAGCATTTATCACAACTACTGAGAACACTCTGAAGGCTGGCAACAAGGTGCAGCTGGTGGGCTTCGGCTCTTTCGAGGTCAAAGAACGTGCTGCCCGTACTGGCAAGAATCCTGCAACAGGTGAGCAGATTGATATCCCTGCATCTAAGGCACCTGCGTTCAAAGCAGGAAAGGCTTTCAAAGACGCCATCCAGTAATTTGAAAACCCATAGAGAGGCACTTACGGTATTGATCCGTAAGTGCTTCTTTTTTAGCTAATCTCATAACGTCCCAACGCAACTGTCGTTTAATTGCGGCAAATTCGCCACAAATAAAATGCAGTTTCTGCTTTCTATTGCTGATAATTTGTACGAACCTGTTGTTGGTTACCAAACCTCCTCGTAAGTATTGATATAGATTACTTCACAGGAGGAATGCAAAATGAAAAGTTGCCAGTATAAGAGTTCCGATGAGCTCCCCCTTATCCTCAATGTTCAGGAGGTGTCCAATTTCCTCGGCCTCGGGCTGTCTCAGGTCTATGAGCTTGTGAAGCGCATCGACTTTCCTGCCTTCAAAGTTGGAAGTCGTATCTTCGTGCCGAAAGACAAATTCCTTACCTGGCTAAATGTGCAAACAGAAGAGAAGGACTCTCTCTTCTATACGGAGTGACAAGGATGGACGATAGTAAGATGCCGCGAATCCGGCGCAAAGAAGATCTTCCGGATGTGATGACGATGCCGCTCGTTGCAAAGACCCTCGGATGCAGTCTTACGGTTGCATATAGACTTCTAAAGAGAGATGACTTTCCCCATACGGTAAGTGGTCAAAGGGTCTATATTGACAAAGGAAAATTTCTCTCGTGGCTTGATGCTCAGACGCAAATGGAAAAGGGAGATCATTATGGCTGGTAGGCAAAGAGCGAATGGCGAAGGCAGCATTCGAGAGAGATACCCCGGCTGTTGGGAAGGTCGATATACTGCCGGCTACGATATTCTAACGGGAAAGCGTATTCAAAAGGGCGTTTTTGCTAAGACACGAAAAGAATGCACAGCGAAGCTGGCACGAGCCATCCAACAGGATACAGGGCCTTATTATCGCAAGGGCAAAGGATATGATTCACAGCCCCTTTCTACATGGATTCGGCTTTGGTTTGATTCCTACACAAAGCCAAATCTTCGCCCTAGCTCAGCAGATGGTTATAGGAGCATGATCGAGAACCACATCATCCCGGTTTTGGGCCATATCCAGCTTTCAAAACTCAGCTCGATTCAGATCCAACGATTCTACAATGATCTGCACACACATGGCCGCTTAGACAACCATGGAAATCGGAAATATGAGCCATTGTCTGCAAGCACCGTGAAGCACATTCATGCGGTATTGAGCGGCGCTCTGAAACAGGCGGTTAAGGAGCGGATTATTCCCTTCAACCCTTGCGATAACTGCAAAATTCCAAAGCGTGAAAAGAAAGAAATGCACGTCCTGCCGCAGGACAAGATAGGTGCATATCTGGATGAGGCAAAGCGACTTGGGGTCTATGCGCTTTTCTATTTGGAATTGACAAGTGGGCTTCGACGGGGAGAATTACTTGGCCTGGAGTGGGCCGACTTGAATCCGGAAACACGAATGCTGACGGTTAACAAGCAGCTCACTCGTTCTGGGGGAGAGTTGTGCATTTCTGTACCGAAGACTGAGAATTCGATTCGAACAATAGCTCTTCCGGAGAATACTGTTGCTTTGCTCATAGATGAGCACAACAAGCATCCGGATAGTCCCCTCATGTTTTGGTGTCCGAGAACTAATGGTTACTGGAGTCCGGACTCTCTTCGACATTTACACAAACAAATGCTCGCCGCTGCCGGAGTGGATGAAAGCGTTCGCTTTCATGACTTGAGACATACATTTTCGACCTTAGCAATTCAGAGCGGCGTAGATGCAAAAACGGTCGCTGGCATGCTCGGCCACTATAGTGCCGCATTCACGCTGGACACTTACACGCATGTGACAGAACAAATGAAGCGAGGCGCGGCTGAAAAGATCGGCGTTTTTATGAACGCAAGTGTCAATGTGCAGGTTAATGTCGTTCACTCACCGAGTGCGGTAGTGCGTGGTGATTATGAATCGGATCTGGCTAACTGCCTAAACCCGTCGAATTCGACGGATTTAGATCCAACATCACAGTAGACATTGAACAAGGAAAAGGGACTCTGAAATCAGCAATTTCAGAGTCCCTTTTTTCGTTGGTCCGAGTAGTGCGACTCGAACGCACGGTCTCCTGGTCCCAAACCAGGCGCGATACCAACTTCGCTATACCCGGATGTATTATATTATTATAACAGGTCAAAATGCGCATGTCCAGTCCTCTATATAGCTTTTTGCATTTTTGCATTTTATGGAATCCTGCGCTCTAAACGCCATTGAGTGCGTCTTGCACAGATTAAATCTGCTATGTTAGAGTCAGGGCTGTTTCGACCTTTTGTAATTGCGCTGGAGTGTACTCTGTATAAAGGGATGCCTCTATTGTATTCCCATCTTCATCAAAGAATTCAACGGTAAATGCTTTGCCGTTACCGAGTACATCGACAATGGTTCCTTCAGTCCCTGCTTTGACCCCAGTTTCGGGATCATCATTTTTCAAGGTAACGGTATCGAAAAGCTTCAACATGGTTATTTCCTCACAGTCAAAACGAGTATGCGGGGATCACATATTTGCTCCATGCAGCAGCCTGCTCCATACACTGCTGATAGTCCGTTCGCAGTTCATCCGTCAGAGCATAGACCAGCCGCTTCACAACAACCTTATTCTCTGCAATCGGTCGGAATTTGAGGCTAATAAGGTATTCTTGTCCATCGCTGCACTGTGATAGAGACAGGAGATTTGTACCCGTCTTTCGGATCCAGTTTTCTCCCCAGACGATCTCGCCGCAATGTGGACACTCGAAGGATACAACGTAATCATCGCTCAGAGCATCGCCAATATCGGCATAGGGCTCTTCAAACTCGTAACTCTCAACGATGCCATTTCTATTCTCTACGGTCTCCTTGTACTCGTTCAGTCCCCTTATGAGGTCTAAATGTGTGCAGAGAAGCGCTGTGCTCCTTGCGTCATTTAGGGCATCGTGGGAATCAAATGGAACCTCGCCGACGATCGCCAATGCATTGGCCAATGCGTATTGCTTTGTATCGTGTGTAACTTGATCCACAAAGATGTTCTGTAGATTGAAACACGGGGGCATAAAGCTGGTATCAATATTATGGAGATCCATATTCTTTCGCAAAATACGAAGATCTTCCGTCCCCCAGGCCAGGAACACAAAGTCATCGCCACACCAATCGCAGAAAGAATTAAACACCGTATGGAACCCTTTCCCTTTTTGTAAATCCCGATTGGAAAGTTTAGTGATCTCCGCTACCTTGGGGTGAAGCTCTGTATAGTACTGAGGCGCAATCTGTTCATTGAAGGAGTCTACCACTTCAAGAGTCTGATTTAGCTTGATTGCTCCAATCTGAATAATCTCACCTGTCAAGAAAACCGGATCTTTGACCATCTCAGAAAAGGTAAGCGCCTGATTCCACTCCATATCCATGACAATGTACTCCACGGCAATTGCTCCTTCTTTCGTTCGATTGTAATCATCATAGAGCTGTCGGTGTCCAAAAGAACGGACAATGCGAATTATCCCTATTGGCACATTGAATACAGATGATTATCAAATTACCTGCAAACAAAAAAAGCCCCTTTCGGGACTTGTGATTTACACGAAAAAGATGAGCCTTGACCACCAGCAAAAGCAGTCAAGGCTCATCTTTCGTTCTTAGTATCTAACATCAATTTAACCTCGCTTTCTTGAGTTGAGAGGGAGTTAGCTGTACATTGGACTCACCCTTTCTGTACCTATAAGATAGCATAGGATAGACAAAAAAACAATGCAGGAAAGACACAACTTATCTTTCAAAAAACTAGTCATTACAATGAAATGTGGCGCGAATGTGCAAGACCAGATTGACATCTCTGCGCGATTACTGTATCATTAAATTGTTGAGGGCTTTCACACATGTAGTGAAAGCCCTCATTTTTTGCAACCAAGAGAGCTGTTGCAATTAACGGAGCCTATCCGTAAAATAGGAAGTAAGAAGAAAGGAAATTGCTATGGTAAAGATAGAAGGATTATATAATACCGCTTTCTGCTATACCCCTGTACTGGAAGATGCAGCCCGCGCCCAGATCCAGTCGGTCTGTGATCAAAAGGAATTCGCGGGCTGCAAGATCCGCGTTATGCCTGATGTCCACGCTGGCAAGGGCTGTACGATTGGTACCACCATGACCATTCTGGACAAGATCGTTCCAGGCATGGTCGGCGTTGATATCGGCTGCGGCATGGAAACGGTGGAATTGTCCGAGCGTGAGATTAATTTCGAGCGTTTGGACGCGCTGATTCGGAAGGAGATTCCCTACGGTCGAGAGGTGAGAGACGAGATCCATGCGTTGAATGCGGACCTCGATCTGTCTCAGCTGTGTTGCGCAGATCAAGTCAACCTCAATCGCGCGATGAGAAGCATCGGCTCCCTTGGCGGCGGAAACCACTTCATTGAGGTGGATCGTGCGGAAGATGGGCGGCTGTTTCTGGTAGTCCACTCCGGCAGCCGGCATCTTGGGACTGAGGTTGCAAACTTCTATCAGGACGAGGGCCGCCGTGCTCTTTGGGGTGGCGCACACTATCAGATCAAGGCTACGATCGATCAGATGAAGGCGGAGGGCCGGTTCAAGGAGATTCAAAAGACGATCACGGCTCTCAAGCGTGAGCACGATTTGAGCATTCCCAAGGATCTTGCCTATGTGGAAGGCGCACTTTTTGACGACTACATTCACGACATGAAGCTGACTCAGAAGTTCGCCGTACTCAACCGCAAAGCAATGGTGGATGTGATTCTGTCTGGTATGGGCCTTACTCCTGTCGATGAGTTTACCACGATCCACAACTATATCGATACGGACGCCATGATTCTGCGCAAGGGTTCCGTCTCCGCACGGAAGGGAGAAAAGTTGCTCATTCCCATCAACATGCGGGATGGGAGCCTCATCTGTATCGGTAAGGGAAACGAGGAATGGAACTGCTCCGCTCCGCATGGCGCCGGTCGTCTCATGAGCCGTCACGCGGCGTTTCAGGCTCTCTCTATGGAAGAGTTTCAGAAGGAGATGGAAGGAATCTATACGACCTGTGTTGTTCCCGATACCCTGGATGAATCCCCCATGGCCTATAAGAGTATGGCTGAGATCATAGACCAGATTGAACCTACCGTTGAAATCGTTCAGCGGATTCGCCCTGTTTACAACTTCAAGGCGTCCGACTAAAATAGAAAGGCGGTGTTGCACCGTGGAGGCATTGATTCAAGAAAAACTACATGAGATCGAGAAGCGGGAGAACTGCCGCATCCTGCTGGCGGTGGAATCCGGCAGCAGGGCATGGGGCTTTGCCTCACCGGATAGCGACTACGATGTGCGGTTTATCTATGTCCGTGATAAAGAAAGCTATCTCAAGCTGAATCGTCCGCGTGATGTGATTGAATTGCCAATCAACGATGTGCTGGACATCAACGGCTGGGATGTTGAGAAGGCGCTGAAGCTGCTCCACAAATCCAACCCAACCGTTTTTGAGTGGTTTTCCTCTCCCGTTATCTACAAGACCACCCCATTCGCCGACCAGTTCAAGCCTGTCATGCAGCATTACTTCTCTTCCAAAAGTGGCCTGTGGCATTACCTTCAGATGGCAAGTGGAAACTACCGCGATTACCTAAAGAGGGACATGGTCAAAGCAAAGAAATATTTCTATGTTCTGCGGCCGATCCTTGCTTGCCGGTGGATCCTTGAAAAAGGTACTCCGCCCCCAATGCTCTTTTCTGAACTGGCGGCGAGCCAGCTTCCGGACTACCTGGAGAAAACCGTTGCGAAGCTGCTTGATCTGAAGATGAACTCCCCTGAGGTGAAGATGATCCCGAGAATCGATATCCTCAACGCTTACATGGATCGGAGCATTGCAGAGGTGCGTGCTCTGGTGGAGCAGTATCCGAGAGAAATCACGAAGGACTGGGCGGAACTCAATGCGCTGTTCCTCGCCGCACTGGAGATGTGATCTTATGATGAAATTGCCACCACAAGTGAATACAGCATTTGAGATGCTTGAAGCGGCCGGCTATGAGGCGTACCTTGTTGGTGGCGCAGTGCGTGATTATGTGCGTGACAACAGTCCTGCGAAGGATTGGGACATCACCACCAACGCGCTCCCAGAGCAGGTGGAGGAGATCTTTACAGGCTACCACCTGATTGAGACTGGCTTGAAGCATGGGACTGTAACCGTTGTGATCGACCAAGAGCCGCTAGAAATCACGACCTATCGCGTTGACGGGGACTACTCCGACCATCGGCACCCGGACTCAGTCAGCTTTACCCGCAGCCTGAAGGACGATCTTGAGCGCCGGGACTTCACCATGAACGCTCTGGCCTACAACCCCAGGACAGGTGTTGTTGACTTCGTAGGAGGCAAGGCGGACATTGCCGGCGACCTTGTCCGCTGCGTGGGAGATCCAGATCGGAGATTCCAGGAAGATGGCCTGAGAATGCTCAGAGCCCTTCGCTTCGCCTCCGTGTATGGCATGACGATCGAAGCTGCCACGGCAGCGGCCCTCCACAGGAACAAGCACTTGCTCAAAGGTATCGCTGCGGAGCGCATTCTGGTTGAGCTTACCAAAATGCTCTGCGCTCAGGGCGCGGCAGGTGTTCTGCGGGACTTCGCCGATGTGCTGGCCGTCCCGATCCCGGAGCTCACACCCATGTTTGGCTTTGCGCAGCATAATCCACATCATGACAAGGATGTCTGGGACCATACCATCGCGGTCATTGAAAGTATCACCCCTGAACCGGTGCTTCGTTGGGCAGCCCTGCTGCATGACATTGGGAAGCCTTCCTGTTTCTCGCTCGCCGAGGATGGCATTGGCCACTTCTTCGGGCACTCGGATCAGAGTACTTCAATGGCGGAGTGTATCCTCAGTAGACTTCGCTTCGATAACGCCAGCAAAGAACAAATTGTAAGACTCGTTCGCTATCATGACATGCCCATCACGGCCGACAGGAAGCCAATCAAACGGCTTTTGAGCAAGCACGGTGAGGAGGCTACCCGGCAACTGATCGAGCTGCACAAGGCAGATACGCTTGGTCAATCGGCCATCTGCAGACACCGGATCGCAATCTTTGAGGAAGTATCGCAAATGATCAATGAGATCCTGCAGGAAGAGAGCTGCTTCACACTCAAGGACTTGGCAGCTAATGGACATGATATGATGACATTGGGCTTTCAGGGACCGACCATTGGCCGTGTGCTGCAGGAATGCCTGGATGCAGTCTTGGATGAGCAGATCCCCAACGAGCATGAGGCGCTGATGGCCTTTGCAAAGGATAGACAGCTGAAGAGTTAATACCAAAACGGCAATACCTGATTGGTATTGCTGTTTTGGTATGCACAGGAACTTAGGTGGATTGTAGGGCCTTGTCGATGGTCGTATAATGAGTGATGAAGCAAAGTGACGATCGTGAGGTTGCCTTTGACTTCGATTATGCTACTCACTTGTTCCGGCAACTCTCTAAATCGCATCACAAGGGAACATTTTCCCTATTTTTGCGTCTATATCAATAAGGGATTCATGTCTGATATGAAAAGGAGGCTGCTGATATGAAACAGAAAAAGAAATGGGTTATTCCCCTCTGTGTGATAGGAGTCATACTGCTACTTTGTGTGGGTGGCCTTTGGTATATGATAAATCACTCCATGAGTTTCTCTGTCGGACGCTGCTTAGTAGCGGACAACGGATCGTATATGTTCATCGATGGAACCTCCCCCATTATCATGAGCAACCGAAAGGATAAGGAAGGTCTGTTCTCTGGCTTGGGGACCGGCGATAAGATTTTGATCTTCCACGATGGGATTGCGGAAACCTATCCAGGCAGGACCGGTGCGTATTGGTGTGTGAAATTGGAAGACGGTACGCAGGCCGATATTCCGGAACAGGTCATAGAAGAGCTTACGAAACTCGGATGGACCATTGTAGGAAATGAAGCTGATCCAGATTCCGTGACGCCTGAACCGGAAGCATACGCTTTTGAGGCGCAGTACATCCAGACCAATGGCGGACCTGAAGATGGCTATCCTTACCACACCGTGATCAGTTCCAGAGCGGAATTGGAAGCCTATTACGAGGCATACAAGGACATTTATAGTCTGGAACGAAGAGAGACAGTCTACTCCGACAGCACAATCGGCTTTTTGGATGCCTGCGACAAATATGATAACGCCTATTTTGAACGGCAGAATCTTGTTCTGATCGTACTGCAGGAAGGCAGCGGATCAATTCGGCATGAGATTACAGATGTGCGTCGTCACCGTATTGAGAACGGTGCATTGGATGGGTGGGACATTACGATTGACCGTAAGGTCCCTGAGGCAGGAACAGAGGATATGGCTCAGTGGCATCTATTCCTTGAAGTGCAGATGGGCGATGTGATCAAGGCCACCGACAAGGTTTGGATCAATGGAAAACAGAGCGAACGCACTCCGGCAATATCCGGTCTTGTTGGCATCAGCCGTACACCGGCGACTCACGCCTATCAGGACCCCTGGGGTGTGAAGCTGACCGCAAAGAATATCACCCCGTCCGGATTGACCATTGTTTGTACGCAGCAGGACGGCAAGCCCACCGGCGAGCTGAATACCGGAAGCTATTATGGATTGGAAGTTCTGCGGGATGGGGAATGGGTTGCGGTCGAACTGCTTCCTATGGAGTATGAGCTTGCCTGGACGTCAGAAGCATGGATGATCCCTAACAATGTGGAAACAGAATGGGAAGTGAATTGGAGGCGCCTGTACGGAGAGCTTCCCGCAGGTTCCTACCGGATCAGCAAATCGGTTATGGATTTCCGGGGTACCGGTGATTATGACACCAAAACCTATTATGCAGGCTTTGATCTCGTGGACGCCGCTGACACAAGTAATGTTTCCTACGAACACGGCGGATTTGGCGTCAGTGTGCCGCTTCTTTCTGGTTGGGAATACAAGGTTGAGGAATACAGTGCCGATGGCATGAGCTATGGCGTCAGTTTCCGACCCGCTGGTGAAGATGGATGGATCGATTTCCACTATTGGCCTACATTCGGCGTCTGCGGCACCGGATTGTCAATGAAGGAATTTGGAAATGGTTCCATGGGCACCTACGATGGCGGTGCTATCTGGAACTTTATCAGTTACCCTGCCAGCAAAGGCAACTTTGTGGCAACGACCCAGGGTGTAAATAGCTGGTGGTCACGCTACGGCGAGACTGCTATGGAAATCATAACGCAGGTAATCTGCACAGACACCATCGTAGACTAAGGAGGGTACGCAGTATGAAACGAATTGTAGCGCTATGCCTCGCAGCGGCTTGCCTGATTTCTATGGTAGGCTGCGCAGGAGATACCAATATGGACGAAAAGAAACCAAACAACTCCGCATCGGCCTATGCTCTGGCACTGGCTAGCTATCCGGAGATGGCTCCCTACCCAAACGAGATGGAGTATTTCGATGAAAAGACCGGCGAGTTTGACAGCGATGGCTTTGATGTGGTCTATGACGCCTGGCAGGCGGACAGAAAAGCCCAGCGCAGTCAGCCGGAGGGCTATGCAGACGGTCTGGAAGCTTTCTTTGCCAGCTCGATCCGGGAGTTTCTCAGCAATTCCAACGGTGCGAACAAGGTCTACTCTCCCATAAACATCTACATGGCCCTTGCCATGCTGGCAGAGGTGACGGACGGTGAAAGTCGCCAGCAGATCCTTGATCTGTTGGGCAGTGAAAGTATTGAGACTCTGCGCGCACAGGCAGCCAGTGTTTGGAACGCCAATTACAGCAATGACGGTGCCGTGACAAGCATTCTGGCAAACTCCCTGTGGCTGAATGAGTCCGTGAATTTCAACCAGTCCACCATGGACAGTCTGGCAACGAATTACTACGCCTCCTCCTTCCGTGGCGAGATGGGCAGCGAGGAGTTTAATCAGGCTCTGCGGGACTGGATCAATGAGCAGACCGGAGGACTGCTGGAAGCGCAGGCTGATGGACTGTCGATGGACCCTGAAACCGTTATGGCTCTGGCCTCTACCATCTACTACCGCGCCAAGTGGCACAGTGAGTTTAACGAGGCCAGAACGGAAAAGAGCCTGTTCCACCTGCTCAGTGCTGATGGAGAGACCGTGGAGTGCGACTTTATGCACAAGGGCGGCAGCAACACCTATTACTGGGCGGATCAGTTCGGTGCCGTTTCTCTGAGCCTGGAGGGCAGCGGTAAGATGTGGTTGCTCCTGCCTGACGAGGGCGTGACTATGGATGATCTCCTGAACGATGAGCAAACGATGGAGTTCTTGAACAGCAATGGAAACTGGGAGAACAGCAAGCACCTGATCGTGAATATGTCCGTTCCCAAATTTGATGTAGTCTCTGATTTTGACCTGGGAGAAGGCCTTCGTGCCCTTGGTGTCACAGATGTATTTGATGTCCAAGTGGCCGATTTTACCCCCATGACTTCGGAAGTTGCAGAGATCTTCCTTTCCAAAGCCGACCATGCAGCCCGCGTTGCCATCGATGAAGAGGGGGTTACCGCAGCGGCATATACCGTCATGATGATGAATGGTGCTGCGGCGCCACCTGAAGAGGAAATGGACTTCGTATTGGATCGACCGTTCTTATTCGCCATTACTGGTGCAGATGGACTTCCACTCTTTGTTGGCGTAGTCAATAGACCGTGAACTGAAAAAAGGCAATAAGAAAACGGCAGTGCCAATGGCATTGCCGTTTTCATGTATATCCGATGCATTGAGTTGTTTACCCCTCATAGGACTGCGGCTGGTAGCCATAGTGCTTGGCAAAAGCTTCATAGTCAACCCATTTCGGGTTGTCAAAGATCCTTGCAGCGTAGAGCTCAAGCGTGTAATGCTCCAGTTCTGCTTTCGTCTTTAACCAATAGGTGTGCTCCTTCTCCCACTCCAGGAGTTTATCGAACAAGTCTTCTTCGTGGCTCCGGACAATGAGCTCACGCACCAAATCGCGCCAGACATCGTACCTGATGTCTCCAAGATCCGTCTGGATACCATTGCGGTACCCGTACTTCTTATCTCTCCCAGAACCAGAAAGAAGAATCGATTGACCAGTGCTGAAATGTGCGTGTAGATCTTTATGCGTGAGTTGATCTCTGTTAGGAACTGCCGATAGTGAGTCAATAATCGTGCGCGGATACATAGACATACCTCCATTCTGGTAAGTCTTACGGTTTAACGGTCGAAAATGCAACAAATCGATCATAATGAGCAAAAAAGGAAAACCGCGCCACACTGTTGTCGCCGTTCTGTGATATAATCGAACTATGTCGAATAATCAATTCCCTTTGGATCAGCCGCATCCGACCATCATCAAGAAACGACCGGATTGACAATGCACATATTATGTAGTATTATTGTAGTGCAAAGGAGGCTTGAACATGGATTCCAACATGACTTTTCGCATTGATTCTGAAGTGAAAGCGCAAATGGCAGCCATCTGTGATGCACTGGGCATGTCAACTTCTACTGCATTTAATATTTTTGCCAATGCCTTTGTTCGAGCAAAAGGCATGCCTTTTGCTGTCACGATTCAGGAGCCTGTAACAGCTGTGAGCCGCGAAAAAATGCTGGCGGACACCGATCAACTATTGAGCGAGTTCGCTTCTGACTATAAGAGGATGGCAGAATGATTTGGGTTACAGCAGAAGATGTCGTAGCGATTCATAGCCGTATCATTCAAGTTTCTGGTGGCATTGATGGTCTGCGTGATCGTGCTGGATTAGAAGCGGCTATTGCCGCATCCCTTCAATCATTTGGAGGAGAATATCTTTTTCCAACTGACATAGAGAAAATCGCTCGTATTGGGTTTGGGTTAGCGTCCAATCACGCATTTATCGATGGCAATAAGCGAATTGGCGCCATGGTCACGCAACTGCTACTCAAATGGAATGGATATCAGTTCCAATTGGAGCAGAATGAGCTGGCCGATATGTTCATTGGTATCGCGGATGGCACAAAGGACGAAACGGAGCTTCGGTATTGGATCAACGACCATATTGAATAACGAAAAGGTTGCCTCACGCAATAATGTGAGGCAACCTTTTCGTTCGTGGTGGGCCAGATTGGAGTCGAACCAACGGTGTTTCTAATGTCACGGTTTTACAGACCGCTGCAATCGCCAGCTATGCGTACTGACCCGTATGGCGGAACCGGTTGGAATCGGACCAACGATACCCTGGGCTTCAACCAGGTGCTCTACCAGCAGAGCTACAGTTCCATATGGCGGAGAGCGCAGAACTCGAATCTGACACCATGCGGTGCGATCCGCTTAGCGGGCGGTCCCCGGGCCTTCCGGGTTCACTCTCCAAATATGGCTGGGGTGGCTGGACTTGAACCAACAAATGCCGGTGTCAGAGACCGGTGCCTTGACCATTTGGCGACACCCCAGTATATTGGCAGGGATAGGGCGACTCGAACACCCACGGGCGGTTTTGGAGACCGCTGTTCTCCCGGTTAAACTATACCCCTGTATGATGATGGTGATGCCTGCGGGATTTGAACCCAGCATTACAAGCTTGAGAGGCTTGCGTCCTCACCAATTAGACGAAGGCACCAGATGGAGATACGGGTCGGATTCGAACCGACGAATAACAGTTTTGCAAGCTGCTCTCTTAAACCTCTTGAGTACCGTATCATGGCTGGGATAGTTGGATTTGAACCAACGGTGCCGGCGTCAAAGGTCGGTGCCTTAGCTGCTTGGCCATATCCCAGTATTATGGAGATCCGCGCCGGACTCGAACCGGTCATTGCAGCCGTGAAAGAGCTGTGTCCTTACCATTTAGACGAGCGGACCGTGGGCGGGAAACTGAGCTTCCCGCATTTAGGCAACAGCGTTGTCCGTAATGAGAATATCATCAATTCTCACTTGCAGCAGAGCTGCGAGAACGATCAAATTGTCTACCGTCGGCAGCGCAGTCCCGTTTTGCCATTTGTAGATGGCTTGCGGGGAATTGAAACCGAATACCATTTGCAGATCGTGTACAGTAAGACCTGCCGCTTTGCGCAGCCGAATAATGTTCGCGCCAGTGCGTGTTAAGTTGATCGTCGGAAAACCCATTTCCAGGCACCTCCTTTCTCTGAATGGTTCACGTTCGGGGACGCAAAAAAGCCGCTTGTCTGCAATCAAGACAAGCGGCTTTGATCATTCAGGGAAGGAGTTCCCGGCGGATGTTCAACCGGGCAAACAGGTACTCATTCCGATCATATTCTTCTGCTTATCTTGATATGGGCGTGCTTCGCAGAGGCTATATTCCTCACACTGGAAGATAGCCTGCCATTCGCTCATATAGAAGATAGCGGAAGAGATGTTCTTCATGGTACGGAGTCCTTTCTGTAAAGTAGTTGTTCTTGGTTTCTGACTGTACTATACCACAACTCTTCAGGTTTGTCATTCAACTTGTGGTTAAAAGACTGGAATTTTTGCGCGCAATCTAACTATGAGGAGATGTAAGTCCCGCACCAGTCTAATACCTGCTTGAATTCTTCTGCCGTTTCAATTGTTCCATACTCATCACAGATTGTGTAGTCCGGGTGTGACTGGAGCCAACGCATGACTGAGTCAAGGTCATGGAAGCCATTCTCAGTGCGCCATGAAAAATGGCCCGCTCTTGCCGTTCCGATTACAATGGATGTCCCTTCTGGTTCCTCAACAGAGAATAGCGCACGGTCAGAAAGCTTGTCTATGAGATCCTCTTTGATCTCCTGCAAGTCAGCAGATACAGAGGCCTCACGCATCATTCGGAGCCATTCTGCTCGGATTGCTGAGACCTTTTTCTGGAATTCGGCGACTTCTTCGGTGATCCGTGTATTAACAACAGAATATTGTGTGCTCACAGCTCATCCTCCTGAACTCCTTCCGGCGCGGCATACTCCACCAGATAGTCATAGAGCGCACCAGGTTCTGTCAAGTCCACGCGGATTTCTTTACCGTCCTCATCATCCCACCAGACTGTGTATCCGGCATCCGGCGCTTCATATAGCCACCATCCAATGTAGTCATATTGATCTTGCATTGTGTATTTCAGCAGCTCCCGGAGCGCAATCAGGTACTGATTCTCCGAATCAAACACAGGGAACCCATCGCAGATCTTTGATAGCGCGGTATTAAACTCGTCAATGCGAGCTTCTTGCTTTTGAATCTTCTCTAGCGTGCTGAGGAATAGCTCTTTCGGTAACATAGGCCTTATTCCTTTCTCGCGTCCTGTGCGGAGAGAATTTCCTTGAGTGTTCTTGGCTCGTACTTCATATATGGCATCATGCAACCGACATTGATAGCACGAATGGGCTTTCCTTGTTGAACACTCAGCTTCTTATTCTCGTTGAGCCCTTTGACGCATTTCTGGAAGAACGTCTCTTCCACGGTATTGTGAGTGTGAGCGTAGAGAAGGATTGATCCGCGAT
Organism: Flintibacter faecis; assembly: GCF_014287875.1. Lineage (GTDB taxonomy): Bacteria > Bacillota > Clostridia > Oscillospirales > Oscillospiraceae > Lawsonibacter > Lawsonibacter faecis_A. Next base: position 272,233 of record NZ_JACOPN010000003.1, on the reverse strand, counting down.
GCTGCCCATTCCACATCAGAATGGGATAGTGCATCAAGCAGAGCTTATACGACTGTCCGTCAAAGCTTTCGCTGATCTCGCGATAATCGGTGATGTCAGCGAAGAGCTTCTGATACCTGTAATCAGACAGATCATCGTGATTCCCTCGGAACAAAATCTTCCGACCTTTAAGCTGCGCGACCAATGCGATGAGTGCTTCGTTTCTACCCCGCATGGCCATATCCCCAAGAATATAAACGGTATCGCCGTTGGTGATCTTGGCGTTCCAATGCTCAAGGATATACTGGTTCATTTCAGCCACGGTGGCGAACGGTCTCCCGTCATAGTTCACACCCTCACCCGTCTGATTCCGGTTGAAGAGATGGAGGTCTCCAATGAAGTAGTTCATGTGATAGACCTCCTCATGAAATCCGGTAGATCACACGGACTTGCGAAGCCGCACGATCTCCATAGGACTGACCTGCCTCATAGGGAAGCGCTTCGTTGAAGCATTCTACCTGAAATCGCAGGCGATCTACCATCGAGCGGATCTTCTCTGCATTATCAAAGACATCATTCCAACGATATAGGACATACTCGCTGCGAGCCGTATAGGGAAGCTCAAGCACCTCATGAACAGTTAAATAGTCACAGATGTCATCGATCTCATGGGACTCATATGCGGCAATCTGATTCCGCGTCACATAGTATTCGTTTTGGTATGGCGCCTTCAGGAGTTTCTCGAAATCCACAAGATTACCGGCAACATAGAATTGCTCCAGTCGAACGCTATCTTCACACTCTGCAGGGATACTGGATAGGAGGAGATTCTGTGTACTTTCCGCTAGATCATCAAAATCGATCCTCCATGCGCCATCGATCAGGCTTTCCAATTGGCCAACAAAGCTGCGGGAGAAGGTTGCAAGGTATTGATGCCGCAGCTTTCCGTCAAAATCCTTTGTATGTAGGTCGATGTTGTACCATTTGTCTTTATACTTGGCCTCGACCATAAAGTCGTAATATGTGCTCATGTAAAACCCTCTTATTTCTCCTCCTGAGCCTCATCCATCAGGCCCAGCGCCTCGACAATCTCGGCCTGTCGCTGCATCCGGCGGATCATTTCCTTCTCCGCAGAAAGGGAAATCTGATGCGGCAGCAGCGCATAGTCCTGAAACATGAAACGGATCTTGTCGATCTCCTTGTCCGTATGATAGTGACCGCAGTACCAGCGCTCGTAGTGCAACCTTGACTCGATTGTATCAAGCCATTGCTCGGTACTCTTATCCACACTCGACTGGTCAATCATGGATAGAAATACTTCGGTCGGCTCGTACCTGAGCGGGCAGGTGTGCGACAGCACAACATCGATCTTCCAATCACGCTCAGATAGCACACGCTCAACTTTCTCCTTGATTTCATCGGACGGCTGCTCGTCTTCAAACCAGTTATAGCCTCTTGCCAATCGGTAGTATTTATCGACGCTATACGCACCTCCAATGACAATACAGGAATGGCCAAAGAAATCATAGATCTCGCCGTCAATGGCAAATACGAGGTTTGGATACTCGGGCTGAACCCATACCTTCCCACCGTGGTACTCTTTCACCTGATAGCCCAACTCTTCAGATGGGCGCATTTCATGGTTGCCGTGAATGCAGAAGAACGTGATTGGAATCTGTGCCAGCGCATCTTTGCCTCGCCTGTCTCTCCGATCCCCATAGTAGTTCAATCCGACATCCCCTAAGATAATGAAGGTGCTTTCGGATTGAACTTGCTGCCTCTCACAGAAAGAGATGATCCGCTCAAACCGACCGTGCGTATCGCCTGTCAGGTAGATCTGGTTTTTTGGATGCAGCAGCTCACGCATATAAGCGTCCACTTCTCCCATGGAGTAAGAAGGCCCACCTTCCGCCTCTTGCAGCATAGCAATCAGCTCTTTCTCCGCTTCTTCTCGCGTCATCATTTTTCACTCCTTTGCAAGCTTCCGGGGATACACTCCCCAACGGTATTTACGGATAGAAGGAGTGGAAAACAACAATTATCCCATTTGAAGTTGTACTTCTTGGCTTGTCCCTTCGATCCGTTTCATGAGGGCATTATCATGTCGCATAATGTAATCGAATGTATCCTTCAGGGAAAGGAACAGACGGGGCTGCACATGATATTTCTTTGTGTTCTCCGGCTGAGAGATGAGATTTATGTGTTCCAGTCGGACTGGCCGTAAGTCCATATCAATTTTCCACTTGCCCACCATTGTCTGCATCTCGAAGTATCGATTGTCGTGGTGAAATGGTAGGCAGTGCTCCGTACAGAGTTGCACCAGGGTTTCGACGCCTTCTCCCACACGTTTTTTGTTTGTGATAGGGATCGAATAGACGACATCTTGCTTCGGGCTTGGCTTACAATGCCGGCATGGGCAGTACCCAGCACGGACAGCGTCCTGATAACGAGGGAAGCCGACCAACTGGTTGAGCCCTGTGATTTGTGGGCAGTTTCTGCGGTGGAATGTCCGATACCCCTTACTTGCCCAGAATGCCAGCCCTGGCTGCGAGAGTGCCATAATGTTGCTTTTCTCGGCATCGGAAAGTGAGCCTCTCTTGAATGCAGCTTCACGCTCCTGTTTAGCACGATTAAAGCGTCCGATGGCACTTTGCTCGTCCTTGCTCAAAGAACGCTCCTGAGGGGATTGCGGCTTCTTTGGAAGAACCGGAAAAGCAATCGTTTTGTGCTCAATCGGCTCCGGATTGCAGTGCTTACAAGGCCGTCGCCCGCTTTTAAGGCAGGTGTCGTAGGAAACGGTTCCCTGAATATCATAGGCCAGCAGTACATGACTGCACTTTCTAGTGTGAAAGATCTTGGACTGCTTGGAGTAGACATAGTTATATTCAGAGCGAGCGATAGAGTCTTGATTGCGATCCCACAGCGCATCTAAGAATTCATCCCTACAGCAGCTACAAGGTTTGTACTTACGTCGAATTGGGAGCTTGAATGTGAGGAATGCCGGGAAATGCCGATTATCAGGTAGTAGCTCACAGTCGGATTGATGAAGGAGCTTGGCCTGGGGATCATAGAGCAGCTTATACGCAGAAGAACCTTTCTGTGCCATTGCGTCGTTGCCCCATCTTTTCGGCGGCTCAAGTAAATGCTTCTGCTCAAAGCCAATGCCCTGTGCAAGCAGTTGCATGGTTGCTACATCGTTGGCGGAGCAGTGTGCTGGAGAAGGCGTGGCGATATTGCGCGCCGCGCAGATCTTATAAGGGCTTCCAACAGACGCTTCTTGACCTGCTAAGTAACCGTAGATGTAATCACAGAGCAACACGACATGCTGAGTCATATCAGGAACACCGGATACCTTGGAGAACATATTGAACAGATCGCTTGCTTCCTGATGCCACCAACATATCGTATCCTCCGGTTGCAGCCAATGGCGGAAGGCATCTAATCCAGCATAAAGGCTTTCACCATTGAGGAACTGCTCCTTATTCCAGCCGGAAAAGGCCATATGCCCCCATTGCTGGAAGGAGAAGTCTTTCGGGCGAAATAACGTAGAAAGAGTATCAACCGTATTCCAATGCGCATCTACGCGGGCAGCGGCCAACTGTGTTGGCCAATGATTACCACGCTGATTCGAGATCCATTCCATATCAACGAGCACATACATCTTCAACACCTCCGGTAGTTCTTTCTTCGAACTCTACCGCAAGCATACAAGAAGAGGTGTCCGAAAGAACGGACACCTCGCAGCCTTTAGTATTATAGTAGAAGCGAAAGACACACCAATCTATGGGATAAATCATTCCCGCAGATTGGTGTGTCTTTTCATGTCATTCATGTAAAGTCATTGAGAATCTTATTGAATTGCCCCTTTGTATTGTGCTACTGCCGTTCAACTCCGCTATCTATCAATATGCTGCTGTTCCGTTTGGTCATAGGATTTCGTATATCCCAAGTGATATTCCAACAGCAGAGTGTGTGGGATCATGTCAAAGGTGCTCACGCCGTCAACAGCAGTAAGAACTTTGACCGCAGCACGATAACCGCAGTAGAAGCTGTGGCAGGCCGCCCAATGAACGCGCTGCTCCCACGCACACTCGATCGAGGTCAAATGCTCTCGTCGCTCTTCATCACCATCAATCTCGAGCTGCTCGATAAGCTTCTTGTTTTCGTCATGCATCTTCAAAAACAGAGTATGGCGCTGCATACCCGGCATCTCAAAGAGATCTTGCATGAGATGCTTTTCAAATCCATCGACAACAAGATCTTGATTGGAAAAGTGCTGGACGAACCCGGAATACAGGCCGGCGTTGAAAGCATACTGGGATGCATACCGCAGTTTTGCCTCGTAATTGGTTTTGAACTGGCTTAGGATCTCGTTCTCGGACTGCTCCAATGTGGTGGTGAAATAGTCCTCAGCCGCTGTGTAGTCCTTTTCCTCTTCGGAAAAATCTGTTTGCGCCAGTACCTTGTATGTATCGAACAAATACTTTTGAAAAGCAGGGGCAAATGCGCGTTCTTTCATTTCCTCTAATGCGTTTTGTACTGTCATGTCTTCATCCCTCCGTACAGATTTGATACAATCGTATCAAGTGAGTACATATTACATGAGTGAAAGCGCGAAAACAGTCGGATTAAGGGAGAATGAAAAATAAAATTGCACCTGCCAGATCGACAGGTGCATTGCTCAAATGTGTTTTTTGATGATCGGGATCGAATTTAATGCCAACTCAACAATGGCATCTTCTTGCTCCTTCGTTAGTCCAGAGTTTTCAAGTTCCTTGCGAACTCTATGCTCCAGAGGAGAATCCGTCTTCCCAGCTAAGTAGTCGAGTGAAACGTCTAGAATATCCGAGATGCGCTCAATGAGCTGGAAACTTGGTGACCTGACTCCGTTTTCTATGTGTCGAAGTGAGTCTACAGCAATACCAATCTTCTCAGCGAGCTGTTCACCAGTTAGGCGGCGGAACTGCCGTGCAGTCCGAATCCGGCTGCCCATGATTTGCAATCTCGTACTCATTTGATCTTCTCCTACCTATCCTGTACTTTCTCACAGTATAGATGGATGGCAAAAAATCAGAAATGAGCATTATGGTATTTGCCGTACTGAAATGGTACGTAAACGAATGACCTCCGGTACGACACATACCGAAGGCCATTCGCTTTAAGTCACATTTACAAACTGAGCCTCAATCACTCTACTCGGCGGCACAGAAGCAAACTTGTTCGTTTTTGCCCATGTGTTGTCCCCTACAGGCATCAAGCTGCCAGATGCCGCCAGCTCGTAGGTGCGCAGCATATCTTCAACCGACAAATTAGGAGTACGGGTGCGCGGAGGGGCAGCACGGGTCAGATCGAACAGGATCGCATACTGCTCAGGCCAAGGTACACCATAGAAGCGGCGAGGCGTCTTGCCGCTATCCCAACCGAGTTTTGTGCGAATGATGTGCATCAGCATTCGGTTACTTACGGTTGTCCACTTTTTCTGCCCCTTCAGATCCTCTGCGGTTCTTCCGGACATAAAAGGGAACGGCACATGGATCGTCTTTATCACACGCCTGAATAGCCAGAGTAGTGCCTTCGGAACTGATCAGGAGCCGAACATTTTCGGGGTATCCAAGTTCTGCCGCACTCAGATTATTAAAGCGAATAGACGATTGCGCAATGCGTGCCTCTGCTGCGCTGAATGTCCGCAGCGTCGGGTTCACAACGCGAAGGTCAGAAAGGCAAGCGTTCATATAATGCAGCGTTTCATCGTGCTTTTCCCTCCGACTCAAACTCATGCACCAACCGATAAAATGTCGATGCGCTGACGCCCAACTGCCTATAGCACTCGACAGCCGTGATTTCTCCTTGCTTCCACTTGGGGTAATAGATATCCCAATCCTTTACAGAACACTTTGGCCGCCCAAATTTGACACCCTTTAGATGCGCGGCGGCAATACCTTCCGCCTGTGCCTTCGACTTGGTATCAACTTCCAGCTGAGCGCCGAAAGATAGTACGGCGAGGACAATATCCGTGATTACACTACCGAGCAGATCTTTGTATCGGGTCGTATCCAAAATGGGCGTGTCCAGGACAACGATGTCCACACCAAGCGTTTTGGTAAGATATTCCCACTCGGTGCGAATTCCAGAGTAATTACGGCCAAAACGATCAATGCTTTTAACGACCAAGATATCACCATTACGCAAAATGCTATTTCGTAGTGACATGTAGTTTGTTCGCTCAAAACTACGGCCGCTCTGCTTGTCCAGATAGATATCACGCTCTTCAATGCCGTACTCGAGCAATTCAAGAACCTGACGATCCTCATTTTGCTCAGCTGTGGATACACGAGCATATCCAAATTTCTTGTTGCTCATGGCATTACTCCTTCGACCGGAACATACCCATGACACCACCAAGATCCGCAAGATCATCAGCCGCCAGCGTTGGACTCTCCGACTTTGGGGACGTGGGTTGTGATACAGCTTGGAGTTCTCCACTTGCGACCATCTCGCGGACAACATCTTTGACGATGCTCACCACCCAGTCGCGGCCAAACTCGTTGGCCGCTTCTGGGCAGCTTGTGTAGTGCAGGACCGCATTGACGACTAGTTCGGACATGCTGCGTGGTCGTTGCCGCAAAATATCGAGTGCGCGTCGGTGCCGAAAGTCCATTTCATTGAACTGGAGCACAACACGAGGCTTACTATTACTGCCCATTCGACGCTACCTCACTCTGATAGAGGAGTTCATAGCCGCGTGCATTGGCATGAATATCTTCGATGAAAATGGGGAATGCTACTTTATTTCCCCTCTCAATCATTCCTCTCAGGAGAAGAGAGCCACCACCAGCAAACACGCATTTGCTGGTCTTTACATCGATTCCACGCTCACGCAGGAAGTTATAGAACTCCGAAAGGAACTCTCCAGTCATGCTGCGAATCAGCTGTTGCACTTCACCAGGAAGGACAGTAGGCTGATTGCGAATGACCTCATCAATATCGCAGTCCTCCAAGATCCGGGCATAGAGCGCATTGCATTTGCTTGTAATGCTGTTGTAGAGGGTGATGACCCCCTTTTCAAAACTTTCGACCACCGCCAGGTCAGGACGTCCGTTACGCAGCTTGAGAACGTCAATGGTAAAGCCGCCAATGTCGATGATGTAGGCAACAGAATAGGTCTTGAGCGTACTGTACTGTGTTACAGCAGCCGCAAATGCCTGAGGATAGCTGAGGACTTTGCTGATGCGGATCGAGTAGTATTTTCCATTGTACTCGAAGTCAATGGCCTCACGGCGCCGCAGAAAGTACTGCTCAAAGCAACTGTGGAGCTGTTCATAGTGCGCCGGGGGCAATCCAATCAGTAGTGTGATGTCAATCGGATCCAGCGTTTCAGCTGCCTTGCGCCGCTCCAGTTCCTTAGCGATAGCGAAGAGCGTCAGGACATAGAACCGCTCGTCTTCGGTTTTGTCGCGCAGATAAGAAATGCGCTGTTCTGTCAGCGTATAGTAGCGCCCGTTCCAGCAGATATAGTCCGTTTTGAATCCTTGCAGCCCTTCGGACGAAATCAGGCCGGAGGTGAAAAGCGCGTTCGGGGTCTTGATCGATTTATTGCCGTGATCGACAGAGATAATCATGGATTGGAACCTCCTCATTTCGTTTAACAAAGTGCGTGTGATGTCGCACTCGAAGCATCTAAAAGAAATTACGCATAGTGTTCTCATAGAACAACAACTACACTAAATGTTTTTCCTTTAGGCATTTATGCCCAGTCTTTCAGAAGATCGTGGAGCTTTTTGAGCGCACCGTTGACAGATTTCAGCGCTGCGTTCATATGGCACCCTTCCTGACGGGCAATCTCACGGATCGTCATATTCTCCATCAGCATGTGGATCCTGCGCTGCTGGATCGGGGTGAGTTGCGCGATCGCTGCATACAGCGCAGCGACCTGCTCATCCCACAGCAACGTATCTTCCATCGGGTTCTGCTCATAAGACTTCGGCATTTCGAAAAGGTCCTCGATTGGTGTCCAATCACGGTGATATACTTCTTTGCGATGGACGCGCTGTGTTTCATTCTGAAGAGTGCGCCATTCTTCATACAGCTCATCGCTGACGGGAATTTCCTGATAAATGCCATAGTAGTCCTTGATTTTGATTGTCTTCATGTGTTACCTCCAAGTCGTTTCGTTAGCGGATGCGGACGAACGACTTGAAGGGGGCGCACGGGCCCAGTAGCTGGCTCTTGACATGGATTACGCTCCCAATCAGGGCAACAAAAAAGCCGGCCACTCTCGTTTTCGAGAATGGTCGGCTCTTTGTTCCGGTATTGGCTGGCGCACAAGGGTATGAAAAAAGCCCCTCGGATCATAGACCCGAGAGGCTATAGGTGCTCCAGCATAATCCATTATACCTGCTGAGTCTCTACACTACAATTTCGTTTGGCTCTCAATTTCCTCCCGATTTTCTATCATGTTTTCTCTCATCTGACTGCCACATTGTCTCTCATTTGTCTCTCACGAGACTTCCACCTGAGTGGTGACGCTACCGTTTTGCTGCAGGTGCTCCCTGATGATCAGATCGGGGATTACGACACACCAGAGGTTTGCTGCATAGGCACGGATAGCGGGCTTGATGTGCCGATAGTATGTAGATGAGGAGATTCCGAGGTTGAGATATGCTTCCTCATTTGAGGTGCAGTAGACATCAAAGTACCTTGCCTGGAGGATATTGAAATAGGTGCCTCCATTGGGCGGGGTGTCCTTCACGAGTACCAGGGCATCCTCCATGACGGACAGAAGCTGCATGGAGTGGCCCATCTCGGCAAGGCGATCGGCGATGCGTTTCCGGTCAGTGTCACGGTCATAGTCGATGGCCAGATTGATGAAGTCGGAGATGCTTTGCCGTCTACCTTCATAGCACTCTTCTTCCATCTCGCCGATGCGAGAGGCAGTCCTTCGAACTGCGGGGCCGTAAATCTGGAGCAGCGCCAAGGTCTTATCAATATCTTCCTCGGTGAGGGTACTGGTGATGTCAAAGGTTTTCAAGTAGTTCTGGAATTTACTCATTATTTGTCCTTTCTGCCAGGCCTCTTTAATGGTAAAAGTTGAAGGAGCCAAGAACTTTGGCATAGGCCTTGGACTTATTGTGGAGGATGCGCTTTTCGCCGTCCGCCTTGACTTTACGATCTTTCAGGTAGAGATAGAGTGCGAAGGCTCCATTTTCCTTCACGATGATCAAGTCACCGTCATTGATCTCGGCTGCCCTCTGACAGAACAACACGCTGCCGGTGGAAATGCCGTGCTCCTGATAGCGATGTCCATCGGCCATAATGCAAAAACACTTTTTGGGAATCAGACCAGAAAATCCGTCGATCTGGATGGAGCCATAGCCATTGCTCAAAATGGGGTGTCTGGCTTGAGTCGTTTCAACTGCTGCGCTTATAGTCAATACCTCCTCAGTGATACATAACAGAGGGCATCTTGTATTCAACCTCCCGATGGGCAGGCATCTTCAGCCCCGTGGTGAGTGCGGCGAAATTGATCATACTGAGCCCATAGCGATGGCGGATATCTTCCACGGTGCGTTCCAAAGTTAAACGCTTATTATGCTTCTCAAAATCAGACCAGAGATCGAGCTGGATTGGTGTATCCGAGGGAATCAGGTCGATCGCGCTAATCGTCAGAGATCGAACATCCGCATTCCATGGATAACGCCGACAGAACAGATTAAAGCCAGCCGCAGCAATCTCTGTATAACTTTGAGTTGGGAATTCCAGCTTCCCCTGATACTCTCTCTGAGACAGTGTGTTGTCGCGAATACTGATGCGGATCCGCGTGGCAGCCAGCTTACTTTTCCGCAGCTTTGCGCCCACTTCCTGTGAGAGCTCCATCAGAACATGTCGAACATCTTCATTTGTACGCAGGTCTGCTGTGCAGGTGATTCCGTGTCCAACGCTCTTGATGGGGATTTGGTAGTCGCATGGCATAACGCGCGATTGATCCAGTCCATTGGCAAACACCCACAGCTTTTCACCATTGACGCCAAGCCTGCGAATTAGCATTGCCCGATCCGCTTGGGCCAGATCTCCGATGGTACGGATCCCGTAGAGCCGAAGCTTTTCCGTCGTTGCTCGCCCCACATAGAGCAGGTCTGAAACGGGGAGCCGCCAGATTTGATCTTTGAAGGATTCCCGCGTTATGACAGTCACGGCATCTGGCTTTTTCATGTCTGAGCCGAGTTTCGCAAAAATCTTATTGAAGCTGACGCCAATGGAAACGGTGAGTCCGACTTCTTCTTTCACAGTAGTCCGAATCTCATTGGCGATTTCAATCGGAGTTTTCTGCTGGAGAAGCGGAGACCCAGTCAGTTCAATCCAGCTCTCATCAATGCCAAATGACTCGACTTCCGGAGAGTATCGCAAATAGATAGAGCGGACAATTTTGGAGAATTTCAGATATTGTTCCATATGCGGTTCTACAATCGTCAGTTGTGGACATTTTTGCTTTGCCTCCCAAATCACTTCACCTGTCTTCACCCCACATTGCTTTGCCAATTGGTTCTTCGCAAGAACGATCCCATGTCGATCCTCTGTGCTGCCGCAAACCGCAATGTACTTTCCACGCAATTCCGGATGCAGCATACATTCAATACTCGCATAGCAGTTGTTGAGGTCACTATGCAATACAACTCGGCCTTCCATATTCGGCATACCTCCTGTCCATAACCTTCAAGAAATAGTTCCATCAAGTTCCTAAAAGTTCCTATTGACAAGTTCCAATTCGCAGAATATAATGAGCCTAAAGTTCCAACCGAGTTCTATTAAGTTCCAATAAGTTCTAATAACAAAATAGCAGGTCAGAAAATGGTTTGTCAATAGAACTTTCAAAAACTTTCCAAACCTGCGAGAGGAGACGGTTATGAAGACGACTGGTGAAAAGATTCGAGAGAGCCGCACGCATCTGGGCCTTACGCAAACAGAACTGGCCGATAAGATTGGTGTCACGCTGCGCACGATTACCAAATACGAAAAACAAGGTGTAATGCCTCGCGGTGTAAATCTTCAGAGGTTGGCAGAGGTGCTGGGTGTTTCCACGGCATATCTAAGCAACGATGAGATCGTAGACCCCAACTATGGACTTGAAGAGGCACCATACATCGAGAGCGCAAGAGCAGCCTATGGCCGTAAAGGAGCAACTGATGTAGAGCAGCTGCTGACACAAACGCGTGCTCTCTTTGCTGGTGGAGATGTCCCTGAGCAGGATAAGGAGCTTTTCTTCCAAGCAGTCACTGAGGCGTATTTTGCTAATAAGCAGCGAGCCAGCGAGAAGTTCACCCGTAAAGACTACAAAAAGTAAGCAGGTATATTCTGAGTGTACGGATTTTTGGACAACCCTTGTGGTACTGTCAGGCTGTATAATAGAAAACTACTTTCTGAAGTGAGGCGAGTGGATTGCTGACGATGACGATTAGGCAGGAAGTAAGTCGATTGAAAATGAAATATCAGACAGATGACCCGTATGAGATCTGCGAGTATTTGGATATCCAGGTGATGGATCGTCCAATGGGAAAGAGTCCCCGTTCCTGCAAGGGCTTTTTCCTGGTTTCTTCTCGGTGCAAACTGATTGTAATCAACAGTGATTTGCCCGACAGCATTCAACGGATCATCATTGCGCACGAGCTGGGGCATGCAGTCCTCCACAGCGATTCTGCCATTAACACCTTCCATGAGTTTGCGATGTTTGAGGATACAAGTCGAATGGAGTATGAGGCAAATGTGTTTGCTGCGGAGTTCATGCTCAGCGATGACACCGTCTTAGAAGCGCTGGAGATGCAAATGGACTTTTATCAGACAGCGAAGTGTTTGTATGTGCCACCTGAGTTACTGGACTTCAAGCTCCGGATTCTACAATGCCAAGGTGTAAGAATCATAGCTCCGTATATCGCGCATGGGGATTTCCTCAAGCGAGATCTGGAGCAGCCGTTGAGTTAAGTATGCTGCCAGGTGAGGCTTATAAGGTCTATGTGAGCGTTTTTGTAGAGCATCGTTCGGATGGGACAATGCTGCCTAGGGAAATCATCTGGGAGGATGGCCAGAAATATGAAATAGACCGCGTGATCGATATTCGCCCAGCCTATGCTGCAAAAGCCGGCGGGCAAGGCGATCGTTACACCATCCAAGTCAATGGTGCAAGAACATATCTCTATTTTGAACGATCCACCAATCTAACGGGTAATACGATAGGCCGTTGGTTTGTGGAACGAAAGGTGCCATTGAGGGATCTACTTTAGAGCCCATGACATTGGAGAAACTTGTGAGGAGGGAAAAAATGTATAGCGCTGCATTACAGAGGTACTATAACGAGCACGAGCATTTGCCATACACCTTTTATGCTCAGCCAAAACGCTTCACTCAGTATGCGATAGAAAAGAGAGGCGAGCTTTTGGCAACAGCGTATAACTATATCGAGCCAGATGCGAAAGGCACAAGAGACTTCGTTGAATATTCTTCTGCCGACTTTACTGTAACGGATTTTCATTCTGCTGACCGAGTCTGCGTGGTTATGAGGCTTCCGGAACCTACAATGCCATTGCACTGTAAGATGATCGGCTGCTCCGTCAAGTTCGATGGCAGTTGCCCCGTATGGCGTACAGTCGAGTTGACGGAGCAGGGTAGCTTTCTCCTATGTGGATGGAATGCGGATCATACGCATATGGTAATTAGTGAGGTGGGTGCAGAAACGGAAGAATGTGTTCGACGAATGACAGAGGAATTGAGCTTTCCAATTATGATTGATATAAAATCATTCAAGCTGTAACCCAAATTATGTGTGACAAACATGAAAAGGAGGAGACGCATCTGATGCGTCTCCTCCTTCTTGTAGTGGCGGAGCACTACGAACTCGCCTATTTACTTGCTGAACGCTCTCCACAGGAACGTGACGATCTGCGCGCGGGTGCAGTCATTGCCCGGCGCAAAGGATGTCTCGCTCACGCCCGTGGTCACGCTGTTCATGTAGCACCACGCCACCGATTCATACGCCCATTCGGGCACATCGGTGAACGGCAGGTGGAACATCCACGCGCCCGTGAAGCCCTTACCCTGCGCCTGAGCGCAGCGGTAGATCATGGCCGCAGCCTGCGCACGGGTGCAGACGCTGTCTGTGCCGAAGGTCGTCTCCGTCAGACCGGTGACGATGCCGGTGCTCGCTGCCCAGCGGACTGCCTCGGCATAATATGCGCCCTCGTCCACATCGGTAAACGGCATCAGGTAATTCACCACGGGGGAACCCGCCGCGCGCCAGAGGAAGGTCACGATCTGAGCGCGGTTGCAGGGCTGGTTCGGTGCAAAGAGGCTGTTACCAACGCCGCCGGTGATGCCGTTCTCTGCTGCCCACTTGACGGCTTCATAGTAATAGGCATCGTTCGGCACGTCATAGAAGAAGTTGAGAACGCTGTTGTCCTCCATAAGAATACCAAAGAGGTTTGCGTTCAAGGGGAGGAATACACAATACTCGTGAGTTGTTTTTGCCCAGAAAGCAGAAATGGGTATTATGGCGAATGGATGGATCTAATGGTATCCTATCTCCGTACTTATTAGATTTCATCTCCGATGCGGAGCTTCATAAGCTGTGAGCCAATTCATATTGGCACTTCTGGGCGAACAATTTGTTTCGCCGCTCTCTTTGCGCTTTGATTTGAGTTTTCAGATCAGAGCGCTCTTTTTTTGTCCAAATTCCGCATTGCGGGTTTGAGAAATATTTATTTGAAAGGTGGAACAAGCAAATGATGGAAAGTAAAGTATTCGCGGACAACTTCAGTCGTAGCTTCAGCGAGTCGGGGGACTTCTTTCAGTTCCTCAGCGCTCGGCAGGCCCGCAGCAAGTGGATGACAGCCCCGTCCAAGGAACTCCGGTTTGAGCCGGTGGAACGGGGATCCACGCTCGGAAATCTGTATATGCAGATCTACGACCACAACGGCGATGCAGATGTTCTGGAGGACACAATGGAGAATACCAGCCTCCTGCTGAAGGTAGATGGTAAGGACTACCCGGTCCGTTCCTGTGCGATCAAGACAGTTCTCGAGCGCGCACGCATCTCTGGGCATGCACTCAACAAAGTTTCCAAGACGGTATTCGCCGAGATCCTCAACTACTGCATGGGCGTTGCCTCTGGTGACAGCCTGATCAAAGTCGCAGATGAGAAGGTATCGGCAGTACACGGTGGAGATCCCAAGGACTACACGGTCATGGAGATGCTGCCCCTGTTCAAAGCGACCAATGACTTTCTCGATCGAGAGTATCCCGGCAATCGCTTCATGACCGCACACTTTGATCACTCTATCGCAACCGCTATCTGGTGTCTGGATGGCCAGGCAGACAATCTTCTCGATACATATCATAGGGAGATTGCCGCCAAAGGCCTGCGTGCCGACAAACTGGTTCCCGCACTGCGTTTCTCCACCTCCGATGTGGGCATGAGCGGCGCAAATCTCTATCCGATTTTTCTGGTTGGTGCCGAGAGCCGTATTGTTCCATTGGGGTACTCCATTCGCACCGAACACAAGAATGGTGTGGATATGCAGTATTTTGAGGAACAGCTCAGATTGGTCTATGCGCAATTTGAAAAGGCGCTGGACAAGCAAGTGCAGCTCATGAACATCGAGATCCGCTATCCCGTCACTACACTCATGCGTGTTCTGAAAAGAATCAAGGCCCCGAAGAAAGCCTCCTATGAAGCTATGGACTATTTCGTAGCAATTCATGGAGACAGTCCTTGCACGGCCTATGAACTCTTCATGCAGATGAGCGATGTGATCTTCTCTGCGCAGTGTGACGGTGCCTCTGGGCTGAGGATTGCTCAGTTGGAGGAGATTGTATCTCGTGCCTTGAATGTGAATTGGCATGAGTATGATCATCCCGGTGACTTTAAGTGGTAAGAGGTGGTGATCTCACATGAAGAATATAACCTTCGAAGGCATCAGCACCTTACAACGTCTACACCTTTGCTGGCAGATCAGAAAGCAGATTGGAAAGATACATCAACCTATCAAAGTTGAATTCCATCAGCCGATTTGCCGCAAGCAGTATTCTTCCCTCTGGTACGGCGGCCTGGTGGTATCTATCAAGGTGCGCGGGTGTGTTTTTGCCATTCACGCCTGCGGAGATATCTACGCCACACTTTACGATAAGAGTGATGGTACAGAATTACTCTATGTCAAAGATAAGAGTAACTCTGGACGTTTTGGCGTTGATGTTTTGCCATATCTGAAGACGGATCATGCCTTATATGCTGCCATGGGTGATACGCATAAACGGTATCGACTCGATATGGAACACAACAACTGGTGGGAGTGCTTTGTCTATACGCCAGAGGGCGAATTCCATGACATGATGTGGGCATTAGATAGTGACCACATCTTCGAGGGAGTTGAGGTAGTACTCTCCGCTATGGATTCAGTCATAAAAGATATCACCGAAAACAAGGAGCGGATTGAATATGGAAAAGACTCGGCATTTTATTGTTGATACGCCAGTAGGACAACTCGCGATTTACGCTAAGCACGATGAGACTGACTGTGCAGCAGACTATCCAGGCGTTTTCATCGATTATGTACGCAAGGATGGCGCTACAGCAATCCTGGCTTGCGTAGAATACGATCCAAACAAGGAAGCACTTCAGACTGTTGTCTACGGCAACTGTGCATCTGACGAGCCGACTGAGATCGTCGAGCACTACAATACTGATTTTGAAGAGTAAGGAGGATAGATTATGCCTAATTGGGCGTTTGGGTATGTAAATGTCACCGGTACACGGGATGGCATTAAGTCGTTCATTGAACGGTTTGTCAGCGAAGACGATCCTTCAACCATTCCAGGCAAGCGTTTCTTTGCACGGAGCTTCATCCAGTCGAAAAGACAAGCATTCATTGATGAGGCTATGAAAGAATTCTCCGAGCCTGCCGTCGATGCCAAAGCAAGTTACTCGTTTGTCGCGTCGTTCGCATGGTCAGCATACAGTTGCTTGATTGGTGGATATCCTCAGAATTCTCCTAGTGAGTGCCTGACTCTCTCAGAGGCCTGCGCAGAAGATGGCGTTTCTGTCATGATCCAGACCTCAGAGCCGGGAATATGTTTTGAGGAACACATTACCTGCGATGACACAGGGACGGTAGAGCACACCGAAAAAGATCTACTTGCTTATAAGTGTCGGCATTGCGGGGAGATAACAAGCTTTGCCTCGTTCGAGGATCCTGATGATCAGGAATGCCCAGAATGCGGCAATTGTGGGTTTGATCGCTGCGAGGAGGTGTAGGCTATGGGGCTGAACCTGAACTACACGCCAAACAGATTGGTGGACATCACAACTCTAACAGAGGATCAATGGCTCAGTTGGAGGCGAAAAGGAATTGGCGGCAGCGATGTAGCTGTCGCCCTTAATTCCTCCCCATATCGCACGGCACGAGACCTTTATTATGACAAAATTGGGGTCGTCATGTCAGATGATGGGCCGGACAAAAGCATCACATTCCAGATTGGGCATTTGCTCGAAGATGTGGTAGCTCAAATCTTCGCAAAGAAGACCGGACTATCTGTGTATGAAGACCACTGGATGTACCAACACCCGTTTTTCCCCTTCCTGATTGCCGATGTGGATCGTTTTGTAACCCTGCCGGATGGACGTAAGGCCATCTTAGAGTGCAAAACGGCGCACTATGACATGCAATTCAAGTGGGCGAACGGAGCAGTCCCTCGCCACTATGAATTGCAGGTTCGGCACTACATGTCGGTGATGAATATCGATGTTGCATTCATTGCCTGCCTGTTCTCAAATAATGAGAATGACTTTGTATGGCAAAAGATTGAGCGTGACCTCGAGGAAGAAGAGAACACGATCATGGAGCTGTCGGCATTCTGGAATAATCACGTCATGGCTCGTGTGGAGCCACCCCTGGTCGAAAAGCCAGATGCGGTTCTGGAGTCGCTCCGTCGCTATTTCGGCCCTGCTGACAAGTCCGAACCGACCGTGGATCTTGACCGCAAGTTTGTGGTGAACCTCAAGGAGATCCTGGCACTCAAAGAGGAAAAGAGATCTTTAGATGCTCAGGTAAAAGCACTTGAGACTCGCATCAAATCCCTCTATGCTCCCATCGTCGAAGAGATGGGTACCGCATGCAAAGGAACCTGTGAACAGGGCGGCGAGTGTTTCAAGGTATCCTACAATCCTCTGTATCGGGAAGGAATATCAAAGGACCGTTTATCCGCTCTGCGAGCTCAGTATCCTGATATCTATGATGAGTTTGTGGATCAGACGGAATCAAGAATCTTTAAGGTGGTCAAATCGGCCATCGCATAAGGAGTGATCAAATGCTATGTCGATATGAAAGAACCATCTTTAAGTCCGATAAGGGCTTCTGCATTTTTGCCTACAGTACTTCTGATGAGTCTGTTCCAAAGGAAGCCCGTAATCGGTCTTACTGCCATGACGACAAGATTCATTTCACGGCAATCGGCTATCATCTGATTGCTACAGATGCCGTGGAAGTGGAACTGGATGGAGCGTGGGAGAATTCCAAACACGGTTTACAGCTGTCGGTTTCAATGTGTAAGGAAGTCGTGCCGAGAGATCAAGCCGGCATCCTTGCTTACCTGAGCAGCGGTATCATCAAAGGAATTGGCCCTGAGACCGCAAAGGCCATTGTCGCTCGCTTTGGCGATAAGACGATGGAGGTTTTAGAGAAAGAGCCGGACAAGCTGCTTAGCGTCAAGGGGATTGCCCAGAAAAAACTCAAGGCTATCATCAAATCCTACGGGGAAACGAAAGCCTTGAGTGATCTCATGATATACTTGGCGCCTTTCGGTGTTTCGATGAAAAAGGTTGCGATGATCCGAGAAGAGTTCGGAGATAACAGCCTGAGAATCGTGAAGACGGATCCATTCCAACTCTGTAAGATCAAAGGCTTTGGCTTCATGACAGTCGATTCCGTTGCCCGTAAAACAAAAGTCAGCTTAAAGCACCCTTTGCGATACTCCGGTGCGATCAACTATGTGCTGGATGAGGCACGCGTATCTGGGCATCTTTTTCTATCCGTTGATGAGACGGTTGGCCAGTGCTATGAGCTTCTCAATATGGGTTGCGATGATGAAGTGGTTTCCGAAGAGGAAATCCGCCAAGCGATCTCAAATGAACGTGTGGAATCCCGTATCTATGTTGAGGGAAGCCGTGTATACCTGAGTTACGAGCGCATGTGCGAAGTTAAGTCAGCTAAGCGCATTGTGTCCATGATACTCCAAGAGGGCTTTACAAAGATCGACGATCTGGACAGCAAAATCGACAATGCGGAGAGGACCTTGCATCAAAGACTGGCTCCTTCGCAACGTAATGCTGTGAAGCTGTGCCTCTCGCATCCGATCTCCATCATGACCGGAGGCCCCGGCAGCGGAAAGACCACAACACTACGATTCATCCTGGATATCTATAAAGCTGCGTTCCCTGCGAATGAAGTCCTGCTGGCTGCACCTACTGGCCGTGCCAGTCGGCGCATGGCAGAACAGACGGGAATGTACGCCTCTACACTTCACTCGGCGCTTGGCCTTGTGACGGATGAAGACAGCCCGCTGAACGACAAAGAGTTACTATCAGCAGACTTGGTAGTCGTTGATGAGTTTTCAATGGTGGACATGCGCCTTGCGTATATCCTCCTTGATCGTATCAAGTCGGGTGCTCAGCTGATTATTGTCGGTGATGCTGACCAGCTCCCATCTGTTGGCGCGGGTAATGTGCTGCGAGAGATGATTCGAAGTGAAAAGGTTCCTACGGCAGTCTTAGAGACTGTTTTCCGCCAGGCATCTAATAGCCGTATCATCACAAACGCCTATGCCATCAACCACAACGACACACATCTTCAGTTCGGGGATGACTTTCAGTTTTTGGAAGTTCAGAACTCGGAAGAGGCTGCGCAGTTGGTCATCAAGAACTATCTGCAGGAAGTCTCTTTGCATGGTATTGAGGACGTGCAGATTCTCTCACCTCTCCGTAAGCGAGGTGCGGTTGCGGCAAATGCGTTGAATGAGACCATTCGAGACCTTGTCAACCCGCCAAACAACCTGAAGAAAGAGGTTAAGTGTGGCAGTCGAGTATTTCGAGTTGGTGACCGCATTATGCAGACGGCAAATCGAATCAATGTGTCAAATGGCGATGTCGGCGTCATAACCGACATGAAGAAAGAGGATGATGAGACGATCACATGCGTGAGGCTTTTGGATGGAAGGACACTACAGTACACGCAGGAAATGCTGGAGGATTTGGAGTTCTCCTACTGTACGACCATTCATAAGAGCCAAGGACAGGAGTATCCTGTCATCATTGTTCCTCTTTTGAAAGAGCACTATATCATGCTGCGGCGGAATTTGCTCTATACTGCTGTGACCAGAGCCAAGTCGAAGGTCATCCTGATTGGGCAAAAGCAGGCAGTCTTTGTTGCGATCCATAAATGTGATGTGGGTCAAAGGAATACGGTACTCGCGGATCGAATCGTGGCTTATTATAACCGCGAGCTGAGTCGGCGAGTAGCGTGATTATTTGGGAAACGGGGTGGTCAAAAGCTGCCTCGTTTCTACATTTATTGTGAAAGGACAATTACCATGAGTGAATCGAACTCTAATGTGATCCCTGCCATCAACGCTGTCGATGGTTTTAACCCCGCTGATTTCGTGCGTACTACCGTGGGTGAGGAAGGCGAAAACGATCTCTACCTTGATGTCAAATATCGCCTTCTTTGGTTCCGCCTGCACCATCCGAATGGAAAGATCGACCCGGAGCTTATCCGAGTTGATGAGAAGAATGCAATCGTATGCTGCAGGATCTATGCCGATAAGGCTGACCCAGCTGACCAGTTCATTGGGAAGGCGTATTCTCAGCGTTTCTCAACGGAAGAGCGCTTTGGCGATCGCTTCTTGGAGATCGCCGAAACAGTCGCAAAGGGCCGCGCTTTGGCTGATGCAGGTTATGGTACGCAGTTCTGTATGAATGGTGATGCGCTGGCCGGTATTATCGCGGATGCCCCAATCAAGATGCCTCCTGATGAAGATGCAGGACACCCTGGTAGTGTTGTGGCGAGTTTTACCGCTCAACCGACAGCGGATCCTCCTGCCTTCTCTCAGACGGCGACGGCGCCTAAATCTACCCAGCCTGCTCAGCAGCAGGTTCAGCCTCCTGTGCAGCAGTCTCATGCTCCTGCTCCGGAGCCCCCCAAAACGCTGGATGAGTACTTGCGTGTCATGACCATTGAACAGGCGAAAGCCGTCAAGGTTGATTTTGGCCGCTTTAGTGGCTGGTCTCTTGGCGAAATCGCTATGAAGAGCCCAGGGGACCTCGCGTGGTATGTGAAGAACTATTCCGGCCATAATCTCGCACTGAAAGCAGGGGCTACAAAGCTTTTGGAAACGGTAGGCCAGATGGCCAGCTGATTCTTCCCCTAGCTAAGGGAGGTGGTTTAGATGGGCAGAATACCTGATCTGCCATGTGATATTGAACAAGTGGTTGATCTTCTTGGCATCGAAGTCATACGAGATACCGGGACTCAACTGCATTGCAGGTGTCCATTCTGTGCAGATCGAAAAGCTCATATGAATGTCAAGATCCGCGATAATGTGTTTCGGTGTAACCGCTGTGGTAAAGGTGGGGGTATCCTCCATCTTTATGCGGAGTACTGTGATGTCAATCTCCATACGGCTTACGAAGAACTCTGCAAAATATTCGGGCCAGATGGAGGTGAACCGGTGCGCAAATGCAAGCGGAAGCCTCGCTCCATAGAAACGGTAGAACTCCCTATTGCCTCGGCTGAGGTACGGGATAATACGTATTCCAACCTTCTCTCATTATTGACTCTATGCCCAACACATCAATCCGCTTTGAAAGAGCGCGGGCTAAAATCAGAGGAGATGGAGCTGCTATGCTATCGAACGACGCCCACAACACGTTTGAAACGGATTGTTACAGAGCTGTTGGAGCGTGGCTGCATTCTTGATGGGGTTCCCGGATTTTACTGCCAGAAGGACTCTGGCCAATGGGTGTTGGATATCCGAGGCTCGGGAATCATGCTACCCGACCGAAACCTGCTCGGCCAAATTGAAGCCATTCAGGTTCGGCTTGATAAGGTCTACAACCAGAAATTCTATAACCTAACGAGTGTTGACCAGTACTACGGGACACAGTCGAAGTGCTGCCCGCATTATGTCGGCGTTCATGAAGGCGATGAAGTGGTTTGCCTTACGGAGGGAGTTATGAAGTCCGACCTTGCCTACAGCTTCGCGCAGGGTTCACCTTATGAGTGTGGTTTCGTGGGCCTTACAGGCATACCGAGCTATTCTCAGTACGAACGAGCCCTTGAAGAACTAGACTCCATTGGCGTGAAGAGAATCAACGTCATGGTCGATTCGGATTATCAGGTCAAAGAGGAAGTTCGGAAAGCGCGTGATCGTTATATTGAGATGGGTGCGGCTGCCGGTTTTGAAATGGCACCGATTACCTGGACACAAAAGCAAAAGGGTGTGGATGACCTTTACAAGCACCTTTTCCGAGACAAATGATTTGAGAGCTGCAGCGGGTTGCTGCAGCTCTCTCCATTAATTTGCAAAGTAGTCATATATGGAGGATGACACATGAGCGTTGAAATATATATTTGTGATCTTAAACCTGAGGTTCAGGAGCAGGTTCTATCTGAGCTCAATTTGAGTTCTGATAAGGATGGAAACTATGACCTATTCCCGCTTTTCGTTGTTGAAAAGCCGGAGCCGTAAAACACTTGGAAATTTTAGGATAACCACCGTGAGTTGCAGCGATTTGCTACAACTCACACATAGTTTTCGGAAAGGAACAATAGATATGGAAGTCTTTTTGATTATGCCGACCACGCCGGAAGGAAAGGCGAAACTTAGCAAGGAATTGGCCAAGTTCCACGCAGAGCAAGCGCTAAAGATGGTGCAGAAATTGCCCTGCTCTACGGAACAAAAGTTGGAGCTTATCGATGCAGTAGTTGAACATTTACGTTCCAAGCAATAGTGTCAACTTGTTTATCCGATTTGCTATAAACAAGTTTAAGCTGCCGCCCTGAGTGAAATCAGGGTGGCGGCTTTTTGCATTATAGCTTGACGTATGACAAGTAATGAAGTACGATAATGGGGAGTGAGAATGTACATATGCAGCTTATGAAGGAAAAACAGGAGTTGACCCATTTGTCATGGCCTGTCCACCGTAATTCTATCGAAATTGGTGGGTCTTTTCTGAAGGCGTATGGGAAATGATTTGGAAAAGGTGGAGCGCATATGAAGATTTTTGCAATTCGAGATGAATCGACGCAGGAGCAGAAGGATCTGGCGTACCTCCTGTATTACAAGCAGGAAAAGCAGTTCTATATTGAGCTGCCTGAAAATGCGGATGCATGGGAAACGCCGCTGTTGCTGGACTCCTTTGTGAAGCGTGGGGAAACCACAGTCAATTCCTATTGGAGCAAGATCTGGGTTCAGCAGCGGATCGTTCCGATCGACCGCCAGAACATCGGTGAGATTCTGCGCGACAATCATCTGAAGGAATATGATGAGTACGAGCTTCTGATGCTGGCAATGGGGCGATGCGCACAGGATGATTACTACCTTGTTCCCATTAACGAGAAGGAGCTTCCGGAAGAAATTACGCGGCGGTTCTCAAAGAGAATTGAAGATGTGCTGCCGCTGGAGAACCATTGCCTGCTGGTATTTTTCCGGGATGGCGTAGTGAAGAAGTGCGATTTGCAGAAGCATTTTGAAAAGACAAGAGCATTTCAGATTCTTCTCAAGAAGCCGGACTATTTTCAGCATGTGCAGATGCAGACGGGCGGATATGGCGTTGCATGGGATGTGAACATGACCGTCTCGGATGCGATGCTCTACCGGATCGGCAAAAGCGTTCCGCTGACTATTGAGGATTTCCGGAACTTTGCCACGCACAGAGTTATCAATGCAGCGGAGGCGGCGGAGATATTGGGCTGCTCCCGGCAGAATATCATTGACCTGACGAAACGCGGGAAGCTGCATCCAATCAAAACATCGGAGAAGAGCACGCTGTATCTCAAAAGCGAAGTCCTGAAACGAAACTGGCAGTGAGAATACGTTATACCCCTTTATACCCTTTTGAAAGGGGTATAAAGGGGTATAACGTTCTTTGGAGAACTTTTCAAAAAATCTCATTTGCACCTTTTCAAATGGGTTCCAATCCGTTACAATATATCTAACAACCTAACAATGTAATGCGAGGTGTTGCTATGAAAACAACAGACCAGCCGCAGGTGAAGCAATACGTCATCTATTCCCGCAAATCCAAATTTACCGGGAAAGGCGAAAGTATTGAGAACCAGATTGAGCTGTGCCGCCAATATATTGCAATGCACTTTGGCGAAGACGAGGCGGAGCATGCGCTTGTATATGAGGACGAAGGGTTTTCCGGCGGCAATCTGGAGCGTCCGCAGTTCAAGCAGATGATGAAGGATTCCCAGAAGATTGAGTTCGCTGCTATTGTCGTCTATCGCCTTGACCGTATCAGCCGCAATATTGGTGACTTTGCAAAGCTCATCGAGGATCTGGGTGACCGGCACATTGACTTCATTTCCATCCGGGAACAGTTCGACACGTCCTCTCCAATGGGGCGTGCAATGATGTATATCGCGTCAGTGTTCTCCCAGCTGGAGCGAGAAACCATAGCCGAGCGTATCCGCGACAACATGCATGAGCTGTCCAAGACCGGACGCTGGCTGGGCGGGACGACACCAACTGGCTACGCTTCGGAAAGCTTGTCCAGCGTAACAGTAGATGGCAAGGTTAAAAAAGCTTGTAAGCTCAAACCTATTCCGGAGGAGATTCAGCTGGTAAAGGCAATTTTTTCTGTGTTCACGGAAAGTGGCTCCCTCAGTAAAACTGACCAGTACTTATTAGAGCACCGCTGTGTCACAAAGCGCGGCAAGCAGTTCACACGCTTTGCCATCCGGGGTATTCTGACAAATCCGGTTTATATGATTGCTGACGATACGGCGTATCAGTATCTCAAGGAGAACAACGTAGACCTTTTTGCTGAGCCATCGGAGTTTGACGGTGAGCACGGTATTATGGCCTACAACCGCACGCTCCAACGCCCTGGCAAGGCTACTCAGATTCGCCCGATGGAAGATTGGATTGTGGCAGTGGGGAAACATCCCGGCATTATCTCCGGTGCAAACTGGGTACGAGTACAGTCTATGCTGGACGTGAACAAATCCAAGAGCTATCGCAAACCGCGCAGCAATGTGGCGCTTTTGTCCGGCCTTCTGCGTTGTGGCGAGTGCGGTGACTATATGCGCCCGAAACTGACTGGTCGCACTAATGCTAATGGGGAGTTGATTTACACCTATATGTGCTCCACCAAAGAGCGCAGTCATGGTACTGTCTGTAGTATGAAAAACTGCAACGGCAACACTCTAGATGCTAAGATTGTTGAGGAAATACGTAAGGTTGCCACCGACAAAAAAGACTTTGGCCAGTTACTGTCAAAAACCAAGAAAGTAATCAATGACAACAAAGCAAGTTATGAAGCTGAGTTGACTTTATTAGTGAAGAACCATGCTGAAACAGAAGCCCGCATCAAACGACTGGTGGAATCTCTGTCCGTTGCCAGCGAGACCTCGGCCAAATACGTCATGGAGCAGATTGATGAGCTGCACCGGCAGAGCGAACAGGAGCAGACAAGAATTGCTGAATTGGAAAGGCTTGCTAGGCAGAGTAATGCTCTGAGCCAAAATCTATTTTTCTATAGAGATATGATTGAGTCATTCGCCGACACGGTGGATTCGACTACTATTGAAGAACGGCGTCGCCTGCTGCGTACTATCGTCAAAAAAGTGGTTTGGGACGGCAAAAACGTCTATGTATACCTCTTTGCGGAGGATGGAGAGCTGAATTTGCCGCCCATAGGGCAGCTTATGTGTCCGTCAGGAGAGGATAGCGAATGAGATCCTAATGCATTTTCGGTCTCAACGGAAGCTGCAGGGGGAGGTCTCTCTGGCGGACACCCTGGAGACGGCGGGGGAGGGGGGCTCGCTGTCGCTGATGGATGTCATCGCCGTGGACGACACCATGCTGGAGGACCTGGACACCCGGGATGCCTGCCGGCGGGTGCGCCGCTGCGTGGATGCCTGTCTGGATGACCGGGAGCGCCGGATCATTATCTGCCGCTATGGACTGGACGACCACCCGCCCCAGACCCAGCGGGAGATCGCCGCACGGTGCGGTATCAGCCGGAGCTATGTATCCCGCATCGAGAAACGGGCGCTGGAAAAGCTGGCGGCGGCCATGGATGGATGGCGGCCCGGGTAAATGCGGATAGAAAGCTTTGGCCCCGCGGGGGCATATACTGCAAAAAGGCGGCTTTACAGCAGAAAATGGAAAAGGTTGCATTTTCAATAAAAGAATGCTATACTCTAGACAAGAGTTTGTAAAATAAGAACAAAAACAAGCCCCCACGGGGAGATTTGAGACAGAAAAGAGGGATATCATGAAACTGGCGGCTGATTTTCGCACTCAGGCCCGGCAGGCGCTGCGGGGCAAGTGGCTGATGGCGGTGCTGGCCGGATTGCTGGCTGCGCTGCTGGGCGGCACGACGCTGAAAGGACCGGAGATCAAATTTAACTTTAACCCGGGTGCCGGCGTGGGCCGGGTCAGCCTGAACTATGTCGGGCGGGAACTGGCGTCTGTTGGCATGGACATGGACCTTCGGTTCAGCGGCTGGCTGGTCGGGGCGGCGGTGTATCTGGTGGCCACAGCCCTGGTGGTGGTGGTGCTGCTTTTTGTGGTGGGCAGCGTGGTCAATGTGGGCTACTCCAAGTTCAACCTGGATCTGGTGGACGGACAGGAGGCCAACATCAGCCGCCTGTTCGGTTATTTCCCCTGGTGGAAGACTGCCGTGGTCGCCAATCTGCTCCAGTGGGTGCTCATCCTCCTGTGGACGCTGCTGTTCATCATCCCCGGTATCGTGGCCTCGTACAGCTATGCCATGACGGGCTACATCCTGGCCGAGGACCCGGACCTGACGGCCAGCCAGGCCATTCAGCGGTCCAAAGAGATGATGCGGGGCAACCGCTGGCGGCTGTTCTGCCTGCAGTTGAGCTTCATCGGCTGGATCATTCTGTGCCTGTTCACCTTTGGCATCGGCAACCTGTTTTTGAACCCCTATCAGACTGCCGCCGATGCCGCCTTCTATCGGGAGATCAGCGGCACCGGAGGGATGGAGCGGCAAGTGTAATTTCCACACGGGAGGAGGGCCGCCGATGGCTCGCAGTGCAAATCAGAAATCAAAGCTTCTGTATGTGCGGGATTTTTTGCTGCGCAGCTCCGACCAGGAGCATCCGGTGACGGTGAATCAGATCATCGGTTTTTTAAGTCAACAGGACATCCGGGCCGAGCGCAAAAGCATCTATGACGACATCGAGACCCTGCGCCGGTTCGGGCTGGACATCATCCAGACCAAAGAGGATGGGCGGTGCGGCTATTACGTCGGCGACCGGGAGTTTCAGCTGCCCGAGCTGAAGCTGCTGGTGGACAGCGTGCAGGCATCCAAATTCATCACCCACAAAAAGACGGTCTCTCTCATCAAAAAGATCGAGGGCCTCTCCAGCGTCTATCAGGCCCGGCAGCTCAGCCGCCAGGTCTTTGTGGCCAACCGCATCAAGACCATGAACGAGTCCATCTACTATAACGTGGACGAGATCCACAGCGGAATCGCCCAGAACCGCCAGATCCGCTTTCACTATTTCGACTATACCGTAGACAAACAGCGCCGGTTCCGCCGGGAGGGGGGCTTCTATCAGGTCAGCCCCTTCGCCCTCACCTGGGACGACGAGAATTATTACATGGTGGCCTACGACTCCCAGGCGCAGGTCATCAAGCACTTCCGGGTGGACAAGATGGTGGACATCGCCGTGCTGGAGGAGGAGCGGGACGGCAAGCGGGCCTATGCGGCCCTGGACATGGCCGTCTATGCCCGAAAGGTCTTCGGCATGTTCAGCGGGGAGGAGCGGCGGGTGCGTCTGCGCTTTGACAGCCGCATGGTGGGGGCGGTGCTGGACCGGCTGGGCCGGGATGCGGTGCTGGTGCCCGACGGCCCGGACCACTTCACCGTCACCGCCGACGTGGTGGTCAGCCCCCAGTTTTTTGCCTGGATCTTCGGCTTCCATACCCTGGCCCAGATCGTCGGTCCCCAGGATGTGGTGGAGGAGATGGGGAACTATCTGGCCCAGGTGGCGGAGATGTATGCTGCAAAAGAGTAAGAACTATGTTCAGGAGGATACGGATCATCGTGAAACGACTGTTTTCTGCTGCGCTTGCAGCCCTGTTCCTGCTGCTTGCCGGCTGCGGGCCGGAGCCATCTGCCCGGCCGGAGGCTTTGACCGACGCCGACCTGCCGCTGAGCGACACCGCACGGCTTCGCACCGTACCGGAGTTCCTGACGGAGGAGCAGCAGCTGCTCTATCGACAGGCGTTTGCACTTTACAGCGCCATGTTCGACGGGGAGACCACCGGCATTGACGACGCCTTCCCCGGCGCAGACGCGCAGACGGAGCACGACGAGTATACGCCGCCCGATTCCGACCTTACCTACGTCAGCTCCAACAGCCGCTGGCGGGACTGGGCCGACTTTGACCGGGTCGTCCACGGGCTGTTTACCGATGCGTTCTGGGCCGCCTGCAACGACAGCGGCAGCGGGCCGATCTACATCGAACACGATGGCCGGCTTTTCATTCTCGACTGCGCCTATGGCGACCAGTACTACAACGGCAATATTCCCGACGAGTTTACGCTGGCCGCACAGACGGATGAGCGCATCGACTTCACGGTGACGGCGCACTACTCCTATCCCTATCCCCGGCAGGACGAGACCCAGGAGGAGCGGGACAACCGTCTGGAGACGAGCTATGAGTACACACGCACCTATCCCGTCACGCTGGTCAACACCGACGCAGGCTGGCGATTCGATGCGTTCACCACACCCAACCAGGCGGATATGCGGCTCCTGGGCGAATGGGACGGCGTGGAAGAGACTGATTTTTATGGCGGGAACACCTCTGGCCCCTCGGCGAGCCTCTATGTAAATGAACGGCTGGGTTTTTCTATGGAGATGCCGCTGAGTTGGCTGGGGCAAGTGGAAGTGGAAGAAGAATATGATCTTCCTCACCGGGGAGGCGGGAATTGCGTTACGTTTTATCACAAAGCGACCCGTGATAACGGCGAGGGCGGCGTTCTGTTCTTTCTCGACTGCTATCCCGGCCAATGGAGCGAGGACGACCCGCCGGTGGTTGCGGGGCACAGTGTTGTAGTCGCACAAACGGAGGAGAACACATATCTGCTCAGAACGCCCAGTGATGTGGAATACAGCCAGACAGATCCTGCGTTGGCGGCGGAATATCAGGCCCTTGCCGCACAGCAAGATTTTATAAGCACTCATATCTGCATGACCGATCAAAAGAAGTAAAGAAAAGGGACGGTTCCCGTGATTGCTTCCAATCACAGGAACCGTCCCTTTTAGCACATATCAGTATTTACTTGGCAGGCGCGGTCTCGGGTTTTGCGGGGGCCTTGGGGGCGGGGTTGGCTTCCGCTTTGGGAGCGGCTTCCTGCTCGGGCTGCTCGCCCTGGCTGGCAGCCACGGCCTGGAGGATGGTGCGGCCATCGGCCTGCTTGGCGTGCTTTTCCACGTCCATGCGGTTGCGGGGGCTGCGGACCAGGCAGCCGGCACCCTGGACACAGCCGCCGTCGCAGGCCATGCCCTCGATGAAGTTGCCCTCCAGCTTGCCAAGCTTCAGCTTCAGCAGGGCCACGTCGCACTCGCCGATGCCGCTGCAGGGCACGGGCTTTAAGTCGAAGTCCACGCCCTTCTCCTTCATCACCTGGGCCACGGCCTGGGTCACGCCGCCGCTGCGGGCGAAGTTCCGGCCAAAGGGGCTGGCCTCGTCCAGGGGGGCCTCTTCCAATTTGGTCAGGTCGATGTCCTTGGACTCAAACAGGGCATACAGCTCCTCATAGGTCAGCACACAGTCGATGGCGTTCATGGTGCGGCCCAGCTGGAACTCCTTCTTCTTGGCCACGCAGGGCCCGATGAAGATGACCTTGGCGTCGGGCTCCTTCTCCTTGAGGTACAGGCCGATCATCACCATGGGGGAGGGGGTGTGGGAGATGTACTTGTCCAGCTGGGGGTACTTCTTCTTCACATAGCCCACAAAGCCCGGGCAGCAGGAGGAGGTGAGGATGCCCTTCTCCGCCAGCTCGTCAGACTCCCGGTCAGCCACCATGTCGGCACCCAGAGCCACCTCGGCCACGCCGGAGAAGCCCAGGGCCTTCAGCCCGGCTACCACCTGGCCATATTTGGCGGGGGCGAACTGCCCGGCGATGGAGGGGGCGAGGACGGCATAGGTCTTATAGCCCCAGTGCTCGCTGCCCCGCAGCATCTGGATGGCGTCCATGATCCAGGACTTGTCCTGAATGGCCCCGAAGGGGCACTGATAGACGCAGTTGCCGCAGGAGATACACTTGTTGATATCGATGGATGCCTTCTTGTCCTGGCCCATGGAGATGGCCCCGGCGGGGCAGCCCTTTTCGCAGGGGCGCTGGGTCTTGACGATGGCGCTGTACTGGCAGGCGTTGACGCAGCGGCCGCAGGAGACGCACTTCTCGTGGTCGATCTGGGCCCGGTGGTTCACGATGGAGATGGCATCCTTGGGGCAGGCGTGGACGCAGCGGGTGGCCAGACAGCCCCGGCAGGAGTCGCCCACGGTGATCTCGGTGACGGGGCACTCGTCACAGGCGATGGGCAGCACCTCCACCACACAGGGGTTGGCCTTGTCGCCGCCCATGGCCAGCTTCACCCGGCTGTTGATGATGGCCCGCTCCTTATAGATGCAGCAGCGCAGACTGGCGGCGGGACCGGGGATGAT
Organism: Flintibacter faecis; assembly: GCF_014287875.1. GTDB lineage: Bacteria > Bacillota > Clostridia > Oscillospirales > Oscillospiraceae > Lawsonibacter > Lawsonibacter faecis_A. Next base: position 242,285 of record NZ_JACOPN010000003.1, on the reverse strand, counting down.
CTTTTCGGGGATATCCAAAATTCCGGTCTGGATGCGGTCCTCCCAAGTCAGACGGGAGACCTCCGTCAAAACAGAAGTTTTCAGCTCCTGGATTTTCGTTTCAAAATTACGCATACAAGCTCTTTCCTCCAACTTTTCCCCGTGCTTCTTCTGGTTTCGTGATACGAAACTGCAAGTTTACACGGCCTCCCTTTCGTTATGCAAGTTTTCCTTCATTTATCGACTTATTCTACCCTAGCTGTATTTCCTTGTCAATGGATATATTCACGATTTTTACGTCAATTTCGGCCGCTTTTCCCACATAAAAATGGCCGCACTGGTGGAGGAAGGGCGGCATAGGCTGGTCTGTCATCTGAAAGAAACGGAGGCAGAGCCAATGAGCGAGCACAAAGTACAGTATTTTCTGGGGGCAAACGCCCCGGACGGATTCTATTCCCTGTACCCCGAGCTGATCGATCTGGAGCGGGCCCGGGCGGTCTATATCTTAAAGGGCGGGCCGGGCTGCGGCAAGTCTACCCTGATGCGCCGGGTGGGAGAGCGGATGGAGCAGGCGGGGTTGGAGACGGAGTACATCCTGTGTTCCGGGGACCCGGACTCCCTGGACGGACTGGTGCTGCCCCAGCTGGAGGTGGCCATTGTGGACGGTACGGCCCCCCACGTGGTGGAGGCCAAGTATCCGGCGGTGGTGGAGCGGTATGTGAATCTGGGGCAGAGCTATGATGCCGCCGGACTGCAGGACATCCGGGAGGAGATCATAGGGGCTATGGACGGCTATCCCGCCTGTTATCAGCGGGCCTACCGCTGTCTGGGGGCGGCGGAGCGGCTGCGGGAGGACATGCGCGCGGCCCTGCTCACCGATGCGGCGGGGGAGAAGCTGGCCCGCCGGGCCCGGGGCATCCTGGCCCGGGAGCTGCGGCCCAGGTCCGGGGGACAGAAGGGCCGGGTGAAGCAGCGTTTTTTGGGGGCGGTGACCCACAAGGGAGTGCTGTGTCTCTATGACACCGCCTTTGCCCAGTGCAGCCGGGTATATGAGCTGGCGGACCGGGACGGCCTGGCTCACGAGCTGCTCATCCATCTGCTGGCCGGAGCGGTGGAGGGGGGCTATGACGCGGTGGCCTGTCCCGATCCCATGGCCCCCAGCCGTCTGGCCCACCTGCTGGTGCCCCAGCGGGGGCTGGCCTTTGTCAGTACGGCGGGGGAGACGGCCCTGCCCCGCCCGGCGGACCGGCGCATCCACCTGGACGGGGCGGCAGAGGGGGATGTTCTCCGCCGGGACCGCCCCAGGCTGCGCTTCGCCAGAAAGGTCTCCGCCGCCCTGATGGGCGAGGCGGTGGCCTCCCTGTCCCAGGCCAAGGCCATGCACGACAGGCTGGAGGCCCTGTATAACCCCTATGTGGACTTTGACCTGGTGGAGGAGACCGCCCGGCAGATCGGGGACGAGATTTTGAACGGATAACGCAAACACGGACCTGCCGGTTTTCACTGGCAGGTCCGTGTTGTGTGTGCTGATGCGCTTATCGTTTCAGCTGGCTGAAATCCAGATTCCAGTCCACGGGGGTCTGGATGCCATCCACCCGGCCTTCGTGGGTGTACTGCCACAGGGTGAAGCCGTAGTAAAAGCTGGGGTAGCTGTCGTACTCGGCCAGCCAGAACTGGAAGGGGCTGAGCTCCTTCAGATCGAAGCTGAAATAGCCCATCTCCTGGTTGAAGTATACCGCCGGGGTGTAGCCCGCCTGGGCGACCCGCTGGCAGAAGGCGGCGGCGCACTGGGTGAGCACCTCGTGCTCCAGGTGGTCGGTGCGGGCCCCTTCGGCAAAGGTGATGGGCTCCCAGTCATAGACCACAGGGCAGGTGATGGGGTAGCTCTCCAGCAGAGAGAGGGTATAGTCGGCCTCCTGCCGGGCCTCCTCCGGGGTGATGGCCTGGGAGAAGAAGTACACCCCCACGTCCAGCCCCGCGTCCAGGGCACCCTGGATGTTCTGAAAGAAGCAGCTGTCCGTCTGGATGGCTCCCTGGGTATAGCCCCGGTAGCCCAGGCGGATGATGGCAAAGTCCACCCCGTCCGCCGCCACGGCGGGCCAGTCGATGTCCCCCTGGGAGTAGGACACGTCGATGCCCGCCCGGGCGGAAGCCCCCTTGCTGGTATATTGTACCCGGCCCTTCTCATCGGTATAGAACCCGTCGGGGTCATAGCGGTTTACCGCCACGCCGGGGACGGCCTCCATGGTCATGCCCCGGTAGGTGAAGGTGACGGGCTGGAGCAGATAGAACAGGAATCCGACAAAGGCCAGCAGAATGAGCACAACGGCGATGAACCGGGGGAAGAACGTTGTGCGGCTTTGTGTTTTGCCCTTTTCCCGGCGGCCCGGGGTGGCGTTTGCGCTCACAGCAGGGTCACGCCCGCCTTCTTGCAGGCCTGGATGTTGGCCTCATCCCACATGGAGCACTGTACCTCGCCGATGTGGGCCTTGCCCAGCAGGAACATGGACACACGGGACTGGCCGATGCCGCCGCCCATGGTATAGGGCAGCTGGCCGGCCAGCAGCTGCTTGTGGAAGGGCAGATCCCGGCGGGCATCGCAGCCGGCCAGGGTCAACTGGCGGTCCAGGCTCTCGGGGCTGACGCGGATGCCCATGGAGGACAGCTCCAGGGCCTGGCCGTTCACGCTGTCCCAGACCAGCAGGTCGCCGTTCAGGTCCCAGTCGTCATAGTCGGGGGCGCGGCCGTCGTGGGGCTTGCCGGAGTGCAGCTTGCCGCCGATGCCCATGAGGAAGGTGACGGGGTGGTCCTTCACAAAGGCGTTCTCCCGCTCCTTGGGGGTCAGAGCGGGGTACAGGTCCTCCAGCTCCTGAGAGCTGACGAAGGTGACCTCGGTGGACATACGGGGCAGTACGGACAGCTGGGGGAATACGGAGCGGAGGAAATACTGGGTGTCGGCCAGGGCCTGGACGATGGCCTTCACCGTCTGTTGGAGATAGGCCACGTTCCGGTCCTCCCGGGTGATGATCTTCTCCCAATCCCACTGGTCCACATAGGCGGAGTGGAGGGCATCCAGTTCCTCGTCCCGGCGGATGGCGTTCATGTCGGTGTAAAGCCCCTCGCCGGGCTGGAAGTCATAGCGCTTGAGGGCCATGCGCTTCCACTTGGCCAGGGAGTGGACCACCTGGGCGGTCTCTTTCACGCCGTTGATATCAAAGGAGACGGGGCGCTCCACGCCGTTCAGGTCGTCGTTCAGGCCGGTGTCGGCGGAGACGAAGAGGGGGGCGGACACCCGGTGCAGCCGGAGGGCACCGGACAGCTTGTCCTCGAACAGCCGCTTCAGCAGACCGATGGCCTTTTGCGTCTCGTAGATGGACAGCAGGGAGCTGTAACCCTGAGGAAGAGAAATTTCACGCATGATGAACACTCCTTATATCGGACTAAAATCCCCCTTATTATACCGAATCGGACGAAAGATTGCAATCGCTTCTTGACCGCGCAGGGCCGGGATGCGTATAATATTATGGACAAAAATCTTTTGCAGCAAGAGGATAATTTCTATGAAGCTGATTTCCTGGAATGTAAACGGCCTGCGGGCCTGTCTGAACAAGGGGTTTCTGGACTTCTTCCGCCGGGAGTCCCCCGATTTTCTCTGCCTTCAGGAGACAAAGATGGTCCAGGGGCAGGCCCAACTGGAGCTGGGGGAAGGCTGGCTGGAGTTTTGGAACTCCGCAGAGAAAAAGGGATATTCCGGCACAGCGGTGTTCACCACCCATCCGCCCTTGGATGCCGCCTATGGCATGGACAAGGAAGTTCACGACCACGAGGGGCGGCTCATCACCCTGGAGTATGACCAGTTCTATCTGGTCTGCTGTTACACCCCCAACGCCCAGGACGGCCTGAAGCGCCTGGACTATCGCATGGCGTGGGAGGACGATCTGCGGGAGTATCTGATGAGCCTGGACAAGACCAAGCCCGTCATCTATTGCGGCGATCTGAACGTCGCTCATGAAGAAATCGATTTGAAAAACCCCAAGACCAACCGGAAAAACGCCGGTTTCTCCGACCAGGAGCGGGAAAAGATGACCACCCTGCTCGCCTCCGGCTTTACGGACAGCTTCCGCTATCTCTATCCCGATGTCACCGGGGCCTATTCCTGGTGGTCCTACCGCTTCCACGCCCGCCAGAAAAACGCCGGATGGCGCATCGACTACTTTATTGTCTCTGACCGCCTGCGGGACAAGATCCGCCGGGCGGAGATCTTAAGCGACGTGGAGGGCAGCGACCACTGCCCGGTGCTGCTGGATATCGAACTGGACTAACGCATTACAAAACGGATGAGAAAGCAGAGAAAGAAATGGGCCGTTTTGGCCCTGACAGCGCTCCTGCTGGGGGCGGGAGGGCTGTTTTTATCTCGCAGCGGGTTTTTTGCCGCCTGCGCCTCTATACGGGACCTGCGGGCCTATATCAGCCGCAGCGCCCCCTACTCCCACCTGACCTTTTTTGTGGTGCAGTTGCTGTCGGTGGTGCTGGCCCCCATCCCAAGCAATCTGACGGCGGCGGCCGGGGGACTGCTCTTCGGCACCTGGAGCGCCTTTTTCCTCACCTATGGAGCGGTGACGGCAGGGTCCCTGCTGGTGTTCTGGCTGGCCCGGACGCTGGGGCGGGAGTTTGCCGACCGAGTGGTCAGCCGCCGCCTGTCCGAGAAATATCAGAAGGTCATCCGAGAAAAAACCACGGTCTTTCTTGCGCTGGCCTTTCTGCTGCCCTACTTCCCGGATGACGTGCTGTGTATTCTGGCAGGCCTTACGGCCATTCCCTTTGGCCGTTTTGCCCTGCTGGTCCTGGTCACCCGCCCCTGGGGGCTGCTGTTTGCCAGCGCTCTGGGCGGGGCCTCCCTGACCATTCCCCTGTGGGCCATGGTCCTGATCGGCCTTGCCGGGGCGGCGATTTTTGTGCTGGGTATGCTCTATGGCGACAGGCTGGAGCGGGCCATTCTGAAGCGGCTGGGAAAAGAATGACAAATTTACATCATGTGCGGGGCCGGTTCATCCGGTCCCGACAGCGTGTCGATAAACCCTTTTCTGTCATTCCGAGGAGCGAAGCGACGTGGGAATCCGTAACCAAAAAGTCGGGAATGTGCTGATACTCGTGAGTTTTAGGAACGGATTGCCACGTCGGCCCGTTGGGCCTCCTCGCAATGACAGGCTTTTTCGACAGTCTCACGGGGCCGGTTCATCCGGTCCCGAAATTTTTTGTCTTTTTTGAAAAAACCTCTTTACAAACTCGTCACGATATGCTATTATCCTAAGCATAAACAATAACTATTACCGATAAGGAGCGGGCTGATGATACGATACAGTAAAAAACGGGAGGCTATTTTAACCGCCATCCGCAGTACCACCTGTCATCCCTCCGCCGAGTGGATCTACCACACCTTAAAGCCCACCCACCCCGACCTGAGCCTGGGCACCGTCTATCGCAACCTGGTCTTTTTCCAGCAGCAGGGACAGGTGCAGAGCGTGGGAGTGGTGAACGGGCAGGAGCGGTTTGACGCAAACACCGCTCCGCACAGTCACTTTGTTTGCACCAACTGCGGCGCAGTGATCGACCTGCACAGCGTCAAGCTGGACAGCTCCCTCACCCGTGCCGTCAGCGAGCAATATGGTCTGGCCGTGGAACGCCACGAACTGACCTTTTATGGAAGATGCCAAACATGTATAAAACAGGAAGAAAGCAACCAGAATATACAAAATTGAGGAGGAAATTATCATGAAGAAGTTTGTCTGTACTGTCTGCGGTTATGTGTTCGAGGGCGAGGCCGCCCCTGAGTTCTGCCCCATCTGCAAGGCCCCCGCTGAGAAGTTCAAGGAGCAGGCTGCCGAGAAGACCTGGGCCGCCGAGCATGTGGTGGGCGTGGCCCAGGGCGTGGACGAGGAGATCCTGGCCGGCCTGCGTGAGAACTTCCAGGGCGAGTGCACCGAGGTGGGTATGTACCTGGCCATGGCCCGTGTGGCCCACCGGGAGGGCTATCCCGAGATCGGCCTGTACTGGGAGAAGGCCGCCTATGAGGAGGCCGAGCACGCCGCCAAGTTCGCCGAGCTGCTGGGCGAGGTGGTCACCGACTCCACCGAGAAGAACCTGCAGATGCGGGTAGATGCCGAGAACGGCGCCACTGCCGGCAAGTTCGAGCTGGCCAAGAAGGCCAAGGCTCTGAACCTGGATGCCATCCACGACACCGTCCACGAGATGGCCCGGGACGAGGCCCGCCACGGCAAGGCTTTCGAGGGCCTGCTGAAGCGTTACTTCAACAAGTAATTCAAACTAACATGTGATACTTTGAGAGGGAATCGAGTGATCGGTTCCCTCTCTTTTATTGGCTCTTCAGAGACAATCACAAAAGCGCACAGATTTTTAAAGTCTGTGCGCTTTTTGCGTGCCCGATCACATTCGATCATTAGTTGATTGCGTCAATGACCCACGAATCCATTACGTTTTCAATTTTAGCCTCGATATCGTCGGTCGTTAATGCCGTTCTAAATTTCATGTATTCCAAAACATTATCCGGTGTGATCGTATACGACAATGCCTGGGAAAAACGGCTCACCAGCTGCTGCAAATATTGTTTCATCAACTGCGTGTCAGAATAGTCTCCGCACAGCGTGATCGCGGTGTTCCAGTTTCCAATGGCCTTTCTGATATATTCCTGGTCATACTGAAACGTCTTCACCAGATATGCGATTTGATAGGCATACGATTCATTGCTGTCTGAAAGATAGTTTAAGCTATTTAGACACAAGGAAAGTCCTGCTTGAAGGCTCTGTATGCCAGATTTGTTTGCCTCTAAGATCGCGATCTTTGTATCGTTGGTCGAGGTCGTCTTCGTCTCAGCCGGAGCAGAGGCGGGCAAGGCTTCAGCCAGCGTCATAGAGGAATCTTTCAGCTTTATCGACAGCGCCTGCTTGGAAATGATCGCCGCGTCGCCGCGGGTGAAGTTCGTTGTGCTGGCGCTGTAGCGCCCGTCGGTCAGGCCGATCTTGTCGGACAGCTCCCACGCGTTGTCCCATTGAAAGTCAGTCCCGTTGGTGTAGCCGAGGGCACGCAGGACAAAAGTCAGGTACTGCGACGCTGTGACCGTGTCATTTCCGCTGTAGGTCGTCGCGGAGGTCCCCGCCGTCAGGCCCTTTGTATAGGCATAGCCCACGAACGGTTTTGCCCAGTCGGCCACGTCGGTAAACGGTGTGCTCCAGGTCGTGCCCTTGGCCTCCTCGGCCTTCCCCAGCAGCCGGACCAGCATGGTAACCACCTCGTTCCGGCTGGGGGTCCTGTTCAAATCAAAGTTCGGCTTTCCGCTGGCATCTTTCCCAACGCCCTGGAACAACCCCAATTCATACAGTGCCTGTGCCGCCTCCGTGGCTTCATCTGCGGCGGCGAACGCGGTGGGCGCAAGTGAGAGCGCCAGGGCAAAGGCCAGGATGCAAGATAAGATACGTTTCTTCATGGTATACCTTCCTTTTTTAGATATAAATCAGGTTTTTGATTTTATAATCAGTTTTCTACTTCTTTGATAGTTAAGGCCTGATTAGAAATTATTTTTTCAGCATCTAAATTTGCAGGCTTTCCTCTGTTATATTCCTTTTTTGCATACTCCTGCGAGCCTTCTATACTAGATTTACTGCCCAACAAGGAATTGACCAGTTCTAGCCTATACCGGGACTGAAAAAGAGACTCAAGCCCACATGACCACGTATCGTTGTCTTTGTCATAAGTTGCAAGACTTACCACACAATAATAGGTATCTTCAACAGTTCCGCCGATATTATTTTCAGCAGTATAGTCGATTTTAATTGGTACGCTGGTATTTTCATATGGCTTAGAAATCGCAACTGACAATAATTTCAGGGATGATGGATTCTTTAGCCTATCCTTTAACTGCTGGACGGCATATACGGCAGAAACTTCTGTCGCGTTTAATTCAAATAGGGGCTCAATTTTGTCATAATCTTTTACTGTTGCCTGCTCTTCTTCCAATAAATCATTATATGATTCTCTTATTTCTTCAAGTTCTCCATAAGTGGGAGTCGATTCAAGCGCTTTATCGATCTTATGCTGGACAGCGCGTGCCTCTTCCGATACTCCGTTACCACAAGCACATAGCGACAGTATCATAACCGCAGACAATACCCGGGCAATCATTCTTTTCATATCCGTTCCTCCATTTGTATTTATTTGTGATTTTGTCCCCCGCAGTGTGTTTAAACCCTCCCCCATCTATAGTTGTTAAATACATACTATAACAACTTAAGGTTGTTGTCAATGAATATAAACAACTAACTAGATTTATCTTTAACAAAAAGCGGTTGTTATGATAGGCGTGGGGGGATGTCCATGGTCAAGAATCTGCGAAAGCTCCGCATGAACAAGGGGATCAGCCAGCAGCGCCTGGCGGAGGTGATTGGAACCAGCCAGCAATCCATCAACAAGTATGAAAACCACAATGTCGAGCCGGATATTTCCACCTTGATCCTGCTGGCGGATTACTTTCAGGTCTCGGTGGACTATCTCATCGGCCACACCGTGGACGAAACGGAGCGCCAGCCCAAATTAGAGCTGGACAAGGACGAATCCTGCCTCGTCCTGAACTATCGCCAGTTGTCAAAGGATGAGAAGAGGAGCATCCAGCTGGTTCAGAAAAACTATCTGAAACGAAAATAAATAGCCCACAGGACTGTTTTCTTGTTGTCCGCCCTGCTTTATTTTTGGAGGAAAAACTGCGAGACTGCCGGGCGTGCGGTCAGCGTAAAAAGTTCAAAACCACAGCTTGAACCGCCGGTATTTCCATGTTATAGTATAGGTGAGACAGGATGTGAGAACATGAGCGACTTGGATTTTGAGCGCAAACACGCCGAGGATTTGCAGCGGCTGCGCGGTTTTCGTCTGCTGGATGATGATTTTATGAACAAGGTGTTTGAGGACAAAGCCTGTGCCGAGTTCCTGCTCCAGATCATCTTGCAGCGTACCGATCTGCGCGTACAGCGCGTACACGGCCAGCACGATATTAAGAATTTGCAGGGACGCTCTGTGCGGCTGGACATTCTGGCCGTCGATGAAGCAGACTGCGTTTACAATATCGAGGTTCAACGCAGCGATAAAGGCGCTGGTGCCAAGCGTGCCCGGTATAACAGTAGTCTGATTGACGCAAATGTGACCGAACCCGGCGATGAATATGAGAAGCTGAACGAAACCTATGTCATTTTCATCACAGAGCATGATGTGCTGGGCGATGGCCACCCGATCTATCATATTGACCGGACAGTTCGGGAAACCGGTGCATTGTTTGGGGATGAATCGCATATCCTGTATGTGAACGCCCAGATCAAAGACGATACGGCGCTCGGTCAGCTGATGCACGATTTTTCCTGCACCAGCGCCGAAGAGATGCACTATCAAATTCTGGCGGACAGAGTTCGCTATTTCAAAGAAGATACGGAAGGAGTTGCGACTATGTGCAAGGCTATGGAAGATATGAGAAACCAAGCGGCTAGAGAAAACACTCTCAGCATCGCGCGCCGTATGCTGAAAACAGGTAAGTACACCTACGAAGATATTGCCGATGTGCTGGAAATCAGCGTGGACGAAGTCAAGGCTCTGGACGAGAGCCGGTCAGCCTGACACAGTTTCGCTTCGGCTCAATCAAGGGAGTTGCGACTATGTGCAAGGCTATGGAAGATATGAGAAACGAAGCTGCGCGTGAAGCGACCAAAGCTAAAACGGTCAGTATTGCGCGGCGTATGTTGAAAGCAGGTAAGTACACCTACGAAGATATTGCCGATGTGCTGGAAATCAGCGTGGATGAAGTCAAGGCTCTGGACGAAAGCCAATCAGCCTGACTAAAATTAGGTCTGTAATTTTTTGCGAAATGCTCATGCGCCCCCTATACTTTCCGGTAGGAGGTGCATGAGCATGAATGCAATGAATGAACAGACCCGCGCTGCGGTAGCAGAAGTCCGTCAGACCAACTGTGAGTTTTTGACGGTTCCGCAGGTAGCGAAGATTTTGAAGGTCAACAAAAACATGGTGTATGACCTCATCAGCGTCAAGCTGCTGCGGGCGGTCAAGCTGGGCAGTACCAAAGTGGCAACCATTGCCGTAGAGGACTTCATCCGCGAGATGGATGCCGGACTGATCGAGTACGACCATGTGACCAAGAAAGCTACCCGGCACCGGTCTAAAGCCAAATCTGCGGCGAGCCCGAATAAGTAAGCATTTCCCTTGTAGAGCCAGACTCGGTAATGGCAAAAAGCTAGTAATTCCAGCGGTTCCCGGCACAAAAGATACGCAGTAACAGAAATGCGGTTCACAGGTAAGTGTGAGCCGCATTTTTATTTATCTGGATGGTACAATGGAAGGGGCAAATATATAGCAACAGCGGGTGCGGTTGTTCTCCTTGACGAAATACGGGTACCAACGCCGATGACAGAAAAATAACGGAGCCGCTGCGCAGGCACGGCGGAGCGCTCAAAGCGACAGTTCACGGATCTCGTCCTGAATGAGCCGCCCTGCGGCGGAGGCGAGCTGGTCAATGCGGCGGATACGCACAAGGTCACGGCCATAGATGGCATTCGCAGCGGGGACGCTGGAATTCTCGCCCATGAACAGGGCGGCGACACGCACGCCCTTGGCTCGCAGGGACCGGACCTCGGCAGCGGTATCGTCAATGCCGGACTGCCCGTCGTACTCCCGGCTGAGCGGCACTTTTCCGCTGGGGAGGATCTTATGGCTGTCGTTCGGGCTGGCATCGGTGAGTAAAAGCAGCAGGTGTTTTTCCTCGGGTGCGGACTTTATCAGCTCGCCCATGCCGCGCAGCGCAAGACCGTCTCGGTTCCAGCCGGCGGCAAAGTAATCAAACACCCGGCGCTCGCCGTTTTTATCGCCAAAGTCCTTCAAAATATGCAGCACTGTGTAGCCACGGAGACTGCAAAAGCTCGTCACACGGACGGGAATGCCGCAGGCCGCCAGGCTTTTGGCAAGGATATAGCCCTCAATGGCAATGCTCTCCTGACAGCGCAGGCGTGATGCCGAGGCATCAAACATCAAATCGACGGTGAAGCCCGCACGGCTCTCCTCGTCCTTGCGGAGAAATACCCGGCCGTCCTGCAGCACCGGAGTGCGCCAGACCCGTGTGCCGTCCAGCCGCCCCTTGCGGGCGAGGAGATCCTCCGGCTGCTGGTGAATGAGCATACAGTTTTGAATCTGCTCGGTCAGGCGTACCAGTGCGCTTTGGTGCAGTTCGCTCTCGCAGTCATAGGCGGCACGGTTTCGCTTCGCCTGTTGGGCGGCCTGCTCGAAAAGGCGCTGCGTGTCGGCGCTCATGGCCTGTCCCGGCGGGTGTTCCCCGTGTGTAAACCACAGATGACAGCCGAGATGGCTGCCGCTGCAGCAGCGCTGCTCGATGAGCGCAAGCTGCCTGGGAGAATATATGCTTCTGCCGAAACAGCGCTCGATATAGGTGCGATCCTCGCCCTCACGCTCATTTGAGCGGAGCCGAGAGCGCAGGGCATTGGACGCACGCACCACGCCGTTTTCTCCCGATGCCGCACAGCGGCCGAGGGTCAGCTCGTCCGTGCGGACGAGTTCGGTGGGCAGGAGCTTGGTGAGCAGCGGCACCCACTTGTCGCTGAAATGGAGGCGAAACGGGCTTTTACCGGGGACGGCTCCGTTGAAATGCAAATACGTTTGAAATGCTGCGCAGACGGCGGTCTCTATTTTGTCGGCATCCAGTGTGCCGGAACAATCAAGGGCCGCAGAGAGCCCCTTTTCCCACGGTGTCAGCAGCGGCGGTTTCTGTCCCAGGACCGACCGCCAGCGTGCGGACTGGAGGGAATAGACAAGCTGGTTCTTGCTCATCCACTCCTGTCGTGAAAGCTGGTATTCGGACGCAAAAAATGCCGTAGCATGGGCGCAGCGCAGCTGTGCAAGCACGGGCCGCACAGGAAGTTCTTTTTCATAGACGGCGTTTTCCAATGCCAGCCACGCAAGGTCGTCCAGCATCGCCTGACGCACGTCACCCGCCCATAGGGCAAAAAGGCGGTGCGGCATCTCGTCGCCCAGCCACTTATGAACAAAGCCGATGACGCAGTTCATATAGAAGTCCGGTGTGCCGTCGGACCGGAGGGCGAGAAACTGCGGCTCAAAGCGGTAGTCGCCGCAGGCCGTCCACACAAGGTTGATCGCACGGCGCTGATTGGCGCTGTATGCAGAAAGTTCCATATCAGTCAGAAAAGAGGCGGCTGCGGTCTAGCTTTGCAGGGATGCGTGCAGCGATCACATCGCAGATCAAGCCCCGCTCATAGCCGTCGAAAGCCTTGTTGGTAATGCCCATGCTGAGCGCCGTTCCGGCGTTCACGCCGCAGCGGATCATGCGCAGTGCGTCCAGCATACCGCGCAGGTCAAGCGCCTTGGAGGAAATCTCCGCACTCTCACACTTCTTTTGCAGGTCCAGGAAGAGCTGCACGAACTGACCGCGATATTTCTTTTCCATCGTGGGAAATTCTTTGTCCAGAAGGCGATTGAGGTCGGCTTCGTCGATGGGCGGCATCTGAATGACCACAAAACGGCTTGTAAGCGCCTCGTTCAGCTCTCGTGTGCCGGCGTAGCCGTAGTTCATCGTGCCGATAAAGCGTGCGGCGGGGTGGACCTCCATGCGCGCATAGCCGGGCACGTCAATGGCACGGCGGAAGTCAAGTGCGGCGTGCAGCACGGCGAGGGCCTCGTTCTTTGCCATGTTGATCTCGTCGAGCACGCCGAAGCCGCCGTACTTTGCGCAGAGATACACCGGACCGGGGCGGAAGGTCACCTGTCCGTTCTCAAAGGTGTCCATGCCGATCAGGCCCGCTGCATCCATGCTGACATGGAAGGAGACATCCCACGCAGGGCGTCCGAACGCCTGTGCCAAGTTTTCCGCCAGCACGTTTTTGCCCGTCGCCTTGCTGCCGGCAAGCAGCAGATTTTCCCCGCACAGCAATGCGGCGATGGCGGCCTCCCAGACCTCCTTGCCGTAATAGTGATAGTGGGGCTGCGGGACTCGGCTTTGCAGTGCCGGTTCCGTGGGGTACTGTGCACGATAGGTGCGGATGCCGTCGAGCAGCTCACGGCTGATCTGTTCCTGCTCTAAAAACTCCAACAAGGTACGTTCACCCTCTCGTTCCCATCCGAGCGCAAAGCGCTCTTTATTTCGCTCCCATCATAGCACGCAGCAAACAAGTTGCAAGTTATTTTTTGTGAATTTTTCATCGCACCGATTAAGCGCGTGTGCCGCCGCTGTGAATCAGCGGCGGCACAATGAACAAAAAGCACGGAAAGCAAGGAAGAACTGTACCAAAAATGAGGTGTAGTTCATTGCCAGTGTCCGCATTTACCACTTCAAGGGGGCTAATTTCCGAAATTGCCGTGTCCTGACGGCGAACAATTCCGTCATAGCAGTCCTTATTTCTTTGCCCATAATTCAGCACAAAGGCGGAAGCGCGATGAGTTTGCAAATATTTTACGCAGATATCACAAAACCGAGGTCGCGGGAAAACCGGGATTCCGCTACGGCCACCTTGTTTATAATATGGGATACGATAGCTTGTCCCGCTACTGGAGAATTCCCCAACACGTATCCATGGTTTGTAGTCTTTCCCTTCACCCTGTCCGCAGCCGTTCCGAATTTTTAGCTGAATCCTGCTTCTTGTTTTTTCATCTAAAAGCACGTGCTAAACTCCTCTTCAGTGATGTGCGACGTATTTTTGCATTTACTATATCATATATTTTTAGATATTATCAATTAAAATAGACGTTATTGATTAAAATGGACAGTATTTATTTTAATTCAACAACCAGCAAGATTGGCCATGCTTTATCTGGAAAAAGGATTGACAACCGGTAACAAATGTGTTACAATTCGGTTACAGTTTTAAATGACGAGGAGGAATTCCATTGGCAAGCGAGAATATTCCTCTTTCCTATAAAGGGCACCCCCTGCGTCGGAAAGACAACCTGATCTATTACGGCACCATGGCTGAGAAATACATTGTGATGCTGCGGATCCTGTCCACCAAGAAGGTGGATGGCCTGGAGATGGCCGATAAAGTGGACGTTCAGCTTCAGCTCACCGACCCCGACCTGAAAAGCCGGGACCGGGTGGTCAAGAAGAGCGAGAAGGACAGCCTGTATGCCGCCATGGATGTGGCCTCTGTGTGGCTGGAACGGGCTCTGAGCTCCAAGTAACAAACCTGCCGCTTTTAACAAGCTGCACCAGTAGAGAAAGGGAGGACCTCCGACATGCACTTCAATAAGAAACTTGCTGCCCGTATTCTCGCGGGCCTGATGATCGCCAGCACCATGGCCGTTCCCACCATGGCTGTCAGCGGGACTGTGAATTCCGGTGACACCACTCTGAATCTGCGGGAGGGGGCCAGCACCGAGAGCAAGGTCCTGGCTGATCTGCAGAACGGCAGCAAGGTCGAAGTGCTTGCTACCGCCGAGGACGGCTGGTATCAGATCGCTGTGGATGGTCTGACCGGCTTCGCCTTTGGCGAGTACCTCATTCTGGACGGGGCGGAGAACGCCGTCACCGCCGCCGCTTCCAGCTCCCCCGTAGAGGCTGCTGCCGCTGCGGAAGAGGTGGCTCAGGCCGCCGAGAGCGCCGTGCAGACCACCCGTTATGGCCAGGTCATCGCCTCCAGCCTGTACATCCGCACCGGCGCCGGCACCGAGTTTGATAAGGCCGGAAGCCTGAAGAACGGTGCCATCGTCACCATTACCGGCCAGAGCAACGGCTGGTACAAGATCAGCTCCGGCTATGTGAGCTCTGACTATGTGTCCATCGTGGACGAGGCTACCGCCAAGGCCGCTCAGGCCGCCGCTGCCAACACCACCAACGGCCAGAAAATGGCCGAGTTCGCCCTGAAGTATGTGGGTTATCCCTACGTTTACGGCGGCAGCAGCCCCAAGGGCTTTGACTGCTCCGGCTTTGTGAAGTATGTGTGCAACCAGTTTGGCTACAATGTCAACCGTACCGCCTCCACCCAGCTGAACAACGGCACCGCCGTCTCCATGGATCAGCTGCAGGCCGGTGACTTGGTGTTCTTCAAAAAGTCCGGCAGTTCCAGCCGCGCTTCCCATGTGGGCATCTATGTGGGCGGCGGCAAGTTTGTCCACGCCTCCACTTCTAAGGTGGGTGTCATCGTCAGCGGCATGAACGAGGCCTACTATACCTCCGGCTTCGTGGGTGCCCGCCGCCTGGGCTGAGTTTTCCAGACCGATCAACGTGCATACATAACGCCCCGCTTCTGAAACGAGAAGCGGGGCGTTTTTGTTCGTTGGCTCTAAATCAGTTGGCCCGGAAGACCGGGTCGGGGTGTTCCAGCCGGGCATAGGCCCGCTTTCTTACGCACAGGAAAAAGATGAGGTGGGTCAGGCCGGTGATGGTCCAGGTGACAGGATAGGAGAAGTACAGCGTGGCGGGGCTGTGGAACAGGGGGAACACGGTGGCCACCCAGACAAGGCGCAGACCGCAGGCCCCAACCAGGGAGACGATCATGGGGATGACGGAGTAGCCGATGCCCCGCAGGCCGCCCACCATGGTGTCCATAAAGCCGCCCAGCAGATAGGGACAGCAGATGAAGCTCAGACGAACCAGGGCCTGACGGATGACCTCCTCCTCGCCGGGGGCGTAAATGCTGGCCAGAGGACGGCCGAAGAGATAGGCCAGGTTGCCCAGCACCAGGCCGGTGGTCATGGAAAAGGTGACGCACAGGAACAGAGTCCGATCCACACGCTTGCACTTGGCCGCACCGTAGTTCTGGCCGCAGAAGGTGAGCGCCGTCTGGTAGAAGGAGTTCATGGCGGCGTAGACAAAATTCTCGATGTTGGAGGAGGCGGCGGAGCCGGCCACCAGGGCCGCGTCGTTAAAGGAGTTCAGGGACGACTGGATGACCACGTTGGACAGGGAGAACACGATGCCCTGGAATCCGGCGGGCAGCCCTACCTGGAGGATGCGCCGGACCACAGGCCAGTCCAGCCGCAGCTTGCTGAGCTCCAGACGGAGGGGCCCCGTCTCCCTCATGAGACAGCGCAGGACCAGGGCGGCGGAGATGTACTGGGAGATGATGGTGGCCAGGGCCACGCCGTCCACGTCCATCCTGAAACCGATGACGAAGCATAGGTTCAGAATGACGTTTACGATGCCCGCCGCCGTGAGGAAGTATAGGGGCCGCTGGGTGTCCCCCTGGGCCCGAAGGATGGCCGCACCGAAGTTATAGAGCATATTGGCGGGCATACCCAAAAAGTAGATGCGCAGATAGACGGTGGCCAGGTCGATGACATCGGTGGGGGAGCTCATCCACTCCAGCAGCTGGCGGACCATGACCACGCCGAACACGGCCATCCCCACGCCGCTGATGAGGGCCAGGGTGATGGAGCTGTGGACGCTGCGGCTGACGTTGTCGTGCCGCCCGGCCCCCAGGTCCCGGGCCACCACCACGTTGGTGCCCACGGACAGGCCCACAAACAGGTTGATCATCAGGTTGATGAGGGCGGAGTTAGAACCAACCGCTGCCAGGGCCTCCTTGCCGGCATAGCGGCCCACCACCACCACGTCGGCGGCGTTGAACAGCAGCTGAAGGATGCTGGAGGCCATGAGGGGCAGGGCAAAGAGGAGGATCTTGTTCCACAGCGGGCCATTGCACATATCAATATGATGTTGTCGGCGGATCATAGCGAGAAAATCACCTCTTCCGTGGATCTGGGCGGGGAGATTAGCCGATCCCGCCCAGAGCAAAGCCCAGGATCAGAACAAGAATGGTCAGGGGCACATAGACATAGCGGCCCACTGCGCCGAAGGCGGCGCTGATGGGCTTTTTCCGGCCCAGCTGGAGCTCCTGCCGCAGCTTGGGCCAGCCCAGCACATAATAGACGGACACCGCGCCCATCACTGCGCCGATGGGGACCACGCCGATGGTGATAAAGTCCATCCACCGGCCCACGTTGGGCTCCGCCTCCAAAAAGAGGCCCACGCCCAGCGTGATGGCGGAGCACAGTAAAACGGCCAGCTTGCGGTTTAAATTGAAGTGGCTCTGCCAGCTCTCCACCACCGCCTCGAACATGTTGATGAGGGAGGTGATGCCCGCAAAGAACACGGACAGGAAGAAGAACACGGCAAACAGCTGGCCCATGGGCATCTGCTGGAACACGGCGGGCAGCGTGAGGAACATCAAAGAGGGGCCCCGGGCCACGTCCAGCCCATAGGCGAACACGGCGGGGATGATGGCCACGGCGGAGAGCATGGCGGCCAACGTGTCGAAAAAGGCGGTGCGGAGGGAGGCACCGGGGATGTCCGCATCCTTTTTCAGATAGGCCCCGTAGACGATCATGCCGGAGCCGGTGATGGACAGGGAGAAGAAGGCCTGGCCCATAGCCATGATCCAGGTCTCGGTCCGCAGCAGCTGCTCCCAGTGGGGGACGAACAGGAAGCGATAGCCCTCGCCGGCTCCGGGCAGGGTGAACACCCAGGCGGCCAGCACAAGGAACAGCAGGAAAAACAGGGGCATGAGTACCTTGCTCACCCGCTCAATGCCGGCGGACACGCCGAAAATGAGTACCAGGCAGACCACGGCCACCACCGCCGTGTGCCAGATGGGGTTACCAAAGCTGGAGGCGGCGGCCTGGAAGAAGGGGGCAGGATCTGCGCTCATCAGCTGGCCGGAGATGAAACCGGCCAGGCTGTTGAGCACCCAGCCCAGGATCACTGCATAGCCGATGGCGATGCCCAGCGAGCCCATCAGGGGCAGCCAGCTGAGTGCGCCGCCCAGCTTTTTCTTCCCCCGGGCGGCAAAGCAGTACTCATAGGCCCCGATGGTGCCCGTTCCGGCCAGCCGGCCGATGCCGAACTCGGCGGACAGGCCCACCCAGCCGAAGAGAAGGACGAAGAACAGATAGGGGATGAGGAAGGCTGCGCCGCCATACTGTCCCAGGCGGTAGGGGAACATCCAGATGTTGCCCAGGCCCACGGCGGAGCCTACGCAGGCGATGATAAACCCGAAGGACGAGCCGAAGCCGCCGTTGCGGTGGCCGGAATGTGAAGTTGGTTCAGACATGATAAGAAACCTCCGTTTGGTCGTATTTGGGGGAGTGCCCGGTCAGCCCTTGGCGGGGACGATCTCGATCCAATAGCCGTCGGGATCAGAGATGAAATAGATACCCATGGCGGGGTTCTCAAAGCAGATACAGCCCATAGCCTTGTGCTTTTCATACATGGCCTGAAAGTCGTCGGCGGTGAAGGCCAGATGGAACTCGCACTCGCCCAAATTATAGGGCTCTTTCCGATCCCGCAGCCAGGTCAGCTCCAGCTGAAAGGGGCTGCCTGTGGCGTCGGCCAGATAGACCAGCTTGAAGGACTGGTCCTCCGCCTCCTTCTCCCGCACGGGGGTCAGGCCCAGGGCCTGCTTGTAAAAGGCCAGGCTGCGGTCTAAGTCCAAGACGTTGAAGTTAAAGTGATTAAAGCAAAGCATACATGATCTCCTTACTCAGCGGCGTCACCGCATGATATTTGACTATGCTTATTATATCGAAGGTGTGGAAAAAAAGCAATGAAAACCGGGAAAAGCAAACAAAAGGCGACGGAGGACCGGCAGCAAAGGTCCTCCGTCGCGGGAATTCATATCCGATTAGAAAGCGTGGGTACAGAGATCAGCCGGTGAAGCCGTGCACAAAGAACTTAATGAAGGCGATGGTCTGGGGCTGATAGATGATGTCCACCAGGAAAGCGCCCACGATGGGCACCACCATAAAGGCACGGCGGGACATGCCATACTTCTCGGTGACGGCGGTCATGTTCACGATGGCGGAGGGAGTGGCTCCCAGGCCGTGGCCGCACAGACCGGCGCACATGACAGCGGCATCATAGTTCCGGCCCAAAACGCGGAACACCACAAAGTTGGCAACCAGGATCATGAAGACCACCTGGCACACCACCACCAGCAGGACACCGCCCACAAGACCGGCCAGCTCCCACAGCTTCAAGGTCATCAGAGCCAGACCAAGATACAGGTTCAGCATCACGTCGCCGATGCCGTCCACCAGGGAGAAGCTGAAGTTGTACATGTGGAAGCGGTCATTCAGGTTGCGGACGATCACGGCCACGAACATCGCGCCCACATAGGTGGGGAAGCTCATGTCAATGAGCTCGCCGATCTTGCCGGAGATGACAGTGCCCACGGCCATGCACACCAGGATGACTACCACGTTCTTGATCACATCCAGGCCGGAGAGCTTGGAGCCGCTGGAGGCGTTGACGCTTTCGATGTCGTCGTAGTTCTCGTTGTTCTCCTCGGGCTTCAGGTCGTTCTTCACGATGAGGTGACGGCCAACGGGGCCGCCCACCAACACGGCGGTGATCAGACCGAAGGTGGCGGCGGCAGCGCCCACCAGCTGGCCCTGGTCATAGCCCATCTTCACAAAGGTGCTGCCATAGGACAGAGCCGCGCCGTGGCCGCCGATCATGGAGATGGCGCTGGACAGCAGGGCGTAAGGGGCGGGAAGGCCGATGGCGGTGCCCACGGCGATGCCGATGATGTTCTGGAAGATGGAGATGATACCGGCGGTGAGCCAATAGATGATCAGCAGCACGCCGCCCTTTTTCAGCAGGGAGAAGCTGGCCCCCAGGCCAACGGTGGTGAAGAAGGCCAGCATAAAGGGGTCCTGGAAGGTGTTGGTGAAGTTAAAGGTAAAGGTGTTGGTGGAATATCCGGCCCAGGTGATGAACATGAACAGAAAGCCGCCCACCACAGGGGCGGGAATGCAGTATTTGTCTAAGATCTTGACCTTTTTCTTGATCCAAAAGCCAATGAGCAGCAGGATACCGGCCATGGCCGTGGTCATGACGGTGTCGGTGCTGATGGTCAGGATATTGTCAACCGTTTCGAATGTCATGTTGAAATTCCTCCTCAATAACAGCGTGTTTTTGCCCGCTTTTGCGCCCTCCACCGGTGCTGCCAGCCTATGTAGAAAGAATATATGGCTCCGGGGTGTGCAAAAGCACTCTCCTCTTAGGATCTTTTGCAGGAAAACTGTCGTTCACCACCTAAAATCCTAAGGAAAAGTATAGCCGTTTTTTTTTTTTTTTTTTCAAGTGGGGGCGCGGAAAAGGGCGAGAAATGCAAGGTTCAAATCAAAAAAAGGGAAGAAAAAACGCTTGACTTTGAAACCGGAATACCGGAACACAGACAACAGCGCCCGGCCCGTCTGGCGGACGGACCGGGCGCTGTTGGTCAGATCAAAGAGGGGGATAAGAGAGATGGTGATGGGATATTATGATTACTTGTTGTCGTTCTCGTGGAGCTTCTTACCCGTGTGGGCGATGACCTGGAGCATGGTCAGAGCGGCCAGACGATCGGTGCAGCCGGTGGGGTCATAGGTGGGGGCGACCTCCACCAGGTCCATGGCCACCACTTTGCCGGTCTGGCAGATGGCCTTGAGCATATCCATGCTCTCGTCGTAAGTGATGCCGCCGGGCAGGGGAGAGGCGGCACCGGGGGCCAGGGGCATGTCGTAGCCGTCGATGTCGAAGGTGATGTAATAGGCCTCGGCGTCGGGGATCTGGTCCAGGACCCACTGCACACCCTTGGAGTGCAGCTCCCGGGCGGAGATCAGCTTGCTGCCATAGGCCCGGGCATCGTCATAGTCGCTCTTCTTGCCGCTGCCCATGCCCCGCAGACCGATCTGCACCATCTGGCCGATGTGGTCCATCTCGGACATGCGGCGCATGGGGCTGCCGTTGCCCTGGACCAGGGGACCTACGTGGCTGGTCCAGTCCAGGTGGGCATCGAACTGGATGACGCAGATCTTCTTGCCGTACTCCTCCAGAGCCCGGCCCACGGGGATGCTGATGGAGTGGTCGCCGCCCATGACGATGGGGATGGAGCCGGCCCGGATGATGCGGCGGACGGCACGCTCGATGCACTGGAAGGAGTAGTCCCGGTCGCCCTGGAGCACGTCGGCATCGCCGCAGTCGGCGATGGTGATGGGGGCGGCCAGCATCTGCTCGTCGGCCTCGTAATCATAATAGCCCACGTTGCCCCGGCCATACTGGGTGGAGGCCTCGCGGATACGGCGGGGACCCATGCGGGCACCGCTGAGGAAGCCAACGCCCATATCGAAGGGAACACCCAGCACGCCGAAGTCGGCCTTCAGCTCGTCCAGGTCCAGACAGATGGGATAGCGGCCAAAGGAACAAATGCCCGTGATGGGCTGGCTGATCAGTTCAGGACGCATAATAAATAACCCCTTTCAAAATTCTGAAATCTCTGTTCTCACACCGGAATACGTTCTTTGTCTCCCGGCGGGACCCGCTTGACACCCGGCCCCGTCGGTGCTGCTTTGTTATCGTTTATGCCCAGATTATACTCAAAGTCCCGTCCCTTTTCAATCGCTTTTACAAAGTTGGGAGGTTTTTTTGGAAAAGAAAACGAGATTCTTTTTCGGTCAACGCTTAACGATTTTAAAACCGGCCCTTTTCGGGCAGGCAGAAAGTCCTTTACAACGGGGGAAAGATACCGTAAAGTAAGAGAACACGATAGTCTGCGGCCCGGCCCGACGGGGAGCGGAATAAGACAAGCGAGAAAGGAATCAAGAGCATGGCAGGAAAACAGACGAAATTTGTCACGCCGGAACAGGCCGCCGGGGCGGTGCAGTCCGGCGACTGGGTGGACTATGGCTTTGGCGCGGGCTTTCCCGAGCTGGTGGACCGGGCACTGGCCGCCCGGAAGGGACAGGTGAGAGACGTGAAGGTCCGGGGCGGCCTGGTCATCCGCCCCCGCATCGAGATCGTGGAGCAGGACCCGGAGGGGGAGAGCTTCTCTTATTACAGCTGGCACATCGGCGACTATGAGCGCAAACTGCAAAAGCGGGGTCTGGTGACCTTTTTGCCGGTGGTGCTGCGGTCGCTGCCCTATCTGTATCGGGATGGACACATCCGCTGTGACGTGGCGGTGGTCCCTGTGTCCCGGCCCGACGGGGAGGGCTATTGCGGTCTGGGTATCTCCAACTACGCCTGGCGGACCATCTTCCAGAGCGCCCGCACGGTGATCTTTGAGGTCAACGAGCACTATCCCAGGCTGCAGGGGGTGGACGGCTCCCACCGGGTCCACCTGAGCGAGGCGGACTTTGTGGTGGAGGGGGTCCACGAGCCCCTGCCCCAGCGCTCCTATCGGGAGCCCAGCGCCACGGATATAGAGATCGCCCGCCGGGTGGTGGAGCTGATCCCCGACGGGGCGGTGCTGTCCCTGGGCGTGGGCGGCGTGCCCTACACCGTGGCCAAGATGCTGGCCCAGTCGGACAAGAAGGACCTGGGCTGCCACACCGGTACCATAAGTGACCCGTTTTTGGAGCTTTACAAGGCGGGAAAGCTGACCAACGCCCGGAAAGAGCTGGATACCGGTCTGTCCGCCTGGAACCTGGCCATGGGCAGTCAGGAGCTGTACGACTGGCTCTCCGCCGAGCCGGGCCTGTTCCACCCCGGGGATCTGGACTACATCCACTCGGTGGACCGCATCAGCCGACTGAGCAACGTCATCAGCATCAACGGCGGGGTGCAGCTGGATTTGATGGGCCAGGAGAATGCGGAGAGCGCCGGGACCCGCCAGCTGTCCGGCATCGGCGGGCAGATGGACTTTCTGGAGGGGGCATTCCGCTCCAAGGGCGGCAAGGGCTTTATCTGCATCAACTCCTCCCGGGTGACCAAGGAGGGGGAGCGCAAGTCCAACATCCTCCCCGCCATCCCAGCGGGCAGCACGGTGAGTGCCCCCCGGACCATGATCCAGTATGTGGCCACGGAATACGGCGTGGTCAGCCTGCCCGGCAAGTCCCTGAGAGAGCGGGCCGAGGCCATGGCCTCCATCGCCCACCCGGACTTTCGGGAGGAGCTGCTGCGGTACGCCCGGGAGCACTTTGTCTGAGACACGGGCGGCGGAGATGCTGTGTTTATATAAATAGTATAAATCTCGGGAAAACGGGAAAAAATCCTTGCATTGCCGGGAGAGCTATGGTAGAATATCAAAGCATTATGCGTGGGAGTGTGGATTTTTCGCCCGGTGCCCGGCTTGCCGGGTTGGCGGGAAATATGAAGCCCCCAGAAGAATTGAACTGAAATTTAGGAGGAAACAATCATGGCAGTCGTATCTATGAAGCAGCTGCTGGAGGCCGGCGTTCACTTCGGCCACCAGACCCGTCGGTGGAACCCCAAGATGGCCACCTACATTTACACCGAGCGCAACGGTATCTATATCATCGACCTGCAGAAGACCGTGAAGAAGCTGGAGGAGGCCTATAACTTCGTCCGCGAGCTGGGCGAGAAGGGCGAGACCATCCTGTTCGTCGGCACCAAGAAGCAGGCTCAGGAGGCCATCAAGGAAGAGGCCGGCCGTGTGGGTATGTACTGGGTGAACGCCCGCTGGCTGGGCGGCATGCTGACCAACTTCAAGACCATGCGCGGCCGTGTGGACCGCCTGAACCAGCTGAAGAAGATGCAGGAGGACGGCACCTTCGACATGCTGCCCAAGAAGGAAGTCATGAAGCACATGGGCGAGATCGCCAAGCTGGAGAAGTATCTGGGCGGCGTGACCGAGATGAAGAAGCTGCCCGGTGCCCTGTTTGTCGTTGACCCCCGCAAGGAGCGCAACGCCATCAACGAGGCCCGCAAGCTGAACATCCCCATTGTCGCCATCGTGGACACCAACTGCGATCCCGACGAGATCGACTACGTCATCCCCGGCAACGACGACGCTATCCGCGCCATCAAGCTGATCTCCTCTGTCATGGCCAACGCCATCCAGGAGGGAAAGCAGGGCCAGGACGAGGCCGCCGCTCCCGCCGAGGAGACCGCTGAGTAATTTTCAGCACACATCTGATTTGTGAAACCAAGGTGCGCCCGCCCGTGCGCGGGCCGGGCGCGCCTTTTTTAAAACCAAAATAACGGAGGTAATGTGATTATGGCGATCACTGCGAAAGACGTACAGGCCCTGCGCGAAATGACCGGCGTGGGCATGATGGACTGCAAGAAGGCCCTGACCGAGGCCGAGGGCAACATGGACAAGGCCGTGGAGCTCCTCCGCGAGCGGGGCCTGGCTGCCTCTCAGAAGAAGGCCGGCCGCATCGCCGCCGAGGGTATGGCTTACGCCGCTGTGGTTGACGGCGTGGGCGTGGTGGTCGAGGTCAACGCCGAGACCGACTTCGTGGGCAAGAACGAGAAGTTTGTGGACTTCGTCAAGGGCGTGGCCGCTGTTGTGGCCAAGGTCCAGCCCGCCGACCTGGAGGCCCTGATGGCCGCCGACTTCGGCAATGGCCGCACCGTGCAGGAGGAGCAGCAGGAGATGGTCCTGGTCATCGGCGAGAACATCAAGGTCCGCCGCTTCGCCTTCTATGTGGACGGTGTCTCCGTGCCCTATATCCACGCCGGCGGCAAGATCGGCGTGCTGGTCAACCTGGACACCGATCTGGCTCCCGAGCAGGTGGCCGAGGTGGGCAAGGACATGGCCATGCAGATCGCGGCTCTGAATCCCCGCTTCCTGGATAAGTCCGAGGTGGACGATGCCACTCTGGAGGAGGAGAAGAAGATCCTGCTGGTCCAGATGGAGAACGACCCCAAGATGGCTGCCAAGCCCGACAAGGTGAAGCAGGGCATCGTCACCGGCAAGCTGCGCAAGTTCTATGAGGAGAACTGCCTGCTGCAGCAGGAGTTCGTGAAGGACAACTCCATGAGCGTGGAGCAGTATGTGGCCAAGGTGGCCAAGGAGCAGGGCGGTTCCATCAAGCTGAAGGCCGCTGTCCGCTTCGAGAAGGGCGAGGGCATCGAGAAGAAGCAGGAGAACTTCGCCGAGGAGATCGCCAAGCAGCTGGCCAAGTAATTTGCCGCCTGTTTGCAGCATCTTTTCTGCATACAACAAGCCCGCCGCATGGAGCTTCCGTGCGGCGGGCTTTTGCCGTGCAAAGGCTGTTTCATGCAAAAAGAGCCTGCGGCACTTGACACCGCCGCCGGGGGATGATAATATAATAAAAATGTAAGCACGCAGAGCGGAAAGAGTAGCGGTTTGGCCAAAGAACAGAGAGGGCCTTTCATCGGCTGGAAGGGGGCCTGCGGCGGCAAGGCGTGAAGTGCGTCCGGGAGTGCGGGGCGTAATGGCCCCCGGCTTGGCCCCGATAGCGGCCAGTGAAGTGAGAAATGAGAGTGGAACCGCGAGTTTTCAGTCGCCTCTTATGCCCGTGCGGGCGTAAGGGGTTTTTGTTTTTTCGGCGTGGCCGGAGAAGGAGAGGAAACGAAGATGTTTAAAACACTCAACGAGACGTTGGAGGCCTATCAGCGCCGGGACCCGGCCGCCAGGTCCAAGCTGGAGATCCTGCTGCTGTACCAGGGCGTCCATGCGGTGCTTTATCACCGGGTGGCCCACTGGCTCTACTGTAAGAACTGGCGGTTCCTGGCCCGGTGGGTATCCCAGTGGAGCCGCTTCTGGACGGGCATTGAGATCCACCCCGGGGCCACCATCGGCCGCCGCCTGGTCATCGACCACGGCATGGGCATCGTCATCGGCGAGACCGCCGAGGTGGGGGATGACTGCCTCATCTACCACGGCGTGACCCTGGGCGGCACGGGCAAGGACCAGGGCAAGCGCCACCCAACCATCGGCAACAACGTGCTCATCAGCTGCGGGGCCAAGGTATTGGGTCCCTTTAAAGTGGGGGATAATTCCCGTATCGCCGCCAACGCCGTGGTCCTCAGCGAGGTGCCTGACGATGCCACCGCCGTGGGTATCCCCGCCCAGATCGTCCGTATCGCCGGGCGGACCACCCACTTTGCCGACGAGGTGGACCAGACCAGCGTGGAGAACCCCACCCTGGAGAAGCTGGCCGCCCTGGCAGAACGGGTGGAGCAGCTGGAGCAGCAACTGGCCAAACAGAACAAATGATCAAACGGACGGCTGCGTCCCGTTACCACAGAAGAAGGAGAGAATATCATGCTTTTGTATAATTCCGCCACCCACAAGAAGGAGACCTTCCAGACCCACACCCCCGGCCATGTGGAGATGTACACCTGTGGCCCCACGGTGTACCACTTTGCCCACATCGGAAACCTGCGCTCCTATATCATGGAGGACGTGCTGGAGAAGTTCCTGCGCTACGACGGGTACGACGTGAACCGGGTGATGAACATCACCGACGTGGGCCACCTGGCCAGCGACGCAGACACCGGCGAGGACAAGATGCTCAAGGGCGCCCGCCGGGAGCACAAGACGGTGATGGAGATCGCCCAGTATTACACCGACGCCTTTTTCCAGGACTGTCAAAAGCTGAACATCAAGCGGCCCGCCGTGGTCCAGCCCGCCACCGGCTGCATCGACGAGTATATCAAGATCGTCTCCGCCCTGCTGGACAAGGGCTATGCCTATGTGGCCGGGGGCAACGTGTATTTCGACACCTCCAAGCTGGACCGTTACTATGTCTTCAATGCCCACGACGAGGAGGACCTGGCCGTGGGCGTCCGGGAGGGCGTGGAAGAGGACGTGAACAAGCGCAACAAGAACGACTTCGTCCTGTGGTTCACCAAGTCCAAGTTCGAGGATCAGGCCCTGAAGTGGGACTCCCCCTGGGGGGTGGGTTACCCCGGCTGGCACATCGAGTGCTCCGGCATCTCCATGAAGTATAACGGCGAGTATCTGGACCTGCACTGCGGCGGCATCGACAACGCTTTCCCCCACCACACCAACGAGATCGCCCAGTCCGAGAGCTATCTGGGCCACCCCTGGTGCCCCCAGTGGTTCCATGTCCACCACCTGAACACCACCACCGGCAAGATGTCCAAGTCCAAGGGGGAGTTTTTGACCGTCTCCCTGCTGGAGGAGAAGGGCTATGATCCCCTGGCTTATCGTTTCTTCTGCCTGCAGAGCCATTATCGCAAGGGCCTGGTGTTTACCTGGGAGAACCTGGACAACGCCGCCGGGGCCTATCAGAAGCTGGTGAGCAAGATCGCTGCCCTGGACCCCAAGGACGGGGAAGTGGACCGGGCCGTGGTGAAGGAGTATGAGGATAAGTTCCGTCAGCAGATGGGCAATGACCTGAACACCGCCCAGGGTGTCACCGCCCTGTATGATGCCCTGAAGGCCAAGACCAACGGTGCCACCAAGCTGGCCATCCTGGGCAGCTTTGACGGGGTGCTGTCCCTGTCCCTGCTGGAGAAAGCCCAGGCCCGCCGCCAGGAGCTGGCTAAGGCTCAGAAGGCGGCCGCCTCTCAGGGGGACTACACCGTCACCGGAGAAGGCGACGCAGACATCGATGCCCTGGTCCTGGCCCGGGGTCAGGCCAAGAAGGCCAAGGACTTTGCCAAGGCCGACCAGCTCCGGGATCAGCTGAAGGAGATGGGCGTGGAGGTCACCGACGTGCCCGGCGGTGCCGTGTGGAAGCGCATGTAAGCAGAACAACAGCATAGCGTAATATAAAACAGGCACCCTTCGCCCTGGCTTTATGCCGGGGGCGGAGGGTGCTTTTATCCGGTGCAGACGATCGAGCGGCGGTCGGCTGCCCAGTGTAGAGACAAAGAAAAACCGGACATCCTGTCGGATGTCCGGTTGGTGGAGATAA
This sequence comes from Flintibacter faecis, assembly GCF_014287875.1. Classification (GTDB taxonomy): domain Bacteria; phylum Bacillota; class Clostridia; order Oscillospirales; family Oscillospiraceae; genus Lawsonibacter; species Lawsonibacter faecis_A. The sequence goes on along the minus strand of NZ_JACOPN010000003.1, from coordinate 214,640 downwards.
GCGGGATCGAACCGCTGACCTCTTGAATGCCATTCAAGCGCTCTCCCAGCTGAGCTATACCCCCATATTTTGTTGTGGGCTTTTTGCGGCCTGTTCGCTCGGAACAATGAGTATCTTATCAGAAAAGGCGTGAGTTGTCAACAACTTTTTTCAAATTTCTCAAAAAACTTTTCATAGCGTGAAACACATATAAAACCCACTGGGAAAAGGTTGAAGCCGCTGTGCGGGAGATGCTATAATCAAGTTGCTATCAAACGAGAAAACGGAGGAGAGAGCGATGTTCCGGTTCAATAACGACTATAACCGGGGGGCGCACCCGGAGATTTTAAAAGCGCTGGCCCAGAACAACGAGGAGAGCTACCCCGGCTATGGGGCGGACCGATGGTGTGAGAGGGCTCAGGCGGAGATCCTGAAGCATTTGGGTGGCGTGAAGGCCCAGGTCCACTTTATCGTGGGCGGCACCCCCACCAACGCCACCCTGATCGCCGCCGCCCTGCGGCCCTGGCAGAGCGTGATCAGTGTGGACACGGGACACATCAACGCCCACGAGGCCGGGTCCATTGAGCTCACCGGGCACAAGGTGCTGGCCGTCCCGGCGGAAAACGGCAAGCTTACCGCCCGGGCGGTGGAGGAGGATTGCCGCAGGTATCTGGATGGGGGAGCGCCCGAGTACCTCACCCAGCCCAAGCTGGCCTATATCTCCAGCCCGTCGGAGTTTGGCACGGTGTATGCCAAGGCGGAGCTGGAGGAGCTGTCTGCCGCGTGTAAAAAGTATGGCCTGTATCTGTTTTTGGATGGGGCCAGACTGGGCTATTGGCTTGCCAGCGAGGGCTGCGACGTGACCCTGGCTGACCTGGCCCGGCTGACAGATGCCTTTTACATCGGAGGGACCAAGTGCGGGGCCCTGTTCGGGGAGGCCCTGGTGCTGGGAAACCCTGCCCTGCAAGATCACTTCCGCACCTGCATGAAGCAGCGGGGGGATGTGCTGGCCAAGGGCTGGCTGATGGGCCTGCAATTTTACACCCTGTTCCAGAACGGCCTGTACTTCGACCTGGCCCGGAGGGCGGACCGCCAGGCCATGGAGATCAAGGCGGCCTTTCAAAAGGCGGGTATTCCCCTGTGGGTGGACAGCCCCACCAACCAGCAGTTCGCTGTGGTGAGCCGGGCGCAGGAGGCGGCGCTGGGGAAAGACTTCATCTTTGAACTGAGTCACGCCGTGGACGCGCAGCACAACTGTATCCGATTCTGCACCAGCTGGAGCACCCGGAACGAGGAGGTAGCCGCGCTGATCGCGGCCATCGAAAGCTTGCCCGGATGTGAAGAAGCGAAGTGAACAAGAAAAATCAATGGGACGGTCCCTGTGATCTGAGATCACGGGGGCCGTCCCATTTTGTTTACGCCTTTCCAGGCAGCAATGTCAGCGCAGTGAGCCGGGTGCGGGCCAGCTTGGCAGGAGAGAGACCCGTGGGCCGGGTCCACAGTTTTTCCGCGAAATAGAGCATGGTGCGTACCTCATAGGCGGGCAGGGGCTGCTGGGGCTGAGACTGGATGGAGGCATCGTCTTCCGACAGGGAGACGGTGCGCTGCACCTGCCGGGGGTGACGCTGCCGGGGTCGCCGGGGGTGGAGGGGACAGAGCCGCCGTCTGCACCGCTATTTTTCCCTAGCGGGACAGTTTTCTGTTTTTAGAACGCTTGGACATTTAACCGTCCTCTCTGCTTTTGAAAAAGGTTCCCACACAGCGGCGGAGCTCGTCATAATTCACGGGCTTGGAGAAGTGACCGTTCATGCCTGCCTCCACAGACTGGCGCTCGTCCTCTGAGAAGGCGTCGGCAGACAGGGCGAAGATCAGCTCCGTCTTGGCATCGGGCCGGGGCAGGGCGCGGATGGTCCGGGCGGCGGTGCGGCCATCCATCACGGGCATCTGCACGTCCATGAGGATGAAGTCGTAATAGCCCGCCGGGTGAGCGGAGAACATGTCCACCGCCTCCCGGCCGTTGTGGGCCACTTCCACGTGGGCCCCGTGGACCTCCTCCAGAATGGACACGGCGATCTCGGCGTTGGTCTCGTTGTCCTCGGCCATGAGGATGCGGCGGCCTTCAAAGGAGAAGTCGTCGGTCTCCTCCTTCTGCTCTGCCACGAGGGCGGGGCTGTCCCCCATGGGCAGGTGAAGGTATACGGTGAACGTGCTGCCCCGTCCGGGCATGCTGTCCACCATGATCTCGCCCCCCATCAGCCGTACCAGTTGGTCGGTGATGGCCATGCCCAGACCGGAGCCGCCGTATGTCTTGGCAATGGAGGCGTTCTCCTGCTGGAAGGGGCGGAAAATGGAAGTGATGAATTTGGGGTCCATGCCTTTACCGGTGTCTTTTACGGCCACCAGGAAGCTGACCGTGTCATCTGTGCGCATCATCTGGCGGAAGGTGACGGATATCTCACCATGGCTGGTAAATTTTACCGCGTTGGATAGGAAATTCAACAGTATTTGTGTGATACGCAGTTGATCGCCCACCACATAGCGGACGGTAAAGTTTTTAAATTCCAGGTGAAAACGCAGTCCCTTGGCCTCCACAGTTTTCTGGAACATGCTGCGCAGCTGATCGCCCAGGGCGTAAAGATCGAAGCTTTTCTGCTCCAGTTCGGTCTTTCCCGTCTCAATGCGGGACAGGTCCAGAATATCGTTGATGACGGACAGCAGATGCTGGGACAGGTCCTCTGCCCGGGTGAGATATTCCTCCGCCTCCGGGTTGGAGCCGCCCAGGCGGGTGCGGGTCAGGGTCATCAGGCCGTTGATGCCGTTGATGGGGGTGCGGATCTCGTGGCTCATGCGGGAGAGAAACTCTGTTTTGGATCGGCTGGCCGCCTGGGCCTCCTCCAGCTGCCGGGCCATCTCCTCCTGTCGCTGGCGCAGGGTGGACACATCCCGCAGGTTCAGCATGGTGTAGTGGCTGTTCTCCGCAGGCAGCGCGCACAGCTCCAGCCATCGGTCCCCCCATTTGCTGTAAAAGGTCAGGCGCAGGGGGGCGCTGCGGTCCCACTCCTCCAGCATCCGGCGCAGGGTCTTGGCATCGGCGGCGCTCATCAGCTGGAAGAAGCAGGCGATGTCCCGCTGCATATCCTCCAGGGTCAGTCCGGTGAGTCCGGGCAGGTCCCCGGCGACGTACAGGGGAAAGGTGTCGCTGCGGCGCAGGAGCAGATAGACCTCGTGATCCAGCCGGGACAGGGAGCGGGAGAAGATCCGCTCATAGGCCAGGGCTTGATCCTGCTTTCGGATTTTTATGGTCTGGCGGGCGAATCGCTCCACCATCCAGGCGGCAGCGGCCAGTTCCCCGGCCAGCAGCAGCCCCGCAGTGGGAGAGGCGCTCAGTGTGCTGAGCGCGGCAGACAAGATATGCACTCCGTGGTCTCCTTTATCGATAAGATCAGCCCCTTCCTCCCAGGTGGAGGGAATGAGAGGCTGGGCTTTGCGTTAAGCCTTGGCATAGGCGGCGACGGCTTCCGTCACCTGTCGATGGGCCGCATCCACCGCCGCAAGCAGGGCAGGGGAGACGGGCAGCCGTCTGGGGCGCAGGGCCTCTGTCAAAACGGCGGCTGCCTGATACAGCCGCTCAAAGCCGAGGTTCTGGGCCAGTCCCCGCAGGGAGTGGGCGGTGCGGAAGGCGCGCTCGGCATCCCCCGCCTCCAAGGCCCGGTGGAGCCGGTCCACGGTGGTGTCCTGGGCATAGCGGACAGCGAAGGTCTCCACGATCTCCGGGACCATCAGCCGCCGCAGGGTCGCCTGGTAATCGCCGCCTACAGCGGCATAAAAAGCTTCTATCGTCACAAAGAGGACCTCCTGATGATTTTGCTTCTGCGCTGTTGTAAAGGGGGAAAATGTGGTACAATATCTTTCAGCCATTCCAAACAGAAGAAAGGGGAACTGACCTATGAAACAAAAACTTACGGCCCGGGACGTGTTGGCTGCCGCTCAGGAGGAGCGGGAGACCATCCTAGCCCACCGCCGGACCATCCACCGCTGCCCGGAGGTGGGTCAGGATCTGCCACGCACGGCGGCCTATATTGCCGGGGAACTGAAAAAGCTGGGCTATCAGACCCAGGCTCTGGGCGGCGGCCTGGTGGCCGCCATCACCGGGAAAGACACGGGCCGGTGTGTCCTGCTGCGGGCGGACATGGATGCCCTGGCGGGGCGGGAGCAGAGCGGGTTGGACTTTCAGTCGGACAACGGGGCCATGCACGCATGCGGCCACGACATGCACGCGGCCATGCTGCTGGGTGCGGCGGCCCTGCTGCGCAAGTATCAGGCGCAGTTAAACGGCACGGTAAAGCTGGTGTTCCAGCCCGACGAGGAGGGCTTCACCGGAGCGAAGGCCATGCTGAAGGCGGGAGTTCTGGAGGCGCCCAGACCCCAGGCGGCCATCGCCCTGCATGTAAATTCGGGCACGCCCTCCGGCATGGTGCTGTGCGGGCGGGGGACGTTTATGGCCGGGTGTACCCTCTTCCGCGTCACCGTGACGGGAAAGGGCTGCCACGGGGCCATGCCCGAGACGGGGGTGGACCCCATCAACATTGCCGCCCACATCTATCTGGCCCTGCAGGAGCTGGTCAGCCGGGAGGTCCCGGCCAAAAGCCCCGCCGTCGTCACCGTAGGCCGGTTCCAGGCGGGAGAGCTGCCCAACGTCATCCCGGACCGGGCGGTGCTGGAGGGGACCATCCGCACCTTTGACCGGGAGCTGTCTGAGCAGCTCATGGAGCGCATCCGCCAGGTGGCAGAGTCGGTGGCGGCGGCCTTTCGGGGCAGCGCCCTGGTGGAGGAGCTTGCCTCGGCCCCGCCCCTGCGCAACGACCCGGCCCTGATGGACCAGGCGGCCCGCTGGGCGGAGGAGGTCGCCGGACCGGACCGGGTGCTTCGGCTGGACCAGGGGGGCATGGGCTCGGAGGATTTTGCCTCCTATACCTACGAACTGCCCTGTGCCTATCTGCTGCTGGGGGCGGGCACGGCTCAGGAGGACCCCCGCTTCGGGCGGCCCATGCACAACCCCGCTGTGGTCTTCAACGAGGACGTGCTGCCCCTGGGTGCCGCCCTGCACACCTGGCTGGCGATGCAAGAGTTAGGAGTGATGAGAGATGAGTGATGAGTTTAACTTTTAACGCATCACTCCTCAGCGTGTCAATAAACCCGTTTCTGTCATTCCGAGGAGCGAAGCGACGTGGGAATCCGTAACTTAAAACCGGAAATATGCTGATAATCATGGGGGTTAGGAACGGATTGCCACGTCGGCCCGTTGGGCCTCCTCGCAATGACAGGCTTTTTTGACAGTCTCATGAGTGATGAGTTTAACTTTTAACTCATCACTCCTAACTCCTAACTCCTAACTCCTAACTCCTAGCTTCCTAACTCCTAGCTTTTCTGGCTGAGGCGGGCGGGATACCCAGAGCAGTGCGGTATTTGGCCGCCGTCCGCCGGGAGATGTTGATGCCGGCGGCGCTGAGGGCGGCGCACACGGCGTCGTCGGACAGAGGGGCGGTGGGGTCCTCTGCCTGGATGAAGCGCTGGATGCGCTGCTTCACCGCCTGGGAGGATACCTGTCCGTCTGTGCGGGCGGGGGCGGTGAAGAAGCTGCGCAGGGGGACTACCAGGCCGTTGAACAGCACGGACTTGTTCTGTACGGTCCGGCTGACGGTGGACACGCTGACCCCCATGCCCTGGGCCAGTTGCTGCATGGTCAGGGGTTTCAGGTCGCCGCCGTGGAGGAAGTAGTCGGGCTGGGCCGCCGTCAGGGCGGCCAGCAGACGGGTGAGGGTGTCATAGCGGCCCTGGAGGTTGCCGATCATGGCCCGGGCCCGGCCCAGCTGCTCCTTGATGTAGTCCTGCACCGCCGGATCGTCGCTCTTGTGGAGCATGTCGGCATAATCTTGGTTGATGGACAGCTTGGGCAGGGCGTGGTGATCCACCTCGATGATGATGTGTCCCTGCTCACAGCGGATGGCGGCATCGGGAATGGAGAGAGACAGGGGCGCGCCGCTGGAGAAACCCCGGGAGGGAATGGGGTTCAGGGAGCGGATGGCCTGGCAGGCCAGGTCCACCTCCCCCCGCTTGGCTCCCAGCTTTTTGCACAGGCCCTTATAGTCCTGGGCGGCCAGCAGGTCCAGACCGTCCCTGGCGATGGCCACGGTGAGGGCGTTGAAATAGGGCCCCTGGGCCAGCTGCAGGATCAGACACTCAGACAGGTTCCGGGCCCCCACGCCAGGGGGGTCCAGCATCTGCACGGCGAATAGGGCCTGTTCCAGATCGGACAGGGGACAGCCCAGCTCCTGGGCCAGCTGGGGGATGGGGCAGTCCAGATAGCCCCGGCTGTCCAGACAGCCCACCAGATAGTCACACAGGGCCCGCAGATGGCTGTCGATCAGCCGGTTCTGGCCCAGCTGCTTGTGCAGATACTCCTGAAAGGTCTGCTCCTGGGCCACACGGGGCTCGTGGTCGGTGCGGTCCTCCTCCGGGTCCCGCTGGCCGCCCACGCGCCAGATGCTGTCCTCCCGGATCTCGGGGGCGGACAGGGTCTCTCTGGCGGTGTGCTCCGGGGGCTCGGCGTTGAGCAGGGGGTTGGACAGAGCCTCCTCCTGGAGCAGCTCAGACAGCTCCGGGATGGGCAGCTGAAGACAGCGCAGGGCTTGACGCATGGCGGGGGTAAGCGTCAGCTTTTGCGATACGGTCAGCGACGGCTGAAGTTCCATGGCGGTATCCTCTCTTCCCACAATGGCCGGCAGAAAAGAGCATAATTCACCAGCCAATGAAGTCTTTATCATAAATATAACAGAACCCCTCTGATTCTGCAAGAAATATCCCGGTCGGTAATAGACAAAATCACAGAAAAACCGACCAAGAATCTGAGTGTTTTTTGTTACAAAAAAAGAAGACCGCAGCTCTCGCTGCGGCCGGAATCTTCTGCAAACGGGAAAACCATGCGGTAGGGAAAATTTGATCCGCCCCGTGTCTATCCGATCATGCTTCCTCTTCCTGGTGGTTTACGATCATCACGATCAGTGCAAGATTGAGTATGATCGAAATGACGCTGAGAATGATCCTGATCTTTTTGAGCATACGTTCGTCCTCCTTGAATCAGTGACATAAACGATAAATCCGAACCCGTTTCCCTAACGGGAAAAGGTTCGGATCATCTTGGTTTGGTGGAGATAAGCGGGATCGAACCGCTGACCTCTTGAATGCCATTCAAGCGCTCTCCCAGCTGAGCTATACCCCCATGTTTTGTTGTGGGCTTTTGTGGCCCGTTCGCTCGGAACAATGAGTATCATACCAGAAAGACTCCGGGTTGTCAACAACTTTTTTTAAATTTCCCGAAAAATTTTTCACGGCGTGAAATGTGACAGAAAAATCCAATTTTTAAAACACACTGACCAATAAGAAAATCCCGCGCCCGGGGAAGAACGCTCCGGGCGCGGGCATTGGGAGCCGGGTCACTCCCCCAGCATGGCCATCAGGTCCCGCTCCGGGGTGGTGATGGGAGCGATGTGATAGTGCTCGGCCAGGTAAGCGAGCACGTTGGGAGAGAGAAAGGCGGGCAGGGTGGGACCCAGGCGGATGTTTTGGATGCCCAGGTGCAGCAGGGTCAGCAGGATACACACCGCCTTCTGCTCATACCAGGACAGTACCATAGACAGCGGCAGCTCGTTCACTCCGCAGCCAAAGACATTGGCCAGGGCCAGGGCGATCTGAATGGCGCTGTAGGCATCGTTGCACTGGCCTACATCCATGAGCCGGGGCAGCCCGGCCACCGTTCCCAGGTCCAGGTCGTTGAAACGGAACTTGCCGCAGGCCAGGGTGAGCACCACCGTGTCCGGCGGGGTGAGCTTGACGAACTCCGTGTAGTAGTTCCGGCCCGGTCTGGCTCCATCGCAGCCGCCCACCAGGAAGAAATGCCGGATTGCCCCCGATTTCACCGCCTCCACGATCTGGTCCGCCCGGGCGAGAACGGCCCCATGGGCAAAGCCGGTGGTCAGGGTGGTGCCGCCGTTGATGCCGGACAGCTGCCGCCGGTTGGCATAGCCCCCCAGCTCCAGGGCCTTTTGGATGACGGGGGAGAAATCCCGGTCTGCCCCGATGTGGACCATGCCGGGATAGCCCACCGTCCCGGTGGTGAACACCCGGTCTGCATAGCTCCCCCTGGGCGGCATCAGGCAGTTGGTGGTGAACAGGACGGGGGCGGGGATGGCATCAAACTCCTGCTGCTGATTCTGCCAGGCGGTGCCGAAGTTGCCCTTCAGGTGGGGATAGGCCCGCAGGTTGGGATAGCCGTGGGCGGGCAGCATCTCCCCGTGGGTGTAGACGCTGACCCCTGTCCCCGCTGTCTGGTCCAGGAGCAGCTTCAGGTCCAGCAGGTCATGGCCGGAGACCACGATGAAGGGCCCCGGCTCCACCACCATGGACACCTGGGCGGGCTCTGGGGTGCCGAAGGCGTGGGTGTTGGCCCGGTCCAGCAGGGCCATACAGGCCAGATTCTGCTCGCCCACCTCCAGAGCCAGGGGCAGCAGGTCGTCCATGCCCCAGTCCTCCCCCAGGGCGAACAGGGCCCGGCGGAAGAACTGGCCTACCTCGTCGTCCCAAAAATCCAGGACCATGGCGTGGTAGGCGTAGGCAGCCATGCCCCGGAGGCCGAAGAGCACCAGGGACTTTAAACTGCGGATGTCTTCGGGCGCATTCCACAGCCGGGTCATGTCATAGTCCTCCGCCCTGCCGCAGGGCGCACTGCAGACGGCGCAGCCGGGGACCAGCCGCTCCTGCTCCCGGTGGACCAGGTCGATGAGCTGCCCCAGGGCCTGGGGGTCGAAATTCACGTTGGTCAGCGTGGCGAACAGGGCCCGGATCATCAGACGGCAGACATCCTCCGCCAGATGTGCCTCCCCGTTGGAGGCCCGGGCCAGGCCGATCAGGGCCCCGGTGAGCCGGTCCTGTAGCCGGGCTGTCTCCGATGTCTTGCCGCACACGCCGGCCCGCCCAGTGCAGCCGGCACAGTTCGCCGCCTGCTCACATTGAAAACAAAACATCTCCTGTTCCATGGTGTTGCCCCTCCTCTGAAAAGTAGAAAATAGAGATCACAAAGGGGCCGCTGTCCCCAGCGGCCCCTCTTTTCGGTGAATGCGCGGGAGACCCCGTCAGAACACCACCACCAGCAGCATCTTGAACTGCTCCTCGCCGAACACCGCATGGGGGTGACCGGCGGGCATGACGATAGACTCGCCCTCCTGAAGGATGGAGTCCTTGCCGTCGATGGTGATGCGGCCCACGCCGTCCAGGCAGGTGACGAAGGCATCGCCCTCGGACTGGTGGGTGCTGATCTCCTCCCCCTTGTCGAAGGAGAACAGAGTCACGCTGACGGCATCGTTCTGGGCCAGGGTCTTGCTGACCACCTGGCCGGGCTGATAGTCCACCTGCTCCTTCAGGATCAGGGCATCGCCCTTGGCAATGTTCTTCATAGGCTCTTTCATAGTAATTTCCCCTTTCTTAGGATGTTATTCCCGAATTTTTAAAGTGATACAACGGGATGAGCCGTTTTTTCGCTCATCACGCCTGATTTCAAACCGAAGTATACACCAAAACCCAGTCAAAGTCCATTGCCGATGGCCACGGAATACAAAAATCGGCCCCAGCCGCGGCCGGGACCAATTTTGTTACTGCTTGGGGACGACCACCCCGCCGGACTTGCAGATGCTGTTGGCTGGGATGACACCCCGGACGCAGGAGACGGGATAGACGCTGCTGTTGCGGCCAATGACCGTGCCGGGGTTGAGCACACTGTTGCAGCCGACCTCTACATGGTCGCCCAAAAACGCGCCCACTTTTTTTCGCCCGGTCTCCACCGGAGCCATCTGGTCGTGGATGACCACCAGGGTCTTGTCCGACTTCACGTTAGAGGTGATGGAGCCCGCCCCCATGTGGCTCTTATAGCCCAGAATGGAGTCACCCACATAGTTATAGTGGGGGGTCTGCACCCCGTCGAACAGGATGACGTTTTTCAGCTCCACAGAGTTGCCCACCACGCAGCCCGCGCCGACGAGCGCGCTGCCCCGGATGAAGGCGCAGTGGCGGACCTCGGTGTCCGGTCCGATGATGCAGGGGGCACCCAAATAGGCAGAGGGAAAGACCTTCGCGCTCTTGTGGACCCACACATTGGGCTCCCGTTCCTCGTATTCCTCCTTGGGCAGCTTGGGCCCCAGGGCCAGAATGAAGTCCTTCAGCCCCTCCAGGGCCTGCCAGGGATAGGTGAACCCGGCCAGATAGTCCCCCGCCGCAGTGTGGGAGAGGTCATAGAGCTCGGTTATTTTCAACGCTGTCACCAGCCTTTTCATAAGATTCCCGGGCGTTTCATCCCGGCTCACAATAAAATACCATTCTATCAGGGAAAAGGCAAGGGTCATTTTTGATAGAAACTGCACCCGGCCCTTCCGTTGTTCTTCTGGTGATACAGGGCCTGGTCTGCATTCTGGGAAATGGTTCCTGTAGGGGCGGACCGGTCAGAGAAGGCTGCGCCCGCGCTGAGGGATACCTGGGGCAGACCGTCGTTCTGGTGGGCCAGGGTCCGGTTGATGGCATCCACCTTCTCCCGGATGGTATAGTCCAGGTCGCTGGTCATCAACCAGCAAGGCAGCCCCTTCTATGCCGAGGATGCCGAGGCCATGCAGCGCAGCCACAAGCGTATCGTGAACACGTTCCCCATCAGCAAGGTCTATCAGGCCCACATCCCCACCTACGCGGCGGGCTACTGGCTGTTTGGCTTTGCCAGCAAAAAATACCACCCCATCAACGACCTGAATGCTGAAAATTGGTCCGCCCTGAACCTGCGGACCCGCTACTACACCCCCAGATTGCACGTGGGTGCCTTTGCGCTTCCGGCCTTCCTGGAGGATATGCTTGTGGATGTAGAAGCGTAATGGCCTTGAAACGAAACATTGAAACCTTTATCGGCTGCGACGCCAGCTATGAGGATTCTTCCATCGTTCTCTTTGGCGCTCCCTTTGACTCCACCACCTCTTTCCGCCCCGGCGCACGGTTCGGCCCCGCCGCCAGGGCGGCCGGCAAAAGCGTAGGATTACGCATCAATCCGGAATGTTCCACCCAGGAAGGTCATGAGATTTACGACCCCTGTGCGCCGGGCAGCCGTTTGGGAACCACCCGCGCCCAGTGGGATGCGCACATGACGCCATCACTGGTGGAGCTGCTGGACGGACTGCATTTCCACACCCTCTGCGAGCAGGATTCCGATGCGCTGGAGACCACCCTGGATGCCGTGGCGAAGAAATTCGGAGACATCCTGCCGAATATGAAGTGGCTGAACTTTGGCGGCGGACACCATATCACCCGCCCGGAGATGTTATCGGCGATTACAGCTTTGACGCGCCGCTGCGGGAGGGCGATCGCCTGGTGTTCGGCGACATGGCGATCTACACCACCTGTAAAAACAACACTTTCAACGGGATGTCTCTGCCCTCTATCTGGGTAGTTCGTGAAAATGGCATAATTGAAAATATCCGCACATTTGGGTATCATGATTTCAAAACGCGGCTGGGCCGCTAAATCCACTGCCTGAAACGAAAGAAGGAAAAGCTACATGATTACCGTTAAGTTTGGCGGCACGTCTCTGGCGGACGCGCAGCACATCCGTCACGCTGCCGAGATCATTCGCTCAAACCCGGAACGCCGCTTTGTGGTGGTCTCCGCTCCCGGAAAGCGGTTTTCGGAGGACATTAAGATCACCGATATGCTCATCCGCTTCCAATCCTCCGGTGCCCCCAGGGATTTTCTCCCCATTGAGGAACGCTTTGAGGAGATCATCCGTGAACTGGGCATCACGCTGGACCTGTCTGCGGATTACGCGGAGATGAGAAATGAGCCCCACAACGCGGACTACATGGCATCCTGCGGTGAGTATCTCTCCGCGCGGATCATGGCCGCCTATCTGGACTGGCCCTTTGTGGATACCGAGTTCTGCGTCTTTTTCGATGAAAAGGGACGGTTGGATCGCCGCCGCACGAAGCAGGCGCTTCAGGAGAAACTGGGGGGATTGGAGCACGCGGTGCTGCCCGGATATTATGGTGCCATGCCGGACGGGCAGGTGCACACCTTCAGCCGCGGCGGCAGCGATATTTCCGGCGCTTTGGTAGCCGCCGCCATGGGCGCGGATGTCTATGAAAACTGGACGGACGTGGATGGTATGCTGACCGCCGATCCCCGCATCGTATCACAGGCTGTCACCATTCCCGCCATCACCTATGCGGAGCTGCAGGAGATGACCTACCAGGGCGCGACTGTGCTGCACGAGGACGCTGTCCGCCCCGCCTGGGACGCCGGTATCCCCATCCACATCTGCAATACCTTCCACCCCGAAGCGGCAGGCACCTGGATCCGCTCTGAGAATGTCCTCCACGAAAACCCGGTCACCGGCGTGGCGGGCCGCAAGGGGTTCTCCATCATCCTCATCGAGAAAGAAAAGATGAACGCCATGGTGGGCTATGTTCGCAAGACCCTGTCCTGTCTGGAGCATCATCAAGTGCCTTTTTTTCGCGAGCAGTAAGTGAAAATACACTGTCATTGAAAGATATTTGCTGGCTGCTGTTTACTTTAAATGACATAAACCTTACCACCCCCAAATCTATAACCATTATAACACAATAGATTTGGGGGTGGTAAGGTTGGCTGCGAATTATTCCATTTTCAGAAATTTCCTATACTTTTGACCCCGGCATCATGACATTGCGCCGAAGCGTCCCTTTTTTCGTCCTTTATGATTCGTTTTCCGCAATGGTACGCCGCAAAAGATTCATTTCGGCTTCATAGCCGTAATCCTCTTTTTCGCTGCTCTCCTTTGCCAATTCCAACGCCTGACGGCATAGATCCAAACCGGCATTCTTTGCCCTGCGGCCACCGATACCCAAAAGCTTGCAGCGCGCCAAGCGCATTTTGCATTTCACACTGCCCAATTTCTCGCCAGTTTCATAGCAGCGGCGCGCTTCCTTTCCGTCCTGCGCAACGACGACGCCGTTTTCATAAAAACGCCCCAACGCCCACCAGGCGCTGTCGTCATTCCCATCGGCAGCTTTGCGGTAATGGGCATACGCCTCAGACAGCTTCCCTGCCTGCTCCAAATGCCATCCCATGTTGTAATCCGCCATGGCTTCGCCCAGCTCCGCCGCGCGGCGATACCATTCCATGGCCGTTTCCAAATCCCGCGGCACGCCCCGTCCCATCGCATAACATTCGCCCAGGCTATTCATGGCAGCCGGGTGGTTCTGCTCTGCTGCTCGTTCGTACCAGCAAATTGCCTTTTTCATATCCTGTTCCACGCCTTCGCCGTGGTCGTACTGCCAGCCGAGATTATACATGTCATCAGCATTTCCGCCCTCGGCGGCAGCAGTATACCAACGGATCGCTTCCGTCATATTTTGTTCCACGCCTTCGCCGCGCTCGTAGCAGCATGCCAGATTATGCATGGATTGCAAATTGCCACACTGTGCGCCCTGCTCATACCATTTTATGGCTTCCTGCCAATTCTGCTCCACGCCATATCCCCTTTTATAGCACCGGCCAAGATTGCACATAGAATCGCCGTTGCCGCCTTCGGCACTGCGGCGATACCAGTAAAACGCCCTGTCTTCGTTCTGTTCCACGCCTTCGCCGCGCTCGTAGCAGCATGCCAGATTATGCATGGATTGCAAATTGCCACACTGTGCGCCCTGCTCATACCATTTTACGGCTTCCTGCAAATTCTGCTCCACGCCATATCCCCTTTTATAGCACCAGCCAAGATTGCACATGGCACCGCCGTGGCCGCCTTCGGCACTGCGGCGATACCAGTAAAGCGCCCTGTCTTCGTTCTGTTCCACGCCTTCGCCGCGCTCGTAGCAGCGTGCCAGATTATGCATGGATTGCAAATCGCCACACTGTGCGCCCTGCTCATACCATTTTATGGCTTCCTGGCAATTCTGCTCCACGCCATATCCCATTTTATAGCACCAGCCAAGATTGCACATGCTAACCGGATCGCCGCACTCCGCACCTCTGCGATACCAGGAAAAGGCCTGCTCCCAACTCTGTTCCACGCCGCAGCCCTTTTCATAGCAGTATCCCAGATCCGCCATTGCCGCGCTCACGCCACTCTCTGCCGCCTCGCGGAACCAATGCACAGCACGCTCCCAGTTTTGCTCCACGCCGTCGCCGTATTCATAGCATACGCCCAGCCGGTGCATACCTTCACCGTAACGCTGATACGCCGCCGCGCGCACCCAGTACACGGCCTCGGCAGCGTCGGCTTCCACGCCGATCCCGTCGTGGAAGGCGTGGGCGAGCAGCATCTGTCCGCGGGGCGAACCGTATTCCGCCGCCTTGCAGTATAACTCGGCAGCCTGTTTCGCGTCCGGAGCCGTGCCGATGCCGTATTGATAGCACACGCCCAAGCAGCACACCGCATTCAGGCTCCCCATTTCCACCGCCTGCTGATAAAGCCAAAAAGCCTGAACCGGATCCGCCTCCACGCCGTTTCCCTGCTCCATGCAGATGCCCAGATTGCATACGCCCCATGCGCTGCCGAGATATGCAGCTTTCCGAAAACAATCCACCATGCGCTTTTTATCCGATGCCTCTGCATCCCAAAGGGTGTTGCCTAAAGCCGTCCAATCATCTCCGGTCATATCGGCCTCGTTGGCGCGCAGCAATTTCCGGCCGCACTGCGGACAGCGTTCCGGCAGCTTTTCGCCTTCATCCCAATAATTACAGGTGTGATCCTCGCAGTGATAGATCATCGTTTCCAACTCCTTCCGCCTGCTGAAAAAAAGCAGCGCGTTACACTATTTTCCGTAGTATAACACGCTGCTTCAAAAAAGGAAAGACCGATCGGTCAGTCCTCGTTGCCGAAGAACTTATCGTGCACCACTTTGATGGCGCGGTTTGCATCGTCCTTGTTCACCAATACCGAAATACGAATCTCGGATGTAGCAATCATCTGGATAGTGTCCTTCCTCTTGCGTCGGCGGGCAGGGGATCAATATGATCTCCTGCCCTTGCTTTTAGGCTGCAAGGTCGTTCTCGGTCAGATATCGAGCAAAGTCATATTCCGTTTTAGTCACTTTGATACGTAAGCGTCAAATAGGTGCAAAAATGGACCGTACTCGTTGAGACGGTCCATTTCAAATCAGGAGTTCTGTTGTAAAGAATGGCAGTCTACCGGGGCGTTGGCTGACAGGAACTTGTCCGCCCGGCTATCGTCCCTGGCGGCCAGAATCGGTGCGTTGGTCAGCAGCCATGTCAGATAGCGGTACGGATCCAGCCCACTTTCTTTCGCCGTTTCAATCAGACTGTAGATCACACTGCTGGACTGAGCACCACCAGGGGTATTGGCGAAGAGCCAGTTTTTCCGGTTATGCTCTTAAGCACATAACCGGAAGAACTGGCTGTTTTGTGACAGTGTGAAGGGTGCAGAATCCAGCGCCATCGTATACTCGATCGTAGAGACGGCGAAGGCTAACGACCTTGAGCCTTATGATTATCTGCTGAGGGTTCTTAGCCTACTGCCAGGCAAGGGAAAATCTCCGTCTCACGAAGAACTGGAGCGTCTCATGCCGTGGCATCCAGATGTCCAGGGACGCGAGGTTTTGAGAAAAAGGAAAACCTGATATCATACCAGCGGCGGACCCGAACTTAACCGGGCCCGCCGTAATTTTGTAGGTGGGTGATTATTAAGCACTTACGTTGTGAACGAGGACATAATTGGAAAGCCGCGATTGCCAGCCGAACAGCGGGGACGGGCTGGCCATATTGTGCACAGCGAATTCAATATCGCCGAAAATTGATATAAACAAGAACACCCCCTTCGGACCAAACAGCCAATCGCTGTCAGACCCGAAGGGGGTGTATCTGTGAAATCAGATTCTGTTTTACAAATTCAAAACGACAAAAGTGTGTTTTCTGAACTTTTACTTATCCGAAGATTTTCAAGCAGTTTGCGACAAAAGTCCTCGAAAAAATTTTTTACTTAAATTTTTAAATTTTTTACCCCAATGAAATGCTCAGTTCAAAAAGTCCTTCAGCTTTTTGGAGCGGCTGGGGTGGCGGAGCTTGCGCAGGGCCTTGGCTTCGATCTGGCGGATGCGCTCACGGGTGACGTTGAATTCCTTGCCCACCTCTTCCAGGGTGCGGGTGCGGCCGTCCTCGATACCGAAGCGCAGCTTGAGCACCTTTTCCTCCCGGGGGGTCAGGGTGGACAGGACCTCCACCAGCTGCTCCTTCAGCAGGGTGAAGCTGGCGGCCTCGGCGGGCTCGGAGGCGTCCTCGTCGGGGATGAAGTCGCCCAGATGGCTGTCCTCCTCCTCGCCGATGGGGGTCTCCAGAGAGACGGGCTCCTGGGCGATCTTCAGGATCTCCCGCACCCGCTCCACGGGCATGTTCATCTCGGCGGCGATCTCCTCGGGGGTGGGATCGTGGCCCAGCTCCTGCAGCAGCTGGCGGGAGACACGGATGACCTTGTTGATGGTCTCTACCATGTGGACGGGGATGCGGATGGTGCGGGCCTGGTCGGCGATGGCCCGGGTGATGGCCTGACGGATCCACCAGGTGGCATAGGTGGAGAACTTAAAGCCCTTGGTGAAGTCGAACTTCTCCACGGCCTTGATCAGGCCCAGATTGCCCTCCTGGATCAGGTCCAAAAACTGCATGCCCCGGCCCACATACCGCTTGGCGATGGACACCACCAGACGCAGGTTGGCCTCGGCCAGGCGCTGCTTGGCCCGCTCGCCCCGCTTGATGGTCTTGTTCAGCTGGGCACGGACCTCGTCGGGGATCTCCTCCCCGGCCTTCTCCATCTCCTCCAGCTGCTCCTTGGCGGCGTTGCCGGCCCCCATATCCTGGGCCAGGGCGATCTCCTCCTCGGAGGAGAGCAGGTTGACCTTGCCGATCTCCTTCAGATACATGCGCACCGGGTCGTCCGTGCCGAAGGAGTCCACCATGGAGTTGGGGTCCACCAGCTCCTCGTCGGGGATGTCCTCCATGGCCTCCAGGGGGGGCTCGGCATCGTCGGGCAGCTCGGGGATATAGTCCTCGCCCACGGTGTCGATGCCCAAGTTCTCCAGGGTGTCATAGATCTTGTCCATCTGCTCGGCGTCCAGGTTCATGTCCTCCAGCACGTCCAGCAGCTCGGAGGAGGACAGGTTGCCCTTCTTCTTGCCCCGCTCGATGAGCTCGGCCAGCTTCTCGGCACCCTGAACGCCCTCGACCACCTTCATGATCTCGACTTTTCCGGCCTCCATGCGGCTTTGGATGTCGGCCTGCTTGTCCATCTTCTCCTTCTGCTCGGCGGTGATGGTGTGTACAACTCCGGTTTTCTTGGTGCTCATGGTTTTTCCTCCATATATGCTTTTGATTTTTGATATTTCTTTTGCATGGCCAGCAGCAGGTCATCCCCCTGCTCCTGGCTGCGGCGCAGCCCCTCACCCCGGATGATGGATATGTAGTCGGTCAGGGCACGGGGGCCGTTGGCGGCCGACTCGGGCTGGCTGGCCACCTGGGCCAGGTGATCCATCTCCTCACCGGTAAAGATCTGGGCCAGAGAGGCCAGATTAGGGGACAGACCCTGTTGGGCCTGGCCCCGCAGGGCATCGAAGGCACGGCCCAGCAGGGGGGAGGAGAACTCCTGTCCCTCCAGATCATCCATCCGGCTGAGTAATGCCGGGTCCAGCAGCAGCAGCCGCAGAACACCCTCCTCCGCCCGGGCAGAGCGGATGTTGTCATAGCGCAGGCTGCGGGCCTTGGGCTGCAGCTGGGCAGCGGGGGCCAGGTCCCGGCGCTCCTGCTGCTTTTTTTCCTTTCGCAGACGATGGCGCAGGGCACGGGAGACCTCCTGTGCCATGGACTCTGAAGTGATTCCGGCCATCTGGGCGGCGTGGCCGCCATAGATCTCCCGCTCCACGGCGCTGGGCCGGGCGGCGATGAGCTGGGCGGCCTCCTGCAAAAAGGCCACTTTCTGGGCATCGTCCGTCAGGTCGAATTTGCTTTGCAGCTGGGCCAGACGGTAATCCACCTGGTTTTCGCTCTTATCCAGCAGACGGGCAAAGGCATCCCGGCCATGTGTCTTGATGAACTCGTCCGGGTCCTTGGCCCCGGTGACCCGCAGGACCCGAACCTTGAGCCCCGCTTTTTCCAAGATCGGGATGGCCCGCTGGGCGGCGGCGATGCCGGCCCCGTCCCCGTCGTAGGAGAGAATGGCATCTTTGAAGTAGCGGGAGAGCAGCTGGGCGTGCTCCTCGGTGAGGGAGGTGCCCAGAGAGGCCACTGCGTTGTCAAACCCCGCCTGATGCAGGGCGATGGTGTCCATATAGCCCTCGGTGAGGATGACCCGGCCCGCTTTTGATTTTTTTGCGATGTTCAGGGCGAAGATGTTCCGGCTTTTGTTGTATACCGGCGTGTCCGGGGAGTTGAGGTATTTGGGGGTGGAGTCGTCCATCACCCGGCCGCCGAAGCCGATGACACCCCCCCGCACGTCGATGATGGGGAAAATGACCCGGTTGCGGAAGCGGTCATAGATGCGGCCGTCCTTATTGCTCACGGCCAGTCCCGCGTCCAGCAGGTCCCGCTTGTCATAGCCCTGCTTGGCCATCTCCTGGATGAGAGCGTCCCAAGTGTCCGGGGCAAAGCCCAGGCCGAACCGGGTGAGGGTGCCGGGGGACAGCCCACGCCGGCGGAGATAGTCCAGCCCGTGGGCCCCCTCCGGGGCATAGAGCCAGCGGTGAAAGGCCAGAGCGGCCCGGCGGTTCAGCTCCAGCATCTTCTCTCGCCGCTTCTGGGCGTCGGGGGAGCCGCCAAAGCTCTCCGGCATGGTCATGCCCGCCCGCTTGGCCAGCACGGACACCGCATCCCAGAAGGAGAGGTTCTCCAGCTCCATGACGAAGTTGATGGCCCCGCCGCCCTTTCCGCAGCCGAAGCACTTGTAGATCTGCCGGTCGGGGACCACGTGGAAGGAGGGGGTCTTTTCGCTGTGGAAGGGACAACAGCCCCAATAGCTGCTGCCCTTTTTGGTCAGCCGAACCGACTCTGACACCAGGTCCACAATATCCGTGCGGGCCATGAGCTCGTCTAAAAAACGCTCGGGAATGGGCAAACGACTCTTCTCCTTCCTTTGATCGTCATAGTTCGTGATCTTGGCTCTCCCTTTGGGAGAGCTCAGCGTGCCGATAAACCCGCTTCTGTCATTCCGAGGAGCGAAGCGACGTGGGAATCCGTAACTCAAAAACCAAAAATATGCTGATAACCATGGCTTTTTGAAACGGATTGCCACGTCGGCCCGTTGGGCCTCCTCGCAATGACAGGCTTTTTTGGCAGTCTTGGCTCTCCCTTTGGGAGAGCTGGCACGGCGCAGCCGTGACTGAGAGGGCTATTTCATCGACCACCCCGCCGGGATAAAGCGGCGGGTGAACTGCTCCACGGCGAAGGGGTCGGTCATGCCGGCAATATAGTCGCACACCGCCCGGTCCACACTCTCCTCCGCCCGGATGGACTGAAAGTCGTCCGGCAGCTCGTCGGGGTGCTTCTGAAAGTATTCAAACAGGGCCTGGAGCATGTCCTGGGCCTTACCCTCCTCCCCCTTGGCGGCGGGATTGGTATATACGCTTTGGAACATAAAATCTTTCAGCGCCAGCATGGCCTGGGCCACCGGCGGAGACTGTCTGATCTCCGGCTGGCCCGTGCTGGCCTCAACGGCGTCCCGGACCAGAGTGTCGATCCGGGCGCGGTGGGTAAAGCCCAGCACCTCGCTGGCCTGCAGGGGGATGTCCATGGGATAGAGGATGCCGCCCCGCAGGGCGTCCTGAATGTCGTGGTTGATATAGGCGATGTGGTCGGCCAGCCGGACCACCTGGCCCTCCAGCGTAGCGGCGGCGGGACCTTTTGTGTGGCAGAGGATGCCGTTGCGCACCTCCCAGGTCAGGTTCAGCCCCTGGCCGTTTTTCTCCAGTCGCTCCACCACCCGCACCGACTGGCGGAAATGGGCAAAGCCCCCGGGCATCAGCTGGTTGAGCACCCGCTCCCCGGCGTGGCCGAAGGGGGTGTGCCCTAAATCGTGGCCCAGGGCGATGGCCTCGGTCAGGTCCTCGTTCAGGGCCAGGGCACGGGCGATGGTCCGGGCAATGCGAGCGACCTCCAGGGTGTGGGTCATGCGGGTGCGGTAGTGGTCCCCCTCGGGCAGGAGAAACACCTGGGTCTTATGCTTTAAACGGCGAAAGGCTTTGGAATAGACGATGCGGTCAATGTCCCGCTGAAAAGGGGTGCGGATGGGGCACTCCTCCTCGCTCCGCTGACGACCCCGGCTGGCAGCGGAGGGGCAGGCATAGGGGGAGAGAAATTCTGCCTCCCGCCGCTGGGTCTCTTCCCGCAGGGTCATGGCACACGCTCCTTTCTGAACGCGCGGCGCAAAGGCCGCTTCAGCCAACAGACAAAATCTTGTCTTATAATTTCTTATACGCAAAAAAAAGAGGAATTCCTCTTTTTCTGCAAAAAATTTTTGAAAAATTTTTGCGGCGGGAAGGCAGAAAACAAATCCAGTGCCTTTCCCTTGCGCGGTGAGCGGGGGTGTGATATAGTATTCTTATTATTATTAGATGCGCAAAACCGTTCAAGGGGGAATTCTTCGTGCCTGGGGACCAAATATGGCCCATCGTATTGCTGGGGATCAGCCTGTTGGGCAATCTGATCCTGCTGTTTCAAAAGCCCATCCGCCGTCTGCTGCGCCGGGAGGAGAAAGTGTCAGAGGACAACATCATGGCTATGGTGGAGGAGGGCGAGGAGTCCGGCGCCATCCAGAGCAATGAAAAGACGCTCATCGAAAACGTCTTTGACTTTGACACCATGACCGCCCGGGACGTGATGGTCCACCGTACCGACATGGTCACCCTGGATGTGGATGACGACGACGAGACGGTGATGGAGGCCATCCGCACCTCCGGTCTGTCCCGCTTCCCGGTGTATCAGGAGGACGTGGACGACATTGTGGGCGTGCTGTCCACCCGGGAGTATCTGCTCAACTGCCGCCTGCCCCAGCCCAAGCCCATGAAGGACCTGCTCCGCCCGGCCTATTTTGTGCCGGAGACCGTCCCCACCGACGTGCTGTTCCGGGACATGCAGGGGAAAAAGACCCACATGGCTCTGGTTGTGGACGAATACGGCGGCACCAGCGGCCTGGTCACCATGGAGGACCTGCTGGAGGAGCTGGTGGGCAAGATCTATGACGAGTTTGACCCCCAGGAGGAGCAGGACATCATCCGTCTGGAGGACAACAAGTGGCGGGTGTCCGGCTCGGCGGACCTGGAGGAGCTGGCTCAGGCGGTCGGTATGGAGCTGCCCGAGGAGGAGGACAGGGACTATGACACCCTGGGGGGACTGGTGTTCTCCCAGCTGTCTGTCATCCCCGAGGACGGAAGCCGCCCGGTGGTGGAGGCCCTGGGCCTGCGCATCCGGGTGGAGGAGCTGTGTGAGCGCCGGGTGGAGTGGGCCCTGGTGGAGCGGCTGGAGCCGGAGACCGGCCACGATGGCGAGACGGCGTAACAACAGAAAGATGTGAATGATATCGCCCGGTCAAGGAGCAGAAGCTCCGGGACCGGGCGATTTTTCCCGGCGGGCCGGACGAAAAATGCAGACGACAGGATGCTGCGATTTGTGTTCAAACAGACCGAAATTGAAAGAAAAAATGCAAAACTGGGCTTAGAAAGTGGCGGAACGGAGAGTGAAGGATGATCGGAAACTTAGCGCTGCTGATGCTTTTCTTGCATATTTGCCAAGAATATTCAACTTTTTTAATCTGAATACCCCCATATTCTTTAAAAGGAAAAGCATAAATTTCCGGTAAAATCGTTGCAGGATACAGGTCGGGGGAATATAATATTTTTTGACAAAATTCAGAGACGGCTGGCCGTCTCGGACAAGGAGCAGTATGAATTACACAGAAGCAAGAGTATATTTGGACGAGGTTTCCAAATACGGAAGTGTGCTTGGCTTGGAGAGCATGAGAGAACTGCTGGATCGCCTGGGCAACCCCCAGAACGAGTTGAAGTTCATTCACATTTCCGGTACCAACGGAAAGGGATCGGTCCTGGCGTATCTGTCCACCATCCTGACGGGCGCCGGCTACCGCACCGGACGCTACATCTCTCCCACGCTGTTTTCCTACCGGGAGCGCATCCAGGTGGATCAGGTGTACATTGAAAAGGAGTCCCTGGCCCGCCATGTGACGGCCATCGCCGCCGCCGCCGAGGAGATGCAGAAGGCCGGCCTGCCCAGTCCCACCGTCTTCGAGGTGGAGACCGCCCTGGCCTTCCTCTACTTTAAAGAGAAGCACTGCGACATCGTCACCCTGGAGGTGGGCTGCGGCGGTCTGCTGGATGCCACCAACGTCATCACCACCACCCTGGTGGAGGTCATCGCCTCCATCAGCATGGACCACATGGACGTGCTGGGGGACACCCTGGCCAAGATCGCCGCGCAGAAGGCGGGCATCATCAAGGCCAATACCCTGGTGGTCTCCGCCCATCAGGAGCCTGAGGCCGCCCAGGTGATCGAGGAGACCTGCCGGCGGCAGCACAGCGGCCTGCAGGTGGTGGATGAGAGCCAGATCCGGGATGTACGCTATGGGGCAGAGGTGCAGATGTTCTCCTATAAGAGCTGGGAGAACATGGCCATCTCTCTGGCGGGCAGCTATCAGATCAAAAACGCCGCCCTGGCCCTGGAGGGGGTGGAGGCCCTGCGGAAGCTGGGCTTTCAGATCACGGACCATCAGGTGCGGGACGGCCTGCTGCGCACCGCCTGGCGGGGCCGCTTTACCACCCTGCGCCACGACCCCGTGGTCATCATCGACGGGGCCCACAACCCCGGTGCCGCCCGGGAACTGAAGCAGTCTTTGGAGCTGTATTTCCCAGGAAAGAAGCTCTATTTCGTTATGGGTATGTTCAAGGACAAGGACTATGACCAGGTCATCGGCATGACGGCCCCCCTGGCCCAGCATATCATCACCGTGGAGACCCCCAACAACCCCCGCGCTCTGCCCGCTGAAGAGCTGGCGGCGGCGGTGGCCAAGGTGAACCCCTCGGTGGAGGCCGCCGGCAGTATCGCCCAGGCGGTGGAAAAGTCCCTGACCCTGGCCGGGAAAGAGGATGCGATCATCATCTTCGGCTCTCTGTCCTTCCTGGGCGAGGCCGCTGACGCTTTGAATTGAAAAGGAGGCGCACATCATGGATTCTGAGAAGATCAAAGAGGGCGTTCGCCTGATCCTCAGCGGGATCGGCGAGGACATTACCCGTGAGGGTCTGCTGGAGACCCCTGACCGTATTGCGCGGATGTATGAGGAACTGGCCGGCGGCTATACGGACTCTGCAGCCCCCCACCTGAAGAAGCGCTTCCATGTGGACAACAACGACATGGTGATGGAGAAGGACATCCACTTCTACTCCTTCTGCGAGCACCACATGCTGCCCTTCTACGGCACGGCGGCCATCGCCTATATCCCCAACGGGGAAGTGGTGGGCCTGAGCAAGATGGCCCGGACGGTGGAGGTGTTCGCCAAGCGGTTCCAGCTGCAGGAGCGGCTGACCGCCCAGATCGCCGACGCCTTTATGGACGAGCTGAAGCCCAAGGGCGTGATGGTCCTTGTCCAGGCCGAGCACATGTGCATGACCATGCGGGGCATCAAAAAGCCGGGCACCAAAACGGTGACGGCGGTGACCCGGGGCGTGTTCAATGACGACGAGCGCCTGCGTACCGATTTCTACCGGATGCTGGAGCACCGCTGAGTTGGAGCGGGTCAACGCCATCTGCCGCCACCAGCTGTGGCGGGACAGCGTCCGGGAGATCGCCCGGCTGGAGCGGGACAGGCAGTTCTGCCGCCACGATCTCGTTCACTTTCTGGATGTGGCCCGGCTGGCCTATATTGAAAATTTAGAGCGGGGGCTGGGCATAGACAAGGAACTCATCTATGCCGCCGCCCTGCTCCACGACATCGGGCGTCATCTGCAATACACCCAGAACATCCCCCACGACCGGGCCAGCGCCCAGCTGGCGGAGGTCATCCTGGCCGACTGCGGCTTTTCCCAGGCCGAACGGGCAGCGGTGGAGGACGCCATCCTCCAACACCGTGGCCGGCAGGACCGGCAGCGGGAGGGCCTGGCCGGACTGCTCTATGAGGCGGATAAGGCATCAAGGGCCTGCCTGTTCTGTCCGGCGGAGCCGGAGTGCAACTGGAGCCCGGAAAAGAAAAATATGACGATTAAAAAGTGATGAGTGAGGAGGTAGGAGTGATGCGTGATCCGGTCAACTCCTACCTCCTCACTCCTAAGTGCTAACTAGAATAAAGGAGCCGTTTTACTATGATGAAAATTGGCAACCATACCTTTGATGTGGAGCATGACTGCTCCATCATGGGCATTTTGAACGTGACCCCCGACTCCTTCTCCGACGGCGGCCGCTGGAATGATTTAGAGGCCGCCCGTCTCCACACCGCCGACATGATCGCCCAGGGCGCGGCCATCGTGGACGTGGGCGGCGAGTCCACCCGCCCCGGCCATGTGCAGATCAGCGTGCAGGAGGAGATCGACCGGGTGGTCCCCGTG
This sequence comes from Flintibacter faecis, assembly GCF_014287875.1. Classification (GTDB taxonomy): domain Bacteria; phylum Bacillota; class Clostridia; order Oscillospirales; family Oscillospiraceae; genus Lawsonibacter; species Lawsonibacter faecis_A. The sequence continues at coordinate 189,996 of NZ_JACOPN010000003.1, read as the reverse complement.
ATCGAGATGATCAAGAAGAACTTCGACACCCCCGTGTCCATCGACAGCTATAAGAGCCAGGTGGTGGAGGCCGCCCTGAAGGCGGGCGCAGACCTGGTCAACGACATCTGGGGCCTGAAGTATGACCGAAAGGTGGCCGACCTCATCGCCCAGTACAAGGTGCCCTGCTGCCTGATGCACAACCGGGAGAAGGCGGAGTATGGCAACTTCCTGGAGGACTTCTGCCAGGACATGCGGGACAGCCTGGCTATCGCCAAGGAGGCCGGTATCGCCGACGAGCAGATCATCCTGGACCCCGGCGTGGGCTTCGGCAAGAACTATGAGCACAACCTGACCATCATCCACCATTTGGAGCGGCTGTGCGGCATGGGCTATCCCGTGCTGCTGGCCACCTCCCGCAAGTCCTGCATCGGCCAGGCCCTGGACCTGCCCACCGACCAGCGGGTGGAGGGCACCATGGTCACCACCGTCATGGGCGTTTTGAAGGGCGCGGCCTTCGTCCGGGTCCACGACGTGAAGGAGAACCTGCGGGCCATCCGCATGACCCAGGCCATCCTGCGGGACGGAAAGGACTAAAGCCATGACGCTGCCTTATGACGAGATCCACGTGGAGGACCTGGAGGTCTTTGCCCGCCACGGCGTGTTCCCCGAGGAGAACCGCCTGGGCCAGAAGTTTGTCATCTCCCTGGTCCTGTATGTGGACACCCGCCCGGCGGGGACGGCGGACCGCCTGGAGCAGTCCGTCCACTATGGGGAGGTCAGCGCCTTCCTCACCGACTATATGCACCAGAACACCTTCCAGCTCATCGAGACGGCGGCGGAGCACATGGCCGAGGAGGTCCTGCTCCACTATCCCCTGGTGAAGGGGCTGACGCTGGAGCTGAAAAAGCCCTGGGCCCCGGTGGGGCTGCCCCTGAAGACCGTGTCGGTGAAGATCACCCGCTTCTGGCACACCGCCTATATCGCACTGGGCTCTAATCTGGGGGACAAGAAGGCCTATCTGGACGAGGCTGTCAAGGCCCTGGATGAGGTCCGCGGCTGCAGCGTGGAAAAGGTGTCCGGCTATTTGAACACCAAACCCTATGGCGGGGTGGAGCAGGATGACTTCCTCAACGCCTGCCTGAAACTGAAGACCTTCCTCCCCCCCCACGAGCTGCTGGACCGGCTCCACGACATCGAGCAGGCCGCCCACCGGGAGCGGCTGATCCACTGGGGTCCCCGGACCCTGGACCTGGACATCCTGCTGTATGATGACCTGGTGATGGACAGCGACGATTTAATCATCCCCCATGTGGAGATGCACCTGCGGGACTTCGTGCTGCTGCCCCTGAAGGAGATCGCCCCCAACAAGCGCCACCCCCTGCTGCACAAGACCGTCGCCCAGCTGGCGGCGGAGGTGTGCGGGGGGACGTGATCGCATAAAAGAGAGCGGATCAGAAAGCAGGCCCCTTCCAGGCGGTGTTGATGCGCGTTCCAAGCGGCTTTTCTCCAATCGGTCGACGATGAGAAACAGCTGACAGCATTGCATTGGTCATACTGGGGATCAAACGGAATATCGACGGGAGAAGAGGGAGCGTTTTATGGATCTGCGGCAGCTTGAAATATTTACTACGGCCTGCGAAAAGGGCAGCCTGTCCAGTGCCGCTGCCTGTCTGAACACCTCTCAGCCCAATGTGAGCAAAAACATCCGGGCGCTGGAGGAGGAGTTGGGCCGCCCGCTGCTGGTGCGCAGCGGCAAGGGGGTCCGGCCTACCGCCTATGGCCGGGCGGTGATGGAATATGCGGTGATCATGCGCAAGGCCGCTGAGAAGATCGCCTCCCTGGCAGTGCCGGAAGGGGAGAACAGCCTGCGCCTGTCCGCCTATCCCAGCCGGATGATTCCCCGGCTGATGGTAGAGTTCTACCGGGCCTGGGGCGAAGATGTCCACGTAGAATATCGCCAAGGCGGCGTGGAGGAGATCGTTGACCATGTTCATCAAGGCATTTCCGAACTGGGTGTGGTCTTTGTGGCCCAGAAGCGCCTGGAGGTCTTTCAGAACATCATCAATTATCGGCGGCTGTGCTTTCTGCCCAGAGGTACAAAGCGGCTGTGTCTCTATGTGGGCCCGGAGCACCCCCTGTACCGGGCGGAACAGATGGATATCAGCCAGGTGCCCGGGCTGAAGCTCATCCGGGGCGTGCGGGACTTCTTCTCGGTGGAGCACCACCTGGAGACAGTGAGCGTGGGGGCAGTGGATGCCCAGGAGCTCAGCCACTGGGTCTATACCAACAGCGACCACCTGGCCTCCAGCATGCTGCAGTACACGGATGTGTGCTGCCTGGGCGTGATGGATATCTGCACCCCCTACGGCAGCCCAGAGATCCACCGGGTGCCCATTCAGGGTGCGGACGGGCTGATGCAGGCGGGATATGTCTGCGACCCGGAGGTGCCCCTGTCACCCCAGGCCAAATGGATCATGGAACGCATTGACCGCGCCTTGGACGGCAGTGGGAATCCATAGACAAGGGAACATGAAAAGACAGCGGCTTCGTCTCTGAAAGGCGGGGCCGCTGTCTTTTGCGTTTAAAGGGAAGAAATCGGCCTTGGGACGATACCATGCCAGCACATCAGGCCAGGTCCTCTGCCCGCACCAGGTGGGTGCTGTGGTGCATCATGTTCAGCAGGTCCTCCTCGTCGAGGGTGCGGTTTCCTTTGACGAGCAGACGTTTATAGTGATGAGCTAGGAGTTGGCGCTGCAGGGACGAGTTTTGATGTTTTTGTCAAAAAGAGGCAGGACAGAACACGCATATCCGGGGCGCTGGGGGCCATGCTAGCAGTGGATGTTCCATCCACGACCCAACAAACCAAAAAGAGAAAAGGAGAAACGCATCATGTCTAACTCTAACAACAAGGGCAACAACATTATGATCCCCAATGCGCGCCAGGCCATGGACCAGTTCAAGATGGAGGCCGCCAACCAGGTCGGCGTAAACCTGAAGCAGGGCTATAACGGCGACCTGACCAGCCGTGAGGCCGGCTCTGTGGGCGGCCAGATGGTCAAGAAGATGATCGAGGCCTATGAGAACGGCATGAAGTGATCCCAGTCTGCTTAACAAAGTAGGCAAGTCTGCGTCCGCCCCTCTGATTTTGGAGGGGCGGGCGTGTTTTTGCGGAAAAGGCGACACCGGGCGGGCTTTGTCTCTTGAAGTGTCGGGCTGGGGCCGATATAATATTCTTATCCCCGACAGAGACAGAAATGATACACGGGCGGCGGTGACGCGGCCCGGAGGAGGATATGAACATGGAAAACAATCAGATGTTTCGTGTGACCATGGGCCAGACGACCCGGGACTATCCCGCCGGAACGACCTTTCAAACCATCGCGGACCAGGTGCAGGGGGACTATCCCCACGATGTTTTGCTGGTCAACCGGAACGGAAAGCTGTGTGAGCTGCACAAAAAGCTGGACCGGGACTGCGCCCTGACCATGGTCACGGCGGCGGACCGGCCCGGGATGCAGACCTATGAGCGCACCGCCCTGCTCCTGCTGCTGAAAGCCTTTTACGACACCGTGGGCCGGGATAAAATACGCCGGGTGCGTGTGGAGTATTCCCTGAGCCACGCCCTGTTCCTGCGTGCGATGGGGGACTTTACCCTGGACAAGGACCTGCTGGAGCGGGTGGAGGCCCGAATGCGGGTGCTGGCGGCAGAGAAAATGCCCATCGTCAAGCAGTCTATGAGCACGGACGACGGGGTAGAGCGGCTGCGGGCTATGGGCATGGAGGACAAGGCCCGGCTGCTGAGCTACCGCATCAGCTCTCGGGTGAACCTGTACACCATGGGGGACTTCACCGACTATTTTTATGGCTATATGGCTCCCAACGCGGGCTATGTGAAGTGCTTTGCCCTGGAGCCCTTTGAGGACGGCTTCGTTCTTCGTCTGCCCAGCCAGAGCGACCCGGAGCACCTGGGGGAGTTCCAGCCCTCTATCAAGGTGTTCCGTGCCATGCACGACATGGCCCGGCGCACGGCGACCATGCACATCGACAATGTGGGGGAGATCAACGACATGATCTCCGCCGGGCTGTCCACCCAGCTGATCCTGGGGCAGGAGGCCCTGATGGAAAAGCAGATCGGCGACATCGCCCAGGAGATCGCCCAGCGCCGGGATGTGCGCTTTGTGATGATCGCCGGGCCCTCCTCCTCCGGCAAGACCACCTTCTCCCACCGGCTGTCCACCCAGCTGATGGCCTGCGGCCTGACACCCCACCCCATCGCCACGGATAACTATTTCAAAAACCGGGTGCTTGCCCCCAGAGATGCCGACGGGCAGTATGACTTTGAATGTCTGGAGGCCATGGACGTGGAGCGCTTCAACACGGACATGGGCCGCCTGCTGCGGGGGGAGACCATCGATCTGCCCACCTATAACTTCAAGAAGGGGGAGCGGGAGTATAACGGCGAGCAGCTGACCCTGGGGGAGCACGACGTGCTGGTCATCGAGGGCATCCACTGTCTCAACGACCGGTTTGCCAGCGCCCTGCCCCGGGAGAGCATGTTCAAAATTTACATCAGCTGCCTGACCACCCTGAATGTGGACGACCACAACCGCATCCCCACCACCGATGCCCGGCTGCTGCGGCGCATTGAGCGGGATGCCCGCACCCGGGGCTACAGCGCCCAGGCCACCATCCGCATGTGGCCCTCCGTCCGCCGGGGGGAGGAGCGGAACATCTTCCCCTATCAGGACAGCGCCGATGCGGTGTTCAACTCCGCCCTCATCTATGAGACGGCCCTGCTGAAAACTTATGTGGAGCCCCTGCTCTTCAGCGTGCCCCGGGACAGCCGGGAGTATGTAGAGGCCAAGCGCCTGCTGAAATTCCTCAGCTATTCCCTGCCCATCCCCGCCGACGATGTGCCCAAAACATCCCTGGTGCGGGAGTTTATCGGCGGCGGCTGTTATCAAGTCTGAGCGGATAAAAAATTTCATTCGGAATACATATTGACACATGGGAGCATTCCATGGTATAAAAAGCTCGTTCGTTTTTTCGGACGCTGAGTGCCAAGCGCACGTTTTGACCATCCCCCATCCGGGGGGATCGAGGCTACACGGACGGCCGGGTCAAATGCCGAAAACCCGTCGAAGAGCCGGGGACCGCACCGCGGGTGCGGATTGGCAACGTGGTTGCCTTATTGATCGGGCGGAAGTGCCCGGATTTTATAAGTTCTGCGCCAAAGGGCGCGCACCGCTTGTAAAATGGTCAATAAGCGTGATAGGCTTCTGCACGGCAGAGGGGCGAACAAGCGTCACGGGAATGATCTTAGGACAGTACAGGGTATCGGTGCGCCGGGAGGGCAGACCGATACCCTGTTTTTGTGCCTGGAGAGAGCGGGGGAGAGGAGGGCAGGGGGACAGGCGTGATTCTAAAAAGAAAGCTGTGTGTTGATGATGAAGCACGTTATGAACAAGCCCAATAAGCTCCTGTCCCTGGCGCTGGCCCTGGGGATGACCGCCGCCCTGCTGGCCGGGTGCGGACAGCAGAGCGCCCAGAGCACCCAGAGCAATTCCGCCGGTTCTGCCTCCGCTGTCTCCGGCAGCCAGAGCAGCGCTCAGAATGCGGAGAAGGTCCGGGTGGGCCTGGCCTGGCTGGCGGACTTTGAAAACGGAGAGGTGGACGAGGATACCCAGGCCTATATCGATGCGGTGACCCGGGCCGGGGGCGAGCCCGTCCTGCTGGAGCAGGCCACCGATCTGGACAGCGCCAAGGCGGCCCTGGACACGGTGGATGCCCTGATCCTCACCGGGGGCGAGGACGTGGACCCCAGCTATTACAACGAGGAGCCCGACTCCATGCTGGAGGAGCCTAACCCCGCCCGGGATACCTCGGACTATTGGATGATGACCGCCGCCCTGGACGAGGACTTTCCTACCCTGGCCACCTGCCGGGGCATGCAGGTGATGAACGTGGTGTGCGGCGGCACGCTGTATCAGGACCTGCCCACCCAGTTTGACAGCGACATCCAGCACCGGGACCCGGAGCTGGTGGACTTCACCTATCACGATGTGACCATCGAGGACGGCAGCCTGCTCGCCCAGATCATGGGCGCGGGCAAGCTGAATGTGAACTCCTGGCACCACCAGGGGATCAAGACCGTGGGGGAGGGGCTCACCGTCACCGCTCACTCTGACGACGGTCTGGTGGAGGCCCTGGAGATGCAGGACAAGACTTTTATGCTGGGCGTGCAGTTCCACCCAGAGTGGCGGGTGGTGGAGGGGGATGACTCCTTCCTGCCCTTCTTCACCGCCCTGATGGATGCGGCAAAGAATTAAAACACAGATCCGGCATGTCCGGTCGGCAGTTTTTCGCTGCCGACCGGACGCTTTTTTGTTTACTTCCCGGCGGGGGGCGTGTTATAATAGCGGGCGAGATCTTATGCGGCGGTGGTTCCGGGAAACCGGACCGGGGGAATGGGGTGAGAGGCCCCGCGAGCGGGTCACTGTGATGCCCCCTGAAAACAGAGGGGATAAGTCAGAATGCCCGGACCGTCTCATAACGCTCCTGCCCACGCCGGGAGCCCACGGACCAGAGGGAACAGTGCGCCCTTTTGCGTCTGCGCGGCCTGCCAAAGCGGGCGGGTGCGGACGCTTTTCTCATGTCCCGCTCTCGGGACGCCCATTCAAGAAAGGAGAATTCAGGAGAGATGAAAAAGCGCGCATTATCCCTGCTGATGAGCCTGGTCATGCTCGTCAGTATGCTGCCTACCACGGCCTGGGCAGCGGAAGAAGATGTGACCAACAACGAAGTTGAGATATCGTTATCAGAGTGCAAAGAAATTGGCACGTATAATGACGAAACAGCGTATTTATTTGATGGAAATATTCCAAAAGACACGACGACAATTTCTTTTGTTGACTTTGAAGAAAAAATGTCCGATGAATATTCCATGATTGCTTCTATGATTGGAAATTCTATGGTACTTAGTACCTATAAAGCGCCAATTACACAGGGCTACGCCATGAATGCAACGGATGAGGATTGGGCATTCAATGAGACGTACACCAGTTATGATTTTTCTACGTGCAATGCGTACTGGATTTCTGATGATAAGGATGAAACGCATTACATTGTTGTACAACTGCCCGAAGATTTTTATGATGTAGAAGTTGAAGCTGATTTCACTGCCACGGTCAACGGCGGAGAAGCCCTGCCCTACACGGTGGAGAAAGATGCCTATTCTTACACCAACGACTATAGTAAGGTCACTACGACAGTAGACCTGTACACGGTGCAGATTCCCGTGGGGACTACCCAGGTGGATTTGAGTTACGACAATGCACACCTAACTTATAATTATCACTGGGAAGGCAAAACACCGATTTCTGTAACCGATTCTGACTATCTTTGTGGTTGGGTCAAGGACTCTACAGTGGGCAGTACCACTGTAAGTGTCCCCGTGGACTATGCACCCGATGGTGGTGAGTCCGACGGCTTGATCGACTATATCCAGGTGCAGAAACCATATAATGCAGATTGGAGCGGCGGCGACCTGCTGTATGCCATCACTTTTGAGTATGTCGATGTGCCTTTTACCGCCACCTGTAACGGTTCTCCCTTAAATATTACCGAACTGAACGAGACTGGCTACAATTATTCTTATGGCTGGCCCGTTGTTACTGCCGACGGCCCCCTGTACACTGTTACGGTTCCCAAGACGGCGAAGAGTGTGGACCTCAGCTTCCCGAAAAAGCAGATCGTCTATAACTACGATGGAAACGGCGGATATCTGTGTGACTATTCCAACGTGGATTGGCAGACCGGAACGGAAGAGTTGGACGGCATACTGCTGGATTCCAACGGGGACGGCAAGCTGGACTATGCTCAGATACAGAATCCCTATGCTGACAACGGGGCCAGCGGCGGCGAGTTTGTTTGTGCCATTAAGTTCACCTATCCCGATGGCACCACAGGCACCCCGTCTCCTGTCACTCCCAGCGGGGATGTAAGTTTCTCCGATTTGATCAACGGAATTGCCGCCTCCTATGCGACTGACGGCGCGGGCAAGGACAGCAACACTGCCTGGATCACGGCGGATATGGCTGTTTTCGCCAGCACTTATCCTGCCACGAGCTATCAGTTTACCAAGGAGCAGAAGCAGGATATCGTCAACTACCTGATCAATGCGACAGCCGACAAGAACCCAAAGGCAAGCGACCTGGCCAAGTCGATCATTGCTCTGATATCTATGGGCTATGATCCCAATGATCTGACCTCTGCGGATGGGGTGACATTCAGTGCTGTGGACAAGCTGGTGGCCATGATTAACGACGACAGCAACACCGCCGTGACCAGCGTCTATACCTTGCCATTTGAACTGATCGCCCTCAAGCAGTATGGAAACCGCTATGATGATGCGGTGGCCAAACTGAGAAAGTCTGCACTGGACCAGGCCTTGGAGAAAGGCGGCTGGGGCTATGTCTATGAAGGCAATGCCTATTTTGATGCCGATGCAACTTCTTTCATGCTCCAGGCCCTGGCCCCCTATTATTACAATGTCAATGGATTTGAAGATATCACAAGTATCATCAATAAAAGCAAAGGTGCGCTGATTCGGAATCTTAGTTTCAATGATTCTGGCGCTGTGGTTTCTTACGGCAGTCCTTCTACGGAGAGCACAGCCCAGCTGATCCTTGCGCTGACGGCCATGGGGGAGAATCCCAAGGACAATTTCCTGGGTAAAGACCTGACGAAGGGGCTGATGTCTGTGGCAGACAGCTCCGGGAAGGGTTTCCAGTATAGCGGTGTACTGAATGCGATTTCTACCGAGCAGGGCTTCCGCAGCATGTTGGCCATCGCAAACGCTAAGAGCGGAACGAAGTATTACTTTTATGATTTTGATACGGACGATCTGACCTCCGCTGCCTCTACAACATGGGCCAAAAACGCCGCTGTTTCCGTCAAGACCATCCCCGAAGATGCCGCTGTCGTGGTGAAGAGCGGGGAGACCGAGGTGGCTGCGGATAAGGTCCACGGTGCCTATGACCTGGCCGCCGGGGAGTACAGCTACACCGTCAGCCGCTCCGGCTATCAGACCAAGACGGGCAGCTTTACCGTCACCGAGGCTGAGGCCGCCGGCCACGCCCGGAAGACCATCCATGTCTCTCTGGTCAGTGCAGGCTCCGGCTCCGGAAGCGGCAGCAAGACGGTGAACGTCACTGTGAAGGTCATGGTGCCCCCCGCCGATCAGAGCAAGCGCTATACCTATAAGCACGATTCCAGAAGCTACACCAACCTGCTGACCACCACCGGCAAGGTGACTGTGACCGCCGGAAGCTCGGTACGGGATGCCTTTGTCACCGCTCTGGACCGGGATAAGATCGGCTATACGGAGCAGTCCAACGGCTACTTCCCGACGATTGGCGGCTGGTCTGAGTTTGAGCGGGGGGAGAAGTCCGGCTGGATGTATCTGGTGAACGGCTCCATGCCCTCTGTGGCCGCCCAGGACTATGAGCTGACGGGCAACGCCACCGTGGTGTGGTTCTACACCGACGACTACAGCAACGACTATGGTTCCGAGAGCTGGGACGACGACAGCTCCTCCTCCGGTACCACTACCACGCCCACCACGCCCACTACGCCCGCCAACCCTGTGCCTGACAAGGCTATGTCCTTTACGGATGTGAAGTCCAACGACTGGTATTATTCGTCCGTGCGCTATGCCTATGACAACGGCCTGTTTTCCGGCGTGAGCCATGACAGCTTCGGCCCCGGCGATTCCATGGACCGCTCCATGCTGGCCACGGTGCTGTACAGTCTGGACGGCAAGCCCGCCGCAGGCAAGAGCGGCTTTGCCGATGTGGCCGACGGCGCTTGGTATGCCGACGCTGTGGCCTGGGCGGCGGAGCACGGCATCGTCAGCGGCGTGGGCGGGGGTGCCTTTACCCCCGGCGGCACCGTCACCCGGGAGCAGCTGGCCGTAATGCTCTACCGCTACGCCCAGTATAAGGGCTATGACGTGAGCAAGACCGCCGACCTGTCCGGTTACGCCGACCAGGACAAGCTCAGTGATTGGGCGGCCCGGGCCGTGCAGTGGGCCTGCGGCTCCGGTCTGATGAACGGACGCAGCGCCGCTCAGCTGGCCCCCGAGGGCACTTTGACCCGCGCCGAGGCGGCCACTATGCTGAAGGCCTTCTGCGAAAACGTGAAGAAATAAACCCCATTCCTGTCCCGCCGCCTGTACCCCAGACGGCGGGACAGAGACGCACTTAGGGAGGAGACAACATGCACATGGGACGAAAAATCGGCAGCCTGATCCTGGCTCTGGCCCTGGCGGCAAGCTCTGTCACCGGGGCGCTGGCCGCAGCCTCCCCGGCGCAGGGGGCCTATGACCGGGCCGCCGCTTTTATCAGCAAGGCCGTGCCCGCCCCGGAGGTATCCAGCATCGGCGGGGAGTGGGCCGTCATCGGCCTGGCCCGGGGAGGGGCCGCCCGCCCGCAAAACTACGATGCGGATTATCTGAACCGGGTGGAGCAGACCGTGAAGGAGAAACAGGGCGTCCTCCACACCCGGAAGTACACCGAGTACAGCCGGGTCATCCTGGCCCTGTCTGCCCTGGGAGCGGATGCCCGGGAGGTGGGGGGCTACGATCTGACCCTGCCTCTGGGGGACTTTGATAAAACGGCTTGGCAGGGGATCAACGGGCCTATCTGGGCCCTGATCGCTCTGGACAGCCGGAACTACCCCGTGCCCCGGAACCCCCAGGCCAAGACCCAGGCCACCCGGCAGCTGTATGTGGACCGCATCCTGTCCAGGCAGCTGTCTGACGGCAGCTGGAGCCTGTCCGGAGAGGGACCGGGGGACGTGGACGTGACCGCCATGGCATTGCAGGCCCTGTCCCGGTACACCGACCAGGCGGCGGTAAAGCTGGGCGTGGACCGGGCGCTTGTGTGGCTGTCCGGTCAGCAGCAGGGGGACGGGGGCTTTGCCGCCAAAGGCACGGCCAACGCCGAGAGCTGCGCCCAGGTCGTGGTGGCGCTGGAGTGTCTGGGACTGCCCCTGACGGACAGCCGCTTTGTGAAAAACGGGGCCACGGCCCTGGACGCCCTGCTGGGCTATCAGCTGCCCGACGGCAGCTTCTGCCACGGGAAAAACAGCGGCAGCAACCTGATGGCCACCGAGCAGAGCCTGTACGCCCTGGCCGCCGTCAAGCGGGCGGAGCTGGGCCAGAGCGGGCTGTATGAGATGGAGGAGCTGGAGACAGACGATCAGACTGACCTGAGTGCCATCGCCTTTGCCCCCGGTCTGGTGGCGCTGCTCACCGCCATGGGAGCAAGTTCCTGCGGTGTGCTCTTGCTGCCAGGAGGATGACAGCGAAAGGCCCTCTCAGTCACGGCTTGCGCCGTGCCAGCTCCCCGCCGGGGGAGCCAAGTGGACGCTGGAGCAAACTCGCCTCCCCCCTTGGGGGAGGTGTCCGGTGGACACACCGGACGGAGAGGGCAGACGGAACGCCAGTTCCGTTTCCTGGGCGGGGGATTTTTCCGCCCGGGAAAGAGAACTGGAACAGGGAGAACGGCTATGAAAATGAACGGAAAAAAGTGGGCGGCAGCGGCGGCCATTCTGGCGGTGCTGGCCTTTGCCTTTTGGTACGGCGGCGACGCCCCCGGTCTGCGGGGGTGGTCCGCCGGAGAGGAGGGGAGCAGCGCCGGCGTGAGCGCCTCCGTGTCCACGGACGCTTCCCGATCGGAGCAGCAGGAGTCCCCGGAGAGCAGCGCACCGGACGCTCCCGCTCAGAAAGCAGAGAAACCGGAACCACAGCCTGACGCAAGCGTGGGCGGGGAGGGGGAGAAAGCCCCACCTGCTTCCTCCGCCATGGACATCGATCCCAAGACGGGGCAGGATCAGTATCACACCGACCCGGTCCCCCAGGGCAAGCCCGCCCCGGCAGAGCCGCAGCAGACGGAACAGGCCCCGGAGGTGAGCCGCTGCACCATCTCCATCTCCTGTGCCGCCATTTTGAACCACATGGACTGGCTGGACCCGGACAAGGCGGAGCTGGTCCCGGCGGACGGCTGGCTGCTGCCCGCCACCCAGGCGGAGTTCCACGAGGGGGAGAGCGTCTTTGACGTGCTCCGGCGGGTGTGCCGGGACAAGGGGCTGCACATGGAGTTTTCCAACACCCCCATGTATAACAGCGCCTATATCGAGGGGATCGGCAACCTGTATGAGTTCGACTGCGGGGAGCAGTCGGGCTGGATGTATGCGGTGAACGGCTGGTACCCCAACTACGGCTGCTCCCGCTATGCCCTGAAGGACGGGGACACAGTAACGTGGGTGTACACCTGCGACTACGGCAAGGACGTGGGCGGAGACTACTTTGGTCAGTCGGGGGACGAGACGTGAGGGACGGATTTGCAGGCTATCACCCGGCGGTGAACGCCCTGTTCTTTGCCCTGGTGCTGGCGGGAGCTATGGTGCTGGATCACCCCCTCTGTCTGGCCATCTCCCTGTGCGGAGGGGCGGCATGTCACCTGTCCATGATGGGACGGCAGAAGACGGGAAAGGCGCTGTGGTATGTGCTGCCTATGATGGCTTTGGCGGCAGTGGTGAACCCGGCCTTCAGCCATGCGGGGGCCACCATCCTGACCTATCTCCCCTCGGGCAATCCCCTGACGCTGGAGAGCCTGGCCTATGGCCTGGGGGCGGGGGCCATGCTGGGGGGCGTGATGGTCTGGTTTGCCTGCTGTACCCATGTGATGACGGCGGACAAGCTGGTGTATCTCTTCGGCCGGACCGCCCCGGCCCTGTCTCTGGTATTCAGCATGACGCTGCGCTTTGTGCCCCGGTTTAGCCGACAGCTGGGCCTGACCGTCCAGGTCCAGCGGGGCCTGAACGGGGGAGAGGAACCGGACGGCCTGTGGCAGCGGCTGCGCCTGGGGGTACGGGCGCTGTCCATCGTCATCACCTGGTCATTGGAGAACGGGGTGGAGACGGCGGACTCCATGCGCGCCCGGGGCTATGGTCTGCCCGGGCGGACGGCCTTTTCCATCTACCGCCTGATGGAGCGGGACCGGCTGGCCCTGGCCTGGCTGATGGGCTGGGGGGGCTATGTGCTGTGCGGGGCCCTGGCGGGTGGTCTGGGCTGGCGGTATTACCCCACCCTGCGGGGAACGGCGGTCACCCCGCTGACGGCCAGCTTTTTTGGGGCCTATCTGGTCCTGTGTTTCACGCCGGTCATTCTGGACTGGGAGGAGGGGAGACGATGGAGACGTTCCGCATCCAAAATCTGAGCTTTGCCTATCCCGGACCGAGCGGCCCGGCCCTGGAAAAGGTCAGCCTGGACGTGGCAGAGGGGAGCTTTCTGGTGCTGTGCGGTCAGTCGGGCTGCGGCAAGACCACCTTGCTGCGCCAGCTCAAGCCATCTATGGCCCCCCACGGGACCCGGGAGGGGACGATTTTATTCCGGGGCCGTCCGTTGGAAGACCTGGATCGGCGGGAGGAGAGCCAGGCCATCGGCTTTGTGAGCCAGTCCCCGGACAACCAGCTGGTGACGGATAAGGTGTGGCACGAGCTGGCCTTCGGATTAGAGAGCCTGGGGCTTCCCACCCCGGTGATCCGCCGCCGGGTGGCGGAGATGGCCAGCTTCTTCGGCATGGAGGACTGGTTCCACCGGGAGTCGGCGCAGCTGTCCGGGGGACAGAAGCAGCTGCTGGCCCTGGCCTCTGTCATGGTGATGCAGCCCAAGGTGCTGCTGCTGGACGAGCCAACCAGTCAGCTGGACCCCATTGCGGCGGAGGAGTTCCTGGCCGTGCTGGGCCGGATCAATCGGGAGCTGGGCACCACGGTCATTTTAAGCGAGCACCGCTTAGAGGAGGCCCTGCCCCTGGCTGACACCGCCGCTGTGCTGGACGGAGGGCGGCTGCTGGCAGCAGGAAGGCCCCGTGAGGTCGGCCGGGTGCTGAGAGAGCGGGGCCACGCCATGTTCCGGGCCATGCCAACCCCTATGCGGGTGTGGGCGGCGGTGGAGACAGAGACGGACTGCCCCGTGACGGTGCGGGAGGGGCGAAACTGGCTGAAGGACCTTCAAAAGGACCGTGGATTTCAGCCCTTGCCCCCGGAGCCGGTGCGCAGCTATCCCAAAGAGCCTGTTTTAACGGCGGAGGAGCTGTGGTTCCGCTATGACCGGGAGGGCCGGGACATTGTGCAGGGCCTGTCCCTCGCCGTGCACCCCGGGGAATTTCTGGCCCTGCTGGGAGGGAACGGTGCGGGCAAATCCACTGCGCTCACCCTGTTGGCAGGGCTGAACCGCCCCCAGCGGGGAGAAGTGACCCGGCGGGGAAAAACGGCCCTGCTGCCCCAGGACCCCAGGACGCTGTTTTTGAAGAAAACGGTGGAGGAGGACCTGCTGGATGTCAGCCGGGACCGGGAGGCGCTGGAGCGGGTATGTGCCCTGTGCGGCATGACCGATCTTCTGAACCGCCACCCCTATGACCTGTCCGGGGGGGAGCAGCAGCGCTCCGCTCTGGCTAAAATTTTGCTTCTGAAACCGGACGTGCTGCTGCTGGACGAGCCGACGAAGGGCCTGGACGCCGCCTTTCAGGACCAGCTGGCTGAGATCTTAAATCAGCTTCTGGCCCGGGGGGTGGCGATCATCATGGTCAGCCACGACGTGGCCTTCTGTGCCGACCACGCCCACCGGTGCGCCCTGTTTTTCCAGGGCTATGTGGCGGCGGAGGGGAGCCCCCGGGACTTTTTCTCCGGCAACCGGTTCTATACCACGGCGGCCGGCCGCATGGCCCGGGACATCCTGCCCGGAGCTGTCACCGCCCGGGATGTGACAGCCTGCTGCGGCGGAGCGGTCCCGCCCCTGGAGGTGATGCCGTATCAGCCCCGGGAGACTGCCCCGGCAGAGGAGCCGCCCAAGCCCCGCCCGCTGCCCATGTGGCGCAAGGCACTGGCGGCCCTGTCCGGTGGGATGGCGCTGCTGTCCCTGATCCGGGCCCTGCGGCTTACCGATCTGTCAAAGCTTATGACCGCCGCAGGACTGAGTCGGGCGGCGGGGGGCGAGCTTGGCCGGACGGCGTGGTTTCTGCTGTGGGCCTTTGTATGCGCCCTGGCCCTGGGCGGGGGAGAGAGAACGTCCCCCCAGACAGTCCAGGGCAGAAAAAAACTCCCCCGCCGGACCCGTATGGCGGCGGGGTGTCTGCTGCTGATGATCCCCGTCACCCTGTTTGCGGGCACCTTTTATCTTGGAGATCGAAAATACTATTTCATCGCTCTGCTGATGCTGCTGGAGGGGATGCTGCCCTTCTTTCTGGCCTTTGAGGGGCGCAGACCGGGGGCCAGAGAAGTCACCCTGCTGGCCTGCCTGTGTGCCCTGGGCGTGGCGGGGCGGGCGGCCTTTTTCATGCTGCCCCAGGCAAAGCCGGTGCTGGCCCTGACCATCCTGGCCGGGGTGGCCCTGGGGGGCGAGAGCGGCTTTTTGGTAGGCGGCGTGACCATGCTGGTCTCTAACATCCTGTTCGGTCAGGGACCATGGACCCCGTGGCAGATGTTCGGCATGGGGATCGTGGGCTTTCTGGCCGGGATACTGGCCCGGACGGGCTGGCTTCGGCGCAGCCGGGGAAGCCTGTGCGCCTTTGGGGCGGTGAGCGCCATTTTGATCTATGGCGGCATCCTGAACACCGCCTCTGCCCTGATGGCGGCGGGGGAGCTGAACCGGGGCGTGCTGCTGACCTATTACCTGGCGGGCTTTCCCATGGACTGTGTCCACGGTCTGTCCACGGCGGCCTTCCTGTGGCTGGGGGCGGAGCCCATGCTGGAAAAGCTGGAGCGGCTGAAGACCAAATATGGGTTAGACGGCTTTTTCAACGGCGTTTAACGTACCCAGCGCCTTGGGGGCCAGCGCGATGAGCCCCAGCAGATTGGGCAGGGCCATCAGGGCGTTGCACAGGTCCACCAGCTCCCACACCACGCCGCTCTCCCACACAGCCCCCAGGGGGATGCACAGCAGAAACAGGGCCCGGTAGAGGGGCAGCAGGCGATCATCCCCGGTGAGATAGCGCAGACACTGCTGGCCGTAATAGCTCCAGCCCAGGATGGAGGAGAAGGCGAACAGCAGCAGGCACAGGGACACCGTCCGGCTTCCCGCCGGCCCCAGCACCGAGGAGAAGGCCGCGGCGGTGAGGGGAGCTCCGGTGAGGGCCCCCGGCGAGCCGGGCTGCCACACTCCGCTGACCAGAATGACCAGAGCGGTGACGGAGCAGACCAGCAGGGTGGCCAGCGCTACCTCGAACATCCCCCAAAAGCCCTGCCGGACGGGACAGGCGTGGGCAGCGGCTCCGTGGGCCATGGCGGAGGGGCCCAGGCCCGCCTCGTTGGTGAACACCCCCCGGGCCACCCCATAGCGCAGAGCGGAGGCCACCGTCCAGCCCGCCCCGCCGCCCGCGGCGGCCCGGGGGGACAGGGCACAGGAAAAAATCAGCTGAAAAGCCCCGGGCAGGGCATCGGCCCGGCACAGCAGCACCCAGCCCCCGGCCCCCAGATAGAGCAGGGCCATGGCGGGCACCAGGGCGGCGGACACCCGGGCGATGCGCCCCACCCCGCCCATCAGCACCAGGGCGGCCAGGGCGGCGGTGACCAGTCCCGTACCCAGCCGGGGCAGGGCGAAGCTGGACTCTAATGCCTGGGCGATGGAGGAGGACTGGACCAGATCGCCCCCGGCCAGGGTGGCGGGGAGACAGGCCAGGGTAAACCACAGGGCGGCTCCCTTCCAGCCCAAGCCGTCCCGGAGATAGAACATGGGCCCGCCCTGCATTCCGCCTCCCGGGGCTGGGCGCTGAAAGCGGACGGACAGCAGCTTTTCCCCAAAGCCGGTCATCATGCCAAGCAGCGCGGACACCCACATCCAGAACACCGCCCCCGGCCCGCCCAGGGTCAAAGCGGTGGCCACCCCGGCGATGGAGCCCGTGCCCATGGTGGAGGCCAGGGCGGTGGCCAGGGCCTGGAGCGGGGACAGCCCGCTTTTTTTCCCTCGCTGTCGGCGGAGCAGTCCGCCCAAGGTGGCCCGCAGCCAGAGGGGCAGACCGAACAGCTGAAAAAAGCCGGAGCCCAGGGAGTAGACCAGCCCCGTGAATAAAAACAGCCCCAGCAGCCAGGGCTCCCACAGCATGTCAGCCAACGTGCCCACCCAGGACATAGCCCTCACCTCCGTCCCAAAGCTTATGCGGACGGAGAAAAAAATAGGCCGCGGGGAACCGGTTGGCTCCTCGCGGCAGGGATGCTTATTTATCCTCCAGCAGCTTGTTCAGCTCGTCTAGGAAGGTGTTGATGTCCTTGAACTGGCGGTAGACAGAGGCGAAGCGGACGTAGGACACCTCGTCCACCTTTTTCAGCCGGTCCATGACCAGCTCGCCGATCTGGGCGGAGCGGACTTCCCGGTCCATCTGGCTCTGCAGGGTCTGCTCGATGTCGTTGACGATGGCCTCCAGGGTGGCATAGCTCACCGGGCGCTTTTCACAGGCCCGGATCAGGCCGCCCAGGACCTTATTCCGGTCGAAGCTCTGGCGGCTGCCGTCCTTTTTTACCACCATCAAAGGCAGGCTCTCCATGGTCTCATAGGTGGTGAATCGCTTGTGACAGGCCAGGCATTCCCGGCGGCGGCGAATGCTGGCACCTTCGTCCGCGGGGCGGGAGTCGATGACCTTGCTTTCAGGGTGGGCACAGAAGGGACATCTCATGGCAATTACCTCCTAGGAGCGGTGAGTGAGACGGGACATTACAGGAAAAATTATACGATGAAGCAAAGCGGAATGGTATAACACGCCATGTTTTTCGGTTCCGGGCGAAGCCTGGAGAAAAACGGCTTAAATAAATGGTAACATAACTGTCAACAGTTATGTTACCATATTTTTTCCCCGTTGGGTAGCCCTTTTTCCCGCCTTGTGAAAATCCCACAGAAAAATCCTGCAATACCGGGGCGCATATCATCGGGTTTGCGCTCTGGTTTTTTATTGCGAGAGGATGGGAAACCGTAGTATAATACTTTGTACGGACAACGACGCCTGGACAAGGGTGTCGTTGCGCTTTTTTTGGCGCAAATGAGAAAGGAGCGGCGCGGAAATGGCAGACAGAGCAGAGACGGAACTGGAGTGGGACAGGCCGGACATGGGCCTGCACGAGGAGTGCGGCGTGTTCGGCATCTATGATCCGGCGGGGGGCTGCGCCCAGACCACCTATTACGGGCTGTATGCCCTGCAGCACCGGGGACAGGAGGCCTGCGGCATCGCCACCATCAACGACCGGGAGCAGTCCTTTTATAAGGATGTGGGCCTGGTCAGCGAGGTGTTTGACAAACAGACCCTTCAGCGGCTGAATGGGACCATGGCCGTGGGCCATGTGCGCTATGCCACCACCGGGGCCAGGGAGCGGGAGAACGCTCAGCCCCTGACCATCAAATATGTGAAGGGCACTTTGGCGGTGGTCCACAACGGCAACCTGGTGGGCGTAGACCAGCTGCGGCAGAAGTTTGAGTATCAGGGGGCCATTTTCCACACCACCAGCGACTCGGAGCTCATCGCTTATGCCATCGCCCAGGCGCGGCTGCGCTGCGCCAGCGTGGAGGAGGCGGTGTGCCAGGCGGCATCTAAGCTCCGGGGGGCCTTCTCTCTGCTGGTCATGTCGCCCCAAAAGCTCATCGCCTGCCGGGACCCCTGGGGCTTCCGGCCTTTGTGCATGGGCCGGAAGGGCCAGGCCATCCTCTTTGCCTCGGAGTCCTGCGCCATCGAGGCCGTGGGCGGCAGAGTGGAGCGGGAGCTGGAGCCCGGCGAGGTGGTGGTGGTCCAGGACGGCCGGGTCCAGTCCATCCGGGACAACTGCCGGGGCAAGTCCCATATGTGTATCTTTGAGTACATCTATTTTGCCCGCCCCGACTCCATCATCGCCGGGCAGTCGGTCCACCAGGCCCGAGTGAATGCGGGCCGTCTGCTGGCCCGACAGAACCCCGTCCCCGCCGACGTGGTGGTGGGGGTGCCCGACTCCGGCCTGGATGCCGCCCGGGGCTATGCCTTAGAGAGCGGCCTGCCCAACGTGATGGGCTTTGTGAAAAACCGCTATGTGGGCCGTACCTTCATCACCCCCGACCAGCAGAGCCGGGAACAGGCGGTGCGCATCAAGCTGTCTGCCCTGCGCAGCGAGGTGGAGGGCAAGCGGGTGGTCATGGTGGACGACTCCATCGTCCGGGGGACTACCTGCAGTCAGATCATCGCCCTGCTGCGGGAGGCGGGGGCCACAGAGGTCCACATGCGGGTATCCGCCCCGCCCTTTATCTCCCCCTGCTACTTCGGCACCGACATCCCGGATAAGGATCGGCTCATCGCCTGCCACCACTCCATTGACGAGATCCGGGACATGACCGGGGCGGACAGCCTGGACTTTCTGTCCCTGGACAACCTGCAGAAGCTGGCCCCCAACGCCCGGTGCGGCTTCTGCGAGGGCTGCTTTACCGAGCACTATCCCATCCCCGTGGACGGCTCTGAGGATTGACCGAAAGGCCAAGGAAAAGCACCTCTGCCTGACGAAACAGGCAGAGGTGCTTTTTCACGCTTGTGACCTGTTAACAGGCGGCCACCGCGCCGTCACAGCGGGGCTCGGTCCCGGCGATGAGAGTGCCGTTTTCACACCGCCAGATGATCTGCCCCCGGCCCATAGCGATGCGGTCGTCGATGAGCTCCACCTGGTGGCCCATGGAGCGCAGCTGTTGGGCGATGTCCTCGCCGGCCTCCCGCTCCAGCTGGAGCTTTTTGCCGCCGATCCACTGGATGCGGGGGGCATCCAGGGCCTCCTGCGGGTTCATGTGATAGTCCAGGGTGTTGATGATGACCTCCGTCTGGCCCTGGGGCTGCATAAAGGCCCCCATCACTCCGAAGGGCCCCACCGCCCGGCCGTCCTTCAGCAAAAAGCCGGGGATGATGGTGTGATAGGACTTTTTGCCCCCGGCCAGACAGTTGTCACTGGCGGGGTCCAGGGAGAAGTTGGCCCCCCGGTTCTGCAGGGAGATGGCCGTGCCGGGGATGGCCACGCCGGAGCCGAAGGCGGTGTAGTTGCTCTGGATGAAGGAGACCATGTTGCCCCCTTCATCGGCGGTACACAGATAGATGGTGCCGCCGCAGCGGGGGTCCCCGGCCTTGGGCTCCAGGGCCTTGTCGGAAATGAGCGCCCGGCGGGCGGCCAGATAGCCGGGGCTGAGCAGCTGCTCCACCGTGGTCTTCATATACCGGGGGTCGGCCACATAGGTCTTGGTGTCGGCAAAGGCCAGCTTGATGGCCTCCATCACCTTGTGATAGTGCTCGGCGCTCTCCCGGTTTTCCGGCATGGTCATCCCATCCAGAATGCCCAGGGCCATGAGCACGGTGATGCCATGGCCGTTGGGCGGGATCTCGCACACGGTATAGCCCCGATAGTTCTGGGTGATGGGCTCCACCCAGTCCGGGTGATAGGTTTCAAAGTCCTCCCGGCAGAAATAGCCCCCCGTCTTTTGGGAGAAGGCCACGAGGCGCTCCATCAGTCTGCCCCGGTAATAGCTCTCGCAGCCGGTGGCGGCCAACTCCTCTAACGTGTCGGCGTAGTCGGGGAACCGGAAGAGGTCTCCGGCGGCATAGGGGGTGCCGTCGGGCTTCATAAAGCTCTTCCACCAGTATGCGTGGGGGGCGGGGTCGGTCTCCATGGCCTTGGCGATGCGGCGGCTGTCTTTGCTCCACTGGCGGGCCACATTCACCGGCACGGGATAGCCCTCCCGGGCGTAGGAGACGGCGGGGGCGAACAGCTCGGCCAGGGGCTTGGTGCCGAAGCGGCTGTTCAGGGCGGCCCAGCCGGCGGGGGCCCCGGGGACCATAGTGGGCAGCCAGCCCTCCTTGGGCACCTGGTCAAAGCCCAGTTCCCGGACCTTGTCGGCGGAGAGGGCCATGGGTGCCACGCCGCTGGCGTTTAAGCCATAGAGCTTTTGATCTTTTTCTATCCATACCAGGGCGAAGCAGTCCGAGCCCAGGCCGTTGCCCGTGGGCTCCAGCAGGGGCATGGCGGCGGCCATGGCCACGGCGGCATCCACGGCGTTGCCGCCGGACTTCATCATGTCCAGACCGATCTGGGCCCCCAGAGGGACAGAGGTACAGGCCACGGCCTTTTTGGCATAGACCACGTTGCGGCGGGAGGAATAGCGGTAAGTGAGCGGGTCGAAGTTGAGCATAGGGCAGTCATCCCTTCTTAATTTGATTGGATAGTTTTAGTATAGCAGACGAGTAAAGTGAGGACAAGAGAGACGGAAAAGGGAGCGCCGGGGCTGCGTCATCCACACCATCTTCGGCAAACAGTATAACGACGGCACCCCCCTGGGGGAGTATGAGACCCGGCTGGAGGGGGAACAGTTCTATCGGATCCACAAGACCAGCCTGGTCCACTTAAAATATGTAGACAGCATCTTCCCGTGGACGGGCAACGGCTTTGCCCTGCGAGTGCGGGGGGAGGACACCGTTTTGCCCATCAGCCGGGACCAGGTGCGGGAGCTGCGGCGGAGACTGAGTATTTAAAATAAAAACCGGTGCTCTAGAGATTGACAGTGTGGATGTGTCAGGGTAGGATTATAACAAAACCAAAAGTGCAGAATGGTGGGAATGCATTGAAAGAGAAGTATACTGTTTCAGAGTTGTCCAGATTGTTTGGAATATCAAACCAGACATTGCGGTATTATGATAAGATCGGGCTGTTTAAGCCGAACTATGTTGATAAAGAGAACAACTACAGATATTATGACTATGAGCAGTTTTTTTGCTTGTCGATGATTATGCAGCTGAAGCGGCTGAATTTTTCCCTTGAGAGCGTTCAGCGTTATAGCTCGTCCATGGATATGAACTCGTTAGAAAAAAACCTAATAAAGACGAAAGAGTTGATCCATAAACAGATAGAGCAACTGAACCAACTGGAATCTAGAAATGATCGTATTTTGCAAAATCTCCATATTGCAAAATACGCGGCGGAGTATCAAAAATGCGAAGTCGTGGAAGAACCGACACGGTTTCAATATGCAATCCCAATCAACTTTGAGATAAAAGATTTGTACCACTACATTAAAGTAGTTTATGAATCATATATTCGTTCACGTTATGCTACGCATATGGCGCAGCACGGTGAAATTGTACTGCAAATACATAAGGAAAATCTTCAAAACAGAGATTTCCATGTTTATAACAGTATTGGTTTTTTTATTGAATCGAATGCTGAAGTGGTAAAGGGAAGCCGGGAGGTCGTGTGCATAGAGCAAGGCAAGTTTGCAACATGTGTTCACTGCGGGCCATATGGTACCATTCACCGAAGCTATCAAAAGCTTTATGACTTTATTGAAAAGCAGGGATGGAACATATGCGGAGATTCTTTGGAATTTGCTGTGGTGAGCATTTCCTTGACAAAGGACCCGGAGAGCTTTATTACACAGATACAAATTCCAGTTCAAAAAGGAGAATAACAGGATATTTCGCAAAAAACAAGCTGTGAGCGGACTTAAAATCTGTCACAGCTTGTTTTTACTATAATGTTAAAAATGACATGATACCAAGGTGAACATTGAAAATTAAAATCGAAAAAAAGAACTTGACCTTATAGTTACTATAAACTATAAAATTTAATTCATCACAGCGATATCAAATCGCTAAAAAGAGAGGAAGTGCGTTATGAACCGAAAGTTGACTGTTACAGTGGTGCAGCCTGAACTGGATGATTCGATGGAGGTCAGTTTGACCCGGTTTCAAACGGCGGTAGAACGGGTCATGTCCGGCTATTTAAAACCGGAACTTGTCATTGGGGTGGAGCATGGTTTGGGGCGTGAACTTGACACAGTCCCTGGAACGATCACACGCTTTATGAGCGCTTTGGCAAAAAAGCATGGGATATACCTTATCCCGGGAACCTTATCAGAACGGGCCCAAGAATTGCCAGAAGGCGAGTTTTATAACACGGTGCCGGTATTTGGCCCTGATGGGGAGATGATAGAGGTCTATCGGAAAAAAGCGCCGTTCAAACCGGGAGAACCATCCACACCCAGCGGGGATGACCACTACTGCCTGTTTGACATCAAGGAGAAGAATATCCGGGTCGGCGTTCAGATCTGTTATGATCAGTTCTTCCCTGAAATTGCCCGCACGTTGGCCCTGAAGGGTGCAGAAATGATCGTATGTCCCGCATTAGACCCGATGGAATTTGATCATGTTCCCGATATTATCCCCCGCGCCCGGGCATTGGAGAACGAGTTGTTCTACATCTGGACCAATGGCGTGGGGAACACGCCGTCTGCTACCTGCTGTGGGCGCTCTGTCATCGTCGATCCCATGGGACGGATCATCTATCAGTGCGGAAATGTGGCAATGACCTATACGGAGACGCTGGACTTTGAGGAGGTGAGAGAGAAACGGCTGTGCGGGCGTGATCAACATTTGAATGCGCTGCGCAGATTCAATATCGACTATCCCTTTGCGGGGCATTTAAAGGAGGCACCGCTGTACCGGGAGATGCCGGGCCTGACCTATGACCCGGAGGAATTTACCGCACGGGCACAGACGTTAGGCATAGGAAATGCGCACGGTCCGTTGAGCGAGGAAGAACAGGCGGCGCTGGACAGAGAGATGCAAGCGGCTTTGGCGGAATACCAGTAAAATATAGAGAGGAGAAACTTCCTATGGAGCAGGAGAAAAGTGTGCGTTGCAGCAAAGGTGTGGCGCTGGCTAAGTTTTTGATTTTTTCCGGTTTGGGCGTTTTTATGTTTTTTGTAAACGTAAATATCAATGGGAAAAACGTGATTATCATTCAGCACATCATCAATTTTGTAAAAGCTACCTGCGGCCCGATCATCCCTTACTACGCACTGGCAATGGTGGCGTTCGGCGCAGTTTATCCCATCGTGACCAAGGCATACAAGCGATCTACATTTGATCTTATTTTTACTGTGGCAAAGGCGTTTGGACTTATCGTTGGCCTAATGGCCGTTACTGGTATCGGTCCTGCTCCGCTGATGACAGATGATATGATCCCTTTCCTGTTCACCAGTCTTGTGGTCCCTATCACGTTGAGCATTCCTTTGACCGGCCTTGCCTATGTTATGATGCTGAATTTTGGCCTGGTGGAGTTTGTAGGTGCATTCATGCGTCCGGTTATGCAGAAAATATGGAAAACACCGGGCGAAAGTGCCATTGATGCGCTTGTCTCCTTTGCGGGAGGATATTCTCTGGCGGTTTTGCTTACCAGCGAGTTCTATAAAAAGGGTATCTATACGCATAAGCAAGCGTTTATTATCTCCACTGGCTTTTCTACAGTGGCAACTTCTTTCTTAGTGGTCATTGCAAACACACTGGATATTATGAACTACTGGACAATCTTTTTCCTTTCCTGCGCATTTGTCACCTTTGCTGTGACCGCTATTACTTGCCGCATTTATCCTACCTCCAAAGTTCCTGATGAGTATTATGACCAGCCTGCGCCTCCCATGCCGCAGCGCTCAGGAAATCTGTTTTCCCGAGCCCTAGCAGACGCAATTGATACGGCGCAACATACAGATTCCCTGTTCACACATTTGAAGCGCTACTATATAGGAGATGCCATGAAAATGACAGCCTCGGTCACGGCCAGTATCCTGACCATTGGCTTGATCGGTTTAGTCGTTGCGGAGTTTACACCTGTCTTTGACTGCATCGGTTATATCTTCTATCCCTTCACGCTGCTGATGCATCTGCCTGAGCCTATGATCGCAGCCAAGGCCGCCGCCATTGAGATTGCAGAGATGTTCCTGCCCTCTATGTTGGTAATATCTTCGTCTATGGTCACAAAGTTCACCATTGCTGTTACCAGTGTCTCTGCCGTGCTGTTCTTCTCTGCGTCTATTCCCAGCCTTTTGTCGACGGACATTCCGGTAAAGATGAGAGACGTGTTTTTGATTTGGATTGAGCGTACAATTTTATCCATCATTCTGGCGGGAGGAATTGCTCACCTGCTTTTCTGAATCATCGGAGTTCATCGGCCAGTTTGCGTTGCTTCCAACGTCGTATTCTGTTAAAATGAAAATGACTATAAATAGAAGAGAGGACGTGACGCACTGTGCATTTTGATGCCGATACCCTGATGAACGCCGCCGATATGCTGGGCACAGTGGCCTTCTCCATCTCCGGGGCCATGACGGCCATCCAGCGGGGACTGGACCTGTTCGGTGTGTTCACCTTGGGCATCGCCACCGCCCTGGGAGGAGGCATCGTCCGAGACATCATCCTGGGCCGGTGTCCCCCGGCGGCTTTTGTGGACTGGGAGTATCTGGTGATGGCTGCCCTGGCCGCCTGGGCGGTGTTCCTCTTCGGGTGGTACACCAGCCGGGGGGAGCGGCCCGTGTCCTTTCGGGACAGCCAGTTTCTCAACGTGTGCGATGCCATCGGACTGGGGGTGTTCTCCGTCATCGGCGTGCAGGCGACTATCGATGCGGGCTATGTGGAGAACCCCTTTTTCTGCATATTCTTAGGGCTGACCACCGGCGTGGGGGGCGGCGTACTGCGGGATGTGCTCAGCTGCACCACCCCCGCCATCCTCCGCAAGCACTTCTACGCCATGGCCTCCCTGGTGGGGGCGCTGAGCTATTACTGCGTCTGGCCGGCCTATCCCAGCGGCTCCATTTTCTTCACCACAGGGCTGGTGGTGTTTTTAAGAGTGATGGCCTATCGCTACCGCTGGGAGCTGCCAAGACTGCCTTTTGAAGAGCCGAAAAATAAACCAGAGACATAAAGAAACAGGCCCCGGAGCGCATGAAAATCGCTCCGGCCAATGTCATTAAGTTAATCTAAAAACCCAGCCGTTGAGGGGCGGAAAGATGCTTCCCTCTTCTTAACGGCTGGGCGCTTTTTGGGCTGTTGCATTTAATTAACCGCAAATTTTGAATAAAATGTAAAGAATTGCCCTATCCGCTTGCTTTTTCCGCCGCATGGAGATAGAGTAAATTAAACGCCGTGGTGAACGGTGTTCGCAAGCAGAAGTTGAGACAGCCAAAATGTGAGAGTTTAGCCAAAATTGATTGAATTTTAGAAGTTTTTGATTGCTTTTGTTTGGCTGCCACTTCTCTGCCCCGTCCTTTACGTTTGCGGATATTCGGGAACTGTATCATCTCCGTTGGGGTATAGAAACCTCGTTCCGCGACCTCAAGTACACGCTGGGTCTTGTCAATCTCCACGGCAAGTCCGACGCTTTTGCGGAACAGGAGATATACGCCAGCTTGACGGCGTTTAACTTCGCAAGCCGCGTCTGTAAAGAAGTCGTTGTCCGTCAGCCGAAAAACGGCGTTTACGCCTACAAGGTCAATTTCAAAATGGCGGTCATGCTCTGCAAGGAGTTCTTGCGAACGCCCCGCGCGGACGGCGAAACGCTGTTAAAAGAAATCGCACGGCATACCGTTCCCATCCGCCCTAACCGACAGGACGAGCGGAACTTGCGCACCAAGGGATTTTACGGTTTTGTCTACCGCATAGCCGCGTAAAAAAGAGGGGGTGGTGTTTGCGGACACCGCCCCCTCAACGCATTTATTTTTTGAAACCCCTGTTTTCAGGGGTCAAAACAGGCATTTTCAGAAAAATAAATGCCGCCTTAACTTAACAGCCGTAGCGGAAAGACTTGTGAGCGACGCATAGGGGCATATCGGAAGAAAAGCTGACCGACCTCACAACAAGTCTGCGCAAAGATAGAAAAGTCAGCAGAAACCACCACGAATTGTAAGAGTGAAATTGTTAGGAAAAGATATCAACAAGCCCTGCCAATGTACTGAAAATTCCATCACGGGTTTTCTGCGGTCCATCTTTTTATTGCTCTGTATGGAAACGCATGATATGATGGATTTGGCAGCGGTGAAAGAAACCGGCAAATCGGAATTTGGCGGAGGTGTTGTTATGAAAAAGTTGATAACATTAGTTTTGGCATTGGTTGGTGTTTTAGCATTGGTTAGTTGTTCAAGTAATTCGACACCAGCTAATATGCAAGATGTTTTGAAGGGTAATCAACCGTTCTATTATGCTGCTAATGGTGGATCTGATTTTGCTTCTGTTAATATAGCCGATATTCCATCTTTATTTAATTCTGATGATGCCTATATGGCTATTCAAAACTATGCAATGATTGATTTGGACGGTGACGGTAGTGAAGAAGCGGTCGTTTTTGTTTGTGGTGTAGCTGGCGATACCGGAGGATATTTAGTTCTTCATAGCAGTGATGACCATGTGTATGGCTATCGGACAGACTATCGTACATTTGAAAATCTCAAAACGGATGGCACCTTTATCTATTCCGATGATTTGGGTTCAAAGGAGGGCGTTGCTACTATCGGCTTCACTCAAGACGGCCTTGTTATAACTGATGTCTTATCTGCCACAGGACAGGCATACACGATGGATAATTTCATGATAAACGGCAAAAAAGCCACACAAGAAGAATACAATGCCGAAAAGGAAAATCAAGACCTAAAAAACAATGTGGAATGGCATGAGTATCCTATATCCTAAAAGCCGTATCGTGATTGAATTGCAACGTGAAATTCCAGTTTGATGAAGTACAAGGCCATCTTCGAGCGCAACGCCGACCGTCTTGTGAACGCCAACACCATCTATGAGGGACAGGTCATTGTCCTGCCTGCGAAGTAAGCACAAGCAAACCACATAGCGAAAGCATAAAAAATACCCACCTCGAAAAATCGAGGTGGGTATTTTTTCGTGTGCGCGGATTTGCTTAACTTAATGACATTGCCGCTCCGGGACCTGTTTTTCTGCGCCCGATGGGGCGTTATTCTTTTTTCTCCGGCACCTCCGGGGGATCGGGCATCTGGCCCTGGGTGGGCTGGACATCCTGAGACTGGCCGGGAGTGTTGTCGGACTTGACCGCTTCAGCATCCGCCTGGGCCGCCTGCCGGGCCAGACGGTCCACATACAGGGGGGCGGGGTGGCGCTTGCTCCGCCGCAATAAACAGACTGTGGCCGCCAAGGCGATCACGGCGGATAAGGCCGCCAGCAGCTGAGACACCCGAATGGTGCTGCCCTCGTAGAGATATAGGCTGTCGGTGCGCAGCCCTTCGATCCAGGCCCGGCCCAAACCGTACCAGAAGACGTAGAACAGGAAGCACTGCCCGTCAAACCGGCGCTTTTTGCCCAGGTGATACACCAGGAACAGGCCCGCCAGATTCCATAGGGACTCGTACAAAAAGGTGGGATGTACCCCAAGATTTCCGGACAGGATGGCTTGATAGCCCGCCTGGTCCACATAGCCCTGGTCCAGCATGTTCCGGGCGATGGACTCCCCGCACATCCGCCAGGGCAGAGTGGTGGGGCCGCCGTAGGCCTCCACATTCATAAAGTTGCCCCACCGGCCAATGAGCTGGCCGATGAACAGCCCGTGGACGCCCAGGTCGGCAAAGGCCAAAAAGCTGATCTTTTTCACATGACAGAAGAGGAGCAGCACCACCAGGGAGGACAAGATGGCCCCGTAGATGGCCAGACCGCCGTCGCTGTAGCGGAGGATGGCTCCCCAATCCAGGCTGCCGTCCGCCCGGCGGTAGAGCCCCAGATTAAAAATGACGTAATAGGCCCGGATGGCCACAAGGGCCACGGGGACGGCACAGATCATCATGTCGGTGATCTGGTCCTCGGTGATGCCGAAGCGCTTGCCCCACTTGCCGCACAGGAACACGGCCAGCAGCAGGCCGCTGGCAATGATGATGCCATACCAATAGACGGGGCGGCCCAGCAGGGTAAAGGCCACCCGGTTCAGGGTAAAGGTCAGTCCCAGGCCGGGGAAAGAGATGGTGTGGATCATTTGGACTCCCCCTTGGGCCGGATGACGGCCAGGGCGGTGCGCTCCGGGGTCACCCACCGGGCGATGAGGTCCTGGGCCTCCTCCCGGGTGATGGCGGCAAACAGGTCGGCAAAGCGGAGATAGTCGCTGCCGGCGAAGAAGGCCTGGGCCTGGCCGATGCACAGGTTCTCAAAGGAGTTCAGCCCCCGGACCTTGGCCCCGTAGGCACCCTTTTTGATACGATGCCACAGCGGACCGTCGATGCCCTCCCGGCACAGACGGACGGCCTCGGCGGCCACAGCGTCCCGCACCGCCCGGGGGTCCTTGGACTCACCCCCGGCGCACAGGAAGGAACAGCCGGGGTAACTCTCGTAGCCATAGCTGAAGTTGCGGTTGATGAGCCCCTGCTGATACAGCTTGGCATACAGGGGGCTGGAGCTGCCCAGCAGGGCCTCCAGTGCCAGCTCGGCCACCAGCTCCTGCCGCTGGCCCGCCTCGCCCTTCTGGGGAGCGTCGCCCTTATAGCCCAGCTGGAACAGGGGAATGGACACCTCCATCTCCTCCGTCAGCTCGCCCTGGGCGACCCGGTCGGTCTCGGCGGGACCGTAGTCCTTTTCGGCGATGGGACCGGCCTGTTTAGGTAGAATGTCCCGGGCCATGGCGCACACCTGCTCCGGGTCCACATTGCCCGCCACGCACAGGACCATGTTGGCCGGGTCGTAGAAAGCTTTGTGGCAGGCGTACAGGGTCTCGGCGGTGATGTGGGAGATGGACTCCACGCTGCCGGCCACGCTGTCTCGGATGGGGTGGTTTTTGTATAGGGCCTTCATCAGGTTCATGAATACCCGCCAGTCCGGGTTGTCCTCGATCATGCCGATCTCCTGGCCGATGATGCCCTGCTCCTTGTCCACGCTCTCCTTGGTGAACCAGGGGATGGACACGAAGGAGAGGAGAATGCGCAGGTTTTCGTGGAACTTCTCGGTGGACTCAAAGTAATAGCCGGTGATGGCGGAGCTGGTGAAGGCGTTTGGGCTGGCGCCGTTGGCGGCCAGCTCCTGCAGGGCGTTGCCGTCCTGGGTGTCGAACATCTTGTGCTCCAGATAGTGGGCCACCCCGGCTGGGGTGTCATGCCACACGCCGTCCAGGCAGAAGCGCCGGTCCATGCCGCCGTAGTTGGTGGCGAAGAAGGCGTAGCCCTTTTGAAACTCCGGCTTGGGGAAGACGAACACGTTCAGCCCGTTCTCCATCACCTGGTGATACATGGTCTCGCCCACATGGGGAAATGCTTCCTTATTCATGCTGCCCCTCCTTGCCCTTCAGGAAATAGATGGTGTCCAGCTGGAGCTTTTGGGCCGCCTGGGCCACCTGCTCTTTGGTCACGGTCTCCAGCTGGGCGCACAGGGCGGGGATGTCCTCCTCCAGCCCGGCGGCGGACTGCCCCAGCCAGAACTCCTCCTGCCGCCCCTGGTCGTCCAGGGTGGCCCGATAGCCGCCGATGACGGTCCGGCGGGCCCCCTCCAGCTCCCAGTCTTCAATCTCGCCCCGGCGGATCTGGTCCAGCTGGGCCAGGATCTCGTCCCGGGCGGTCTCGTACTTGTCAAACTCGATGCCGGAGGACACCAGCACCAGGCCCTTCATCTTTTCCAGCACAGAGCTGGCGTAATAGCACAGGGACAGCTTCTCACGCACGTTCATAAACAGCTTGGACAGGGTGGTGCCGCCGAACACGGCGTTGCACAGTACCATGGCGGGGTAGTCCTCCTCCCAGCAGGTCACGCCGCCGGTGCGAAAGCCCATGGCCAGCTTGCCCTGGGTCACATCCAGGGCTTCCTCCACGATCTGGGGCTTTGTGCCTGCCGTCAGCCGCACCTCGCAGTCTGGGACCACCCGGTTTGGGTTCACCGGCAGGGCGGACAGGGCGCTGCGCAAAGCCGCTTCCACCCGCTCTGACTGGGCGGAGCCGGAATAGTACACCTCCACAGCCGCCGTGTTCAGCAGGGCCTGATACCGCTGCCACAGGCTGCCCGGAGTGATGGCCCCGGCGCTCTCCTCGTCCCCCAGCTTGTCCACGCCGAAGGCCTCCTCCCGGCACATGACCTGGGCCAGGCGGTGGCTGGCGTACACCCGCTTGTCGTTGATCTGCCCCCGGATGCGGTCCAGCAGGTTGGCCTGCTCACCGGCCACATAGTCGGCCCGGAATATGCCCTCCTCGGTGCAGGGGTCCAGCAGCACCTGGCCCAGCAGGGCGGCGGCGGACTCCAGAATGGGTTCCCCCTCCAGGGTGTAGGCATCGTCCAGAAAACTGGCCACAAGGCCCACGCACTGGGTCTCGCCCTTCTTGCGCACCACGGGCTCGACAGCCCCGCCATACAGCTCGTCCAGGGCGGCGGACATAGACTCCATGTCCGGGTGGGTCCGGGTGCCCCGGCGGAGCACAGAGGGGATCAGGGCATTTTCCGCCGCCGTGCCCCCGTCCAGAGGGGCCATCAGGGTGACAGACAGATACGCGCTTTTGAATTGGTTGGTGTGGACCGCGCGCAGCCACACGCCGGGGAACAGCTCCCGACGCTTCACTTCAGACATAAACACGATTCCTTTCTTTTGGGTCACGGGGGACCGGCAGCCGGGCCGCCCGGAGTCGTTCAACTGTCCTTCATCATACCACGACCACGGGCATAAAGTAAAGCGCGCCGCCACATTTGTCCGCTGTCCCGGGCCGATCCTGTTGTTCACCAGTCTGCCCACCGAAGAAGCCCCCTATACCGGAAGGGATTTTTGAAAGAACTTTGCCATAAACACTTGATTTGCACTCGGTTATCTGGTATTTTATTAAGAGCGCAGAATCTTTATATGCAGCGGTATCGAAGTGGTCATAACGGGGCTGACTCGAAATCAGTTTGCGAGCAATCGCACGTGGGTTCGAATCCCACCCGCTGCGCCATGTCGGAGCAGGCTTTGTATCGCTTGCTCCGATTTACTTTATAAGTCAGGTTTATGTTCCACAAAGTGAAAATCTTGCCGGCAGTCGGATTTCGGCTGCTGGCTTTTTCTTTGGAGTTCCCCTCAAGTTACAAAATCAAATCGGGACAGAAGTATCTTTACGTCCGCTATCACCCGGCCTGTACATTGTGCACAGGCCGGGTTTTGTACATATAAAGGCGAAACGGCGGGAAAAAAGAGTCGTGTTTTGCGAAATGCGGCGGGAAATGGGAAATATGGGTCAGGCGAATTAACATAGGTTAATGCCCGGAAAATTCAACGATGTTACAATATTCCAAAACAGGAACAAGGGGGATAGGCCTGTGCGGGAGAAAGCTCTTTTGGAAAATTGGCTGAATTTGACAGACAAGTCGGCGCAGCAGATGCTGACGCGCGCTGCACAGGTCGTCTTTGTGGAAGCAAATTCAATCGTGCTGGAGGCCGGGGAGACCCAGGAGATCGTCCCCTTGCTCATCAGCGGGGTGGTCCGGGGGTTTTTGCTGGACGCAGACGGGAGGGACACCACCGACTGCTTTGTGTATAAGCCGGGGGAGGTGGTCATGGGCTGCAATTTACTGGGGAAGCCGTCGCAGATCAGCATGGAAACCATGTCAGAGTGTACCATGATGACGGTCCCGCTGGATATAGTCCTATCCCTGATGGACTCCTGCCCGGAGCTGCTGCACATCTATAACCGCTATCTGGCCGAGGCGCTGGAGCGCCACTGGGAGGAGAAGATGCTGATGAACCGCTGCTCGGCCATGGAGCGGTATCAGTGGTTTTTAAAGCACTATCCGGGGCTAATCCAAACGGTGAGCAACAAGCACATTGCGTCTTTTTTGGGCATGACACCGGTGACGCTCAGCCGCCTGCGGCGAAAGCTGCGGGACGAGAAGCTGGCCGGGATAAGAGAGGAGTAGGGGAATGGCCTGCGTCTATGACGGCATCAGCCTGACCAACGGCAGAGCAGTGAATATGGACAGTCTGCTGCTGAAATCCCGCACAGTGGCGGGGACAGAGGTCTGTCTGGCGGCGGTGTGCGACGGGGTGGGCAGTCTGGCGGACGGGGCCCTGTCCGCCCAGTGGGCAGTCCAGATGCTGTACAACTGGCTGGAAAATCTGGAGGACGCAGAGGAGTTGGGGGCGCGGCTGCGGGACTATGTGCAGACCATGAACCTGGCCATTCGTACCAAGGCCCAAAAGCAGCAGGCGGAGACGGCCTGCACCCTGTCCTGTCTGCTGCTGTGGCGGCAGTGGTACTGTCTGGCCCATGTGGGGGACAGCCGCATCTATCTGTGGGAGCAGGGAGCATTGCGGCAGCTGACTCAGGACCAGGCCCGCCGGGGGCGGCTCACCCAGGCCATGGGCCACCGGGAGCACGTGACAGTCTTTTTTCAGCAGGGAGAACAGCGGGGAGAACAGCGCTTTCTGCTCTGCTCCGACGGACTCTATAAGCGCATGGAGCCGGAGACATTGGGTGCCTGCATGGCCCGGCTGAACCGCCGCAGCCTGCAAAAGGCCCTGCGGCAGCTGACAGAGCATGTGATAAGTCAGGGGGAGCGGGACAACATCTCCGCGGCCCTTTTGATCAAGGATGAAAGGTGAGGGAACGGAACATGAAAATTCAGCTTCTCATTGGCATCTGCCAGAGCGACTATGCCGAGCACCTGTCCAGGGTGCTGGCGGAGAAACACGCGGATGTGTTTGAGGTGATCGTCTGCTCCAAGCCGGAGCTGCTGGGCCAGACGATGGACAAGCGCCGCTTCGATGCCGCCCTGCTGGACGGGGAGATGGCCGGAGCGGCGGATCTGTCCGCCGTTCGTCTGCCCCTGCTGGTGTGGGACGGTGCGTCCCCCTTGGAGGGGGCGGCCCAGGACCTGCCCCGGGTGCGGAAGTATCAGCGTATCTCTGCCATCAGCAGCGACGTGGTGGAGCGCTATGCCGCCATCAGCGGTCCCCAGGAGAGCTTTCAGAGCAGCCGGGCGAAGATCACGGCGGTGTGGTCCCCGGCGGGGGGCAGCGGCAAGACGGCGGTGGCTCTGGCACTGGCCGCCCGGAGAGCAGCCCAGGGCAGACAGACGGTCTATCTGGATCTGGAGCCCTTCTCGGCGCTCCAGAGCTATTTCAAGGAGCCGGGCAAGAGCATCAGCGGCGTGTTTGAAAAGCTGGACGGGGATGTGGCCCTGCTGTTTCAGGGCATTCGACAAAGAGACAGCGCCTCCGGTGTGTATTATTTCGGCGCCCCCATGAACTATGATGACATGAACATCCTCACGCCAGAGGACGTGGCCCGGCTGCTGGATGGCTGTGCCGCCAACGCAGACGAGGTGGTGGTGGACCTGGGCAGCGCCTGCGATGGGCGGACCCGCAAGATATTGGAGTTGGCCGACCAGGTGTGGCTGGTGGGGGACGGCAGCATGGTCTGCCGGGCAAAGTGCCACCAATTCCGCACCCAGCACGACGTGTATGGGGAGATCGCCCCCAAGCTGACGGTGGTGGCCAACCGGGGGGCCCGGAACGTGGCCCTGCCGGAGGAGCGGGAGCTCAGCCTGCCCAAAGTAAACGCGGATGATCCGGCGGCGGTATACCGGGCGCTGGCGGAGTACATCCAGTAAGAGAGAAGGGAGCGGAACGCCTGTGACGGAAGAAGCAAAGCGCGACCTGATCCGCCAGCTGAAAAAGGAGGTCCACAGCAACCCGGACCTGACCGCCATGGACGACGGCCAGATGCGGGCGCTGATCCAGCGGACGCTGGATGCCAAGCTGGCCTGGGCCCGGGACAACAGCCCGGAGGCCTATCGGGAGCTGTCCTCCCTGAATTTCCGGGAGCGGCACCAGATCGCCGGGGCGGTGTATGAATCGATCCGGGGCCTGGGCGTACTGGGCCAGATCATTGCGGACCCGGACATCACCGAGGTGATGATCAACGGCTATCAGGACATTTTTGTGGAGCGGGCGGGCCGCCTGACCAAGCTGGAAAACCACTTTGAAAGCCGCCAGGAGCTGGAGACCATCATCACCAAGTTTGTCTCTCAGTCCGGCCGCGTGGTGAATGAGAGCGAACCCATTGTAGACACCCATCTGGAGGACGGCTCCCGCGTGAACGTGGTCATGCCGCCCGTCGCTCTGAACGGCCCCATCGTCACCATCCGCCGCTTTCCCAAGGAGGCCATGACGGTGGAAAAGCTGATCGGCTACGGCTCTATCACGCCGGAGGTGGCCCGAGTGCTGGAGATGCTGGTGCGGGCCCGGTATAACATCTTCGTCAGCGGGGGCACCGGCTCGGGCAAGACGACCTTTTTAAATGCCCTGTCCAATTTCATCCCCCGGGACGAGCGGATCATCACCATCGAGGACTCCGCCGAGCTGCAGATCAAGCACATTGATAACCTGGTGCGGCTGGAGACCCGCAACGCCGGGCCGGACGGCTCCGGGGCCATCACCATCCGGGATCTGATCAAGTCGTCCCTGCGTATGCGCCCGGACCGCATCGTGGTGGGCGAGGTCCGAGGGGGCGAGGCGTTAGACATGCTCCAGGCCATGAACACCGGCCACGACGGCTCCCTGTCCACCGGCCACGCCAACTCCACCCTGGATATGCTCAGCCGACTGGAGACCATGGTGCTCCAGGGGGCGGCGGGCCTGCCCCTAGAGGCCATCCGCCAGCAGATCGGCTCGGCGGTGGACGTGGTGGTCCACCTGTCCCGTCTGCGGGATAAAAGCCGCAAGACCATGGAGATCGTGGAAATTCTGGGCTATGACCAGGGGAGCCGGACCTATCGCACCAATCCCCTGTATGAGTTCCGGGAGGAGCCGGAGAGCAGCAAGGACCGGGTGATAGGACGGCTGGCCCGCACGGACAACCCCATGGTGAACACCCAAAAGCTGGAGAACGCCGGGATACGGCAGAAAATCTGACGGTCAGGAGCGAACGACATATGAAGACGAATCTTTTTGCCCAGCCGGAGGTCCAGGAGACCCGGGAGACCGGCCGGAGCGCAGGTGCCCCCGCGCTCACCGTCCCGGATTACACCGTCAGCCGCTGCACGGTGTGGGACCATATTCTGGCCTTTCTGGTGGGCTTTGCCGCGGGCTTTTTGGTGCTGTTCATCTTTTATAAGATCATCCTCCTGTCTATTCTGGGCGGAGCGGTCACGGGGGTGGTGAACATCTTTGCCGCCGAGCAGCGGACTCTGCAAAAGCGCATCCGACACCTGCGCACCCAGTTTTTCGACCTGCTGGAGGCCATGAGCGTGGCCATGCGGGCGGGCAATCCGGTACTGAAGGCCCTGGAGAGCGCCCGGGACGACCTGCTGCTCATCCACGGAGAGGGCAGCGACATCATCACCGAGCTGGACATCATCCTCAGCCGGTTCCACAACGCCATCCCCCTGTCCCAGTCCTTTGCCGACCTGGCCCGGCGCAGCGGCCTGGAGGATATCCAGAGCTTTGCCTCGGTCTACGCCACCATCGAGGGTAAGTCCAGCCGGGCTGACGAGATCATCCGGGAGACCCAGACGGTCATCGCGGACAAGATGGAGATCGAAATGGAGATCGACACGCTGATGGCCGCAGCCAAAAACGAGGTGAACATCATGCTGTTCATGCCCCTGGTCATTCTGCTGGTCATCGGCTACGCCGGGGCGGGCTTTATGGATGCCATTTACACCGAGCCTGTGGGGCGGCTGGTGGCGACCGGGGGACTGATCGTCTTTCTCATCAGCTACTGTTTGGCCCGCAAGTTCAGCAGCGTGAAGATTTAAGGGGGCGAGTGCGTGGTATTTTTGATTTTGATCCCGGCCACCGTGCTGATGGTCTGTTGGCTGCTGCTGTTTTTCTCTGTCTCCTCAGAGGATTGGATCGCCGCCGCCTATGCCCAGGTGGTGGACAACCGCCTGGAGGTCCAGCGCCTACAGGCGCTGGATGCGGAGCGGGCGGAGCAGCTGGCCCAATATCACGGCGTCTCCGCAAAGGTCATGGCCCTGGTGCTGGGCAGCGGTTCGGACAAGAAGATCGCCAAGCTGGAGCGGAGCAGCCGGGACCTGCAGGATGGGGACCTGTCCGCCGTGAGCCCCTGGGCCATGCCAGGCTATGTGCTGCTGCGCCGGGTGGATTCCCTGGGCCACGGGGCGATCCACAAGGGCATTTTAAGCCAGTATACCGAGCTGTATGGCCGAAAATATGCCCCCAATAAGACCAAGCAGCTGATGGCCAAACTGCTGTCCTATGGCATCATCGGCGTGGCCGCCTCTCTGGCCGCAGGGGCCGCCGTGCTGGCGGTGTCCGGCGGGACCATGGGTCTGGCAGTGACGGTGCTGGGCACGGTGCTGGTGGGCGTACTGGTATACGCCATGTATGACGAGGTGCACGACCGGCTGAACAGACGGCGCAAGGCCATTGCCCGGCAGTTTCCCAACGTGGTGTCCAAGCTGGCCCTGCTGGTCACCTCCGGCATGATCATGGACCGGGCCTGGCGGGAGACCGCCCAGAGCCAGCAGGGGGAGCTATATCACGAGATGCAGGTGACGGCGGACGAGCTGGCCAACCTGGTGGAGCCGGGGGCTGCCTACACCGGCTTTATCAACCGCTGCTGCACCAAGGAGACCACCAAGCTGGCCTCCGCCATCATCCAGAACCAATCCAAGGGCAATGCGGAGATCGGCGTACTGCTGCGTGGTATGGCCCACGATGCCTGGCAGGAGCGGCGGCACAGCGCCAAGCGGGACAGCGAGGCGGCCAACGCCAAGCTGATGATCCTCACCATGCTGCTGTTTATTGCCATTCTGGTGATGATCATGGTCCCCGTGGCCCTGAACTTCTCGAATCTGTAAGGGGGTAAACGCAGTGAAGAAGGGCTCGAAAAAACGGCGCACCATTTTAGTGCTGCTGGTCATACTTGTTTTGGTTGTGGTATTGATATTCTGCGGTAGAGAATTATTGCGCCATTATTTGGAGGACGCTTTTCGTCTGTGTCCCCCTTGGGGCAATGAGCTAAAGTAATGGTACTTACGCCGTAAGGCGAGGTATATAGCAACTTTTAAGAAAGGAGAGCTTGCAATGAGAAAATTTCTGAACCGTCTGGCTGCCAACGCCATGTGTGGGGCTTTTGCCGCCAAGGAGAAGGTCTGCCAGGCCGTAGAGGACCTGAAGCGCGACGAGCGGGGCCTGTCCGGCATCGTGGTGGCTGTGCTGCTGATCCTGGTGGCCGTGCTGGCCGTGGTGATGCTGTGGGGCCTGCTGAAGGGCTACATCACGGACCTCTGGGGAATAATCACCGGCCAGAGCAGCGGCCTGAACTGAAACTTGTTTGTTTGCGTCCTGTGCGGTCCCGGCTTTTGCGCCGGGGCCGCACAGAGACGGCCCACCAAACACCCCGTCTATGACGC
Source organism: Flintibacter faecis (assembly GCF_014287875.1). Taxonomy (GTDB): domain Bacteria; phylum Bacillota; class Clostridia; order Oscillospirales; family Oscillospiraceae; genus Lawsonibacter; species Lawsonibacter faecis_A. The sequence goes on along the minus strand of NZ_JACOPN010000003.1, from coordinate 151,810 downwards.
AGAGGAGGAAGAGACCCATGAAACAGATCAGGACCCTTGTCCGCGACCAGCGGGGGGATGCGGTGGTAGAAGCTACGGTGCTGTTTCCCATTATCATTTTGATCTGCGCAGCCCTGGTGCTGCTGAGTATTTATCTGCCTATGCGGGCGGCTATGCAGCGCTCCACCCAGCTTGCTGCCACCGCCATCGCCACCCAGCGTAGCGACACCTGGCTGCGCTTTGACCCGGATACTTTAAAGTATGAGTGGCTGGAGGACCGCAGCCAGCTGAGCAACGTATACGCCTCTCTCATCGGTGCCCTGGAGGGCGGAAAAGGGGACGAGGCGGACGCCGCAGAACAAGCGGTCATGAACATGGAAAATAAGAACATCCAAAAGCCGTCGGCTCATCTGACGGTGGAGTACGGTGTTGTAAATTATATCGTCTATAAAGAGATCGTGGTCACCGCCCGGCGGACCATCCCGCTGCCCATCAGTCTGGGGCTGTTCGGCATCCCGGACACGGTGGACCTGGCCGTCACCTCCACCGCCGTGGTGCAGAACGGGGACGAGTTCATTCGGAACATGGACCTGGCGATGGACGTGATGGACGACCTGTTTGATTTGAAGGAGACCTTTTCCGGTCTGCGGACGATCTGCGGGAAATTCAACGACTTTTTGGGCATTTAAGGGGGAACGGACGTGAAGAAGCTGCTTCAACGGTTGAAGCGGGACTGCAGGGGCGCAGTCACCGTGTTCGTTACCCTGATGCTGGTGCCCGCAGTGCTCATCAGCGGCACCGGCGTGGACCTGGCCCGGCTGTATGTGGCCCGCAGCGAGATACAGGACGCAAACCAGCTGGCGGCCAACGCCACCCTGGCCTCCTACGACGCGCTGCTTCAGGACCTGTATGGCCTGTTCGGCGTGATGCAGACCGACGGAGAGCTGGCGGAGATGATGGAGGAATACATCCGGCTGGCCCTGTTCGGGGAGGACTGGAATGACCGGGGCATGGGCACCTTCTCCCACTTCTATGGGGATGCCTCCAGCCTGGCCGTCACCGCCAAGGCCGCCGATGAGAAAAACCTGGAGAACACAGAGGTGCTCCGCCGCCAGATCGAGGAGTATGTCAAGTTCCGCGCCCCGGCCATCATCGTAAACGAGGTGCTGGACAAGCTGGACACCTTTGAGAAGATCAAGGAGGACGCCAAGGTCATCAAGGCCAAGATGGACGTGGATGACAAGGTGGACGAGATCGAAAAAGAGTATGAGAAGCTGTATGAGTGCATCGAGAACGTAAACAAAGCCAAAAGTACCGAAGCCGGCGCGGTGAGTTCGGTGAATTCCTTCATTGACCGGATGCGGGAGACCATCTTTGATCTGTTTGGCACCCGGGATAACTATTCCAGTATGGTCCGGGACGAAAACGACGACGGGGCCGAGGACTATGAGAACAAATATAAGGGTCTGTTTGACAACCTCCACGCCTTCGTAAACGGGGGAACCATCAAAACGGGCTATGTTCTGGGCAATGAGGACGACAACGGCAACTATCACAAGGGCTATTTCACCGGCAGCTATCACACCGACGGGGTGGAGAAGTCCATCAGGGACAAAAAGAGCGAGCTGGAGAAGTTCATCTCCAACCACACTCTGGCAAAGGACAGCCTGAAAGAGCTGGTAGACCTGGCGGAGAAGGCGGAGAAGAAGCGCAAAGAGCTGTCTGACCTGCTGGATGACCTGGAAAACGAGCTGAACGCCGGGAAGTGCTCCTCCGAGCTGAAGACCGGCCTGACGGAGCAGAAAAACAACAATGGCAAGACCTACATCGAGAACTACCGGGAGCTGCTGGGCTATGACATCGTCCCCATGGCCCAGGCCATGCAGAGCTATGACGAGCCCCAGCTGAACAGCACCATCACCATGTTGGAAAACGATGTGGGTTATGGAGATGCAAAACTGTTTTTCATCTTCTCAGAGATCAAGGCTTTGAATGAGAGCAAGGACGGCTATAAAATCGACCTGAAGATACAAAACGATGAGCAAAAGGAAAAGGGCCAGACTCCGCAGAAAGACAACTTGGAAGAACTCTACCGCATAGCACCGAAGAAGTTCCAGGTCCCGGGGGACGGCTTTGAGGTGTTTCAGAGCAGCCGGTTCAGCAGTACCCACAACAAAGAGTTTTACGAAAAGCTCCAGGAGATGTTCGCAAACCAGGACAAAACCGCCAAAAAGAAGAGCATCATCAAGGGGCTGGAGAAGGCCGCCGGAAAAATTCAGAAGCAGTTCACCGGAATGCTGGAGTTTGAGCCCCTGGGGGCCTGGAACTACAGCCCCGGGGCGGCCGCCAACGACGGCGACACGGGCTTTGGCTCTGACGGGGACTGGAGCGGCTCCGGCTCTGCCAAAAGCCAGGCCAAAAAGGCCCTGAACGACAGTTTTCTCAGCCAGATCGCCGATGCGGGGAGCGGGGCGGCGGACAAGCTGCTGCTGCTGACCTATGACAGCGAGATGTTCTCCTGCTACGCCACCAACGAGGGCTACAGCGGGGACGAGGCAAACGAGCCAACAGAGAAGAGTATGGCGGGCATCCCCCTGGGGATCAAAGTGAATTACTTTTTCCAGTCAGAGCTGGAATACCTGTGTAACGGCAATCCGAACGACGCCAGGGCCAACCTGAAGGCGGTGACGGGGATGATCTATCTGGTGCGGTTCGTCATGGACTACACCGCCTCCTTTGTAGTCCCGTCAGTAAATAAAACCGTGGCAGATGTGGAGGCGGCGGTGAGCTTTTTGGGGCCGGGCGCCGTGGCCATCGGAGAACTGGTGCGGCTGGTCATGGCCCTGGGGGAGGGTGTCAGCGATGTGAGCCGCCTGAAAGACGGCTGCACCGTCACTGTAATGACAAAAACCGACCTGAACTGGCATTTCAGCCCGAAGGGTATCTTCGACCAGATCGCCGACGGCGTGGTGGGGGAGATATCCGATGGAGACTTTGGGGTCAAGGACAATGACAAAGTCGGCGGCTTTACTTACAAGGACTACCTGCGCCTGTTCCTGCTGCTGAAAAGCGACAGCGCCCTGGCTAAGCGGACGGCTGATCTCATTGAGCTGAATGTGACCAACTATAAAGAGAAGATCGGCGAGAACAGCGACCGCTCCGCCCGGGAGAGCGCCATGGCGGCCGCCGAGCGGGTCGATCTGCGGAAAGCCATCACCGACTTCTCCGTGACTACGACGGTGGATCTGAAGATGCTGTTTCTGTCCATGCCCGTGGCCCAGAAGGGGGTCAACGGCGTGGTGCCGCCGGGGACGAAAGAACTGGTCGTGACGGACTACAGGGGGTATTGATGTGAGACAAGACCAACGGGGATATATCGTGGTGGAGACCATCGGTTCCTTTCTGCTGTTCACCCTGCTGATCGTGTCCATTCTGACCATGATCAACATCGTAACGGTGCAGACACGAGTCCACGCCGCCCTCACCCAGGCCTGTGAGACGGTGTCTATGTACAGCTATGTACTGGACCTGACAGGGGCGGCCTCCCACATCCAGAATAACTCCGCCAAGGCGGGCAAGGTGCAGGGCCAGGTGGACCAGTTCCGCAGCAACGTGAACGGACTGCTGGACGGGGTGGAGAACCTGGATGCCGACCAGATCGGCGCAAAGGGAGAGGCCATCCTGAACCAAATGCAAAGCGGCGTGGACTACGCCGTGGGGCATCCCAAGGAGATGCTGCAGTATATGATGAATTATGGGCTGGATAAGGCCGGCGGGGCCGCCTTCGGGCAGATGGTCCGCCCCCTGGTTGGCCGGTATCTGGCCAACGGCGGTCAGTCCGGGGATGCGTATCTGCGCAGCTATGGCGTGGCGGACGGATTGTTGGGACTGCACTTTTACAGCCCTGACCTGCAGGGCAACGACAGCCAGCTGCTGACCAGCGAGGGCAATGTGAAGATCGTGGTGCAGTATGACGTGGACTATCACTTCGGTGCGCTGGTGCTGCCCTTTGACCAGCCCAAGCTCCATGTGACCCAGGAGGTCATGACGAAGGCATGGCTTGGCGGAGAAGGCGAGGGCTATCGGGGATGAAACTGATGAAAACACCGGAAAAACCCTTGGACTATCTGGCCCTGCCGGTGATCCTGGCGGCCTATCTCGGCTTAAAAAGCGGGGGACAAGCGCCCACCCAGCTGCTGCTGCGGCTGGTCCTGCTGACCCTGTGCTATGCTGCCGCCGTCACCGACCTGCGCCGGCAGCGGGTGGACAACCGCCTGGTGGCCGCTTTGGGCATCGCCTGGGTGCTGATCCTGGCCCCGCTGGTCCTGGTTGACCCGGAGGGGGCGCTGACCATGGGCGGCACCGGCCTTGCCGGGTTCCTGCTGGCGGGAGCTGTGCTGCTGCTGGTATACTTCGTCAGCCGCAAGGGCCTGGGCGGGGGCGACGTGAAGCTGATGACGGTGGCCGGGCTGTATCTGGGCTATGACGGGGCGCTGTCCGCCCTGCTGTATGGCTCGGTGCTGGCGGCCCTGTCCGCCCTGGTCTTGATCCTGGGCAAAAAGATGACCGCAAAAGACACCATTCCTCTGGTGCCCTTTTTATATGTTGGGATTCTGTTGACGGAATTCGTCCGATAGGAGGCTGTTCGCCGTGAGTGGACTGAAAAAAGTGATGATCGTGGGCTGCTGCGTACTGCTGCTGGCAGTGGGGTGGCTCACCGCCCTGTTTTCCAAAAGTGATGCTGCCCGGCAAGGGGCGCTGATGGCGGATGCCCAGAGCTATCTGGACGATGAGATCTATGTCAAGGCCGTCCCCCTGCTGGAGCAGGCCGCCCAGTATAAGACGAAGCACACGGTTCAGGCGGAGGAGCTGCTGAAGCAGGCGTACCTCCCCCTGCTGGAGCAGAGCGGCTACCGCCGGAAATATACCGGTCTGCTGGACAAGCAGATGGCCCGGAAGAACGCTGACCCGGCGGTCTATCTGGAGGCGGCCCGGTATTACCTGGACCGCTCCAAATACAGCGACGCCTTTTCCGCCCTGAAACTGGGCATTGAGAAGACAGGCAGCCAGGAGCTGACCGACTTCTATGAGGCGCACCGCTATGAGTACACCGCCGGCCGGGGGGCCTATCAGCAGGTCACGGCATTTTTAAACGGCTATATCCAGGTCCGGCAGGACGGCTTTTGGGGGCTGGCCCGCCCCAACGGGGAGTTGATCCTGCCCTGTGAATACGACTTTCTCAGCACCTGCAGCGGGGGCGAGGTCATCGCCCTGCAGGACGGGGTGCTGTCCGGCATCGACTTGAACGGCAACCGGGTGGCCCTCTATAAGGGGGACAGCGTGAAAGAAGTGAGCAACTTTGACCAGGAGCGCCTGGCCCTGCACCGGCAGGACGGCTGGGTGCTGGCCGACGGGACCCTGAACACGGGCAGCGCTGTGCTGGAGGAGATACGCACCTTCTCAGACGGGGGCGCGGCGGCCAGACAGAACGGCAAGTGGGGCGTTTTGGACCGCAGCGGAACGGACTGGCTGGTGGAACCGGAGTATGACGGGATCGTCTGCGACGACCTGGGCCGCTGCTGGAAGGACAAGACGGTGTTCGTCCGCAGGGGCGACCAGGTCCTGCTGCTGGCCGACGGAAAGCAGGTGGGGGAGCCCTATGAGGATGCCCGCCCCTTCGCCGGCGGCTGGGCGGCGGTGAAACGGGACGGCCAGTGGGGCTTTATCGACCAGAAGGGCGAAGTGCAGATCGACTTTCAGTTTGAGGATGCCCGCTCCTTCACCATGCACCTGGCGGCGGTGAAGAAAAACGGCAGCTGGGGCTATGTGGGCCTGAGCGGTGACATGGTCATCCGACCTGTCTTTGGAGAGGCCAAGCCCTTTGAAAAGGGTACGGCCCCGGTGAAGACAGGGGATGGCTGGCAGTTTATCACCCTGCTGGAATATAAGACGGAGACGACCGGATTTTGACCGGGGAGGAGACCAAAATGACCTATCAAATCGAGAATAAGAACGACCTGACCGGTGCTATGCTGGTGGTCCGTTTTCCCCAGGAGGACCTGGACGAGAAGGCCCTCTATACCATCGAAGCCGACCAGCCGCCCTTTCTGGTGCCCTTCCGCTATCGGGCGGTGGACGGTATGGCGGAGTGTACCTATTGCCTGGGCAGCCGCAGCAAGCTGCAGTACCGCTTTGGGGCCCACGCGGCGGCGGACTATGTGGATTTCTGGACCCAGGTGCTCCAGCCCCTGCTGGATTGCGACGACTGGTTTTTAAAGCCCTTCAGCTTTGTGCTGGACCCCCGGTATCTCTACGCCGACCGGGACGGCGCTGTGAGCTATCTCTATATCCCCGCCAGGACGGACGGGGAGAGCTTCGCTTCCCTGCGAGAGATGGTGCTGGAGTTGTCCCGGCAGAACAGCGTCACCGACCCGGCCCTGGAAAACAAGGTGCTGCGGGCCCTGATGCAGGACTTTCAGCCCAAGGCATTCCTGGACATGCTCCGGGCGGAGGGCGGCGTAAAGGCCGCCCAGGCCAAGCCGGAGCCTGCGCCTGACGCTGTGTCTGCACCTGCGGCCCGGCCTGTCCGGGAGGAACCGCCCCGGTTCCAGCTGCCCCAGCAGCTGCGCCCCCAGGAGCCGGAACCGGAACCGATTCCCCAGTCCGCCCCCCAGCCCATCCCGGCGGCGGATGACGGGGACATCCACATCAACTTCGGCGGCACTCCCCCCAAAAGCAAGGAGAAGCCCCCCAAGGAGCACAGGGGCCTGTTCGGCGGCAAGAAAGAAAAGAAAGAGAAGGAGCCCAAGGCGCGCAAGCCTCTCTTCGGCAAGAAGGAGAAGCCCCGGGAGGTGCTGCTGGGGGCGGCGGAGCCCCAGCCCGTCCCGGTCTATCAGTCTCCGGCGGCCCGTCCGGCCCAGCCCGCTGTGAGCTATGACGAGGAGCGGGCCGACGGCGTGACCCAGCTGGATGACGAGCCGATGGGCGGCGTGTGCTGCCTGCGTCTGGTGGGGGAGCCGGGGCTGCCCCGGGAGATCGCAGTGGATATCCAGCCGGGCCGGGCCTTTACCATCGGCCGGTTCGACGTGTCCGTGGGTCAGAAACAGTCTGACTTTGAGTTTGAAAAGAACACCCGGGCGGTGAGCCGCCGCCACGCCGCCATTGAGCGGGAGGAGAGCGGCTATTTCCTGGTGGACCTGGCCTCCAGCGCCGGGACCTTTGTCAATGGCCAGAAACTGATCCCCAACGTGCCCCAGGCGCTGGAAAACGGCTGCCGGGTGTCCTTCGGTACCGGCGGGGCCGACTACATCTGGAACGAATAAGCGGGGGAGGGACGGAGCATGAGCGGACTTTCTGCAAGCCAGCTGCTGTTTTACGGCGGCATCGGCGTGATGGCCCTGACGGTGCTGGCCGCCGTGCTGGCCGGGGTGGCCTTTACTCTGTCCGGCCGCCGCCTGCGGCGAAAGCTGGAGGAGGAGTACGGCGAAAGGCGGCACTGACCGGATACTAAGATATCTTGGACAAATCGGCAGACGGAGATAGGAGAGAGGACGAATGTCCCAGATCATTGCGGACAGCTATGAGATATTGCAGCAGATCGGCTCCGGCGGGGGCGGCGTGGTCTATCTGGGCCGCCACCTGCGCCTGGGCAAGCTGGTGGTGCTGAAGGCGGACCGGCGGGACCTGACCGCCCGGCCGGAGGTGCTGCGCCGGGAAGTGGATGCCCTGAAAAACCTGAGCCATACCTATATCCCCCAGGTCTATGACTTTGTGGCGGAGAACGGCGTGGTGTACACCGTCATGGATTACATCGAGGGGGAGAGCCTGGACAAGCCCTTAAAACGGGGGGAGCGCTTTTCCCAGGCCCAGGTGATCAAGTGGGCCTGTCAGCTGCTGGAGGCCCTGTGCTATCTCCACAGCCGTCCGCCCCACGGCATCCTCCACAGTGACATCAAGCCGTCGAACCTGATGCTCACACCCCAGGGGGATATCCGGCTCATCGACTTTAACATCGCCCTGGCCCTGGGGGAGGAGGGCGCAGTGCGGGTGGGCTTCAGCCGGGGCTATGCCTCGCCGGAGCACTATGGCATTGACTACTCCGGCCTGGGGGCCACCCAGGGGGTGAGGGACGAGGCCGCCACCCGCCTGGAGGAGGACCCGGCCACTGTGGTGTCCACCGGCGCAGGCAGCTCGTCCACCGGGCGGCGGACGGTGCTGCTGGATGTGCGCTCGGACATCTACAGCGCCGGGGCTACCCTGTATCACCTGTTCACCGGGCGGCGGCCCGCCCAGGATGCCAAGGAGGTAGAGGCCATCTCCTCCAAAGAGGTCAGCCCCGCAGTAGCGGCCATTGTGCAAAAGGCCATGGAGCCCGACCCGGACAAGCGGTGGCAGACGGCGGCGGAGATGCTCCGTGCCTTTGAGCGCCTGCATGAGAACGACCCCCGCACCCGCCGCCGGAAGCGGCGCATGGCGGCCACAGCGGGACTGCTGGCCCTGTGCTTTCTGGCCGGGGGCGGCATGACCTTTGTGGGACTCAAGCAGATGGAACGGACCCAGAACGCCATGGCCCTGGCGGGATACTCCGCCGACGCACTGGAGCAAGGGGACGTGACGGGAGCCATCCAATACGCCCTGCAGGCCCTGCCACAAAAGCGGGGGCTGCTGGACCCGGATGACACCCCCCAGGCCCAGCGGGCCCTGGCCAAGGCCCTGGGAGTTTATGACCTGACCGACGGATACCGGGCCAGCCGGTCCATCCCCCTGGCCAGCGAGCCCCTGAAAGCGACCCTGTCCCCGGAGGGGACCCGGGCGGCGGCGGTGCTCCAGGGCAAGGTGTGCGTGTACGACCCGCAGACCGGAGCGCAGCTGGCGGAGCTGGAGGCGGAGAACTCCGCCCTGTCCGACGCCCTGTTTCTGGACGAGGACACCCTGGTCTACGCCGGGCCTGGGGCGCTGACCTGTTACAGACTGACGGAGGACCGGGCGCTCTGGTCCGGCCAGCCGGCCACCGCCATTGCCCGCTCTGCCGACGGCTCCACCGTGGCCGCCGTATATAAAGAGGAGAGCCGGGCCGTCGTGTATGCCGCCGATGGCAGTCAGCGGGCTGTGGTCGACTTTAACGGAAGGCAGCAGGCGGTGACGGTGAACGACGGTTTTGCCGACCCGGAGGATGCCCTGCTGGCCCTGAACGGCGACGGGAGCCTGCTGGCCGTCAGTTTTGCAGATGGCGGCCTGGAGCTGTTCGACACCACCGGGGGAGACGGGGATATCCAGCTGTTTGACGGCTCGGACTACACCCACTTTGAGGGCGGCTTTTATGGCAAGTATTTTGCCTTTGCGGCCACGGACGGCGGGGACTCTGTCTGCGCTGTCATCGATACGGCGGCGGGGGAGCAGACCGGCGCCTTTGCCGATCAGACCCCCTTCCACGTCCAGTCGGACGAGAGCGGCATCTATGTCTCCCAGGACAATGTGCTGGTGCGACTGGACCCGAAGACCGGGGCGCAGACGGAACTGGCATATACAGAAAAGGACATCGATGCATTTGTCCACGGGGCGGAGGGCTCCGTGGTGGCCACCGAGGACGGCGTGAGGGTCTTCAACAACCAGGCCGTGGAACTGGGCCGCTCAGACGGCGGGGACCGGGGGGACTTTCTGGCTCTGGCCGGAGGGCGGACCTTGGCGGCCAGCCGGGATGTGCCCGCCCTGCGGCTGATGGAGCGGGAGGAACACCCCGCCCTGGTCACCTATGACCCGGCCTTTGCCCATGACGAGGCCCGGCTCAGCGCCGACGGCAGGACGGTGATGCTCTTCCGGTATGATGCCTTCCGCCTCTGCAGGGCGGAAGGCTCTGTGCTGACAGACGTGACCATCCCGGAGGCCCAGCAGGTCTATGACCAGCAGTTCCGCCGGGAGAACGGGGACAGCTGGCTGGAGGTGGTCTATAACGACGGCCTGGTCCGCCGCTATTCCGCCGTCGACGGCAGCCTGATGGGGGAGGAACAGGGTCCCGTCCCCAGCGGCGACCAGTATGAGGAGTTTTTCACAGACCGGTTCAAGATCACCTCTCCGCTGCACGGCACCCCGGAGGTCTATGACCGGGAGACGGGGAAACTGGTGACCCGGCTGGAGCCGGATGCCTATCTCACCTATGTGACCCAGGTGGGGGACTATATCATCACGGAGTACATCTCCGCCCAGGGGGACCGGTACGGCCTGCTGCTGGACGGGAACTGTCAGGTGCTGGCCGACCTGCCCCGGCTGTGCGACATCACGCCGGAGGGGAAACTGGTCTTTGACGACAAGATGGGAACACTGCGGGAAAGCCGCATTTATTCCCTGCAAGAGCTGCTCGGCCTTGCAGAAAACAGTTTGAAGGAGGAGATCAAATGAGCAAATGGAAAAAAAGCCTGGCCATGGTGCTGACGGCGGCCATGCTGCTCTCGGTGCTGCCCGTGTCGACATGGGCGGCAGAGAGCGAACCGGAGCCAGAAGACGAGGTGGTCTTTAACCTGGGGACCATGGATGTCACCGTGGGCACCGATCAGGCCCGGGCCGAGGAGGGACAGGAGCCCTATGACCTGTTCCAGGCCGACGGCAGCTATACCCTGGAGCTGGAGCCCGATGCCTTTTTCCCCTATGAGGTCCAGTTCACCCACGACGGCCAGACCCAGCAGGTTTGGTTCATGGACCCGGAGGACACGGTGGACGTGGGGGGGCATACCTTTGGCGTGTTCTCAGAGAGCACCGACCCCAATAAACTGACCCAGATCGGCATCTGGGTGGGAGAGGACTATATCCCCGCCTATCCCGAGGAGAAGACCTTTACCAACGACGGGCCTGAAGCTATGCCGATCAGCGGCGGCCTGCCTCTGGCCAAAGAGGTCAAGAATGTAGATCTGAACCTGTCCAACAAATATCTGCCCTCCCAGCTGACAAAGGTCCAGGTCAGCGCCGTGCTCAGCGGCATTAGACATAACGGGACCAGCAGTGACCGAGTGGCCTGGGTCCGGGGATACAGCAGCTATGGCAGCGATAATTTTCAGATTTTGGATCAGAGCGGCACCATGGACCTGAGCGACAGATATGGCAGCTTTCACATCGACCTGTTGGTAGGCTCTGCCCTCCAGCTGGATAAGGGGAATAATACGCTGTATCAGGTCAACGTGACCGTGCCAGAAACCGAGATGTTCCAGTGGGACGTGCTGGCGGGCACCGAGTCGGTAAAAAGCAGCTCTTATTACAACGAAAACAGCTACGGCGATATCAAGACCGACGGCTATTATAAAGTGGGGCTGAGCCCCGCCGCCGGGAGCGCAGAGAGCCTGAAGCTGAAGATGGATTTCAGCGATCAATACGAAGCCAACGGAAAGACCGCCAGCGTGTATCAGGGCCTTTATGAGACAGAGGAAGCGCTGGAAAATGCCCAGGAGATCACCGGGCAGATCTGGGGCACCGATGCGGCTGGCATCGACGTAAAGAGCGAGGACCAGGTCGAACTGACCGTGGTGCTGAAAAGCAGCGACGGGACCGTAGCCGGTATCCTCCCCCAGACCGTGGTTCTGAGGGTCAATAGCATGAGCCTCTACCCCGCTGGTATTCTTACCGCTCAGGAGCCCTATACCGATGTAGGGGACTCAAATAAAAGCAGCTTTTGGGAAGACGGAAGAGAAGTGTTTCTCCTCCCCGTGAAGACTGGGTATGCGGCAGAGGACACTTATGCCCTGATGCTGGTATATAAAAGTGGTACAACCAACTATCAGGGTACGTGTGACCACATCCAGAAGGCCGTGCAGGGCCTGTATTCCACCCTGGACCAGGCGGCGAACCAGCCCGACCTGAAGGAGAAGCTGTTTATCGGTTCTTCGCAGTACGGCAAGTTCACGGCGGATTTCAGCAAGGGCGTGAACTTCACCGTGTTCGACATCTATGGAGGTGTCCACCAGTTCTGTGTGCGCACCACAGAGTCGACCAGCCAGCCCACCCCTGACTATAGGGAGGAGAAGAGCCCCCTGTCGGCAGATACCTATTTCCAAGCCGACGGTATTGCGGATAGCAGCCACTACTATGTGATGAACCATGACAACGACAGCTATTACAGCAACGGCTATCAGACCATTTTCACCACCGATGATGTAGATTTGTCCAAGATCAAGCTGATGTTCTCTACGCCTTCCGGCTATGACTATCAGAATGGGCAAGAGATTCCCAGCGCAAAAATCTACGCCGGAAAGATTGGAAGCACGGGCATCCAGCAGGAGAGCGGCGTGACGGAGAACGACTTCTCCAACGGCCCGGTGCAGTATGTAGCCACCGCCCAGAACGGCAAGGACCTGAAGAATTACTGGGTGACCGTGGTAAAGACGGACAGCTCCGCCACCAGCGGCAAGCTGTTTGTCAACGGCATCAACGGCTCCCAGGGGGCCAAGCGCACCGTGTTCCTGACCCAGGCCTATGACTATCACCACGATATCTTCCTGGCCAACGTGGGCGGCGGGAACCTGACGAACCTGAAGGTGGAGCTTACCGATGCCCAGAACGTGCAGCTGGACGAGTTCTGGACCATCGGCGGGGAGCGCAACAACACCCTGGCCCCTCTGAGTATCAAGGATTCTGACGAAGCCAGCGACGGCATTGCCAAGGTCCGCCTGGTGCCGGAGCGGAACGCAGACGGCAGCGTCAAGCCCGGCGCAGTCAGCGGCAAGCTGACCATCACCGCAGAGGGCCAGGATTCTGTGGTCATCGAGCTGACCGGTGTGGCCTTCCAGCCGGAGATCACCAGCGGTGGCCTGCCCGACGGGGTCAAGTATGTGCCTTACGGCCAGCTGATCATGACCAACAACGAGTATGACTGGCTGAGTGTGGCCATCAAGCAGACCAGCGGCAAGCTGCCCGAGGGCATGATCTTCCGGGAGAACGGCGAGCTGTATGGCGTGCCCCAGACCACGGGCGAGTATAGCTTCGGCATCAGTGCGGAGTATGCCGTGAACGAGAAGTACACTCAGGACTATAACTACACCGGCGACCTGATCGGCGACACGAACAACCGGGCGCACCTGTACCTGAGCATCCTGGACAACACCGCCGAAAACGTGGAGGCCCAGACCGACGTTCAGGACGGATATGCGCTGCTGGATCGGGTGCAGGACACCACGGTCTATCAGAGCCAGGTGTTCCGTTCTAAGGGTGAGTACGGCAACTTTGTGGACTTCTGGCTGGACGGCGTGAAGCTGGTGGAGGGCCAGGACTACGACTCGGAAGAGGGCAGTACTAAGATCACCATCCGCGCTCAGACCTTCCAGAAGGCGGGCAGCGGCAGCCACACCATCGCCGCGGAGTTCCGCCACGGCGGCAAGAACGATTTGAACAGCCCCCTGAAAAAGACGGCTCAGGTGTATAAGGCCAACACCAGCGGCGGCGGCTCCTCCGGCGGTGGCGGCGGCGGTTCCTCCTCCGGCACCTCCAAGGGCTTTGACGCCGGCGTGAGCCAGGCCCCCAACGGGACCATCACCGTCACGCCCAAGACGGCGGCCAAGGGCAAGCTGGTCACCGTGACCGTCACCCCCGATGCGGGCTATCGTCTGGACAAGCTCACCGCCACCGGAAAGAACGGCGATGACCTGACCCTGACGGACATCGGCGGCGGCAAGTATACCTTTGTCATGCCCACCGGCGGGGCCCGGGTCAGCGGCTCCTTCGTGAAGATCATCCAGGCGGCGGAGGGCCAACCCTTTGAGGACGTGCCCCAGGGCGCCTGGTTCGTGGACGCGGTGAAGTATGTTCAGCAGAACGGCCTGATGGCGGGCACCTCCGCCACCACCTTCTCCCCCTATGGCAACACCTCCCGGGGGATGATCGTGACTATCCTCCACGGCATGTGCGGCAAGCCCGTGTTTGAGGGCTGCGTGTTCTCCGACGTGGAGGAGGGCACTTACTACGCCAAGGCCACCTGCTGGGCATCTCAGAACCAGATCATCTCCGGCTTCGGCCAGGGCGAATTCGGCCCTGACGAGGACGTGCAGCGGGATCAGCTGGCGGTCATTATGATGCGCTATGCCCAGTACTTGGGGCTGGAGACCCCGGAGCGGGCCGACCTGAGCGGCTTTGTGGACGCGGACCAGATCAGCGCCTATGCCCAGGAGGCCATGTCCTGGGCCAGCGCCGTGGGTCTGCTCAGCGGCAAGGGCGACGGCATCATGGACCCCCAGGGCGTTGCCACCCGGGCCGAAGTGGCCGCTATGATGGCCCGCCTTGACCAGATGGTAAAGCAGACGGAAGGATAAAATAGCCAAAATAAGCCCCCCTCGGCCCGCAGGCTGAGGGGGGCTGTCATATATGCGAGGGCGGATACGGCGCTGCATCGTCAGGCCGTATCCGCCCTTTTTCGCCCTGGGACGGGCGTTACAATGTGTTTTGGTTCTGATACAAAATAGCGGGCATCATCCGGGCGTAGGGGGACAGGGCGTTGCAGGCCCGGGAGAGAAGCTCGGCGTACTGGGGGATGTTCTCGTTTCGGATGGACAGGGTAGAGCCGGAGATGCTAAGGGCCCCGGCCACGTCCCCACGGCTGGTGCGGATGGCCATGGCCACGCATTTGACCCCCATGGTCTCCTCCTCGTTGTCCAGGGCATAGCCCCGGCGGCGGCAGACCGCCAGCTGTTCCATCAGGGCATCGTGGTCGGTGATGGTGTTCTGGGTGAAGGAGGGAAGGCCATGTTTTTGGATGATGGCCTCTACCTGTTCCGTGGGCATCTGACTGAGCATGGCCTTGCCGCAGCCGGTGCAGTGCATGGGCAGGGTCTTGCCTGATACAGAATAGGCCACCGAGCGGCGGCTGGGGTAGACGCACTCCAGATAGAATACCTGACCGCCGATGTGGGAGGTGAGGTAGATGATCTCTCCGGTGGACACCTGAAGGTCCTCCATCACCGGAACCGCATATTGGATGACAGGCATGGCCGCATGGGCGCAATAGCTCAGCTCCATGATCTTATGGCCCAGGCGGTAGGTCTGGTTCTCCGGGCTCTTGCCCAGAAAGCCAGCCTCCTCCAGGGTGCGCAGCTGGTTGAGCAGGGTGCTCTTGGGCATATTCAGAATGCGGCTGATCTGGGCCAGGGAGAGCTCCGGCTGGGTGGGGGTGAAGCAGTCCAGCACCCGCAGAGCCTTGGCGGTGGCGGTGACTCTGGCTCCGGCTGGGGATGATACGCTTTCTCGTTTATCAGACATGGTACAACGATCCTTCTCTTCAAATTCAAACACAGTCCGCCATGCCGGGGAGAGCGGACAAAACACAGACACAGTAATACAGTTACTATCCTAACGTGCATTCGTCGGAATGTCAACAGGGAAGAAAAAAGTCGGAGCAATATTGTATAAAATAAGAAAAAAGCTGTTGACATCCTACGATGGTCGTGCTAAAATGCGCTTGAAAAAACGGTTTACCCGAACGATAGTTCAGCGATACTGAACGAATGCCCGGGAAACGAAGGAGGAGTTTCCGATGAAAAAGTTGTACGGCGTGATCACTGCTATGACCACTCCCTTCACCGCGGACAACAAGGTGGATGTTGCTGCGCTGGAGGCCCAGACGGAGTACCTGATCCAGAAGGGCGTGCAGTGTCTGTATCCCTGCGGCACCACCGGCGAGATGTATCTCATGAGTGCCGAGGAGCGGGAACTGGTGGCCGAGACGGTGGTGAAGAAGGCCGCCGGGCGCGTCACCGTGTTCATCCATGTGGGTGCCATGGACCAGGACGAGACCATCCGACTGGCCCAGCACGCCCAGAAGATCGGCGCCGACGGCGTGGGCGTAGTCACGCCCAGCTATTTCACGGTGGACGAGAAGGCCATGGTGGAGTACTACAAGACGGTGTGCGCCGCCCTGCCCGAGGACTTCCCCGTCTATGTCTATGTGATCCCCCAGCTGGCGCACAACGACGTGTCCGCCGAGACCATGGAGAAGATCGCTGCCGCGTGCAAGAACGTGGTGGGCGTGAAGTACAGCTTTGCGGACATGCGCCGCATCAACGACTATCTCCATGTGCGGGGCGGCAACTTCTCCGTGGTGCCCGGTGCGGACGACCTGTTCCTGCCCTGTCTGGCCTGTGGCTGCGACGGCGTGGTGTCCGGCTGCTCCGGCCCCTTCCCCGAGGCGTTTGTGAACGTGTACAAGGCCTTCCAGTCCGGCGACCTGGCCGCCGCCCGCAAGGCCCAGGTGGAGGCCACCAAGCTGGTGAAGGTCATGCAGTTCGGCGGCGATATGTCTATCTTCAAGAACATCCTCACCTTCCGGGGCGTCCCCGGCGGCCACATGAGAAAGCCCCTGATGGACCTGGATGAGGCCGACGTGGCCAAGCTGAAGGAGACCGTGGCCCCCTACCTGTAAGCCTTTACTTAATTTGTGTTTCAACGCTGAACGGCGTGAAATAAATCAAGGAAAGAAGGATATAAGAAATGAAAAAAATCTTAGCCCTTGCCCTTGCCGCTGCCATGAGCCTGACTCTGGTCGCCTGCGGCGGAAGCAAGACCCCCGCTGCCAGCGGCAGCGCCAGCTCCGGCGGCTCCAGCAGCGCCGAGACCGTGGACTTCCCCGGCAACAAGCAGGTGTCCCTGATCGTGCCCTACTCCGCCGGCGGCGCATCCGACACCGTGGCCCGCATCTATGCCTCTGAGCTGGAGCAGTCCCTGGGCACCAGCATCGTGGTCTCCAACGTCACCGGTGCTTCCGGTGCCATCGGCCTGGAGCAGGTGCGCAACTCCAACCCCGACGGCTACACCATCGCCTACATGCCCGTGGAGTCCACCATGCTGAAGGCCCTGGGCTTCACCGACCTGTCCACCGATGACTTCCGCTTCATCGGCCGTGCCATGACCATCCCCGCCGCTGTCACCGTCCGGGCCGATGCCCCCTGGGACACCTTCGAGGACTTCGTCAACTACGCCAAGGAGCACCCCGGCGAGATCCAGGTGGGCAACTCCGGCACCGGCTCCATCTGGCACATCGCCGCTGCCTCCATTGAGAAGGAGTGCGGCGTTCAGTTCACCCACGTGCCCTTCGACGGCGCTGCCCCCGCTGTGGCTGCCCTGCTGGGCGGCAACATCCAGGCCGTCACCGTCAGCCCCTCTGAGGTAAAGAACAACGTGGACTCCGGCGACTTCAAGGTCCTGTGCGTCCTGGGCGAGAGCCGCTCCTCTGTGGTTCCCGACGTGCCCACCGCCCAGGAGCTGGGCATCGACATCACCATCCAGGGCTGGGGCGGCTTCGCTGTTCCCAAGGACACCCCTCAGGCTGTGATCGACATTCTGGAGAAGGCCTCCGAGACCGCCATCAACTCTGACTCCGTGAAGAAGACCCTGGCCGACCGGGGCTATGAGCACGCCTATCTGAGCGGCTCTGACATGGACCAGAAGGCCTCTGAGGAGCTGGCTTACTACAGCGAACTGATCCCTGAACTTGGCATTGCCTAAATGAACGACCAAAGCCGCGCTCAGGCCCTCGGGCGTGAGCGCGGCTTTCTTCTACCATGAGTTAGGAGGTTTCCCCATGCATAAAGGCGATACGATCCCCGGCCTCATTACGGCCGTGTTCGGTTATTCCGTTGCCATCTACGTCCTGTTGGAGGACACCATGCGCTGGAACGCCCAGTCCTCTGACGGCGTGCCCGGTGCGGGCTTCTTCCCGGTGCTGCTGGGCTTTGCCGTGGGCATCCTGGGCACCATTTTGTTTATCCGCGGGCTGCTGCAAAAGGGCAGCGTACAGTATTTTCAGGTGGACCCTGAGATCAAATTCAACTTAAAGCGCTTGGGGCTGGCCGCTCTGAGCATGATCGTGTTTTTCATCCTGTGGCGCACGACCCATCAGTTTATCGTCTGTGTCGCCCTGGTCTGCTTTGGGCTGAACGCAGTGTTTGGCCGGAAGCTGAAGTATAACATCATCTATACCGTGGTTTTCACTGCGTTTATCTACGCCGCGTTTGTGGTCGGATTTTCCGTCCAGTTCAATCGTTAAAGGAGATGAAGTTCAATGACTGCTGACGTTTGGTTCAGTGCACTGCAATCGTGCCTACAACCCTCAGTCCTGCTGTTTCTGGCCATTGGTGTGTGCATCGGCACCATCATCGGCGCTCTGCCCGGCCTGTCGGCCACCATGGGTATTGCCATCATGACTCCCATCACCTTCTGGTTTGCGCCCTCCGACGGTTTTGCCATGCTGATGGGCCTGTGGAACGCCGCCATTTTCGCCGGAGGCATCTCCGCCATTCTGGTGAACACCCCCGGTACCCCCGCCTCCATCTGTCAGGCCTTTGACGGCTACAACCTGTACCGTCAGGGCAAGGGCGGACTGGCCCTGGGCATCAACGTGATCTATTCCTTCATCGGTGGTATCTTCTCCACCTTCTGCCTGATCCTGTTCTCCACCCCCATCGCCCGGTTCACCATCTCCTTCAATGCCCCGGAGTACTGCATGCTGGCCCTGTTCGGCCTGTCCATGATGGTGGCCGTGTCTGACGGAAGCGTGCTGAAGGGCCTGATCCTGGGGCTGGCGGGCATTCTGCTCTCCTGCGTGGGCCTGGACCCCATCCTGTCCATCAGACGATTCACCTTCGGCCAGACGGCCCTGCTGGGCGGCATCTCCTTCATCCCCGTGATGATCGGCATGTTCGGCATCGGTGAGGTGTTCTATCAGATCTACACCTTCCGCAAGGCCGAGCAGGAGGCGGAGCTGGAGGCCCGCAAGGTCAACCTGTCCCTGGGCCGGGTGCTGCCCACCGCCAAGCAGGCCAAGGAACTGGCCATCCCCACCCTGATCGGTGCCGTTGAGGGCACGGTCATCGGCGCCATCCCCGCCGCCGGCGGCGACATCGCCTCCATCATCTCCTGGGGCAACGCCAAGAAGATGAGCAAACACCCCGAGGAGTACGGCAAGGGCTCTCTGGAGGGTTTGGCTGTGGCTTCCTCCGCCAATAATGCGGTGATCGGCGGCGCTATGACCACCATGATGACCCTGGGCATCCCCGGCGATGCGGTCACCGCCATCCTGATCGGCTCCCTGACCATGTACGGCATGCAGCCCGGCATCAAGATGTTCACCGAGAACGTCACCTTCACCGCCACCATCATGATCCTGATGCTGCTGGCCAACGTGGTATTCCTCATCTTCGGTCTGGCCACCGCCAAAATTTCCGCCAAGGTGCTGAACGTGTCTCAGCCCACGGTGTGGACCGCCGTGTGCATCCTGTGCGTGGTGGGCTCCTTCGCCCTGAACAACACCTTCTTCGACGTGGGCGTCATGTTCGCCGCCGGTGTGCTGGGCTTCTTCCTGAAGGTGTTCAAGTTCCCCAACGGCCCCTTTGTGCTGGGTCTGCTGCTGGGCTCCATGCTGGAGTCCAACATGCGCCGGGCCCTGGTGATGAGCCACGGCAGCTGGGCGACCTTTGTCACCCGCCCCGTGTCCTGTGTGCTGTTCATCGCCATTGTGCTCACCTTCTGCTGGCCGGTGCTCAAGGCCGCGATGGCCAAGAAGAAGGCCGCCGCCCAGGCGAAGTAATGTTCTCTTGCTCGTCTGCGGGCTGCCGTGTTGTGGGGAGCCCGCAGACGGCTGTTTGAAAGGAGCAATTTGTATGGACGCATTATCTGTGATCAAGGACCACGGCATTATCCCCGTATTGGGACTGAAAGACCCGGAGACCGCCCCCCAGGTGGCCGCCGCCCTGAGAGCGGGGGGACTGCCCCTGTTGGAGGTGACCATGCGGGCCCCCCTGGCCATGGACTGCCTGAAGGCCATCAAGGCCGCCGACCCGGACATGCTGGTGGGTGCGGGGACCATTCTGCACACCCAGCAGGTGGATCAGGCCAAGGCCGCCGGAGCGGACTTTATCGTCGCCCCCGGCTTCAATCCCGCCGTGGTGAAGCGCTGCCAGGAGCTGGGCCTGCCCGTGGTCCCCGGCTGCATCACCCCCACCGAGATCGAGGCGGGGCTGGCGCTGGGCCTGACCACCTTTAAGTTCTTCCCCTCTGAGGCCATGAACGGCATGGCCACCATCAAGCAGCTGTGCGGCCCCTATGGCAGCATCCAGTTCATCCCCACCGCCGGGATCACCATGGACAACCTGGAGAACTATCTCTCCAGCGACAAGATCGCCGCCGTGGGCGGCAGCTTTATGGCCCCATCCGCCATGGTGGACGCCCAGGACTGGGCGGGCATCACGGCCCTGTGCAGAAAGGCGGTGGACAAGTCCCTGGGCTTTACCCTGGCCCATGTGGGCATCAACGGCGAGAGCAAGGACGAGGGCCTGGGCGCCGCAGAGTGGTTCAACCGCTGCTTCGGCTGGCCGGTGAAGGAGGGGGGACGCTCCAACTTCGCGGCCACCTATGTGGAGTGCTGCAACCAGCGCTTCCCCGGAAAGTTCGGCCACATCGGTGTATTCACCCTGTCCATGCGCCGGGCCCTGGCCTATTTCCGGGCCCACGGCATCGCCACCCGGGAGGAGTTCAAAAACGTGAACGCCAAGGGCGAGCTGGTGGCCGTCTATCTGGAAGAGGAAGTGGGCGGCTTTGCGGTCCACATTGTAAAAAAGTCTTAAACATCTGAAATTTGGCATAGGAGGAGTTCCCATGAAAAAGATCATCAACGATCCCGCTCAGTATACCGACGATATGCTCCAGGGCATCTATCGGGCCCACGGGGATCAGGTGGGCTATGTGAACGGCGATCTGCGCTGCTACTGCACCAAGAAGAAGGTCCCCGGCAAGGTCGCCATCATCACCGGCGGCGGCACGGGCCACCTGCCCCTGTTCCTGGGCTATGTG
Organism: Flintibacter faecis; assembly: GCF_014287875.1. Lineage (GTDB taxonomy): Bacteria > Bacillota > Clostridia > Oscillospirales > Oscillospiraceae > Lawsonibacter > Lawsonibacter faecis_A. The sequence continues at coordinate 131,020 of NZ_JACOPN010000003.1, read as the reverse complement.
GGGGAGAACCTGCTGGACGGCTGCGCCGTGGGCAGCGTGTTCCAGTCCCCCAGCGCCGAGCAGATCTACGAGATCAGCAAGGCCGTGGAGGCGGGGGCCGGCGTGCTCTATCTCTATGGCAACTACACCGGCGATATCATGAACTTTGACATGGCCGCCGAGATGTGCGACATGGACGACATCAAGACCGCCTCCATCGTGGGCGCGGACGACGTGAACTCCAATGCGGACGTGAACGCCCGCCGGGGCGTGGCCGGTATCTTCTTCATGTATAAGTGCGCCGGGGCCAAGGCCGCCCAGATGGGTACCCTGGACGAGGTGCTGGCCGCCGCCCAGAAGGCCAAGGACAACACCCGCACCGTGGGCTTTGCCCTGACCCCCTGCGTCATCCCCGAGATCGGCCACGCCAACTTCACCCTGGGGGAGAACGAGATGGCCATGGGCATGGGCATCCACGGGGAGCCCGGCGTGTGGAACGGCCCGGTGAAGACCGCCGACGAGCTGGCCGAGGAGTCTTTGAACACCCTGCTGAACGATATGCCCGTGGCGGCGGGGGAGGAGGTGGCCCTGCTCATCAACGGCCTGGGCGCCACCTCTGCCGAGGAGCTGTACATCCTGTCCAACAGCGTGTCCCAGCGGCTGGAGGACAAGGGCATCCGCATCTACCGCACCTTTGTGGGCGAGTTTGCCACCTCCATGGAGATGGCGGGTGCGTCCATCTCCATCATGAAGCTGGACGACGAGACCCGGGCCATGCTGGATATGCCCGTGGCCACCCCCTTCTATTGCCAGAAGTAAGCGGGAGCAGCAGGAAAGGAAGCGCATCGCATGAACGAGATCAAAAGCAGCGACTGGACTGCCATCCTCCAGTCTGTGGCCCGGGTGATGACGGACAACGCCGACCACCTGTGTGAGATGGACGCCCGCATGGGCGACGGCGATCTGGGCCTGACCATGAAGAAGGGCTACTGCGCCCTGCCCGAGCTCTATGCCGGTCTGGAAGAGGCGGATATGGGCAAGCGGCTGTCCAAGTCCGGCATGAAGATGTCCGGTGTGGTGCCCTCCACCATGGGCACGCTCATGTCCTCCGGCTGGATGGAGGGCGGCAAGCGCCTGGTGGGCAAGGAGACGGTGGACGCGGCAGGTTATGCGGCATTCCTCCGGGGCTTTGCCGACGGCATCATCAAGCGGGGCAAGTGCGCCCCCGGCGACCGCACCGTGCTGGATGCGATCCACCCCGCCGCGGAGGCGGCGGAGAAGGCCGCCGCTGCCGGGGCCGGTCTGGCTGACACCGCCAAGGCCGCCCTGGAGGGGGCCAAGGCCGGACTGGAGGCCACCAAGGACATGAAGCCCAAGTATGGCAAGGCGGCGGTGTTCGCCGCCAAGGCCCTGGGCACCGAGGACCAGGGGGCCACCGCCGGGATGCTGCTGGTGCAGGGACTGTACGACGGCATCGTGAAATAAGGAGAGATGAGCGAAATGAAAAAAATGGTAGGCTTCGGAGACTATATGCTCCGACTGAACCCGGAGGGCTATCTGCGCTTTCTCCAGGCGGACCGCTTTCTGGTCAACTACACCGGGGCGGAGGCCAACGTGTGCGTCTCCCTGGCTATGATGGGCATGGACACCGACTTTGTCACCCGTCTGCCCGAAAACGACATCGCCGCCGCCGGCGTGGCCCAGCTGCGCAAGTTCGGCGTGGGCACCGGCCACATCGCCTATGGCGGCGAGCGCATGGGCGTGTTCTATGTGGAGAAGGGGGCCTCTCAGCGGCCCTCTAAGGTGGTGTACGACCGGAAATACTCCTCCATCGCCCAGTGCTCCTATGAGGACTTTGACTGGGAGGCCATCTTTGCCGGGGCCAGCAACTTCCACATGACGGGCATCACCCCCGCCCTGAGCAAGACCATCCCCCAGGTGTGCATCCAGGCCTGCAAAAAGGCCAAGGAGATGGGGCTGACCATCAGCTGCGACCTGAACTATCGCAAGAACCTGTGGACCGAGGCGGAGGCCAAGGCCTGCATGACCCAGCTGATGCCCTACATCGACATTCTGGTGGCCAACGAGGAGGATGCGGAAAAGGTCCTGGGCATCAAGGCCCGGGATACCGACGTGACCCAGGGCAAGCTGAACCGGGAGGGCTATGTGGATGTGGCCGAGCAGATCTGCCAGACCTATGGCACCAAGATGGTAGCCGTCACCCTGCGGCGGAGCATCAGCGCCTCGGACAACGAGTGGAGCGCCATGCTGTACACCGGCGGCCAGCCCTATTTCTCCCGCCAGTACATGGTCCACCTGGTGGACCGGGTGGGCGGGGGCGACTCCTTCACCGCCGGGCTGCTGTACGGCGTGATGAACGGCTACGGACCCCAGGAGACCATCGAGTACGCCGCTGCGGCCTCCTGTCTGAAGCAGACCATGGAGATGGACTTCAACCTGTCCACCGCCGACGAGGTCAAGCGCCTGGTGGCCGGGGACGGCTCCGGCCGGGTGCAGAGATAACAGAAAGAAAGCAAAGCCCAAGGGCCGCTGTTTTTGCAGCGGCCCTTGGGCTGTTTCCGGGGGCATACCAGGGTGTCTCAGGCTCCAGAGAGAGGAGGAGCAGCGTCTGAATAGGAAAGGGCGGTGCCGGGCTTTGGCAGAAACAGACCGGCCATATCCGTTCCTTCCAACTCCAGCAGACGGACTTTTTTGTCGATGCCCCCGGCATAGCCGGTGAGGTTGCCCCCGGAACCCACCACCCGGTGGCAGGGAATGAGGATGGAGATGGGGTTGTGGCCCACCGCGCCGCCCACGGCCTGGGCGGACATATGAACCAGCCCCTGTTCGGCCGCCAAGCGCCGGGCCAGCTCGCCATAGGTGACGGTGCGGCCATAGGGGATCTGCAGCAGCAGCTCCCACACCGCCCGACGGAAGGGAGTGCCCAGGGGGTGGAGGGGCGGCAGAAAATCGGGTTCTCTGCCGGAGAAATAGATATCCAGCCACCGCTTGACCTCTGCCAGAGTGGCGGTCTCCTTCTGGATATGCTCCTGGGGGAGGGTATCGGCGGAATACTTCTGTCCGTGGAACCACAGGCCGGTGAGGCCGACCTCATCGGCAGCGATCAGGATGCTGCCCAGGGGGGAGTGATAATACTGGGTATGGGTCATGGGGTACACCTCCGAGCATGAATTGTTTGGTTGAACGCGGATGGGAATGTCAGCGCGAGTCGGGCGGGCAGGGGAGATGCTGTTCCGGGCAGAGCCGAGACGGGGCCTGCCCGGAAATTTATTGCACCGGAAGCTCCACGGCGATGGTGGTTCCCCTCTCACCGCTGTCCTCCACCCGGACAGAACCGCCGTGGAGGCCCACGATCTCCCATACCAGCGAGAGCCCCAGCCCCGCGCCGCCGTACTCCCGGCTGCGGGACTTGTCGATACGGAAAAAGGGCTGGAAGACGCTCTGCTGATATTCCGCCGGGATGCCGCAGCCAGTATCGGAAACACGGATCAGGAGCTTTTCCGTCTCCTGGGTGACAGTGACCTGCACAGAGCCGCCGGGGCGGTTGTATTTCACGGCGTTCTCCGTCAGATTGAAGAGCAGACGGTAGATCAGCGCGTCGCTGCCAGTCATGCGCCCGTCTCCCTCCGCCGCCAGCGCGATATTCCGCTTCTCCGCCAGCGGGGCCAGGTCTGTGAAGATCTCCTCGATCATGGGTGCAAGCTGGATGTGCTCGTTCCGGGCCACCTGCTGCAGATTGCTCATCTCCAGCAGGGTCTTGGTCATCTGGGTCAGCCGCTCTGTCTGCTCCCGCAGCAGGGCGAGAAACTCCGCCGCCTCTGGAGGTACGTCGGGATGCTCCGCGGAAAACAGCTCCAACCGCGCCTGCATCAGCGCCAGCGGGGTGCGCAGCTCGTGGGCGGCGTTTCCGGTGAACTGCCGCTGGGCGGCGAAGGCGTTGTTCAGCCGCTGCAGCATCTGGTTGAAGGAGCGGCTCAGCTGCCGGAACTCCGAAAGGACATCCTCGTTGATCTCCATATCCGCCAGATTGTTCAGCTGTACCTTCTCCACCTGTGCGGCAAAGCTGCGCAGGGGCTTTAGGGCGTGCCCACTGACGAAATAGGCCAGGATGCCGCTCAGCGCCGTCACCGCCGCGGTGATATACCAGTTGGTCGCCCGAAAGCGCCCCTGCGCCCCGTCAACGATGATGGTCAGGCCGTCATCGGGGGTGAGAAGCTGCGGGTCAAAGCTCGCCGCTGCCTCCCCCTGAACCACAAGGGGGCCGCCCTGCAAGGTGTCCACAATGGTGTCCATATAGTACATGCCGGAATAGCACAGCAGCAGATTCATGGCGACGCAGGTGATACCGATGAGCAGGACGGTCATCAGCGTGATGCGCCACTGCAGGGACAGGCGATTCATCCCTCCTCGCCTCCCATCAGATAGCCCTCACCGATGCGGTTGCGGATGGGGTCATAGCCCAGCGCGGCACGGAGCTTTTTCCGCAAGGCGGAGATGTGGACCCGGATGGAGTTGCTGAAGCTGTCCACGCTGTTGTCCCAGACGTGGTCCATCAGCTCCTCCTGACTCACCGGCCGCCCCTGATGCACCATCAGGTACTCCAGGATACCCGTCTCCTTGCGAGTCAGCGTCAGCGGCTGCCCGTTGGCGGCGGCGGCGCGGGAGCGGGTGTCGAAGCACAGGCCGCCGCAGGTCAGCAGCACGTCCCGCTGGGTGAACTGCCGCAGGGTCAGACTGCGGATGCGGGCCTCCAGCTCGGCCAGGTGAAAGGGCTTTGCCAGGTAGTCGTTGGCCCCGGCATCCAATCCCTCCACCTTGTCCTCCACCTCGCCCCGGGCGGAGAGGATCAGCACCTTTGTCTCCCGGTCGGTCTGCCGCAGGGTGCGCAGCACCGTCATGCCGTCCTTCCCCGGCAGATTCAGATCCAGCAAGATCAGGTCGTATTGTTCAACAGCGATCAGCTCCAGCGCTTTTTCCCCGTCATAACAGCAGTCCACGCTGTAGGCCAGATGCCGCAGACTGCGGGCGATGGTCTCGCACAGGGCGCGCTCATCTTCAATTACTAAAAGGTGCATGAGAGCCCTCCTTTTTATTTCTCCGTTTTTGTGTTGTTTTCATTATAGCAAAAATAGATAAGGTTTGCGTTAAGTTTTCGTTCTTAACAGAGACTTTAACTCCCCCGCGCTATGATGGGGGCAGAACATCGGAAAGGGTGAGGATATTTGAATTGGGAAAGAAAGACGGCGGCGCAGATCGTGCTGCTGGTGGCCGGAGCCGCCATGCTGTGCTTCGGTGTCTGGCGGGGCGAGGCGGCGACGGTGCTGAGCAAAGCCATCAAACTATGTCTGGAGTGTGTGGGCATTGGGTAAAAAGTTTTCAGGCGTTTCGCAGACCATGTCCCGCTTCCGGGGCTGGATTCAGGCGGGTGCGACGCTGCTGACAAACCTGCACCTGCCCAACTTTCTCAAGGGCGGGCTGTATCAGGGGGCAGGGAAGACCGTCTGCGTGCCGGGGCTGAACTGCTATTCCTGCCCGGCAGCGTCCGGGGCCTGCCCCATCGGGGCGTTTCAGGCGGTGGTGGGCTCGTCCAAGTTCAGCTTCTCCTATTATATCACAGGCTTTCTCATCCTGCTGGGGGTGCTGCTGGGGCGCTTTATCTGCGGCTTCCTGTGTCCCTTCGGCTGGTTCCAGGAGCTGCTGCATAAGATCCCGACAAAGAAGCTCTCCACAAAGAAGCTCAGGCCCCTGACCTATCTGAAGTACGTTGTACTGCTGGTGATGGTGTTCCTGCTGCCGGCGTTCCTGGTGAACGATGTGGGCATGGGCGACCCGTTCTTCTGCAAATACCTCTGCCCCCAGGGGGTGCTGGAGGGGGCCATCCCGCTGTCCCTTGCCAACTCTGGCATCCGGGCGGCCCTGGGCAGGCTCTTCACCTGGAAGCTCGGCATTTTGCTGACGGTGATCGCACTGAGCGTGGTGTTCTACCGCCCTTTCTGCAAGTGGCTCTGCCCGCTTGGCGCATTCTACGCGCTGTTCAACAAGGTGTCCCTCTTCCAGATGAAGGTGGACGAAAATAAGTGCATTTCCTGCGGCAAATGCGCCAAGGCCTGCAAGATGGACGTGGATGTGACCAGGACCCCCAACCATACCGAGTGCATCCGCTGCGGAATGTGCATCCGCGCCTGTCCGACGAACGCCGTGTGCTTCCGTTACGGCTTCGGCAACGGGAAAGAAACAACAAAGAAAACAACGATGGAGGAATCAAAATGAACAGGAAGAGAATTTTTACACTGGCGCTTGCCGTGCTGATGGTGCTGGCTCTAGCCGCCTGCGGCACGAAGAACAATGACAAGATGGGCGACATGAGCGGCAACAGCTCCGCCATGACCGGCGAGCCGAAAACCGCCGAGGAGGCGCTCGCCCTGCACAAGGAGCTGCTGGAGCGGGAGAACGCGATCCTGTCGGAAAAGACCGAGCTGTGGGAAAAGGTCTTTATGGAGGCTGACAAGGGCATGATCGAGGACGGGAAAAACTACGGCGACTTCCTGCTGGATACCGTCGAGACCGAGAAAGAGCAGTTCACCGACAAGGAGTATGAGTGGCTGAAGGAGTCAGCCACGGAGATCAGCAATATTGAAAACAGGCTGACCGAGCTGGAAGAGAAGTATCCCGAGATCATGCAGAAATCCATGGACGGCGATATGAGCATGCCCGCGGGCAGCGACACGAGCACCCCTCCCGACGACGGCAGTATGCAGAAGTTCCCCGCCTTTGAAGGGAAAGACCTGGATGGCAACACGGTGAAGAGCGACGAGCTGTTCTCCGGCAACGCCGTTACCGTAGTGAATTTCTGGTTCACCACCTGCAATCCCTGCGTGGGCGAGCTTTCCGAACTGGACGCGCTGAACAAGGAGCTTGCGGAGAAGGGCGGCGCGCTCATCGGCATCAACTCCTTTACTCTCGACGGCGACGAGAAGGCCATCGCCGAGGCGAAGGAGGTGCTTGCCAAGAAGGGCGCGACCTATCAAAACATCTATTTCGGCTCCGGCGGCGATGCCGGTAAGTTTGTGGAGAATGTCTTCGCCTATCCCACCACCTATGTAGTCGACCGCAACGGCAACATCGTGGGTGAGCCCATTGTGGGTGCCGTCACGGAAAAGAATCAGGCGGAGACGCTGCAAAAGCTCATCGACCAGGCCCTCGCCGCCGATATGGGCTGACCTGAGATTTAAAAAAGCGCCTGCTGCGCGCCATTGCATTGTCCCCGGCGCACGAAGGGGCGGAGTGAGCCCAGCTTCCCCTGAAAGGAGGAAACGCGATGCATCGAAGCGTATTGGCCCTGCTTTTCGCCGCAGTGCTGCTGCTCAGCGGCTGCGCCGCCGGGCGGCAGACTGTGCCGAAGGAAAAGAGCGGACAGGAAACAAACATGGACGGACTGGCTTTTGACCAGTCTGACGAGGAGATCACCTATATGGATACCACGGAAAATGTCATCTATCTGGCGGGCGGCTGCTTCTGGGGCATGGAACAGCTGATGCAGTCCATCCCCGGCGTCATCGATGCCGAGAGCGGCTACGCCAACGGCACCTGTGAGGCGGACGCCGATTACAAGACCGTCTGCAAGGGAGAGACCGGCTTTCGGGAGACCGTGCGGGTGGAATACGACCCCGAGCAGGTGAGCCTCGATGCGCTTCTGCTGGCATACTTCTATGTCATCGACCCCACGGTACAAAACCGGCAGGGCAACGACCGGGGCAGCCAGTACCAGACCGGCGTTTACTTCACCAATGAAAGCGCGAGAGAAACGGTGAAGCGCATCGCGGAGATCGAGCGCAGCCGCAGCGAGAAATTCTTTGTGGAGATCGGCCCGCTCAAGAACTACTATCCCGCCGAGGAATATCACCAGAACTACCTCGAAAAGAATCCGAACGGCTACTGCCACATCCCGCGCGCGGAGATGGAGCTCTTCTCCAAACTGCGCATCGACCCGGGCGACTATCAGAAGCCCGCGGCGGAGTCCATTCGTGACGAGCTGACGGCGGAGCAGTACCGCGTCACGCAGGAGAGCGGCACGGAGCGCGCCTTCACGGGCGAGTTCTGGGACAAGTTTGAAAAGGGCATCTATGTGGATGTCGTCACCGGCGAGCCGCTCTTTTCCTCCACGGATAAGTATGAAAGCGGCTGCGGCTGGCCCGCCTTTACAAAGCCCATTGAGGGTCCTGCCGTGGTGGAGAAAGAGGATCTGAGCCACGGGATGCGTCGCACGGAGGTCAGAAGCCGCGCCGGAGATTCTCACCTTGGTCATGTGTTCACCGGCGATCCGGAGTCGCCCAACGGCGTGCGCTACTGCATCAACAGCGCGGCCCTGCGCTTCGTCCCCTATGAAAAAATGGAGGCCGAGGGCTACGGATATCTGCTGCATCTGTTTGAAAAATAGGATGCAAGCGGTCGGCAGTTCTTATGCAAAGTACCATTGTGGTCGACCGCAGCGGCAATATGGGCTGAGAGCAGGCGCGAGCGGGGCAACAATATAATACAATAGAGAACGGGGCTTGCTGTCTGCGCCATGCGGACAGCAAGCCCCGTTTGCTCTGTCTGGAGCCTGGGGTCATTCCACCTTCATGATGACCTTCAGCCGGTGGACCAGCTGCCCGGTTTTCAGCTCCTCTAAATCGATGACAGCGATGCCCAGCTGGGCGGCCCGGTGTCGAGCTGCGGCGTGGCAGGGCTCGGTGGTGACGATGGCCGCTTTGGCCCCCTTTCCGCCGAAGCGGTCCCGGAGGATGGCCAGCTCGTTCAGCGCCTCCGTCTTCACATCGCAGGCCTTGCAGCTGAGAAACAGGGGGATCACGCCCCGGGCGGCCATCACGTCGATCTCGTTGGAGACGCTGCCGTGGCCCAGCACGTCGTCCCACCGTACCACGGCGCTGCTGATGACATCGTGGAAGATGCCGGAGTCGATGCAGGCTTTGTAGGCATACAGCTCCAGCGCGCTGCCCACGTCCCGCAGCCAGGCACGGGTATTCAGGTCCCGGAAGGAGAAGGACACCTGCTCTCCGGGGACGATGTTCAGATCCCGGATGAAGTCGATTTGGGCCAGCGCCTGCAGGGCGGCCTCGTTGGCGGAATTCCGGGACCCGTGGTCGCCCTTTACCGTATAGCCGCCGTGAACGGCCAGAGACGGGACCTGACCGTATTCCCCGGGGGAGATGCGCTGAATGTAGGAGACGACATCGCTCCACTCCCGGCGGGATTGGAGAAAGCAGACGAAGAGGGGGTCGAAATCGGGCAGGTATCGGGACAGGATGTGGTTGTCCACCCGGCCGGGCAACAGAGTGCCCCCGGCCATGAGGAAGAACTCCTCGATGGAATAAGTGAGGGGACAGTTTAGGTTGTCGGCGAAGGCCGCATCGGAGATGTTATAGAAGCGGTTTTTCTTTCGGGAGTAAGTAAAGGCGGGCACGCCCTGCTGGGCGGAGAACATCCCCGCCGCGAACAGAGCCGCATCGCTGCCCCCGGTGACGTCCAGGGCGCAGTCGGGATACTTCTCCCCGATGGAGATCAGCTGGCGCAGGATACGGTCCGCCTTGAACAGGCTGGTCTCCACAAAGACAAGCTCCGGTTCCCAGCCCCGCCGCTGAAAAAAAGCACTCAGCTTCTTCTGCCGGGTGTGGTCCCGGACGATCTCCCCGGGGCAGAGATAGACGATGCGCTGGGGGCGGAACATGTCCGGGGCGAGAATGTTCTCAATGGCCCGCTCGTCATACAGCTCGATCAAAGTATTCATGGAATGCTCCTGCCTTATCTGTCGGAATTACTGGGGGTCTTTCCCCTGACGGAACAGCTGGATCATGGTGTGGGTGAGGGAGGCGGGGTTTTCCTCCACGGGGATCTCCTCCCGGGAGAGCCACACGCCCTCGTCCAGCTCGGAGCGGTCTAAGATCACCGTCTCGTCCTCGCTGTCCAGGTCCGCCCAAAAGCCCACCATGATGTTCCCGGCAAAGCCCCAGGGCTGGCTGCCGTGATAGCGGATGTTCTTGATGGGCAGATGGACCTCCTCCATGACCTCCCGCCGGACGGTGTCCTCCAAAGTCTCGCCGATCTCGGTAAAGCCGGCCACCAGGGCATAGCGGGTGGCATTGGGCCGGTTGGCATAGTGGGTCAGCAGCAGCTTGTCCCGGTGGCGCACCGCCGCCAGGACTGCCGGGTTGATGCGGGGATAGACGATCTGGCCGCAGCTGGGGCAGCGCATGGCCCGCTCCACCTTGTCCCGCTCCATGGCTCCGCCGCAGCAGCCGCAGAACCGGTTGGAGCGGTACCAGGCGGACAGATGCAGGGCCGTGGCCCCGGCCAGGGCCAGATAGGTGGGCTTCATGTTGCGGAACACCCCGGTCCCACGCTCCGCCAGAGCCGCTTTTACGGCATCCGGTATCGTCCGGAGGAGAAAGAAGGCCGTCTGATCGATCTCGAAAAGGTAGACCAGGTCGCCCTCCTCCACGCCCAGAGCCTTTACCTCTGCCGCAGTGGGGAAGGTGCCGGACGGGGTCAAATAGGTTTTTCCACCGGCCAGAACCGTGACCAGGTCGCCGGGAAGGCTGCTGCGCTCGTGAAATTCGTTATGAAATACGTGGGGAAATATATCTTGGATCATGATATGTCAGCCTCGCTGTTTATTTGGAATGATGCGCCGGAACGAGAGAACGTTTCTCAGCCAGCGTTTTGAGCAGTACGGTTATCACGGCAAAACCGATCGCCATACCGAAAATTGCACGGACAGTAGACATAAAATAAAGTCGGGCGGCGCCCATGTCACCGGAGAAAATATAGAACATGGTATAATACAAGCTTCCGCCGGGGATCATGGGCACGGTGGCGGGCATCTGAAGGACCACAGTGGGCACCTTGATGCGGGGAGCCAGCGCTGCGGCGACGGAGCTGCAAAACATGGCCGAGGCGATATTGGCCGCAAAAGCTCCTGCCACTGCGTTTACCAGCAGAAAAACGGCCCAGGACAGCCCCGCATTGAGGGCGATGAGCAGCATATACTTTTTCCGCACGCCGAACACAATGGAAAAGCCGAGTCCGCCCAGCGCACCGGCAACGATCTGTTCCACTACAGCACCCCCTCTGCGATGATCGTGGAAAGGAGAAAGCCACCTGCAATGCTTGCGGCGATGAGGAGGGACTCAAGGAACCGGAACAGCCCCGTAATGCTCTCGCCCAGGAGCATATCACGCATTGCATAGGTGATGGAGATACCGGGGATGGTGAGCATGATGCAGCCGATCAGGATCTTGTCTAAATGAGCGCCTGCACCCAGCCGAACCAAGAGACACCCCAGAAAGCCGGTCAAAATAGAGCAGAGCAGATAGAATAAAAGCTGGTTTTCCTTTTTATAGATCCCCTTCCGATCCATCCAGTTGATAAAGCAGGCCAAAAGGGCCGTCGCCGGAACGTCCGCCAGAGTGCCGCCAAAGAATACGGCGAAGCTTCCGGAAGCAAGCATAGCTCCGACATAGCTTATCCAGCCGGGCTCTGCTTTCGGATGTCTGATGGCTGTGATACGGGCGGTGATCTCCTGGGGCGGGGGACAGCTGGAACAGATCTCCCGGGAGAGGGCGTTTAGCTGTTCCACCTGGTTGAGGTTTGTGGTGAATCCGCCGACGATCCGCCGGGCCTTGACGATCTCGTCGCCGTCCGGGGTACAGGCGGTGACTTCGATCAGTGAGGTGATGGTGAATACACCGATCTTTTGCATCCCGTAGGCGTGGAGAATGCGGGTAATGGTATCTTCCACCCGAGTTACTTCACCGCCTGCTAAAAGCAGGGCCTTTCCCACATCAAGACTGGCATCCACCAGTTGTTCTTCTCGTGTTCTCATCGTTTCAATGCTCTTTCGCTGTTAATTTACTAAAATAGCTATCGGGCTTCGTCAAACTATCGTACCATAGTTTGTAAGAAAATTCAACAGCGTTACTGAAACAAAGGCCCGGGTACCTATAAAAAACAAACAGACTCCAAATCTGCATCTGCACCGCACGGACTGCGTGTACATACTGTAATGGCCGCCGTATTCACCAAATCCATTTCTTGGCGTAATTGAACCTACTTCATACGACTGCTGTCCATTTCTTACGTTTTGGACAGCAGTCGCTCTATTTACATTCTAATATATTATGATATACTTAGTTGCACGGCTGCTGTATTTGGCATCTGACTCAATGGACGAAAAACGCTCCCGGAATCGTCCAAACAGAGTATTCCATGAACGAAACCGCTGTCTATTGCGGCGCAATGCTTTGAGAGACCGTTTTGAGAGACCGTTGAGTTTCGTTCGTTATTTTTTAGTTTTACGAAAAAAACCGGTTCTCCGGGAGAGACCCCAAGAAAAAATTCTCACCGATATGCAACCGTTACGGAAAGGGGAACACGCCATGAGCGAGAAAAAGAGATGGGCCATCGGCTTTTGGTCCCGGCACACAGTGCGCGTGGCGGCGCTGGTGCTGATTGCGGCAGCGGTGCTGTCTGCCGGGGCCTTTGGGCTGAAAAGTCTGTTCAGCACCGACGGCAAGACCACCCGCCTGGGCTTTGAGGACATCGGCCAGCTGGCCACCCAGGCGGCCTACTGCACCGAGGTAAAGGTGGCGGAGAAATCGGCGGAGCTGTGGGGCCTGACCATCCCCTTCACCCAAAGCAAGTACATCTACAGCTATGACGTGGAGGTGAAAGCGGGCTTTGACTTTGGGGCCATCACCTGGAGCGTGGACCGGGATCAGAAGACCATCCGGGTGAAGCTGCCCCAGGTCCAGGTGCTCAGCGTCGAGCTGAAGCTGGACTCCTTCAAGGTCTATTACGAGGCGGAGAGCATCTTTCAGCGCTTCTCCCTGGCCGAGAACAACCGGGCCATGACCGAGCTGAAGGAGCAGGCCCGGGCCGATGCCATCGCAAACGGCATCCTGGACAGTGCCCGGAGCAACGGTGAGACGATTTTGCGTTCCTTCTTCGCCAACGCCTATGACCTGGACCAATATGAATTGATTTTCACATGAAAAACCGTCCGCACCTGAACAACGACGCCAGGTGCGGACGGTTTTAAGTCATTTGTGAAAAGCTTAGTTCTGGAGCAGCTGGGCGGCCAGGGCGGGGTCTAAATTACCGCCGGACAGGACAAAGACCACCTTGTCCTCCGGTTTGACGGGCAGCACCCCGGCCAGGGCGGCGGCCACGGGCAGGGCCCCGGAGGGCTCCACCGTCAGCTTGGCCTTGTCCATGAGCAGACGGACGGCCCGGCGGATGTAGGTGTCGTCCACGGCGCACAGGTCGTCCACCCGGGCCTGGATCACTTCAAAGTTGCCCGGGTCGGCGTGGTCGGTGCGGGTGCCGTCGGCGATGGTGTCCACGCTGTCCAGGGTCACGGGAGCTCCGGCGGCCCGGCTCCTGCTATAACGGGGTGCCCCCGCAGGCTCCACGCCGATGGTACGGATATGGGGGGAGAGGCCCTTCACCGCCGTAGCCACGCCGGAGATCAGTCCGCCGCCGCCGATGGGCGCAGCCACCACCGCCGCATCGGGCAGGTCGGCCACGATCTCCAGACCGATGGTCCCCTGACCGGCGGCCACATAGGGGTCGGCATAGGGGTGGATGTTCACCATGCCCTCCTCCCGGGCCAGCTGCCCGGCACGGGCCTCCCGCTGGGAGGAGAGCGTACCCACCAGCTCCACCTGCCCGCCGAAGGACTTGACCCCGGCCAGCTTCACCGGGTTGGCGTTGGTGGGCATGACGATGACAGAGCGCACACCCAGCTCTTTGGCGGCGCAGGCCACGCCCTGGGCGTGGTTCCCGGAGGAGGCGCACACCAGGCCGTGGGAGCGCTGCTGGGGAGTGAGGGAGAGAGCCTTGTTCATGGCACCGCGAATTTTAAATGCGCCCATGACCTGAAACCCCTCGAACTTCAGATAGACCTGGCAGCCCAGGGGGGCATCTAAGGCGGGGATGCGCAGCAGGGGGGTGCGCACCACATAGGGGGCGATGCGGGCCTGGGCGTCTTTTACATCTTGCAGAGAGAGCATTGGAATTCCTCCTGTCCGTCCTAAAAGGCGCACCGCAAAAGCGTCTGCGGTGCGCCTGAAAGAACGATTATTTTTTCGGCTTGAAGCTGTCCTTCAGGGACACGGCGCGGTTGAAGACCAGGGCCCCGGGCTTGGAGTCCTTGGAGTCAGCGCAGAAATAGCCCACACGCAGGAACTGGAACCGATCAGAAGGCTGGGCGTTGGCCAGAGAGGCCTCCAGCTTGCAGCCGGTGAGCACCTCCAGAGAGGCGGGGTTCAGGCAGTCCAAAAAGTTCTTGTCGCCGCCGTCGGGGTCGGCGTCGGAGAACAGGTTGTCATACAGCCGCACCTGGGCATTCACGGCGGTGGCGGCGTCCACCCAGTGGATGGTGGCCCCCTTCACCTTGCGGCCATCGGCGGGGTCGCCGCCACGGCTGTCGGGGTCATACTCGGCGGCGATCTCGGTGACGTTGCCGTTCTCGTCCGTCTCATAGCCCACGCACTTGATGAGATAGGCACCCTTCAGGCGGCACTCGGGCCCGCCGGGGTACAGGCGCTTATACTTGGGCACGGGCTGGGTGAGGAAGTCGTCGGCCTCCACCCACAGCTCCCGGGAGAAGGTGACCTCCCGGGTCCCGGCGGCGGGGTCCAGGGGGTTATTTTCGATGGTCAGGGTCTCGCTCTGCCCCGCAGGGTAATTGGTGATGACCAGCTTCACCGGGCGCAGCACGGCCATGGCCCGCTGGGCGTGGTCGTTCAGGTCCTCCCGCAGGCAGTGCTCCAGAAAGGAGTACTCCACAGTGGAGGGGTTCTTGGCCACGCCGATGCGGTCGCAGAAGTTGCGGATGGAGGTGGGGGTATAGCCCCGGCGGCGCAGGCCGCACAGGGTGGGCATACGGGGGTCGTCCCAGCCGGACACCCGGCCCTCCTCCACCAGCTGGCGCAGCTTGCGCTTGGACATGACGGTGTGGTCGATGCCCAGGCGGGCGAACTCGATCTGCCGGGGGTGAGAAGGCAGGTCACAGTGCTCCACCACCCAGTTATACAGGGGCCGATGGTCCTCATACTCCAGGGAGCACAGGGAGTGGGTGATGCCCTCCAGGGCATCTTGGATGGGGTGGGCAAAGTCGTACATGGGATAGATACACCACTTGTCCCCCTGGCGGTGGTGGTGGATATAGCGGATGCGGTAGAGCACCGGGTCGCGCATATTGAAGTTGCCGGAGGTCAGGTCGATCTTGGCCCGCAGGGTGTATTTGCCCTCGGGGAACTCGCCGCTGCGCATCCGCTGGAACAGGTCCAGGGACTCCTCCACGGGGCGGTCCCGGAAGGGGGAGCGGGCGGGGGTGTTTACGTCGCCGCGATACTCCTTGAACTGCTCGGGAGTCAGCTCGCACACATAGGCCAGACCCTTTTTAATCAGGCCCACAGCCTGGCGGTAGTCCTCCTCAAAGTAGTCCGAGCCATAGAAGAACCGGTCTCCCCAGTCAAAGCCCAGCCAGTGGATGTCCTCTTTGATGGCGTCCACGAACTCGGTGTCCTCCTTGGCGGGGTTGGTGTCGTCCATACGCAGATTGCAGATGCCGCCGAATTTCTCGGCGGAACCGAAGTCGATGATCAGGGCCTTGCAGTGGCCGATGTGCAGATAGCCGTTGGGCTCGGGCGGAAAACGGGTGTGGACCTGCATCCCGGCAAACTGTCCGCCGGGGGCGATGTCCTCTTTGATGAACTGGTGGATAAAGTTCTGGCTCTCCACAGCCTCGCCCTCTGCTCCGGCGGCAGTGGTTTTCGTCTCTTCCGACATAGATGAAGCCTCCTGTTTTGATGGGTGCGCGGCGATGAAGAACCGCGATGTCTTAACCGAATCATTATACACCACCTGTTGGGTGGTATGCAAGGATTTCCGGGGGGATTTTCCCGTTGGCGCAAGAAAGAACGAGAAAACAGGAAAAACACTCCTTGCCAACGGCGAAAAATCGGGTATAATAGCAATATAAAGAAGCAGACTGAAACGGAGACGAGAAGATGAGCCACGATATTCTGGTACTGGGCAGCGGTCCTGCAGGACTGGCCGCCGCCGTGGCGGCCCGGGGCCGGGGCAAGTCCGTCCTGGTCATCGGCAACCGCTGGCAGGACAGCCCTCTGGCCCGGGCCGAGCGGGTGGACAACTATTTAGGGCTGCCCGCCGGCAGCGGAAAAGAATTGCTGGCACAGTTCTATGACCACGCAGTAAAGGCCGGGGCGGACTTTGTCACCGGGCGGGCCGTGTCCATGATGGTCTACGGCGGCGTGTTCGCCACCGTGGGCAGTCAGGTGTACGACGGAAAGGCCCTGATCCTGGCCCCCGGGGTGCAGCGACAGGCCAAATATCCCGGAGAGGAGACCTATCTGGGCCGGGGCGTGAGCTATTGCGCCACCTGCGACGGGATGCTCTACCGGGGCAAGCCGGTGGCAGTGGCGGGCCGCAGCCCGGATGCCCCCCTGGAGGCCAACTATCTGAAAAGCCTGGGCT
This sequence comes from Flintibacter faecis, assembly GCF_014287875.1. Lineage (GTDB taxonomy): Bacteria > Bacillota > Clostridia > Oscillospirales > Oscillospiraceae > Lawsonibacter > Lawsonibacter faecis_A. The sequence goes on along the minus strand of NZ_JACOPN010000003.1, from coordinate 114,460 downwards.
GCCAGGTGACCTATGTGGCCGCACAGCGGCCGGAGGGTCTGGACGGGGACATCCCCTTTGTCCGGGGCAGCCGCCTTGCCGTCATCGGGGAGCAGGCGGTGACGGCCCTGGAGGTGGACGGGGCGAAGCTGCCCTGCGCCGGGGTGTTCATCCTGCGCCAGGCGGTGGCCCCCACCGACCTGCTGCCCCAGCTGGAGACAGAGAACGGCGTGATCCGGGTGGACCGGACTATGGCCACCAATCTGCCCGGGGTATTCGCCGCCGGGGACTGCACCGGCGGGCCGCTGCAGGTAGCAAAGGCGGTGGGGGAGGGCCATGTGGCCGCTCTGTCCGCCTGCGCCTGGCTGGAGGAGCAATCATAATAAAGCGTCCCAAACTGAAAAACAGAGACAAAAACCAGAAAGGAGATCATAATTATGATCCATTTTACCAAGGACGGACTGGACAAGGCCCTGGCGCAGAAGGGCCTGCTGATGGTGGACTTTTGGGCCGACTGGTGCGGCCCCTGCAAGATGCTCGCTCCCCTTGTTGAGAACCTGGACAAGGAGTACGAGGGCCGGGTCACCGTGGGCAAGGTGAATGTGGACGACGAGCAGGAGCTGGCCATCCGCTATGGCGTCATGTCCATCCCCACGGTCATCTTCTTCAAGGACGGCAAGGAGATCGACCGCAAGGTGGGCGTTATGCCTCCCCAGGTATTCACTCAGGTGCTGGACGAGAACGCATAAAAGCTGAAAAATTCCCCTCTGCCGCCAAAATGAAGTGACCCCCAAAAGTTAGACAATATTTTGAAGTAAAAATTGTTCAAGCAGCCGAAAGGGCTTGTTGTCTGTGAATTGCAGGCGGCAAGCCCTTCAGTTTTGCCTTGATCCTGCGGTTGTTGTAGTAATCCAGATATGCAACGAGTTCCTGCTTGAAGTGTTCCGTGGACTGAAATTCCTGCAAGTACAGCAGTTCGCTCTTGAGCAGCCCAAAGAAATTTTCTATCACAGCATTGTCCAGACAGTTCCCTTTCCGGCTCATGCTCTGCCGGATACCTTTCTCTCGGAGCATCCGTTGATACTGTTTATGTTGGTACTGCCAGCCCTGATCAGAATGGAGAATGAGGTTTGTTCCGTCTGGAATTTTTGCAAATGCCTCGTTCAGCATGGTTGTCACCATGCTGAGCACAGGGCGATCCGATATGGTATAGCTGACCAGATCGCTGCTGTGCAGATCGAGAATTGGAGACAGATACAGTTTCTCGCCAAACAAACTGAACTCTGTCACATCGGTGACCCACTTCTGGTTTGGCTTTTCGGCATGGAAGTCCCGATTCAGCAGATTTGGCGCAATTTTGCCCACTTCTCCCTCCATTTCTTTTTTTGATTGATATATGTAAAAAGGCATGCCTTTCCGAGAGCGAGCCACTCACGAAAAGTCATGCCTTGAATTGTAAGATATTAAAATTGTAAGATGTAACTTCTTGATTATGCGTACCGTATACCAAACTTGCCTTTTTCTGTCAAATTACGCTGTCAGTGTCTGTTTTTTTGTCAAAAAGCAGCATTGATTGTCAAAAAAACGCAAGGCAGCTGCCGAAACAACCGCCTTGCGTTGGATTTTGTATCATTCTTTTTCCGGAAATCTCAAAGGAACCGTCCCCGTGATTTTATTTATTTACCCCAAGTACTAATATAGTTATTGGGTGCATATTTTATGACCGCAGTATAGTTCACATCTCCCCAAATCGTCATAACCCAAACATCCCCACATGACGCCACACAGGTTGTTTTATTCACATAACCAGCATTAAGCATCGTTGATGCATGTCCACTGGAACCTTCCCACGCTTTGATAACGTACTCCGCTACACTACCACCTCTATACAAATTTTCGCCAGATAAAATTCCTGTTCCATCAGGACGTTTATGTTCAAAATAAGAATACGCTTCCTTTGCACGAAGTAACGTATACTCTTCTTGCTCATCCGTTGTCACCCAATGCATTGTTGTATTCCATGGCTGAAAATCTTTATTTGCTTCGATTCGGTCAGGATGTTTCGCAAGAAATGCATTGACATAAGGAATCACGTCATACTGAAGTTTAGCTCCAGAAATGTCCACATTTGCTTTGGTATAGAACCCGTTGGCATTAGGAGAAGATGCATCACCTGTGGTAGGATAATCATTGCTCTTACCGACATCACACAGGCTGTTTACGTAGGCTGCATTCGTCGTTCCATCAGAGTTCTGACTGCTGCTCGCATCCGGCTTCGTCGGTGTAGGAGTAGGCTCGACAGGCTGTGTGGCTCCACCATTTACGTCAGGAAACTGGACACCTTCCACGTTTTCCAGATAGCGAATCAAAATGACTGCTACCTGAGCGCGAGTTGCGGTTCCACGGGGGCTCAGAGTCGTGTTACTGGTGCCGCTGACTACCTTGTTGGACACTGCCCAAGAGAAGCCGTTGACCGCGTATGCTGCAACCTGTCCTCTATCATTGAACTGTGCCAGTGCAGAGGCGTTCGTTGCGGGTCTGCCGGCTACGTTATACAGGATGGTCACCATCTGCTCACGGGTGCAGGGAGCGTCTAAGTCAATCTCCGTCGGGTCGATACCGTCTAAGTAGCCGTGCTTGAGCGCGGCGTACAGATTGCCGCTGTACCATCTACCGCTGTGGCCTGCCTGAGACAACACAATCGGGTCCGTCTCAATGTCCTCCGGGCAAAAGTGCCGGGTCAGCATTGCCAGCAACTGACCGCCCGTGATTGCGCCGTTGGGGTCATACTTGCCATCACCCACGCCTGCGACCATGCCATTGCCGGCCGCTTTTTCGATGGCGGTGTAAGCCCAGTGGCTGGCGGGCACATCTCGGAATGTAGGTCCCGCTGCAAACGCCGGAACTGCCAGCGCCGCCGTCAGCACCGCCGCAGCCATTGCGGTTATCAATCGTTTGTGGATTTTCATCTTTTTTTCACTCCCTAAATGTTGAGATGTCATTGATCGATTCAAATGTTTGGTTTTTATCATTTTACACTGTGTTCAGTTGATTTTCAAGAGAATCGCCCATTCTTCTTCAAGGACGGCAAGGAGATCGACCGCAAGGTGGGCGTTATGCCCCCCCAGGTATTCACTCAAGTGCTGGACGAGAACGCATAAAAGCCGAAAAAATTTCCTTCTGCCGCAAAAAGCAGAAGGAAATTTTTTTATGGAGCTTATTCGTGACAGTGCGCGCAGTCGCCCTCGCAGAACAGCTTGGGGTCATAGGCGATGTGGTTTTTGTCGTAGTAGTCCTTTACGGCGGCCTTCACGGCCTCCTCCGCCAGGACGGAGCAGTGGATCTTGTGGGCGGGCAGACCGTCCAGGGCCTCCACCACCGCCTTATTGGACAGCTCCAGAGCCTCGCTCACCGGCTTGCCCTTGATCATCTCGGTGGCGATGGAGCTGGTGGCGATGGCGGAGCCGCAGCCAAAGGTGGTGAACTTGGCATCGGTGATCACACCGTCGTCGATCTTCAGGGTCATGCGCATGATGTCGCCGCACTTGGCGTTGCCCACCTGGCCCACGCCGTCGGCGTTTTCGATCTCACCCACATTTCTGGGGTTGCGGAAATGGTCCATGACCTTCTCACTGTATAACATAAGAACGAACTCCTTTCTGTAACTCATCCCAAACGGGGGACATAGCCCGCAGGCGCTCCACCACTTCGGCCACGGACTGGATGGTGTAGTCGATCTCATCCTGGGTGGTCTCGGCCCCCAGGGTCAGGCGCAGGGAGCCGTGGGCCACCTCGTGGGGACGGCCGATGGCCAGCAGCACATGGCTGGGGTCCAGAGAGCCGGAGGTGCAGGCGGAGCCGGAGGAGGCGGCGATACCCTTGTCGTCCAGCAGCAGCAGCATGGACTCCCCCTCGATGCCCTCGAAGCAGAAGCTCACGTTGCCGGGCAGACGGCGGACGGGGTCGCCGTTCAGGGCGCTGTGGGGGATCTTGCTCAGCCCGGCGATGAGGCGCTCCCGCAGGGCCAGCTGGCGCTGAGTGTCCTCCTGCATGTGGTCGCAGGCATCTTTCAGGGCCACAGCCATGCCGGCGATGGCGGGCAGGTTCTCGGTGCCGGCCCGCTTGCCCCGCTCCTGAGCGCCGCCCTCGATGAGAGGGAGCAGGGGCACGCCCCGGCGGACATACAGCAGACCGGTGCCCCTGGGGCCGTGGAACTTGTGGCCGGACAGGGACAGCATGTCGATGTGCTGCTTCTCCACGTCGATGGGCAGATGGCCCGCCGCCTGCACCGCATCGGTGTGGAACAGCACATGCTTTTCGTGACACAGGGCACCGATCTCCTCAATGGGCTGGATGGAGCCGATCTCGTTGTTGGCGAACATGACGCTCACCAGGGCGGTGTCCTCCCGGATGGCGGCGGCCACGTCGTCGACCTTTACGATGCCGCTCTCATCCACGGGGAGGAGGGTGACATCAAAGCCGTCCTTCTCCAGCCGGGCCAGGGTGTGGAGCACGGCGTGGTGCTCGATGGCGGTGGAGATGAGGTGGGTCTTGCCCTTGCGTTTGCCCAGCAGGGCGGCGCTGACGATGGCCTGGTTGTCTGCCTCGCTGCCGCCGGAGGTGAAGTAGATCTCCCGGGGGGTGGCACCGATGCAGGCGGCCACCGTCTCACGGGCCTGGGCCAGGGCCTCGGCGGCCTTCTGCCCGGGGGTGTGCAGGCTGGAGGGATTGCCCCAAAACTGCTCCATGCACTCCAGCATGGCCTTTTGGGCCGCCGGACTGGTCTTGGTGGTGGCCGCGTTATCCAAGTAGATCATGGGATCGTTCCTTTCTGTATCGCCGGGGCGGGCAGGGAGCCTGTCCCTCCCGGACAAAAACATATCTTTTTTATAGGTTTGAGTGAATCATAGCACCGAAAACCTATAATGTCAATAGGAATTAAAAAACATGGTGGAACGCAGTGGGAACGGGGCAGATTTAGGGGGAGGGTTGTACAAAACGACTATACCACGCCGGTATCCCCCAGGGCCTGGGCCTGGGCGGTGAGCTGTTCCAGGGAGATGCCCTGGAAATAGTCGTCGATGATGCGGTTCAGCTCCCGCCACATGGGCAGGGTGGCGCAGTTTCCGTGGCGGGGACAGTCGTCATCCAGGCAGTTCACCGGGGACAGGGAGCCCTCCGCTGCCCGGAGGATGGCGGCCACGGTGCACTGGTCCGGGGTCTGGGCCAGGCGATAGCCCCCGCCTTTGCCCCGGGTGCCGATGACCAGACCGGCGGACACCAGGCTTTTCACAATGGCCTCTAAATATTTTTCTGATATTTGCTGGTGCTCGGCGATCTCTTTCAGACAGACCACCCCCTCGTCACAGCGGGAGGCCAGCTCGATCATCACCCGCAGGGCATAGCGCCCCTTCGTGGAAACCATCATGGACATCGACCTTCTTTCTTAAAAACCTATTATAATAAAGGGTTTATTGAAATGCAAGCTTTTTCATGCCGGGGAGAAGGGCACCTGTCCCGTTACTTGCGCCGGGGGAAGGATGATGCTATAATAACTTAAAATAGGCGCAGTAGGCCCCTGTTTTGACGGTTTCAAAATTTCCGATAGAAGGAGAATTCTGTCCATGGACAAGCAAATGTGCCGGCTGTGGCGGGGCATAGACCCGGCGGCCAAGGCTGCGTTTTTCAGCTGCTTTCTGGTGGGCTATCTGGCCCACCTGTTCGCCTTTGCCAACCTGATCCCCAACGCCGACGGCTTGAGCCGGATGTATGACCCCCAGCAGATGACGGTGTCCGGCCGGTGGTTTTTGCACTATGCCTCGGCCCTGAACGACTTTACCCAGATGCCCGCCGCCATCGGCCTGGTGACCATGGTGCTGCTGGGTCTGGCCGCCGCCCTGACGGTGGACATTCTGAAGATCCGGGGCCGGGTGGCCGCCGGACTGTGGGGGGCCATTATGGCCGCCTTCCCCTGTCTGGGATACACCTTCCTCTATATGTTCACCGCCTCGGCCTATGCCCTGGCCATTCTGCTGGCCGCAGGGTCGGTGTGGCTGGCCCGGCGGGGGGACAGATGGTCCCTGGCGGGGCCGGTGCTGCTGGCCCTGGCCATGGGCATCTATCAGGCCTATGTCACACTGGCCATCGGCCTTGCTCTGCTGGCGGTGCTGCGGGAGACGCTGGAGCCCTCCGCCACCTTTCCAAAGACCCTGCGCTTAGGGGTGCGGTTTGTCCTCCACCTGGCGGTGGGGGCCGTCCTCTATTATGCCGTTTTGATGGTATTTCTAAAAGTGAAGGGTCTGGAGCTGCTGTCCTATCTGGGCATGGACGCGGCCAGCTCCGGCTATCCCATCGGTCAGCTGCCCCGGCTCATCCTCTCCGCCTATTGGCAGACGGCCGCCTTCTTCTTCAAGCCCGGCTCGGCCAACGCCTTTGCCACCGGCTGGATGGCGGTGGTGGATCTGGCGGCCCTGGCGGTGGGTGCAGCCTGCTTCTTTGCCCGGGTGGGCAGCAAGCGCCTGAAGGGGGAGCCTTGGCGGCTGGTGGGCGGTTTGTGCATGGCGGCCCTGCTGCCCCTGGGGCTGAACTTTATGCGGGTGCTCAGCCCCTACTCCGACCCCACGCCTCTGATGAAGTATTCCTTCGTGCTGGTGTATGGGGCGGTGCTCATGCTGGCGGACGGGGCGGAGAGCGCCCGGCGCTTAAAGCGGGGCTGGGAGTATGTGCCCGTGGTGTGGGCGGTGCTGCTGCTGCTGTTCTGCGTGAACACGGATAACCTGCTCTACACCGCCGCCGCCCAGTCCCACCGGGCCACAGAGAGCTATGCCACCCGGATGCTCTCCCGCATTGAGAGCTGCCCGGGCTATGAGAAGGGCATGGAGATCGTGGTCATCGGGGCCCCGGACGAGAGCCAGCTGCGCACCTGCGTCCCGACGTTCTTCCAGGTGGACCACTACAGCGTGCCCCTGAACACCGTGACCCACCTGAACAAGCACCTCTACTACTACTTTAACGACTGGCTCAACGTCCCCGTGGACGAGCCGGCCGAGGAGACCATGATCGCCGTGTCCGATTCCAAAGCCTTTCAGGCCATGCCTCTGTACCCCGCCGACGGCAGCGTCCAGGTGGTGGATGGCCGGGTGGTGGTGAAGGTCCAGAAGACCTACACCCCCAAGTCGGACTTTGAACTGGCCTATGAGAACAGGAGATGAAGCCGTTGAGAGAGTTAAAACAGGGCGGACTGCTGTCGGTGGTGCTCCCCTCCTATAACGAGGAGGCGTCCATCCCCCGGGCGGCGGAGCGCATCACGGAATTGCTGACGGCGGCGGATATCCCCTTCGAGCTGTTATTCGTGGACGACGGCTCCAAAGACGGCAGCTGGGCGGCCATCCAGACCCAGGCGGCCCGATTCCCCCAGGTGCGAGGGGTGCGCTTCTCCCGGAATTTCGGCAAGGAGGCGGCCATCTTTGCCGGCCTGGCCCAGGCCCGGGGAGACTGCGCGGCGGTGATGGACTGCGACCTGCAGCACCCGCCGGAGAAGCTGGAGGAGATGTACCGCCTGTGGCAGCAGGGGTACGAGGTCATCGAGGGGATAAAGGTCAGCCGGGGGAAGGAATCCCCTCTCCACGCCTTTGCCGCCCACCGGTTCTATGACATTCTCAGCCGGGTCACCGGGGTGGACATGTCCCGGGCCTCTGACTTTAAGCTGCTGGACCGGAAAGCGGTGGATACCCTGGTGGCCCTGCGGGAGAAGAACGCCTTTTTCCGGGCTCTGTCATCCTGGATCGGCTTTTCCACCGCCACGGTGGAGTTTGAGGTCCAGCCCCGGGTGGCGGGGGAGTCCAAGTGGTCGGTGATGAGTCTGGTGCGCTACGCCGTCACCAACATCGCCGCCTTCTCCACCGCACCTCTGCAGATCGTCACCCTGCTGGGGAGTGTGGTCTTTCTGGCCTCGGTGGTGCTGGGGCTGCACTCCCTGTGGCAGAAGTTCACCGGCCACGCCCTGGAGGGCTTTACCACGGTGATATTGCTCCAGCTGCTCATCGGCAGCATTCTGATGATCTGTCTGGGCATCATCGGCTATTATATCGCCAAGATTTACGAGGAGATCAAGGACCGGCCACGGTATATCCTGGCCGAACACTGCGGAGGGAACGATGAGAGCGCATCTGGCAAAACTGTTTGACCCCACCTTCTTCCGGTTTATCCTGGTGGGTCTGGTGAACACCGCCGTGGGCTATGGGGTGATGTTCGGCCTGTACAATCTGACGCCTCTGAACACCTGGGGCAGCAGGGGACAGTGGATCGCCTCGGCGGCCAACTATATTGTGGGCAGCATCGTGAGTTTTTTTTTAAATAAGCACTTCACCTTCCGCAATCAGGAGCGGGGGGCGGGGGTGGTGCTCCGATTTGTCCTGAACATCACCGTGTGCTGGCTGCTGGCCTATGGTCTGGCCCAGCCCATTATGGCCCGTCTGCTGGCGGAGACCGCCCTCAGCGAACAGCTCAAGGGCAACCTGACCCTGCTGGCCGGGTCGGGCCTGTTCGTCATCCTGAACTATGGGGGCCAGCGGTGGTTTGCGTTCCGAAGCAGATGAGACAGGTGGGGAGGCGCTTCACATGGAAAGACAGGTGTGTATCCTGATGGGCAGTCCCAGAAAAACAGGCAACACCGCCGCGCTGCTCCGGCCCTTCACGGCGGAGCTGGAGAAACTGGGCTGCCGGTGCGAGACAGTCTGGCTCTATGACCTGGACCTGCGGCCCTGCCGGGCCTGCCGCACCTGCCAGCGGGACTGGAACATCTTTGGCTGTGCCATCCGGGACGACATGGAGGATATCTTCCGCCAGGTGCTGGCCTGTGAAGTGCTGGTGCTTGCCACACCCATCTACTCCTGGTACTGCACCCCGCCCATGAAGGCGGTGTTGGACCGGCTGGTCTATGGCATGAACAAGTATTACGGCGAAAAAAAGGGCCCCGCCCTGTGGGCGGGGAAGGCGGTAGCCCTGGTGACCACCTGCGGCTATCCCCCGGAGAAGGGGGCCGACCTGTGGGAGAGCGGCGTGAAACGCTACTGCAAGCACTCCCAGCTGCGCTATCTGGGCATGCTGGCCGGGCACGACCACGGCTATAACAGCGTGTTCATGGAGGATGAGAAGGCGTACAGGGCACGAGAATTTGCCAGGAGCCTGATTTTGAACACAGAGAAATAGACAAAGCAGCGCCCCGGAGATGAGGAAAGAAGCTCGTCTCCGGGGCGTGATTTTTTTGATCGTTCAGAGGGACTGCCCCCGCTGCTTCCGCCGCTTGCCGGCCCACAGGTCGGCGAAGATGAGAACGGCGCACCACAGCATCACCAGGGCCAGAATGAGCAGGGCGCAGTTGCGGAAGAACGTCTCGGGCAGAATAAGGATCACCGGGTCTGTGCGCCAGTCGAAGAGCCAGTTGGTCTTGCCGGGGAAGAAGAGGGCGTGGAAGATCACGAAGGCCCGGTCAAAGTCCAGCGCGGCCAGGCCGCCCACCACGAGAAAGACGGCGGCCAGTCCCGCCGCGGCCCAAAAGCCGGGGCCCCGGCCCCGGAAGCAATAGGGCCGGACGTGTTTCAAACGGCTGCAGACCAGCAAAAGGAGCAGTCCTGCCAGAGACAGGGCCAGTACCCGCAGGTCCAGCAGAAACAGCTCCCGCACGTCGGTAAAGTGATCGGCCCCGGACTGGGACCAGGGCAGCACCCCGGCGGCAAAGTCGGGCCGCAGTCCCAGGCAGAAGTCCATCACCTGGTCAAAGGCCTGGCGGATCTGTTCCGGGGTCAACCCCACATACTCCGTCAGCCCCATGGGGCCGATGTGGGCATAATAGAAGGGACGGCACAGCAGGGGGGTGGCGATGGAGCCGGACAGCACTGCCAGGGCGGTGAACAGGGCGGTGAACAGGGACAGGGGTTTACTGGTTTTCATAGCGGGACCTCGTTTCGTGGGGATTACAGCCGGACAGGACGATGAGCACCTGGCCGGGGAGATAGAACAGCCACATGCCCAGGCTGGCGAAGCGCTCTAAGGTTGGCGGGAGCAGGCCGGGGGACTGGAAAATCCCTACGCATACGTCGCAGCATAGAAACAGAGCCAGCCCAAGGGCAAACTGCCGCCCCCAGCCCCGGGGCAGTTTGACCGCCAGGGCCACGTTGCACAGGAAGTTGGAGAAATAGATCAGGGCCAGCAGGTTCTCTCCTGTCAGCCGCCCTAAAACGGCCAGCAGGGCGGGGGAGAGGAGGCACAGCACCAGGCGCGCTGTCCACAATGTCCGCCCTCCGTTGGCCCGGGCGATGCGCAGGAGATACAGCCCCTGGACGGCGCAGAACAGCAGCAGACCCAGAACATAGTACCGGTCCAGCATCAGCAGAAAGAAGTCCGCTCCCAGGGTGAGCGTCAGTGCCCAGGCCATCAGCCGGGAGCCGCCGCCTCTGGCCTGATACCAGGCGAAGACGGCGCACAGAACGATGCCCAAGTACTTCAGACCGTTGCCTGCCGCCCCCCGGCCCGTCAGGTCCAGGAAGAGAAAGCGGGCGTAGATCAGGCCCTCCAGCGCCGGGAAAAGGCGCTGCATCAGGGCGCGCCGGGTTGAGGAGAACATGAAACGGCCCCCTTTTAAACAAGCATATCATAACATGCGTTAGATGGAAAAACAAGAAGCGGACCCGAGCTTGCACACTCGGGCCCGCTTGTCTTGCGGATGGAATGGCCTTACTTGGAAGCGGCGGGCTTCTTGTGGCCGAAGATGGTCTGGCAGGCCTCAACAGCCAGCACCAGAGCCAGGACGAACAGCACCACGGCCAGCACCAGCTGGATCATGGGGGCGGTGGTGGCACCGTTGGCGGAGATGGTGTTCACTTTGGCGATGGCGGTCTGAGCCAGAGAGGTCAGAGTGACCACCAGCATGAAGATCATGGGGAGGTAGAACATCTTGTTGTTCTTACCCACGTTGCCCAGCCAGGCGCACACGGCCAGCAGAGCCAGAGCGGCCAGCAGCTGGTTAGAAGCGCCGAACAGGGGCCAGATGGTGGAGTAGCCGCCCAGGCCCAGGCCGATACCCAGGACCACGGTGATGGCGGTGGCCACGAAGGGGTTGCACAGCACAGCCTTGAAGCCGGTGGCATCCTTATAGGTCTGGCCGGGCTCCAGCCAGAACTCCTGGAACATATACCGGGCCAGACGGGTGGCGGTGTCCAGGGAGGTCAGGCAGAACACGGACACGGTCAGCACCAGCAGAGAGCTGACAGTGGCCTGGGTGCCCTCCAGACCGGGGATGGTGGCCACCATGCGGGAGATGCCGGTGGCGAACACGGCGGTGGGGGTGCGGATGCCGCCGTCAGAGGGCAGCTTCACATAGTCCTGCCAGATGTAAGCCACAGCGCACAGAGAGACCAGAGCCAGGGCACACTCGATGAGCATGCCGCCATAGGCGATGGGCTTGGCATCGCGCTCGTGGTCCAGCTGCTTGGCGGTGGTGCCGGAGCCCACCAGAGAGTGGAAGCCGGAGATGGCACCGCAGGCGATGGTGACGAACAGGGCGGGGAACACATAGCCCAGAGAGGCGGGAGCCCCGGTGGAGGCCACCACGGTCATGTTGTCGTACCAGCCGGTGAAGGCGGGCATGTCCATATTCAGGTCAGCGCCCATAATGCCGGCCCCCAGCACACCCACAGCGGCGATGATCATCATGGCGTACAGCAGGAAGGAGGACAGATAGTCACGGGGCTGGAGCAGGATCCACACGGGAGCCACAGAGGCGATGAGGATGTACACGCCGATGATCCACATCCAGGCGGTGTTGGACAGGTAGATGGGGTGGAAGTTCAGGCCCACCACCAGGCAGACCACGATGCCGATCACGCCGGCCACAGTGGCCACGGCCAGGGAAGCGCCCTTGCGGTAGACAAAGAAGCCGAAGATGATGGCCATCAGGATGAACAGCAGGGAGATCATGGCCACAGAGGCGTTGGTGGCGGACTTGACGGTGTCCACAACGCCGTCCACATAGGTGGCCTGGAAGGTGCTGGCCACGATGGAGGCGAAGGCGGCCACCACCAGGATCAGGGTCAGGTAAGAGAAGATCAGGAAGAGCTTCTTGGCCCGGGAGCCGATGTTCAGGGCGATGACCTCGCCGATGGACTGGCCCTTGTGGCGGATAGAGGCGAACAGAGCGCCATAGTCATGGACGGCACCGAAGAAGATGCCGCCGATCAGCACCCACAGCACCACGGGGACCCAGCCGAACACGGCGGCCTGAATGGGGCCATTGATGGGGCCGGCACCCGCGATGGAGGAAAAGTGATGTCCCATCAGCACGGGGGCCTTGGCGGGGACATAGTCCATGCCGTCCTCCAGCTCATGGGCAGGGGTCACGCGGGAGTCATCCACGCCCCACTGCTTGGCCAGCCAGCCGCCGTAGAAAATGTATCCTACAACAAGAATGGCGCAGCCGACCAGGAAAACCAATACTGCATTCATTGTTTTTGCTCCTCTCCTTTTTCTTTGGAAACAATGCGCGCCACCAGCCGCTTCACGTCTTTGCCGATGAGCTTGCCGCTGCGATTGGTGGTGACTTCTCCCGTGGACAGGTCCACGGCGGCTATACGAAACTCCATCCATCCATGGAGGGATAGCTTGAATTCCCGGCGGCGCTTCAGCTTTTTCAGCCGGGCCAGAGCCAGGGGGTCGGCGCTGTCATACAGCACCACGGCGGTGAGATAGGTGTACATGTGCTGGGCGTGGGGACGGACCCGAGGCTCGCCGTCCTCCGTCACCCGGCGGAAGACCTCCTCCACCAAGGGAACATCCAGGTGGTCCGTGGACCACAGATAGAGGTATTCATGGCTCTCCGCCGCCCACAGCTCCGCCTGCTTCATCAGCACATACTGGCTGTCCCGCAGGTGATAGCTGCACAGGGCCTTCAGGGGGGAGCCGTCCTGGATCTCCTCTATATCGTAATAGGCGGAGTAGGCCTTCTTCAGCCGCTCCACCAGATTTTCTCGCAGTTGAGACAAACCACGCACTCCTCTCCGGGCCTCCTTATTTCTGTTTCAGGGGCCGCTGTTCGGGTCGAAAGAACAAATTGTAAATAATCTGTGAATCGCTTATATTAAAAGCTATCATAGCAGAAGAACGTTTGTTTTTCAAGGCGGAACAGCGCTGTGGATTTCCGAAAAAAGGGATGGTTTTCACATTTTTTTTGTGCATTCCATCAACTGTTGTTCATTGAAGAACAGAACGGCGGTTTCATTCCGCCCAATGTGCGACAAAAAAGAAAACGGCTCTCCAAATTCGTTGACAGGGGGGTGGCGGGCGAGTAAAATAATGAAAACTGCCGTTGACGATAAACGGATATCCTTTCCTTTTAGGAGGCATACCATGGATGGCATGGAGAAACTAAGCCGGCGCTTTCGGACCCTGCTCCGGCCCCGGCTGCGTCTGGCGCGGCCCGGATTCTATTTCCTGGTCGTCATCTATTATGAGGAACTGTTTTTAAAGCTGTACTGTCTCCATGGCATCTCGCCAATGGGGGCTTTGTTTACCCTGCTGTTCACCGTCCCCATCGCCATGGGCCTGGGGCTGCTGTGCGGCGGAGTGTCCCCCGGGAAGGGCAGGGTGCTGCTGGTGCTGTGTACCGGGCTGATCTCTCTGTGGCTGGGGGCCCAGGCGGTGTATTACCACCTGTTCAAGACCTTTCTCACCATCTTCTCTCTGACCAAGATGGGCATGGTGGCCGGGGCCTTTGGAGGCATGGCCACTGCTGAGATCATTTTAAACTGGTTCCCCATCCTGATGATGGCACTGCCGGTGATCTTCGCCGCCCTGTGGCGAAAGAAGCTGGTCCTGGACCAGCCAGACCCGGCGGGGCTGCGCATCCGGTGGGCCGTGGCGGCCATTCTGGTGCAGCTGGCGGTGATGGGCGTGGTCTATCTGTGCGGCGGGGGGAACTTGTCGCTGCGCTATGTGTATTACCGCACTGCCACGCCGGAGCTGGAGATGCAGGACTTCGGCATGTTGACCCAGACCACCCTGGAGGTCCGCCGCCTGGTGGGCGGCATCGCCCCGGACGACCCGGATATGCGGGACCGGCCCAAGTGGGTCCGCCCTCTGAACCGGACCGGCCCAGAGAAAGAGCAAAAATACGCCTCGTCCAAATATAACATCATGAACTTCGACTTTGACAAGCTCATCGACCAGGAGACGGACGAGACCCTGCTGGAGGCCCACAAGTGGTTTGCCCAGCGGGAGCCCTCGGAGAAGAACCAGTGGACGGGCTATTTCAAGGGGAAGAACCTGGTGTGGATCGTGGCCGAGGGCTTCTCCACCCTGGCCATGGACCCCCAGCGCACCCCCACGCTGTGGAAGCTGTCCCACCAGGGATTTACCTTTGACCACTTTTACACGCCGCTGTGGGGGGTGTCCACCTCGGACGGGGAATATGTCACCACCACCGGCCTGGTGCCCAAGTCGGGGGTGTGGAGTTACTCCCTGTCCTCGGAAAACTATATGCCCTTCTCCCTGGGCAATCAGTTCCGGGACCTGGGCTACCGCACCATGGCCTTCCACGACTATCTCTATAACTACTATGACCGCAACCGGTCCCACCCCAACATGGGCTATGAGTATATCGCCCTGGGGCAGGGGCTGAGTTTGGACTCCGCCGATGCCTTCCCCGCCTCTGACCGGGAGATGATGGAGAAGATCGTACCCATGTTTGCCGACCAGGACCCCTTCATGGTCTATTGTCTCACGGTGAGCGGCCATCTGAACTATAACCTGGAGGAGAACGCCATGGCCCGCAGGCACTGGGACGAGGTGAAGGACCTGCCCTACAGCGACAGCGTCAAGTGCTATCTGGCCTGCCAGCAGGAGCTGGAGCTGGCGGTGAAGAGCCTGGTGGACCAGCTGGAGGCGGCGGGCAAGCTGGACGACACGGTGATCGTCCTGTCCGCCGACCACTACCCCTATGGCCTCACCGACGAGGAGTACAGCGAGCTGCTGGGCCACACCGTGGACCCGGTGTTCGAGATATACGAGAACACCCTGATCCTGTGGAACGATCAGATGAAGAAGCCGGTGGAGGTGGACAAGTACTGCTCCAGCCTGGACATCGCGCCCACCCTGTCCAACCTGTTCGGCCTGGAGTATGACTCCCGGCTGATGATGGGGACGGACATCCTGTCTGACCAGCCGGGGATGGTCATCTTCTCCAACTACAGCTTTATCTGCCAGGATGGGTGGTATAACTCGGTGACGGACGAATACCGCCGCTGGGACGGGGCCGAACCGGACATGAGCGTGGCCGCGGCCAAGCTGGCGGAGGTGCAGAACCGTGTGGCCTATTCGGCGGTGATTTTGGATTATGACTATTATCGGCTGCTGTTCTGGGACGTGCGGCCAGCCAAGGCAAAAACAGGATAAAATGCCCGGCTGGGGCGGGAAAACAGGCTCCCCGCCCCGCCGCCGTTCTCCACAGAAAGATCCCAGGTAAAATCCAAGAGAAATTTGGGGAAAAATGATTGACATTTCTGGGGGGAACAGATATAGTTGAGCTTGCTATCTGCCTGACGCTCTGTTCAGCAGGAAGGGACGGAGCGATGAAACAAGGGAGCTGGAAACGATAATTTTTGAAATGGGGGAGGATACATGTCCAAAGAGTTGATCCGCCTGGACAACTGTACCATGGCTTTCGACAACGAGATCGTGCTTGATCACATCAACCTGTATATCAATGATAAGGAATTCCTCACGCTGCTTGGCCCCAGTGGATGCGGCAAGACCACCACCCTGCGCATCATCGGTGGTTTTCAAACGCCCACCTCTGGCGATGTGTTGTTTGACGGCGTGAGGATGAATTCTGTCCCGCCTTATAAGCGGGCCATCAATACGGTCTTTCAGAAATACGCCCTGTTCCCCCATCTCAACGTGTATGAGAACATCGCCTTTGGTCTGCGCATCCCCAAGGCGGATGCCAGCGGCAAAAAGGTAAAGCTGTCTGAAAAAGAGATCCACAGCCGGGTGATGGAGATGCTGGAGATCGTGAATCTGCGGGGCTTTGAAAAGCGGCACATCACCGCCCTGTCCGGCGGCCAGCAGCAGCGGGTGGCCATTGCCCGGGCCCTGGTGAACCGGCCCAAGGTCCTGCTGCTGGACGAACCCCTGGGCGCTTTGGACCTGAAGCTGCGCAAGGATATGCAAAACGAGCTCAAGCGCATCCAGCAGGCCATGGAGATCACCTTCATCTATGTGACCCACGACCAGGAGGAGGCCCTGGCCATGTCCGACACCGTGGTGGTCATGGACAGGGGCAAGATCCAGCAGATCGGCACCCCCGAGGACATCTATAACGAGCCCAAGAACGCCTTTGTGGCCGACTTCATCGGCGAGTCCAACATCATCGACGGCATCATGCGCTCCGACGGCGTGGTGGAGATCTTCAACCGGCGCTTCCAGTGCCTGGACGGCGGCTTTGCCCCGGACGAGGCGGTGGATGTGGTCATCCGGCCCGAGGACGTGGACATCGTCCCCGAGGACCAGGGCCAGCTGAAGGGCACCGTGACCAACGTGACCTTCAAGGGGATGCAGTATGACATCATCGTGGACTTCTATGGCTTTAAGTGGCTGATCCAGACCACCGACCTGTCCCCCGTGGGCAGCCGCATCGGCATCAAGATCGACCCAGACGGCTTCCACGTGATGAAGAAGAGCCAGTATTCCGGCCTGTTCGGGGACTACTCCTCCTATTCCGAGGAGTATGAGGAGATCTCTGACGCCACCTTTGATCCCGAGGAAGGGGATCAGGAGGGCGGAGATGAAAAATAAACGCTCCTGGCTGGCCGCCCCCTATGTGGTGTGGATGGCCCTGTTCACCGTGATCCCCATTGTGATGATGGTGGTCTACGCCTTTACCCAGGAGATCGTGGTAGACGCCGAGACCGGGGAGAAGGCCGTTCGCTTCACCCTGAACAACTTTGCCCAGATGGGCGCCTACACCGTGGTGTTCCTGCGCTCCTTCAAGCTGGCCCTCATCGCCACCGCCATCTGCCTGCTCATCGGCTATCCCATCTCCTATTGGATGGCGAAAGAGGGGGCCCAGTTTCAAAAGGCGGCCATGGCCCTGATCATGCTGCCCATGTGGATGAACTTTCTGCTGCGGACCTATGCCTGGATGTCCATTCTGGAGAACACCGGCCTGCTGAACCGGCTGTTCCAGGCCATCGGGCTTATCGATCTGGTGAACCACCTCTGCGGCACCGAGCTGCAGTATTTCCCCATGATCAACACCCAGGGAGCGGTGGTGTTGGGCATGGTATATAACTATCTGCCCTTTATGATCCTGCCCATTTACTCGGTCATCATCAAAATGGACAACTCCCTGCTGGAGGCGGCCCAGGACCTGGGGGCCAACTCGGCCCTGACCTTCCGCAAGGTCATCCTGCCCCTGTCCCTGCCGGGGGTGCTCTCCGGCATCACCATGGTGTTTGTCCCCGCAGTGTCCACCTTTGCCATCTCCCGCCTGCTGGGCGGCAACAACCAGACGCTGCTGGGCAACCTCATTGAGATGCAGTTTGTGGGCACGGCCTATAATCCCCACTTGGGCAGCGCCATTGCCATGGTGATGATGGTCGTCGTGGTGGTCTGTATGTATGTGATGAATCGCTTTGGCGAGGGCGAGGAACAGGCGGTGATGTTATGAGTCTGAAACAGCGGCCGTCCCTGTTTGGGCGTATCTCTATGGGGCTGGTGTTTTTGTTCCTCTATGCCCCCATTTTCGTGCTCATCGTATTCTCCTTCAATAACTCTAAAAGCCGCACCGTGTGGAACGGCTTTACTCTGAAGTGGTATGCCGAGCTGTTCCGGGACAGCCAGATCATGAACTCCCTGTACACCACCCTGCTGGTGGCTCTGCTGTCGGCGGCCATCGCCACCGTGGCGGGCACCTTCGCCTCCATCGGTTTTTACAACATGAAGCGCCGGGTGCGGGAGCCCCTGATGACGGTGAACAACATTCCCATGATGAATGCGGACATCGTCACCGGCGTCAGCCTGTGTCTGTTCTTTGTGGCGGCCTTTGCGGGCTGGAACAGCTTTGTCACCTGGATGGAGCAGACCTATCGCCTGACGGCCCCACGGCTGTCCCTGGGCTTTACCACCCTGCTCATCGCCCACGTGAGCTTTAACATCCCCTATGTGATCCTGTCCGTCATGCCCAAGCTGCGGCAGATGGACAAAAACCTCATCGATGCGGCCCAGGACCTGGGCTGTACCTGGATGCAGGCGTTCTGGAAGGTGGTGGTGCCCGAGATCAAGCCGGGCATCGTCAACGGGATGCTCATCGCCTTTACTATGAGCGTGGATGACTTTGTCATCTCCTATTTCACCGCCGGGCCCAAGACCAGCACCCTGGCCATGACCATCTACGGCATGGCAAAGCGGCGCATCAGCCCCAAAATGAACGCCGTGTCCACATTGCTGTTCGTGTCCGTCCTGCTGCTGCTGATCATCGTCAACGTGCGGGAGGCCCGGCAGGAGAAGGCCCGCCAGGCCAAGCACTGAGCGGGGCAATCTGGTCTTTCCGGCCTGAGGCCGAGAGATATATTTATTTGGGAGGAATGATCCATTGAAGAAAATCGTAGCCTTGACCCTCGCCTGTACCACGGCGATGGGCCTGTTCCTGTCCGGCTGTGCCATGGAGGATGATGCCGCCGGTTCCAACAGCAGCAGCACCGGCACACAGCGCGAGGTGGTCGTGTGCGGCTGGGGTGAAAACATCGACGAGGACCTGTTTGACCTGTTCGAGGAAAAGACGGGCATCAAAGTGATCTATCAGACCGCCGAGAGCAACGAGATGATGTACTCTAAGGTGGCCATGGGCGGCTCCGGGTATGACGTGATCGTGCCCTCTGACTATATGATCGCCCAGATGGCCGAGGAGGGCCTGCTGGCCGAGCTGAATTTTGACAACATTCCCAATTTCAGCCTGATCGCAGACCGGTTCAAGAACTTGCCCTATGACCCGGAGAACCTGTACTCCGTGCCCTACACCTGGGGCACTCTGGGCATCATCTATAACCCCACTATGATCGATAAGGAGATCGACAGCTGGGAGGCCCTGTTTGATATGCAGTACGAGGGCATGACGGCCATGATCGGCAACCCCCGGGATGCCCTGGCCACCGCGCTGATGTATCTGGGCTATTCCATCAACACCACCGACGAGGCTCAGATCCGCGAGGCCTACGACCTGATTGCCGTGTCCAAGGCGGCTGGCGTGTATCAGGGCTTCTTCATGGACGAGATCTACGACAAGATGGAAGTGGGGGAGACCGCCCTGTGCACCTACTATGCCGGGGACTACCTGTCCATGTATATGAACAACCCCGACCTGAAGTATGTCATCCCCAAGGAGGGCTCCAACTGGTTTGTGGATGCCATGGTGGTGCTGAAGGATGCCAAGCACAAGACCGAGGCGGAGGAGTGGATCAACTTCATCTGCTCCACCGAGGCCTCCCTGCGGAACATGGACTTCATCTGGTATGCCTCCCCCAACCAGGAGGCTCTGGAGCAGTACCCCGCCTATTATGAGGAACAGACCGGGGAGAAGCTGCCGGACGAGGTCTATCAGGTGATGGCCGCCCCCCAGGAGGTGCTGGACCAGTGCGAGATGTATCTCAACCTGCCCGCCGAGACCCGTACCCTGTATAACGACCTGTGGACCCAGATGGGCGTGGAGTGATCCAAGCCTGAAAAAAGCGTCGGCCAGGCCGGCGCTTTTGTTTTTAAATCGTTTACAGACTGTTCCCGGATTCGTGAAAATTCGGCTTGGGATCTCTGCTAGAATAGGGGCAGATCGGAGCTGAGACGCCCGGTTTGGCATCCGCCTGAAAGTCCGCGGCGAAAAAACCGCGGCCCGAAGCAAAGAGAGAACATAGGCGCATTTCCGGCGCCGCCCACTGCCGCCCCAAGGCTGCGCCCCGGGGCAGCAGACCAAAAGCAGCCCGTCTTATCTATAAGGCGGTGAGAATATAAAATATGACCCGCCCGGTGCTGTTTGTCCAGTGTCGGGCGGGTCATATGTGGAATAGCGGATAGGAAGAAGCGAGGGCGGTCTGGACTTACAGACCGCCCTCGGCGTGTGCAGCTTGCGTATGGAGCAAAACGGGCTCTGGGGGAGAGGAGACCTCCTCCTGAGTCAAAGACATGATGGACACCTCGAAGGCGGTGCGCTCCTCCAGACGGCCCTCGATGGTCTTGCTGTACAGGCGGCTCTGCAGCCGCCCGGTGAGCCGCACCCGGTTCCCCACGGTCAGACTGCCGCATAGATGGGCCAGGCTGCCCCAGGCGATGCAGGGGAGATAGTCCGCCCGGCTGTACCGCCGGTTCACCGCTAGGATCATGTCGCAGATGGTCCGGCCCAGGGGGGTGGAGCGCAGAGCAGGGGGCTTGCACAGGGTACCGGTGAGCTCCAGTCGGTTTTCATCCGGGCCGGAGCAGGGGAGGACAGACCGGGCGAAGGTGCTGATGACCAGCTTGCTGCCCGGACCGGAGCGGTTGTTGAAGGTGCGGACCTCTCCGGCGACGGTGACCTCCTGACCCAGAACGGGCGGTCCCAGCTGGGACAGCAGTCCGTCGGGCAGAACCACATGCAGCCGGTCCTCCACGCCGGACAGGCGAGCCACGGCCAGGGGAAAGAGATAGAACGCGACACCATGGTTCTCGTGGGAGAGGACGGGGGCAGCTTCCAGCCGCCCGTGGAGCCGGATACGGTTGAGGTCAGCGGGGGTGGGTCTCATGGGGCATCACACTCCTGATTCGTTTGTTCCCCAAATCATATGAGAAACGGGCCGGGAGTATGCCGGGAAAGGGAGGAGGTTCAGCGTCGGCCAAAGCCGCCGCCCCGGGAGCCGCCGCCGAAGCCGCCGCCTCTGGGAGCGCCGCCGCCAAAGCCGCCGCCTCTGGGAGCGCCGCCGCCAAAGCCGCCGCCCCGGGAGCCGCCGCCAAAGCCACCGCCTCTGGGAGCGCCGCCGCCAAAGCCGCCGCCTCTGGGAGCGCCGCCGCCAAAGCCGCCGCCTCTGGGAGCGCCGCCGCCAAAGCCGCCGCCCCGGGAGCCGCTGCCAAAGCCGCCGCCCCGGGAAGTGCTCCCAAAACCGCCGGGGCGAGAATTACCACTGTGACCGCCGGGGCGAGGTCCACCGCCAAAGCTGCCGGGACCGCCGGGCCGCCTGGGACCGGGGCCGCCGGGGCCACGGGGAGGCGGGGGAGGAGGCTGGTGCCAGCGGCGGCGATACCAGCCGTAGGAGGGTCCGTGCCAGAACAGCAGGGGCCGGAAGAGAACGGGCGGATCTACCACACCGTAATACCGCTGACGATAGGAGGAGTAGCGCAGGCGGTCGATGATGCTGAAGATCACCAGCAGAATGACCAGCAGCATCAACAGGCCCACCAGAGCGGAGCCCTCGTCGGTGCCGTAGTCGTCATAGCTGTAGTCGCCGTCGGCGGAGCCGGTGCCGAAGTTGGACACATAGTAGTCGTTCAGCCCGGCGCACAGGGCCAGTACGCCCTGATCCGTCTTGCCGTCCACCAGGTCCTGATAGAGGTACCGGTCCATGAAGTCGGTGATCTGGCTGTCGGACAGGGGATAGTCCGCCCCGGCGGCAAAATAGGCATCCTGAATGGAGGGGACGATGACCAGATAGGCATCATACCGCCCCAGCTCCATGCGGTTGGCCTGGTCGTAGGCGTAGTCGGCCAGACTGTCAGAGGTGGGGGCCGCAGACTGGATATCCACCACCAGGATACTGCTGTAGCGCAGGTCCCAGTTGGCGTTGTAAAGACACAGCTGCTGGCGCTGCTGCTCGGTAAGGACCCCGGGCTGGTCGTTGAGATAGCGCTGATACTGGCCGGTGGACAGGGAGCCGTCCAGGGCTGTGTCAGAGAAACTGGGGGGAGCCGCAGGCTCCGGCGTGGCGGCCGGGGCTGGCTTGCTCAGGCCGATGGCCACCGCGGCCACGATCATGGCGGCGGTGATGACCACGGCCACCCAGGTCTTTTGCAGGAATTTCATAGCATAGTCCTTTCAAAAGAGGTGTGTTTTTATAGTCCCCACCCCCTGCGGGGGCGGGGATCAAGAGCGGGAGTTTTAAATTCCCGCCCCCGGCAGGGGGCGGGAACAGGGGCAAGGGCAGATCAGCCCCGGATCTCCAGCAGCTTCTGCTTCAGCTCGCCCTCGATGCGGCCCAGCTCGGCCTCGGCCTCCCGGCGCTTCTGGGCGCCCTCGGTCTGGATCTTCATCACCTCGTCCAGGGTGGAGATGAGCTGCTCGTTGGTGTGCTGCAGGGTCTGGATATCCACCACGGAGCGCTCGGCCTCACGGGCGGTCTCGATGGTGCCCATTTTCAGCATGTCTGCGTTCTGCCGCAGCAGGTCGTTGGTCATGTTGGTCACGGCGGTCTGGGCGGCGGTGGCCTGACGGCTGTGCTCCAGCCCAAGGGCCAGTACCATCTGGCTCTTCCACAGGGGGATGGTGTTCACCAGAGAGGACTGGATCTTCTCCAGCATCTGGGTGTCGTTGTTCTGCAGCAGGCGGGTCTGGGGGCCCATCTGCACGGAGATCATCCGGGTCAGCTCCAGATCGTGGAGCTTCTTCTCGAACCGGTCCAGCAGGTTTGCAAAGTCGTTGCAGGCCTGGGCATCCTCCTGGGTGCCGGACTGGGCGGCCTTCTCCCGCAGCTGGACCAGGTCGTTGGAGCGGAGATACTCCAGCCGCTTCTTGCCGGCGATGATGTACATGGTCAGCTCTTTATAGTACTTGGTGTTCAGCTCATACATCTGGTCGAACATGGCGATGTCCTTCATCAGGGTCACCTGGTGCTCCTCCAGTACCTTGACGATGCGGTCCACGTTGGACTCCGCCTTGGCATAGCTGGCCTTCATGGCCTCCAGCTCGCTGCGCTTTTTCTGGAACAGCCCGGCCAGGCCCTTCTTCTCCGGCTGGCCGAAGGTCTTCAGCTCGCCCACCAGCTGGCTGAGGGCGTCGCCCACCTGACCCAGGTCCTTCGTTTTCACGTTGCTCAGGGCGCTTTCCGAGAAGGAGGCGATGTTCTTCTGGGCCGCCGCGCCATATTGCAGCACCAGGTTGGAGTCGGTGATATCGATCTTCTGGGCAAAGTCGTCCACCATCTTCCGCTCCGCCTCGTTGAGCATGGACTCGTCGATCTTTACGGCGTTGGCCTCCCGCTGGGCCTGGGCGGCCTGTTGGGCGGCCTGGGCCTGCTGCTGGTCGGCGTTGGGCTCCAGGGTCAGGCTGGGGGCCTGGGGCTGGGTGGCAGCGGAATCGGGGGTGAGGGTCAGCTGGGGGGTCAGGTCCATAGTCTCTTCGCTCATCTTATGTGTCCTCCTGTCATGTTCGGTATTTTAGCTGGTATTACAGATGGAGCTCCACGCCGCCGTCGGGATTTTGGCCGGACGGCTTATCCTGGGTCAGTCCCTCCCGGGCCAGCAGGTTTTCCATCACGGTGATATCGGTGGAGATGTCCAGGGCCTCCTCGCCGAACAGGGCATCCAGCTGGCGGTCAAAGGCATGGACGATGGTGTCCATCATGGCGGACACCTTGTCCTTGGTGGCAGTGATATTGTCCCCGGCGATGCCGGTGGAGTCCATCCGGTCATAGGCGTTGAGCAGCTTCAGGGTGGTGGGCAGGTAGTAGTCCATGAAGCGACGGATCTGGGGCAGCTTTTTGGGCTGGGACACCACCTGGTCCACGATCTTCCCAGTGACCTCCTCCAGGTGGTCGATCTGCTGGGACAGCCGGGGGTCGGGAATGTTGTCGTTCAGACGGCGCATCTCGCTGACGGCACGGTCCCGCTCCTTGATCAGAGCGGCCACCTCGGGAGAGAGGGCGGGCTGCCGGGACTCGGCCTTGGCTTGGACCTTCTCTTTGGTATCTTTGGCGGGCTCTTGCTTGGCCTGCTCCGGCGCTCCAGGCAGGTCATAGAGCCTGTCCGGGAACAGGGCCTTGCCCAGTACAAACACCACCCCGGACAGGGCGGCGCACAGCAGATATTGCCCCGCCGAGCGCAGGGAGAACAGCAGGGCGTACCCCAGCCAGAAAAAGCCCACCAGATAGATGGGCAGGACAGAACGCTTTACATGTTTGGCCATGTTTTTCCTCCGTAGTCCCAGTTGGGAAATAGAATGCTTTTCTCATCTTACTGCCATTGTACCCCGGTGGGCGGAGAGTGTCAAGGAAATTGCCCCGCAGGGGCGTGGTTTGCATTGACTTATGCAGGCGGAATGGAGTATGATAAGAAAGCCTATTTAGATATAAAAGGAGCGCGAAACTATGCTTACCCTCGAACAGTTCAAAGAAGCCCGAAATGTGTTGCAGGGCGTGCTGCGGCCCACACCGCTGATCCACTCGCCCTATCTCAGCAAGAGCTGCGGCAACAACGTGTATCTGAAGCCGGAAAACATGCAGGTCACTGGCGCGTATAAGATTCGAGGGGCCTATTATAAGATCAGCACTCTCACCGACGAGGAGAAGGCCCGGGGCCTGGTCACCGCCTCCGCCGGAAACCACGCCCAGGGCGTGGCCTATGCCGCCCAGGCCGCCGGTGTGGCCGCCACCATTGTCATGCCCACCACCACCCCCCTGGTGAAGGTGAACAACACCAAGGACTATGGGGCCAACGTGGTGCTCCACGGAGAGGTGTTCGACGATGCCGCCGAGCTGGCCGCCCAGCTGGCGGAGGAGCAGGGCCTGACCTATGTCCACCCCTTCAACGACCTGACCCTGGCCACTGGTCAGGGCACCATCGCCTATGAGATATTCCAGGACCTGCCCGACGTGGATGTGATCCTCATCCCCATCGGCGGCGGCGGTCTGGCCGCCGGCGTGTCCACTTTGGCCAAGCTGCTCAACCCCAATGTAGAGGTCATCGGCGTGGAGCCCACCGGCGCGGCCTCCATGAAGGCCAGCCTGGAGGCGGGCCATGTGGTCACTCTGCCCACCGCCAGTACCATCGCCGACGGCGTGGCGGTGAAGACCCCCGGCGATTTGGTGTTCCCCTATGTCCAGCAGAACGTGGACCGGGTGCTGGCTCTGGAGGACGGCGAGCTGGTGGAGGCCTTCCTGGACATCATGGAGCGGCACAAGATGATCGTGGAGAATGCCGGCCTGCTCACCGTGGCCGCCCTGAAGCATCTGGACTGCAAGGGCAAGAACGTGGTCTCGGTGCTCTCCGGGGGCAATATGGACGTGATCACCATGTCCTCTCTGGTGCAGCACGGCCTCATCGGCCGGGGCCGGATTTTCACCTTCGCCGTGCAGCTGCCCGACCGTCCCGGCGAGCTGATGCGGGTGGCCGACGTGCTGGCCCGGAACAACGGCAACATCATCAAGCTGGAGCACAACCAGTTCGTCAACATCAACCGCCAGTCCGGCGTGGAGCTGCGGGTCACGCTGGAGGCCTTTGGCCACGACCACAAGAAGCAGATCCTCCAGGCCATGCGGGACGAGGGCTATCAGGTGGCGGAGCGGGACACCGGCGACCTGTACTAAGCCTGTATTCAAGCGAAAATACCGCCCCTTTGCCGTCCGCCGACGGGCTGTTGTTCCGCCGGCGGACGGCTATCTGAAAAGCGGCGGGCCGCCGAGGGCGGGACGGGGGCAAGCCAGGTCCCACAGTCCCCGCCGCCGGGACACCGGGAAGCCCATGGACTTCCGCGCTCCGCCCTTTATCCTATGCGCCCCCGGGGCAGATGGCCCCAAGGGCCTTCCCTTGCACACTCTTATACTATACAACAATGACGAAAGCGAGGCAGCTTCTCATGATCAAGATCGCCCCTTCTATCCTGTCGGCTGACTTTGGCAATCTGGAGCGGGACATCCGCCGCGTGGCCACCGCCGACTATCTCCACGTGGACGTGATGGATGGAAACTTTGTGCCCAACATCTCCTTGGGTGTGCCCGTGGTCAAGTCCATCCGCAAATGTACCGACATGTTCCTGGATGTGCACCTGATGATCGACAAGCCCCTGCGCTATATCGAGACCTTCGCCCAGGCGGGGGCCGATCTGCTGTCCATCCATCTGGAGGCGGACCACCCCACCCGCATCGCCGAGGCGCTGAAGGTTATGGATCAATGCGGCGTGAAGAAGGCAGTGGCTCTGCGGCCCATCACCTCTGCCCGAGCCATCCTGCCCTATATCGAGCAGCTGGACATGGTGCTGGTGATGACGGTGGAGCCCGGCTTCGGCGGTCAGGCGTTTATGGACGATCAGCTGGAGACCATCCGCCAGGTGCGGCAGATCATCGACCAATATAACCCCGCCTGCGAGCTGGAGGTGGACGGCGGCATCGCCCCCAAGACCGCTCCCCTGGTGGTGGAGGCCGGGGCCAATGTGCTGGTGGCCGGTTCCGCCGTCTATGGCAAAGAGGATATCCCCGCCGCCATCGCAGCCCTGCGCTGTCAGGGTTAACTTTCCCCAAAACACCCCGGAGGTTTTTTCATGGAATACTTTCCCCCCGCACTAGAAAATCTAGTGGAGCACTTTGCCAAGCTGCCCGGCATCGGCAGAAAAACGGCCCAGCGCCTGGCCTTTTATGTGCTGTCCCTGCCTCAGGAGGAGGCGGATGCCTTTGCCCAGTCCATCACCCAGGCCAAAACGGCCATCCACTGCTGCCCCGTGTGCCAGAATCTCACGGAGGGGGAGGGCCCCTGCGCCGTGTGCGCCAGCCCCAAGCGGAATCACGGCGTTATCTGCGTGGTGGCCGACCCCAAGGACGTGGTGGCTATGGAGCGCTCCCGGGAGTATCACGGGCTGTATCATGTGCTCCACGGGGTCATCTCCCCCATGAACCATGTGGGGCCGGACGACCTGCACATCAAATCCCTGGTGGAGCGGGTGGCCGCCGGGGGAGTGGAGGAGGTCATCATGGCCACCAACCCGGACACGGAGGGGGAGGCCACCGCCATGTATCTGGCCCGGCTGCTCAGGCCCTTCCAGGTGCGGGTCTCCCGCCTGGCCTATGGTATCCCCGTGGGCAGCCACCTGGAATACGCCGACGACGCCACCCTCATGCGCGCCCTGGAGGGACGGCAGGCGATGTAAGCCGAAACAGGACCGCCAGGCAGCCATCGTACTCGATAGGTACCCAGGTTTCTGGACACCGGGTCAAAATTGAATATTAGGATTCCATCATGGATGCTTCCCTAAACTCAGAGGGAGGCATCCATTTTGTTTTAGACTGGATCCTTCTGCATGATGAAGGGGCCGGGTTCATCACCTACACCTGACTTTCATGATAGAAGCTGAAAATACCCCCAATACCGGGTGTCCAGTATTGGGGGTGCAGCGTGTCGATAAACCCTTTTCTGTCATTCCGAGGAGCGAAGCGACGTGGGAATCCGTAACCCAAAAGTCGGAAATATGCTGATACTTGTGAGTTTTAGGAACGGATTGCCACGTCGGCCCATTGGGCCTCCTCGCAATGACAGGCTTTTTTGACAGTCTCTACCCCAATACCGGGTGTCCGGTATTGGGGGTGCGGATCAAATCAGCCTTGCCGGTTTTCATGTCCACCAGAGGCAAAAATCGAACATTTCGATTAAGAAAACAGCCCCTCCAGCCTGCCCAGCAGCTCCATCCCTTTGAATTTTAACACATAGGGCCCGGAGTCCCCGGTGACCAATTTGGCCTGGCCGGAGGTGAATTGCCCCGCCTGGGCGGCATCCTCTATGGTCTCGCTGGCCGCGCCCAGACACAGGGGCGGGTAGGCCACGCACCACCAGTTTTGGCCCCGGCCGTCGCCGATGACCACTCGAAGCGCCTCGTACTCCCCGGCGGGGAGGGCGAAGCCGTCGTAGGTCTTGGTGGGGAACCAGCAGCGGGTGAGCTGGGCGGTGACCCGGTCTGTACCGCCCTGGGCATCCACCACCGCCTGACCCGCCGCTGCCAGCTCGTCCAGATGGTCGGCCAGGGCGGCTCTGGCCTGGTCCAGGGTGGCTTCGGGGGGATAGAGGGCCTCCGCCCGGGAGAGTACCCCGTCCCGTACCGCCAGCTTCAGGGCCTGGTCCCGGGCCGAATCCGAGTTGGCGATGACGTGGAGCCGGACCACTCGCCCGGCCAAAGCCCGCTGCTCACCCCCCAGCCAGGCCCCCAGTACCAGGGCCAAAGCTGCGCCCAGCATCAAGGCCAGCTCCCAGCGTCTCAGTTTCCGATCCATAAAAATCCCTCCCGGCGGCAAAAAACCGCCCATACGATCAGCGATGTGCCTACAGTATGGGCGGAAATGAGAGGATTTAAACGGTCTCGGCCAGAA
This sequence comes from Flintibacter faecis, assembly GCF_014287875.1. Taxonomy (GTDB): domain Bacteria; phylum Bacillota; class Clostridia; order Oscillospirales; family Oscillospiraceae; genus Lawsonibacter; species Lawsonibacter faecis_A. The sequence goes on along the minus strand of NZ_JACOPN010000003.1, from coordinate 86,135 downwards.
AAACCTCCTGATAGCGCTGCTTCAGGACATCGTAAGCGGCTTGGGCCTGACTTTGGCTGGAGAACAGGCCGAAGGCGGTGGGGCCGGTGCCGCTCATGTTGGCCCCCAGAGCGCCCTGCTGGATCAAGGTGTTCTTGATATCGGCCACCCGGGCCAACTGCCGCTCGGGCAGCACGTCCTCGAACACGTTGTACATCCGCCGGGCCACCTCCATCAGGTCCCCCTGCTCTAAAGCGGCCATCAGGCCGTCGGCATCGGGGCGGCGGCGGATGCGGCAGCTGTCGATTCGGGCGAACAGCTCTGGGGTGGACACGGGGAAGTCGGGCTTGCAGGCCACCACCCAGCAGTGGGGCAGGGGAGACAGGGGGGTGAGCACCTCGCCCCGGCCCTGGGCCAGGGCGGTGCAGCCCAGCACACAGTAGGGCACGTCAGAGCCCACCGCCTCGCCCACATGGGCCAGCTCCTCCGGGGAGAAGGGGTCACCTTCCAGCCGGTTCAGGGCCCGGAGGACGGCGGCGGCATCGCTGCTCCCCCCGGCCATGCCGGCACACACAGGGACATGCTTCGTAATGGAGATGTCCAGGTCCCGGGCGGGGCGGCCTAGAGCCTGGTAAAAGCACACCGCCGCCTTGCCCGCCAGGTTTTTCTCCCCGGTGGGCAGAAAGTGAAAGCTGCTGCTGACCTGGATGCCGGGGGCCCGGCCCGGGCGCAGGGTGAGCCGGTCGGCCAGGGTGATGGACTGCATGACCATTTTCAGGTCGTGATAGCCGTCCTCCCGGCGGCCCAGTACGTCCAGGGTGAGGTTCAGCTTGGCGGGGGCCTGAATGGTGAACTCGTCCATGATAGGCCTCCCTTTAAGTGCGGATCTTCCGGGCTTCCAGATAGAACCGCTTGTCCTGGGCCTCGCCCATGGAGAAGGTCTTCCGGGGCAGCACCCCGTCGAAGATCACCGTGGGGAACAGGGACTCCTTGGCCATGGCGGGCAGCAGGAAGCCCATGGCCCCCGGCTGCCGGGACAGCCGGCGCACCACATCGTCCCCGTGGATATAGTCCACCCGGGCGGCGGGATGCGCCTTTAAATAGTCGTCCAGAAAGGCCTGGAGGGTGCCTACGGCCAGCTGAGCGGCGGGGTGGGGGACGGTGTAGTCCTGCTCCCGGTCCTGATACACGGTGGTGAAGACATGGCCCTCCCCCCGGCCGGGGTGACCGTCGGGATAATACTGTTTCAGTTCGGCCAGCAGGTCCTCCGGCTCCACGCCGAAGACCACCCGGTGGATGGGCTCGAACTCCAGGGACTGGTCGTGGAGGTTGTTCAGCTCCACCAGGGCGTACCGGGCGGGCAGAGAGGCCCACTGCTCCGGGGGGGTGAGCTTCTTCTGCCGCTGATAGCACTCCTTCGCCGTGGCCAGGGAGTGGTTGCCGTCGCCCACGGCGAACAGCAGCACGCTGGCATCGGGGGCGGTGTGATACCGGGCCCGGAAGGCCTCCGGGTCGGCCAGGCGGCACAGGGCGTCGGCCACCTGAGTCATCTGGGCCTGGGACAGCTGCCAGCCCCGGATGTGGCCGCCGTGCTCCATCAGCTCAAAGTCATAGAGGGGGGTCATGTCCCTGGTGTGGGCGGACAGAGGCTCGATGACCGTCTTGTCCGGGTCGTCGGCCAGCAGCATCACATGGGGCAGCTCGATGGGGGCGTTCTTCCGCACGGCCACCCGGGGCGGGATGCGGGAGAGGACCGTCCCCTCGGTGGCCCGGATGGGGGCGGAGGAGCCGGGCTCGTAGTCATACTGCTCCAGATCCACCATGCCGACGAGGCCCCGGCGGGTCTTGCCGCTGCTCAGGGTGCGCTCCACATAGAATAGGCTGCCGGGATAGACGGTGAAGCGGCCGTCCCGGAGATAGCGGCTCATGGTGTTGTTGATCTCGGTGATGTCGGTCTCCACATTGGGGCCCTCTAAGCAGCTCTCGGGCAGGATGAGCCGCAGGGAGGAGGGGGCGGAGCCCACCCGCTCCTCCACCCGCTGCCAATACTCCGGCTGGGAGGTATACTGGTCGCAGGCCACCACGCTCCACAGGGACAGGTCGCAGCCCTGGGGCAGCAGAATATCCGCCGGGCGGAAGGGAAGTTCTTCGTAAGTCATGGTATACGCCTCGCTTTTTTCAGTGATGAGTTAGGAGTGATGAGTTAGGAGTTAAGACTGTAAAAAAACCGTTTCTGTCATTCCGAGGAGCGCAGTACCCGCAGGGGGCGGATGAGGGCGGGTATCGTTGGGTGCGGAGGCCATCGAACGGGCGGATGGGGACATCCGCCCCTACGGACGTTCCCTTGTAGGGGCCGCTGTCCCCAGCGGCCCGTCGATAACGGGTGTACCCCCGTGGTCCCCCTCATCCGTCATGGCTGCGCCATGCCACCTTCTCCCCTGCGGGGCGAAGGCTTTGGCCGTTCCGTCGGGAGCGCTCAAATGTCGATGGCGTTCCCCTCATCCGTCACGGCTTACGCCGTGCCACCTTCCCCCAGGGGAAGGCTTTTTGTTTCTTACCCCAGGAGCCGGTGTAGGGGCGGATATTATCCGCCCGGAATCCCCCCGCTGGGCCTCGTCGCAATGACAGGCTTTTTTGACAGGCTCAGGAGTTATCCATAACTCATCCCTCATCCCTCCTAACTCTGAACTATTTTGCGTTAAAGGGCAGCCTTGATGGCGGAGAGCAGGTCGTCAAACGCCTCAAAGGCGGGCAGCTCGGGGTGGTCGGCCTTGATGGCGGCGGTGCTCTTGAACAGGAAGCCCGCCTTGCTGGCCTGGATCATGCCCAGGTCGTTGAAGCTGTCCCCGGCGGCGATGGTCTCGAAGCCGCAGGACTGCAGGGCCTTCACGGTGGTCAGCTTGGACTGGGGGCAGCGCATCTGAAAGCCGGTGATCTCCCCGCTGGGGGCCACCTCCAGGGTGTTGCAGAACAGGGTGGGCCAGTTCAGCTTTTTCATCAGGGGCTTGGCGAACTGCTCGAAGGTGTCGCTGAGGATGATGACCTGGGTCTCCTCCCGCAGGGCGTCCAGAAATTCCCGGGCACCGGGCAGGGGGTCGATGGTGGCGATGGTGGCCTGGATCTCCTTCAGGCCCAGGCCGTGTTCCTTCAGCACGCCCAGCCGCCAGTTCATCAGCTTGTTATAGTCGGGCTCGTCCCGGGTGGTGCGCTTCAGCTCAGGGATGCCGCTGGCCTGGGCAAACGCGATCCAAATCTCGGGGACCAGCACGCCCTCCATATCCAGACAGACAACATTCACGATAAACACCCTTTCGTTATAAATTTAATTTAGTGATGAGTTAGGAGTGATGAGATAGGAGTTATTTAACTGATCCCTCCTAACTCCTAACTCATCCCTCACCCCGTCCCTGCTTGCGGCGCAGGTTGGTGAGGAAGTTATCCAGCCGGGCGACAGACTCGGCGATGTCCTTCATAGAGGCGGCATAGCAGGCCCGGACAAAGCCCTCGCCCCCTGGGCCGAAGGCGCTGCCGGGGATGACGGCCACCTTCTCCTCCATGAGGAAGCGCTCGCAGAACTCCTCGCTGCTCAGACCGGTGGAGCGGATGTCGGGGAAGACATAGAACGCGCCCTTGGGCTCGAAACAGGACAGGCCGATGCGATTGAGATTTTCCACCAGATACCGGCGGCGGCGGTCATACTCCTCCCGCATATGCTCGATGTCCGGGTCGCCGTTGCGCATGGCCTCCACAGCGGCATACTGGCTGGTGGTGGGGGCGGACATGATGCCGAACTGGTGCAGCTTGAGCATCTGCTGGATGACAGGCTCCGGCCCGCACACATAGCCCATGCGCCAGCCGGTCATGGCGTGGCTCTTGGAGAAGCCGTTGACCACGACGGTGCGGTCCTTCAGGCTGGTGAGATTGGCGGGGGAGACGTGGCGCTGGCCATAGGTCAGCTCGGCATAGATCTCGTCGGACAGCACCATGATGTCCGTACCCTCCAGCACCTGGGCGATGGCCTCCAGGTCCTGGCGGTCCATGGTGCCGCCGGTGGGGTTGCAGGGGAAGGGCAGCACCAGAACCTTGGTGTTGGGGGTGATGGCGGCGCGCAGCTCCTCGGGCGTCAGGCGGAACTTGTTCTCCACCTTCAGCTCCAGGTACTTGGGTACGCCGCCGGACATCTCGGTAAGGGGGCCGTAGCACACGAAAGAGGGGGTGGGGATGATGACCTCGTCCCCCGGGTTGAGCAGGCAGCGCAGGGCCAGGTCGATGCCCTCGCTGCCGCCCACGGTGACCACGATCTGGTGGGCGTAGTCATACTGCAGGTCGAAGCGGCGGTTGAGATAGGCGGCGATCTCCCGGCGCAGCTGGAGCAGGCCGGCGTTGGAGGTATACTTGGTGTGGCCCCGCTCCAGAGAATAGATGCCCGCATCCCGGATGTGCCAGGGGGTGACGAAGTCGGGCTCGCCGATGCCCAGGGAGATGGCATCGGTCATCTCCTCCAGAATGTCGAAAAATTTGCGGATGCCCGAGGGCTTGACCCCCTGGATGCGCTGGTTCAGGATGTTTTCATAGTTCATACAAAGATATACTCCCTTTCCTCAGGGTCCTGGGGGCGGAACACCAGGTGCTTTTCCTTATATTTTTTCAAAATGAAGTGGGTGGCCGTGCCGGTGACCCCCTGGATGGTGGACAGCCGCTCGCTGACGAACAGGGCCACCTCCCGCAGGGTGCGGCCGGAGATGATCACGGTCAGGTCGAAGGCCCCGCTCATGAGATACATGCTCTCTACCTCGTCATACTGATAGATGCGCTCGGCGATGCGGTCAAAGCCGTCGGCGGACTGGGGGACCACGTTTACCTCGATCAGGGCGGTGACGGCCTCCTTGTGGACCCGGTCCCAGTCGATGATGGCCTTATAGCCCAGAATGACCCGCTCTTCCTCATATTTGTGAATGGCTGCCTTCACGTCTGCCTCAGACATCCCCGCGATGGTTGCCAACTGCTCGGTGGTCATGGAACAATCCTGCTCCAACAGCTCCAACAGCTTATCCATGTGGATTCCTCCGTTCTCATTTGAGTGTTTCAGTATCAAACAATACTTCATTTTATTATACATATTTTCAGCGGGAAAAACAATCCCACAGTTGCCCGGGAAAAGCGGTTTTTTTAAAAAGACCAAAGCCGGAGAAAAGAGGACTTGTAAACCGGGAGGAGATATGCTACAGTATGGTATACAAGCAATATGCAGCTGCCACCGGGTAGCAGATCGTGAAAGCGTTCGCCGGCGTATCGTTAGGTCTTAGAAGATACGTCATGCGGGCGCTGTTTTTTCCGGGCGGCGTTGAAGGAGCGGATGTGTGTGAAAAAAGAGTGGTTTGCCCTGTCACCCGGTGAGCGGGGGCTGTGGCTTTTCTCTGTGGCGGTGGTGGCCATGGCCGGCGTGCTGGGGGGACAGACCACGGCGGCGGGAGTGCTGGGCCCCGTCATCGGGGTGACGGCCCTCATTTACATCGCCCGGGGGGCGGTGCTGGGCCAGGTGCTGATGGTGGTGTTCAGCCTGGTCTATGGCTATCTGTCCTTCTACTGCCGGTATTATGGGGAGATGGTCACCTACATGGGCATGACAGGGCCCATCTCCGCCATGACTGTTGTCACCTGGCTGCGCCACCCCAGCCAGGAGGAGAACCAGGTGGAGGCCGCCCGGCTGTCTCCCCGGCTGCGCTGGATCATGGCGGTAAGCGCAGCGGGGACCACATGGGCCTTTTACTACATTTTAAAATACTTCCATACCGCCCAGCTGCCCCTGAGCACCCTGTCCGTCACCACCAGCTTTTTGGCATCGTACCTCATGCTGTTTCGCAGCAGCATGTACGCCGTGGCCTACGCCGCCAATGACCTGGTGCTCATCGGCCTGTGGGTGCTGGCCGCCCGGAACGACCCGGCCAACTGGTCCATGGCCATCTGCTTTGCCATGTTTTTCTGCAACGACCTATATGGCTTTGTCAGCTGGCGCAAACGGCAGCGGCAGCAGGAGCTGCTGAAAGGACAAGAGAACTAAGTTATGTCATTCCGAGGAGCGAAGCACCCGCAAGGGGTACGCCGCAGCCGTAAGGCAGCAAAGCTGCCAACGGCTGCGCAGCGACGTGGGGATCCGTCCCTTGGACGAGAGAGACGGATTGCCGCGTCGGGCTTTGCCCTCCTCGCAATGACAAGGCATAAAACGGACCCGCCGCGGGAGACTGCGGCGGGTCCGTTTTTGGTTCTAGCCCAGAGAGGACAGGCATAGGATGGGGGCAAAGGAGGGGACAGGCATGGAGACGGAAAAACGGACCTGGGCCTTTGACCAGGCGGCGGGGGCGCTGCCCCAGCGGCTGCGGCGGCTGGCCCTGACCCTGCCTCCAGGGGAGCGGGCCTGGGCGGAGGAGCTGCGGCTGCGGGCGGGACAGCCCCTGTCGGTGGTATTTCCAACGGGAGAGCGGAGCCTGGGTGGGCCGCCGGTGGAGCCACGAGAGCTGGAGCAGCTGCTGGAGCTGGCCACCCGGGCTTCGGTCCACACGGCCCTGCCCCAGCTGCGCCGGGGCTTTCTCACCATAGAGGGGGGCCACCGCATCGGCCTGTGCGGCACAGCGGTGATGCGGGAGGGGGAGATGGTCCAGCTGCGGGGCCTGTCCTCCGCGTCCATCCGCATCGCCCGGCAGGTGAAGGGGGCGGCGGACGGGCTGCTGCCCCGGCTGTGCCGGGGGGGACGGCTGACGGACACTCTGATCCTGGCTCCCCCGGGGCTGGGCAAGACCACCCTGCTGCGGGACCTGATCCGCCAGGTGTCCGACGGGATCGACTGCCAACCGCTGCGGGTGGCCCTGGCGGACGAGCGGGGAGAGGTGGCCGCCCTGTATCAGGGCCTGCCCCAGCTGGACGTGGGGGAGCGCACCGATGTGCTGGACGGCTGTCCCAAGGCCCGGGGGCTGATGCTGCTGCTGCGGGCCATGAACCCCCAGGTGCTGGCGGTGGACGAGATCACCGCCCCGGAGGACGTGGCCGCCCTGTGTGCGGCGGCGGGCTGCGGGGTGACGGTGCTGGCCACCGCCCACGGGGAGAACCGGGCGGACCTGTCCCGGCGGGCGGTGTATGCCCCCCTGTGGGAGCGGAGCCTGTTCCGCCGCCTGGTGACCATCCGCCGGGGACAGACGGGGCGGGAATACGTGGTGGAGGAGCTGAACTGACATGGTACGTCTGCTGGGGGCGGTGCTGGTGGCCGGGGGCGCGGCCTGGACGGGACTGTCGGCGGCGGAGGGCCTGAAGCGCCATGTCCGCACGCTGGAGACCATAAGGGACGGGCTGGCTCTGCTGGAGCAGGAGCTGGAGCTGGACAGTCCGCCCCTGCCCGAGCTGATGGAGCGGCTCATCCCCCGCAGCGCCGGCCCTGCCAGGGCGCTGTTTCAGGGCTGCCGGGAGAGCCTGGAACGCCTGAGTTGGGAGCCCTTCTCCCAAGGCTGGCGCAGGCTGACGGAGACCCTGCCCGGCCTGGACGGGGAGACCCGCCGCACTTTAGAGCCCCTGGGGGACGTTCTGGGCCGGTGCGACTGGAACGAGCAGCGGCGGCGGGTGGACGCCATCTGCCGCCGGGTGGACGAGCTTCGGGTCCGGGCGGAAGAGAGACAACGCCGGCAGGGGAAGGTATATCGGGCGTTAGGAGCCGCCGGAGGGGCGTTTTTGGTCATTCTCCTGCTGTAAAGGCGGCGGGGATACGAAAGAGGGGGACGGAAATGGACGTGGACCTTATTTTTAAGATCGCCGCTGTGGGTATTCTGGTGGCGGTGCTCAATCAGGTGCTCAGCCGGGCGGGCCGGGAGGAACAGGCTATGATGACCACCCTGGCGGGGCTGGTGGTGGTGCTGATGATGGTGGTGCGGGAGATCGCCGACCTGTTCGACCTGGTAAAGACCCTGTTCCACCTGTGATGGACGGGATGATCCAGGTGGCCGCGGTAGGGGTCACGGCGGCTCTGCTGGCGGGGGTGCTCCGCCGGGGGGCACCGGAGTTCTCCCTGGTATTGGTGCTGTGCGCCGGAGCCTGGATGCTCCTCTCTGCGGCGGACAGCCTGGGGGCGGCGGTGGCCCTGATGGAGGAACTGGCCGGTCTGGCGGGGCTGGACGAGGCCCTGCTGGAGCCGGTGGTGAAAACGGTGGCCCTGTCCATCCTCACCCGTTTGACGGCGGAGGTGTGCCGCTCCTCCGGCGAGGGAGGGCTGGCCGCCTTTGTGGAGACGGCGGGGACGATCCTGGCCCTGGGGGCGGCCCTGCCCCTGGCCCGGGCGGTGACGGTCCTGCTGGCGGAGATGCTGACATGAGACGATGGGTGATACTTGTATTGACGCTGGTGCTGTGTATTATCCCTGTGGCGGCGCTGGACGGGGAGACTGTCCCCGGCTGGGACGGGCTGTGGGACCAGGCGGAGGACTATGGCGTGACCCGGGACACGGGGCTGGAGGGCGGCCTGTCCCAACTTGCCGCCCAGGGCCTGGAGCAGCTGAAGGAATTGGCGGGACGGAGCGTGGCCACAGGGGTGAAGCTGCTGGCGGTGGTGCTGGTGTGCGGCCTGGCCCAGAGCGCCGCCCTGCCGGGGCAGCAGGAGGGGGTCCGGGCGGCGGAGCTGGCGGGAGCGCTGGCCATCACCGCCCTGACCATGACAGACGTGGCCGCCATGATCGGCTTGGGGCTGGAGACCCTGAGACGGATGGACGACTTCTCCCAGGCCCTGCTGCCGGTGATGGCCGCACTCACCGCCGCCACAGGCCGGGTGTCCGGTGCGGCAGTGGGCCAGGGGGTGACGGTGCTCTTCTCCCAGCTGTTATTAGATGCGATGGACGGGCTGCTCATCCCCCTGATCGACGGCTATGTGGCCGTCAGCTGCGCCTGGGCGGCGGTGGACAGCCCAGGGCTGAAGAAGCTGGGGGAGCTGATGAAGGGGGCGGCCGCCCTGCTCCTGACGGGATTGCTGCTGACCTTTGTGGGCTATCTCACCGCCAGCGGGGCCATTGCAGGCAGTGTGGATGCCGCCGCCGTGAAAACGGCCAAGCTGGCCATCTCCCGGGCCATCCCCGTAGTGGGGGGCATTTTGGCCGATGCCTCGGAGACGGTGCTGGCCGGGGCGGGTGTGCTGCGGGGCACGGTGGGGGCGGCGGGGATGCTGGTGGTGCTGGCCATCTGCCTGACCCCCTTCCTCCACCTGGGACTGCACTATCTGGTGTATAAGGCTGCGGCTGCCCTGTGTGCGCTCATCGCCCAGCCCAGACTCAGCGGGCTGATCGACGCTTTGGGCGGGGCCTTCGGCATGGTGCTGGGCATGACGGGGGCGGGGGCGCTGATCCTGCTGGTCAGCGTGGCCTCCGCCCTGGCGGCGGTGGGAGGGGGGATCGGATGAAGCAGTGGCTGATGCGGGTCATCGCGGCGGCCATCTTGTGTACCATTGCCCAGGACCTGTCCCCAAGGGGCAGCGTGAAGCAGGTGGGGCGGCTGGTGTGCGCCATGGTGCTGCTGTGTGCGGTACTCTCCCCAATAAAAACGCTGGATGTGGCGGCGGGCGGGCAGTGGCTGACGGACTATCGGGCGGCCCTGGCGGACAGCCGGGCGGCGCTGACAGAGCAGGGGGAGGGGATCCAAATGGCCGTCATAGCGGAAAAATACCGGGCATACATTGAGAGCAAAGGGGCGCAGCTGGGCCTGAAGTGTCAGGCTCAGGTGGACTGCCGGGAGGAGGGAGGGATCTATGTGCCGGACCGGGTGGAGGTGACGGGGGACCTGGCCCAGGGGGACTGGGACGGGCTGCGCCGCTGCCTGGAGGAGGAACTGGGCGTGCCCCCGGAGCGGCAGAGCTTTCGGGAGGAGGGTGCGCCGTGAGGGAGAGACCGGAAGGGGAGCGTTTGACCCGGCTGGGCCAGCGGTGGAAGACGCTGCTGGGCACCTATCGCTGGGCGCTGCTCGTGGTGGCGGTGGGGGCCCTGCTCATGGCGCTGCCCACCGGGAGCGGGAGAAGCGCCGGCGAAGGGGCGGCAGAGGTCAGCGCCGGAACGGCGGAGGACTTTAATCTGGAGGGCTTTGAACAGCGGCTGGCGGAGGCCCTGTCCCGGGTGGACGGGGCGGGGGAGACCCGGGTGGTGCTCACTCTGGACGGGGGTGCCCGAAGCGTGCTGGCCCGGGACAGCCAGACAGAGTCGGACGGCAGGGGCAGCTCCACCGTGGTCACCGTGGGCCGCGGCTCCGGGAACCAGAGTGTGGTGCCGGTGCAGACCCTCACTCCAAGCTTTCGGGGGGCGCTGGTGGTGTGTCCCGGGGGCGGAGACCCCCTGGTGCAGCTGCGGCTGAGCCAGGCGGTGGCCGCCCTAACCGGCCTGGGCAGCGACCGGATATCCATTTGTCAGGGGACCAATTAACAAGCGGGAGGAATGAATATGAGAACGGGAAAAAAGGGGACGAACTGGGTGCAGCTGTGGAAGCGCAACGCGGTGGTGGCGGCCGTCGCCCTGTTCGTCTGTGCGGCGGTATACTTAAACTGGAGCTATGACCAGCAGGCCCAGGCGGGCAAGACCCTGGGGCAGTCCACTATGGTAGGGGGGCAGAGCCAGGACCCCCTGCTCTCGCAGGAGACGGATGCCTCCGCCGGGGACACCTCCACCGCCGCCCCCGCCCAGGAGACGGCGGAGCCGGGCAGCGCCAGCGGGGACTATTTTGCCGCCGCCCGCCTGAACCGCCAGCAGGCCCGGGACAGCGCCCTGTCTTTATTGCAGGACGCGGCGGGGCGGGAGGACGCAGACCAGACGGTGAAGGACCAGGTGAACACCGCCATCCAGACCATGGCCGACTACACCGTCACCGAGGCCCAGATCGAGAATCTGGTGCTGGCCAAGGGCTATGCCGACTGTGTGGCTTTCATTGGGGAGGACTCCCTCAGTCTGGCGGTGGCCGCACCGGAGAGCGGCCTGAACGAGGCGGACACCGCCAAGCTGGTGGACGTGGTGAACCAGACGGCAGGCTTCACCGCCGACCAGATCAAGATCATTCAAGTCAATTAAGCAATTTAAGCAATAATCAGGGGGACGGTTCCTGTGATTCGTGGCGATCATAGGAAACGTCCCCCTGATTACTTGATTACACCGTCATTTATGGTATACTTTACAACAAGAGAGAATAAAGGAGGTTTTTCCATGAAACGAAAATTAACTGCCCTGTTGGCGGCAGCGGCGCTGTGTCTGTCGCTGACGCTCCCTGCAAGCGCGGCAGGGAGCTTCGCGGATGTCTCGCCTACCAGAGATGCCTGGTGCTACACCCAGGTGATGCAAGCGTCAGAAGCCGGACTGATGAACGGCTACGGCAGCAGCCTGTTCGGCAAAAATGACCCCATCACCCGCGGTCAGATGGTGCAGATTTTGTACAACTACTACGGTGAGGACTGCGGCACAAATTCCGGCTTCTCTGATGTGCCCTCTTCTGCATGGTACGCAAAGGCTGTGACATGGGCGAGCAAGAAGGGCGTGGTCAGCGGCTATTCCAACGGCACCTTTGGCCCCGACAACCAGCTGACACGGGAGCAAATGGTCACCATCCTGTACAACGTGGCCGACAAGCCTGCAACCAACACCTCCGCCATCTCTCAATACAGCGACTATTATCAGGTGGCCAGCTACGCCGCCGACGGCTTCGCTTGGGCCGTCTCCAACAAGGTGGTCAGCGGCACCAGCAGCACGACCCTGAGCCCCCGTGGAACCGCAACTCGTGCTCAGGTAGCGGTCATTTTGATTCGCTATCTTGAAAACGTGGAAGGGGTCCAGTTTCCTGAGGTAAATGGTGGTTCTACGCAGCCTGTCGAGCCTACACCTACTCCTACACCGACGAAGCCTGATGCGAGCAATAGCCAGAACTCTGATGGCACAACGAATGCGGCTTACGTGAACAGCCTGTGTGACGTTGGAAAGAGCAATGATTATCCTACTACGGGTGACGCATCTTCTCCTAATGCTAACGGGTTCTATACCAAGGCAAATGTCGATATCTCTGGAGCTAAACTTCAGTACGATGTGATTCCTTATGTCAATGCATTCCTTGCAAAGCATCCTGACCAAATTGAAGAAACATGGGATGTAACGATGCATTGGGTGACAACCGACGAGCAGGAAGAGTATACGTTACTTCGTGCAAAGGAAGCGTATTCTTATTTTGAACATGCTCGTCCTGATGGTTCAAGTGGGATTTCTGGTGAAAATTTGTATCGTGGCGAAAACGGGGCAGAAAGAGTTATTAAAGCATGGGAAAATTCAAGTGGACATGCATCAATTATGCTTAATGCCGGATACAAAAGTTACACAACATGCGTTGCTTCCTATAATGGTGTATGGGTAATGACTATTTGGGGTGACATGAGTTCTGCCTTAGTTATTAAATGTGCTCCTTATAATTACTACGTAAAATAAAAAGGGGAGTTTCGAATCACGGGGAATCACGGGGACGATTCCTTTGAGATTTCCGGAAAAAGAATGATACAAAATCCAACGCAAGGCGGTTGTTTCGGCAGCTGCCTTGCGTTTTTTTGACAATCAATGCTGTTTTTTGACAAGAAAAACAGATACGGACAGCGTAATTTGACAGAAAAAGGAAAGTTTGGTATACTGTAATCAGGGGGACGGTTCTTGTGATTCGAGAACCGTCCCCCTGATTATTTAAAGTGTCCCCAGAATCTTTGCCAACTCACGGTTCAACTGCGGGATATCTTCGGAAACGGTCTCCCAAACGATCAACATATTGACCCCATCATACCCGTGAACAATGCGGTTCCGCATTCCATAAATCTGCCGCCAAGGAATGGATATGATCTGCTCTTTTGTATCATCGCTCAGAGATGTTTTTGCTAATTCTCCAATCTGCATGAGATTAAAAACAGTCGCTTCCACACGCATGGAGTCCGCCTCGAAATCCGCAAGCTGCTTGCAGTTTTGACAATACCGCATAATAGCATCCGTGTGCTGCAGCAGTTTTTTCAAGACCCGAATATCTTTACTGTCCATAGATGGATACCCCGCTGCTTTGAATCTCACGCTCCACTTTGGAGCCTTGTTCGATCTGCGTCACATCCAGCAGATCCACCGGAATATTCAAAGCGCATGTCACGCTTTCCAGCAGCCCGAAAAATTTCAGCCCCCGGAGGCCGCTGTCTACCAGCAGGTCAACATCGCTGTGTTCCGTGGCGGTGCCTTTTGCGTAAGAGCCAAACAGCACCGCCTTTCGGACACCGTGTTCAGAAAAAACGGGATTTAAAATGGACTTTAATTCAGACAATGAATAAATCTTACTCATAGGGCACCTCCAAACACTTTTTCTAAGTGTAGTATATCACAAAAGGCCAGAAACGAGAAGAAATATTCTGTGAAATGTACGGCTGGACACAAGAACCGTCCCCCTGATTATTTTTACTCGGGAATAGAAAGCCCCAGTTTCTTTAGCGCCGCAATAACCTCTTCTTCGCTGCGTTCGGACAGTGCAGTCATCTGTACGAGTGAAAGTTTCTGTTTGCTCATATTTTGGACAAGTTGGAGAAATGCTTCATTAAGCTCGTTCTTAACAATGTTTTCAACCGTTCTGCTGAGTTCCTTTTTTACAAGGTCTTCCACAGCTCTGCACATAGTCCCAACTCCTTTCGGTTCTTCTTTGAAATATTTTGTACGCTGTTTCAACGCCTGGAAATGCATCTGTTCCGGGTCTCTCGTTCTGAAATCTGCCATCAACTTTCCCAGCGCCGTTGAAGCGTCCTCATAAGCGGCATTCACATATAGGATGTGCGCATCATCGTCGAATACCTCGTATTGTCCGGTGCGTTCAACGCGATATCTTCTCTCGATGCGATAGCACAACTGCCCCTTCCCCAGTATGTCGTTTTCGGTGATAAAGATGACATAAGTTTTGGGAAGGTCTGTGCAGTCATCACCTGGCTGCGTGATATTCGCGTCCAGCATGGCGCTGTTATAACGAGCGCGTTTGGTGCCGGCACCTTTGTCCGCTCGTTGAACTTCGATGTTATACTGCGTATGGGCGTCATCTTCCGCCCAAACGTCGAAGCGGACAGAACGCCCCTGAATGTTTTTGAGCGTGTCCTGTATGTGAAAACTTTTGACCTTTAGCGTTGGGATGTCCATGACGATTTGGAGCATCAACTCCAGACACGCCTTGTCCTCGAAGACCTTCGTCATGAAATCATCGTCGAGAAGGCGAAAGTTTCGAACGACTTCTAAGATTTGCGGGTCATACTTCTTGAAGGGGTCCTCCAGCATTTGCACACCTTCTCTCTCGGGATAACTTCACAACGCTTTCTACGACTATATTATACGGGGCGAACAGATCTAATGCAAGAGGTAATTACGGGGACGGTCCTTATGATTAGCTGCTAATCACAAGAACCGTCCCCCTGATTATTTCTGCCTAGTTTGAAAAAAGGCTCGAAAAACGGCGGCAAGTGTGATATCATCAAATCGATCATAGTATTTCGATCACCAGAACCCGAATGACTTTAAGCAAAGGAGACGCTGCCGCCGTGGGAAAAACACCGGAGCAGGTGCGGGCCATCGTGGAGGAGCTGAAAGCCCTCTATCCCGACAGCCTGTGTTCCCTGCAATATGAAAAGGATTATGAGCTGCTGTTTGCCGTGCGTCTGGCCGCCCAGTGTACCGACGAGCGGGTGAATCAGGTCACCCCCGCCCTTTACGCCCGGTTCCCCACCCTGGAGGCCCTGGCCGGGGCGGACGTGGCGGAGGTGGAGCGCTATGTCCACTCCACCGGCTTCTTCCGGGCCAAGGCCCGGGACATCGTCCTGTCGGCCCAGATGCTGCTGCGGGACTATGGGGGCCGGGTGCCCGGTACCATGGAGGAGCTGCTGAAGCTGCCCGGGGTGGGGCGGAAGACGGCCAACCTGATCTTGGGCGACGTGTATCACGTGCCCGGGGTGGTGGTGGCGGACACCCACTGCATCCGCATCACCGGGCTGCTGGGCCTGACCGACGGCTCCAAGGACCCGGGAAAGGTGGAACAGCAGCTGCGCCGGGTGCTGCCCCCGGAGGAGTCCAACAACTTCTGCCACCGGATGGTCCTCCACGGCCGGGCGGTGTGCATCGCCCGGCGGCCCCAGTGCCAGAGCTGCACCCTGCGGCCCTGGTGCGACTACTTCATGAAGAATGGAGAGGAGGAGACCCCGTGATGATGGACCCCGGCTTTGGTTTCAGCTCCTTTGAGAACATGTTCACCATTGTCCTTGTGATCGTGGTCATCGGCTTTATCGTGGTCATCGGTTCGTTCATCGTCATGGCGGTGCGGGGCACGGCACAGTGGAACCGGAACAACCAGTCCCCCCGGCTGACGGTGGATGCCGAGCTGGTGAGCCGCCGCACTGAGGTGTCCACCTTTCACCACGGTGGCCACAACGGGACCGACATGTGCCACATCAGCAGCAGTACCACCTATTACGTGACCTTTCAGGTGGACAGCGGGGACCGGATGGAGTTCTCCGTCAGCGGCCAGGAATACGGCCTTTTGGCCGAAGGGGACCGGGGCAAGCTGACCTTTCAGGGGACGAGATACCTGGGCTTTGAACGGGAAAAGGTGAAAAGGACTTGAGCCTTATATTGACTGAAAAAACAGAGAGTGAGAGAACGAATAGACAGACGCTGAGCCGCTGGGGCATCTATACCGTGGGAATGCTGGTGCTGGCCATGGGGCTGACCCTGAACACCAAGACGGGGCTGGGGGTGTCCCCCATCCTGTCCCTGGCCTATTGCAGCACCCGGATCTGGGGCGTGAACCTGGGGGACGCCACCTTTGTGCTGTATGCCCTGTTCGTCATCGCCCAGCTCATCCTCCGGGGGAAGCGCCGGCAGTGGTATGACCTGCTGCAGCTGCCCCTGAGCCTGGTGTTCAGCCGGGTGCTGAACGTATATGACCGCTGGGTGACCTATGACCCGGCCCGGCACGGCCTGGCCGCCAATCTGGTGTGTCTGGCCCTGGCCATCCTGGTCACCGGTGTGGGCGTGTCCATGACGGTGAACATGCGCCTGGTGCCAAATCCGGGCGACGGCATCGTCCAGGCCATCGCCGACCTGATGGGCCGGGACCAGGGCTTTGCCAAAAACTGCTTCGACCTGGTGTGCGTGGCCCTCACCGTTATCCTGAGTCTGGTCATGCTGGGCAAGGTCGCAGCGGTGGGCCTGGGCACGGTGCTGGCCATGGTGGGCGTGGGCCGGGCCATCTCCCTGGTGAACCGCTTTTTCAAAGATAAAATGTGCCGTGCGGCGGGAATGCTGTAAAACCGCCGCTTTTTCAGAAAGGAAGTACGCAAATGGCATACCGCCCTCTGGCAGATGAGATCCGCCCCAGCGCTCTGGACGACGTGGTGGGGCAGGGGCATATTCTGGGCAAAGACGGCCTGCTCCGCCGCATCATCGAGGGGGGCGACGTGCCCAACCTGATCTTCTACGGCCCCTCGGGCACGGGAAAGACCACCGTGGCCAACATCATTGCCCAGCGCACCCGGCGGCCACTCCACCGGTTGAACGCCACCACCGCCGCCATCTCTGACATCAAGGAGATCATGGGGCAGGTGGGCACCCTGCTGGCCCCGGAGGGGGTGCTGCTCTATCTGGACGAGATCCAGTATTTCAACAAGAAGCAGCAGCAGTCTCTGCTGGAGTTTATGGAGGACGGGCGCATCACCCTCATCGCCTCCACCACCGAGAACCCCTTCTTCGCCGTGTTCGGGGCGGTGCTGTCCCGGGCCACGGTGTTTGAATTCAAGCAGATCACGCCGCAGGAGGCGCTGCCCGCCGTGGAGCGGGGCTTTTCTATCATGGAGCAGCGCCTGGGGGCCCAGGCCCAGTGCGAGCCGGGGGTGAAGGAGTACATCGCCCAGGCCTGCGGCGGCGACATCCGAAAGGCCATGAACGCGGTGGAGCTTCTGCTCAGTGCCGCCAAGCGCCAGCAAGGAAAACTCCTTGTCACTCTGAGCGACGCGGAGACGGTGGCCCAGAAGTCGGCCATGCGCTATGACCGGGAGGGGGACGCCCACTTCGACATCGCCTCCGCCCTGATGAAGTCCCTGCGGGGCTCTGACCCGGACGCGGCGCTGCACTATCTGGCCCGGCTGCTGGAGGCGGGGGACATGCTCACCGCCATCCGCCGGCTGCTGTGCTCGGCCAGCGAGGACGTGGGCATGGCCTATCCCATGGCGGTGCCCATCGTGAAGGCCTGCGTGGACAACGCCCTGCAGCTGGGGCTGCCCGAGGCCCGGCTGCCCCTGGCCCAGGCGGCGGTGCTGCTGGCTACCGCTCCCAAGTCCAACTCGGTGTACCTGGGGATCGCCGCCGCCCAGGCGGACATCCGCCGGGGCAGGACGGGGGACATCCCCCGGCACCTGCAGAACGTCCACGCCGACTCCTCCGGTATGGAGCGGGACCAGGGCTATCTCTATCCCCACGACTTTCCGGGCCATTGGGTGCAGCAGCAGTACCTGCCCGACGAGCTGGCGGGGACCCAATATTATCACTTCGGCCCCAACAAGACGGAGCAGGCGGCCCGGCGGTACTGGGAGGAGATCAAAAAGTCCAAGGGGCCGGATCAGACAAAACCGTAAATTTCCGGCGTGACCCGGAGAGAGGAGGGAAGCCTGTGCGGATCTTAGCCACGGCGGCCTTTGCCTTCGCCGCCGGTGTGTTCAGCACCCAGGTCCTGCCGGAGGGCGGCTGGCTCCCTCTGGGGCTGGCCGCCCTGGCGGCGGCGGTCCTGTGCGCCCTCCTGCGCCGGAGCGCAGCCCGACCGGAGAGAAAACGCCGCCGGGTCTTACTCCGGGCGGCCCTCATTTTCGGCGGAGCGGCCCTGGGTCTGCTGTACACGGCGGGCTATCGCCAGGTAGCTCTGGCCCCCGTCCGGGCCCTGGACGGGCGGACGGTGCGCTTTGAAGCCGTGGTGCGGGACTGGCCGGTCAGCCGGGACTATGGCCGCTGGCAGATCCCCGTGAAGGGCGGGGAGGAGGGCGAAAAGCCCCTGTCCGCCCTGCTGTTCACCGACGAACAGGGGGCCGGCCTGCGCCCGGGGGACCGGGTGACGGGGGTGGCCCACTGCACCGCCGCCACCCACACCAGGACGGGGGAGGACATCACCTATTACACCGCCAAGGGCATCTTCCTCCAGGCCGACCTGTACGGCAAGCTGACGGTGGAGCCGGGGGCCAGGCCCCCTTGGCGATACTGGCCTGCCTATCTGTCCCAAAAACTGAAAGGGGGCATCGGCCGGGCCTTTCCCCCGGATGTGGCCCCTGTGATCCAGGGCATCGTCACCGGCGGACGGGAGAACCTCAGCGACCCCTTCACCACCTCCCTCCAGCGCACGGGACTGTCCCACACGGTGGCGGTGTCCGGGATGCACCTGGCCTTTCTGGCGGGGGCTGTCACCCTGCTGCTGGGCAGGGGAAAACGGAGCGGGGCCGCATGTACGTTGATCCTGGCCGCGCTCTTCTGGGGCGTGGCCGGGGGGACCCCGTCGGTGAGCCGGGCGGCGGTGATGCTGGCTCTGCTGCAGGTGGCTCCGCTGCTGGGCCGGGAGCGGGACAGCTTCACGGCACTGGCCTTCGCCTTGGCGGTGCTGCTGATATGGAACCCCTTCTCCGCCGCCCATGTGGGGCTGCAGCTGTCCTTCGGGGCGGTGGCGGGCATCCTGCTGAGCTCGGATGGGGTACAGGGGAGGCTGAACGCCTTTCTTCATCTGGACAGGCCCATCAAGAGCCGAATACTCCGGCTTGCCCAAGGTGTCCCCCGGTTTTTCACGGCCACCCTGTCGGCAACATTGGGCGCATCGGTGCTGACGGTGCCTATGGCGGCGCTGCACTTCGGCCAGGTGTCGTTGGTGTCGCCCCTGTCCAACCTGCTCACGTTATGGGCGGTGGCGGCGCTGTTCCTGGGCGGGCTGTGTGTGGGCCTGATGGCCTGTGTTATGCCTGGGACGGCGGCTGTGCTGGCGATTCCCTTTACACTGATCGGGCGCTATTTAAACTGGGTGGTCCAGGGCCTGGGGCGGCTGCCCCTGGCCGCTCTGCCTTTGAATTCGTTCTACTACCGGGCGTGGGTGGTCTATCTGTGCCTGCTGCTGGCCCTGGCGGCCCTGCTGCGGGGACAAAAGCGGTGGATCATCCCCGGCTGCGCCGCCGTGACAGCCCTGACTGCCTGCTTCTGGTTCACCGCACTGAGCTTTCAGTCGCCCGGATTGACGGCGGCGGTGCTGGATGTGGGCCAGGGGCAGAGCGTCCTCCTCCGGCTGGACGGCCGCCTGGTACTGGTGGACTGCGGCGGCGACGGACAGCAGGACGCGGGGGATGCGGCGGCGGACTATCTCCAGACCCGGGGCGGGGAGAAGCTGGATGCGCTGGTGGTCTCCCACTACCACAGCGACCACGCCAACGGCGTGCCGGAGCTGCTGCGCCGGGTGGTGGTGGACCTGCTCCTCCTGCCCGATGTGGAGGAGGGCGACCCCCTGAGAGAGGAGATCTTGACCCTGGCGGCGGAGCGGGGCATAGAAGTCCGATTTGTCTGCGGGGACACCCATCTAAGCTTTCCCGGCGGGCAGCGGCTGACCATATTCCCACCCCTGCAGTCGGCGGGGGAGACCAACGAGCTGGGGCTGTGCGTGCTGGCCTCCGCCGGGGACTTTGACGTACTCATCCCCGGGGACATGGGCGGTCAGGGGGAGGAGCGGCTGCTCTCCCACACCCGGCTGCCCAGGGTCGAGGTGCTGGTGGCGGGCCACCACGGCTCGGCCACCTCCACCACCCAGGCCCTGCTGGATGAGATACAGCCGGAGACGGCGGTCATCTCTGTGGGCAAGCGCAACCGCTATGGCCACCCCGCCCAGGAGACCCTGGAGCGGCTGGCCCTGGCCGGGACAGACATCTACCGCACCGACCTGCAGGGGACGGTCACCGTCCGCAGCGGGGAACACTAAAAAAACAAGGAGGGGCAGCCATGCCGCCCAAGAAGAAACCGGACACCGCCGGATATCAAAAACTGAAAAAGGACCTGGCGGACCAGCGCCCGGGGCAGCTGTATATCCTCCATGGGGAGGAGACCTACCTCCGGGACTACTACCTGGGCCGCCTGCGGGAGCAGCTGCTCTCCGGGGGCATGGGGACCTTTAATTTCCACCAGCTGGAGCCCAAGGACATGTCCCCCCACGCCCTGGAGGAGGCCATCGACTGCCTGCCCATGATGGGGGAGCGGACCATGGTCCAGGTGACCGATTTCGACCTGTTCAAGTGCGGGGAGAAGGACCGGGAGGGCTATACCAAGCTGTTTTCTCAGCTGCCCGACTATGTGTGCGTGGTCTTTGTCTATGATCTCATCGACTATAAGGGGGATGCCCGGACCAAGCTGGCCGCCGCCATCAAGGAGCACGGCACCGTGGCCAACTTCCTCCGCCAGGACCAGGGGGACCTGGTGGACTGGGTGCGCCGCCGCTTCCGGGCGCTGGGCAAGGACATCGACTCCCGCCTGGCTTTGGATATGATCTTCCTGTGCGGCGACCTGATGACCAACCTCATCGGGGAGATCGAGAAGGTCGGGGCCTATGCCCGGCAGAAGCACATCACCATGGGGGATATCCAGGCGGTGGCCACCCCCCAGCTGGATGCGGTGGTCTTCCGCATGACCGACGCCATCGGCGAGGGGAAGTTCGACCAGGCCATGTCCGTGCTGGGGGAGCTGTATCAGATGCAGGAGCCCCCCATCAAGATCATGTGGTCGGTGGGGCGGCAGATGCGGCAGCTGTACTCCGCCCGTCTGGCCCTGGAGCAGGGCAGAGGCCCGGCCTACGTGGCTCAGCTGTGGGGCATCAAGCCCTACCCCTCGGAAAAGCTGATGCGCAGCGCCAAGCGGTTCAGCCTGAAGTGGTGCCGCCGGGCGGTGGTGCGCTGCGGCCAGATCGACTTGGCCATGAAATCCTCCGGCCAGGACGGGAAGGAGCTGCTCACCGGTCTGATGCTGGAGCTGGCGAACCCCGCCTGACCGTAGGGGCAAGAGGAATGGGGCTGCCCTCTCAGTCACGGCTAACGCCGTGCCAGCTCCCCCACAGGGGGAGCCAAGGGGACGAGGGGGGGCGGAACGCTGCGCCGCTTTCGTTCCTCGGAATGACAGGAAAGGGTTCATCGACACGCTGCGGGCCGCTGGGGACAGCGGCCCCTACGATTGTAAAAATGAGATTAGAATGGGAGAGTACTTATGCTGCGCATCAAGGAGGCCATTGTAGTGGAGGGCCGCTATGACAAAAACACCCTGTCCCAGGTGGTGGATACCCTGATCCTGGAGACGGGGGGCTTTCATATCTTCAAGGACCCGGAGCAGATGGCCCTGCTGCGCCGGGCGGCCCAGCGCCGGGGCCTGATCGTCCTCACCGACTCGGACGGGGCGGGCTTTGTCATCCGCAATCGAATCCGGGGGGCGGTGCCCCAGAGCCAGGTGAAGCACGCCTATATCCCCGATGTCTACGGCAAGGAGCGCCGCAAGCGTCAGCGGGGGAAGGAGGGCAAGCTGGGGGTGGAGGGCATGACCCCCGCCGTGCTGGAGCAGGTGCTCCGCCGGGCCGGGGCCACCATTTTAAATGAAGCCCCCGGACAGGACGCAAAGACCGCCCCCGCCCTGACCAAGGCCGACCTGTTTTCTGCCGGGCTCACCGGCAGACCGGACAGCGCCGCCCGCCGTCTGGCACTGCTGAAACAGCTGGAGCTGCCCGAACACATGAGCGCCAACGCCCTGCTGAACGTGCTGAACGGCTGCTACAGCCGCCAGGAGGCCCGGGAACTGCTGGGGCTTTTGTAATAGCTTGTTTTGAAAAGAAATGGCCGTCGCCGGAATAGCCGGGTGGTCGTAAAACAGTAAAATCTAAAAATGGTGAAAACCTTGTGTTTTCAAGGGGTGCGGCGTGACTTCGGTCACGCCGTTTCCTCTTTCATCAGCTCATTCAGCGGAATGAAGCCCAGCCCGTCGTACTTGATGTGGATGTGCTGCACACGCTTTCCGCCGGATTTGTCCGGCGCGTCCACATAGATGGCGGACACCAGCTCTCGCAGAGCATAGCCGTCCAGCTCGTCGATGCCCACATACTTGTGCGCCGTCTGAATGAACTTCTCAATGTTTTCGTTCTGTCGTTCCTGTACTTCAATCTCCTGCCGCAAGGTAATACACTCAGCCTCCAACTGCTTCTGCTCCATTTCATAGGTCAGGCTCAGCATATCGAAGCGGTCATCACTCAGCCGCCCGCTGGCGTTGTCCTCGTAAATCTTAATGAACAGCCGTTTCAGCTCAGCGATGCGGTTTTCGTTCGGCTCCAGCCGTTTTCTGCGGATGCGGATCTGCTCACCGCTTTCCAGCCGGAGTTGTTCTTCCATCACAGTACGGAAATGTGCCTCATGACGCAGAATGTAGCCTGTCACAGTCTGAATATGTTTCAGGACTACACACTCAAAAACCTTGACCCGAATGAAGTGTCCTTTGCACTTCTTCTTGTCCTTACGGTGCAGCGAACAATCAAAGAAGTCCTGTGTGGGATCGCCGTTGTTGGACGAGCCATAGTTCATTTTGGAACCGCAGTCGGCGTAGTAGATAAGCCCGGAAAAGATGCTGCTTCGGCCTGTGCGGGTCATTCGGTGCCGCTGCTGGCGAACCTGCTGTACCTTCTCAAACACGGCTTCCTCAATGATGGCCTCATGTGTATTGGGGAAGACGGCTTGCTTCTCAAGGGGATTGTCCCGCTGCTTCTTGTTCCAGATGGAGTTGGTATAGGTCTTGAAGTTCACCGTACAGCCTGTGTACTCCCGACGTTCCAGAATGTTGACCACACTGCTGTCCTTCCATCCATATGGATTTTCCGGTTTCTTATTTGGACACTTTATTCCTTGCAGTGCTTTATATGCGGTGGGGGTCAGCACCTTGTCCGCTTTCAGTTGGTTGGCGATTTGCATGGGACCCCGGCCCTCCATGCACATGGCAAAGATACGCTTCATCACATCGGCGGCCACCGGGTCAACCACCTAGCGGCGGGGATTCTCCGGGTCCTTCACATGGCCATAGGGCACATTGGTGGTCAGGGGTACGCCTCGCTCACCCTTAGCTTTCTGGACAGCCCCGATCTTGCGGCTGGTGTCCCGGGCATAGAACTCGTTGAACCAGTTCTTGATGCCCGCAAAATCGTTGTCCACCCGGTTGGGGTCAATGGTGTCGTAGTTGTCATTGATGGCGATGAAGCGGACGCCGTTCTGCAGAAAGGTGAAGTTGGTGTAAAGCCCCGTCAGTGCGGAATTGCGGCCCAATCTGGAAAGGTCCTTGGTGATCGCCACGGCCACCCGTCCCGCTTCGATTTCGGCCAGCATGGCCTGAAAGCCGGGGCGGTCGTATGTCACGCCGCTGACTCCATCATCCACGAAAAATGTGGGGTTCGGGAAGTGGTGCTCTTTGGCATACTGCAAAAGCATGGCCTTTTGATGTAGAACAGGCGAAGCGTATCGTCATGTTCTGCCTTGTACTTCTGTCGGGATTTCTCAAAGCGGATGGTTTTCAGCTTGTCGGCAACGGGCTTTCCGGATTTGTAGTAATCCGCCATGCGCAGCAGCTCGTCCAGTTCCTTGATGCGGGCCTGTTTCCCGGAAGCGGACTTTTTCAGCGTGTCGATTTCGTCCTGCATAGTGTGCAGAGCTGCGTCCAGATCGTCGGTGGTATAGAGCTGTTTTGATTTCAGATAATTGACCGCTTCGGAGAACTTTTTCAGATTGGCGATCCTTGCCTTGCTGCTGTATGCGCCCTTGTTGCGATTGTCGTAATAGGCAGACAGCAGTTCCACCAGCGTGGGCGGTTGGGGTTTGGACAGCTCTGTTTTCATTTCTTTCAGCCAGACGATCAGGGCGGCGATTTTCTGTTTTGCCTCCCGGAGCATGGCGTTGGTTTTCCTGATCCAGCGGTTGAGATCGCCCTTGTCGGTGCGGATACCCTTTGCTTCCATCGCTCGGACGGTCGGCCCCTCGTGCTGGGTGGGAATCTGTTCTACCCCCTGACGCTCAAAGCTACGGTGGTCGATGCGGCAATCCAAACCCTTTTCGGCAAACTTGGAGTTGCACAGCTCCGCCCATTGTTCACGCCAAAACTCCAATGTTTCCGGCTTGCCCCAATCGGTGGTGGGGACAGCGTTGAACACATAGTTGCCAGCCTCGTCCCGAATGCGCTCACCATGCTCGTCCAGCACATATTCCCGCCGCTGCTTGTTGCCCCATTTTCCGTGTTCATCCAGAGGACGGATAGGACACATGACATGAAAATGCGGATTGGAAATGCCACCGTCCTCCTTGTCTGGCTGATGAATGGCGAAGTCCACCACCATGCCCCGGCTCACAAAATTGTCCAATAAAAATTGCCTTGCGAGGTCGATGTTCTCCTCCATGGAAAACTCGTTCTGCAAGGCAATATCGAAGCTGTATGCAAGCTGTGCGTTCTTTCCGCGCTCGGCTTTTTCAACGGCGTTCCAGAGGGTTTCCCGGTCTGCGTACTCCGGTGGGGCTTGGGGCGGCAGCAGGATTTCCGAACAGATTACGCCACCCTTGCGGGTGTAGTCACTGTCCTCACCGTAGTATTCGCTGTGCAGCTTTTCGCCGGAGCGATAGGCGGCAGACGCAATAGCGAATTGTCCTGCGCTGCGCTTGATTTGGGTTACATGAAAATGATACAGTGCGATAGTCAATCACCCCGAAACTCATTTTTGTTGTGTTCGTTTACGGCCTCCATAAGCAGGCCCTTGACCTCCGGGATGGCAAGGGCTTTTTCCGCAAAAGCGTAAAACTCGGTTTCGCTCAAAACCTTTGCCAGCGGGGCCACGCTCTCAATGGCAGCTCCACGGGTAATCAACCTGTGCGCCCGTTTCCTGCGGTCGCCTTTTTCATAGTAGGCGGCACGGTTTTCAAGCTGCTGCTGTTTGTGCCGGAGCTGGGCAAGCTGGCGCTCATTGGCGGCGATCTCGGCTTTCGGTTCGGGGATGGTTTTCTGTTTGGGCATGGTACATGACCTCCTTTTAATGGGGTGGATGGGATAAAAAAAGACCGCCTACGTTTTCAGTAGACGGACTGGCTGACAGCATGGGATCGAGGAGCAATATCGGGATAATCCCCGGTACCGTTTCACCGTGATTCCGGCGTTGAACGAGGCAGGGGAGAATAATTTCGACTATAAATATGACCTGGGCTTCGACACGGAATACTATCAGGACATGAAGGAGAGTATTGATGACGCCACCTGGATGGCAAGATACATGGGGAATCCCTACATTCGGGAAGGGCTGCTGTTCCCAGCTGATGAGCTGCGATACTACAACGGTGTGCTGCCGGATGGGGAACCGGACCGCATCATGGCAGTAGTCGATACTGCCTGGGGTGGGGGAGACAGTCTGAGTATGCCGGTGGCCTATATTTATGGGGAGGACGTGTACATCCAGGATGTGGTCTTCAATGCAGGGGATAAAACTGCCACACGTCCACTGGTGCTTGGAACCTTGAAGCAGCACCATCCCCACATGGTCCGGTGGGAGAGCAACAATGGCGAAGATGAGCATGGCGCATCGTAGATGAAAAGCTCCGCCAGGACGGGGTGAAGGTGAATATGAGCTATAAGAAGGCCCCAACAAATCAGAGCAAATTGAGCCGGATCATCCAGTATGCACCGGATATCAAGACATTCTACTTCATAGATGGGAAGCACCGTAGCTCTGAGTATGAGAAATTCGTGCGGGAACTGACCCTGATCACCATCAGTGGAAAGAATCTTCATGATGATGCCCCGGATGCTTGCGCCATGCTGGTGGATTTTATCACCGGAGGCATTAAAACGGTGACGGTGGCGAAAAGACCGTTTTGAAAGAGAATGTGCCGGGCAGAAATCATCAGTCGGTACTATGTTGAATAATAGCTATTAAGCCTCTGACATGGTTTGAACTTCTAACAATAATTTGTAAGAATTGGCGGAAAAAAATTACAAAAACCTGGGTGTAACTAAAGATTATATTGTGTATATATGAATATTTGTAATGGTTTTTCAGAGGAACGGAAAATACATCAAAAAAATTAACAAAATTTTTTAATGATGTTGATTTATGCTGAGCAATAATGTATACTTTAGACATGATGTTACATAACATTACACGATGATACATATCTGCACGGTCTGAATAATAGAACGGGAGCTGTAGATAGCATAAGATGGTGTATTTAGGTATCATCAAACAAGGGGGTTGATCATCAATGAGTAGTATCAAACATCTGAAACGGGCACAAATTGCATGTTCCAATTATCACTACATAAAGTATAGCCTACCGTATTTTTTGAATTCTATGGTAAATTTAGGCCAACACTTGATTGAGTTTTATGCAGCTAGCCCTCACCTTAGTGTGGAAGATGCAACATATAATTCTGTTAAAGTGTTAAAACGAGAATTGGATGCACGTGAAATAAAAGTGTGCTGTTTGACTCAAGAACAGTGCGTTTATCCAATTAATATTGCCTGTGAAGATGATGCCATTCGTGAAAGAAGCACCCAAACTTTTATAAAAACCATTGAGTTTGCTGCTCAGCTTCAGGCTCCATATGCACAAATAGTGTGCGGGAGAGGATATTTCGACAATCCAGAGGAGGACGCATGGAAACGTAGTGCGGAGTCACTTTCAAGAATTGTGGACAAGGCGTCAAGATATGGAGTCACAATGGTTATTGAAGCTGCAAGTTATAATACCACAAATGTAGTTTACGATAGCCATCGCATGCGCCGTATGATAGATGAAATTGGAAGTCCCAACCTGAAAGGTATGTTGGATACCTGTGCGGTTGCAATGGCTGGTGAGGACATTCGTGAAGATTTAGCACTCTTAGGTCAAGATATGGTTCATTTACACTTTGCTGATGGGACGCCGTTGGGACATTTTATACCCGGTGAAGGGAAACTCCCCCTGATAGACTACTTAACCGCGCTCGACGAGGTAAGGTATACGGGTGCAATCCCATTTGAGATATATAACCGTCTGTACGATTTTGAACCAGAAGGAACGATGAAAAAGTGTCTTGAGTTCATGTACCAAGTAATCCCGGAATGATCGTGTGCAGGAAGATGAATGTGATGTAGGTACGTTTACTTGTACAGAAAGGAGCATCATGAAAGCAGGAATTCGAAAAATAGGGGCTATTCTTGACTGCTTTAACAATGCGCTGGAATTACTGGCAGGACTATCCGCATTTGTTATGATGGCAATGTTGTGCTTTCAAGTCATGATGAGGTATGTGTTCTCGAATCCTATTTATGGCATTGATGAGGCTGTTATTGCTATCATGGTGTGGGTCTGCGCCGTGGGATGGGCTACGGTGTATTGGCAGAATGGGCATGCGATATTAGAGTTCATTGTTAAGCGGATGAGTCAAAATGCCCGCCGTGTGATTTTTCATTTAACGAACGCAATTGTATTGCTGATATCAGTATTGTTTGTCCCAGCTAGTTGTAAGCTTTTTAAAATGCAAGAGCATCTACGACCAATAGGAGGCCTCCCCTTCGGGAAAGCATATTATTATGCATTGCCAGTGGTAGTGATGAGTATCATTGTACTCATCTATTGTGTCTACAAGACGATTGCATATATCGTATTAGATGATGAGAGTATTGTCGCCCCTGACGCGCGAGAGGAGGGTAATATACTTGACTAGTTTTGACCCTATGATTCTTCTGTATTTTGGAACATTCGTTGTTTTAATCCTTCTGCAGATTCCAATTAGTTATGCGATGCTCTTTGCGAGTCTGGAGTACTTGGTTGTCAACCACGAAAGCTTTATCATTTTTGCCCAGAAAACAGCGAACTCATTTGCAGACTTTAATATGTTAGCGCTTCCAGCGTTCCTGTTTGTCGGGTGCTTTATGAACGAGGTGGGGTTGACAGATCGCTTATTCTTAATGTTAGAGTGCTGGCTCGGCCATCTCCCGGGAGGCTTAGCTCACGCCAATGTTCTGGCGTCCATGCTGTTCGCTGGCATGTCAGGATCCGCTTTGGCTGATGCAGGTGGGTTAGGAACAATTGAAGTAAAGGCTATGTCTGAAGCAGGCTATGATAAGAACTTTTCTATAGCCGTAACAGCTGCTTCAGCGGGGATTGGCCCCATTATTCCTCCGTCCATTAACTTCGTTATTTGGGCTTTTTTGTCCCAAACTTCGACAATGGCGATGTTCGAGGCCGGATATCTCCCAGGTGCTATCATGGGAATTTGTATGATGGTCTGGATTGTTATTGCCATGAAAACTCAAAATATTAAGTGCCCAAAATCCAGAAGATATACTTGGCGAGAGCGGTTTTTTGCTACTTGGAAGTCCCTTCCGGCATTGGGAGGCCCAATTATTTTGATTGCTGGGATTACAACAGGTGTTTTTACGCCCGCTGAATGTGGGACTGTTGCAGCTATGTACTGTGTACTGCTTGCCATTGCTATTCGGAGATTTAACTGGGCTATGTTTTCCAAAGCATTGCGAGCGACTATTGCCAGTACCGGAATGGTGATGTGCCTATGCGCTTCTGGTATGGTGTTCAACTGGC
The DNA here is from genome assembly GCF_014287875.1 of Flintibacter faecis. Lineage (GTDB taxonomy): Bacteria > Bacillota > Clostridia > Oscillospirales > Oscillospiraceae > Lawsonibacter > Lawsonibacter faecis_A. Next base: position 57,482 of record NZ_JACOPN010000003.1, on the reverse strand, counting down.
TTATTGTTACAAGCGGCATAACGACCGTGGTTACAAATGCGCTGATGGCTCTGAATAACCGGATTCTTATCCTGTTACTGCTAAACTGCTTGTTGTTATTCATGGGTTGCTTTATTGGCGCAATGCAGATCGAGATTATGATGGCACCGATTTTGATGAACCTAGCTACTGCACTTGGAATGAGCTATATCCAGATGGGTGTCATGGTTGTTTTGAATATCACCATTGGTATAATAACTCCGCCTTTTGCACCGGCATTGTTCGTCACATGTAAGGCGACAGGAGGTAATTTCGAATCTGCGCTGAAGTACACGATTCAGTTTTTGATTCCCCTGTTTATTACACTGATGCTGGTTGCTTATGTACCGCAGGTTACAGAGTTTCTCCCCAGACTGCTTGGGACGCTCAAATAAAAACGGAGGTAATTAATTATGAAAAGAACACTGGCAACGCTCTTGGCACTGACCCTAGTGTGCGGGATGTTTTCTGCATGCAGCAAGAATCCTTCAAGTTCAGCTTCAGGTACATCTCCTGGTGCTATTAGTTCTTCCTCTCAGCCGACTGGCATTTCCAGTAGCATTGTTGATGTATCCTCTCTTTCTGTAGAAGAAGCTTCTAAACAGGCAGCTAATGTTCAGTATGGGGCTGACACCAAAGTTGTTCGCTTTGGTAATGCCGGTGCGCTGGGTGAGACCGGCCCGACGGCTTGTCAATATTACTGTGATTTGGCCAACATTGCATTTAATGGAAAATACCGGTTTGATTTCTATCCCTCGGAACAACTGGGTAACGAGACCACTATGTTAGAAAATATGCAAATGGGCCTTCAGGAAGTTATGATGACTACTTTGAGTACCATGGCTACCTATTCCCCAGATCTTAATATTTTGGATATGGCATTTTGCTTTAACTCCTCTGAACAGGCACAGTACTATATTGCACAGAACGAGCAAATCTGGAAGGACTTAGATGACGCTGGCTATGTCTTTGTTGCTTACAATCTGCAGCGTAATCCTCGAATGTTGTTCTGCACATGGCCGCTGGAGAACGCTTCTGATATGAAAGGAATGAAGTATCGTATCCCCAATCTTCCTATTTTTGAAGCTAATGCCCGTGCAATGGGGGCTACACCAGTTGTGACTGCTTATTCTGAGTATACCTTTGCTTTGATGCAGGGGATTGTGGACGGTGGCGATTCTGCGAAAGACGCATATTATTCCGCTGGATTCTATGAGTCTGCTCCCTATGCCTCCGAAGTTGATTTTGCCTACCCGTTTGAGAGTATTTTCTTTGCCAAGTCTTTCTGGGATACGCTCCCCGCTGAGGATCAGGAAGTCTTTAAGAGCCTTGGTTCTCAGGTTGAGAAATATTATAATGATACCATCAAAGACGAATGGGCTGAAATGAAAACGGAACTGATTGATAAAGGCGTTACCTTTGTAGACTGTGACCGTCAGTCGTTCATTGATGCTACTTCCCAGTTGGGTTATGAACTCCAGGAGACAGACTTGTTCAAGACCGAGAAACTCTATGAAAAAGTTCTGGCATGGAATGCTGAATTTGAGAAAGCTAATCCAGCCTAATTCCACCTGATCAAGGGACTGGCCGGAGTAACATTTTAGTGAACCGGCCAGTCCTTCAAATTTTTCCCAGAAAGGATGTTCCGATGAAACTGTTGGGGTTAGGAGATAACGTCTGCGATCTATATTTGCATACTGGTATGATGTATCCAGGCGGGCAAGCACTGAATGTTGCAGTGAATGCAGCACGGTTAGGAGCGAAAGCTGATTTTTTGGGTGTATTTGGAACTGACTGCGTTGCAGAACATGTGCGACATGTCTTAGATGAGGAAGGAATCGGTTGTGAGCGATGTCGTATATATCCTGGGGAAAATGGATATGCCAAGGTTACATTGAATCATGGTGACCGAGTCTTCCTAGGCAGCAATCGAGGGGGAGTATTGCAGAGACACCCTATTTCTCTTGACGAAGAAGATCTTTCGTATTGCTCTGAATTTCAAATCATTCATACCAGTAACAATAGTTTCCTGGACGGAGAGCTACCAAAATTAAGTACACTCCCTGGATTAGTGAGTTATGACTTTTCAGGCCAATGGACAGACGAAGAACGATTGAACCGGGTGTGCCCTTATATTGATTTTGCCTTTTTATCTGGAAGCGGGCTGTCGGGAACAGAGGCTATTACCATTGCGAATAGGATGATGGCTCTAGGTAAAATGGTTGTATGCATTACGCGAGGGAATCAATCAGCACTGATTTATGATGGACCATTCCATATGAAGCAATCCCCATATATCGTGGAAGCACTGGATACTATGGGTGCGGGAGATAGCTTTGCCGCTGGACTACTTACAAAATTAGGAAAGCAATTAGAACAAGACGGTAAGGAAAACTGGGGCAATCCCCTTTATCGAGCCGAACTTTTGCACGCTTCGTTAGTAGATGCGGCAAAATGGTCGGCACATACTTGTACGATTTCCGGAGCCATCGGCTATGGAACCGATATTCCGCTTGAGCTGATGGCTCGTGTTTCCACTTAATACATAACATTATATAATGTATTAATAAATAATAGTTTTTATCTGAGGTGATATTATGGGCTACATGATTGGTGTCGATGTAGGCGGTACATTTACGGATTTTTCTGTGTTTGACTTAGACACTGGTAGGTTGATTAACTACAAAGACAGTTCAACCCCTGAAGACCCTTCTAGGGCTATTGTAAAAGGTGTACAGGATATTTTGGCACAGGAGAAAGCAGATGCGGATCAGGTGTCTTATTTGGCACATGGGACAACTGTCGGTACTAATGCCCTGATTGAAAAAAAGGGTGCAAAGCTTGGCCTAATCACAACAGAAGGTTTTAAAGATACCATGGAAATCGGGAATCAAAAACGCCCGAGCCTATATGACTTGCAGGCACAAAAGCCGGTTTCGTTAATCCCATCTGGTTGTAATATGGGGGTTAAGGAACGTATTTTGTATAATGGGGGAATTGACACTCCGCTTGACGAAGAAGATGCCCGCCGTGTTATCCGTTTTCTGAAACACAAGGGTGTGCAGGCGATTGCGGTATGTACGCTGTTTTCGTTCATTAATCCTGCACATGAGCGGCGAATCAAAGAACTTATAGAGGAAGAATTTCCTGAAGCATATACAACAATTTCTAGTGATCTTGCGCCTGAATTCCGAGAATACAGCCGGATGAGCACAACTGTCCTAAACTGTTATCTAGGACCTGTAATGAAAAAGTATGTTCACAATTTCCAGCAGTCGCTGAAGGATATTGGCGTACAGGTAGAACCTTACATTACACAGTCGAATGGTTCAATCATATCTATCAAAGAAACAATCGATTGCCCTATCAAATGTGCTGTTTCTGGCCCCAGTGCTGGAGTAGTTGCTGCCTCGTTTATTGGCCGACAGTGTGGAGCCTCTAAAGTAATCACATTTGATATGGGCGGAACCAGTGCGGATATAAGCTTGATTGAAAATTATTCGCCTAAAGTGTCAAACGAACGATTGGTAGAAGGTTATCCAGCACGGATTCCTATGATTAATATAATTACGATTGGAGCAGGTGGAGGCTCTATTGCCAGGATTGATGAGGGGAATGCATTGAAAGTAGGGCCTGAAAGTGCAGGAGCTGTTCCTGGGCCCGCTTGTTATGGCAGAGGTGGTACGCAGCCAGTTGTCACCGATGCTAATATAGTCTTAGGAAAACTGAATCAGAACCGAATTCTTGGTGGAAGAATGAAGGTTCATTTGGAAAAAGCATATCAAGCACTAGATGAATATATCTGTGCCAAAAGTTCACTTAGCAGAGAAGAAGCGGCGAACGGTATTATTACCGTTGTCAATTCTAATATGGTACGTGCGGTTCGCAGTGTATCGGTGGAAAAAGGCTATGATGTCCGGGAATTCAGTCTTATGGCTTTTGGAGGGGCAGGCCCCCTTCATGCATGTGAGGTCGCCCAGGAGTTGGGTATTCGGGAAGTAATTATTCCTCCGCATCCTGGAACGCTATGTTCGTTGGGGTTGCTGTTGGCTGATACTAAATTTGATTTGAGCAGAACAAATATCCTGGATGCAACAAAAGAGAACATTCTGCTCTTCAATAAGGAATTCTCGGATATGTTGCTCCAGGGAGCAAAGGCGCTTGATCGAGAGGGAATTGTGCAGGAACGGCGAATTTTTGAATGTTCGATTGATATGCGTTATCAGAGGCAAAATTTCGAAATTAATATTCCTGTTGCCTCTGGTGTCTTGACTGAGGAAACTTTGGAGAAAGCACTATCGGATTTTCACGCTGAACACAAAAGAAGTTATGGTTATTGCAATGAAAACGCGCCAGTTCAATTTGTCAGTTACCGAGTCAGCGCAATTGGAATAATCGACAAGCCTGAAATGGAAGCGAAGCCGATGGAGCCGGAGGCACCGTTGCCGAAACCAATCGAGGTACGGCGTGTCCTTTACCAGAACTGCACGGAGTATCTGGAAAGCCCAGTGTACAGCAGAGATGATTTGCTTCCCGGGCAAAGCATTAGCGGCCCGTGTATCTGCGAACAGATGGACACCACCTTGGTAGTTCCTCCTAAGTGGGTACTCAAAGTGGACAGATATGGAAATATTGTAATGCACTATAACGAGGTGAGATGATATGGTTCACAACAGACCAGATACCGTTACAGTAGAGGTTATCCGAAATTTGCTGATGTCTGTGGCGGAGGAAACCTATGGGATTATTATCCGCAGTGCATACTCTACGAATATGAAGGAACGTCGGGATGTTTGTACTGCTGTAATTGATCCGGATGGGAATAGTGTGGCTCAGGTGGAAAGTTTGACTGCCTTGCTGGGTTCAATGCTTAGTGTTGTGCCTAACATTTACGAAAAATTTGGGCGCGAAAACATCCATCCGGGGGATATGTTTATTGTAAATGATCCATTCCATGGAGGCGGAAATCATCTGCCGGATATCGTTTTAGCTGCGCCGGCTTTCTGTGGTGATACACTTGTTGGATGGGTAGCAAACATTGCACATCATGCGGATATTGGGGGAAAAGTCCCTGGCTCATCCAGTGGTGATGCTGTCAGCCTGTTCCAGGAGGGAATTCGAATTCCGCTAGTGCGTATTCGTGAGGATGGCAAGTTGAATCAAAGTGTTATGGATATGTTGCTGGTCAACTCCAGAGTTCCACAGGAGAGATACGGTGATTTGACTGCACAGATGTCGGCAAATTTGATTGGAATTCAACGGTTACAGGATGCGTATGAGCGCTATGGGGATGTCCTAATTTCTTGCATGTCTGAATTGATTGAGTATTCGGAACGCCGGATTCGGGCGGCAGTCGCCAAGCTTCCAGACGGTGAATATAGCTATACAGATTATATGGATGGCTGCGGCGAAAAATACCCAGATCCATTGCCGATTAAGGTCAAGATTACAGTGCGTGGCAATCAGATGGAAGTTGATTTTACTGGCTCTGCCCAACAATTGGAGGCACCTATCAATGTTCCTTGGCCGTGTACTAAAGCAGATGTGTTTTATTCCGTTAAGGCTATGCTGGGGCCCGATATTCCAGCTAATGAAGGAATCAACCGAGCTATTAAGGTGATTGCACCTAAAGGATGTATCTTGAATCCCACTGAGCCTTCGCCTATTGGTTGCCAGATTGACACGTCCCAACGCGTCCCTGATGCAATTTTTGGGGCACTAGCGCCGCTTTTACCTGAACAAATTGTTACAGCGGGAAATGGAGCCTGCACTACCACGCTGCTGTCTGGCAAGGTTCGGCAGGATTCTGATGAAGTATTTATTTTCCATGAGGTTATTGCGGGTGGTGGAGGTGCTTGTTGGCAATATGATGGGTTGTCCGGAATCCAAGTAAACATGACCAATACTTCCAATATGCCTATCGAGGCTACAGAGATTGAGTTCCCCCATCTGTTAGCAAGAAGGAATGAACTGAAAGAGGATTCTGGTGGCCCGGGATATTTCCGAGGCGGACTTGGTATCCAACGTGAGTTAGAGATTCTGGAAGATAATGTGCTTTATACTGGTTTGGGCGACCGACATAAAATTCACCCGTGGGGATTGAAAGGTGGGAAGGAAGGTGCCGGTGGCGGTTTCTATCGTGTGGCCGCAGACGGGGCAGTAACCCATCTTAGCAATAAAGTGACGAGCTTTCCCATGATGGAGCACGATATTGTTCGTGTTATTACCCCGGGTGCTGGTGGATACGGAGACCCGCTGAACCGTGATATACAGAAGGTACTTCAGGATGTAATAGAATGCAAGGTATCGGTTGAGGGGGCTAGGCGAGATTATGGTGTCGTTATTATTGGAAACGAATATGACGGCTATCAGATCGATGAAGGGGCTACAGAGGCCATGCGTCAGGAATTAAGGAGATAAAACTATGAATGTAAAGGGTATGCAGGAAATCATTGAAGTGGTAGATCAGGTTAAAAGTGATCTTGATGCAGCCGGGGGGCTGAAACATATCTATTTTGTCGCTTGTGGCGGTTCGCTAGCTTCTTCTTTCCCAGCACGGTATTTACTGCAACAGGAGAGCACTTCCATGCATGTTTCTGGGATGAATAGTAGTGAGTTTGTTCATGCTACACCCAAAGCGGTCGGACCAAGTTCTCTTGTAATTTGCACTTCGACTAAAGCTACTGCTGAGACGGTAGATGCACTCAAAAAGGCGAATGCTGCGGGAGCTGTTACTATCGGCCTGACTGGCTATTCAGATTCGCTTACAGCACAGACTGCAAAGTATTCGCTCGTCTACTTCCATGCGGACGAATGGTGCCAGGATCCTTCTCTGGTGCATTGTAACAGTCAGGGGACTGCGTTGAAGTTAGCTTTCCGCCTGCTTTTTGCGATGGAAGGGTATGCCGGCTATGAAAAAGCAATGGATGCGTTCTGTAAGTTCCCCGATATTTATGCTGCAGCATATCAGGCTGTTAAGCCAGAAGCAGCTCGCTTCGCTATGCAGTACCGAAATGATACTATATTTAATGTACTGGCTAGTGGTGCCGCTTGGGAGGTAGCATATTCCGATGCCTTTTGTTTCTTCCAGGAAATGCAAACAGTTCATTGTGTTCCTTGCCATTCTGGAGAATACTTCCATGGGGCTTTTGAAACCACCGACAATCAGCTGGCGGTACTCTTATTCAAGAGTATAGGAAAAACGCGGCCTATAGACGAACGTGCCGAGCGGTTCTTGGAACGTTTCGGGGGCCATCACTATATATTCGATGCTAAAGAAATGGGATTGAGTGCATTAGATCCAGATGTGGCGGAGTACTTTAATGCGTTGCTACTTCATCCTATTTCAAAGCAGTTTATCTCTGCCATGGGTGATGTAAGGATGCACCCTATGAGCTATCGGCGTTACATGTGGAAGTTTGAATATTAAAAGAAACAATTTAGTTATAAAACAGATATAAAGTGACCGTCAAATCTCCCGGCGGATGGACACCCATGGGATAATAGTGGTGGAACGTTTCGCGACGTTCCACCACTATTAACATCAGGGAGAGACACCATGACATCAACAGAGGTAAAGCACCAGGCACGACAACAGAAGTGGGTAGCAGCGATCCAGGATTGCAGAAGCAGCGGTCTTCCGGTCCGGCAGTGGTGCAAGCAAAGAGAAATCACACCATCTACATACTATCGTTGGGAGCGAGAAGTGCGATAATGTACAATAATGGACCTGTTGACAAACATAAAAATTCAGCTGAAACCCATCGTGGCCCCAGCAGAATAATAAATTTGGAGATAGCGAAAGATGGCAGAAAGATGACATTTTGCCATCCGCTTAAGATTTAGGGCCATGGCGGCAAGGAGGCATTCTTCCGTAGCTGCAAGAATGCCCCTTTTTCGAATCTTTGAAATACAGTGTTCCCGTTTCAAGACGGAGAAACTGCCCTAGATATTTGCCCGTCGATTTGCTGCAATTTAGCCTGTGGTACGTAAGAGGAACTCCTTCCGGACAGATGAATGCGTCGAGCTGTGGATCGTAGGAGAACCGCTGTCTGGATCCGTTTGGCTGGTGGTACGGCACTTCCTTACAATTTTTGTTGGCGGCTTTTTGAAGTCTGGCTGATTGGAAAGCTCTTCATCCAAAGAATCGAGATAGCTTTGCATACTCTGTTCAACTTCTGTTTCTACATTAAAACCATCGGTAGGCGATGTTGAGCTGAACTTCCTCCACCAACCGCCGCTCTGATTTGATGCCATACAGGTATCCGATCAAGAGCATTTTGAACATACTGACAGGGTCCACAGATGGACGGCCTGTTGCCGGATAATATGGTGCCAGAAGATCATAGATGAAATCAAAGGATACCATCCGCTCGATCTTCCGCAGCAGGTGGGTTTCTGGAATCAGTGACTCAATATCCACGAAAATCATTGCCATTTGTCTGCTTTGGTGTCCCATCATGCTACATCCCTCCTATAACTATTGTACCACAGAAAGGATTTGCGCACCACTTTGTCAACAGGTCCAAATCTTGACGGCACCAAAATTACAAATATTATTGTTTTGGTGATTGTATTTCATATGATGAAATAGTAATATATAATCATAGAACGTTATATACTGGCACATATTATTACGAAGGAAAAGAGAGGCGACATTATATGATAGACTTTAACAGTATGGTGCCTTTATATCAGCAGGTCATCGAACAGATTATGATAGACATAGAACATAATAAATTCGATAAAACGAGACGGTTGCCCACAGAAGACGAAATGTCTCGAAATTATGGTGTAAGCCGGATAACAATTCGTAAAGCAGTATCCGAATTAGCAAATAGGGGAATTGTTGTCAAAAAGCAGGGAAAAGGTACCTTTTTAAAAACGCCTCCTATGAAAAAAGTACTGAATAACTCTGCTATGAGTTTTACGAATCTGTGTCATGCAAATGGTAAGGTTGCAGGCAGTAAAGTGTTAGAGGCATCTATTTGCATACCGGAAGATACCGATGTGATAGAAGCATTAGGACTTCAGGAAGGAGAAAAGGCGGTTCGAATTCGCCGATTGCGATATGCAGACGGTAAACCATTAGTTATTGAAGACAACTATTTCCCTTTAAAGTACTCATATTTAATCGGTATTGATTTAGAAAATAAGTCCCTATATAGTTATTTGGAAACAGAACAAGGAATTAATATTATATCTGGTCATTTGACCATGCGGCTTATTAGGGCGAATAATAACACGGCACACCTATTAAATGTTCAGCGAAACACCCCGATGCTTCAACTTTGGAGCACAAATCTTTGTGAAAACGGAGAAATCTTACATACTTGTCGTCAGGTAGGTTATGGCGAAGATTTTGATTTTATAATTCGATAAACGAAATTCTTAGAACTGATTCAATCTGTGCCACAACCAGTAGCTATGCAAAACTATATAGAAGACCTGATACAAAATGTAAAGGCGTCTGAAAAGAGAGATGATTGTGACTTTTAACTTAGAAGTCATGGCAATGATTTTCCTTCTATAAATAGGGGCTAAGAGCTTCTCCGCCCTTTTTGAACTGCACCCCATTTGTTAGACAGTATGGTATACTGTTAGGAAATGGGGTGTTTTTCTATGCCAAAGGGAGTACCGAACAAACGATACACAGCGGAATTCAAAAAACTGGTGATCGAAACCATGCGAGAAGATAAATTGAGTTACAGCGAAACCTGCCGACGATTTGATGTAAACAGCAGAGATCAGATCAAATCGTGGGAGCGAATCTATCTGGAAGAAGGGCCGGAAGGCTTGACGGTCGAACGGCGCGGCCGCGGCAGCACCGGTCGGCCAAAGAAGCTGCCGAAGGATGTAGAAGAAGATCTGCTGGCCGAAGTGCAGCGACTGCGTGCGGAGAACGATTACCTAAAAAACTTGCAAGCCTTGGTTTTGGAAGACGAGCGACGCCAGCGCAGAAAACGCAGGTAGTTCAAAAGCTGAGGCAAAGACATTCTCTGGATATTCTTCTCTCAATCGCTCAACTTCCCCGTGCCACTTTCTACTATCATCTGAAGCGGATGAACAGTTCAGATAAGTATAAAGCTGTCAAAGCGGAGATCACGGCCATTTACCATGAAAACAAAGGAAGATACGGCTATCGCCGGATCACGGCAGAGCTTCGCAAGCGCAATTTCCTCCTGAACCACAAGACTGTCCAGCGGCTGATGAAGGAGCTGGGCTTAGTTTGCCGTGTCAGGATGAAGAAGTATCGTTCCTACAAGGGAGAAGTTGGCAAAATCGCGCCAAATCTGTTAAACCGGGACTTCCGCGCCGAAAAGCCAAACCAGAAGTGGGTCACCGATGTGACAGAGTTCAGTTTGTTTGGCGAGAAACTGTATCTGTCCCCAATTCTCGATTTGCACAGCAGCGATCTGGTCAGCTATACCATATCGGATCGCCCTGTGCTCAGCATGGTGACAACTATGCTGAACGAGGCATTTGCAAAAATTCCGGACGGAACAAACCTCATTCTCCATTCTGATCAGGGCTGGCAGTACCAACATAAACAGTATCAACGGATGCTCCGAGAGAAAGGCATCCGGCAGAGTATGAGCCGGAAAGGAAACTGTCTGGACAATGCTGTGATAGAAAATTTCTTTGGGCTGCTCAAAAGTGAGCTGCTATATCTGCAAGAATTTCAGTCCATGGAGCACTTCAAACAGGAACTCGTTGCATATCTGGATTACTACAACAACCGCAGGATCAAGGCAAAACTGAAGGGCTTGCCGCCTGCAATTCACAGACAACAAGCCCTTTCGGCTGCTTGAACAATTTTTACTTCAAAATATTGTCTAACTTTTCGGGGTCACTTCAATTCCGGCGGCGGCTTTTTCCATCCCCCATTCTGACCCATTTCTCCCGGCCCGGCCGGTATAATAGAGGGCACGACAGGGGGGACGGGTATGACGGTGATCTATGTGGACACCCTGTTTCTGCTCAACGCCATTGTGGACTATCTGCTGCTGCTGGCGGCGGCCCGGCTGGCGGGGGAGCCCCTGACCCGGCTGCGCTTTTTGCTGGGGGCCCTGCTGGGCGGGGGGTATGCGGTGGCCATTTTCCTGCCGGGGCTGGCCTTTCTCCGCCATCCCCTGTGCCGGGGGGCGGCGGCGGTGCTGATGCTGCTGGCGGCCTATGGTGGCAGCCGCCGTCTGGTCCGTCAGGGGGTCATCTTTCTGGCATTGTCCTGCGCCTTCGCCGGGGGCGTGCTGGCGGTGGGGCTGATGGGCGGCCAGGGGCTGACCCTGGGGCGCAGCGGGGTCATCTACTCCCCCCTGGACCTAAAGCTGGTGCTGCTGTCCGCGGCGGGGTGCTATGGGGCGCTGACCGTGGCGTTCAGCCGGGTGGGGCGGCACACCGCAGCCTCCGGGGAGCTGCTGCCCGTGCGGCTGACCCTGGGGGAGCGGGCGGCGGAGCTGGTGGCCCTGGTGGACACGGGGAACACGCTGACAGACCCGGCCTCCGGCCGACCGGTGATGGTGGCGGAGGGAGCGCGTCTGGCGGCCATCTTTCCGCAGGACAACCGCCCGGAGCGGGGGGACCTGGAGGACCCGCCCTCCGGCCTGGTGCGGCTGGGCCGGGGGGCATGGCGGGGACGGTTCTCACTGCTGCCCTATCGCTCGGTGGGGGTGAGCCGGGGGCTGCTGCTGGCGGTGCGGGTGGATGGGATCGAGCTGGCAGGGCGCGAATTGGGGCCGCTGCTGGTGGCCCTGTCCCCCACGCCGGTGTCGGACGGGGGCGGCTATGGGGCGCTGGTCGCCCCCTTATAAATAGGAAAGGGAAAGGACGGATGGAGGATGAACGGGTTCCTGTGGAGGCTGAGAGAGCGGGGGTTGGCGCTGCTGGTCCGGCTGGGGCTGGCGCAGCCGGGGAAGATCATGTACATCGGGGGCAGCGACACCCTGCCCGCCCCCCTGAGCCGGGAGGAGGAGGGGGCCCTCATTGCCCGCCTGGAACAGGGGGATGCCCAGGCCCGGAACCAGCTCATCGAGCACAATCTGCGTCTGGTGGCCTACATCGCCCGGCGGTTTGAGAACACGGGCATCAACATCGAGGACCTGATCTCTATCGGCACCATCGGCCTGATCAAGGCAGTTGGGACCTATCAGCCCGCCAAGAGCATCAAACTGGCCACCTATGCCAGCCGGTGCATTGAAAACGAGATCCTGATGCACCTGCGCAAGACGGCCAACCAGAAGACGGAGCTGTCCTTTGACGAGCCGCTGAACACCGACTGGGACGGGAACGAGCTGCTGCTGTCCGACGTGCTGGGCACCGAGGGGGATCTGGTGATGAAGCCCATTGAGGCGGACGTGGACCGGCAGCTGCTCCGACAGGCCATGTCCCGCCTGTCCCCCCGGGAGCGGCGGATCATCACCATGCGCTTCGGGCTGGACGGGCGGCGGGAGCGTACCCAGAAAGAGGTGGCCGACCGGCTGGGGATATCCCAATCCTATATCTCCCGCCTGGAAAAGCGCATCATCGCCCGGCTGAAAAAAGAGCTGGTCAGAATGATGTGAAAAGAGGAAGCAGGAGCCGGGCGGCTCCTGCTTCCTGTGCTTTGTGTGAGAGTTTGGGGGAGAGACTTACAGCAGCTCGGCCAGATCAAAGATCAGCTGCCGGGTCTTTTCCCAGCCGAGACAGGCGTCGGTGATGCTTTTGCCGTAGGTGCACTCGGTGATCTTCTGGCTGCCGTCCTGGATATAGCTCTCGATCATCAGGCCCTTGACCAGGCCGTTGATGTCGGCGGAGTACCGCTTGGAGTGCATCACTTCCTTGGCGATGCGGGTCTGCTCCAGATACTGCTTTCCGGAGTTGGCGTGGTTGCAGTCCACGATGCAGGCGGGGTTTTTGATGGCTCGCTCCGTATACAGCTTGTACAGCTGGACCAGGTCCTCGTAGTGGTAGTTGGGGCGGCTCTCCCCCCGCTCGTTTACGCAGCCGCGCAGGATGGCATGGGCGTAGGGGTTGCCATAGGTCTCCACCTCCCAGCCGCGATAGAGAAACATGTGGTCGCCCATGGCGGCATAGATGGAGTTCATCATCACGCTCAGGTCGCCGCCGGTGGGATTCTTCATACCCACGGGGACGTCCAGTCCGCTGGCCACCAGGCGGTGCTGCTGGTTCTCCACCGAGCGGGCGCCCACGGCCACATAGCCCAGGATGTCGGACAGGTAGCGGTGGTCCTCGGGGTAGAGCATCTCGTCGGCACAGGCGAAACCGGTCTCCTCCACCACCCGGGTATGGAGACGGCGGATGGCGATAATGCCAGCCAGCATGTCCGGCTTTTTGCTGGGGTCGGGCTGGTGGAGCATCCCCTTATAGCCGGCGCCGTTGGTGCGGGGCTTGTTGGTGTAGACGCGGGGGACGATGAGGAGTTTGTCCTTCACCTGCTCCTGCACGGGGACCAGGCGGTGGACGTAGTCCATCACGCTGTCCTCGCGGTCGGCGGAGCAGGGGCCGATGATCAGCATCAGCCGTCTGTCCCGGCCATCCAGAATGGCGCGCATCTCCTCCACCCGGGCCAGACGCGTGGCGGAGACCTGCTGGGACAGGGGGAACTCCTTTTTGATCTCCATGGGGATGGGCAGTTTGCGAATGAACCTGGCGTTTTGCCGCATATCTGAATACTCCTAACGAATCAATAGTCCTTTTATTTTACTGCGTTTTCCCCGGTAACACAAGGGGAAGATTGACCGGATGGGCCGTTTTTTCACAAAACCTGCCGAAACAGCCCGTGCCGGGTGCAGTGCCGGCAGAGCGGGGCGCATCCATCCCCATGGTGAGAGTGTCAAAAAAGCCTGTCATTGCGAGGAGGCCCAACGGGCCGACGTGGCAATCCGTTCCTAACACTCACGAGTATCATCACATTTCCGGCTTTTGGATTACGGATTCCCACGTCGCTGCGCAGCCGTTGGCAGCTCCGCTGCCTTACGGATGCGGCGTACCCCTTGCGGGTGCTGCGCTCCCCGGAATGACAGAAACGGGTTTATTGACACGCTGCCCCATGGTACGGCGGACGGTCTGCTGCATCTGCCGGGACGAGTTTATCGGGAAAAGGTTTGACAGCGGGGGCGAGATAGAGTAAACTGAACATAAAATCTCACGATTCTAAGGTGTGTGAGTTGTAGAGCTATGAAACGAAACGCAAAGGTATCCACGGCGGTGATCCGCCGTCTGCCCCGGTATTACCGCCAGCTGTCGGAATTGCAGGAGGCGGGGGTGGTGCGCATCTCCTCCAGCGCCCTGGGCAAGTCCATGGGCTTGACAGCTTCCCAGATCCGCCAGGACCTGTTCTGCTTCGGCGGCTTTGGCCAGCAGGGCTACGGCTACAAAGTAGACAGCCTGAAGGGAGAGATCGGGGAGATTTTAGGCATCAATCAGGGCCACACCCTTGTGGTGCTGGGGGCGGGCAACTTGGGCCGTGCCCTCATTAAAAACTTTAAGTTCTCCAGCAACGGCTTTCAGCTGCTGGCCGCCTTTGATGTGGACCCCAAAGTGGTGGGGACCCAGATCGCCGGGGTGCCGGTGTATCATATGGACCGGCTGGAGGAGCTTTTGGCGGTCCACCGGGTGGACGTGGGCCTGCTCACCGTACCCATGGCCGCCGCCCAGGAGGCGGGGGACCGGCTGGCCGCCGCCGGGGTGAAGGGCCTTTGGAACTTCACCAATTATGAGCTGAATATTCCCCAGGACAGCGGCGTGGTGGTGGAGTCAGTCCATTTCTCCGACAGCCTGCTGGCCCTGAGCTATATGATCTCCCAACAGGAAAAGGCGGAGAAAGCGCCGGAGGAGGAGCCCCAATGAAAAAGCGAATGATCCGGCTGCTGTGCGCCGCCGGGGTGCTGGCGGCCATGGCCTGCGGGGCCTGGGCCGTCACGTCCCCGGATGGGCTGGTGAGCCTGAGCTATCTGAACAACACCTTTCTCCCCTCCGCTGTCGAGAAGGGGACGACGGCGGCTTATCACAAGCTGCAGCAGACCTATGACAGCGCCAAGGCCACGTTAGATGCCCTGGCAGGGAAGAACACCTCCGGAGGGAGCAAGCAGGAGGAGAGTACCGTCCTGGCCCCCAAGAGCTGGGGGGAGGGGGACACCGTCACCCTGCCCACGGGCAGCGGGGCCCTGCTGCTGGAGGGCACCGTGCGGGTGACCCACGCCGGGGCGGTGGTGGACATCACCGCCGGGGGCGAGGTGGCCTCCGGCCAGACGCTGAAGGAGAACCACCGCTATCTGGTGGGGGAGGACACCTCCGCCCAGCTCGTCGTTCTGTCCGGCGGGGCCAGCATGGGGGTGCAGGGCAGCTATGCGTCTGCCAAAGGCGGCACTGCCGCCACCCCGTTCTACGACGTGAGCAGCGCCGACTGGTACTATGAACCGGTGCGGTATGTGTATGAAAAGGCGCTATTCTCCGGTATGGACGACCGCCACTTCGCCCCCAACGGAGTCATGAACCGGGCCATGCTGATGACGGTGCTCTACCGCATGGGCGGCTCCCCCTCGGGGCAGCTGCAGAGCGCCGACGTGTCCTTCCAGGATGTGGCCGATGCGGCCTGGTACGCCCCCTATGTGAAGTGGGCCGCCGCCCAGAAGATCACCGCAGGCACCAGCCCGGACACCTTTGCCCCGGAGCAGCAGGTGACCCGCCAGCAGGTGGCGGTGCTGCTGTACAGCTTCGCGGGGAATTATCTGGGCAAGCAGACCGACCAGCGGGCCGACCTGTCCGGCTACAGCGATTTGAGCCAGGCCAGCGACTGGGCCAGGGAGGCCCTGTCCTGGGCGGTGGGCACGGGGATCATGGGCAGCTCCTCCGGCGACCGGCTGACCCTCAGTCCCCAGAAGAGCGCCAGCCGGGCGGAGGTGGCCGCCATGCTCCGGGCCTTCTCTGAGAAGTTGGCCTGAGAGGGCTTGACCGGGCAGAACCCATTTCCCCCCGGCGCATATGATAGGATTGAGAGCGGCAAACAGCCGCCTCAAGACTTTCATAACGGGAGGTACTCATATGGGGTGCTGCAATAACGGCTGGGGCGGCGGAGGCTGTCTGTGGATCATCGTCCTCATCATCATCCTGTGCTGCTGCTGCGGCGGCGGTTGGGGCGGCTGCAACAATGGCTGTAACAACGGCTGCAACAACGGCTGTGGCTGCAACAACGGTTGCTGCTGAGAACAAAATATTTGGCAAAAACGCGGGCCTTCGGGTCCGCGTTTTTTTGCCTTTTAACGATAACGTCTGCCGATGTACTGTTATCGCAGTGCGCCAAAGAAAATGGCGGGGCGGGGGAGGGAAAACTTCATTTTTGACGAAAGAGAAAGATAAAAAACACGAAGTTCTGATATACAGAACGATGTACCGGGTAAATTTGCGCAAGATGCACGAAACCATGCAGAACAGAGCCGGTGCGATTTCTCCCACGTGGGTGGAAAAAGGGGTTGAAGCCCGAATTTTTCGGCGAAGAATAGGAGAATTTCCCCGAAAATGGAATGGGCTTTGGGTGGGCGGAACAGAATTCAATCTTGCATTTTCTGCGAAAGGGGTGTATGATAGACCCCGTGAAGAAAGCCGACGGTCTTTCGTTCTGCGTCCGGGATTTTGACGAAAATTAGACGCGGCGGGGGAGACCGGCGGGTTTTGTCGTGCGCCCGTTCTGTGCCAGGACGGACGAACGGAGATACGAAGCGCATCCAGAAAGCAGTTCCGGGCATATCCAAAGCGCCCAAGCACACACAGGTGAGCACCGGAGGACCGCAGACGAAGGCAAGTATCTTCCGGTCAGCGCGATTGCAGTCATAGGGAGGTCGAAATCTGAATGAGCAATTTTCTCAAGCGAGCCGCACACGGTGCGGCGGTCCCACATGAGAAGCGGACTTCCAATCTGGAGACAGTAGTGATGCCTCTGCCCTCCAAGATTGTCCTGTCCATGTCCCAGCACATCGGAGCGCCCGCCGCGCCCGCGGTGAAAAAGGGAGATCAGGTCTATGTGGGTACCGTGGTGGGCAAGGCCGGCGGCTTTGTCTCCTCTGACATCCACTCCGGCGTGTCCGGCAAGGTGGATGGCATCACTACCATCATCGGGTCCAATGGGTCCAAGCAGACCGCGGTGGTCATCATCCCCGACGGGGAGCAGACCCCCGACCCCGCCGTTGCCCCCCCTGAGGTCACGGACCTGAAGTCCTTCCAGGACGCGGTGCGTGCCAGCGGCCTGGTGGGTCTGGGCGGCGCGGGCTTTCCCACGGCGGTGAAGCTGGCCCCCAAGAACCTGGACGAGATCGACACGTTGGTCATCAACGGCGCCGAGTGCGAGCCCTATATCACCTCCGACAACCGCTGTATGATCGAGGACACCCACTTCATTTTCAGCGGCATCAAGGCCGTGATGAAGCATCTGAACATCGCCAAGTGCGTCATCGGCATCGAGGGCAACAAGCCCGAGGCCATCGCCAAGATGAAGGACGCCATCGATGCCCCGGGCATCGAGGTCAAGACCCTGGCCTGCCGCTACCCCCAGGGCGCTGAGAAGGTGCTCATCGAGAACTGCACCGGGCGGGAAGTTCCCTTCCCCGGCCTGCCCTCTGACGTGGGGGTCATCGTGATGAACGTCACCTCCGTGGCCTTTGTGGGCAAATACCTGGAGACCGGTATGCCCCTGACCACCAAGCGCCTGACTGTGGAGGGCGACATTATTAAGGAGGCCAAGAACGTAGAGGTCATCATCGGCACCCCCATCCAGGAGCTGCTGGACTTCTGCGGCGGTCTCACCGACGAGCCGGGCAAGGTGCTCTACGGCGGTCCCATGATGGGCACCTGTGTGGCCGACCTGTCCCAGCCCGTGCTGAAGAACAACAACGCGGTGATGGCCTTCTCCAAGAAGTGGGCCCATCTGCCCAAGCAGACCAACTGTATCCACTGCGGCCGGTGCACCAACGCCTGCCCCCTGGGCCTGTCCGCCAAGGAGATCGTCCAGGCCTATCAGGACGGGAACGTGGACCTGCTGAAGGAGCTCAACGCCGACCTGTGCATGAGCTGCGGCACCTGCTCCTTCGTCTGCCCGGCCAAGCGGCCCCTGGCCCCCTCCATCGCCCTGGCTAAGATCATGATGAAGAACGGAGGGAAAAAGTAATGGGCAACAAACTCATCGTTACCGCCGCGCCCCACATCACCGGGCCGGACACCACGCAGAAGATCATGCAGCGGGTGTGCATCGCCCTGCTGCCCACGCTGATCGCATCTATCCTGATTTTTGGCATCAACTCCCTGATCCTCACGGTCATCACAGTGGCCGCCTGTATGTTCTTCGAGTGGGGCTATTGCAAGCTGGTGGGCCGAGAGGTCCCCGTGGGCGACTTCTCCGCCGCCGTCACCGGCGTGCTGCTGGCCTTTAACCTGCCCGCCACCCTGCCCTGGTGGATGGCCATTGTGGGCGCATTCATTGCCATCGTCATCGTCAAGCAGCTGTTCGGCGGCCTGGGCTATAACGTGGCCAACCCCGCCATCGTGGCCCGCATTGCCCTGGCTATGGGCTTTGCCAGCCGCATGGCCAACTATCCCCACCCCGCCAACGGCATCGACGCCCTGGCCTCCGCCACGCCTCTGGCCGTCAGCGGACAGATGGGCGCTGCCGACTATGTGACCCTGCTGCTGGGCAACCACGGCGGTGTGCTGGGCGAGACCTGCGCCATCACCCTGCTGCTGGGCGGCATCTATCTCATTGCCACCAAGGTCATCAGCCCCGTCATCCCCGTGACCTATCTGGCCACCGTGGCGGTGCTCAGCGCCGTCTCCGGCCGTGACCCCATCGTGCAGCTGCTCTCCGGCGGCCTGATGCTGGGTGCCTTCTTCATGGCCACCGACTATGTCACCTCGCCCACCACCAACAAGGGCAAGCTGGTGTTCGGCATCGGCCTGGGCATCATCACCTGCGCCATCCGGTTCCTGGGCACCATGAACGAGGGCGTGTCCTTTGCCATCCTGCTGATGAATCTGCTGGTGCCCTACATCGAGATCCTCACCCGTCAGGACCGGCTGGGCATTGCCAAGGCCAAGAAGGAGGGTGCTGCGAAATGAGCAACTGGAACAAGATCTTTAAGCCCATCGTGGTTTTGTGCGTCATCTGCATCGTGGTGACCGGGGCTCTGGCCGCCACCAACAGTGTCACCGCCCCCATCATCGAGGCGGCCACCCTGGCGGCCCAGGAGGCGGCCCGTACCGAGCTGCTGCCCGACGCCCAGGGCTTTGAAAAGGTAGAGGGCATCGACGTGGCCAACGTCAGCGATGTGTACCGCACCACCAACGACGTGGGCGTGGTCATCACCAGCTCCGCCAAGGGCTACGGCGGCGACGTGGTGGTCATGACTGCCATCACCCCCGACGGAACCATCAAGCAGATCAAGGTCACCGAGCAGTCCGAGACCAAGGGCATCGGCAGCAACGTGGTGTCCACTCCCTCCTATTGGGAGCGGTATGAGGGCGTGTCCGCCGGTCAGGCCCTGGTCCTGAACCAGGACATCGACGCCTATTCCGGGGCCACCATCTCCAGCAAAGCGGTGCTGTCTGCCGTGAACTCCGCCATCGAAGCCTACAACCAGATTCCTTAAAGGCAGGTGAGTCAAGATGAGTAATAACAGTAAACTGAGCATTCTTACCAATGGTATTCTGAATGAGAACCCGGTGCTTCGCCTGGTGCTGGGCACCTGCCCCACCTTGGCCGTGACGACCATGGCGTCCAACGGCATCGGCATGGGCCTGGCAGCCACCTTCGTGCTGCTGTGCTCCAACGTGGCCATCTCCGCTCTGCGGAAGATCATCCCCGACCAGGTGCGCATCCCCTGCTTCATCACCGTCATCGCCGGCTTCGTCAGCCTGGTGCAGATGCTGGTGAAGGCCTATGTGCCCGATCTGGACACCGCCCTGGGCGTGTATCTGCCCCTGATCGTGGTGAACTGCATCATCCTGGGCCGTGCCGAGATGTTTGCCTCCAAGCACGGCGTTGTGGACTCCGCCCTGGACGGCATCGGCATGGGCATCGGCTTTACCATCACCCTGACCATCATGGGCTCCATCCGTGAGATCCTGGGCTCCGGCACCTGGATGTCCGGCCTGGGCAGCCTGATCCCCGCTCTGGGCTCTGACTTCGCCATCCGTGTCATCCCCGAGTCCATCGACTCCTTCTCCCTGATGACCAGCGCCCCCGGCGGCTTCTTCGTGTTCGGCGTGATGATGGCCGGTGCCACCTGGCTGACCACCCGCCCCAAGAAGAACGCCCCCGCTGTGGAAGGAGGTAATGCGTAATGGCCATTAAGCTTGCCAGCATTTTCTTCACTATGATCCTGGTGGACAACTACGTCCTGGCCAAGTTCCTGGGTATCTGCCCCTTCCTGGGCGTGTCCAAGAAGCTGGACAGCGCCGTGGGCATGTCCCTGGCCGTCACCTTCGTCATGGTCATGGCTACCGCCGCCACCTGGCCCCTGTATATGGGCATCCTGGCCCCCAACGGCCTGGAGTATCTGCAGACCATCGTCTTCATCCTGGTCATCGCCATCCTGGTCCAGCTGCTGGAGAACTTTTTGAAGAAGTTCATCCCCGCCCTGTATAAGTCCCTGGGCGTGTATCTGCCCCTGATCACCACCAACTGCACCATCCTGGGCGTGACCATCCTGAACCTGGACAACGTCTATTCCTTCCCCGAGAGCATCGTCTGCGCCGCCGGTGCCGGTATCGGCTTCCTGGTGGCCATGGTGCTGTTCTCCGGCGTGCGCCGCAAGGTGGAGCAGGCCATCGTGCCCGAGTGCTTCAAGGGCCTGCCCATTACCCTGGTGGCCGCCGCTATGACGTCCCTGTCCTTCATGGGCTTCGGCGGCATTGTAGAAGCCATCTTCGGCGTGTGATAGGGAGGGGGAGTTAGTAGTATGGACTCTATCGTAATGGCAATTATCGTCGTCACCGTCATCGGCCTTGTGGGTGCGGTGATCCTGGTGGCCGCTTCCATCTTCATGTATGTGCCCGTGGACGAGCGGGTGGAGAAGATCACCGCCGCTCTACCCGGTGCCAACTGCGGCGCCTGCGGCTGCGCCGGCTGCGCCGACTACGCCAAGTGCGTGGTGGAGGAGGGCGCACCGGTGAACAAGTGCGTCCCCGGCGGGGCCAAGGCCGCCGCCGCCATCGCCGAGATCATGGGCGTGGAGGCCGGTGCCTCCGTGGCCATGAAGGCCGTGGTGGGCTGCTCCGGCACCTGTGAAAAGACCGGCAAGCAGTTCGAGTTTGAGGGCATCCACAGCTGCCAGGCCGTAAAGGGCCTGTACGGCGGCGACGGTATGTGCAAGTTCGGCTGTCTGGGCTATGGCGACTGCGTGAAGGCCTGCCCCTTCGACGCCATCCACATTGTGGACGGCATCGCCAAGGTGGACCGGGCCAAGTGTGTGGGCTGCGGCGCATGTGCCGCCGTCTGTCCCAACTCCGTCATCTCCATCATCCCCGAGCACAAGCGCAAGCCCGTGGTCCTGTGCCAGAACAAGGACAAGGGCGGCGACACCCGCAAGGCCTGTACTGCGGGCTGTATCGGCTGCATGAAGTGCGCCAAGGCCTGCCCCAAGGAGGCCATCACCGTGGAGAACAACCTGGCCCACATCGACCAGGACAAGTGCGTGGGCTGCCAGCTGTGCGTGAAGGAGTGCCCCGTGGGCGTCATCCACGTGCCCGCCAACGAGTAAAAAATCAATCCTCCATAAGAAGAAATCCCGCCTGCCGAACATCTCGGCAGGCGGGATTTTTTGCGGCGGGGGAGACCCTCTCCGACCAGTGTGCGCACTGGCCACCTCCCCCAGGGGGGGAGGCAAGAGGAGACAGGTGCGTACCTGGCTCGCCCTGTGGGAGAGGGCTGTCAGCCGGCGGCAAGATCAGGAGCAACCGTCTGACTGCTTCCCCGCCCGTCGATGGTCAGGGCGTAGGCATCCAGAATGTCGGTCTCCTCCTCGCCGGGCAGGGCGTGGTCCAGGGTGATCCGGTCCCCCACGTTCAGGGTGACGGCCTGGCGGTCCTGGGCAGCGGAGAGGGCATAGAACACAGTCTCGCCCTCCAGGCGGAGGAAGTAATAGGTGCTGCCGCTTAAAACAGCGGAGCGGATCTCGGCGATGGTGCCGCTGGCCTGGGTCTTGGGCAGCTCCTCCGGGGTGGTGACCCCCTTGTCAGAGAGCATCTGGATATAGGTCTGCTCGCAGGCGGAGACGGTGGCCCCGGTGGCCACCAGCTGATACTGGGCCACGTTGACCATGGCATAGCTCTTCACCAGATTGGTGTTGTCCAGCAGGGGGATGAAATAGGTGGGCTCCCCGGCGATGTTCAGCAGCAGGGGGAAGGTGGACACATAGCCCAGGTCCTGGACCACGCCCTCGGCAGAGGCCCGGGCCGCCGCTTCAGTGGCACCGGGGGCCTCGTAGAAGTGCGTCTCTTTCGTGCGCATGTTGCACAGCAGAAAGCCCAGGTTGGACTGGTCGGCGTTGGCGGAGGTCACGCCGGTGTAGGCGTACACATCGTCGTTCATGGCGATGTAGTTATAGCCGTCGGTGGTGATGGTCACGTCCCGCTGGCCCAGCAGGGAGTTGATAAAGCCGTGGACCAGAGTGCCGTGGTAGTCATACTGCTGCATGATGAGCTCGGGCACATACAGGGTGTCCACCCAGGTGGGGACCTCCTTGTAATACTGGCTCTGGCCGGTGACGGCATCCACCAGCACTGCGCCCTGGATGTCCGTGCCCCCGAACAGGCCGATGGTCTTTACCACCCGGGGGGCGATCCACCAGGGGTGGCCGCTCTCGTCGATCTCAAACTCCGGGGTGGAGAACATCATGGTGGGGTAGTGGAAGCGCAGGTGCCGGACGATGTTCCGGTTCAGCGGCTCGGAGAAGGAGTATTTCATCCCCTGGGGCAGGCGGGTGACGGTGGCCTCCTGGGTGACCATGTCCACCACCACATAGGCGGGCAGGCCCTGGCCGCGGTTGGTCAGCCACTTGAACAGGTCGGCATAGGCGATGGGAGCCACCCGCACCGGGCGGCCCTGATAGTTGATCTGAGTGGAGTCGCCGGAGTATTCAAACTGGCTGACCATGTCGCTGAGGGTGCCCATCTGCCGGTCCCCCAGGAATTCGGCGGAGGTGCGGTCCAGGGTGGGGATCTCGTTGAAGGAGATCTGGGCCACGTCAGAGGCAAAGTCCCCGGTCTGCACCGTCAGCAGGTCCCGATAGGCCGCCGCCCGGAGCAGGGGCATGGAGACGACGTTGCCCACAGCGGCTATCACGACCACCGCCACAAACAGCAGTCCCACTGGCAGACAGCGGCTCTTGATGAATTTCAGCCATTCGCGGAGCTTCTCCTTGGGGGTGCGGATCACGTTGTCGTGGGGTGCGCCGGACAGGAGAAAGACGCAGACGACGTATACGGCGCACAGCAGACCGAGAAAGCTGTAGAACTCCCCGGCGTGGGGGTTCAGGGCGGGCAGGGTGACATAGAAATACCCAAAGCCCACCGCCGCCGTCACCGCCAGGCTGAGCAGGGTGCGCCCAAACCGGCTTTTGGGCAGGCGTATTCGATTGTGTGACAAAATAGACCTCCTTTAATGTGGGTGGATAGATGCTATATTAGGATACACGATTTTTCCGAAAAAAGCAAATCGGGCGGGCCATACAGGACCCGCCCGGGAATTTTGTCAGTTGTCTAGCGGGATGGCCCAGCTTTGCAGCAGGGCGGTGAGCTGGGGGGTGTAGTCCAGCGCGGCGATATAGTCATACTCCTGGCTGGGCAGGGTCCCCATGGGGAAGTTCAGTTCCAGATGCTCCGGGAAGAAGACCAGATATTCCGGCCGGAACGCCGCAAGCATCTCCGCGTGCAGGGTGTCGTTCTCCGGCTTGGACAGGGAGACAAGGGCCTCCGGCACCTGCTCCGGCGGGAGAGAGAACAGCGTGAGGGGGGGCAGCCGCGCCCCGGTCTCCCGGTCAAAGGCATCCCCCAGGCGAAGCTCTTTGCCGGAGCCGTTCCCGCCCGGCATGGTCACGGAGGTGAGGAAATACAGGACCCGGCTGCTGGCGGCGGAGGGGGAGATGGATTGCTCCACATGGAAGGGGAGAGAGTCCGGGTCCGTCCGGTACGCCTGATAGGCGGCCTCCACCTGCTGCTTTATGTTGTACAGCAGGCCCCGCCGGTCATAGTAGGCAGAGACGGCCGCCTGGGCTGCCGGGGGCAGATCGTCGAAGCCCGCCACCCCGCCGACGGCCACGTTTTCCGGGCCGGAGGGCGGAAGCTCCCGCAGCAGCTGCTTCCCGTCCCGCAGACGGTAGAGATTGGATGCGAAGAGGGCGCTGCCGTATTGTATCAGGTCGACCTCTGTCCCGTCGGACAGAGGAAAGACATTCTGTGTCACTTGGCCGACGATGGAGACCCGCTCCGCAGAACAAGCGGCCAGCGTTCTGCCATCCTGGGCGGTGAGGGTCTGGCGGCCCTTCTTACCGAGGACGGAGACCACCACGCCCTCCGGCGGCTGGCGCAGAAAGTCCTCCGCTGACAGGGTATCGCTGGGCAGGACGACGGTCTGGCCGGTCATCAGAACGCCGAAGCGGTCTCCCTCCTCCGTCTGCACCACAAAGGAGGAGAGACTGGTGTCCCCGTCGGTGCTCCACTCCACCACCTCGCCGGACCGCTCGGTGAGGCGGCCATCAGAGTGTCCAAAGGCGAAGACCAGGAAGAGGATAAACACCCCATAGACCAGGCAGACCAGGGCCAGCAGGCCGCTGACCATGCGCAGGAGGGAGCGGCCCCTGCATTTGAAAAACAGGACCGCGCAACAGAGAAACAGCAGCAGGAAGAATCCCATGGCGCTCCGGCTGAGGAGCGAGGAGAGAAAAAGCTGAAACAGACCGGTGGTAGAAGTCATGGTCGGCTCCTTTCCAGATGTGGGTGGTCCCTTTTTCTTGATTATATCATGGGGGCCGAGGGGCGGGCAACAGGAAGTTTGGACGGGGCGGCAAAGCGCCCTTGCCAAACGGGGGGATT
Source organism: Flintibacter faecis (assembly GCF_014287875.1). GTDB lineage: Bacteria > Bacillota > Clostridia > Oscillospirales > Oscillospiraceae > Lawsonibacter > Lawsonibacter faecis_A. The sequence goes on along the minus strand of NZ_JACOPN010000003.1, from coordinate 32,390 downwards.
TCCTCTATAATATGGGACTAGAATGAGATCAAGCGGCTGTGCCGCAATTACGGAGGAAAGAATATGCTGGATCAGAAGTATTTTGAGGAGATGGAGGCCAAGATCCCCAAGGGGAAGGTGCGCACCCGCTTTGCCCCCTCTCCCACGGGATATATGCACGTGGGCAACCTGCGCACCGCACTGTATACCTGGCTCATCGCCCGGAACGCCGGAGGGACCTTTATCCTGCGCATTGAGGACACCGACCAGGGCCGGCTGGTGGAGGGCGCCACCGATGTCATCTACCGCACCCTGGCCGAGTGCGGCCTGGACCACGACGAGGGCCCCGACGTGGGCGGTCCCGTGGCCCCCTATATCCAGTCCCAGCGCCGGGACACCTATGGCAAGTATGCCAGACTGCTGGCGGAGAAGGGCCACGCCTACTACTGCTTCTGCGAGAAGTGCGAGTCGGAGGAGGACTCCGGCGACTTTGCACGCGCTGCCGACCCCTGTCGGGACCTGCCTTTGGAGGAAGCCCTGGCCCGCGTGGAGGCGGGGGAGCCCTATGTCATCCGCCAGAAGATCCCCCAGGAGGGCTCCACCACCTTCCACGATGCCATCTTCGGGGACATCACCGTGGAGAACAAGACCCTGGACGACCAGGTGCTGCTCAAGCGGGACGGCCTGCCCACCTATAACTTTGCCAACGTCATCGACGACCACCTGATGGGCATCACCCATGTGGTCCGGGGCAGCGAGTATCTGTCCTCCGCCCCCAAGTATGACCTGCTGTACCGGGCCTTCGGCTGGGACGTGCCCGTGTACGTCCACTGCTCCCCCGTCATGCGGGACGCCCAGAACAAGATGTCCAAGCGCCACGGCGACCCCTCCTACGAGGACCTGCGGGCCCAGGGCTTCCTCACCGAGGCTATCCTGAACTATGTGGCCCTGCTGGGCTGGTCCCCCCGGGGGGACATCGCCGAGCAGGAGGTGTTCTCCCTCCAGGAGCTGGCCAAGGCCTTTGACCTGGCGGGCATGTCCAAGTCCCCCGCCATCTTCGACATCGAGAAGCTGACCCACTTCAACGCCATCTATCTCCGGGCCATGGCCCCGGAGGCCTTCGCCGATGTGGCCCGGCCCTATATCCGCCAGGCGGTGCAGCGGGAGGATATCTCCGCCGACGACATCGCCGCCCTGCTCCAGGCCCGGTGCGAGAAGCTCACCGACATCCCCGAGAAGGTGGACTTCTTCCAGGCCCTGCCCGAGTATGACGCAGAGCTGTTCACCAACAAGAAGTCCAAGACCAACGCCGAGGTGTCCAAGGCCATGCTGGAGGCCGCCATCCCCATGCTGCGCCAGCTGCCCGACTGGACCCAGGACGCCATCCACGACGGACTGGTGGAGCTGGCCGCCAAGCTGGAGGTAAAGAACGCCACCCTGATGTGGCCCGTGCGCATCGCCGCCGCCGGCAAGGCCGTCACCCCCGGCGGGGCGGTGGAGATCTGCCGCATCCTGGGCCGGGAGGAGACCCTGAAGCGCCTGGAGCTGGGGCTGGAGAAGCTGAAATAAATCAAAACCCCCTCGCCGTCGCCGGAATTCTGCGGCAGCGGGGGGGGGACGAAGAGACGGATTGCCACGTCGGCGCTTTGCGCCTTCTCGCAATGACAGGTTTTCGGGACTGTACTGTTTTGACGCAGCAGCCGATTTTTTGTCATTGCGAGGAGCGCAGCGACGCGGCAATCCGTTCTTTACATCTTTCGATAGATATGAATATCGAATCCCGCCTGGCAGTCCAGCTGCTCCAGGGCGGACAGACGCTCCACCCCCTCCTTGGGGGTCTTCCAGGCGTAGGGGGTCATGCCGAACAGGGCCATGATGTCCTGATTGGAGGAGAGGGACAGGGCGCAGCGGACCTGGTCCGCCCCCTGCCAGACAAAGCCGGGGTAGTCCTCCCGCTTCACCGGGTTCTCATAGGGTCTGGCATAGAGCACCTGCTTCATCTCCCACAGGTGCCGGGCGGAGGGCACCACATAGCAGAACAGCCCGCCGGGGCGGAGGACCCGGGAAAACTCCTCCGCAGACAGGGGGGAGAACACGTTCACCAGGGCGTCCACGCTCTCGTCGGCCAGGGGCAGGTGATAGACGGAGGCCACGGCGAATTCCCCCTGGGGCAGGCGCTTGGCCGCCCGGCGCAGGGCGAATTTAGAGATATCTACTCCGGCGATTTTGGGCGCACACCCGGCGGCGGTCAGGGCCTGATACAGCCCGGCGGTGTAGTACCCCTCGCCGCAGCCGCTGTCCAGCAGGGCGGGGGAGGGGAGGGCCCTGCACTCCTCCGCCACCCGGGCACACAGGGCATCCCGCAAAGGGGCGTAGTAGCCCCGGTCCAGAAAGGCGGAGCGGGCGGCCACCATGGCCTTGTCATCCCCAGGATTTTTGGAGTGCTTTCGGTTGGCGGGCAGCAGATGGGTATAGCCGGCCGCGGCCACGTCGAAGCAGTGGCCGCCGGGGCAGAGATAGCCCTGCTCCTCCCGGGTCAGGGGGGCGGAGCACAGGGGGCATCGGAATAAGCTTGTCACATGGTTCACCTCAACTACCATTATGGCGTGAAACGGAGAAAATGGCAAGCCCGATTTCGTCCGGCAAAACAGCTTCCGGCGGAATAAAATGAAAAATTTTGTGATTCCCCCTATGCAAACGGATAGAATTATATTAGAATAGACTGTAAGAAAACAGACAGGAGTGGTTCCAATGGAGCAACCTAAGTATAAACGAGTGCTGCTGAAGATCAGCGGCGAGGCCCTGGCGGGCGACGCCTCCCGTGGGCTGGACTTTCATGTGATCGGCCAGGTGTGCGACGTCGTCAAGCGCTGCGTAGAGCTGGGCGTTCAGGTGGGCGTGGTCGTAGGCGGCGGCAACTTCTGGCGGGGCGTGAAGGACGGCGGCGACCAGATGGAGCGGGTCCGGGCCGACCACATGGGCATGCTGGCCACCGCCATCAACGCCCTGGCCGTGGCCGACGTGCTGGAGCAGAAGGGCGTAGAGGTCCGGGTACAGACCGCCATCGAGATGCGGGCCATGGCCGAGCCCTATATCCGCTCCCGGGCCATCCGGCACCTGGAGAAGGGCCGTGTGGTCATCTTCGGCTGCGGCACCGGCAACCCCTTCTTCTCCACCGACACCGCCGCTGTTCTCCGGGCTGCGGAGATCGATGCGGATGTGATCCTGCTGGCCAAGAATATCGACGGCGTCTACTCCGCCGATCCCAAGGTGGACCCCGCCGCCGTGAAATACGAGACCATCACCTATGACGACGTGCTGGCCCAGCACCTGAAGGTGATGGACTCCACCGCCACCTCCCTGTCTATGGACAACAAGATCCCCGTGCTGCTGTTTGCGCTGAAGGACCCGGAGAACATCCTGCGGGCCGTGATGGGCGAGAAGATCGGCACGGTGGTGGGCGGCTGAAACGCCCCCGAAGTATCCAGGCCCGGCCTGGGATAGAAGAAAGGAAGTCGAGACCATGAGTCCTGAGATCAAGAATTATGATGAGAAAATGCTGAAGACCATCGAGGTGGTCAAGGCCAACTTCGCCTCCGTCCGGGCGGGCCGTGCCAATGCCGGCGTGCTGGACCGCATCACCGTGGAGTATTACGGTACTCCCACCCCCCTGAACCAGGTGGCCGCTGTCAGCTCCCCCGACCCCCGCACCCTGGTCATCCAGCCCTGGGACAACTCCCTGCTGAAGGCCATCGAGAAGGCCATCCAGACCTCTGACCTGGGCATCAACCCCCAGAACGACGGCCGTGTGCTGCGCCTGGCCTTCCCCCAGCTCACCGAGGAGCGCCGCAAGGAGCTGACCAAGCAGGTGAAGAAGTATGGCGAGGAGGGCAAGGTGGCCGTGCGGAACATCCGCCGGGATGCCATGGACGAGATCAAGAAAAAGACCAAGAAGTCCGAGATCACCGAGGACGACCAGAAGAACCTGGAGAAGGAGCTCCAGGATCTGACCGACAAGCGGTGCAAAGAGATCGACGAGCTGACGGCCAAGAAGGACAAGGAACTGATGGCGGTCTGACCGAATGACAAGCTTCCCCCAAGGGGGAAGAGGGGTGCAGAATGCGGGGGTGGCTCTGTGTTCTGCATCCTTTCTGTCTATTAAATTGAAGAGGATGTCGGAGACATATGCCATTTTTTAAATCAAAAGAGGAGCAGGGGCCAAAGGTAGATTTTGAACACCTGCCCCGCCATGTGGCCATCATCATGGACGGAAACGGCCGGTGGGCCAAGCGCCGGGGGCTGCCCCGCACCGCCGGTCACGCCGCCGGGGCAGAGACCTTCCGCCGCATCGCCACCTATTGCAAGGAGATCGGTCTGGACTATCTCACCGTGTACGCCTTCTCCACCGAGAACTGGAAGCGGCCGGCGGAGGAGGTCTCCGCCATTATGGGCCTGCTGAAAAAGTATCTGCTGGAGGCCATCGGCAAGATGGAGCGGGACCGGGTGAAGATGGAGTTCTTCGGGGACCTGTCCCCCCTGACCCCGGAGCTGCGGGAGCTGATAGAGCGCACCCGGGAGATCTCCCGGCACTACGAGGGCTGCCAGGTGAACATCTGCCTGAACTACGGCGGACGGGACGAGATCCTGCGGGCCGCCCGGGACTTTGCCCGGGACTGCGTCCAGGGGAAGGCCGACCCGGACAGCCTGACAGAGGAGCAGTTTTCAGAAAAGCTGTTCTCCAAGGGCGTGCCCGACCCGGACCTGATCATCCGGCCCAGCGGGGAGCTGCGCCTGTCCAACTTCCTGCTGTGGCAGGCGGCCTATGCGGAGTTCTATTTCACCGACGTGCTGTGGCCCGACTTCTCCAACGAGGAACTGCTGCGGGCCATCGCCGATTTTCAGGGCCGTAAGCGGCGCTATGGAGGTGTGTGAGCCATGCTGACACGGATCATTGTGGCGGTGGTGCTGGCCCCGTTCTTTTTCTGGGTGCTGCTGGCCCCACCTGCTTTCTGTCTGGCGCTACTTCTGTCCGGCATCTGTGCCCTGGCCAGCTATGAGCTGCTCAAGGCCACCCGGGTGGCCCACCACAACCTGATGTATGTCTTTACCGCTCTGGCGGCGGTGGTCGTCCCCCTGGGCTATTGGTCCGGCTATGGCAGCCTGGTCACCCGGGCTGTGGCCCTGATACTGATGAGCGCCCTGTTCTTTGTGGCCATCCTTCGATATGACGAGGAGAAGCCCCTGGGGCTGGAGCAGGTGATGGTGTGTATGTTCGGCGGACTGCTGATCCCCATGTTCCTGTCCTCCCTGGTGGTGCTGCGGGGGATGGAGCATGGCCGGTGGCTGGTGCTGCTGCCCGTCATCTGCGCCTTCCTCACCGATGCGGGGGCCTATTTTGCCGGGGTGTTTCTGGGCCGCCACCGGGGCATCACCCGGGTCAGTCCCAACAAGTCTCTGGAGGGCTATATCGGCGGCATTTTATCCGGGGCGGTGTTCCTGCTGCTGTATGGCCTGGTTCTGCGGCGCTTCGCCGGCCTGACCGTGTCCCTGCCCATTCTGGCCCTGTACGGTCTGCTGGGCAGCGCCATTACCGAACTGGGAGACCTGTCCTTCTCCCTCATCAAACGGCAGTACGGCATCAAGGACTATGGCAACCTTCTGCCTGGTCACGGCGGAATGCTGGACCGGTTCGACTCTATGACGTTTGCCGCACCCATGCTGCTGCTGCTGGTGGAGATCATCCCCGCCTTTTAAGAAAGCGGCAGGAGAGCGGGGAAAAGGAGTTTACGATGTCAAAACGAATTTCACTGTTAGGGTCCACCGGCTCCATCGGGCGGCAGACCCTGGATGTTATGGATGCCTGCGGCATGGAGGTGGCCGCCATCACGGCCAACTCCAGCGTGGATGCGTTGGAGGAGCAGGCCCGGCGCTATGGCCCGGAGCTGGCGGTGCTCATGGACGAGAAAGCCGCCGACGACTTGAAGGTGCGCCTGGCTGACACCTCTGTAAAGGTGCTGGCGGGGATGGACGGCCTGCTGGAGGCCGCCGCCCTGCCCAGCGCAGACACGGTGCTCACCGCTGTGGTGGGTATGGTGGGTCTGCGGCCCACCATGGCCGCCATCCGGGAGGGCAAGCGCATCGCCCTGGCCAACAAGGAGACTTTGGTATGCGGCGGCGAGCTGGTGATGGAGGAGGCCCACGACTTCGGCGCAGAGATCCTCCCCGTGGATTCCGAGCACTCCGCCCTGTTCCAGTCGCTGCAGGGCAACCGGGACCGGGGAGAGGTGAAGCGCCTGATCCTCACCTGCTCCGGCGGCCCTTTCTTCGGAAAAACAACCGAGGAATTGCAGCATGTGACAAGGGAGGATGCCTTACACAATCCCAACTGGTCCATGGGGGCCAAGATCACTGTGGACTCCGCCAGCCTGATGAACAAGGGGCTGGAGGTCATCGAGGCCATGCACCTGTACCACATGCCGGCGGAGAAAGTTTCCATCGTGGTCCACCGGGAGAGTATCATTCACTCCCTGGTGGAATACTGTGATAACGCCATGATCGCTCAGCTGGGCTCGGCGGACATGCGCCTGCCCATTCAGTATGCCCTCACCTGGCCCCGGCGGGTGCCCGGTCCGGCCAAGGAGCTGGACCTGTGGAACTGCGGGCCGCTGACCTTTGCCCACCCGGACCTGGACACCTTCCGGTGCCTGAAGCTGGCCCTGGATGCGGCCAGGACCGGAGGCACGGCGGGGGCCATCCTCAACGGCGCCAACGAGGCGGCGGTGGCCCAGTTCCTGGCGGGCAAGATCCGCTTCCTGGAGATCGCCGACAAGGTGCAGCGGGCCATGGAGACCGTCCCGGTGATCCAGAACCCCAGCCTCACCCAGGTGCTGGAGGCGGATGCCGCCGCTCGCGAGGCCGCCCGGTAAGTCAAGCAGCGCTTTTTCACTGGAGGTACTATGTTGTATATCATTCTCGCCATCCTCATTTTCGGCGTTCTCATCGCCACCCATGAGCTGGGGCACTTTGCCACCGCCAAACTGCTGGGGGTAAAGGTGAACGAGTTCTCCATCGGAATGGGCCCCGCTGTTTTCAAACGGGAGAAAGGGGAGACGCTTTACAGTGTTCGGCTGCTCCCTGTGGGCGGTTACTGCGCCATGGAGGGGGAGGACGACGACTCGGCGGACCCCCGGGCCTTTGGCCGGGCCGCCGCCTGGAAGAAGATCATTATCCTGTGCGCCGGGGCGGCCATGAATTTTCTCACCGCTTTGCTGCTGGTGCTCATCCTGTACCTGCCCCAGCAGGGGAAGGTGGTGGAGACCTATGGCGGCCCCATCGACGGCTATGGCACGGAACACTGCGGCCTGGAGCCGGGGGACCGGTTTTTGAAGGTGGACGGCCACGCCGTGCTGGTGTACGGCAATGCCCGGCTCTATCTGGACCGGGCGGGGGACACGGTGGACTTTGTGGTGGAGCGCAGCGGAGAGACGGTCCGGCTGGACGGGGTGGAGCTGCCCCGGCAGCAGCGCACCGATGAGAAGGGCAACGTGACCAACCTGCGGGGCATCACGGTGGGCCGGGAGCTGGAGCCCCTGACCCTGCCCGGCCGGGTGGTCTATGCCTGGGATACGGGGCTGGACTTTGTCCGCCTGGTGTGGCTGAGTCTGGGCGACCTGGTCCGGGGCGCAGTGGGTCTGCGGGATCTGTCCGGCCCGGTGGGCATCGTGGACACCATGACGGAGGCGGGCTCCTCGGCCCAGACCCCCTACGCCGCCTTCTACACCCTGACCTATTTCACCGCCCTCATTGCCGCCAACCTGGCGGTGATGAACCTGCTGCCCCTGCCCGCCCTGGACGGGGGACGGGTGCTGTTTTTGGTGCTGAACGGTGTGCTGTACAGGCTGTTCCGCAAGAAGATACCCCCTGAGTATGAGGGATATGTGCATATGGCCGGTCTGGCCGCCCTGATGGCGCTGATGGTAGTGGTCACCCTCAGCGATGTGGGTAAGCTGCTGGGCCACTGAACACTTGCCGCTGTCCGCAGGCCCCCGGGTCTGCGGGCAGCGGCCTTGAAAAGAAGAAAAGGGAGCGTGTGACCATGACAAAGCAAATTCATGTGGGCAAGGTGCCGGTGGGCGGAGGGGCCCCCGTGTCCATCCAGTCCATGACCAACACCCGCACCGACGATGTCCAGGCGACCCTGAAACAGATCCGCACCCTGGCCGCCGCCGGGTGCGACATCATCCGGGTGGCCGTGCCCGATCTGGCCGCCGCCCGGGCCGTGGCCAAGATCAAGGAGGAGAGCCCCCTGCCTGTGGTGGTGGACATCCACTTTGACTATAAGCTGGCCCTGGAGGCCATCGCCGCCGGGGCAGATAAGGTCCGCATCAATCCGGGCAACATCGGCGGGGAGGACCGGGTGAAGGCGGTGGCCGACGCCTGCCGGCAGCGGGGCATCCCCATCCGCATCGGCGTGAACGGCGGCTCATTGGAGAAGGACATTCTGGCCAAATACGGCCACGTCTGCCCGGAGGCCATGGTGGAGTCCGCCTTTGGCCACATCCGCCTGCTGAACAAGTTCGACTTTGACGACATCTGCGTGTCCTTAAAGTCCTCCAGCGTGCCCATCACCATGAAAGCCTATCAGCTGATGAGCCGGGAAAGTAATTACCCTTTACATATCGGCGTGACCGAGGCGGGCACCGTGCGCATGGGGACGCTGAAATCCGCCGTGGGCATCGGCGGCCTGCTGGCCCTGGGGGTGGGGGACACCATGCGGGTGTCCCTGTCCGCCGACCCGGTGGAGGAGGTCTATGCCGCCCGGGACATTCTCAAGGCCGCCGGTATCCGCAAGGACGGGGCGGAGCTGGTGTCCTGCCCCACCTGCGGGCGCACCCGTATCGACCTCATCTCCCTGGCCAACGAGGTGGAGCAGCGGCTGAAGACGGTGGACAAGCCCATCACCGTGGCGGTCATGGGCTGCGTGGTCAACGGCCCCGGCGAGGCCTCCGCCGCCGACTGCGGCATCGCCGGCGGCGTGGGGGAGGGCCTGCTGTTCAAGAAAGGGCAGATCATCAAAAAGGTCCCCCAGGACCAACTGGTGGATGAGCTGTTCCGGCTCATCGAGACCCTGTAACACACTGCACCCACAAGGAGAGACACCATGTCCAAAGTGATCCCATTTTTAGAGATGTTCTCCGCCCTGGGGCGGTGGACGGAGCTGGCGAGCGCCGTAGAGCCCTGGCAGATCACCGCTGTGGTGCTCAATCGGGCCCAGCGCAGCGCCGATATCCAGGTGGCGGGGGCGGCGGGCGCCGGGGCCAACCTGGTGCGGGAGGCGGAGGAAACCATCTGCCGGGCCTATGCCCTGAACAGCGTGAAGATATCCTGTGTCCAGCCCGCCCCCCAGCCGGAGCAGCCCGCCGCAGCAAAAGCGGAAGCGCCCGCCAAGCCCCAGCCCAAATCCGATTCCAAAGAAGCGCCAAAATCAACTGGGGGGGACCCCTTTGCCCGTACCGAGGCCATCCGCCGGGCGGCCATGGAGCGCTCCTCCGTCCGCCCCGCCGCCCACGCCGAGCGGAAGAGCAAAGGCGAGGCCATCCTTGGCCGGGCGGTGACCAAGCGGCCCACCCCCATGAACGAATTGGAGCTGGACATGGGCGTGGTGGTGGTGGAGGGCGACGTGTTCGCCGTGGACCACAAGGAGCTGAAAAAGCGGGGGGCCTGGGTGGTGGCCTTTGACCTGACCGACTACACCGGGTCCATCCGGGTGAACAAGTTCTTCCCCGGGGACGAGGGCAAGCCCATCGTGGACGGGGTGAAGAAGGGAATGCACCTGAAGGTCCAGGGGCGGCTGAACATGGACCGCTTCTATGGCGACATGGTGCTGGAGCCCATGGCCATCACCACCGCCCCCCAGGAGCAGCGCCAGGACACCGCCCCGGAGAAGCGGGTGGAGCTGCATCTGCACACCAACATGTCCGCCATGGATGCCCTGACGGCGGTGGGCTTTAAGACCGACTCGGTCATCGGCTCGGACAAGAACGTGGTCAAGCGGGCGGAGCGGTGGGGCCACCCCGCCATCGCCATCACCGACCACGGCGTGGCCCACGCCTTCCCCAACGCCAAGCACTCGGCCAAGAACATCAAGATATTGTTCGGCGTGGAGGCCTATTATATCAACGACGTGGACGACCGGGTGGTGGTCCATGGCCGGCCCGACCAACCCTTTGACGACGAGATCGTCTGTTTTGACATCGAGACCACCGGCCTGGACCGGCGGCGGGAGGTCATCATCGAGATCGGCGCAGTGGTGCTGAAACATGGAGAGGTGGGGGAGCGGTTCAACACCTTTGTCGCCCCCGGGCGCATCCTGGACCCGAAGATCATTCAGCTCACCGGCATCACCGATGAGATGCTGGAGGGGGCCCCCAGCCAGGAGGAGGCCCTGCGGGCCTTTCTGGACTTTGTGGGGGACCGGCCCCTGGCCGCCCACAATGCGGACTTTGACATGGGCTTTATCTCCGCCGGGTGCCGGAAATACGGCATCCCCTTTGAGAATCCCTCCATCGACAGCCTGATCCTGGCCCAGAATCTGCTGCCCGACCTGGGCAAGTATAAGCTGGACATCGTGGCCGAGCACCTTCAACTGCCCGCCTTCAACCACCACCGGGCCAGCGACGATGCGGCCACCGTGGCCTATATGCTGCCCCACTTCTTCCGCAAAATGGAGCAGCTGGGGCTGCACAACTTAAAAGACATCAACCCCTATATGCCCAAGCTCCGCAAGGGGGGCAAGGCCCGGCGGCAGCCCAAGCACCTGATCGTGCTGGCCAAGAACAACACCGGCCTGCGCAACCTGTATAAGCTCATCTCCCTGTCCCAGCTGGAGCACTTCAAGCGCTATCCCATCATGCCCAAGTCCCTCATCGACGAAAACCGGGAGGGCCTGATCATCGGCTCGGCCTGCGAGGCGGGGGAGCTGTTCCGGGCGGTGGTGGACGGCAAGGACTGGGCGGAGCTCAAGCGCATCGCCGCCTGGTATGACTATCTGGAGATCCAGCCCATCTGCAACAATATGTTTATGCTGCGCAAGGGGCTGGTCCGGTCAGAGGAGGAGCTGCGGGACTTTAACCGCACCATCGTCCGCCTGGGGGAGGAGCTGGGCAAGCCGGTGTGCGCCACCGGCGACGTCCACTTTCTGGACCCGGAGGACGAGGTGTACCGCCACATCCTGCTGGCCTCCAAGGGCTTTGACGATGCGGATTCGCCCCTGCCCATCTACTTCAAGACCACCGACGAGATGCTGAAGGAGTTCGCCTATCTGGGCAAGGAGAAGGCCCATGAGGTGGTGGTGAAGAACACCAACTTCATCGCCGACTGCTGCGACCCCATCGAGCCCCTGCCCCAGGGCCTGTTCGCCCCTAAACTGGAGGACTCCGACGGGGAGCTGAAGCGGCTGGTGTGGGGTAAGGCCCACGAGCTGTATGGCGAAGAGCCGCCCCAGATCGTGGTGGACCGCATCAACGCAGAGCTGTATGACATCATCCGCTGTAAATATGACGTGATCTATATGTCCGCCCAAAAGCTGGTGCAGAACTCCCTGGAGCACAGCTATCTGGTGGGCTCCCGCGGGTCTGTGGGCTCCTCCCTGGTGGCCTTTATGTCCGGCATCACCGAGGTAAACTCCCTGCCCGCCCACTACCGCTGCCCCAAGTGCAAGCACACCGACTTTGACTATGCCCAGGACCCGGCCCACCCCTATGGCTGCGGCGCAGACATGCCAGACGCCGTGTGTCCCGTGTGCGGAACGCCCTATGTGAAGGACGGCTTCAACATCCCCTTCGAGACGTTTTTGGGCTTCGGCGGCGACAAGGTCCCCGATATCGACCTGAACTTCTCCGGCGAGTATCAGTCCAGCGCCCACAGGTATACCTTCGAGCTGTTCGGCCAGACCCACGTGTTCCGGGCCGGGACCATCGGCGCGGTGGCGGAAAAGACGGCCTATGGCTATGTAAAGCACTATCTGGACGAGCGGGGACTGGTGGTGTCCAAGGCGGAGGAGAGCCGCCTGGCCCTGGGCTGCACCGGCGTGAAGCGCACCTCCGGCCAGCACCCCGGCGGCATGGTAGTCATCCCCCAGGACAATGAGATCTACGACTTCTGCCCCGTGCAGCACCCCGCCGACGACCCCAACAGCGAGATCATCACCACCCACTTTGAATATCACTCTATGGAGTCCAACCTGCTGAAGCTGGACATGCTGGGCCACGATGACCCCACCATGATCCGCATGCTGGAGGACCTGACCGGGGTGAACGCCCGGCAGATCCCTCTGGACGACAAGGACACCATGTCCATCTTCCAGACCTCCAAGGTCCTGGGCTATGAGAACGACAAGGTGCTGGGCCCCACCGGCGGCACCGCCATCCCGGAGTTCGGCACCACCTTTGTCCGGGGGATGCTGGAGGACACCCAGCCCAATCAGTTCGACATCCTGGTCCGCCTGTCCGGCTTCTCCCACGGCACCGACGTGTGGCTGGGCAACGCCAAGGATCTGATCACCTCGGGCACGGCCAAGGTCAGCGAGGCCATCGGCTGCCGGGACGATATTATGATCTTCCTCATCTCCAAGGGGATGCCCCCCCAGCGCTCCTTCAAGATCATGGAGGCGGTGCGAAAGGGCCGGGGCCTGCCCCCGGGGGCGGAGGACGAGATGCGGGCGGCTGGGGTGCCCGAATGGTACATCGACTCCTGCAAAAAGATCGCCTATCTGTTCCCCAAGGCCCACGCCGTGGCATACGTAATGATGGCCTTCCGCATCGCCTGGTTCAAGGTCCACCGCCCCCTGGCCTTCTATGCGGCCTATTTCTCCATCCGGGCCAAGGCCTTTGACGAGGCCTTCATGTGCCGGGGCATGGACGTGTGCCAGCAGAAGATGCGCCAGATCATTGCCAAGGACAAGGAGGCCACCGCCGTGGAGCAGGATATGCTCACCACCCTGGAGGTGTGCTACGAGTTCTATCTCCGGGGCTTCACCTTCCATCGGATGGACCTCTATCAGTCCGAGGCCATTCGCTTTGCCGTGGACGAGGAGCACAAGGCTCTGCGCCCCCCCTTCGTGTCCGTGGCCGGACTGGGGGAGACGGCGGCTTTGTCCCTGGCCGAGGCCCGGAAGGGCCGGCAGTTCATCTCTGTGGAGGAGGTATCCGCCGCCTGCCCCAAGGTCTCCAAGACCCATATCCAGCTGCTGAAGGAGGCAGGGACCTTCGGCGACCTGCCCGAGACCAGCCAGATGAATTTGTTTGCTATGTTTTGATACCTGTCATTCCAAGTTTACGGATTGCAGCGTCGGCCCGCTGGGCCTTTTCGCAATGACAGGACTTAGGCCCTCTGCCGTTTTTCAGGAACGGCGGAGGGCCTTTTACATAAATTCCTGAAAAACGACCTGTTTTTCTTGACGGGGCGGGGCGGGACATGGTACAAAAGAGGTAAGACATAAAACGGACAACAGGGGAGAGAAAAAATACATGGAACCTGTGGAACCTGCACAAGAGCCGAACGCGAACCTGCGCCATGGCCGGACTGCCCTCCGTCTGCTGACCTTCCCGGCTTTGCTGCTTTATTTGGAAGGGGCCCTGCGGCTGTATATGGGGATGCGCCTGGATTATCTGCCGGTCATTCTGCCCTTTGCCCTGTCCGCCGGATTCCTGCTGGCCGGGCTGACGGCGGTCTTGCCCCGGCGGGGGAACGGGATCTTGTTCCGGCTGCTGGCTCTGCTGCTGTGCCTGGTCTATGCCGGGGAGCTGCTGGCCAAGCGGATCCTGCAGACCTATTACCCTCTGTCCACCCTGGCCACGGCGGCGGATAACCGCCTGGGGGACTACAGCGGGGTCGTTTTAAAGGCCATGGGGGAGAACTGGGCCATACTGGCGGCGCTGCTCCTGCCCGGACTGCTGCTGGCCCTGCTGGCCGGGCGGCTGACGGATTTTATGCCCTGCCGGGGCCGGTATCTGGCGGCAGCGCTGCTGGCGGCGGCGGCCCTCCATATGCTGGGCCTGGGGACGCTGGCCCTGCCCTGGCAGGGGGACCTGACTCCGGGACAGCTTTACCGGATGGATACGGGGACGGATGACCAGGTGGAGCAGCTGGGGCTGCTCACCACCCTGCGCCTGGACATCCAGCACGTCATCTTCCCCGTGGACCGCACCCCGGACCGGGATTTTGAGACCATGGACCCGGGGACGAGCGGCGCCGCTTCCTCCGATGAAACGGGGGGAGAGGAGGAACCGGAGCAGCCCCAGATCGATACCTCCCCCAATGTCCTGGATGTGGACCTGGCGGCCCTGGGCCGGGAGAGCGGGAACGGGGACGTGCAGTGGCTGGCGGACTACTTTGCCAGCACCGCCCCTACCAGGAAAAATGAGTATACCGGCATGTTCGCCGGATACAACGTCATCCAGATCGTGCTGGAGGGATTTTCCGGCTACGCCATCGACCCGGAGCTGACCCCTACCTTATATAAACTGTCCACTCAGGGCTTTGTGTTCTCCAATTACTACACCGCCCTGCACTACACCAGCACCTCCAACGGGGAGTGCCAGACCTTGCTGGGGCTCTATCCCAAAAATGGCAACCCCATCACCATGAAGCGCACCGGCCAGCTGGGGACCAGTCTGCCCTTCACGCTGCCCCAGCAGCTGGGACAGGTGGGCTATCTCACCCTGGGCTACCACGGAAACTATGACATGTACGGCCGCATGACCTCCCACACCAACCTGGGTTATGACTGGCGGCAGTACCGGTCCGGCCTGGAGCTGGAGATGCAGGGGGACAAGCCCGCCTGGCCCCAGCGGGACAGCTATGTGGTGGAGGCCAGTGCGGACGATTTCGTCAACAGCTATCGCCCGTTCCACGTCTATTACCTCACCATCAGCGGCCACATGCCCTATTCCGACAACCGGGTGGTGGCCCCCTATCGGGACGTGGTCCGGGCCCTGCCCTACAGCACTGTCACCCAGAACTATGTGGCCACGGTGATGGAGGCGGACCGGGCTTTAAAATGCCTGCTGGACAAGCTGGAGGCGGCGGGCAAGCTGGAGCGGACCCTTATCGTGGCCACCGGGGACCACATCCCCTATTTTAATGTGGACACGCTGGAGGAGCTCACCGGGAAGAAATTCGGCAGCTCCGATGCCATCGAGGCGCTGAACGAGTCGGCCATCGACTTTGACGTGTACAAGAACACCCTCATCCTGTGGTCGGCCGGCATGACAGAACCCGTTCCGGTGGACAAGGTGTGCTGCCAGGTGGACATCCTGCCCACCCTGTCCAATCTGCTGGGGCTGGAGTATGACTCCCGGATGCTGGCCGGGCGGGACATTCTGTCCGACAGCGAGGGGCTGGTGGTATTCTCCTCCCGCAGCTGGAGGTCGGACCGGGGCTTTTATGACCGCTATGCCCAGCGCTTTACCCCCGCCCCCGGGGTGGAGATGACGGCGGAGGAACAGGAGACCTATGTGGGGGCCACGAAAAAGCGGGTGGGTTATCTGCTGGACAGTACACCCATGATCGTAGAGAATGATTTTTACAGTCTGCTGCCCCAATACACCGAGTTCGGGCAGAGTGCGCAGGGGAAAGATTGATTTTTCCTCCGCTGCGTGGTATGATAACTGTGATCCGGCGGAGTATGCCGGATCGGGAAAGGATGTGTTTTTATGCGAATGCCTTATGAAGAGGAGCGCGGCTACTACGCCCAGGGCCAGGTGGAGTCCCTGAACGAGTATATGACCCGGACCTTCCTGTGGATGGTGCTGGGCCTGATGATCACCTTCGGCCTGGCGGTGCTGGGCTGGATGACCAACGCCACCTTGTGGCTGCTGTACCATGTGCCCGGCTTCCACCTGATCGTGCTGGTGGTCACCCTGGTCATGGCCTTCACCATGGTCAGCCGCATCGAGCGCATGGCGGTGGGTACGGCCCGGGCCATATTCCTGGCCTATTCCGTGCTGTTTGGCTTTACCATGTCCTGCTATCTGTATCTCTATGAGCTGCCCAGCCTGATCTTCGTCTTCCTGGCCACGGCGGTGTACTTCGCCGCCCTGGCCGCCTATGGCTGGCTGACCCACCGGGACCTGTCCGGCATCGGCAGCATCCTGACGGTGGGGCTGATCTTCCTTATCGTCTGCGGCATCATCCTGATGTTCGCCCCCGGCCTGGTCATGCTGGACCGGCTGGTGTGCATCGCGGGCATCGCCATCTTCCTGGCCTTCACCGCCTATGACACCCAGAAGATCAAGGCAATGTACAGCTACTACGCCGGATACCCCGACATGCTGGAAAAGGCGTCTATTTTCTCCGCCCTCCAGCTGTATCTGGACTTTTTAAATCTGTTCTTGTATCTGCTGCGGTATGTGGGCAAGAGAAGAAATTGAATCAGATCAAACAAAGCGCCGTGCGGGCCGAAGACCTGCACGGCGCTTCTGCATGGAGCAGACACCTGCCGGCATAGATTGAAAGGAGAGGAGGAGAGGACCATGACGCTGGATATGTCAGGCGGCGGGACGCTGTCTATTCGGGAGGACGGCCTGCGGGTGTATCTGGAGGCCCGGCGGGAGGCGGACGGCCTGGGGTTATATAAGGTGTGGCTCACCGGCCGGGGGAGCGGGCGATTTCTGCTGGGTACCCTGGCCCCGGAGGGGGAGGGGCTGCGGCTGCGGCGGAACCTGTCCCGCACCCAGCTGGAGATGGCGGACTGCTGGCCCGTGGCCGGGGCAGAGAGCAGGCTGGCCTTCTCCTTTGCACGGAACGGCGGCTGGTACTGTCAGACCCGCCCGGGAGAGATGCTGAGCGACCCGGTTTTAAAGGAGCAGGTACCGGGGGCCATGCTGTGCCGCCGGGGAAACGACGGTTTTCAGCTGGCCGCGCCGATGCGGCCCGAGTGCCCCATGCCGCTGGCGGGGGCCGCCTGTCTGGCCCGGGTGGAACAGGTGCAGGGACGACCCCACTTTGTGTGGGATTTTGCATGGAGCGGCACACTAAAAATTCCTGCAGAGCAGGAGCAATGGGCGCGGGGAGAAAACAAGCATGGGGACGCCGGTGAATCTCCGATCTGAAGAAAATTCATTTTTCAAAAAATAAACTTGACAAATAAAAGCTGTGGCGCTATAATAGCTTAAAACTTACAGAAGGAGCGTGTTCTGTATGGCACAAAATGCAGCGAGGGAATGTAAGGCCTAGTCACCACCGGCGCGACAAGACAAAACATTTCCTCCACGGTTTGCAAGTAAAAAAGCAAACGGTGGCATTTTTATGGAGTTTAACGCAAGAACGCAAGAAAGGATGTATCATCAATGACCATGGCAAAAAGCGAGAAGAACAGCATCTGGGTCCAGGCGGACGCAGATATCGACGATATGATCTTCCAGGCCCAGGGCAGCAGCGAGGAAGCCACGTGCAGCGAGCGATGAAACGCACCCGGCCCGGCGCCGCAGAGGACCGACCGTCCCACTGAAACACCGCAGCCTTCCGAAACAGGAAGCCGCTGCGGTGTTTTCCGTTTTTTCCGTCCCAACCACCGCCGGCAGGGGAGCAGGGGAGGGGAACAGGTCAAGATAATGCAGAAAAAAGTATCAATTCTTCCGCTGGAGGACTTGCGTTATGAAGCAAGTTATACTAAAATAACAACAAGTGACTATGCGGCAGTATGCCTGGCTGCCGCCGACGGAACACCATGGAAAAAGAACATGCTCCATTCGAGTAATACGGAGGTAGATCAACAATGAGAAAAGTAAACTTTACGGAGACCGTGCTGCGTGACGCGAACCAGTCGCTGATCGCGACCCGGCTGCCGTACAGCAAGTTTGAGCCCATTCTGGAGACCATCGACAAGGCCGGCTATTATTCCGCCGAGGTCTGGGGCGGCGCTACCTTTGACGTCTGCCTGCGCTACCTGCAGGAGGACCCCTGGGAGAGACTGCGCAAGATCCGCGCCAAGATGCCCAACACCAAGCTGCAGATGCTGCTGCGGGGCCAGAACATCCTGGGCTATAAGCACTATCCCGACGACGTGGTGCGCAAGTTCGTGGAGTATTCCGTGAAGAACGGCATCGACATCATCCGCATTTTCGACGCGCTGAACGACGTGCGCAACCTGCAGGTGGCCATCGAGGAGACCGTGAAGCAGGGCGCCCACGCCTCCGGCACCATCTGCTTCACCACCAGCCCTGTCCACACCCTGGAGAAGAACGTGAAGATGGTCAAGGAACTCAAGGAGATGGGCGTGAAGTCCATCTGCATCAAGGACATGGCCGGTATCATGGGCCCCAAGGAGTCCTATGACCTGGTGTCCGCCATCAAGGATGCCGTGCCCGAACTGCCCCTGGTGGTCCACACCCACTGCACCACCGGTCTGGCCTTTATGACCGATCTGAAGGCCGTGGAGGCCGGTGCCGATGTGATCGACACCGCCATCTCCCCCATGTCCGGCGGCACCTCTCAGCCCGCCACCGAGACCCTGGCCTATGCCCTGCGCGGCCTGGGCTATCAGGTGGACCTGGACGACAAGGCCCTGATCAAGATGGCCGACTTCTTCAAGGGCGTCCGGGCCGACTTCCTGAAGGACGGCACCCTGGACCCCATCTCCATGGCCACCGACACCCAGTGCCTGAACTATCAGATCCCCGGCGGCATGCTGTCTAACCTGATCTCTCAGCTGAAGACCATGAACGCCATCGACAAGCTGGACGAGGCCCTGGCCGAGACCCCCAAGGTCCGCGCCGACCTGGGCTATCCTCCTCTGGTCACCCCCACCAGCCAGATGGTGGGCTCTCAGGCTGTGCAGAACGTGCTGGCCGGCGAGCGCTACAAGGTGGTGGGCAAGGAGATCAAGGCCTATTGCCGCGGCGAGTACGGCCGTACCCCCGCCCCCATCGACCCCGCCATCCGTAAGAAGATCCTGGGCGACACCCCCGTGGTGGAGGGCCGCTTTGCCGATACCCTGGAGCCCGAGTTTGAGAAGACCAAGAAGGAGCTGGCCGGCGTGGCCAAGAGCGACGAGGACGTTCTGTCCTACATCGCCTTCCCCCAGGTTGCCACCGCCTTCTTCAAGGACCGTGAGGCCGGCTTCCCCAAGAAGGCCGCCCCCAAGGCTGCCGCCGCCGCCCCTGCCGCCAAGAAGGAGTCCGACCTGGCTCCTCTGCCCGCCTGGCAGGGCCACGTGTACTACTCCCACGTGCAGGCTCCCGCCGCCCCCGGCTATACCAGCCGTGTGATCGAGCCCTTCGCCGCCTCTTACCGCCCCGCCTATCTGAAGATGGACACCGGCATTGACTGCACCGGTACCTTTACCATCACCATCGACGGCAAGCCCTATCAGGTCTCCGTGGAGAAGGCCCCCGAGACCCCCGTGGCCGCCGCTCCTGCGGCTGCTGCGCCCGTGGCCGCCCCTGCTGCGGCTCCCGCCCCCGCGGCCGCTCCTGCTGCCACTGCCGCTCCCGCTCCTGCCGCCGCCCCCGCCGCTGCGGTGGCTGCCGGTGAGACCTCTGTGAACAGCCCCATGCCCGGCAACATCTTCAAGGTGGAGTGCAAGGTGGGTGACACCGTGAAGGCCGGCGACACCCTGGTGGTGCTGGAGGCCATGAAGATGGAGATCGAGGTCTCCGCCCCCGTGGACGGCACCGTGAAGGCCGTGTCCGCCGTGGTGGGCACCACCGTCAACACTGACGACCAGCTGGTGGTCCTGGGCTAACACCCTGACACCCCCATATTAAGTCCCATTTCAGCCGGACAGAGCATACGCTCTGTCCGGCTTTTCGCATAATACACAGAAGCCGCATCGAAAAACTGTGTAAGCCGACTAGAGGACCCTTGTAAAGCGGCACGATTCATGCTACAATGGTTCCGTTCAAAACAGTACAGCGCTGGACAAAAGCGCGGAAGGAGCGACCAATGAAAGGAATCATTCTGGCGGCCGGAAAGGGGACGCGCCTGTATCCCATGACCAAGCCGGTGTGCAAGCCGCTGCTGCCCGTTTATGACAAGCCTTTGATCTATTACCCCGTTGCCATTTTGATGCAGGCGGGGATCTCCGATATCCTTATCATCGTGCCCCCGGACGAGACGGACACCTTTGCCGCCCTGCTGGGGGACGGCAGCCAGTTCGGGCTGCACATCTCCTATGCCGAGCAGCCGGTGGCCCGGGGCATTGCCGATGCCCTGCTCATCGGCAGCGACTTTGTGGGGGAGGACCAGGTGTGTCTGGTGCTGGGGGACAACATCTTCTATGCCCCCACCCTGGGGGCCACGCTGAAGCGGGCCGTCCGCCGGACAGAGGGGGCCACCGTGTTCGGCTATTGGGTGGAGGACCCCCGGCCCTTTGGCGTGGTGGAGTTTGACGACAAGGGCAAGGCCATCTCCATCGAGGAGAAGCCCCGCTACCCCAAGTCCAACTATATCGTCCCGGGCCTCTATTTCTATGACCACCAGGTCATGGATATCGCCCGGAATTTAAAGCCCTCCGCCCGGGGAGAGCTGGAGATCACCGACGTGAATCTGGAGTATCTCCGCCGGGGTCAGCTTCAGGTGGTGCCTCTGGAGCGGAATTTCGTCTGGCTGGATGCCGGGACTGCGGACAGCCTGCTGGAGGCGGGGACCACCGTCAAGCACATCCAGGACACCAGCGGCCGCTATGTGGGCTGTCTGGAGGAGTTGGGGCTGTATGAGGGCTGGATCACCGAGGAACAGGTGCGGACCATGGGCAAGGAGCTGAGCATGACCCGGTACGGGAAATACCTGCTCTCGCTCATCGGCTGAGGGCCGCGTAACAACAGGAAGAGCCGGGGAGCGTTCCGCTCCACGGTTTGCGCCGTCCGGTTTTGGAAGGACCGGGCGGGAAAAAGGGATACCGGTGGGACCGGAAATGATCGACGAGGAGGAACAGCAGTGAACAAGTATCAGATCGCGCAGAAAAAGCCGCTGACGCCGGAGATCACCCAGATCTCGGTGTACGCGCCGCTGGTGGCCGCCAAGGCCAAGGCGGGCCAGTTCATCATCCTGCGGGTGAGCGAGGAGGGGGAGCGCATCCCCCTGACCATCTCCAACGCGGAGAACGACCTGGTGACGGTGATCTATCAGAAGATCGGCGGCACCACCCTGGCCCTGGATGAGCTGAATGAGGGGGACTGTCTCCACGATTTCGTAGGCCCCCTGGGTGTCCCCACCGAGGTGGAGGACCTGGGCCGGGTGGCCGTGCTGGGCGGCGGCCTGGGCTGTGCCATCGCCCTGCCTGTGGCCCGGGCGCTGCATCAGGCGGGCAACCAGGTGGACCTGATCGGCGGCTTTAAGACCAAGGACATCGTCATCCTGGAGGAGGAGATGAGCAAGGCCTGCACCGACCTGCACATCTGCACCGACGACGGCACCTATGGCTACCACGGCTTTGTCACCGGCAAGCTGGAGGAGCTCATCGCCGGCGGCGTGAAGTTTGACCATGTGTTCGCCATCGGTCCGCTGATGATGATGAAGTTTGCCTGTAAGCTCACCGAGAAGTACAACATCCCCACCACCGTGAGCATGAACCCCATTATGATCGACGGCACCGGCATGTGCGGCTGCTGCCGCCTGACTGTGGGCGGCGAGGTGAAGTTCGCCTGCGTGGACGGCCCCGACTTCGACGGCCATAAGGTGGACTTTGACGAGGTCATCGCCCGCAACGCCACCTATAAGGAGTTTGAGGCCAAGGCGAAAGAGAAGCATCTCTGCCGCCTGGGAGGAGGTGCCATGAATGGCTAACATGCAGATGAATAAGACTCCCATGAAGGAGCAGGACCCCAATGTGCGCAACGCCAACTTTCTGGAGGTGGCCCTGGGCTATACCCTGGACGAGGCCGTGAACGAGGCCAAGCGCTGCATCCACTGCAAGAATCCCGCCTGCGTCACCGGCTGCCCCGTGGGCATCCCCATCCCTGACTTCCTGGCCAAGGTGGCCGAGGGGGACATCGCCGCCGCCTATGAGATCCTGTCCAACGCCAACGCCCTGCCCGCCATCTCCGGCCGGGTCTGCCCCCAGGAGAACCAGTGCGAGGGCAAGTGCGTCCGGGGCATCAAGGGCGAGCCCGTGGCCATCGGCCGGGTGGAGCGCTTTGTGGCCGACTGGGCCGCCGAGCACGGGGTGTCCAACCTGGCCACCGCCCCCGCCAACGGGCACAAGGTGGCCGTCATCGGCTCCGGCCCCGCCGGTCTGACCTGCGCCGGGGAGCTGGCCCGCATGGGCTACGCCGTCTCGGTGTTCGAGGCCTTCCACACCCCCGGCGGCGTGCTCAGCTATGGCATCCCCGAGTTCCGTCTGCCCAAGGCCATCGTCCAGCGTGAGGTGGACAACCTGAAGAAGATGGGCGTGGACATCGAGCTGAACATGGTCATCGGCAAAGTGCTGACCATCACCGAGCTGTTCCAGCGGGGCTATGAGTCCGTGTTCATCGCCTCCGGTGCCGGTCTGCCCATGTTTATGAAGATCCCCGGCGAGTCCCTGGTGGGCGTGTACTCCGCCAACGAGTATCTCACCCGCATCAACCTGATGAAGGCCTATAAGCCCGATGCCGAGACCCCCATCCTCCACAACAAGAAGGTGGCCGTGGTGGGCGGCGGCAACGTGGCCATGGATGCCGCCCGGTGCGCCAAGCGCCTGGGGGCCGAGGTCCACATCATCTACCGCCGCTCTGAGGCCGAGCTGCCCGCCCGGGCCGAGGAGGTCCACCACGCCAAGGAGGAGGGCATCATCTTCGACCTGCTGACCAACCCCATCGCCATCGAGGGGGATGAGCAGAACCATGTGAAGGCCATCACCTGCATCCGCATGGAGCTGGGCGAGCCGGACGAGTCCGGCCGCCGCCGCCCCGTCCCCGTGAAGGGCAGCGAGTTTGAGACCCAGGTGGATGCGGTCATCATGGCCCTGGGTACCCAGGCCAACCAGATGAGCTATGCCGGGACCCCCGGCCTGGAAAAGACCCGGAAGGGCTGTGTGGCCGCCGACGACCATGGCTGCACCTCCTGCCCCGGCATCTTTGCCGGCGGCGATGCCGCCACCGGTGCGGCCACCGTCATCCTGGCCATGGGTGCGGGCAAGCACGCCGCCAAGTCCATCGACGCATACATCAAGCAGAAGGGCTGATTTTTCAGATAAGCCGAAAAACAGCGCCGCCGCATGGAACAGACCATGCGGCGGCGCTTTGTAAAATAAGTCAAAGTCCGATAGAAAGCTTAAAGGCTGAAGTCCTCGTCGTTCAGGTTCAGACCGGCCATCTTCGCCGGGCGGGGCGGGGTGCGCAGCAGGGGGTCATAGCGGAAGGAGCGGCAGTGAGACCCGGCGGACATCACGCCCTTTTTGGGGCAGACGATCTGGTCGGCCCCCAGGGGCTTGCCGTGGGCGCAGTAGGCGCAGCGTGGTTCGATCTTTCGTTGAAACAGGTTCATTGCGATACTCCCATCCGATGGCGGTATGTGGTAACATGCCCTCTCTTTTTTGTGTGCTATCTATTATAGCGCAATCTTTTTGGCTTTTCCACTGCTTTTTTCCCGGGAAATGCCGCCAGAGCCAGAAAGCACAGCCACAGCCCCCAGGCAGCGGCGGCGGACAGGGCCAGGGCACGGAGCGCCTCCTGCCCGGCAATGGCCTCGGTCTGCTGGGCCAGACAGGTAGAGACGGACAGGGCGGGGGCCAGCCGGGGGGCCAGCGCCCCCATCAGCAGGGCGGACAGTCCCCCGTGGAGCAGCTTGCCTGTGAGATAGGTGCGCATGGACAGGCCGCTGTCCCCCAGAAAGGCCAGCACCTGGAGATGGACGGACACCCCCGCCCAGCCCAGCATAAAGGCGGCCATGGACAGCCGCCCGGTGAGAGAGCCGCCGGTGAGGGAGTACACCCCGGAGGACAGCTCCAGCGCTCCCACCAGCAGCCGCCGGGACCACTCCGGGGACAGGTGCAGGGGAGGGGGCAGGGCGGACAGCAGTCCCGCCGCCCCGTCCAGCAGCCCGGACAGGGTGAGCAGCCGCACCACCACCGAAAAGCACAGGATAAAGGCGCAGATGTTCAGGCTGGAGGCCATGGATCCGGTCACTGCCCGGGGAAAGGCGGCGGAAAAAGATACCGCCTGAAATCGCTCCCCCATCCGGCGGGGGGAGGAGGGGCCGTCTCCGGGGCGATAGAACCGGAAGAGCAGCCCCACCAGCAGGGAGGCGGCCATGTGGCACAGATAGAGGGCTATCCCCGCTTTTCCGCTGCCGAACACCCCGGCCCCCACCGCCCCCAGAATGAAGGCCGGCCCGCTGTTGTTGCAGAAGGCCAGCAGCCGCTGGGCCTCGGTCTTGGAGCACTGCCCCTGCTGATAGAGCTGGATGGCGGTGCGGGCCCCCACGGGATAGCCCCCCACAAAGCCCAGGGCCAGGGCGGCGGCGCAGGAGCCGTTCACCCGGAACAGGGGGGCCATGATGGGGTGGAGCAGCCGCCCCAGACACCGGGACAGTCCCAGCTCCACCACCAGGGAGGCCAGCACGAAGAAGGGGAACAGGGCGGGGACCACCACGTTGGCGCACAGGGCCATGCCCTCACGCACAGCATCGGCGGACTGGGCGGGCCAGATCACCAGGGCCAGGGCGGCGCACAGCAGCCCCAGCCCCACCAGCGCCGTGCGCAGCCGGGGCCTTGCCAGCAGACGGCCCATATCCCCACCTCCCGGAAAAACTGTGTCAGAGCATATGTGCCGCAAAAGAGAAACTTGCCTGTCCCCCGACGGAGAACGAAATAAGGAGCGTTTTTATGGAACAGCTGCGCCAGGTGGAGGGCCCGGAGGGGCCCATCCGCTATTGGCTGACCCGAAAGCGGGTGAAAAATCTGAATCTGCGCCTGGACAGCGGCGGGGAGATCCGGGTATCCATCCCCTGGAACTGCCCCCCGGAGCAGGCGGACCGGCTGGTGCGGGACAAGTGGCCCTGGCTGCGGCGGGGGCTGGAGCGGCGGCAGGCCCCGCCGCCGGAGCTGCTGCCGGAGCTGTCACGGCCCGACTGTCTGGCCCAGCTGCGCCAGTCGCTGGACCGGGTCTATCCCCTGACGCAGCCCCTGGGGGTGGCCTATCCCCAGCTGAAGATCCGGGCCATGCGCAGCCAGTGGGGCAACTGCCACTGGATGCAGGGCTATATCACCCTGAACACCGCCCTGGTCCGCTGCCCGCCCCGGCTGCGGGACTATGTGGCCCTGCACGAGCTGGTCCACTTTCTCCACCACGACCACGGCCCGGGCTTTTACGCCGTGATGGACGCCCTGATGCCCCAGTGGCGGCAGCTGCGTCAGGAGCTGAAGCCCTACGCCGCCCTGCTGCGCTGAACATACATCACCTCCTCCCATCATAGAGATGGGGGGAGGTGATGTACGCTATGGGGGAAAAACGGCGGCCCGGACTGCTGGAGCGGACGGCCCAGCTGCTGGACCTGCCCGCCGATGCCCTGGCCGGGGTGCCCCGGCTGGAGCTGGTGGGGGACGGGGAGCTGCGGGTGGAGAACCACAAGGGCATCCTGGCCTATGGGGACCAGGAGATCCAGGTCAGCGGCGGGGTGTTCCTCATCCAGATCAGGGGCAGCGGGTTAGAACTGCGGGCCATGACCGGGCTGGAGCTGCTCATCACCGGGCGGATCGACAGCATCCAGCTGCACTGAAAGGGGAGGGGCGGCGTGAAACGGCTGATGAATCTGCTGCGGGGCACGGTGGCCCTGTGCGTCACGGGGCCGTTCCCGGAGCGGCTGCTGAACCTGTGCGCCCAGCACCGGCTGGACTTTTGGCGCTTGGAGTGGCTGGACGACCACACCGTCCGCTTCACCGCCCGCCGCAGTCAATTCAGGCGGCTGGAGGCGCTGGCGGAGCGGGTGGAGTGCGAAATCTCGGTGGAGCAGCGCCGGGGACTGCCCGACTTTCTGCTGCGCTTTCGGGCCCGGTACGCCTTTCTGGCGGGGCTGGCCCTGGCTCTGGGGGCGGTGGCATTTTTGTCCCGCTTTGTGCTGACCATCCAGGTCAGCGGGAATGAGCGCCTGCCCACGGCGGTGATCTTGAGCCAGCTGCGGCAGCTGGGGGTGTATCCCGGGGTATACGGCCCGGGCATCGACCGGCAGCAGGTGGCCCAGGAGGCCCAGCTGGCCCTGGACGACCTGGCCTGGATGGGGATCAACCTCCACGGTACCCGGTTAGAGGTGAGCGTGCGGGAGACCATCCCCCCGGCGGAGGGGGTGGACGAGTCGGGCTGCTGGGATGTGGTAGCCAAGACGGCGGGGCTGATCACCCATGTGGAGGCGGAGCGTGGCCAGGCCAAAGTGATAGAGGGGGACACGGTGGCAGCGGGGGAGGTGCTCATTGCCGGAAACGTGGCCATGGAGCCGCCGGAGTACAGCGACCTGCCCACCCGCTATTTCCCCACCCACGCCCGGGGCCGGGTGTGGGCCCGGACCTGGCGGACCATAACGGCGGTCATCCCCCTGACGGCCCAGGGCAAGGACTACACCGGCAGGGAGAAGACGGGCTGGAGCCTGACGGCGGCGGGGCGGCGGCTGCGCCTGTGGGGCTGTGAGCCGGAGGGCAGGTGGGAGCAGACCTCCTCCGCCCACCAGGCGGCCCTGCCCGGGGTGGGCAGGCTGCCCATTACCCTCCGCCGGGAGACCTGGCGGGAGTATGCCCTGTCCTCCGTCCCCCTGAACCGGGAGGCGGCCCAGACCCTGCTGCAGCAGCGGCTGCTGGTTCATCTGAAAGATGTGATCGGCCCGGAGGGGGAGATCGTGACCGAGGACTATGCCGCACAGGTGGAGGGGGGCAGCCTGAAGGTGACCCTGCTGGCCGAGTGCCGGGAGGAGATCGGCCGGGAGCGGGAGACCGGGGCTGTCACCGACGGGCCGGAGCCGGAGGAGAATGGCAAAACGGGTCGAGCCGGGGAAAACACTTGAAAAGGGCAGAAAAAGAGCATATACTTAACTTGTTCCCGTCTGCGGACGGAAAATAGCACCATGGAAGCGAGGACAAACAAGTTGGCTTCAGAAAAGATCGAATTAGACGTGCTGACCATGCAGGACCTGTTCGGGGTGGCGGACGCCAACCTGAAGCTGCTAGAGCGGGAGCTGGGCGTGTCCCTCATCACCCGGGACGGCCAGGCCGTGGCAGTGAGCGAGTCGGAGGAGGCGCTGGCCCTGGCGGTGCAGACGCTGAAAATGCTGGACCGGATGCGCGCTCTGGGGGAGCAGATCGACGAGTTCTCCGTCAGCCGGGCCCTGGCCTCTGTTCGGGAGGGCCGGGTGGAGGAGACCGTCACCGCCATGAAGGGCGTGGTGGCCTACACCTATAACGGGGCCCCGGTGAAGTGCCGCACCCTGGGTCAGCGGAAGTATATCAAGGCCATTGAGGAGAACACCGTGACCATCGCCATCGGTCCCGCCGGAACGGGCAAGACCTATCTGGCCGTGGCCGAGGCGGTGCGGGCCTTAAAGGACAAAAAAGTGAACAAGATCGTCATGTGCCGCCCGGCGGTGGAGGCGGGGGAGAAGCTGGGCTTCCTCCCCGGCGACCTGCAGAACAAGGTGGACCCCTACCTCCGCCCCCTGTACGATGCCCTGGACGAGATGCTGGGGCCGGAGACGGTGCAGAGCTATATGGAAAAGCGCATCATCGAGATCGCACCCCTGGCCTATATGCGGGGCCGGACGCTGAAATCCATGTTTTTGCTGTGCGACGAGTGTCAGAACATGTCCATCGCCCAGCACCTGATGATCCTCACCCGCCTGGGCGAGGGGTCGAAGATGGTGCTCACCGGCGACGTGACTCAGATCGACCTGCCCTCCCCCCAGGACTCCGGCCTGGAGCGGTGCGCCGACATTCTGGAGGGTATCGACGACATCGAAGTCATCCGCCTGACCGGGGCGGACGTGGTGCGGCACAAGCTGGTGGGCAAGATCATCACCGCCTTTGAAAACAACAAGGCTGCCCCCGGCCAGCCCGCCGAGAAAAAGCCGGGCCAGCCCACCCAAAAGCCCGCCTATCGGAACAACAACCGCTTTGCCCGGAAGAAATAAACACAAAGGAGATGCCCATGCAACAGGATACCAAGCGCTATCTTTCCTATATCTGTCCCCGGTGCCGCCAGTCGGTGATCGTGGAGCGGGACCTGTTCTCGCTGGCCGCCTCCACCGCCTACATCAAGTGCCCCTGCGGCAAGTCGGAGCTGACGGTGGACTTTCAGCCTAGCCGGGTCCGCCTCACCGTGCCCTGCCTGTTCTGCGGGCGGGAGCATGAGGTGTCCTGCCCCACCCACGCCTTTGTGCGGGAGCGGGCCCTGGCCTTCTCCTGCGCCGCCTCGGGCCTGGACTGCTGCTATGTGGGGGAGGAGGGGCCGGTATACGCCGCCACCGCCCGCCTGGAGCAGGCCCTGGACAAGCTGGAATCTGCCGAAGCCGCCGGTCAGGCGGGGGAGGACAAGCCCTTTTTAGACCCCATTGTTATGGAGGAGGTGCTGTCTGAAATTCGGGACATCGCCAAGCGGGACGGCATCTCCTGCACCTGCGGCAGCAAGAGCTGGACCTTTCAGGTCCATTACAGCTCGGTGGACCTCATCTGCACCCAGTGCGGGGCCCAGGTGCGCATCCCTGCCGCCACGGCGGATGACATCGACGACATCTGCTGCAAGACCAACATTGTGCTACGGGGGAAGCAGGACACATGAGCCAATTTTACGAGCATACCATCCGTCTGACCGGTATGGACGCCGACGGGCGGGGCATCTGCAAGCCGTCTGCCCTGCTGGACCACCTTCAGATCGCCGCGGGCTTTGCCGCAGAGGAGGGAGGCTTTGGCCGGGAGACTCTGGTGGAGAAATACGGGGCCTTCTGGATGCTGGCCCGGTCCTGGTTCCGGCTGGAACGCCCCCTGCGGTGGGAGGACCGGCTGACCATCCGCACCTGGCACCGGGGCGGCAAGGCCGCCATGATGTACCGGGACTATGACATCTACGCCAACGGACAGCTGGTGGGGGAGTCGGTGTCCGGCTGGGTGCTGGCCAATCTGGAAAGCCGGAAGATCATGCGCCTGGCGGACATTCAAGAACTGGCGGGCACCGGGGGAGAGGAGCTGTGCAAGACCCGCACGCTGAACAAGCTCCGCGCCCCCAAGGACCTGAAACTGCTGGAGCGGCGGAAAATGCACTACAGCGACACCGACGTGAACGGCCATGTGAACAACACCCGCTATGCCGATTTTGCCTGCGACGCCGTGGAGCTGGACAAGCTGCCCCCGGAGCAGTTTTTGGCTGAGATGCAGATCGGCTATCTGGCCGAGTGCCGCCCGGGGGAGGTTTTGGACCTAGAAGCCGGGAGCATAGACAGCGGCTGCTATGTCCACGGGCTGGACCGGAACGGCAAAGCCCGCTTTGAAACCGCCATGATTTTTCGGCAAGTTGGTTCTTGACATTCCACACCTGCAGCGTTAGACTAAATCTAATATCGTCTTATCGGCGGTTCTGCCGCCGCAGTACCAAGGAACAGTCCCGGATACGCCGGGAAGGAGAAAAGGAGTTGTAGTATATGGTCAATCAGGACGCCGCCCAGAAGTTTGTGAAACAGGGCCTCACCTTTGACGACGTGCTGCTCATCCCCGCCGCCAGCGATGTGCTGCCTGCGGACATTGATCTGCACACCCGCCTGACCCGAAAGGTGCATCTGAACATCCCCCTCATCAGCGCCGCCATGGACACCGTTACCGAGTATCGCATGGCCATCGCCATCGCCAGAGAGGGCGGCATCGGCATCATCCACAAGAATATGTCCATCAGCCAGCAGGCCGAGCAGGTGGACATGGTCAAGCGCTCTGAAAACGGCGTGATCACCAACCCCTTCTGGCTGGGGCCGGGCCACACTCTGGCCGAGGCCGACGAGCTGATGGCCAAATACCGCATCTCCGGCGTGCCCATCTGCGACAACGGCCGCCTGATCGGCATCATCACCAACCGTGATATGAAGTTCGAGACCGACATGAACCAGCTCATCGACAACGTGATGACCCGGGAGAACCTGGTCACCGCCCCCGAGGGTACCACTCTGGCCGAGGCCCGTGAGATCCTGCGCCGCCACAAGATCGAGAAGCTGCCCATCGTGGACGAGAACTTCCGCCTGAAGGGCCTGATCACCATCAAGGATATCGAGAAGGCCGCCGTGTACCCCAACTCCGCCCGTGACGAGAAGGGCCGTCTGCTGGTGGGCGCCGCCATCGGTGTCACCGCCGACGTGCTGGACCGTGTGGCCGCTCTGGTGGAGGCCGGCGCCGACGTGCTGGCCCTGGATTCCGCCCACGGCCACTCCCAGAACATCCTCAACTGCGTCAAGCGCATCAAGGCCCTGTACCCCGACGTGCAGCTCATCGCCGGCAACGTGGCCACCGCCGAGGGTACCCGTGCCCTCATCGAGGCGGGCGCTGACTGCGTGAAGATCGGCATCGGCCCCGGCTCCATCTGCACCACCCGCGTGGTGGCCGGTATCGGCGTGCCCCAGATCACCGCCGTGTACGACGCAGCCCGGGTGGCGGCGGAGTATGACATTCCCATCATCGCCGACGGCGGCGTGAAATACTCCGGCGACATCGCCAAGGCGCTGGCCGCCGGCGCCAGCGTGGTCATGCTGGGCTCCCTGCTGGCCGGTTGTGAGGAGTCCCCCGGCGAGACCGAGGTGTTCCAGGGCCGTCAGTTCAAGGTCTACCGTGGCATGGGCTCTCTGGCCGCTATGAACCAGGGCTCCAAGGACCGCTACTTCCAGCAGAACAACAAGAAGCTGGTCCCCGAAGGCGTGGAAGGCCGGGTGCCCTATAAGGGACTGGCCGGCGAGACCATCTATCAGCTGATGGGCGGCCTGAAGGCCGGCATGGGCTACACCGGCTGCCATACTGTGGACGAGCTGCACAGCAAGGCCCAGTTCATGCAGATCACCGCCGCCGGTCTGCGGGAGTCTCACCCCCACGATATCTATATCACCAAGGAAGCGCCCAACTACACCGTCAACCCCAACTAAAGCAGCAGGCCGCCGCCCACCCCGGGCGGCGGCCTTTCCGTGGGGAATCCTCCCGGCTTTTTTACTAAGTTTTCCCGCAGAGGTATAGAAACTGCAAAGAATGGCTTGCCAAGAGCCGGGAAAAGTGGTATAATACCACCGATTTTTTATAACATACAGAAGGGAAGAGTACCATGTCTGGACATTCCAAGTGGCATAACATACAAAAAACCAAGGGTGCGGCCGACGCCAAGCGCTCTCAGATTTTCACCAAGATCGCCCGCGAGATGATCGTGGCCGTCAAGACCGGCGGCAGCGGCGACCCCGCCAACAACTCCCGCCTGGCCGCCGTCATCGCCAAGGCCAAGGCCGCCAATATGCCCAACGACAACATCAAGCGCACCATCGACAAGGCTTTGGGTGCCGGGAACACCGACAACTTCGAGAGCGTGGTCTACGAGGGCTATGGCCCCAACGGCGTGGCCGTCATCGTAGAGGCCCTCACCGACAACCGTCAGCGCACCGCCCCCGAGGTCCGGCATCTGCTGGACAAGTTCGGCAAGGGCTTGGGCGCCACCGGCTGCGTGTCCTGGTCCTTTGACAAGAAGGGCGTGCTGGTGCTGGATTCTGAGGACCTGGACGAGGACACCGTGATGATGGATGCCCTGGAGGCCGGTGCCGAGGACATGCAGGCCTCTGACGATGTGTTCGAGATCTACACCGACCCCGATGCCTTCAACGACGTGGTGGCCGCCCTGGAGGGCAAGGGCTACACCTTCCTGGAGGCCGACGTGCAGATGGTCCCCCAGAACTATGTCAAGCTCACCGACGAAGAGGACATCAAGAACATGGAGAAGCTCATCGACGCCCTGGAGGACAACGACGATGTGCAGAACGTGTACCACAACTGGGAGCAGGACTGAGTTAAGCGCCCGTTCCTTCAGTAAGAGCAGGCTGTGCCTGTTTTTATACCAACGGATCAGGCGTTTTTACGCTCCGTCTCGGTGCCTTACCGTGTAAAAATAAAGGCAAACAGCGGCGGGGGAGACCCTGCCGCTTATGATGCGGGTATGATGGAATTGGTAGACATGCGAGATTTAGGTTCTCGTGCTTTCCGCGTGTGGGTTCGAGTCCCACTACCCGTACCAAACAAGAAGGATGCGGTAATACCGCATCCTTCTTTAGTACTGTTTAAAGGATAATTGCTATAAATTCACAAAATGTTGGCATTATCTTATGTTTCGTGGTCCCGTCAAGATTTATGCGCAAAATTGTTTGCAGGCTCCGGCTGAATGAAGTCAGCCGGCAATAGAGGCGTCGTCCATGACCGCCTCCAAGTGCTTCATGTTCATGTATTTCTTATT
>NZ_JACOPN010000002.1 GCF_014287875.1 Flintibacter faecis | reverse complement strand
GAGCAGTGATTTTCTCGTTTTTTCTCATAACTTGCGCTCCTTTCTTCGGTTTTAGGTTGTGTGTTCTAAGAGACTTCCCAACCGCTTGATTAAGAAGTCTTTTAGAGCATACAACACCGGCAGCCAGCTTGTATTTTTTATACTGACGGACTGCAAAGTGATTCGGCTTTTTCTTTTCCAGGGCTTCAAACATCAGATCCACCGGGTTCTGGAACTCCTCATCATCTTCCCGCACCTCCATTGCGTTCAGGAACTCAATCAGGGTGGAGAAATTCTGTTCCTCAACCGGAGCTTCATAGTGGATATATCCGATCAAGGCACAGTAGAGCAGCGTTTCCGCCTTCGTCCAGAACTCATCACCGGCTTTTCCATCACCCTTTGTGTTGGCAATCAGCGTTGTCACCAGTTTCAGAATGTCTTTTTCTGAATGGATATAGGCAAATGGCTTATAGTGCATCGACTTCTGAAAGTTGATGGTGTTGAAAATCTTGATGGTGTAGCCATGCTTCAAAAGGGCGTTGCCGCACTCAATCACGATGCTGCCTTTCGGGTCAGTGACCACATAGGAACTGTGCATCTGGAGAAGGTTTGGCTTCAACCAAAAGCGAGTTTTACCGGAACCCGAACCGCCGATAATCAGAACATTCTTATTTCGGGCATTGGCAGGATTCTTCGGGCGATTGCTCATCATCAGCCGCTCCGTTTTCGTCAGGATCACATTGTCCTCGAACTTTGGTGCAATAAACGGCTCAATATCTTTTGCCGTTCCCCAACGAGCAGAACCGTACTCAACATTGTGTCGGTACTTCTTTGCGTTTTTGCCTTTTAGATAGACAGCCAGCCGAAGTCCTGCGCCGCAGAGAATACCAATCAGCAAATCCAACGGGTGAAAGCTGGGAAACGGATTGTTCAGGGCTATCGGAAGGGCATGAAAAAAGCTGAGGATTTTCGCAGATGAATCTGCCCCCTCAGCCAATCTCCATGCTTCTCCTAAATTCGTAGCGAACAACCCTACCAGAAAATACGGTAAATTCAGAATCAGGAGCTTTTTCATTTTTCTCTTATCCATCACAGATCACGCTCCTGTTTCTTCTCTCGAACCTTCTTCGGAATCGCTGCGACAATTTCCTTGAACTTCTTCAGCTGCGCCAGAACGCTCGGCTTTTCATTCTTGGTTAATGCCCTTGCCTGATGTTCCTTGCAGATTGCATCCAAAGCATCTGCATCTTTAGAACGGACAAAAACAAGAAACCGGGGAGGATCAACGGACTTATCTTTTCTTACGGCAAAGTCCACGCCATACTTCTTGGCGAGCTTTTCAAAATCACGGATACTCTCTTTGTCGATCTCAACATTCGTAGCACCCTGATTCTGTCCCAAAAGCTGTTTCACGGATTGCTTTCCATGAACGGCAGGGTCTCGTGCCTTTTTCATCTTCACTTTTTCCCGGTGCTGCAAATACTTGCGGATACCGGCAATGATAGTGCGCCCCGTCAGCTTGGTTGTGCTGATCGCCAGGTTTACTGTTCTGTTTTCAACTTCTTCCTGCATGATTCATCACCTCCTGCAAGCAGTAGAGTGAACAGATTATCGTGCCATATCTCTGTGGTCGTAATACAGATTGCCCTTGGCAACTGCGGCATGGCTGATAATCTTGATATTGCCAGCTTTCTGGTTATCCAGAGCCTTCTGATAACCCACATCGCTCAAATACAGGCGATTTCTTTCGCCTTTCCAACCGACAGGCGATTCATCGGTCAGCACATCGAAAATAATCATGTGCTTGGTGGCGTCATCAAATCGTGCCAAGTCCATATAGGTATGTCCCTGGTACTCCTTGGCACCATCCTGAATCCGCTTTCGCTCCATCAGCTCTCCAATCGTCGAATTTCTTTGCATAAGAACCTCCTTACAGAACATCTCGGTCAGGGTTACTTTTGTGGGGAACCGAATCAGCTTTGACAGGTGCATCTTCTTTCTTCACCATGTCATCCGGCAGGGGAAGCGCCATAATGCTGCGCCCCATGCGTACAAAAGTCTCAGGCTGATGAAAGTGTTCCTCAAACTGCTTCATCAGTTCCGGGGACAGAGAACAAAAATCATCCTCGCCCAATCCCACAACCAGAAAATCACCGGCGATAATGTCATAAATATCGCCGTCATCATCACGCAGCGCACGGTTCAGTTCTTTGCCTACGAGTTTACCTTCGTCGTGCATCACCAGTGCAACCGGCTCATTGAACGGATAAGTTGCCTCAATATCGCCACCTACGGCTTTCTGCAAATCCTCCAGCTCACAGCCGATCTGCACAGCCTGCGGATACATGAACGGCTTTACCAGCAACACATTCATGGTATCTGCCTGTTCTTTCTGAACCTCCCGTTCCTCGGTCGTGCCGAACGCAACACCGGTAAAGTTTTCGGAGTCCAGAATGTACTCCGAATTGTAATAAGCGGCTCTAACCTGTTCCTCTGCCGCATCGTGAGATTCTGCTTGCACCGTAACCGTTTTCTCCAAGGTTTCGGTGATCTTCACATCGTATTCTTTCAAGTTTCGATACCTCCGTTTCTTTGGAAATAAGAAAAGCGACCATCCATGAACCTGTTACAGTTCATAAATAGTCGCATCCACATCGGCTAAAAGCTCGAACAAGCAAATATCGTCCAGTTCGCAAATCAGGGAACCCATGTCGAAGAAAATATCGTCCTCGCATTCCACCGTAGTAACCACGCTGCGGTGTTCGTTAAGACAAATGGCTTCTTCCTTGTCCATCGTGATCGTAGACATACAGGACACCACATAGAATGTCATATCTTCTGCTAACCACAGCTCCTTGCTCTGAATCGTGCGAACTTTTTCATCGCCGCTCATATCTTCTACATAGGACAGAAGCCGCACGGCTCTGCTGTTCAGAAGTACCTTTCCCTGATAGTCGATACCCTCACCAGCAGAGGACAATACTCGATACTCGCTAATCATCTCGGCATTTTTCTGAAACGACTTTGCCAGAAGCGCAGGAGAAATATCATCGAACTCCTCACTGTAGTTTACGAGCATATCTACCATATAATCAGGATCGCAAAGGTCGTAGAGTTCTTCCAAAGCGCCCTGAATGTTTTTGGGTGTAAACATTTTTTACCTTACCTTTCCATTGATTTTTCTCTTTTTTTCTGCCATTGCTCCAAAAGCTGAATGATTTTATCCTCCATCTGCTTGTTGGTATAGGACTTCGGGAAGTATTTTCGCAACGAATCCGTTTTGAAGGTTACTCTGTCCAGCTCTCCCTTCTTGATTTCATTCATAATCTCGCACATCGCATCCAGCGTACACTCGCCCTCCTGTGCGAGCTTTTTAATTCGCTGTGCTTGCGAAAGGGAAGGAGCTGCTTGAGCATAATCCATTGCAGAAAGAAAATCCTTCTGTTCTTCACTTGCCAGATAGGAAAGCTCCACCGCAGGATTGAATTTGATCTGACCCGTATCTACCATATCCAGCAGTTCCGGAATCAGTTCGGTCAGACGGATATAACGGTGTACCTGATTTCTGCTTTCTCCTGCCTCCTGACCGACTATATCCATTGCCTGCAACTTCATCCCAACTTGGGATGAAGTTAAATCGGTGCGTTGACCTTGATGTTTAATCGCATCCAGCTTCATCTTATAAGCAAATGCTCTTTCACTCGGCAGGATACTCTCCCTCTGCAAATTCGCATCAACCATCAAAATAATGGCTGCATCATCGTCCAGGTCACGAACAATCGCAGGCATGGTTTCCTTACCCGCAAGCTCCGATGCCCGGTGCCGCCTGTGACCAGAAACGATTTCATAACCACCGTCGGGGTCAGGACGGACAATCGCAGGAGTGAGAACTCCGAAATCTCGGACGCTCTCTGCCGTTTTCATCATTTCTTCATCATCAACCACACGGAAGGGGTGTCCCTCAAAGGGGTGTAGCTCAGAAAGCGGAATTTCCTGCACACGCTCCTGCTGGGCTTCAGCTCTGGATTGATCGGTGGAGAAAATATCATCGTACCCCTTCAAGCTGATGTTTGCGCCTTTTTTCTGCATTGTTTAACACCTCCTTCGTCAGAATTTTATAGGCTTCGGCAACTTTGCCTTTGGGATCATGCTTGAAGATACTGGTTCCCTCTGCGCTGATTTCCTCTGCACGGACAGAGCGGGGAATGTCGGTCTTGTAAACCTTCAGCTTTCCGCCGTAGCTCTCCCGAATCAGATTGCTGATGTCTTTGGAGTAGTTGGTGCGGCTGTCCACCATCGTCAGAAGAATCCCTTCAATCCTCAGTTTCGGGTTGATTTGCCTCTTGACCTTGTTGATGGTTCCAAGCAGCTGTTCCAGACCCTTTGCAGGAAGGTATGCTGCCTGAACCGGTATCAGCACATTGTCGGCAGCTGCCAACGCATTGACGGTCAGCATACCCAAAGACGGCATACAGTCAAGAAGAATGTAATCATAATTCTGTTTGACTGTATCCAGGTATTGCCGGAGAATGGTTTCCCGGCTCATGGCATTGACCAGTGCTACCTCCATACCTGAGAGTTCGATGTTGGACGGCACCAAATCAACGCCCTCCGGATGATGAAGAATCCCTTCATCGGGAGTAATAGGGTTTTCCATCATAATCTTTCCCATCAGATCGGAAAGTGTCGGAGACAGATCATCCGGGCAGGGATTGCCCAAACTGACCGTCAGGGAAGCCTGGGGATCGGTGTCTACCAGAAGCACCTTTTTTCCTTCAAGAGCCAAGCCAACGCCCAGATTCTCGGTGGTGGTGGTCTTTCCAGTGCCTCCTTTCTGATTGACCACCGCAATGATGGTTGCTTTTTTCGACATTTATCGTCACTCTCCTTCCTCTCGCTTCATTTTCAATTTCTTAAATCCTCCTTCCAAATATCCGTGTGACATATCGTGCCGAACAAGAGCATCGTAGTAGGTGTCTATTGTCGTCGGCGCATTGTATATCGTAGTCAGCATATACTGACGGATATTTCTAATCTTTGTGGTGTTCTCCTTGAAGCAGTCCATAACATATCGAATGTGTTCGGCATTCAGTTTCATAAACCGACTGCGGACAATTTCTGCCGGACGCTCCTCTGCACCAATGCGAATCAACGGTCGCTTCGTGCAAACTGTTTCAACGATCAACTCCAGAATGTTATCCAGCATTTCGGAATCGTAAGGGTAATCCTTCTTCAACAAATCCATACTGAGCTGATCCGAGAAATAATCAAAGTATTCTTGATACCGGTCATTCTCGTCCATCATTCCACCATTTCCGGAAGGAAAGATAGAATCAGTATCACTAAATTCAGTATTTTTAATATCAGTATTATTACATTGTGATTTCGGAAGTTCTTGAGTTGTGATTTCCATTGTTCCAGAATTGTGATTTTCACAATTCAAGAGTTGTGAATCCACAGCAGAGATAAAGTTCTTCACATAGATCAGGTTGGGCTTTCCCAAACCCTGGCGCTTACGTTCAATCAATCCTGCTTTCTTCTCAAGTTCACTGAGCAGCTTGATAGCCTTTTGTTCAGCACAGTTCAGAGCCATCTTCGCTTCGTCGATTGTAAAAATGATATACACTCTACCGTTTTTATCTATCCAACCATTCTTGGCAGACAGGCTCATGCGGTCAAGCAAAATGCCATACAGCATCTTGGCATCGGCAGAAATATTCCAGAACCTCTCGTTCGTGAACAACACCTTCGGAACTCGATAGAATGTGAATAGATCGGATTGCTGACCGTAAAAATAATCAAAACTCACACGGCTTCACCACCTTCTTTCTGCGGAAAACTTTCTGTTGTCAGCGGAATGCTGCGGAAAGTCGTATCCGTCTTTTCGTAAGGACATCGGGCAAAATAGTAGAAGCGGTATTCCTGTTCATACACATCCATATCAACGAAGCCCCACTTCACGCATAACCTTCTTCGTACACCAACCAATGCACGGGTGATCTCGCCCATAGGGACAGCCATCACATTCCGACTTGGGTTTCGGCGGCAAAGAGATTAAGTAGTAGCAATTATTTCTACCCAGACGGCAGCCCTTTCTGCCATTCGTCCAGAAGTAGCAGTAATGACAGTCGCTCGGCTTGTCTGCGGTATAAACAGGCTTGCTCAAATAAAACACCTCCAATCTCTTGTATTTGCCCATGGGTTTGGGCATAAAAAAAGAGCGCCTATCCATCCCCAATGCGGGGCAAATAGACGCTCTATGTACATAACGATATTTAATTTTATCTGCTATAACTGCATGGTATTCAAAACATCCGCCTTTTTTGATTAGCTGGATTTTTGGCACGATTTTGGGGCTGATTAGCAGGAAGGGCATTTTCATTAGCAAGAACAGCCCGTTTTCTGCTAAAAATTAGCTGGCGATTTTGTCTTATAACAACCGTTCGATTCTGGAGGGGTTGTCAAAAATCAAATTTTGGAGTAGAATTTTATCTCATACAGTGAAAGAGCTTTTTCGTAGCTTTTTATATAAGAAAAGCCGAAAACCCTTGAAAACAAAGGCTTTCGGCGTTGTTCACTGGCGTCCATAAGAGGATTTGAACCTCCGACCCCACGCTTAGGAGATGGACCCAGTGCATATATTCCCTATCAACAGGGATAAAGAAAATGCAGTTATATCAAGGCTTTTCTCCATGTTCTCTATAAACCTTGTACAAGCAAAATCAAGCAAAAACAAAGGATTTTAGCCCCCTATTGTTTGCACTCTGTTTGCAAAGGCGCGAAATTTGGCGTTAGCCAAAAGTTCAATTCCCGTCGAGACTTAATTATATTCATGGTATCGTGGACATAGTTTACCATACATAGAGGTTCATTACAAGAGGTATTGAGCCAGTGAAAGTGCCTGTTTTATCTTTCTCAGGAAAGGTAAAGCAGGCACTTTTTTTCATATCTAAACTTAGAAAGAAATGAGGTGAAATCATGAATACACAGATTATTGCCATAGCCAACCAAAAAGGTGGTGTCGGCAAAACAACCACTTGTGCCAATCTTGGAATTGGTCTGGCGCAGTCCGGGAAGAAAGTCCTTCTGATTGACGGAGACCCACAGGGAAGCCTGACCATCAGCTTGGGCAATCCTCAGCCTGATAAGCTGCCCTTTACACTGTCAGACGCTATGGGCCGTATTTTGATGGATGAACCAATTCGTCCCGGCGAGGGTATCCTGCACCACCCTGAGGGCGTAGACCTGATGCCTGCGGACATCCAGCTATCTGGTATGGAGGTATCTCTGGTAAACGCTATGAGCCGAGAAACCATTCTGCGACAATATCTGGACACGCTGAAGGGGCAATACTCCCATATCCTTATTGATTGCCAGCCCTCCCTGGGTATGCTTACGGTCAATGCACTGGCTGCCGCTAATAGGGTTATAATCCCCGTCCAGGCAGAGTATCTTCCAGCTAAAGGTTTGGAGCAGCTCTTGCAAACTATCAATAAGGTTCGCAGACAAATCAATCCCAAGCTGCAAATTGATGGGATTCTGCTGACGATGGTAGACAGCCGAACCAATTTTGCCAAAGAAATCTCCGCTCTTCTGCGCGAAACCTATGGCAGTAAGATCAAGGTGTTTACATCAGAAATTCCTCATTCTGTCAGGGCTAAAGAAATCAGTGCTGAAGGAAAAAGCATTTATGCCCATGATCCTAATGGCAAAGTGGCTGAGGGCTACAAAAATCTGACGAAGGAGGTATTGAAACTTGAAAAGCAGCGCGAAAAAAATAGAGCTGGCCTCAGTAGATGACCTGTTTTCTACAGAAGAAAGTCGGCAAGACGAGCAACTGGAAAAAATTCAGGAAATTCCCCTATCTGAACTGCATCCGTTCAAGGATCACCCCTTCAAGGTCAAGGATGATGATGCAATGATAGAAACCGCAGACAGCATCAAAAAGTATGGTGTGTTGGTTCCTGCGATTGCCAGACCACTGCCTGATGGCGGTTATGAGCTGGTAGCCGGTCACAGACGCCGCAGAGCCAGCGAATTGGCCGGAAAAGAAACCATGCCTGTCATTGTGCGCGACTTGGATGACGATGCTGCCACAATTATTATGGTTGACAGCAATTTGCAGCGAGAAAATCTGCTCCCCAGTGAAAGGGCTTTTGCCTACAAAATGAAGCTGGAAGCCATTAAACATCAAGGAGCAAGAACAGACCTGACTTCTGTTCAAGTTGAACAGAAGTTGAGCGCCAGAGACCAGGTGGCAAAAGAAGCCGGTGAACGAAGCGGTATCCAGGTAATGCGATATGTTCGTTTGACTGAACTGATTCCAGAGCTTTTGGATATGGTGGATGAAAAGAAAATCGCATTTAACCCAGCCTATGAACTCTCTTTTTTGAAACCGGACGAACAGCAAATGCTGGTGGAAACAATGGACTATGAGCAGGCTACCCCTTCTCTCTCTCAGGCTCAGCGAATGAAAAAGTTCAGCCAGGAAGGGAAGTTGTCAGAAGATGTGATGCTTGCCATCATGTCAGAGGAAAAAAAGGGTGATCTGGATAAAGTGACCTTGAGCAGCGATACCTTGCGAAAGTATTTCCCCAAAAGCTATACACCGGCCAAAATGCAGGAAACCATTATTAAACTGCTGGAACAATGGCAGAAAAAACGCCAACGAGATCAGGAACGATGAAGGGAGAGCCTATGAAAGATATTGCAGCAAGGGAACTGAAAGGCCACAACATTCTTGCAGTGGAGCGATTTTGGGACAGCACTTTCTGGATGATTGAGTTTACTGTCTTGCGCCCTACTGCTTATGGAGAACCTGGTGACGAAATGAGGCTTTTTCTCACAGAG
This sequence comes from Flintibacter faecis, assembly GCF_014287875.1. Classification (GTDB taxonomy): domain Bacteria; phylum Bacillota; class Clostridia; order Oscillospirales; family Oscillospiraceae; genus Lawsonibacter; species Lawsonibacter faecis_A. The sequence continues at coordinate 404,320 of NZ_JACOPN010000002.1, read as the reverse complement.
GACGGGTATCAGTCAGCTCTGCAAAGCCAGCAGCGTCGAGAAATCAAAATTAAGAGATATGCCCATGTTATTGAGGGGCATATCCTCGACTTCAAGCCTAAAAAACACCGTCGTTCATAACCGATACAACGAAAGGAAAGGAATGAATATGTGTACTGTAAGAGAAATCCGAGAAGCTATTCAAGAAGATTGCCGCTCACAGCGTGATATGGAATCCACCGAGATTGACCGTGTTTTTCAAACCTTACCATTTTCTCAGGAAAGGGATCTGTTTGATAAACCACCAATGCCAAAACGCCCCTACCGACGCAAGAAAAAAGATACAGACAGACCCTAACCGCTGCCACAATTCTTTTATGAATTGCGGCTTTTTTCATACCTGAGAAATGAAAGGAGTGAAGTAAATGGCTGTTTTTCGTGTAGAACGCACTGGCGATTACACGGTTATGAGCAATTTTCATCTAAAAGACAAACGACTTTCTTTGAAGGCAAAGGGTCTCTTGTCGCAAATGTTATCTCTGCCTGATGACTGGGATTATACGCTGTCAGGACTCAGCTATATCAATCGAGAAAGCAAAGATGCAATCCGCTCTGCTGTCAATGAGCTTGAAACAGCCGGATACATTCGGCGCAGACAGACAACTGATGCTTCTGGTAAATTCGCAGCCAATGAGTATACCATTTTTGAGCGTCCCATCGAGGGAGAACCGATGTTGGATAAGCCGTTGTCGGAAAACCTGATAACGGTAAACCCGTCAGCGGTAAATCCGTTACCGGAAAATCCAACACAATTAAATACTAAGAAATCAAATACCCAAAAACAAAATACTCATGGATCAAATACCGATTCCATTCCCTTCCGGGAAACAGCGGCGGTAATACCGCCGGAACGGAAAGGAAGGGATGCGATGTCTGTCACAGAGATAGAAAATTATCGGGAATTGATTTTGGAGAATATCGAGTATGATTGTCTGAAGCAGCGTTATCCTCTCTACCTGGATGACCTGAATGAGATCGTAGAGCTGTTGGTAGAAACGGTCTGTGCCAAACGAAAGACCACCCGGATCTCTGGTGCGGACTTTCCTCATGAAATTGTACGCTCCCGCTTTTTGAAGCTGGACAGCTCTCACATCGAGTTTGTCATGGACTGTCTGCAAAAGAACACCACCCAGGTACACAACATCAAGCAGTACCTGCTTGCAGTGCTGTTCAACGCTCCTACCACCATGAATAACCACTACACTTCACTGGTAAATCACGATATGCACGCAGGCGGCTGGTAATCAGCCGCTTTTGTATTACACCAAAGGAGGCACAGCATGAATCAGATTGAAATTTTCAATAGTCCAGAGTTCGGAAGCATTCGCACTTTGGAACAGAATGGCAAAGTATTATTTTGCGGTACAGATGTGGCAACAGCGCTGGGATATACCAATCCACGCAAAGCCGTCCGCGACCATACCAGGGGTGGAACGAAATGTTCCATAGGGGTCCAGACTGGGAAAAAGGCAGATGGAAGCCCCGCGGTACAAATGGTCGAAATGCTCTTTATCCCCGAAGGTGATCTATATCGTCTGATCGCCCATAGTAAACTGCCGTCAGCGGAACGGTTTGAACAATGGGTGTTTGATGAAGTTCTACCTGCCATTCGCAAGCACGGAGCCTATCTCACAAAAGAGAAGTTGTGGGAGATAGCCACTTCTCCGGAAGCTCTGATAAAGCTCTGCTCCGAGCTGCTTGCTGAGCGGGAAGAAAATGCGTCGCTACGAGAGGAAAATGCCCTGCTGGAGAGTAAGGCAGCCTTTTATGATTTGTTCATCGACCTCAATCACAGTACCAACCTCCGCACCACCGCCAAAGAGTTGCTTGTCCCGGAGCGTCGGTTTGTCCGTTTCCTTCTGGAAAAGCGTTTTGTGTACCGCACCGCATCCGGTAATGTACTGCCCTATGCAAAGCCAGCCAATGAAGGACTGTTTTGTGTCAAAGACTACTGCAATCACGGGCATATCGGCTCCTATACGCTGATAACCCCGCAAGGCAAACTCTACTTTGCTCAGCTGAGAGACATGATTTTGATGGTTGTATGAGAGTGGGAAAGGAAGTGAGTTTTATGCCAGAAGGCAAAACAATCGGTCAGCTGATGGAAGAAATGCGCCAGAAAGCTGGAGCGCAGAACTATCACGGCCATGACTACATGGATCTCCAGCGATTTGCTGAGAACACCCGGCACATGATTATTTTTGATGTGCTGACGCATGACTCCCCGGTGGGCTGGAAAGGTGAACGAACCCGCCTGTTTTTGTCAGATAAGGGCTATGAAAAAGCTCTGGACAGTCAGGCAAAGGGACAGATCAAGATTCTCAGTCATGCAAAGGTCAGAAATGGAGATTTGCTCTATGACCGTTCTGAGCAAATTCGTTGAGGGCGGTTCGATGAAGAAATACCTTCTCCGGCGGCTGGTGGTCCCGCCTTAGAAATAAATGCACCACCCCTGCACATTTTGTGGAAAGGAGGCGATGAAAATGCAGGAAGAAGTGGAAAACAGGACTTTAACGCTGGTTGTCAGCGGAACAAAGTTCACCGGCAGGCTGCTCAAAGCCGCCATCAGCAAGTACCTTGCCCACCGCAAGGAAAAGAAGCTGCAAAAGCAGAGAAGCCGTGACGCGCCTGTGAAGCCCCAGGGCAAGCAGACGGTGAAACAGCTGATTGGTCAAAACCAAGGGGTTTCCAACATCGAGATCACCGACCCCTCCATCAAGGAGTTTGAGAAGATCGCCCGGAAATACGGCGTGGACTATGCGGTGAAGAAGGACCGCAGCAGCTCCCCACCCAAGTACCTGATCTTTTTCAAGGGTCGGGACGCGGATGCCCTGACCGCTGCTTTTACCGAGTACACCGGGAAAAAGGTCAGAAAGGCGGAGAAATCCGAGCGCCCGTCCGTGCTGGCAAAGCTGAGCCAGTTCAAAGAACTGGTAAAACACGCCGTCGTGGACCGGAACAAGCGGAAGGAGCTGGAACGATGAAAAAGCAGCTGAACATCAAAAAGCTCATTTTGCTGAATCTGCCGTATATCCTGATGGGGCTTTTCTCCACCAACTTCGGTGAAGCGTGGCGGATGGCCGTGGGTGCGGACGCTTCGGCAAAAATGCTCTCGTTCTTCTCCACGCTGCCGGTGGCGCTGGCCAGCTGGTGGCCCAGCCTGCACCCGCTGGACCTGCTGGTGGGCCTGTGCTGCTGCGGCGGCCTGCGGCTGGCTGTGTACCTGAAAAGCAAGAACGCCAAGAAGTACAGGCACGGCATGGAATACGGTTCCGCCCGGTGGGGAACCCATGAGGACATTACACCCTACATCGACCCGGTATTCCAGAACAATGTGATTCTGACGAAAACGGAGAGCCTGACAATGAACAGCCGCCCCAAGGACCCAAAGACCGCCAGAAACAAAAATGTGCTGGTGATTGGCGGCTCCGGTTCCGGTAAGACCCGCTTCTGGCTCAAACCGAATCTGATGCAGATGCACAGTTCCTATGTGGTCACAGACCCGAAGGGAACCATTTTGGTGGAGTGCGGAAAAATGCTCCAAAGGGGCGCACCCAAGCTGGGGAAAGACGGAAAGCCTATGAAGGATAAGCACGGCAAGGTCATTTATGAGCCGTACCGAATCAAGGTCCTAAATACCATTAACTTCAAGAAGTCCATGCACTATAACCCTTTCGCCTATATCCATAGCGAAAAGGACATCTTGAAGCTGGTAACAACGCTGATCGCCAATACCAAAGGCGAAGGCAAGGCCGGAGACGATTTCTGGGTAAAAGCAGAAACCTTGTTGTACTGCGCGCTTATTGGCTATATCCATTATGAGGCTCCGGTGGAGGAACAAAACTTCTCCACCCTCATTGAGTTCATCAACGCCATGGAAGTCCGTGAGGATGACGAGGAGTTCAAAAACCCCGTAGACCTGATGTTTGATGCACTGGAAGCCGAGAAGCCAAACCACTTTGCGGTGCGCCAGTATAAGAAATATAAGCTGGCCGCCGGAAAAACAGCCAAGTCGATTTTGATTTCCTGCGGCGCTCGCCTTGCCGTGTTCGACATTGCAGAGTTGCGTGAGGTCACGGCTTATGATGAGCTGGAGCTGGATACTCTGGGAGACAGGAAAACTGCCCTGTTCCTCATCATGAGTGACACTGATGACAGCTTTAATTTCCTTATATCCATGTGTTATACCCAGCTGTTTAACCTGCTCTGCGAAAAGGCCGACGATGTGTACGACGGCAGACTGCCGGTTCATGTGCGCTGTCTGATCGACGAGTGCGCCAACATTGGCCAGATACCCAAGTTGGAAAAGCTGGTGGCCACCATCCGAAGCCGTGAGATCTCCGCCTGTCTGGTGTTGCAGGCGCAGAGTCAGCTCAAGGCGATTTATAAGGATAACGCAGATACCATTATCGGAAACATGGATACTTCCATCTTTCTGGGCGGTAAGGAGCCGACCACTCTCAAGGAGCTGGCCGCCGTGCTGGGTAAGGAAACCATCGACACCTACAACACCGGAGAGAGCCGTGGGAGGGAAACATCCCATTCACTCAACTATCAAAAATTGGGGAAAGAGCTGATGAGCCAGGATGAGCTTGCTGTTATGGATGGCGGCAAGTGTATCCTCCAGCTGCGCGGTGTGCGTCCTTTCCTTTCGGATAAGTACGACATCACCAAGCACCCCAATTTCAAGTACACTGCCGACGCGGATGACAAGAACGCTTTTGATATTGAAGCATTCTTGTCCGCAAGGCTGAAACTCAAGCCCAATGAGGTCTGCGATGTATATGAAGTAGACACAAAGGGCGCTTAATTTCGTTCCGCTTTAGAAGGGAGTGATCTTATCTATTCGCCGCATCTGCCCTCTATGGGCCATTGGCGTACAAAGCGGACAATCGCGAGAAAAAATAATGAAAAAGGAGGACAGCCGGAATCATGCCCCCGGAAACCGGGCGGCAGATTGTTCCGGCTTTTGTATGCCTATGAAACATGACAAACCTATTTTTTAATCAGATTCCGGCTAACAAACTATATGGCATTTTTTGAACAGGCAATCACCGTTCTTCAGACCCTCGTTATCGCGCTCGGTGCCGGTCTCGGTATCTGGGGCGTTATCAACCTGCTGGAAGGTTACGGCAACGACAACCCCGGCGCCAAGAGCCAGGGCATGAAGCAGCTCATGGCCGGTGCTGGTGTAGCCGTGGTAGGCATGGTCCTTGTACCTCTGCTCTCCGGGCTTTTCTCTGTCTAAGCGTCTCCGTATGAAATCCTTGCCGCTCCCGCAGTTTTGCGGGGGCGGCGGAAAGGAGGTTGACACCGTATGGATTTCTTACTTGAAGCCCTGACAAATTGGCTGAAAGAAATGCTGGTGGGCGGCATTATGAGCAACCTTTCGGGGATGTTTGACAGTGTAAACCAGCAGGTCGCGGATATATCCGTACAGGTAGGCCAGACCCCACAGGGATGGAATGGCAGTATTTTCAGCATGATTGAGAATCTGTCCAACTCCATCATGGTGCCGATTGCAGGCGTGATCCTGGCTATCGTGATGACCGTAGATCTGATCCAGATGATCGCAGACAAGAACAACCTGCATGATGTGGACACCTGGATGATTTTCAAGTGGGTGTTCAAATCAGCCGCTGCCATCCTCATTGTCACAAATACATGGAATATCGTGATGGGCGTCTTTGATATGGCGCAGAGCGTAGTGGCGCAGGCGGCAGGGGTTATCAATTCGGATGCGTCCATTGACATTTCCTCAGTTATGACCGATCTGGAACCGAGGCTGATGGAAATGGATCTGGGACCGCTGTTCGGACTGTGGTTCCAATCCCTCTTTATTGGCATTACTATGTGGGCGTTATATATCTGTATCTTTATCGTTATTTATGGCCGTATGATCGAAATCTACCTTGTGACTTCGGTGGCTCCCGTTCCAATGGCTGCAATGATGGGTAAAGAATGGGGCGGTATGGGACAGAATTACCTCCGATCCCTGCTGGCGCTGGGCTTTCAGGCGTTTCTCATTATCGTCTGCGTGGCAATTTATGCTGTGCTGGTGCAGAACATCGCTCTGGAAGATGACATCATCATGGCAATCTGGAGCTGCGTGGGCTACACCGTACTGCTGTGCTTTACGCTGTTCAAAACCGGCAGTCTCGCAAAATCAGTCTTTCAGGCGCACTAAAGGAGGGTTCTGTATGAAAAAATATCAAATCATTTACGCAGACCCGCCATGGAACTACAAAGTATATTCCAAGAAAGGATTGGGACGCAGTGCAGAAAGTCACTATCCGACCATGAGTATCGAGGATATTTGTGCGCTGCCAGTAGGCAACTTGGCGGATAAAGACTGTGCCTTGTTTTTATGGGTCACGATTCCATGTTTACTGGAAGGTCTCTCAGTTCTGAAGGCATGGGGATTTACCTATAAAACCGTCGGCTTTGTTTGGGTAAAGCAAAATCGAAAGGCAGATAGCTTGTTCTGGGGAATGGGATATTGGACGCGCTCCAATGTGGAACTTTGTATCCTCGCAACGAAAGGACATCCCAAGCGTATAAACGCAGCTGTTCATCAGGTCATTGTCTCTCACATTGAAGAACATTCAAAAAAACCGCAGGAAGCCAGAGAACGCATTGTCTCATTGATGGGTGATCTCCCGCGCATAGAACTGTTTGCTCGTCAATCCACACCCGGTTGGGATGTGTGGGGAAATGAAGTGGACAGCTCTATTTCATTCCCATAAAGGAGGTGGATAATATGGCTTATGTACCCGTACCCAAGGACTTAACAAAAGTCAAAACAAAGGTCATGTTCAATCTGACACGAAGGCAGCTGGTCTGCTTTACCGCCGGGGCGCTTGTAGGTGTACCGCTGTTCTTGTGGCTCCGTGAGCCTGCGGGAAACAGCATGGCTGCCATGTGTATGATGCTGGTCATGATGCCCTTCTTCCTGCTGGCAATGTATGAAAAGCATGGACAGCCCCTGGAAAAGATCGTCGGCAACATCCTCAAAGTAGCTGTGATCCGTCCCAAGCAGCGTCCCTACCAGACCAATAACTTTTATGCCGTATTAAAGCGGCAGGAAATGCTCGATAAGGAGGTGTATGACATTGTTCACCGCAATGAAAAGCTGGCTGCGCCGTCTGCTGGGAAAACCGGAAGAAAAGACCGTGCATCCGGTAAAGACAAAGAAAAAGCTGTCCCGCGCCGATAAGAAGCAGATCGAAGCGGCCATTGCCCGCGCCAACCGCACGGACAAAAAAGGAAAATCGGCACAGGACAGTATCCCCTATGAACGAATGTGGCCGGACGGGATCTGCCGCGTATCGGACAGCCACTACACAAAGACCATTCAGTTTCAGGACATCAACTATCAGCTCTCCCAAAATGAAGATAAGACCGCGATCTTTGAGGGCTGGTGTGATTTCCTCAATTATTTCGACAGCTCGATTCACTTCCAGCTGTCTTTTTTGAACCTTGCGGCATCGGAGGAGACCTTTGCCAACTCCATTTCCATTCCGCCCCAGGGGGATGCCTTTGACAGTATCCGTGAGGAATATACCACGATGCTGCAAAATCAGCTGGTCAGAGGCAACAACGGTCTCATCAAGACCAAATACCTGACCTTTGGTATCAACGCTGACAGCATCAAAGCCGCCAAGCCCCGTCTGGAGCGTATTGAGACCGATATACTCAATAACTTCAAGCGTCTTGGTGTAGCCGCCAGAACATTGGACGGTAAGGAAAGGCTTTCCCAGCTTCATGCGGTATTCCACATGGATGAACAGCTCCCGTTTCAGTTTGAATGGGACTGGCTGGCTCCTTCCGGCCTGTCCACGAAAGATTTTATTGCACCAAGCTCCTTTGAGTTCCGCACCGGCAAGCAGTTCCGTATGGGCAAGAAATACGGGGCTGTTTCTTTTTTGCAGATTTTAGCCCCAGAGCTGAATGACCGTCTGCTGGCTGATTTTCTGGATATGGAAAGCTCGCTCATTGTGAGTATGCACATTCAGTCGGTGGATCAGGTGAAAGCCATCAAAACGGTAAAGCGTAAGATTACCGATCTGGACCGCAGTAAGATTGAGGAACAGAAAAAAGCAGTCCGCGCCGGATACGACATGGACATCATTCCTTCTGACCTTGCCACCTACGGCAGCGAAGCGAAAAAGCTGTTGCAGGATTTGCAGAGCCGAAACGAGAGAATGTTCCTGGTCTCCTTTTTGGTGCTGAACACAGCGGACACCCCCCGTCAGCTTGGCAACAACATCTTTCAGGCAGGCTCTATTGCCCAGAAGTATAACTGCCAGCTGACCAGACTGGACTTCCAGCAGGAAGAAGGGCTGATGAGCTGTCTGCCCCTGGGGCTCAATCAGATCGAGATTCAGCGAGGGCTGACCACCAGTTCTACGGCTATCTTTGTACCATTCACCACACAGGAATTATTCCAGAACGGCAAGGAAGCCCTGTACTACGGCATCAATGCCCTGTCCAACAACCTCATCATGGTGGATAGAAAGCTGCTGAAAAACCCCAACGGCTTGATTTTGGGTACGCCGGGTTCCGGTAAGTCTTTCAGCGCCAAGCGTGAGATTGCCAACTGCTTTTTGCTTACCAATGATGATGTCATCATCTGTGACCCGGAAGCGGAGTACGCACCTCTGGTGGATCGTCTGCATGGGCAGGTCATCAAGATCTCGCCTACCTCAACCAACTACATCAATCCGATGGATCTGAACCTGGACTATTCGGATGATGAAAGCCCGCTGTCCCTCAAGTCTGACTTTATCCTCAGCTTGTGTGAGCTGATCGTGGGCGGTAAGGACGGATTGCAGCCGGTGCAGAAAACCATCATCGACCGTTGTGTGCGTCTGGTCTATCAGACCTACCTCAATGACCCGCGCCCGGAGAATATGCCCATACTGGAGGACCTATATAACCTGCTCCGTTCACAGGAGGAAAAGGAAGCCCAGTATATCGCCACGGCCCTTGAAATCTATGTAACCGGCTCCCTCAATGTGTTCAATCACCAGAGCAATGTGGACATCAATAACCGCATTGTCTGCTATGACATTAAGGAGCTGGGCAAGCAACTCAAGAAAATCGGTATGTTGGTGGTCCAGGATCAGGTGTGGAACCGCGTTACCATTAACCGCGCTGCCCACAAGTCCACCCGTTATTACATCGACGAGATGCACCTGCTTTTGAAGGAGGAGCAGACCGCCGCTTATACGGTGGAAATCTGGAAGCGATTCCGCAAATGGGGCGGTATTCCGACAGGTATCACCCAGAATGTCAAAGACCTTTTGAGCAGCCGCGAGGTGGAGAACATCTTTGAAAACTCCGACTTCGTGTATATGCTCAACCAGGCAGGCGGAGACCGTCAGATTCTCGCCAAGCAGCTGGGCATTTCCACGCACCAGCTTAGCTATGTGACCCACTCCGGTGAGGGCGAGGGCCTGCTGTTCTATGGCTCCACCATCCTGCCCTTCGTTGACCACTTCCCGAAGAATACTGAGCTTTACCGCATTATGACCACCAAACCCCAGGAACTGAAAAAGGAGGATGAATAACTATGAAACAGAATATTTGCGAACTTGATACCATGATTTTTTTCCGTGAGGCATTGGAGGCTCACGAATTCATGTTGCTTCCGGTAATGGCCTCCGCTGTTGTTGAGTGTCGTACCGCTGACAAAGAACTCAAAACCTTGAATGAGGATGGCGAAATTGGTCTTGCCCGTCTCTTTTCGATTTGGGCGAATATGATGTGTGCCCCTGGTGCAGCAACCATTGTAGGGTGCAGACCTATCACAATGCTCTCTGAGATTCTGGCGCAAGTCCATGCGTATCTCACCGTGCATCCGCTATATGATCCGGAAGGTTTGGCCCTCTATGTGGAGCTGCACCACATGATGGATGCTATCCTAATGGGTGATTGGTTTGAATAAAGAGCCGCGCCTGCGCTTTACTGATGAGGAACGGGCTGACCCTGCACTGGAAAAGCCGATCCGCAAAACGGAGAAAGCTACGGCCAGAGCAGATAAGGCGCAGGCCAATATTCCAAAGAAAAAAGTCAGACAGACGGTCATTGACCCGGACACCGGGAAAAAGACCTCGAAGCTGACCTTTGAGGACAAGAAAAAACCACCTTCCAAACTTTCTCAAGGGGTTAAGGAAGCTCCCGTCCATCTGGTCGCGGGCAAGTTTCACAAAGAGATCCGGGAAACAGAACAGGACAATGTGGGCGTGGAAAGCGCCCACAAGTCCGAGGAGGCGGTGGAGACCAGCGCTTATCTGGTGCGGGAGGGCTATCGCAGCCACAAGCTGAAGCCGTACCGCAAAGCAGCCCAGGCCGAGCAGAAGCTGGAAAAGACAAATGTAAATGCCCTGTACCAGAAGTCCCTACGGGAAAATCCTCAGTTTACCAGCAACCCTCTCTCCCGCTGGCAGCAAAAACAGAGTATCAAAAAGCAGTATGCCGTCGCCAAGCGCACCGGTCAGACTGCCGGAAATACCGCCCAGGCTGCGTCCAAAACCGGAAAAGCCGCAAGGACGGTAAAAGAAAAGGCACAGCAGGCAGGGGCATTCGTCATGCGCCACAAGAAGGGCTTCCTGATGGCAGGGGTTTTTTTCCTCATCGCCTGTATGCTGATGAATACCATGTCCTCCTGCTCTATGATGGCACAGAGTATTGGTTCTGTAATTTCCGGCACTACCTATCCATCGGATGACCCGGAAATGCTGGCGGTGGAGGCAGATTATGCAGACAGAGAAGCTCGGTTGCAGGAGAAAATCGACAACATCGAAAGCAGCCACCCAGGGTATGACGAGTATCGCTATAACCTTGGCATGATCGGCCATGACCCCCATGAGCTTGCGGCGTTTCTCTCTGCTGTCTTGCAGGGCTATACACGCCACAGCGCACAGGCAGAGCTGGAGCGTGTGTTTGATGCACAGTATCAGCTCACGCTGAGAGAAGAAATTCAGATTCGCACTTACACTGACGAAGATGGGGATGAGCATGAATATGAATATCGTATTCTCCATGTAACTTTAACAAGCCGTTCCATTGCCTCTCTTGCGCCAGAACTACTGACTCCGGAGCAGATGGAGATGTACCAGGTCTACCGACAGACTATGGGCAATAAGCCGCTGTTGTTTGGTGGCGGTTCTCCCGATACAGGTGTTTCTGAAGATTTGACTGGTGTTGAATTTATCAATGGCACCCGCCCCGGCAATCCGCAGCTGGTGGAACTGGCGAAAAGTCAGGTGGGCAATGTGGGAGGACAACCTTATTGGAGCTGGTACGGCTTTGACTCCCGTGTGGAATGGTGTGCCTGCTTTGTATCATGGTGCTATGGTCAATCCGGTCGAACGGAACCACGCTTTGCTGGTTGTCAGTCTCAGGGTGTTCTGTGGTTCCAGTCTCATGGACAGTGGGGCGCACGAGGATATGAAAACATCGCCCCCGGTGATGCCATTTTCTTCGATTGGGATCTGGATGGTTCCGCAGACCATGTGGGAATTGTTATCGGCACCGATGGCAGCCGTGTTTATACCGTGGAGGGAAATTCCGGCGATGCCTGCAAGATCAAAAGTTATGACCTGAATTATCAGAGTATCAAGGGCTACGGCCTGATGAACTGGTAACAGAGATTTTTTAGAAGGAGTGATAGACGATGGCAAAGAACAAAATTGAACGCATTGACCAGGAGATTACTAAGGTCCGCGAGAAGATCGCAGAGTATCAGGAAAAGCTCAAGGCGCTGGAGACACAGAAAACCGAGGCAGAAAATCTGGAGATCGTCCAGATGGTGCGCGCACTGCGTATGACCCCGGCTCAGCTGAGCGCCATGCTGTCCGGAGGCACAGTTCCCGGCAGTTTGGCTGATGACAACAACGAACAGGAGGAAAACAGCTATGAGGAATAAACGATTGCTCCGAACACTTTCCGCCATTTGCCTGACGCTGGTTCTGGCATTGGGCTTTACCGTTCCCGCTTTTGCCCAGGGCGCAGCTCCGCCCCCGGCAGAGGATACCACCAATGACAGCAATGTGGTGGTGGAAGAAACGGAAAAAGCACCTCCGCTGACCCCGGATGGCAACGCCGCTCTGGTGGATGATTTTGGTGGCAACAAGCAGCTCATTACCGTTACCACCAAGGCAGGCAACTATTTTTATATCCTGATCGACAGGGCCAACGAGGATAAAAAGACTGCTGTTCACTTTCTGAACCAGGTGGATGAAGCGGACCTGATGGCACTGATGGAAGATGGAAATGCCAAAGAGGAGCCGCCAGCTGTGTGCAGCTGCACGAAGAAATGTGAAGCAGGGGCAGTTAATACGGCCTGCCCGGTCTGTGTAACTGATAAGAGTAAATGTACGGGAAAAGCACCGGAACCTCCGGCAGAAACACCGGAGCCGGAAAAAGAGAAGCCTGCCGGACTGAACCCGGCTGCCCTGATCCTTCTGCTGGCTCTGCTGGGCGGCGGTGGCGTATTTGCCTACTTGAAGCTCGTTAAAAATAAGCCTAAGACCAAGGGCAATGACAGTCTGGACGATTATGATTATGGCGAGGAAGATTCCGAGGAATGGGAAACTGAGGATGAGGAAGTCCTTGAGGATGGTTTTGAGGGTTCTGACCCTAATGAGGAAAGTGATAGAACAGATTGAACCGTTTGAGCGTAGCATATTTCAAATCATTGCGGGATAAGGGACAGAGGACAGGGAGAAATTCCTGTCCTCTGCTGCTCTACTCACTCTCTTACTGCAAATCTACACCCAAAATCAGCACATGGTCAAAGAAAGGAGGACCTCACAATGAACACCTGGAACTTGTTATTACACTTTCTGATTATTTTTGATCTGGTCGCCTTCGGAATTTACTTTGGAGGAGACATTCTTTTCACTGCTATAAGCAAAGTTCAAAAAAAATCAAAGAAGGACGATGACTTGGATCTTTATGATTTTGAAATTGAGACCGCACCCCAAAAACGCTCTTTATGTGTGGACTCAATCCGAATGCTTTATTCTGGTGAGATAGATGAATTTGTGGAAAAGGAACTGTTGCCTGATGCAGCGGAGACCATGAACGCTTTATCTGAAGCTGAAAAAACAGCAGTTAGCCTGTTACTAAAAGCTTATATCGGTTTTTTGAGCGAAGAAGCAACGGTAGATGAACAAAGTTTTCCCATGGTTAAGGAACTGTTGTCTTATACACAGGGCAGCAAAGAAGATGGTGAAAAAGATGCCATAGATTGTCTGATGGAAGATACGGTCAGCAGAACCCACAGACATCGAGAATATTACAACAATTATCAACGCTATCAACTGATGCAGGTGGATAAAGAGCGTGTGATTATGGCCTGCAATATCATAATCAATGATTTGATTGGCAGGTTGTACCGATATGATTATCGCTTTGGCTATGACATTACACTTGCCTCAGAACACAGCATTGCAAAAAAACTGTCTGATAATTGGCAGAATGAATGGGAGGTTGAAGATTATGAAGCTGGTGATTGCTGAAAAACCATCGGTTGCACAAAGTCTGTCGGCGGTGATTGGTGCAACCGCCCGTAAGGACGGGTATCTGGAGGGAAACGGCTGGCGTGTCAGCTGGTGCGTGGGCCATCTGGCCGGGCTTGCAGATGCAGACAGCTATGACCCCAAGTATGCCAAGTGGCGATATGATGACCTGCCTATTCTGCCGGAGCATTGGCAGATGGTGGTGGGAAAGGATAAGAAAAAGCAGTTTGATATTCTCAAAAAGCTGATGAATGCCCCGGATGTGACGGAGGTGGTAAACGCTTGCGATGCCGGACGCGAGGGCGAGCTGATCTTCCGCAGTGTCTATGAGCTGGCAGGCTGCCAAAAGCCGATGAAAAGGCTTTGGATTTCTTCGATGGAGGACTCCGCCATCAGGGAGGGCTTTGCAAACCTCCGCCCCGGTGCGGACTATGACGGACTTCGGGATGCTGCTCTCTGTCGTGCCAAGGCCGACTGGCTGGTGGGGATCAATGCCACAAGGCTTTTTTCCGTGCTGTACCACCGCACCCTCAACATCGGGCGCGTGATGTCCCCTACGCTGGCACTCATTGTCCAGCGAGAAGCTGAGATCGACACCTTTAAGCCGGTTCCCTTTTATACCGTGGCACTGGAGCTACCCGGTCTTACCGTATCCGGGGAGCGCATGGCGGATAAGGCCGCTGCCGAGCAGCTGAAAGAAGTCTGCCAGGGTGCAGCCGTCACGATCAAAAAGGTGGAGTGCAAGGAAAAGTCCGAAAAGCCGCCCGCCCTCTATGACCTGACTACTCTGCAAAGAGATGCCAACCGCTTGCTTGGATTTACAGCCCAGCAGACCCTGGACTATCTGCAAAGCCTGTATGAAAAGAAGCTCTGCACCTATCCCCGTACTGACAGCCGCTATCTGACCGGTGATATGGCAGACAGCCTGCCGGTGCTGGTGAATCTGGTTGCCAATGCTATGCCATTTCGCAAAGGGATTGCCATTACCTGTGATCCGCAGATGGTCATCAACGACAAGAAAGTAACCGACCACCACGCAGTAATCCCTACCAGAAATCTCAAGGATGCAGACCTTTCTGCCCTTCCTGCGGGAGAAAAAGCGGTGCTGGAGCTGGTGGCCCTGCGTCTGCTGTGTGCCGTAGCCCAGCCCCATATCTATTCGGAAACCGTTGTGATTGCCGACTGTGCCGGTGGGGAGTTTACCGCCAAAGGAAAAACAGTGAAGCACCCCGGATGGAAAGCACTGGAGGACGCTTACCGTGCCAAAATGAAGGATGCGGAGCCAAAAAAAGAGGGCGCAGAGAAAGCCCTGCCGGAGCTGACCGAAGGACAGACCCTTTCGGTTTCTGCGGCAATCGTCAAAGAAGGCAAAAGCAGTCCGCCCCAGCACTTTACGGAGGACACCCTATTGTCCGCGATGGAGACTGCCGGAAAAGAAGATATGCCGGAGGATGCCGAACGAAAAGGTCTGGGGACACCGGCCACCCGTGCCGGTATTTTGGAAAAGCTGGTATCTGCCGGTTTTCTGGAACGAAAAAAGAGCAGGAAAACGGTGCAGCTTCTCCCTTCCCACGATGCAGTTTCCCTTATCACCGTTCTGCCGGAACAGCTGCAATCGCCGCTTTTGACTGCCGAGTGGGAGTACCGCCTGGGCGAGATCGAGCGCGGGCAGCTTGCCCCGGAGGAGTTTTTGGACGGGATCAGCACCATGCTGAAAGACCTGGTGGGAACTTATCAGGTCATCAGGGGAACTGAGTACCTGTTCACTCCGCCCCGTGAGGTGGTGGGCAAATGCCCTCGCTGCGGCGGTGAAGTTGCAGAACTGCAAAAAGGCTTCTTCTGTCAGAATGATTCTTGCAAATTTGCAATCTGGAAAAACAACAAATGGTGGGCTGCCAAGAAAAAACAGCCGACCAAAGCTGTGGTGTCTGCGCTGCTGAACGATGGCCGTGTCCGTGTGACGGGCCTATATTCGGAGAAAACCGGAAAGACCTACGATGCCGCTGTGGTTTTGGAGGATGATGGACAGTACGCCAACTTCAAGCTGGAATTTGACCAGCGGAAAGGAGGCAGCCGATGAAGCTCTCTTTAGTGGAACGGGAAACCATTCTCCTCTATAACCAGGCAGAACCAATGGCTGAGATCTATACTCATGATCCCCGTCTGATGGAGAAGCTGGATCTGCTGGCAAAAAAGCACCCCGACCAGATCACCCGAAAGGACGCCCATAACTTTACCGTCCCAAAGCGGTGTGTATCAGTCCGGGAGCCATACAGCGCAGAACGCCGCAAAGCCGCCAGTGAGCGTGCGAAAGCTGCCGGATACCAGCCCCCTGTGAGAAAGTCCGGCAGTTAAAGGCACATGACAGAGAATGTATTTGAAGCAGTCAAGCAGTCGGTCAGCACCAGAGATGCGGCAGCGTTTTATGGGATCGAGGTCAAACGAAATGGCATGGCCTGCTGTCCCTTTCACGATGATAAGAATCCCAGCATGAAGATAGACCAGCGGTTCCACTGCTTTGGCTGCGGTGAAGATGGAGATGTGATCGACTTTACCGCAAAGCTCTTTGACCTCTCCCCAAAAGAAGCGGCGGAGAAACTGGCACAGGACTTTGGCCTGATCTATGACAGTCAGGCCCCTCCCCGTAGGAGATATGTCCGGCAGAAAACAGAGGCACAAAAGTTTCGGGAGGACCGGCAGCGGTGTTATCGCGTACTGTCCGATTACTACTATCTGCTGAAAAAATGGGAGGCCGACAATTCTCCCCGGACACCGGAGGAAGAACCGCACCCCCGTTTTGTGGAAGCAATCCAGGAGAAAACCTATGTAGAGTACCTGTTGGACCTTTTTCTTTATGAAAGTGAAGAAGAACAAAAGGCATGGATTGCAGAACACACAGCAGAAATCACACATTTGGAAAGGAGATTGAAAATCATGGCTGAGAACAAACCCACCAACCGAGAGCGGCTAAGGGAAATCACAGATGGCATCGAGCAGGGCATCAAGGAACTGTTTGAGAGTGAAAAGTATATGCGCTATCTGTCCGTCATGTCCCGCTTCCACCGCTATTCGGTAAACAACACCATGCTCATCTATATGCAGAAGCCGGACGCTACATTGGTAGCCGGATACAATAAGTGGAAAGACCAGTTTGAGCGTCATGTTAAAAAGGGAGAGCATGGCATTACCATCATTGCTCCCACACCATATAAGAAGAAAATCGAGGAGCAGAAACTGGACCCGGATACCAAGGCTCCGATTTTGGATAAAGACGGAAAGATCGTCACAGAGGAAAAAGAAATCGAGATCCCCATGTTTCGCCCGGTCAAGGTCTTTGATGTGAGCCAGACCGACGGGAAACCTTTGCCTGAGCTTGCTTCCTCCCTTTCCGGCAATGTGCCAAATTATGAGGCATTCATGGAGGCTCTGCGCCGCAGTGCGCCGGTGCCGATCACTTTTGAAGCAATGGCCGCCGATACGGACGGCTATTTTTCTGCCGATCATCAGAAAATCGCCATTCGTCAGGGCATGAGTGAGGTGCAGACGGTTTCGGCCACAGTACACGAGATTGCCCACAGCAAGCTCCACAATCAGAAAAAGATTCAGATTGCCAATGACGAGCAATATCAGGAGATCGAGCTGTTTGATAAACCCGGTCTGTTCTCCAATGGGCGGATTGTCCGTGATAATCTGCCGGAGGGCGTTTATTGCTATGACCTGCGCGGTTCTGACTACGACCCCGGAGAGCCGGTCTGTGTAGAAGAACAAGTGGTTGTAAACCATGCAGGTTCCGTTCTGCTGACAGAGCCGCTGGAGCTGGCGGAAGATGGACGCCTGATGCTGACCGAGGAAGAAGGGCTGAATTTTGTTGGCGGCTTTTCTACCCTCACCCAGTTTTTGCAAGAACAGAGGAAAGATCGCCACACGGAGGAAGTGGAGGCTGAAAGCATCTCCTACGCAGTCTGCAAATATTTTGGCATCGAGACCGGAGAAAACAGCTTCGGCTATATTGCAAGCTGGAGTCAGGGCAAGGAGCTGAAAGAACTGAGAACCAGTTTGGAAACCATCAACAAGACCTCCGGTACTTTGATCTCTGACATTGAGCGCCACTATAAGGAAATCTGCAAAGAGCGCGGAATCGACCCTCATGCAAAGGCAGAGCCGGAAACCGCCCCGATAGAGCAGCCAACCAGCAATCTGACTTACTATGTAGCAGAGTGCATGGAATTTCCAAACCTCGGAGAATACCACGATAACTTGTCTTTGGAGGAAGCAATCCGCATTTATCAGGAGATTCCGGCAGAACGAATGAACGGGATCAAGGGCATTGGTTTTGAGCTGAAAGACGGAAGCGACTATGAAGGACCTTTTCCGATTTTGACCGGCCAGACCATTGACCTGGACACCATCCAGGCAATCGACTATTACCGTGATAATCCTCTGGTGCAAAAAGCGGTAAAGGAACTGGCTGCGGCAATGCCGGAAATGGAAGTGCTGGGGGCGGACGCCAATCAGCAGGAGGCTTTGTTTCTGATCGACAATGCCACCTATCTTCATATCCAGTCCTGTGACAGCGGCTGGGACTATACCCTTTACGATGCCGCATCCATGAAAGAGCTGGATGGTGGTCAGCTGGATATGCCGGAGATTTCCCGCATGAAGGCAGTTCTCCAGATTTGTGATGACAACAATCTGGACAGCACTTCGCTCAGACACGCTCCTATGTCCATGATTGAGACCTTGCAGGAAGCGGCCTATCAGCAAATGCAGGCAGAGACCGGTCAGATGACTGCTTCTTCCCAGCTGCCGGAAGCGCAGGAGCAGGCACTGGATGAATACCCCATGCCGGATGAGCAGGTATCCACACCGGATATGCAGGAATATGGCTACTCCTATGATGGGATGTTCCCTGTTACCAGAGAACGGGCGCTGGAACTGGATGCCGCCGGTTTGACCGTCTATGTGCTGCATGAGGACAATACGGAGAGCATGGTGTTTGATCCGCAGGAAATCATGGATCATGGCGGTCTTTTCGGTGTGGACCATGAGGAATGGGAGAAAAGCCCTCAGTTCCACGAAAAGGTCATGGAGCGTCAGGAACATCAGCAGGAACGCGAACAGGCATTTCTCTCTCAGAACAGAGATTGCTTTGCCATCTATCAGGTAAGTAGTGACGATCCGCAGAATGTGCGCTTTATGAATCTGGATTGGTTAAAGTCCCACGACATTTCCATAGACCGCAGCAATTATGACCTCATTTACACAGCTCCTCTGAGGGAGTCTGGCACTGTGCCGGAGCAGCTGGAAAAACTCTATCAGCAATTCAATCTGGAAAAGCCCGTGGACTTTCACAGTCCCTCCATGAGCGTCAGCGACATCGTTGCGATCAGACAGGACGGTAAGGTATCCTGTCATTACTGTGACAGTGTTGGTTTTACCCAGATCCCCGGATTCCTGCCAGAAAACCCGCTGAAAAATGCGGAAATGATGCTGGAGGACGATTACGGCATGATCGACGGTATCATCAACAATGGCGCAAAAGAACCTACGGTGGCAGAGCTGGAACAGCAGGCCCGAAGCGGTCAGCCCATTTCCCTGATGGATCTGGCTGCCGCTGCCCATCGGGAGGAACGGGAAAAGAAAAAGTCCGTCATGGAGCAGCTGAAAAGCCAGCCCAAGGCAGAACACAAAAAGACAGCACCCAAAAAGAGTGCGGAAAGGGAGATTTGATATGGGAAACTTTACTTTTGAGGAAATGAACCTGATGTGCATTTACAATACCGGCAGCCGCACCGGGCTGATTGACAGTTTGCGTGAGATGCGCGGCGAGCTTTCGCCGGAGGAAACCGAGCTGCGGGAGTTGACAGACAGCGCACTGGGCAAGCTCCAGGCCATGAGTGATGCCGAGTTTGCCGAACTGGAGCTGTACCCGGATTTTGACCAGTAAACAACATAACCGCAGGGATGGGGTGGCGATCTGCCACCCCGCCTTTTTACCCCAAAACTGAAAGGAGGACAGAACACCATGCCAACCAAAGCTGAACTATATGCACAGATGGCGGAGAAGGTGGCAACGCAGCTCACGGGGAGCTGGCAGGAATGGGCAGGGTTTCTCACCACTGCTTCCCGCCTTTACAAGTACCCGTTCCATGAGCAGTTGATGATCTACGCCCAGCGTCCGGACGCTACCGCCTGTGCAGAGTACGATTTGTGGAATGAAAAGATGGGACGGTATGTAAGGCGCGGCTCCAAGGGAATCGCTCTGGTGGACGATTCCGGGGACAGGCCCCGCCTGCGCTATGTTTTTGATATTTCCGACACCGGAACACGTGAACATTCCCGCACTCCCTGGCTGTGGCAGCTGGAGGAGCGTCATTTGGATTCGGTGCAGGCCATGCTTGAGCGCACCTATGATGTTTCCGGTGATGACCTTGCCGGACAGCTCACCGAGGTAGCCGGAAAACTGGCTGAGGAATACTGGACGGAGCATCAGCAGGACTTCTTCTATATCGTTGACGGTTCCTTTTTGGAGGAATATGATGAGTTTAACATCGGAGTACAGTTCAAGGCAGCCGCCACCGTCAGCATCACTTACGCTTTGATGTCCCGCTGCGGACTGGAGCCGGAACGCTACTTCGACCACGAAGATTTCATGGCGATCTTTGATTTCAACACCCCGTCCACCATCGGGGCGCTGGGAACAGCGGTCAGCCAGATCAACCAGCAGGTGCTGCGGCAGATCGGCGTTACCGTCCGAAATGCAGAGCGCGAAGCCAACCAAGAAAGGAGCAAACAAGATGAACAATCCCATGACCTATATCCAGAACGGAGACTATCTGATTCCCGACCTGAAGCTGAGCCAGCAGCGGTCGAAACCTTTGGGCAAATACGGCAGGATGAGGAAAACCTACCTGAAGGAACACCGTCCCATCCTCTACAACCAGATGTTGCTGAGCGAGAAGCTGTACCAGCACCTTCTGGAGATCGACGAGACCGCCCAGAACAGACTGGAGCAGATGATGCCCCAGCTGGCGAAGGAAGCGGGAGCCACCGAGGAACTGAAAGCCAGCGATCCCATGAAGTGGGTGGGGCTGATGAACACCTGCAAAGCTCAGGCAGAGGAGATTCTGATGGCGGAGCTTATCAACAGCTGACCCTAAACCTGTTCCTCTCCGAAGCAGAACAGATCCAATCCATAGATGAAGCAGAGAATGTAGCGCATACATCCTCTGCTTTTTCTTTTGCTCAAAATGACATCGACCATGTGCTGCGTTTGGGCGGCAATACAGACCGCCAGAGGGAGCGTGTGGTTGCAGCCTTTGAAAAACAGAAAACCACCGCTGAGATTGCCGAGATACTGAAAACGCTGTACCACGGCGGCAACGGCCTTGGCAGTGTGAGCGCATGGTATGCCGAGGATGGTATCCATCTTTCTCATGGGAAGTCTGTCCGTTATGACAGGTCTGCCCAGGTCATTTCCTGGGAGAGCGCCGCAGAGCGTATCGGGGAGCTTTTGGAGAGCGGCCAGTTTGCCTCCAATGTGGAGCTTGCAGAAGCGGCAGGCTATGAACGCTCCCTCCTTTCAGAAAAGCTCTGGTATCTGTATCACGATCTCAGCGAGGACGCCAGAGAAGCCGGATATTTGTCCTGCCTGTCAGAGATCAAAGGCAATGGGTTCCCAGAGGAGATCCGCCGCCTAACTGAGCAGCTGAGTGACCCAGCTTTCCGCCAGACCCTCAAGGAAGAATACGCCGCCTTCTGGACTGCCTATCAGCAGGAACGTGACCTGTTGCGCTTTCACTACCACAGACCAAGGGAGATTTGGGAGAATCTGAAGGACCTTGACCTGCCTCGCAGGACTTTTTCTTCAGACCTTTCCCAAGTGCCAACCGTCCAGCATTTCATTACCGAGGATGAGATCGACGCCGCCATGACCGGCGGTAGCAGTTTTGCCGGAGGAAAAGGCCGTATCTATGCGTTCTTCATGGAAAACCATACGGATAAGGAAAAAGTGAGATTCCTCAAAGACGAGTATGGCATTGGTGGTCGCTCTCATGCCCTGTCCGGCGCAACACACAGCGGCGAAGATCACGATGGGAAAGGACTGCACTATAAAAAGCAGGACTGCCCGGATGTTCACTTGAACTGGGAAAAGGTTGCCAAGCGCATTACCTCTCTTGTTCAGAAAGGCCGCTATCTTACCGAACAGGAACAGGCGCAGTATGACAAAATCCAGGCTGAAAAGGAACTGGCAGAAGAAGATGCTATCCAAGCCCAGCAGACGGAGGTGGAGGAAGAAACTCCAAAGCCTACCCTTCGGGAGCAGTTTGAGCAGTATAAGCCTGTGGTAACTGCCGCTATTTCCGAGGATGCCGCATACCGTAATGCCTGCGGTCATTTTGACCGTGAAAATGCTGTCATCGAGGGCAATGCTGCTGTGCGCCGTGCGGTCCTTGGTTCTAAGGATATGGAGCTGATCCGCCTTTATTCTGATATACCGGAGTTCCGCCAGCGTCTGCACCGGGAAGTAATCGACGAAACCTATCCAAAGCTCCATGAGCTTCTGCGCCCTCTGTCTCAGGAAGATATTGATACTGCCCTTTGTGCATGGAACGGCAATATTGAGAGTAAACACGCTGTCGTCCGCTATATGAAAGACCATGCAAGGGAGAAAGATACCGCTGCATGGCTGGCTCAGGAATACGGTGACAGCAACAGACTGTTCGTTGTCCGTGCCGGAAGTCCAGAGGAAACGCGGCTGCCCTGGCCGAAGGTACAGCGCCGGATTGCCCAGCTCATTCAGGAGGACCGGTTCTATACCGAAGAAGAACAGGACCGTTTTGACAACATCGACCCTATCGCCATCCGGGAAGCCCTGGAGGAAAGAGGGATTGTCAACGGTCAGGTGGCAGACCCGGAAAAACTGGACAATGACCCGTTTATCCAGCAGGTGATGTCGGATGCAGAGCAGATCGCAGCTGCCGAGACAGAGCAGACTTCCGAAGTTTCCATTTCCGATGAGGAATATGATGCCGTTCGCAGCCCCATTCCACAAAGAACCTCCTATGACCCTGCCGCCCCGGTTTATGCCGTGGGCGATACCGTGTATATCGAGGATGACGCCTATCAGATCACCGAGCTGCGGGAGGACACCGTACAGCTTCTGCCCACCGGCATGGTATATCCCATCTATCGGGCAGAGCGCAAAGAACAGTTCGAGCAGTTGCTTCGGGCAGACCGCCGCAATGCTTACTATACCGAGCTTCTTCCCATTGACCCGGACAAGGCAGATCAGGACTTGCGGGATGTATTGTCCCATGGACTGATGGATGAAGCAGATAAAAAACAGGTTTCCACGCTGCTGCAATCCGGCAGGAGCAACAGTGAGATTGCCTACTGGCTGAGCAGAGCCTATTCCGGTGAGATCGAGACACTGAATCTGGAGACTGGCGATATTGCCGATTACCGTACCACGGCACAGGGCATAGAGCTGGAAGTCATGGATGCAGAGGAAAAGCGTCTGGCTATGCTGTATTTCCGCTGGGATGAGGTTGCACCTTTGCTGCGCGGGATGTACGCCCGTCAGCTGGATGGCTTTGGACAGGAACAGCCCCAACCGGCTACCGAATCCCCGACCTTCCATTCCGAGACTGTGGCCGTCTATCCGGGCGATAAGAACAATCTGCCTTATGATGTGGTGGTGGAACGGCTGCATATTGAGGAGCCGGAGCCACCAGCCCCTGTGACTGAGCCGGAGAAAACCTTTGAGGAGGTGTTGGACGAACACCCGGTTTCCATTCAGGTCAATGGCCAGTGGCAGACCTTTCCCAATGCCAAAGCTGCCGAAGAAGCCTCCTATGAGGAATACAAGGCTAACCTGCGCCGCAATGCACAGAACTTCCGTATTACCGATGAGCATTTGGGCGAAGGCGGTCCGAAAGCCAAGTTTCAGGCAAATATCAATGCCATTCGTTTGCTGAAAGAGCTGGAAGCTGCTGGACAGCAGGCAAGCCCCGAACAGCAGGAGGTTCTATCCCGCTATGTGGGCTGGGGTGGCCTTGCCGATGCCTTTGACCCGGAGAAACCGGCATGGGCTTCCGAGTATGCTCAGCTGAAAGAGCTGCTGACCCCGGAGGAATATGCCGCAGCCAGAAGTTCCACCCTCAATGCCCACTACACCAGTCCTACGGTCATTCAGGCCATCTATGAAGCGGTGGGCCGTATGGGATTTGAGACCGGAAATATTCTGGAGCCATCTATGGGTGTGGGCAATTTCTTCGGTATGCTGCCGGAGGAAATGCGAAACAGTCGTCTGTATGGCGTGGAGCTGGACCCTGTTTCCGGGCGCATCGCAAAGCAGCTCTATCCCAAGGCGGACATCACAGTAGGCGGCTTTGAGACCACCGACAGGCGTGACTTCTTTGACCTTGCCATCGGCAATGTACCTTTTGGCCAGTATCAGGTCAATGACAAAGCCTACAACAAGCTGAATTTCAGTATTCACAACTACTTTTTCGCCAAAGCACTGGACCAGGTGCGTCCCGGTGGTGTGGTAGCTTTTGTGACCTCTCGCTATACCATGGACGCCAAGGATTCCACCGTGCGCCGCTATCTTGCCCAGCGTGCCGAGCTGCTGGGAGCTATCCGTCTGCCTAATGACGCGTTCAAAAAGAATGCCGGTGCCGAGGTGGTATCGGACATCATCTTCCTCCAAAAGCGGGATCGCCCGCTGGACATCGTGCCGGAATGGACCCAGACCGGACAGACGGAGGACGGGTTTGCCATCAACCGGTATTTTATCGACCACCCGGAAATGGTGCTGGGCAGGCAGGAGCCGGTAAGCACTGCTCATGGCATGGACTACACCGTGAACCCTATCGAGGGACTGGAGCTTTCCGACCAGCTGCATGATGCGGTAAAGTATATTCATGGCACTTATCAGGAGGCAGAGCTGCCGGAGCTGGGCGAAGGCGAAGCCATTGACACCTCCATTCCTGCCGACCCTAATGTGAAGAACTATTCCTATGCTATTGTAGACGGGCAGGTGTACTACCGGGAAAACAGCCGTATGGTGCGCCCTGACCTCAACGCTACCGCCGAAGCCCGTGTGAAAGGTCTTGTGGGACTGCGTGATTGTGTGCAGGAGCTGATCGACCTTCAGATGGATGCAGCGGTTCCGGACAGCACCATTCGGGAGAAGCAGTCGGAACTGAACCGGCTCTATGACAGCTTTTCGGCCAAATACGGTCTCATCAATGACCGTGCAAACCGTCTGGCCTATGCAGACGATTCTTCCTATTACCTGCTCTGTGCGCTGGAAGTCATCGACGAGGACGGAAAGCTGGAGCGCAAGGCGGATATGTTCACCAAACGGACCATCAAGCCCCATCAGGCGGTGGCTGTGGTGGATACGGCAAGTGAAGCACTGGCGGTGTCTATCTCGGAAAAAGCCTGCGTGGATATGAGCTATATGAGCCAGCTTACCGGAAAAACAAAAGAAGAACTGGCCGGAGAGCTGCAAGGCGTAATCTTCCGTGTACCGGGACAGTTGGAGCAGGACGGAACGCCCCATTATGTGACTGCTGATGAATACCTCTCCGGCAATGTACGCCGCAAACTGCGTCAGGCGCAGCGGGCGGCACAGCAGGACCAGGTTTATGCAGTCAATGTGGAAGCCCTTACCGCCGCCCAGCCCAAAGACCTGGATGCGTCGGAGATCGAGGTGCGTCTGGGCGCTACCTGGATTGACAAGGAATATATCCAGCAGTTTATGTATGAGACCTTTAATACCCCGTTTTATCTCCAACGCAGTATCGAGGTCAACTATTCGTCCTTTACCGCTGAATGGCAGATCAAGGGGAAATCTTCTGTATCCTACAACGATGTGACAGCTTATACCACCTACGGAACCAGCCGCGCCAACGCCTACAAGATTTTAGAGGACAGCCTGAACCTGCGGGATGTCCGTATCTATGACACCATAGAGGATGCAGACGGAAAAGAGCGCCGCGTGCTGAATGCCAAGGAGACCACCCTGGCGGCTCAAAAACAGCAGGCGATCCGGGAAGCCTTTAGGGACTGGATCTGGAGAGACCCGGAGCGCCGCCAGACTTTGGTGAGCCAGTACAACGAGGAAATGAACTCTACCCGTCCCCGTGAATATGATGGCAGCCACATCACTTTTGGAGGCATGAACCCGGCCATTACCCTGCGGGAACACCAGAAAAGCGCCATTGCCCATGTGCTGTATGGAGGAAATACCCTGTTGGCACATGAAGTAGGCGCAGGCAAAACTTTTGAAATGGTAGCTGCTTCGATGGAAGCCAAACGCCTGGGACTGTGCCAGAAATCTCTCTTTGTGGTTCCAAACCATCTGACAGAGCAGTGGGCGTCGGAGTTTCTGCGTCTCTATCCTTCCGCCAATATCTTAGTCACCACCAAAAAGGACTTTGAGACCCATAACCGAAAGAAGTTCTGCGCTCGTATTGCGACGGGTGATTATGATGCCATCATCATGGGACACAGCCAGTTTGAGCGTATCCCCATCAGCCGGGAGCGTCAGGAAAGGCTTCTCTATGAGCAGATCGACGAGATCACCGAGGGCATCGCAGAGGTGCAGGCCAGCGGCGGCGAGCGTTTTACCGTCAAGCAGCTGGAGCGTACCAGAAAGTCTCTGGAAGCCAGACTGGAAAAGCTGCAAGCCGAGGGGCGAAAAGACGATGTGGTAACCTTCGAGCAGCTGGGTGTGGACCGTTTGTTTGTGGACGAGGCCCACAACTATAAAAACCTGTTTCTATACACAAAAATGCGGAATGTGGCTGGTCTTTCCACATCGGACGCGCAGAAATCCTCCGATATGTTTGCCAAGTGCCGCTATATGGACGAGATCACCGGAAATCGTGGTGTGATCTTTGCCACCGGCACCCCGGTCAGCAACTCCATGACCGAGCTTTACACCATGCAGCGTTATCTTCAGTATGAACGCCTGCAAGAGCTGAACATGACCCACTTCGACTGTTGGGCTTCCCGATTTGGGGAGACCGTCACAGCATTGGAGCTGGCACCGGAAGGCACCGGCTACCGGGCAAGAACGAGATTCAGCAAGTTCTTTAACCTGCCGGAGCTGATGAACCTGTTCAAAGAAGTGGCGGACATTAAGACTGCCGACCAGCTGAATCTGCCTACCCCGGAAGTGGAATACCACAACATCGTGGCGCAGCCTACCGAACATCAGCAGGAAATGGTCAAGGACCTTTCGGAGCGCGCATCGCTGGTACACAGCGGAACCGTTGACCCGTCCCAGGACAATATGCTCAAGATTACCTCGGATGGCCGTAAACTGGGGCTGGACCAGAGGATCGTCAACCAGATGCTGCCGGACGAACCCGGAACAAAGGTCAATCAATGCGTAGAGAACATCATGCAGATCTGGCGGGATGGCGAGGCTGATAAATTAACCCAGCTGGTGTTCTGTGATATTTCTACCCCGCAGGCAAAAGCTCCTGCAAGCAAGGCGGCGAAAACGCTGGATAATCCACTGCTTCACGCACTGGAAGGCGCTGTACCTCTGCCGGAGCAGGAACCGGCCTTTACGGTGTATGACGATATTCGTCAGAAGCTCATTGCCCAGGGGATGCCTGCCGACCAGATCGCTTTTATCCATGAAGCCAATACCGAGGTGCGGAAAAAGGAGCTGTTCTCCAAAGTCCGTACCGGTCAGGTGCGTGTGCTTATGGGCAGCACCGCCAAGATGGGCGCAGGCACCAATGTGCAGGACCGTCTGGTGGCACTTCATGACCTGGACTGTCCGTGGAGACCGGGAGACCTTGCCCAGCGCAAGGGCCGTATCGAGCGCCAGGGCAACCAGAATCCCCTTGTCCATGTGTATCGCTATGTGACCGAGGGAACTTTCGACGCATACCTCTGGCAGACAGTGGAGAATAAGCAGAAATTCATCAGCCAGATCATGACTTCTAAATCGCCGGTGCGCTCCTGCGATGATGTGGATGAAACGGCGCTTTCCTTTGCCGAGATCAAGGCTCTGTGCGCCGGAGACCCCCGTATCAAAGAGCGTATGGATCTGGATGTGGAGGTATCCCGCCTGAAGCTGATGAAAGCCGACCACCAGAGTAAGCAGTACCGCTTGGAGGATCAGTTGCTCAAATATTTCCCGGAGGAGATTGAAAAGCACAAGGGCTTTATCAAAGGCTTTGAATCTGACCTGGAGGTTTTGGCAGCTCACCCGCACCCGGAGGACGGCTTTGCCGGTATGGAGATTCGTGGAGATCTGCTGACCGATAAGGAGAACGCCGGTGCTGCCCTTTTGGATGCCTGCAAGGAGGTCAAAACCTCCGATCCGGTGCAGATCGGCAGCTACCGGGGCTATGCCATGTCTGTGGAATTTTCCGCTTGGAAACAGGAATATACGCTCCTGCTAAAAGGACAGATGACCCACAGGGCAACCCTTGGTACAGACCCTCGCGGAAATCTTACCCGTATCGACAATGCCCTCGCCCAGATGCCGCAGCGTCTGGAGGCGGCAAAGGCCCAGATGGATAACCTCTATCAGCAGCAGGCTGCGGCAAAGGAGGAAGTTGGAAAGCCATTCCTTTATGAAGAAGAACTAAAAAGCAAAAACGCCCGTCTGGTGGAGCTGGATACCCTGCTCAACATCGACGGAAAGGGACCGGCACACGATGAAGCTGTCGTTGCCAAAAGCACACGGCCTTCGGTATTGGACCATCTGAAACGCCCGGTGCCGCCCCGCAGTACAGACAAGAAGCCAAAACAGCATGAGGAGGTGCGATAACATGAATACCAACGATCTAAATACAGCCCTTTATGAAAAGATGGCTGCCGAGCAGGACAAATACAGGGACTGGCTGAAAAGCCAGCCCCCGGAAGAAATCCTGCACCACACCTATGAGTACACGGTTCGTGAGGACATTGTGATGGCGATGGAGGAACTGGAGCTGACTGATGTCCAGGCCCAGGCACTTTTGGAATCTCCCTCTCCGCTGGCGGATGTGTACCGTTATTTTGAAAAGCTGGAGACCGGCTATATGGATGTGATCCGGGACAGTATTGAGAACCGTGCCGACGATGTGTGCAGAGCTAAAGAGGAACTGCGAACAACACCGGTCTATCCCCACTCTGCCGCCTATGCGAGAGAACATAGGGAACTGGAGCAGTACCGGGTTTCCAACAATGCAAATCTCCAATGCAAGGAGTCCATTGAAGCGGCGGTGCGGGAACACTTCGACGGAATGTATCTCAGTCACGATGCGGCAAAGGGTGTGATCGAGACCTATGGCATGGAGCGTGTGGCGCTGGTCCTTGCCAACACCGTCCAGCTTCAGGACTGGGATGGGCGTTACTCCCGACGCAATAAGGAATGGGCCAAGACCATTCCCAACGATAATCCCGAAACCGTCCGTTGTGGTTATGTCCTGAACAGCCACCCTGCTGTGCTGGATGGCTTTATTGATCTGGTGCGAGAAGAACAGCAGCGCAGCCGTACTCAGGGAGAAAAGATACAACCGTCCCGCCCCTCTGTACGGGATAAGCTCAAGCAGGAACTGCCTGCCCATAAGCCTGCCGCCCCGAAGAAACAGGGACCGGAGAGATAACCATGGCAAAGCGTAAGCGGGATATGCAATTAAACTTTAGAGTTTCAGCGGAGGAGCTTGCTGTGATTGAGCAAAAAATGTCTCAGTTTGGAACCTCCAACCGTGAAGCCTATCTAAGAAAAATGGCGCTGGATGGGTATGTAGTCAAGCTGGAGCTGCCGGAGCTGAAGGAGCTTGTTTCCCTGATGCGCCGAAACAGCAACAACTTAAACCAGCTGACCCGTAAAGTGCATGAGACTGGGCGGGTTTATGATGCTGACTTGGAGGATATATCCCAGCGGCAGGAACAGTTATGGGAGGGCGTAGAGGAAATCATTACCCAGCTTTCCAAACTTTTATAACAGGGATAGATACTCCATTTGCGGAGGGAGGAACGGCATTACTTCGCTGCTCCTCTCTCCGCTTTTTCTTTTTATCGGTATCCTTGTCTTTTGCCTGCCCATGCCGGATAATATGATTAGAAAAGATACCAAGAACGCTGCAAGGAGGAAATAACATGAAGATTTTGAAAGGGCTTTTGATGATTATAACTGCACCGGTCATTTTGGTGCTGACGCTTTTTGTCTGGCTCTGCACGGGGCTGATCTACATATCCGGTCTGGTGCTTGGTCTGCTCAGCACTGTAATTGCTCTGCTTGGCGTGGCTGTGCTTATTACCTATTCCCCGCAGAATGGTGTGATTTTGCTGGTTATGGCATTTTTGATTAGCCCGATGGGGCTGCCGCTGGCTGCAATCTGGCTACTGGGCAAGGTGCAGAGTTTGAAATTTGCCATTCAGGATTGGGTTTATGGATAAAAAATACGCAAAACCATAAAAATGCCAGACACCGTCTGTTAAATTTGGGAAAAGGAATTTTATATCCACGACTTTACTTTTGAACTAATATTGAATATAATATTAGTACGAAAGGAAGTGACATGATGGGACAATTTGAACAGCTGGATCAGATGCTAACAGCACAAGAAGGAATGCTGCGAACATCGCAGGTCGTATCTTCTGGAATTTCAAAGCCGGTATTTTATGATTATGTGCGTTCACGAGATTTGGATAGAGTCGCACATGGGATTTATCTGTCCAAAGATTCCTGGGTGGATGCCATGTATCTGCTTCATTTGCGATTTGAACAAGCAGTATTTTCACATGAAACAGCTTTATTTTTTCACGATCTGACAGACCGTGAACCAATAGAATATACAGTTACGGTCAAAACTGGATGCAATCCAAGCAAAATGAAAGCAGAAGGCATTCAAGTTTTTACGATTAAAGCAGACTTACATGATGTAGGACTTACAACAGCGAAAACTCCGTTCGGGCATACTGTGCCGGTTTATGATATGGAGCGAACGATCTGTGATTTGCTCAGAAGCCGTAGCAGAATTGAAATTCAGACCTTTCAGGGAGCACTGAAAGCGTATGCCCGTAGAAAAGATAAGAACCTGCGAGCTTTAATGCAATATGCTGGGATGTTCAAGGTGGAAAAAATTTTACGACAGTATTTGGAGGTACTTTTATGATAAAAACAGCAAGGCAGCTTAAAGATTTAATACGAAACCTTTCCAGAGAAAAATCCGCAGATGCTCAGATTTTAATGAGGAACTACATGATGGAGCGTTTTTTGGAGCGTATTTCTCTTTCTGAGTATCGTGATAAGTTTATCTTGAAGGGTGGTATGTTGGTAGCGGCTATGGTTGGATTGGATGCCCGCTCTACGATGGATTTGGATGCAACCATAAAAGGAGCTAATGTTAATGTGGAGGATATTGAGAATCTAATTTCATCAATCGTAACTGTTCCGATTGATGATGGTGTTAAATTTCAGCTGAAAAGTATTTCGGAGATTATGGATGAAGCAGAGTATCCGGGGATTCGTGTCAGCATGAGTACAACATTCGATGGTGTAGTGACCCCTTTGAAAATTGATATTTCTACGGGAGATGCAATCACTCCAAGAGAGGTTCGGTATTCATTCAAACTTATGCTGGAAGATCGCTCCATTGATATTTGGGCTTATAATTTAGAAACTGTGCTGGCAGAAAAACTGGAAACCATTATTACCAGAACCACAACCAATACCCGCATGAGAGATTTCTACGATATTTACATTTTAGAACAGCTGCATGGAACCACGCTGAACCCGAAAATTTTACATGATGCGCTTCTGGCAACTGCTCATAAACGGGGATCGGAGAAGTATCTTAACCAGGCTGAAGAAGTTTTTGACGAAGTGGAAAATGATTCGGTTATGCAAAAACTTTGGGAGGCATACCGTAAAAAGTTTTCTTATGCTTCTGATTTGGAATGGGATGTGATTATGAAAGCAATTCGCAGGTTATATGTTCTTTGCGAGAAGGGCATCAGCTTATGAAAAAGCATGGACACTATTGTAAAATTTGTGGCGAATACAAAGCCAACGAAAAATTTTCAGGCAAAGGTCATGCATCCCACATTTGTAAATCCTGTGCTTCGCTACCAGCAGAAAAGCAGGCTGAACTGATGACACTGAATCGTCTTTTGAATCTTCCATGGAGGCTATCGAAAGAGCAGTTGTCCTGGCTGAAAAATCGACTAAAGGATAGGCGGCCTGATGTCCGTGCATTGGCGCAAGAGCAATATGAAATGAGATTTCCACCAAGACACTTAGAAGATGATGAGTTCAATTTTTTCGATGAAGAAAGTTTTATAGAATAGTGAAAGCGGTCTGCTATGGCAGGCCGTTTTCTTTTCGGGAAGGAGGTCTGACCTATGGCAACCACGAGAATCATGCCGCTTCATGTCGGCAAGGGCCGCACAGAAAGTCGGGCGATCAGTGACATCATCGACTATGTGGCCAACCCAAAGAAAACAGATGACGGCAGACTCATTACCGGCTATGCGTGTGACAGCCGGACTGTGGATGCGGAGTTCCTTCTGGCAAAGCGGCAGTACATTGCCGCTACCGGACGAGTGCGCGGCGCGGATGATGTGATCGCCTATCATGTGCGCCAGTCCTTCCGCCCCGGTGAGATCACTCCGGAAGAAGCGAACTGGCTGGGTGTGGAATTTGCCAAGCGTTTTACCAAGGGCAATCATGCCTTTGTGGTCTGCACTCATATAGACAAATCGCACATTCATAATCACATTATCTGGTCATCGGTCAGCTTAGAATATGACCGGAAATTCCGAAACTTTTGGGGCAGCACCAAGGCGGTCCGTCAGTTGAGCGACACCATCTGCATCGAAAACGGACTGTCTATTGTAGAGAACCCGAAACCTCACGGAAAGAGCTATAACAAATGGCTGGGCGATCAGGCAAAGCCCTCTCACCGAGAGCTGCTTCGTGTGGCGATTGACAATGCATTATCACAAAGTCCTGCTGACTTTGAAGAGCTGCTGAGGCTGCTGCAAGAGTCCGGCTGTGAGGTATCAAAGCGCGGAAAATCATATCGCCTGAAGCTCCCCGGTTGGGAGAAAGCCGCCCGAATGGACAGCCTGGGCGAAGGATATGGATTGGAAGATTTGCAGGCGGTTCTCTCCGGGAAGAAAGCGCATACCCCACGAAAGAAAGTGGTCGCACAGGCAGAGCCGCCGAAGGTCAATCTGCTGGTGGACATTCAAGCAAAATTGCAGGCTGGAAAAGGTGCTGGCTATGCTCGATGGGCCAAGGTGTTCAACCTCAAGCAGATGGCGCAGACCATGAATTACTTGTCAGAGAATAACCTGCTGGAGTATGCGGTTTTGGAAGAAAAGGCTGCGGCTGCCACGGCACATCACAATGAGCTTTCGGCGCAGATCAAAGCGGCTGAAAAGCGCATGGCAGAGATTGCTGTTCTGCGTACTCACATTGTAAATTATGCCAAGACCCGTGAGGTCTATGTGGCATACCGCAAGGCAGGCTACTCTAAGAACTTCCGGGAGGAACATGAGGAAGAAATTCTGCTCCACCAGGCTGCTAAGAATGCCTTTGATGAGATGGGCGTCAAGAAGCTGCCCAAGGTCAAAGAGTTACAGACGGAGTACGCGAAATTGCTGGAAGAAAAGAAAAAGACCTATGCCGAGTACCGGCGTTCCCGTGAGGAAATGCGGGAGCTTTTAACGGCAAAGGCCAATGTGGATCGAGTGCTGAAAATGGAGGTAGAACAGGATGTTGAAAAAGAAAAAGACCACGGCCAGCGATAAGCTGGTCCTGGTCAAAAGCGTTCGTAGAACGCGCAGCCACAGAATGAAATTCTGTGTTCAAAGGGGCTTGGGGGCACTGCCCTCAACAAGCAGTTTGTGGCGAAATGGATAGCCACAAGCATTGCTTGCCACAATATGCTGCGCATAAAATGAAAAACTAACGACGGGACGCTTACTGCCTCCTATCGTTAGTTTTCTGTGTTTAAGCGACTTATAAAACCAATCAGCATAATCAAATCGTCATCTGACATCTTTCTCATTCCGTCCAAAGCCTTCTTGATAAGCTGAGGGTTATTTTCCTGTGCATCAAAAAATTGAAGCGGTGTGATTTCAAAATACTCACAGATGTTGAGGAACTGCTTCATAGACGGCATAGAACGCCCAGAGGAAATCGCCTGAATATAGCTTCTGTTCTGCCCTAACTCCATGCTCATCTGATATTCTGAAACACCTTTTTTCAATCGCAATTCTGTGATCCGATTGCGGA
Source organism: Flintibacter faecis (assembly GCF_014287875.1). Taxonomy (GTDB): domain Bacteria; phylum Bacillota; class Clostridia; order Oscillospirales; family Oscillospiraceae; genus Lawsonibacter; species Lawsonibacter faecis_A. The sequence goes on along the minus strand of NZ_JACOPN010000002.1, from coordinate 370,480 downwards.
TAAATTCTTCGTCCATACGCTCACCTCTCTGCTCTTTTAGCATAGCAGAAAGCAATTCTTGATACTTCGTATGTATTGTGTTATAATTTTATAATACAACCTTTATACGCATTATTATTTGCGTTATTTTTGCTTTATATGCGTAATCAAGGCAGTTATCAAGGGTGATTTATATGAATCAGTATGCCTGCGCCATTACCGGCCACCGACCAACAAGATTTTTCTTTGGATATAATGAGGAAGATCCCCTATGCCAAAAATTAAAAGAATGTCTCCTGGAGCAGTTTCGGATACTTCATGACGAGAAATTTGTCCGTACTTTTTTTGTCGGCGGTGCTCTTGGTGTGGATATGTGGGCTGGAGAACAGCTGCTGACATTGAGGGCACAAACGGGATACGAAGATATTAAAATTGTCGTTGTAGTTCCCTTCATCGGTTATGACTCTAAATGGCCGGATCAGAGTAGACATAGATTGAAAAAGCTGATCCAAAACGCAAACGATTCCATTGTTATTTCACATTCTGCGGATGTTTCCAGTTATAAAAAAAGGAATTACTATATGGTCGATCATGCAGAGTACCTTATCGGTGTGTTTGATAATCAGAAAAAGCTGCGCTCAGGTACAGCACAGACAGTCAACTATGCCTTGCATCAGGGAAAAGTAATCACTCTGATCCATCCAGACACTATGGAGATAACAGCCCCTGCGCCTTAACAAATTCACAAAAATTTTTCATTAGCATTTCCAACAAAATATTTTCATTGAAGGGGTGCTGTGATATAATAAGATATAAAACTACGCTCAGAACAAATGGTGCCGCTATGAACAAATATATTGGACAGCAATTTGCTGCTTTAAGATACGAAAAAAATATTTTGGTTGTTGAAGAAACTACATCTGCTGGTGGATGCGGCTCCTTCAACGCGGCTTCTTCATGTCCTGCGTCAGCCTGTCTTTATGACAGTGCGGCGTGGGGCTTTTTTATTGTTTGAAAAGAGTATGAAAAGAGAAATACCAGCAGGTATTTGCGTGAGGAGGAAGTAGAATGAACAGTGAACAGATCACAGCATTTTTGCAAGAGCATTGGTACATTGCCTCGGTGCTCATCGGGGCCGTGATTTTGTTTGGAGCGATCCGCAACTGGAACTGGCTCTGCGACCCCACTGGTACGCGGGATGCCCATCGACACAGCAGAGGATACCGGCGTGTGGTTTTCTTTCTGCTGGGTGTCCTCTTGATTGTGGTGAGTATCTGGGGATTTGTGCTGAAATTGAAATAGGAGGAGAAAGACTATGATGACTGAGAAATATCCCACCTGGCTCATCGGCCATGTGAAAGAATGGGCGGAGAAGCGTTTGCCCACCGTGATACTTTGTTCCACCACCGGCAATGAACTGCTGGAGGTTTGGTATTACGGAGATCTGCTCACGGTGAAAGGAGAACCCCAATCCTATATCATAGATAGCGACGAGGCCCCCGGACTGGTGACAGCCCGTGACCCGGAGAGCGGCGAGGAGTTCGTCATCTTTGACGGTGGACGGCATGGCTACGACAATATGTTCTGCGATGAACATGATCCATCCGAGCTGGAGCACCGCCCCCTCAAGCGGTATGAGATCCCCGCCTCCAAGTTGGTGCTGGAGCTGGGGTACAGCATTGACTATGAGGACGAAAAAGAGAACTTTGAACCGGATGAGGCGGATACCGTGGAACTGATCAACGGTGAACGGATGCCGTGGGAGCAGGCCAAGCGGGACGGCATCGACTATATCGCCCTTTACTATGTGAACGAGAAAGGAAAACCAGTCCAGATCCTGGACGCAGAGCTGGCCTGAGTATACCGCAGCCAGATGACGGGATAAAGGAGGGCGACAGCGTGATCGGGACAGATGAAAACCGGGCGGTGCTCCATGTGGAGGTCATCTTCTGGAGCGGCAAACGAAAAATACCACCCAGCCTGGTCAGCGGAAAGTATTGTCCCCATTTTGTGGTCACAGGAACTACAGAATATTTGGGTGTATGCTTTCTGGACGGAACCGAGTGTACATTTGATACACCAGCTTTGGGAAATGCCCAACCCCTATATCCAGATACCATTGACTATGCCCCGCTGGAAAACAATGCGGAATTTTTGATCTATGAGGGAGCCAATGCCGTTGGCAAGGGCCGGGTGCTGGGCCGAACCGTTCCCTATAAAGTGAAACAACAACGAAAGTAGGTGCCTTATGTACCAAATTGCATATATTGGCCGCTGGGAGACCCTCCCGGAAACGGCTGCCGCCATTTGTGACTATGACACTTCCAAGCTGGAGGTACTGCTCCAGGGCGGTCTGGATTTAGATGACCCCATTCAGCTCAGCGAGTATATCAAACTCACACCACTGGAGATCGCGGTTTTTCGGAATGATGTGCCCATGATCCACTTCCTGCTGGAGCATGGAGCTGATCCCGGTCTGGCAGAGGAACAGCCCCTGCTGCTCACTGCCGCCCGCTGTTGTGGGCCGGAGGTGGTGGCGCTCTTTGCTGGACAGGCCGCAAAACTCAGCCCGAAGCAGAAAGAGCGGGCCTTTCAGGAAGTACGCTGGGGCAAGCGCCCGGAGAATATCCCGGTGCTGGAGCAGGCTGGGATCACAGTGGATAAGTTTGGCGGCGAGGCATTCCGGGCCGCTGTGTCCGAGGGCAATGCCAAACTTGCCCGACTGCTTCTGGAAAAAGGGGCAGACATCAATTACCACAAGCCGGACATGGTGTTCCCTTACGCCTCCACCCCTGTCACCGAGGCCGCCCGCTCCAACAATTTCTCCATGGTGCGCTGGCTGGTGGAACAGGGAGCCGACATCACCATTGCCGACAAATACGGCGACCGGCCTTACACCGTGGCGGTGCAGAACAAAAATCAGGAGCTGGCCGACTACTTAAAAGCCCTGGAACCGGAGGACTGGCACAACGAACAGGAAAAGGCCCGGCAGCTCATGCCATATAAACTGCCCGCCAAGTTGGTGGAATACTTGAAAACCGGCCCCCTGCGTTTGGAATTCCCGGAGCAGGAATGGGTGAAATGGGCGGAGCTGTACGCCTACATGGATGTGCAGGAGATGACCTGGAAACGGAAGAAGCTGCTCTCCCTCATGGCGGCCATGGACAATTACAGCGACTACCTGCTGCTGTGGAGCCCCAGGGACAAAAAGCTGTGGTATCTGGACATCGAGCATGAGGAATTCCACTCTCTGGCCAAATGGGATGACTTCATCGCAGATCCCGGCCGGTATCTGAACGGGATGATTGAGGGCGAGTTTGAGGAATAAGGAGAATGATCTATGTTTGAAGAATTTTATGAGATGTACGAGTCCGAGGAGCAGGAAGTGGTCGCTTTGATCAATCGCTGCATCGGGGGCGGATATAACAACAGGGGCAACTTTTGGGAAATGACCGTTGTGACGCTGGGCGTGGTATTTTGTGACACCGGCAAGGTCAGCACCAAAGAGGAGCGGCTGGAGTGGCCGGTCACCGATGAGGAGCGTCACAGCGAAAAGGGCTGGGAACGCTTTCAAAACGAGCAGATCTGCCGCCTGAAGATCCGCCGGATGAAAGAAGAATGGGCAAAGGATCTGGTGTCGTGGCCCTGGTGTATCTCCCAGGTGGTCAAGGCCCACGAGGACTGTCCGGAACTTCAAGCCGTTCTGGACGAGTACCACAAGCCGGTGGTGATCCAGGACCAGGTGCTGGGTGAACTGAAGCTGGACAAGGACTATGATACCTTCGAGGGAGAAATCCAGTGGTGCGGAAAGGGTGTAAGCCTTTCTCTGGAGGTCAATGCCGAGAGCAAGCCCTCCTGGACCCGCGCCCGCAGTGCCGCCAAGAAGCTGCTGGCCGACTGTGAAACCTGGGACAAGGCCATGCGGGAGCTTGCAGCCAAGAACCTGACCGGGCTGGCCAACGACTGGCTCTCCCAGGATGAGGAAAATCCCCGCAATCCGGAAACCAATCCCATCACAGAGGAAGAGCTGGACCGGCGGATCAGCATGACCAGCCTATCCGTCACCTCCGGCGGCAGCTTCACCGCCTGGTTTGACTGCGACGAGATGTTCACCGACCATGCGGTGACGGTCTACGGTTCCTTGAAGAAGGGCCTCAAAACTGCCAACATTGAGGGGTAAGGAGGATAACATTATGAAACTGAGCTGTAAACGCATTGATTTTACATATACCCCTGGCGAGGAAATCTTCACCTTTCCCGATGAATCGGGACTGCCCTTTCTCTTCGATGTAGAGAAAGAACTGACCGGCGATCCTGCTGCCATGGATGCGGTGGGAGAAATGCTGGATGAGGCGGAGAAATTGGCGGAGAAGGCCAAAGCCGCCATCAAAGCGGCGCTGGTGGACGAGGACAGCCGCTACCATGGCGTTGTGACATTTTTCATGGAGTTCTACCGGGACGATGTAGACCCGGATATTGCGGCGGAACTTTTTCCGGGAACCGACCCGGCCAAGCTGTCCTTTGCCGAGATGGTGGACTTTTTGCGGCTTGATCGCTTTGGCAGCCTGGTGGATTACAAGATGGATCAACAAGTTTTCATTATGGATCTGTCCTTCAACCCGGAGATCACCGACGAGCTGATGGTAATCTACTTTGACTTGAAGAAGGAGATTTTCTGTATCACACATGAGAGCTGAGGAGCAAAAAAGAGAAAAATATCTGCCCACACTTCTGGTTCAGCAGATCCGCCTGCAATGGTATAAAGACTGCCGGGGCGGAAATGCGGCCGCACAGCGGAACCAGTATCCCAGAGCCATGCGGCTGCCGAAAGACTTCTTCTCTTATCATTCCTTTGGCCTGCCTACACACTTTGTATCTATCTTACAGAGGCCCGATGGATTTCAGATCGATAGGGACTGTCGTAGGCTGATGGAATGGAAGCCGAATGGCACAATGCGACTTCACCCTTTTGAACTGATTCAGCAGGAGTCCGGAATCCAGGTGCGATACCGCTATGATTGGCATATCGGGGCAATGCCAGAGCGATATACCTATGATAAAACCGGGCAAAAGCTACCTCTCAATGAATTGGCGCTGAATCTGGCCCCCGGTGATTATGGGCGGGCTGTCTGCAATGGGCGGTTCCGGGACTGGGATACAGGAATCTGGTATTATGTACTGGACATTTTGAATGTGATGCCGCTTACAGAACCCACCGACGCATTGACCAGTTTTATGGACAGAGAACCCAGTAAGATATATACCAAGATCGACCGGCTGTGGTGAGGAAAGACAGGAGGATATTTTGCCAGGGACGAGAAACGGATCTATGCTTACGGTAAGCAGCTTCCCAAGGCGGATCTGCCCTCATGGGAATTGCTCAGTCACTGGTATTCCCGCGATGCCAAGCGGGTGTACTACCTCAACCGAGAGATCAAGGGGGCGGATCGGGACAGTTTTGTGGTATGTACCCCTCTGGACGCGGCTCCACTTGCTGATCATCTGGCCCGCGACAAAGACCATTTTTACCAGAATGATGAGATGATCGAAGAAACGCTGTGGCTGGAACGGCTGCACGAAATGACCCAAGAACCGTAAACGGAGGAAAACGGCTATGGACTATTTGAAGATATTGCACGAAAACCCTGATTTGGCGGATGAATTTGATTCGCTGTTTGACTTCTTCCTGCTGGATGAGTTGTCCCCGCGGGATGACGCGGAAGGCCGATGCACCTTTTCAATGCCCGGCATGGCCTTTGCCAGAGATGGCTCCGGCGGAGAATACCACCTGTTGGAAGATGGTTCCATTGGATATTACAGCAGCGAAGGGGAGGCTGGCCGTCTGGCTGAGAGCATGGATGATCTCTTTTCCCTGCTTGTGAGCTGTATCTGCTGGCACGACTACTGTGATGCAAAGCAGTATGTGGATTCCAAAACACTGGAGGAGTATGGGCAGAGACAGCGCAACTGTAACTTGGAAGATATGGATATGGACAGCTGGCGGCGGGTAGCTGATGCCCTCGGCATCCCTACTGGTGAGCCGCTGGCTCCGGTTCTGGAGCGATTCCGCAAAGCAACACAGCGCCAGCCTCTGTATCAGTGTATTTTCCATGAGGATGATGGCAGCTTGACCGAATCATACGGCTTGATGTTTGAATGAGAAAGGAGCAATCCCTATGAAAGCATTTGACCCCAATTACAAACTGCTGGACGAGATGTATCAGGACAATTACTATCCTGCTTTTTTGGTAGACAAGGTAAAGGACGAGCTTCAGAAGGTCATCGACCTGTTGGAGAGTGGCGAAACCGACACCGAAGTGGTGCAGGAAACGCTGGACGAGGCGGTCTGCGGCATCAATGATTTCCAGGAGGAGTTTGACGAGCACGACAGCGAGATCGAAACGGTGGCCCGTGAATGTATCGCGGCAACCGTGGCCTACATTCTGGAGTGGTTTGGCATTCCTATTGACACCGAGGAGGCCATCCGGGAACGGGACTGGTGAACCCTATGGCAGAAAAAGAACTGGCCGTTTGTGATGAGTGCGGAAGCCTGTTTTTCAAAGGCTCCTCACAGATGATGGGGCTGTGCCCGGAATGTGCACATGTTCTCTATGGCTACCCGAATTGTGACCATCATTTTCAGGATGGCCGGTGTGTGAACTGCTACTGGGATGGCTCAAAGAGCGTGTATATCAAAAAACAGAACCAACAGGAGGAAACTGATATGCCTACAACTGAATGGTTGAACAAATACGAAGCAATCAAGGATAAATTGACCTGTAAAGATGACTTGGAGGCCCATTTCACAGAGAAAGTGATTGGGAACATGGCGGTGGATGTACTGGACATCGGTGTCGTCCATTTCCCCACCGGGCAGATCTTCGCCTGTGATCCGCTGGTGGAACTGGAGGACACTCTGCCGTTCCTTCAAACGATCCCCGCCGGAACTTATCCCGTGAAAATCTGCGTGGTACCCAGCGAACAATACGGCGACCGCTACGCCTGCGTCAAGGTGGAGGTCAGCCGGGAAAAGCCTGTCCGCCATGAGCTGGGCATGGTGGGCAACGAGGATCTGGACGAGGAACTGGGAGAGGACGAGTATTTTGGCTTTGGCGTAGACGCCGGGATGGGCTGTGTCGCGGACATCCAGACCCAGGCGGCCTTCAAGGCATACTGGGCCAAGCGTTTAGAAGAAGACCCGGACATCGACCCCTACAACGACCTGTTCTGCGATCTTCTGGAAGAAAACGCCAAAGCCTACCCCAAATATCAGGGGGACTGCGGCGACTGGCTCAACTGGACAGTGCCGGGCACGGACTGCAACCTGCCCATCTTTGCCTCCGGCTGGGGGGATGGTTACTATCCTGTCTACTTCGGGTATGACGCCAAGGGCAAAATCTGCGCCGTGTATGTGCGGTTCATTGACATTGAAGCCAGTTATCGAGAGCAGGATTAAAAATGTGACAGAACAAAGGAGAACACTATGAAAGACCTTTGCCAATACGGAAACCGGCCGGAGGACGAATGGGAAATCTTGCCCTGGATACCTGACCCGCGTCCGCCCTTCAAAATCTGGGTGAAGCCGGAGCAGATTGCGCCATTCTTTCTCATTCCCCACCACCCCTATGCGCTCTCCCTTCTGCTGAAAATCAACAATGGATTCCGGACGGAAGTATTCCGTCGGCTGGGACTGACTGGAAGCAGCGGAGACTGGGAGCGGCTGGTCCGGGGCGTGATCCAGGAGTTCGAGGAAAATAACAGCGGCGTGGATCTGTTTCACTTCGACTCTGACGAGGATGTGTTCTGCGTGTACTCCCAATACATCGACGATTTGATGCTGCTGTCCAAGATGATCCGGGCGGCCTGTGACAATGAAAAAACGATGGGGATGTATCTGAACATGAGCGAGGTTGCGAAAGCATGAAAGATTTGACCACTCAAACAGGGATTATAGTAAAATGCAGTAAAACGGCCATTGAATTTTTCCAAAATGCTCAATCAGTGGATTTCTTCTCTGCACTGGAAATTCCGAAGGAATTCCAAGACATAGCGGTTGAGTTTTATGATTTGATTATGGAAAACGATCATCTCGCGGCCTTGCTGGGCTGTCGCGGCAATTATGATATTGCAATACAGATAGATGAGGTAACCGGCACCATGACGGGGTGGCATTGGTTCAAATGAGGGGAATGGAATGATGGAGTACATCAAGCTTTTTTGGGAGGACGCACCGGAGGGAGAACCGTCGGTGATCCTCTATGAAGTGGATACAGAAAATGAGCGGCTGGCCCTCCACTCCATTGACATCTTTGCAGATGGCCGCACCCGCAATATCCCTGACCTTTACGACGGCGCCATCGAGATCACGCCGATCCCCACCGTGGAGGAATTGAACGCCCATGTCTGGGGTGAGGAGTTCCACGCCTGCGTCATAGAGCAGGCGGAATTTGAGGCCGCCTGGGAAAGCCACACCTATGATGGAGCGTTAAAGTAGCCAGGAGGAGACACTATGAACAAACCTATAAAAGCCAAAAATCTGCCGTTGTTCTCCATCATTGACCTGGACCAGCTGCGCCGGGAAAAACATCTGGAGGGCACAGAAGTGACAGACTTTTTCACGGCAAGGGATGGAAAAGTCTATCTTCTCATGGAACAGCCGTCCGAAACACAGGGTAAGGACTGGCTCAGCACTCCTTCCACCTATACCGCAGTGGAAATCCAGCTGGATTGGGCGGAACAGCGGGTGCTGGAAACGACGCTGTTTCCTCTTGGCCTCTTGAAGTTCCAGTTTCATTATTTGCGGCCCGCAGGTGATCACTTCCTCCTGCTGGGGGCAAGATGCGCCTATCGGGAAAACGGCCCCGACCAGAACGCCTGGATCGTCAGCCGGGACGGAGCTGTGCTGTCCCGTTTCTGCCTGGGGGATGGCATTCAAGACTGTGTGGTAAAAAAAGATGGCACCATCATTACCAGCTACTTTGACGAAGGTGTATTTGGTAATTACGGTTGGGATGAACCTCTGGGTGCTTGCGGCCTGATTGCATGGACATCGGAGGGAACTCCTCTCTGGAAGAATGAGAACTATTCCATCTATGACTGCTACGCCATCAGCCTGGACGAAGAAGAAAACCTGTGGTTTTATTATTACGATGAATTCCGGCTGGTGCGGACGAACTTCAAAGAGGACTTTGTATTTGAACTGCCAATCGAAGGAAGCGGAGCTTTTTCTGTTGCCCCGTCCGGCAATACCTTCCTGTTTCAAGGCGGATACCAGCAACGGGATAAATTCTACTTCCTTACCGCTCATGGTGATCACCTTGGGAAAAAACAGGAGGCTATTCCCACCTGTGACGGAAACAAGGTCGCTGTGGAGCAGTGCAGCCTGCTTCGCAGCCGGATGTTGTTCCTTGGAAAAGATGGTGTGCTCTATGGAGGTATTGGGGGGAGCGATGGCCAATGAAACAGTCTGATATTTATACCGAGGCTCTGACCTGTCTGCGCTCCATCCTTCTGGCAGACCATCCAGAGTTCCAAAACTGGATCGACTGGTTGGAGCGGGACATTCAGGACTGGAACCAGCGGCGGGAGGTTGCCCACCATCTTCGGGCATACGGAGGTATGGGCTCGTTCAACGACCTGCCCAGTATGCGTGGAAATCACGACTATATTTTCGACTTTCTCAAGTCCGTGTGCTATGCCTTCGGCCATCTTTATGGCAAACGGGAAGGCATTTCTCCGGAGGCATTGATGGAGGAGTGCCTGCACGATGTAGAGCAGGCAGCCTATCACCCCCATAAGGCACTGAACCAAGCCATTGCCCAGCACTTGATGCAGGGCGATTTACAGGAAAACCTGGATAGGCTGTAGGAGGACTTGTTATGAACAAAAGACTATTCCGCACCCAATTCAATCAAATGGAAAACATCGAGAAGCAGGTGCTGATGGAGAGCCTGGCTGCCCGTTATGATATGACCTTTCTCGGTCTACATACTTTTGACCGCTGGGGCCAGAGCTGCACCACCGGCATCTTCAAGAAAGATGGTCGGGAGTTCGTCTTTGTCCCCGGCGATACCGTCACCCTGGGCTGGGAGCAGTTTGCCGTGGGATTGAATCAGGAGAGCCGGGAGGAATTGGAGTATCTGTTCCGAGAATGGGAAATGGAGCGGGACCCGGAGGAGATGATTCGGGAAAGCATGGCTCCTGTTCGGCAGGCGGCCATTGGACCCATGCTGGTGGGCCGGGAGCTGGAGGAAATTAACTGGGAGCCAGTCAAAATGGATGATCCCAGACTGACTGTCCACCCTGACTGGCTGAAGGAATTCTGTGATTTTGCCTGGAGTGACAGCAGCAGTCTTACCTTGCATCAGTCGGCCCGCATTGAGCGGACGGAAAAGGGCTTTCAGATCTGTATCTATAACCACACAGACTACGATGCGCTTCTTGCCATGCTGGAAAACAGGGGCTTCTCCCTGCCCACGGCGGACGAGTGGGCCTACCTGTGTGGCGGCGGGTGTCGGACCCTGTTTCCATGGGGAGATGAGTTAGACTACTCCATGCGTCTGCACTGGTTTGAGAACATGGATGAGGATGAGAACCGGCCCTATGACATGGAGGAGCCCAACTTCTTCGGCCTGTCCATCGCCTACGATCCCTATATGCGGGAAGTGGTGCAGGCTGATAGGCTTACCACCTGCGGCGGTGACGGCGGATGCAATATCTGCGGTGGGCTGGGCCCATTTCTCGGTTTCCTACCCTGTTCGCCCCACTGTAAGCCAGAAGTGCAGGAGGACAATGAACTAAACGGAGATTATGACTTTTATCGGCCTATCATTCGGTTGGAGAACTATGATTGACAATAGAAGCTTGATACGAAATAAAGAAAGAGAGGTGCCGACATGGGAGCATGGGGCATAAAAGCATTAGAGCGTGACGAAGGGTTGGATGTACTGGACATCCTCAAAAATGAATATGTACCGGAGCATCCGGTAATGGATCTGGGCGAGATGATCGAACTGATGAAAGAGGAAGTCATGCTGGGATCTGACTTCTCACAAATCGACTTCCTCTTTGACAATACTGCGATGGCTCTGGCGGAGCTGTATTTCCAATGGAAGGATAACAGCAAACTGGACTACGATCATGAAGAAGCTATATGGGATAAAGTCACCGGTTTCACAGCATCCAAAGAAGCCCTTGCTTTCCTGCTGCGGCAGCTCACCGACATCAAAAACGAGGTGCCGGACGAGGACGGCATCCGTGAGATTGTGGATCTTTGGAAGAACGAGGACAGCGGTGAGATCGCTCCTGCGTGGTTGGAACACTTGAATCAGCTCATTGATCGACTGGATTCAGAACAGGAGGCACGACAAATGTATATCAAAAAATACTGGGGCAACTTTATTGGCGGTTCTGATGACAGTCTGAACCTTGTGGCATTTTTAGAGGATCAGAAAAAGGAGGAGATCCCCCTCAACGAGATTTTCGCCAAGATCGGTCTGGACAAGCAGAGCTGGGACTTCCGCCAAACCGTGGAGTATCTGGAGTTTACACACTCCGATGGCGTGGAGATGGACTTCCACTTCGCCATTGATGTGGTCACCGATCTGGCCGCCATCCTGCTGGAGTGCAGCGTCAGTGGCAGTGTAAACCTTCAGGATCTGGACGAGTACAACACCCCTGCCCGCCGCATCCGCATCACCGTCACGCCAGAGGAGCATGACGCCATGAACAAGGCACTGGCGGATTTTGCCCAGAATCCGCTGGAATATGACCTCAGTGAGATGATGGACGATGAGGAGATCCAGGAGATGGCTCGGGATGTGGAGGCGCTGCGGAAAGAGCTGTACGAAGCCTCCGGCCGCAACCGGGACTACCATGTAAAGGCGGAAGATGTGAAACATCTGCTTCCCGACTGGGAGGGCGCCGATGGCTGCATCGCCACCAACCGCATCACAGTAGAGGGCCGCAAGGTGGGCTACTGCTACAGGGAGGAGCCGGACGGCGGCTGGGACAGCGGCTGGCGCTTTACCGCCGGTGATGAGAGCGACGAGTACATGGACGACCCTAACAACGCCGGGATCTACAAGCTGAACACGATCTGCAATGACGATCCCGACATCATCCCTTTGCTGAACATCCCCGCTCCCTGCGCCTTTGAGCGGGATGAAAATGGCGTGTTCCAGCAGATCAAAGACTGGAAACCAGATGAGGACGAGGAGGACCCTGATATGGATATTTTGAAGCAGTGCCAGAAGTGGCATGAGGAGGACAAACACCAGAAAATCGTTGACGCACTGGAGGCAATCTCTGCCGAGGAGCGTACCCCGGAAATGGATATGGAGCTGGCCCGCGCCTACAACAATCTGGCGGACTCCAGCGAGCCGGAGGGAAGGAAGCTGCTTCACCAGGCACTGGAACTGATGCAGTCCCATGAGGAGGAACTGGGAGATACTTATTCCTGGAATTTCCGTATGGGGTATGCCTATTATTATCTGGATCAGGAGGGCCGCGCTCTGCGGCATTTTGAAAAAGCTCTGGAACTGCATCCCGGTGATGATCCTAAGCTCAACACCCGACAGGACATGGAGGAACTAATTGACTCGTGCAAAAAGGGTATTTCTCTGCCGCAGTTCTGGGAGTGCTTCCGGGAACGGACAGAGAACTGGTGGGAAACCTTTGCCGAGATGGAAGCAGAGCTGCGCCAGATGATGGACGAGGACAAAGATCACACCCGCGGTGCGGAGATCGTGGCCCAAATGGAGGAAACCCTGAATTTGGTTTTTGACGAGATTTCCTTCGAGATTGGCTTCAACGGCGAAAAGCATGAGCTGATCCTCACCCCGGAGGGGGATAAGGTCAAACTGTTTGAGCTGGTCTACTTCCAGAAGCACGCCCCCAAGGAGGTGCTGGAGCACTGGAATATCCTTGTGGGCCGTCAGCCTCTCCAGAACATCGGCCTGCGTACTGAGGATGTCTGGGACATCTCCGGGGAGGATGTGCAGATCTGGCTGGAGGAGCAGGGTGAAAACAGCTTCGCCATCTCCGCCTACTGCGAAAAGCTGCTGCCTATGCTCCGGGAGGAAGAAGGCCGGGCCTGGTGGATGCTCACTACCTTCACCGACCAAGTGCTGGGCGAGATCTCCCACATGAGATACATAGACAGCTTTGATGTGCTGGAGGAACCCAAGGCAGAGCCGTCCTTCCTCCTGTCCCAGCTGCCCGACAAACTGCGGGAGCAGGGCCTGGAGCTCTCCACCGACCCGGAAGCCTATCTGGAGAGCTACCTTGGTTACAAAATGGAACCCAAACAGGACCCGGACGCCGATTGGCGGCTGGATGTAATGGCCGGTTCCACCTGCTGTGTGCCGCTCATCAACGGCTATCTGAATGCCGACAATGATTTTATGGACGATCTCCATGCCGACGGCGCGGTGGCGGGCTTCTTCTGCTATCCCCTGGATACCCTGCGGGAGGAGGAAGGCAGTCAGAAAATTTTCGACTTCCGGGACAAACTGGAGGAAGTGCTCACCGGCGGGGATGGTTCGGAAGTGCTCACTCTCACCGGCGGGGCTACCGGCCTCTACTGTGGCTATGTGGACTTCATCGCCTGGGACATCCAAGAGGCGCTGAACATGGCGAAAGAGTTCTTTGAAGGCACGGACATCCCATGGGCCATCTTCCACACCTTCCGCCGTGAAGCCGGTTCTGTATCCCTAAAGCAACAAGATGATGGGACAGAAACTGAGAATCAGGATGACGAGTTGGACGAAACGCTGACGGGCATGGACTATATTCCTTACACCCAACAGAACGCCGAAGCATTCTTCGCTCAGCTGGAGCAGTGGAACGACGAAGACGAGTACACCCGCTGTATCCAGGCACTGAATGCCATCCCGGAGAACTGGAGGAACTACCGCACCGCCTACGCCCTGGCCCGTGCACTGGAGAACTACGCCATCATCGGGGACCATGACGAAGGTACTTTGAAATCCAAGGGAGACAAAGCCCTTCTGAGGGCCATTGAGGTGCTGGAGTCCGTCCGGGAGGAAGGCCAGGACAAGGCGGAGTGGAATATGCGGATGGCCTATGGCTATCAGTATCTCTACGGCCAGGAGGAAAAGGCCATTCCCTACGCTCAGCGGTGGGCAGAGTTGGACCCGGAGGATGAAAATGCCCCGGCAGTAATTCGGGAGTGTAAGGCGGAGATTCGGAAACGCCAGCGCAGCCGGAAGAAGAAGGCCAAATTCGTGCCCGGTGATACTCCATTTGAGGGCTTCGACCTCACCAACTTCTGGGATGATAATTGGTATGCACTGAAAGAATATGTCAGTGATCCGCCTTCCGATGAGCTGATTGCCAGCGTGGAGGAGGAACTGGGCTACAAGCTGCCCGCTGCCTACATCTGGCTGATGAAGCAGCACAACGGCGGTATTCCGGTGAACACCTGCTATCCCTGCGATGAGCCTACCTGTTGGTCAGATGATCATGTGGCCATCACCGGCATTTTCGGCATCGGACGAGAAAAGAGCTGCTCCCTCTGTGGAGAGCTGGGCAGCCAGTTTATGATCGATGAGTGGGAGTATCCTGCCATCGGCGTGGCCATCTGCGACTGTCCAAGCGCCGGACACGATATGATTTTCCTGGACTACCGGGCTTGCGGTCCCCAGGGAGAGCCTGCGGTAGTCCATGTGGATCAGGAAAATGACTATAAAATTACCCATCTGGCAGATAGCTTTGAGGAATTTATCCGCGGACTGGAGCATGAATCCCTCTATGATCCGGATGAAGATGTAGAGGGTCTTGAGGATGATGCCGACGAGGAGGAAACCGACCATAAGGGTTCCTTTGCCGGATCTGTGCTCCTCTCCAAAGCAGAGTGGGACAAGGAGCAGTTGATTCGAGATCTGCGGGAAGAATGGGGCATCGTGGACGATGAGCCGGCTGAGGGCGACGAAGATGATGAGAACAGCGATGACGCTGTGGTAATGCGGGTCGGCGGCATGATGCTGATCGTGACACTCTTCCACGGTCACATCCCGGACAATGAAGCGGAGATCAACGCCGAAAACAACTATATGTGGCCAGAGGCCGTAGAGGTGGCCAAAGCGCACAAGGCCCATATCATGGTGGCTGTATTGGGCGAGGAGGAAAAACTGCTGGAACGGGGCAAGCTGTTCACCAAGGCGATGGCAGTGTGCTGCAAGCAGAAATACGCCACCGGTGTCTACACCAGCGGCGTGGTATTTGAGCCTCGTTTCTATGAGGGCCTTGCCGATATGCTCAAAGAGGACGAACTGCCCATCTTCAACTGGGTTTGGTTCGGCCTGTACCGGAGCGAGGGGGGCCTAAACGGCTACACCTACGGCATGGATGTGTTTGGCAAGGAGGAAATGGAGGTGTTGAACACCGACGCTGAGCCGGAGGAACTGCGGGACTTTTTGGCCAGCCTTGCCTCCTATGTGCTGGCGTGTGATGTGACACTGCAAGACGGCGAGACCATCGGTTTTTCTGCGGACGATAAGCACACCATCACCCGCAGCCCCGGCGTCTCCCTGCCGGAGGAACAGATGACCCTGAAGATCGGTTACGAGCCTATAAAGGGAGATCCGGAGGATGACAGCTGCGACCACTCAGACAATGATGACACGCAGGATGAGGAAGAATTCAGTAATCCCGAAGTCTACACCGAGGAGGAGATGGAAGCCGTCGAGGGGCACATTGAGCAGTATTTCGGCAAGTTCGAGAATGTGTTCCATGAGCTGGTTTCTCCCGACATCCATGTGGACATCTGCGTGGTGCCGCCCTCTGAGGAGCGGGACTACTGCACCCTGGTCACCATGGGCATGGGCGCTCACCGGATGAATGTGCCGGAGGAACTGGCGGAATATAAGCTGGAGCGGGCGGAGCTGGCCATTGCCCTGCCTGCGGACTGGAAGCTGGATCAGGAGTCCATGAAAGACGAAAAGTGGTACTGGCCCATCCGCCTGCTGAAATCCTTGGCCCGCCTTCCCATTGCCAGCGATACCTGGCTGGGCTTCGGCCATACCATGGACAATGAGGAGGATTTTGCAAAGGACACAAAGCTGTGCGCCGCCATTCTGACTGGTCCCCAGGATACCGAAGATGGCAGCGAGGTCTGCATCCTGCCGAGTGGCGAGGAGGTCAACTTCTATCAGGTGATTCCTCTCTACCGGGATGAATTGGAATATAAGCTGGCCCATGACGCGGACGCCCTGCTGGGCAAAATGAACGGCATCAGCTTTGTGGTGGAGCCTGATCGTCAGGATGCTATCACCCGTGGCACCCTTTCCAATGATGATTTTGACGGTGAGATGGACGATGCCTCCTATCATATCGAGAGCATTGAGGAGAAGGAACTGCCAATTGACCCCATCAACGCTTATAACCACATGGCCATCTACCTGCGCTGGTGCATGGAGCACGAACTGATGGGCGAGGACTTCCTGAAAGAACACGGCGAAGTGGTCAAACAGGTCAAAGCCGACCCTGCCAGCGTAGACCTGAGGGCATTCATCCAAGATGAGCTGGACGGCTGCCTGTTCTCTGTGCTGTTCAATCAGCAAGGTCGCGCCTTTGCCGGCTATTACTACGGAGAGGGCGACAGTCCCTACTATCCCGCCGACATTGACGACAATGCCCTCCGCTTCTTCGGCCCGGAACGGTATCACTCCAATGAGTTCCAGCAGGAGGCATACCTGTTCATCCCCTTTGACGAGGACTACTATCAGGCTATGGCAGAGGTGATCGGGGA
Organism: Flintibacter faecis; assembly: GCF_014287875.1. Lineage (GTDB taxonomy): Bacteria > Bacillota > Clostridia > Oscillospirales > Oscillospiraceae > Lawsonibacter > Lawsonibacter faecis_A. The sequence goes on along the minus strand of NZ_JACOPN010000002.1, from coordinate 353,730 downwards.
ACGGTTTGAAAACTGGCAGGGACAGGACTTCGACGAGGATACGCTGGAGCCTTCCGAGGTTGCTCAGGCCATCATGGAGTATCTGGACTGCGAGTGTACCTATTTCCCATCCATGGCAGATGATGACCCCATCATGTCGGCATACAGCTACGCCCAGCGGCTGGGGGTACGGGAGGGCTTTGTTCCCGTGCTCATCAAGGCGGATGATGAAACGCTGTTGGAGTGTCTGGTGATGAACGCCGATCCGGAGCACAATGCGGACTTCTACGAATTTGACCTCAAAACAGTAGAGGAGTATCGAAAGAAGATGCTCTCCGCTCCCATCAAGGACGGAAAGGCGGTTCTGGAGGAATTGACCGGCCAGCGCAAGGAAGAAGCCGAGGACGATGACATGGACTGGGAGGCGGAAGTCCTGGGCGAGATGGAGGGCGGCTATGACAATGACCGCTTCTCCTGCTATTGGGATTCGGATAGCCACATGACCTATCCGCTCATTCTGGCCAAAATTCCGGTCAAGAACCCCTGGGAGATCTTCGCCTATCTGCCCTTTGGAAATTGGAATGAGTGCCCCGACACGCCGGACCTGATGGCAGTGGCGAAATACTGGTTCGAGCAGCATGGTGCCATCCCTGCCGCCATGAGCCACGATGAATTGGAGTTTGAACTTCCGACTCCGATCTCCAAGGAAAGAGCTATGGAAGTGGCTGTGGAGCAATATGGCTTCTGCCCAGATCTGGATCAGAATGAGGATGGAAGCATTGGCTCCTTGGCAGATGTCCTGTGGCAGTCCACTGTCTGGTATTTCTGGTGGGATTGATGGGAGGTGCGACCAATGACAGAATATCAGAAAACCTATATCGAACTAAAAAAACAGTTTGTTGCGACCAATGAAGGTCCAGACAATGTCCGCGCTCTATATACCTTCAAGGAAGAACTTGAGCAGAGTGAGGATCAGCAGGCCAAGGAAGTGCTGGTGGATGTATATGACCTGCTGGACTTTAAGAAGGACGCCTACGAACTGCTCTGCCAAATCGGAAATCGTTCCGATAAAAAGACCCTCAAGCGGCTGGGCACGCTGAAGGACTATGCGGAAAACTGGGGCAATCATTATGCTCTCCCCAAGCCCAAAACGCCGGAGGAAAAGCAGAAAGAGAAGGAACGGCAGGCCCAGCTGGGCCTGCCCGCCTTCCGGTATCACCCAAACCCTCTGGAAACTGGGGCTTTTGAGGAATCCGCAGACGGCGTTGTCTGCGACTGCTGTGGCAAGACGACCCATATTTTCTATACAGCCCCCTTTTACGCCGTGGAGGATATTGCATATCTGTGCCCAGAGTGCATCGCCAACGGCGAAGCAGCCCGGAAATATGACGGTAGTTTTCAAGATGATTTCTCTGTGGATGATGGTGTAGACGATCCGGAGAAGCTGGACGAGCTGATCCACCGCACCCCCGGCTACTCCGGCTGGCAGCAGGAATACTGGCGCGCCCACTGCGGCGACTACTGCGCCTACCTGGGCCATGTGGGTGCCAGGGAACTGCGGGCCCTGGGTGTGCTGGAGGAGGTACTGGACGATCCGATGTGGGACGATGAGCAAAAAGAAATGATCCGGGAATCTGTCAATGGCGGGCATCTGCAATGCTATCTGTTCCAGTGCCTCCACTGCGGAAAACACCTGGTCTGGATGGATTTTGATTGAAAAGGAGACATTACTATGGGACTTGACATCTACGCCGGGACGCTGACCCGGTACTATTCTCACAACTGGAAAACTGTTGTGCAGCAGTGGGCGGAGGAAAACGGATACTCTTTCAACCGCATCACCCCGGATGGAGAACCCGCCGACAACGAGGAGGAGCTGTCCTCGGCCGAGGTTCAGGCGGCGGTGGAGAACTGGCGGGATCAGATCTTAGCCGCCATTTCCCAGCCGAACCAACCGCCCTACACTCCATGGCCGGAGGACAACGAGCGGCCCTATTACACCGATAAGCCGGATTGGGATGCCTTTGGCGCTATGCTGCTGGTGGCCGCCTGTCGTACATACGAGGAACCGGTGCCTTCCACCGTGGAGAAGGACTGGATCTTCGGGGAGCATCCTCTGGTCGCCCGCCTTGCATCAGATGAGGAGCGGGTGTGGTCCCTGTTTCGTGGGGCTACCTGGTGGCTCCCTCTTTCTGACAGCTTTCTGTTCCAAGGGTCCTTGCCTACCGATGACACCGCCGCTATCGCCACCTTGGGCGGACTGCGGAAGGAGCTGGAAAAGCTGAACCAGCTGGCATGGCAGGCCGATGAGGACACCATCCTTGGCTGGGCAGACACGGAGGGATACCCGGTAGACGGAACCGTAGACTCAGATGGACAGTACAGCAAGGCAGACATCCCGGAACACACCCAGTATGACACCCAATCCCTGGCCAAGTTCGCCTTCTCCATGTTCTGGCGGGCCATGCGGTTTGCCGAGGAACAGCAGGTGCCTATCCTGCTTGATTATTAAGGAGGAAACCAAATGAGCAATAAAGCTTTCCAGCAAAATCTGGACGACAAAAAAGGCCCCCAGCCCGGAGGTCCCTATCTCATTCAGATGCTGTTCAAAGAGCCGGTAGAAATGCCGGATAAAGAAAAAATGACTGCCATAATGGAGAAGCACATCGGATCAACAGAGTGCTTCTGTTATGATAAGAAAATGGCCGGCTTTGCCGCCCTGGATCATGTCGCGGAATTTCAGGACGGCAAGTGCCCGGTACAGCTGATGGTGATGAAATGCGACAAGTTCAAGGGCAAAGGCTTTGTTGCCTTTCTGATGAGCCAGATGTGGGACTGCCAGGAAGACCGTGACCGGATCTTCCGGGAGTGCAAATATCAGGTGGTGGCCACCGATATGCTGACTGCGGCGCTTCCAGCGCTGGAGCGTGCCAACCTGGATGCCGACTTTCTGGAGGCTCTGGCAGAGCTGTACCCCACCTGTGAGGCGTTCTATTTCCAGAACTGCGGCAAGCTGTTTCTGGCAGAGGATGTGCGCTCACATCAGATTGAGGGGCCGGATCGGTTCATCCGCTTTGGCGTCAATGCCCGTTTCTTCAACATCGAGGGCACGGAGGATATGCTCATCGACACGGTGGGCATGAGCACCCTGTTTTTGCCGGATCTCCAGTACCACTTCCACGGCATGGACCCCAACTGGGTGGTAAACCACGCCTATAATGCAGCGTCCTATATTCTGGAGCATGATAACCCCATTGAGGATGGGGAAACCATAGACGGCGTGGCGGATGGCCAGATGTGCCGGGAGATCCAGTGGAAGTGCCAATATGAAGATGCCTTGATCCAGCCGCCCAGAGGGGTGCTGGACATCAACATGGGAAACTATGCTTCGGGAGGACGCTGAATGAATGGCGTTGTGCTCCTGGTAGGCGGACTTCTGCTTGTGGCGGTGATCAAGCTGATTATAGATCGAAATTGGATCGGCCTGCTTCTCTGTGCTGTCGCCCTGCTTCTGGTCTTTGGGGCTGGACACCATACAAAATAGGCCATTTTAAGAATCGAGGAGGTGAAGTATGCAGAATTCAACAAATATGCGGATACTGGAATTACTCCGGTTTCTCTATGAGCGGACCGATGAAAACCATCCCGCCACAGTATCTGACATCATTGCCCATCTGAATGGAAAAGGAATTCAGGCAGTGCGGCAGACTGTTTACGCAGATACCAATGCGCTGATCGATGCGGGGATTGATATTGTAGTGGTTAAGAGTACCCAAAACCAATATTTTATGGGAAACCGCCTGTTTGAGTATCCAGAACTGAAAATGCTGACAGACGCAGTAGCATCCTCGAAGATCATTTCTGCCAAGAAGTCTGAGGAGCTGGTGCAGAAATTATGCCGTCTGACCAGTCTACATCAGGCAAAGCAGCTTCAAAAATTTGCTGCTTTATCCAGCCGTGTCAAACCGCATAATGAAAAGGTTTACTACATCATTGACAATATCCAAACAGCGATTGGAAACCATCAGCAAATTCGGTTCCAATACTATGAATATACTCAAGAAAAAAAGAAAATCTTAAAGCATGATGGATATTATTATGTCGTAAATCCTTATGCGCTTGAATGGAAAAATGACCATTACTATTTGATTGGATTTTCTCTGAAGCATCAGAAAATTGCTCACTTCCGTGTAGATCGGCTAACAAGTGTAGAAAATCTGGAAACTTACTTTATGCCGATAGAGGGATTTGATGTAGCCTCCTATACAAATAAAATGGTTGATATGTTTACATCGGAGTCATCGAAGGAAGTAACCCTTCTATGTGAAAACGAATTGATGAGAGTAATCATAGATCATTATGGAGAAGATGCTGCTGTTGATAGGTATGATGATACACACTTCACAGCCAAAATTGAAGTGAACCCCAGTGGAACTTTTTATGGCTGGATATTCAAATTCAAAGGGAAAATAAAAATTCTCTCTCCCAAAGAGTGCATTACGGAAATGCAGCAAATCGCTCAGGAATTTATATAGCGCAAAAGAGGTGTTATTGATTTTTAACACCTCTTTTCAAATGAAATTTTTATCCTTGAAGTGAACAGATGTTCGATATACAATATAAGCAAGATGTTCGCAGTTCGTCGAACAAATGAGAGGTGAATGCTGTGGGCAATATAACTTTTGGATCATTTATAGCCGAGAAACGCAAGGCGCACAAATTCAATTTACGCGATACAGCCAAGCATTTGAATATTGCTTACGGTTATCTGTGTGATATTGAGCAAAGCCGCCGTCCTGCACCCAATGGAGATTTTGTGGAACGCATCTCTGCCTTTCTGAATTTGGATAAATCAGAACATGAGTTGCTTTTGGATCTGGCTGCAAAATCACGCAATACAGTATCTGCTGATTTGCCAGACTATATCATGGAAAAAGATATTGTTCGGGCAGCCTTGCGTGTGGCAAAAGAAGTAGATGCTACCGATGAAGAATGGCAGACATTTATGAAAATGCTAAAGGAGCGTAAACGATAGGGGGGAGAGCTTTGTCAATTCCACAAATCCGTACAGAAGCAATCGAGGCAGTAGGGCGAAAAATCCTGATGGAATATGATCCCTCTCTGCTATCCGGGCAACCATGTCCTGTGCCAATCGAAACCATTATCGAGACAAAGTTTGATCTAATCCTGGAGTTTCATACACTAAGAAAAAACCCCAAGATATTAGGGGAAACAATTTTCGATGACGGTGCTGTTGTCTTATATGACCAGATACAGAGACAGTATCGAATGATTGCAGTAAGAGCCGGTACAATCTTAATTGATGAACGGCTTTGTGATCCGTCAAAATTAGGGCGGCTCCGTTTTACCTGTGCCCATGAGCTGGCTCATTGGGTACTACATAAGAAGTTGTACTCTGGTACTGGAGATGTTGCTGCTTATAACGGAAATGTTTCTTCCGACGAAAGTCATGGCATAATTGAGCGTCAGGCGGATACTCTGGCCTCTGCTCTGCTGATGCCTTTACCGCAGATCAAAAAATGTTTTTACCGGCTTAGAATAGGCCGGACAGATGAACAGCTCATTGCTGAAATGGCAAATATTTTTGAGGTTTCCAAGCAAGCAATGCAGATTCGTCTAAAATCCAGGAACCTGATATAACCAAAGGGGGGGAATCGAGGGAGGCACTGCCCTCTCTCACGCTCCTCTGCTATGCTATTTTGTACCTAATATGTTCGCAATATTGCGAACAAGGAGGGATATTCTATGAGAAAAGAAAGTACAACAATCCAAAAATGTAACAGCAGGCTAACAGCTTTGGGGTTTAACAGCGACGCTGCGTTTCATAGAAGTAAGCTGATTCTAAAGATTTACCGTGATGTAATCTGGGTTCTGAGTGAACGGGCAGAAGAATTACAAGAAACTGCTTGGATTATGGGAGAACAAGATATAGAGTCTGGCCTCTGCTATCTTGAAAATTTTGCACCAGATATTGAACTGCAAGCCTTTGAAGAAAAAGTTTGCTGCCTTGTTCAAAATCAAATGCTGGTCAATATTATTGACCGTGCACTCCTTCGTCTGAAACGGTATCCGGATCGAGGAGAACTTTACTATGAAATTTTGACTAAGCAATTCATCTATCGGTTTAACAGTACAGAGAAAGAATTGCTGGAAGAACTAAATATAGAACGCAGTGTCTTTTATGACCGAAAACGAGAAGCCATCTATTTATTTTCTGTTTGCTTGTTTGGATATTCTATTCCAGAAGTCCTGGAGGAGCTGCCCCGACTAAATTCCGACTAAATCCCGACAAATCCCCGACCTAATCCCTACTCCCTTCCGACTTCCGACCTGCTATACTTGTTATAGTGGCAGGAATGCGCTAAATTGAATACTTTTCTACATAAGGCCCGGCATTAACCGGGCTTTTTTCATTCCTGCTGCAATATGGCGGCAGGAACATGGCTGGAGGTGAAAACACTTCCGGCCTTTTTCTTTGCCCGGTATTAGGAGGCCGGTATGCGCTGGGAGGCGTACATAGCAAAATATCCATGACACCGTTCAAATTCGCTGACTACCAAGAATTTGAACGGAGGAAAGGATATGACGAGAGTATTCATTTGGAAAAATAACAGCCCACAGGAATGGGAGGAAATCAGTTTTTCAGCGTTCAGTAAGGCACGCCGCAATGGTTGCTTTACTGGGCGCTTTTTTGTTGAAACAGTCAAAATGTTCCGTGATGAAGATGACCGCATTATCATGGAATGTTCTCGCAAAGATTTTGAAAAATACCAACAGGAGGACCGCCACAGCCGCTATCTCCAGGAACATGAGAAAAGTCGCTCTATATTCCCGGCTTCTCATGTGGGAGATCGTGACGGCACAGAGGAAGGTTATCAGGATACAGATTTGTTTGTGGATGAATCTGTTGATACTGCGGAACAAGCTATTCAGAATTTACTTCTTGAGGATTTACACCAAGCTCTATTGAAACTGAGTCCAGCAGAACGAGATTTTATATTGTCCTATTATGAAATGAAAATACCAAATGCAACTTGTTTAGCCCAACGATATGGTATTACTCGGCAAGCCGCAGATAAGCGATTGAAAAAAATTGAAGAAAAAATAAAAAAGTTGGTTGCGATTTTCTAAAAAAGTGGCAGTAGCAAGTGAGAGGGAAATCCTTTCACTTGCACCTTGACAACCTCATATACGAATCATTAAGTTTGATCCTCTTTGGGCGTAATAGCCGCTACATCAGCGGTATATTTTCTGAGAGCTGCCACTCACATAACAGGCCAACCCATTTTTGCTGTATAGATGAGTTTGCAGTTCATCAGAAATATATCAGGCTGGAATACATCGGATGGCGTCCGGTCATGGCATAACAAGGAGGAAAGCTCTCTTACAGCCATAGTCCGAGCGTGATAACAACCGTCGCAGGCCATGGGTAAGACCAAACGAAGTGGAGGTGAAATTCCTGAGAAGCAGGCCAGCCATCTGCGGCTTAATGATTACCCAAGTCCCTGGGGTGTCGTGGACAAGTAAGGGATAAAACAGGCGCTAAATTGAAGGAGACTCTGTAATTTGCAGAGCCTCCTTCTTACATAATCAAATCTCAAAACATAGGAGGATGAACATGAAAGAAGATTGGATTTATAAGCGTGGGGATTTATATTATGCCAATTTGAACCCTTATTTTGGATCAGAGCAAGGCGGCACCCGTCCTGTGCTGGTTCTTCAAAACAATGTGGGGAATTTTTTCTGCCCCACTTTGATCGTAGCTCCGCTCACCAGTAAATGGATTAAGAAAAAGGAGCTGCCCACACACTATGCACTGGAGAGCGTTCCAGAGCTTGGACTGAAATCTGTTGTTCTGCTGGAGCAAATTAAAACGATTGATAAAAGGCGTGTTTTATCGTACATTGGGCGCGTATCTCGCGAAGAAATGAGAGCGATTGATGATGCTCTGCAAGTTAGTTTAGATATTCATATTCCGGAGGAAATGGAGGCTCCGTAAGGCCACTTACCGGATAAAGGAGGCGTTTTTATGTTTGAAGCAAGAATTGCGGAATTGAACCGCTTTAATGAACAAAATCCTGTCAGCTATGACAAAAGAACCTATACGGTCGATGAGATTCAGGACATTCTGGGTATCAGTCGTCCCACAGCATATAATCTGGTAAAACAGGGTGTATTCCACAGCGTCAGAGTCGGCGGTCATATCCGCATTTCCAAAAAGAGCTTTGATGACTGGCTGGATCACGCAGATGAATGATTTGTCAAGGATGCCGATCTCCAAATCGACATCCTTAACTTTTTTTCTGCTTTCTCTTACAATGAGGCCATAGCAAGAAAAACTTTATAGAGGAGGCAAAAGCCATGCAAAAACAAAGAGTAAAGACCAGTATGTCTGTACCAGAGATGGGCAAAATGCTTGGGCTTGGTAAAGTAGAATCCTACTGGTTGGTTAAAAAGAACTATTTCAAAACAATTCAAGTGGCCGGACGAATGAGAGTTATGCTGGATAGCTTTGAAGATTGGTATGCCGGCCAGTTCCACTATAAAAAAGTGGATGGTACACCGCCCGGAGAGAAATGGAGGCATACTACGATGTCAGTTCCGGAAATGGCGGATCTTTTGGGGCTGAAATCTGGCACAGCTTATGACCTTGTTAAAAGGGGCTATTTTGAGACGACCTTGATTGATCGAAGAATTCGTATCATTACCAGCAGTTTTGAAGCCTGGTATCAAAAGCAAACTCATTATGTGAAAATCTCAGAAAGGAGCAATGAAAATGGCATCTATCGTGAAGCGTAAAAGCAAATATTCTGTGGTGTATGATTACACAGATGAAAACGGAAAACGCAGACAGCGTTGGGAAACCTTCAGCACAAATGCAGAAGCAAAAAAACGAAAAAAGCAAATTGAGTATGAGCAGGACTCTGGAACCTTCTTTATTCCTACGGCAAAGACCCTGAACGATCTGCTCGATGAATATATGTCCATCTATGGTGTAAATACCTGGGCAATGTCAACATATGAAAGCCGCCGTGGTCTGGCGAGAAACTACATAACTCCTATTATCGGAGATATGTTACTATCCGACATCACTCCAAGGATGATGGATAAGTATTACCGTGATCTGCTCTCTGTGAAAACGGTAAGCGTCAACAACCGCAAACCCACAAGCGAATATCTGACCCCGCATACAGTAAGAGAAATTCACAAGCTACTTCGCAGTGCCTTTAATCAGGCGGTGCGTTGGGAACTAATCAGCCGTAACCCTGTCCTGAATGCGACACTTCCCAAAGAAGAACATAAAGAACGGGATATATGGACTGCCGAAACGCTGAGCAAGGCTATGGAAGTCTGTGATGATCCTATCCTCTCCCTTGCCTTAAATCTGGCGTTCTCCTGCTCTTTACGCATTGGCGAAATGCTGGGCCTTACCTGGGACTGCATTGATATTGCACCACAGAGCATAGAAAATGGTTCAGCTTATATATTCGTCAACAAAGAGCTGCAACGGGTTACACGAGGTGCATTGGACGATTTGAGCGACAAAGGTGTTATTAAGAAGTTTCCACCTTGCATAGCCAGTACCCATACTGCTCTGGTCCTGAAAGAGCCTAAAACCAAAACCAGTATTCGCCGCGTGTACCTGCCGAAAACAGTTGCCTATATGCTGGTAGAGAGAAAAAAAGAAATTGATGAGCTGATGGATCTGTTTGGAGATGAATACATCGACAATAACCTGGTCTTTTGCTCCAGCAATGGCCGTCCGATGGAAAGTCAGGTGATTAACCGTGCTTTCAATAAACTTATCAAAGAAAACGGACTGCCTCATGTTGTGTTCCATTCTCTTCGCCACTCCAGCATCACCTACAAGCTGAAACTCAATGGCGGCGATATGAAATCAGTCCAGGGTGACTCTGGTCATGCTCAGGTTAAAATGGTTGCGGATGTCTATTCTCACATCATCGACGAGGATCGGTGCATAAACGCTCAGCGATTGGAGGAAGCTTTTTATTCCTCTAAGACTCCTGACCCTGTTGAAGATACAGAGCCTAAAACTGCGGATACTGCCGTCACTGAAAGTGATGAAAGTGATGCAGCGAAGATACTGGAACTGCTTAAAAATCCCGAAACTGCCGCACTGCTCAAGCAGCTGGCAAAAGCTTTATAAAGTCCCTCCCTCAGAAGAACGCCTCTCACTTTGTGAGAGGTTTTCTTCGTTTGAACCACTTTGCACAGTGACCAAACACTTTTTTTGTTAGCAAGGTTCTGAAAGCATTTTTGAGCGATGTTAGCAAATTCGCGATTTTGTTTGCAACTTCCTCTAATTTCTGCTAACAAATGTTTGCAAGTTCCTTTGGTAAAAATCGAACCTCTGACTTACCGCCTTTCTTAGCAAAAGGCCAAATCTCGTTAGCAAATGTTAGCAAACCAAGGTTTTTTGCAAAAAAGCCACAAAAGCCGCAGAAATAAGAAAAGCCGAAAACCCTGATAAATCAAAGGTTTTCGGCGTGTTTGCTGGCGTCCCTGGCGGGATTCGAACCCACGGCCTTTCGCTTAGGAGGCGAACGCTCTATCCTGCTGAGCTACAGAGACTTATATTAAATTGAGACTGGCAACGATCACTTTTCCCCGTAAGGCAGCTGGTAGAGCACAACCTTAGGAGGCGAACGCTCTATCCTGCTGAGCTACAGAGACTTATATTAAATTGAGACTGGCAACGATCACTTTTCCCCGTAAGGCAGCTGGTAGAGCACAACCTTAGGAGGCGTGTGCTCTATCCAGCTGAGCTACTGAGACATTTTTAAGATTTATGCAATTTTCACTGCTCGAAGGAATCGAACAATCTGCCGCTTAGGAGGCGACCGCTCTATCCAACTGAGCTACGGGGGCGTATACAGAAAATATTCAATTTCACAGGGCTCCAGGATTCGAACGATTCGATTGTTAGGAGGGGGACGCTCTATCCAGCTGAGCTATTGGCGCATATTGTTTGACATCGGAGCAAGCGGGTTTCCGCTTGCTCCGATGTATGGTGGAGGCGGGGGGAGTTGAACCCCCGTCCGAAAACACATCCACAAAAACTTCTCCGGGCGCAGACGGTTATCCTGGGAGTCTTGCTCTCCCGGTTCCCCTTCCCCCCGGCAAGCCGTCACGCCTTGGGGTCGGGTAAGCTTCATGATGCATGGTGCGGGCAAAGCTTACCGCACGCACGTCCGCCACTAAACGACGCCTGATCCGGGCTCGTGGCCCTTCCCGGTCAGACGGCCGCCTTTAATTAGGCAGCGTAAGAGTATTCGTAGTTGTTCTTTAATTTATAAAGAATGCCCGTTTTAAGGTGGCCAGGCGCCACCGCCCGCTATTCCTGCTTCAGCGTCCCCGTCGAAACCGGTACGCCCCCGCGTCGGCGCAAGCTCCGTATCCCTCGCTTCCGCCTTGCGGCGAAAGCTCGCTCACTTTGCTGCGCCTCCTTTCCAAAACAAACCCGCTTCGCTGGGCTTTGTTTTGGGGCGGCCTGCGGCCGCTGGGGAGAAAATTTATGACGATCTTCTCTCGTCCTGAGTTGGACAAGAGAAGGTGATCAACCAGAAAATCAGACCTTCTCGGGTTCGGGGTAGTCCACGCCGAAGGTGTCCACGGTGACGGACTTCATGCGCTGGTCCTCACGGGGACGGTCGTTCCAGTCGGTTTTGGCGGAGACGATGGCGTCGGCCACGTCCATGCCCTCAATGACCTTGCCGAAGGCGGCATACTGGCCGTCCAGGTGGGGGGCCTTCTCCACCATGATGAAGAACTGGCTGCCGGCGGAGTCGGGGTCCATAGCACGGGCCATGGACAGCACGCCCCGGTCATGGACCAGGTCGTTCTTCACGCCGTTCTGGGAAAACTCGCCCTTGATGGAGTAGCCGGGGCCGCCCATGCCGTTGCCGTTGGGACAGCCGCCCTGGATCATAAAGCCGGGGATGCAGCGGTGGAAGATCAGGCCGTTATAAAAGCCCTTTTTCACCAGGCTGATGAAGTTGTTCACGCTGTTGGGGGCCACGTCGGGGTAGAGCTCGGCCTTGATGATGCCGCCGTCTTCCATTTCAAAAGTCACAACAGGGTTCTGAGCCATAAGGCATCATTCCTTTCTTTTCGTAAAGTGCTTATCGATTCCGGGACTTCATGGCCCGGTCCATCTCCCGCTTGGCGTCCCGTTTGGCCGCCGATTCCCGCTTGTCATAGAGCTTTTTGCCCCGGGCCAGCCCCAAGCTCAGCTTGACACGGGGGCCCTTGAAGTAGACGCTGAGGGGAATGAGGGAGTAGCCGTCCTGCTTGATGCGGGCAAACAGCCGCATGATCTCCCGCTTGTGCATGAGCAGGCGGCGGGGACGGCGGGGGTCCTTGTTAAAGATGTTGCCCTTTTCATAGGGGCTGATGTGCATCCCAAGGACAGAAAGCTGCCCGTCCTTGATGAGACAGAAGGAGTCCTTCAGGTTCACATTGCCCATGCGGATGGACTTGACCTCGGTGCCCGCCAGCTCGATGCCGGCCTCGAACTTCTCTTCGATGAAGTAGTCGTGATAGGCTTTTTGGTTTCTTGCTACCTGCTTTACGGCCTCGGCCACGGGGGACACCTCCTTCCCGCACCGGTATCTACCGCTGCGTGTTGTACTAATTTAGCATATTTCTGTGGAAAAAGCAAGTGGGGCGTTGGGAAATTGCCCGCCGCTTTCCGCCGGATGTCGGCATCTTTCACCCCAAAACGGCCGGATCGTCCACAGCCGGGGCAAAATTTGTGACTTATTTCACCACCACATTTTCTTCGCCCAGGCGCTCTCGCAGGTCCTCCAGCAGGGAGGGGCGGATGGCGCAGCGGGAGCCCACCCGTTTTTTGCAGTCCTCGAAATAGAGCACCACGTTCTCCTCCCCGGGGAAGAAGGACAGGGCCAGGCGGACCTTGCGCAGGCGGGGGTCCTCCCGGCTGGGCAGGCGGAGATAGAGGGTGTTCACATGGTCGGTCACCGGGGTCAGCTCCAGCTGGCTGAGGGGCTGGACCCCGTCGGCCATGAGCTGGGGCTCCTTCTCGTCCCGCACAGAGATCTTGCCCTGGACCAGCACGGCGTTATTTTCCCGGATATAGCTGCCGCTCTCCTCCAGCACCCGGGAGAAGCACAGCAGTTCCATCGTCCCGGTGCCGTCCTCCAGAGTGACATAGGCCATCAGGGTGTTGTTCCGGGTGGTGCGGGTGCGGTAGGCGGAGATGACCCCGGCGATGGCCACCCGCTGGTTGTCCTGATAGCTCTGGGGGCCCTCCTCCCGGTCGAAGTCGGCCATGATCGAGCCGATGGTCACCGCACCCAGCCGCCGGGCGGCCTCCCGATACTGGTCCATGGGGTGGCCGGAGAGATAGAGGCCGGTGGTCTCCTTCTCCATGCTCATCAGCTCCTGGGGGCTGAACTCGGGCAGGTCGGGCAGATGGAGGGCGGGCAGGGGGGCGGGGCCGGACGGGTCCTCGCCGCCGCCGAAGGAAAACAGGTCCAGCTGGCCCTCCACGTTCCGCTTGCGGCTGGCGGCGATGCCGTCCAGCACCTGGCCATAGACCTGGATCAGCTGGGAGCGGCGGTAACCCATGCGGTCAAAGGCCCCGGCCTTGATGAGGCTCTCCACCACCCGGCGGTTGAGGTCATAGTCAAACATCCGGTCGCAGAAATCCATAAAGTCGGCGAAGGGACCGCCCGCCTGCCGCTGCTCCAGCAGGCTCTGGATCACGCCCCGGCCCACGCCCTTCAGGGCCACCAGGCCAAATCGAATGCCCTCCCCCACCACAGTGAAGTCGGCATAGGACTCGTTCACGTCCGGGGGCAGCAGGGGAATGCCCATGTCCCGGCACTCGGCGATATACTCGGCCACCTTTTCCGTGGAGTCCAGCACGGAGGTGAGCAGGGCGGCCATATACTCCTTGGGGTGGTAGAATTTGAACCAGGCCGTCTCATAGGCCACCACGGCATAGCACACGGCGTGGGCCTTGTTAAAGGCATAGTTTGCAAAGTCGGTGATCTCGTCATAGATGCTCTCGGCCACTGCCTGGGGGATGCCGTTGGCGGCGCAGCCGGCGATGTTTCGCTCCGGGTCCCCGTGGAGGAAGGCGGCCCGCTCCCGCTGGATGTCCTTCAGCTTCTTTTTGGACATGGCCCGGCGGACCATGTCGGCCTGGCCCAGGGAATAGCCAGCCAGCTGCTGGAAGATCTGGATGACCTGCTCCTGATAGACGATGCAGCCATAGGTGTTGGAGAGGATAGGACGCAGGGAGGGGTGCTTATAGGTGATCTTCTCCGGGTTCTGCTTGCAGGCGATGAACCGGGGGATGGAGTCCATGGGGCCGGGGCGGTACAGGGCGATGATGGCGGTGATATCCTCGATGGTCTGGGGTTTCAGCCCCACGCACACGCCGGTCATGCCGGTGGACTCCATCTGGAACACGCCGGAGGTGCGGCCCTCGGACAGCATGTTCATCACCTTGGGGTCGTTCTCCGGGATGTCTTTCAGGGTGAAGCCGGGCTGCTGCGCCTGGACCATCTTCACCGCGTCGTCCAGAATGGTCAGGTTCCGCAGGCCCAAAAAGTCCATCTTTAACAGGCCCAGTTCCTCCAGAGTGGTCATGATATACTGGGTGACGGGCAGGCCGTCGTTGGTGGCCAGGGGCACATAGTCGCACACCGGGCGGCTGGTGATGACCACGCCGGCGGCGTGGGTAGAGGTGTTCCGGGGCATCCCCTCGATGGCCATGGCGGTGTCGATGAGCTTTTTCACCTGGGGGGAGCTGTCGTAGGCATCTTTGAGCTGCTTGGACAGCTTTAACGACTCCTCCAGGGTGATGTGCAGGGCACCGGGGCCGCTGGGGATCAGCTTGGCGACGGCATCCACCTCGGCATAGGGCATGTTCAGCACCCGGCCCACGTCCCGCACGGAGCCCCGGGCGGCCATGGTGCCGAAGGTGACGATCTGGGCCACATGGTCGTGGCCGTATTTCCGGTTGACGTAGTCGATGACCTCCTGGCGGCGGCGGATGCAGAAGTCGATGTCGATATCGGGCATGGACACCCGCTCCGGGTTCAGAAAGCGCTCGAAATACAGGCTGTATTTCATGGGGTCCAGGTCGGTGATGTTCAGGCAATAGGACACCATGGAGCCCGCCGCCGAGCCGCGCCCCGGGCCCACGGGGATGCCGCTGCCCTTGGCAAAGGCGATGAAGTCGGACACGATGAGAAAATAGTCCACAAAGCCCATCTTGCGGATCATGGCCATCTCATATTCCAGCTGCTTGAGATAGTCCGGGGGGCGGTCCGGGTAGCGGCGGGCAAAGCCCTCCAGACACAGGTGGCGGAAATAGTCCTCCCCGTTGTCCCAGCCCTGGGGGAGCTGGAAGTGGGGCAGGTGGTATTTGCCGAACTCAAACTCCACGCTGCACAGCCGGGCGATCTTCTCTGTGTTTTCAATGGCCTCCGGGCAGTCGGGGAAGAGGGAGGCCATCTCCTCCTCGGATTTGACATAGAACTCGCTGGTCTCGAATTTCATCCGCCCCGGGTCGTCCAGGGTCTTGCCCATCTGGATGCACATGAGGATGTCCTGCATCTCTGCATCCTCCCGGCGGAGATAGTGGGCGTCGTTGGTGGCGATGAGGGGGATGCCCGTCTCCTCGTGAAGGCGGCGCAGACCGGCGTTCACCTGCTTTTGGGAGGGGATGCCGTGGTCCTGCAGCTCCAGATAATAGCCGTCTGGGCCGAACAGCTCCTGCATCTCCAGGGCTGTCGCCTTGGCCTGGTCATACTCCCCGGCCAGCAGCAGCCGGGGCAGCTCCCCCGCCAGACAGGCCGAGCAGGCGATCAGTCCGCCGCAGTGCTCCCGCAGCAGGTCCATGTCGATGCGGGGCTTGATATAAAAGCCCTCCAGAAAGGCCTGGGAGACCATATAGGACAGGTTGCGATAGCCCTCCTCGTTCCGGCAGAGGAGGACCAGATGGCGGGACTCGGCATCGAACTCGTGGGCCTTTTGAAACCGGGTGCGGCCCCGGGGGGCCACATACACCTCGCAGCCGATGATGGGCTGGATGCCCTCGGCCTTACAGGCCCGGTAGAAGTCGATGACGCCGTACATCACCCCGTGGTCGGTGATGGCCACCGCCGTCTGGCCCAGCTCCTTCACCCGCTGGACCAGCTTTTTGATGCGGCACGCCCCGTCCAGCAGGGAGAACTCCGTATGCAGATGTAAGTGGACAAAGGACATGTGGTTCCGCCTTTCTTTGGAGTTAGGAGTTAGGAGTTAGGAGTTAGGAGTTAGGAGAGAGCCTTCCCCTGGGGGAAGGTGGCACGGCGAAGCCGTGACGGATGAGGGGGACTTGCGGGGATGCGATGGTCATCGAACGGGCGGCCTCTGTGCCGCCCCGCCGTCGCAGGAACGTGTTTTCTTACAGATACTTCTCCGCGATCTGATCCGGCCCCTTGGGGTTCGCTTTGAACCAGGTGTTGAAATCCTGACCGGAGGCGGCCACGGTGCGGCCCAGGTCAATGAGATAGGCGGGCACGTCTTTTTCCAGCAGCACGCCCACTTCCCGGCCCATGGTCTCCTGACCCTGATGGGCATTGCCGCCCACGAAGAGGAGAAAGCCGGCCTGAGGCTTGCCGTCCACCAGGCGGGAGGACCCCCGGAAGCCCAGCACCCCCGTCTGGTGGGTGCCGCAGGAGGAGGGGCAGCCGGAGATGTGGACCTGGGGCAGGGCTCCGTCGGGAATGCCGGCCCGGCGCACCGCATCCACGCAGGCGTTCAGCAGCCCCTGGGAGTCCCGCATCCCCACCTGGCAGGTGGCGCCGCCGATGCAGCTCACCGAGGTCTCGAACAGGGTGTGGGCCCCGTCGGCGGTGAGGGCCAGGATCTTCGTGGCCTCGCTCCCGGTGAGGTTGATGATATAGGCCGTCTCGTCGGGGGCCAGGCGCATCTCGGTCCCGTCCATGTCCGCCAGAGCGTCGCTGAGGGCGCACAGGGTGTTCAGGTCAGGCTGGCCGCCGATGGGGTGCCAGGCCACAGCATACAGGCCGGGCTGCTTCTGCTGGATGACCCGGGGCCCGGCCACGGACGTGCCATCCCCCGCCTTGGTCACGGGGGCGGGGGAGAGGTGCAGGTCCAGATCCTCGCCGGAGGCGAGGACGGCGTCCAGCTGCTCCTGATAGGCCCGGGCATAGCCCTCCGGCCCGCCGCAGATGTCCTGCATATAGCGGGTGCGGGCCTTGCCCCGGTTTTCATAGTTGCCGTGGGCCCGGAAGGTGAGCCACATGGCCTTGATATAGTAGAGGACCTTGTTGGGGTCCACCCCCTCGGCCACTTTCACGCCGAATCTGGGGTTGTTGCCCAGGCCGCCGGCGGAGTACACGTCAAAGGTCCCGTCAGGCCGGGCGGCAAAGCCCAGGTCCCGATAGGTGGCGTGGGGCAGATTGGCCGGGGAGCTGGAGAAGCAGATCTTCAGCTTGCGGGGCATCTTCTCCGCCTTGATAAAGTTCATGGCATAGTCGCCCGCCGCCTGGGCGTAGGGCAGCACGTCGAAATATTCGCCCGCTTCCACGCCGGACAGGGGGGAGCACATGGTGTTGCGGGGAAAGTCGCCGCCGCCGCCCATGGTGACGATGCCGTGGTCCAGGGCCTGCTCCATAATGGGGTACAGGGCCTGGGGCAGCAGATCGTGGAGCTGGATGGACTGGCAGGTGGTAAAGTGGGCCCGGGGGACGGAATAGGTGCGGATGGCCTGGGCCACAAAGGCCAGCTTGTCCCGGGTGACCCGCCCGGCGGTCATGCGCAGACGGAGCATGCTGGCCTTGCCGCCCTTTTGGGCATAGCTGCCGTACAGACCGGAAAAACCCTTATATGCGCCCTTGTCCAGGGTACCGGCATAGAATTCATCCGTCTTTTCCCGGAAGGCGGGCAGGTCCTGCTTCCAGCTTTGAGGGTCGATGGTGTGCATAATTCCTCTCTCCTTGCTTTCTGCCCGGCAGATGCGGGCGGCCTTTTCCTACATTATACTACGGAAACGGGGAAGTTTACAATCCCGCTTTTTTTGCAGGACATCTTGCGGGACGGTGGGATTTCGGCTATACTGAAGGCAAGAAAAATTGCCGCGCACTGCGCGGCATGTGGTATCATGTGGTATACAGAAGGAAAGGAAGGGTTTTGCGTGAGCGAGAGCAAGTACAGCGTGACCCTGGGCCAGATCATCAAGGAGTTTGACCTGGAGGTCTTATGCGCCGCCCCCAATTATGAACAGGTGCCCCTGCACACGGTGGACGTGAACCGGCCCGGTCTGCCCCTGTCCGGGTTTTTCGAGCATTTTGACACCAAGCGCCTGCTGCTGATGGGCCTGACGGAGACCGCCTTTGTGGCGGGGATGACGACAGAGCAGCGCAGGGAGAGCTTTGAGCGGCTGCTGGAGTATCCCGTCCCCGGCCTGATCATCACCCGGGGGCTGGTGGCCTTTCCCGAGTGTCTGGAGGCCGCCCAGGCCCATGGGCGGACGGTGCTGCGCACCAAGGCCCAGACCTCTGCCTTTATGAGCGCCCTCATCGGCAGCCTTTATAACTATTTGGCCCCCCGCATCACCCGCTCCGGCGTGATGATGGAGATCTACGGCGAGGGCGTACTCATCCAGGGAGAGTCCGGCGTGGGCAAGAGCGAGGTGGCCATCGAGCTCATCAAGCGCGGACACCGAATCATCGCTGACGACGCAGTGGAGATCCGGGAGACCAACCACGGTACCCTGGAGGCCAACGCCCCCGAGCTCATCCGCCACTATATGGAGCTGCGGGGCATCGGCGTCATCGACGTGCGCCGCCTGTTCGGCATGGGCGCCATCAAGCTGAAGCAGCAGATCGACATGGTCATCAATCTGGAGCCCTGGAACGACAACACCGTGTACGACCGCCTGGGGCTGGACCAGATGCAGACGGAGGTGCTGGGGGTAAAGCTGCCCTCCATCACCATCCCGGTAAAGCCGGGCCGGAACCTGGCCAGCATCGTGGAGGTGGCGGCCATGAACAACCGCAACCGGAAGATGGGCCACAACGCTGCCCTGGAGCTGACCCAGCGGATGGACCGGCATTTTGAGCAGAACGGCCTGGGCGACGAGCTGGACGAGGAGGACTGAACATGTATTATGTGGGCGTAGACGTAGGCGGGACCAACCTGGTGGCCGGTCTGATGAACGAGGACTGCGAGATATTGGACAAGGCCAGCCACCCAGTGGATCACAGCCAGACCCCGGAGCAGCTGTGCGGGGAGATCGTCCGGCTGGCAAAGCAGGTGTGCCAGTCCGGGGGCGTGACGGAGAAAGAGGTCCGGGCGGTGGGTATCGGCCTGCCCGGCCAGGTGAACAACAAGACGGGCATCGTAGTGCGTACCCCCAACATGCCCTTTCAGAACACCCCTGTGCGGCAGCTGTTCCAGCGGCAGTGGGATATGCCCGTGTTCTTGGGCAACGATGCAGACTGCGCCGCCATCGGAGAATACCGCAGCGGCTCGGCCAAGGGCTGCAGCCCGGCAGTGACGGTGACGCTGGGCACGGGCATCGGCGCGGGCATGGTGGTGGATGGCAAGCTGTTCACCGGGTTTGCCGGCAGCGGAATGGAGGTGGGCCACATGATCATCCACCCCAATGGACACCTGTGCGGCTGCGGCAACCGGGGCTGCTGGGAGCAGTACGGCTCGGCAAGCGCCCTGATCCAGATGACCCTGCGGGAGATGGAGTGCAGCCGGGACAGTCTGCTGTGGCAGCTGTGCGGGGGGGACAGGAGCAAGGTCCAGGGCCGCACCGTGTTCCAGGCTGCACGCCAGGGGGACGAGACCGCCCACCGGGTGCTCTATTCCTATCGCTCCGGCGTGGCCATCGGACTCATCAATTTGGTGAACATCCTTCAGCCGGAGGTCATCTGCATGGGCGGCGGCGTGAGCAATGCCGACGACGACCTTCTGCTGGACCCGGTGCGGGAGCTGGTGCGCCAGGGCTCCTTTGACAAGACCATGCCCACCCGCCTGGTCCGGGCCTCCCTGGGCAACGATGCCGGGGTGGTGGGCGCGGCCATGCTGTGCGACTCTATCTGAGCCAATACCTGTCCCATACGCTGCCCTCCGCACCGAAAAAATGCGAAGGGCGCGTTTTTCTGCCCACGCCCCCTTCAAATTCCCCTGGGCTTCTGCTATAATATAACCTCAATGAATTGCTGTTTTGGAGGTCCCTATGGATCGTTTTGAATGGTTACAACAGGAGCTGGCCCGGCGGTGCCCCGGGCTGGAGGTGCGGGCGAACGAGCCCATGTCCCGGCACACGTCCTTTCGCATCGGCGGCCCGGCCCGGCTGATGGCCCTGCCCAAGTCGGCCGTCCAGGCCAAGGCCGCCGTGCTGGCCGCCCGGGAGGCGGATATTCTGCCCTTTTTCCTGGGCAACGGCTCCAACCTGCTGGTGCCCGACGAGGGGGTGGAGCGTTTTCTCCTCCAGCCCGCCGGGCGGTACTCCGCAGACCCGCTGAATCGGGTGTGGGAGGAGAACGGACAGCTGTGTGCCGGGGGCGGCGTATCCCTGGCCATGCTGGCAAACGCCGCCCAGGGGAGAGCGCTCACGGGGCTGGAATTTGCCTCCGGCATCCCCGGCTCTGTAGGGGGTGGGGTGGTGATGAACGCCGGGGCCTATGGCGGGGAGATGGCCCAGGTGCTGGTCTCCGTCACCGCCCTGGACCTGGATGGCAGTATCCAGACCATCCCCGCTGAAAGCTGCGGCCTGGGCTATCGGAAGAGTGTCTTCTCCGACGGACAGCGCCTGGTGCTGGAGGCCCGCTTTCAGCTGAGCAGCGGCGACCCCGCAGCCATCCGGGCCCGGATGGACGAGCTGGCCGCCCGGCGGAAGGAGAAGCAGCCCCTGGAGTATCCCAGCGCCGGGTCCATGTTCAAGCGGCCGGAGGGCTATTTTGCCGCCGCCCTCATCGACCAGTGCGGCCTGAAGGGCTTTGCCGTGGGGGGAGCCCAGGTGTCGGAAAAGCATGCGGGCTTTGTGGTCAACCGGGGGGGCGCCACCTGCGCCGACGTGCTGGAGCTGGTGCGCCAGGTGCAGGCCCGGGTGCAGGAGCAGACCGGAGTGGCGCTGGAGATGGAAGTGAAAGTGCTGCGCTGATTCCTGTGTGTATAAAAGAGAGGGAGAATTATGGAATTTGTGATTATTTCCGGCCTGTCCGGGGCGGGGAAGAGCAAGGCGGCCTCCTTTATGGAGGATATGGACTTTTTCTGTGTGGACAACCTGCCCGCCCCCCTCATCCCAAAATTTGCCGAGCTGGGCATGGCCGGGTCGGGGGAATATGACCGGGTGGTGCTGGTGACAGACATCCGGGGAGGCACCAACTTCAACAGCCTGTTCCGGGCCCTCCAGGACTTGACGGACATGCAGTGCGAGTATCACATCCTGTTTATGGAGGCGGCCACCGAGGTCATCATCAAACGGTATAAAGAGACCCGCCGCAGCCACCCTCTGGCTGAGGAGTGCGACAGTCTGGAGCAGGCCATCGAGCTGGAGCGGAAGATGCTCTCTCCCCTGCGGGAGCGGGCGGACTATGTGATCGACACGTCCAATCTGTCCACCGCCAAGCTGAAGGGGGAGCTGCGCCGCCTGTTCGCCAAGAGCGGCTCGTCCCAGGGCCGGATGGACGTGCGGGTGAGCTCCTTCGGCTTTAAATACGGCATCCCCATGGAGGCTGATCTGGTCTTTGACGTGCGCTTTCTCCCCAACCCCTATTATGTAGCTGAGCTGCGGCCCATGAACGGCCTGGATGCCCCGGTGCGGGACTATGTGTTCCAAAGCCCGGTGACGGACGAGTTCTTGTCCCGGCTGGGGGACTTTGTGGGTTGGCTGCTGCCCCGGTATGAGGAGGAGGGCAAAACTGCCCTGGTGGTGGCTGTGGGCTGCACCGGAGGTCACCACCGGTCCGTGGCCGTGGCCCACGCCCTGGCCGACCTGGTGCGCCGGGCGGGCTTCCCCGTGTCGGAGAGCCACCGGGACCTGGGCCGGAACTGAAAACACTGGGAGAGGAGCCGAACTATGGCTGAACTGTCCGTCAACCCCCAGCAGTGGGAGCGAGGACCCAAGATCGTCGCCGTGGGCGGCGGCACAGGCCTGTCCACCATGCTGCGGGGGCTGAAAAAATACACGAAAAACCTCACCGCCGTGGTGACGGTGGCCGATGACGGCGGCGGCTCCGGGATGCTGCGCCGGGACATGGGCATGCCGCCCCCGGGGGATATCCGCCATTGCATGGAGGCCCTGGCCAACACCGAGCCCATCATGCAGAAGCTGCTGACCTATCGCTTTACCGAGGGGTCCCTGGCCGGGCAGTCCTTCGGCAACCTGATCCTGGCCGCCCTGAACGGGGTCACCGGCTCCTTTGAGGAGGCGGTGAGCCAGATGAGCCAGGTGCTGGCCATCACCGGCCAGGTCATCCCCGTCACCAGCGCCGACGTACAGCTGGAGGCCGTGTTTGAAAACGGCGTCCGGGTGGTGGGGGAGTCGAAAATCTATCACGTGAAAAAGGAGCAGGACTGCCGCATCGCCCATGTGGCCCTGATCCCGGAGCATCCCGCCCCCCTGCCCGCCGCCCTGGCGGCCATCCGGGAGGCGGACCTGATCCTGCTGGGGCCGGGGAGCCTCTATACCAGCGTCATCCCCAATCTGCTGGTGGACGGGGTGGCCCAGGCCATCGCCCAGTCGGACGCGCCGAAAATTTATGTGTGCAACATCATGACCCAGGAGGGGGAGTCGGAGGGCTACACCGCCGCCGACCATCTGGAGGCCCTGCTGGCCCACGGCTGTCCCGGCCTGGTGGACCTGTGTCTGGCAAACTCCACCCCCATGCTGCCCGGTCTGGTGGAGAAATATCAGGCGGAGGGGGCGGCCCCCCTGGTCATTGACCGGGAGCGCATCGCAGCCTTAGGGCTGGAGCTGGTGGAGCGGCCGGTGGCTGCCCATCACGGCGACTTTGCCCGCCATGACCCGGACAAGCTGGCCGAGGCCCTGCTGGAGATCTACCGCCGCCGGGCGGTGCGCATCTTCCGGGGGGCGCGGCGCTATATTTTGGAGGAGTGACCCATGTCCTTTTCATCTGAGGTGAAGCAGGAGCTTTGCCGCGTGCCCCTAAGCCGAAAATGCTGTGCCCAGGCCGAGTGCTATGGGGTGCTGCTCTACTGCAATACCTTCTCCCCCAGAGAGATCCGGGTCATCACCGAGAGCGACTCCTTTGCCCAGCGCCTGCCCCAGCTGCTGCGCCGGGCCTTTCGCTTCTCCTTTGACCGCCTGCCCGACGGGGAGGGCAAGCACATCTTCGCCGTGGAGGACCCCCGCAAGCTCTCCGCTGTGCAGCAGCTGCTGGGGGGGGATGACCGGGCCCCGGCGCTGCACATCAACTTCGGCGTGCTGGAGGAGAAGTGCTGCCGGGCGGCCTTCCTCCGGGGGGCCTTTCTGGCCGGGGGCTCCGTCACCGACCCGAGAAAGGGGTATCACCTGGAACTGACCACCTCCCACCTGAGCGTGGGCCGGGAGATGCTGGCGCTGATGCGGGAGATGGGCTTAGAGCCCAAGGCGGCCCAGCGCAAGGGCAACTCCGTGGTCTATTTCAAACAGAGCGACCGCATCGAGGACCTGCTCACCTCCATCGGGGCGCCCCTGTCCGCCATGGAGGTGATGAATGCCAAGCTGGAGAAGGACCTGCGGGGCAGCGTGAACCGCCGGGTGAACTGCGACGCCGCCAACCTGGACAAGGCGGTGGAGGCGGCCATGACCCAGGTGGAGTCCATCCGCCGCCTGGAGGAGCAGGGCCGCCTGGCCCTGCTGCCGGAGAAATTGCAGGAGACGGCCTCTCTCCGCCTGGCCCACCCGGAGGACACCCTGTCCCAGCTGGCCCAGCGGTATGATCCGCCCATTACCAAATCCGCCCTGAACCACCGCCTGCGCAAGCTGGTGGAGCTGGCGAAGGCGGAGGCGGAATCCCCCCGCCGCTGATGCGGCCCTCCCCCCTTTCACAAGGGGGGCTGATTTTTCTTCTCGATGCAGAAAGCAGGTGTTGACATATGGCCTATTTTCCCTTTTTTGTGGACCTGTCCGGCCAAAGAGGGCTGATCGTGGGCGGGGGGACAGTGGCCCTGCGCAAGGCGGAGAAGCTGCTGCCCTATGGCCCGGAGCTGACGGTGGTGGCCCCGGAGCCCATCCCGGCCCTGACTGCCCTGCCGGTGACGCTGGAGCGCCGGAGATTCCGGGAGACGGACCTGGAGGGGGCCAGCTTTGTCATCGCCGCCACCGACGACCGGGAGGAGAATCACCGGATATCCGCCCTGTGCCGGGGGCAGAACGTTCCGGTGAATGCGGTGGACGACCGGGAGGCCTGCAGCTTTCTCTTCCCGGCGCTGGTGCGGCGGGGAGATCTGTCTGTGGGCATCTCCACCGGGGGCAGCAGCCCCACCGCCGCCGTCTGGCTGAAGGAGCAGATCGAAGGGCTGCTGCCGGAGCATACCGAAGAAATTCTGACCTGGCTGGAGGGGCAGCGGCCGATCCTAAAGGCGCGTCTGCTCCACCAGCGGGAGCGGGCGGCCTGCTTTGCCCGGCTGTTCGCCGCCTGTCTGACGCTGGGGCGGCCTTTGACGGAGCAGGAGCGGGAGCGGGAGCTGGGGGAGGACACCTATGGCTGAGCGGAAACTGGGCCGAGTCTATCTGGTGGGGGCCGGGTGCGGCAGAGCCGATCTCATCACCCTGCGGGGAATGCGGCTTTTAGAGGGCTGCGACGCGGTGGTGTATGACGACCTCATCGACCCGGCCCTGCTGGACCTGGCCCCCCTAGACGCAGAGCGGCGCTATCTGGGCAAGCGGTGCGGGAAGCACTCCGCACCCCAGGAGGACATCTCCGCCGCCCTCATTTCCCTGGCCCGGGAGGGCAAGACGGTGGTTCGGCTGAAGGGGGGCGACCCCTTCGTCTTTGGCCGGGGCGGGGAGGAGCTGCTGGCGCTGAACCGGGCCGGGGTGCTCTGCGAGGAGGTCCCGGGGATCACCTCCGCCGTGGCCATTCCCGCCGGGGCGGGCATCCCGGTGACCCACAGAGGCTTAAGCCGCAGCGTTCACATCATCACCGGCCGCACCGCAGATACGCCGGACGGCCTGCCCGAGGACTTTTCCGCCCTGGCCCGGTGCGGGGGGACGCTGGTGTTCCTTATGGGTCTGAGCCATCTGGAGGTCATCGCCCGCCGGCTGGTGGAGGAGGGCCGTTCCCCGGACACCCCCGTAGCCGTGCTGTCCGGGGGGAACAGCCCCCGACCCGCCGACGTGCGGGGCACCCTGGGGGACATCGCCCGGCGGGCCGGGGAGGTGCAGCCCCCCGCCGTCATTGTGGTGGGGGAGGTGGCCGCCCTGCATTTCAAGCAAGAGGAGCGCCGTCCTCTAACCGGGGTCCGGGTGGGCTGCGCCGGGACGGGGGAGCTGGTCCGGGCCCAGCGGGAACGGCTGGAGCCCTTGGGCGCTCAGATAGTCTGGACGACCCGATTGGGGTTAAAACCCCTGGAGCCGCCGGCGCTGCCGTCCCTGCTGGAGGAGGACCGCCCCCAGTGGCTGGCGTTCACCAGCGCCCGGGGAGTGGAGCGGTTTTTCTGCCTGTTGGGGCAGTATCGCCTGGACCTGCGGCGGCTGGGCCGGTGCAGACTGGCCGCCATCGGCCCCGCCACCGCCCGGATGCTGGAGGACCGGGGGCTCTATCCCGAGGTGTGCCCAGCGGGCCGCACGGGGGAAGCGCTGGCCTGGGCTCTGGCAGAGGCGGCTTGCCCCGGGGAGCGGGTGCTGCTGCTCCGCTCCGCCCAGGGCTCCCCTGAGGTGACGAACACGCTGAGAGAAGCGGGGCTGGAGGTACACGACCTGGCCCTCTATGCCGCCAAGGCCCTGCCCGGACCGGAGCCATTGCCGGAACTGGACGTGCTCACCTTCGGCAGCGCCGGGGGCGTACAAGCCTTTGCAGAGCAATACGGCCCCGTGGCGCTCCCCGCCGTGGCCATCGGCCCCGTCACCGCCCGGGCGCTGGAGCGGGCCGGGATGCCCGCCCGGATGGCCCAGGAGATCTCCGCCGAAGGTCTGGCCCGGGCCGTGCTGGCGTGGGCGGAAGCGCGAAAGAAGTAAAAATATCCCGCTGTGTTTGGTCAGATGCTGGGCCTGTCATTGCGAGGAGGGACGAAGCCCCGATGCAGCGATCCGTAACTCCCGTCCAAAAGACGAGGGGAAACGGATCCCCACGTCGCTGCGCAGCCGTTGGCAGCTTTGCTGCCTTACGGATGCGGCGTGCCCCTTGCGGGTACTGCACTCCTCGGAATGACAAGTTCAGGATAGCATGTTGACCAAATGCAGCGGGACAAATTTTTCAATCAGAAAAATAAAATTAAAGCTTGACTTTAATAATATTAAAGATTATACTAAAGTTACACAGAGAGGAGGGGAGCAGATGGCGTTGGAGACGCTGCCGGAGTGGATGACCGGCCTGGAGGAGGAGGACGCAGTCTTTCTGAAAAAGTTTGTGCTGGCCTCCGGCTCTTTAAAGGAAGTGGCGGGGGAGTACGGCGTGACCTATCCCACGGTGCGGCTGCGGCTGGACCGGGTCATTCAAAAAATTCGCATGGCGGAGGACGTGGCCGCCGACCCCTTTATCGCCGCCGTGAAGCGGCTGGCCATCAACGAGCGGCTGGACCTGGACACGGCCAAGCTGCTCATTGCGGAGTATAAAAAGACCCGGACCCCGGACCGGGACAAGTGAGGAGGACTGTATTATTATGATGATGGCTTCCATCGTGACCCTGCCTGTGCTGGTATTTACCATGTGTCTGGGACTGCTGCCCATTGCCCTGCTGGTAGTGCTGCAGGTGTTTTTGTGCCGAAAGAGCGGAAAGCTGGGGCTGATCCTGCCCATTTTATCCCTGCTGCTGTCCTTTGCGCTCACCAGCGTGGCGCTCATCAACTGCGTCACCCCGGCGTCGGCCTCCAGCATGGTGACGGTGGACGAAAACGGCAATGTGGTGGAGGAGGTCCTCCCCCAGCCCGAGTTCTATCCCCCCACCGGGGGCGAGATCGCTGCGCTGATCGCCCTGTTTCTCACCTGCAACATCCCCACGGCGGCCTTTGGCGGCATCTGGCTCTATTACAAGAACCGCCGCGACTTTCAGGACGGCCTGCGGAAAATGAACATTCAGGACTTGGAGTAAATCAAGTAAAAATCGCTCCTGTTTCCGGTGAAATAGCCGGGAACGGGAGCGATTTTGTTATGATCTGTTATAAAATTTCGGTGTCGGGCACCTGCTGGATGTGGTGCTTTTTCGCGTAGCCGGTGAGGATCAGGGTCAGGGCCCCGTCGCCGGTGATGTTGCAGGCGGTGCCGAAGCTGTCCTGCAGGGCGAAGATGGTCAGCATCAGGGCGGTGCCGTTGTTGTCAAAGCCCAGCACGCTGGTGATGAGCCCCAGAGAGGCCATCACCGTGCCCCCGGGCACGCCGGGAGCTCCCACGGCGAACACGCCCAGCAGCAGACAGAACAAGATCATAGTTCCCGGGGCGGGCAGAACCCCGTACAGCACCTTGGACACGGTCATGACGAAGAATACCTCGGTGAGGACCGAGCCGCACAGGTGGATGTTGGCGAACAGGGGGATGCCGAAGTCCACCAGGTCCCGGCGGAGGACGGAGGACTTGCGGGCCCCGTCCAGGGCCACAGCCAGGGTGGCAGCGGAGGACATGGTGCCCACGGCGGTGAGATAGGCCGGGCCATAGTGGCGCAGCACCTGCCAGGGGTTTTCACCGGAATAGACCGCCGCCAGACCATACAGCACCGCCAGCCACAGATAGTGCCCCACCAGCACGATCAAAATGACCAGCAGGAACACGGGCAGCTGCCGGGTGATGGAGCCCTCGTAGGCCAGGCCGCAGAAGGTGCCGGCGATGAAGAAGGGCAGGATGGGGATGATGACCCGGGTGACCACCTCCAGCACGATATGCTGGAACTCCTCCAGCAGGCGGATGATGGTGCCCGCCTGGGTCCAGGTGGCGGCCAGACCGATGAGCACGGAGAACACCAGGGCGGAGATCACCGGCATGATGGGGGAGATCTCCAGCTGGAACAGCAGCTCCGGCGCGGTGCGCAGACCTTCGGCAGAGGACTGGATGGACATGCCGGGGATGAGGACGAAGCCCGCTCCGGCGGACAGCAGGGCGGCGCACACCGACGAGGTGTAGGCCAGGACCAGGGACAGCCCCAGCATCCGGGAGGCGTTGCTCTTCAGCCGGGTGATGGAGGGGGCGATGAAGCCGATGACGATGAGGGGTACACAGAAGGAGATGAGAGATCCCAGCAGGTTCTTCACCGTGAGGATGACCTGCATCACCGTCTCGCCCAGGCCACCGGAGGCCTCGCCGCCCGCCCACAGGCCGATGAAGATGCCGGCCAGAACGCCCAGCACCAGGCGGGCAGGCAGACTGCCCAGTAGTTTTTTCATAGTAACACACAACCTTCGTTTTTACTCTCTCTGCTTCCCCAAAAGGCGGGGAAACAGGCCCATTGTACCACAGGCGGGGATCAACTGCAAGAAAAAATCGGGGGAAATGCACGGGATCGGGGTCAGCCCGCTAGCAGGTGCTCCACCAGTATTTTTGCTCCCATAAGCACCAGCACTGCGCCGCCCAGCAGCTCCGCTCGGCTTTGAAATCGGGTGCCGAATACCGCTCCCACTTTCACGCCAACAGCGGAGATGACAAAAGTGGTCCAGCCGATGAATAGGACGGCGGGAAGAATGTCCACCTGTAAAAAAGCAAAGGTGACCCCAACGGCCAGAGCATCGATGCTGGTGGCCACGGCCAGGGGAAGCATGGTGCGGAAGGAAAAGGAGCTGTTCAGCGGCTCCTCTCCGCACTCCCTTGACTCCCGGATCATGTTCACGCCGATGATCCCCAGCAGGATAAAGGCGATCCAGTGGTCCAGGCTGTCGATCATGGTCTGGAAGCGCACCCCCAGCAGCCAGCCCAGCAGGGGCATCAGGGCCTGGAACAGACCGAAATAGCCTCCGCAGATCAGGCTGTGGCGCAGGCGCAGCCGGGGGGCGGATAGTCCCTTGCAGATGGATACGGCAAAGGCGTCCATAGAGAGCCCCACCGCAATGACAAACAGCTCCCAAAGGTCCATATAAATCTCCTCCTACATTGGTCGGACACGAAAAAAGACCTACCTGTCCCGTAGGACAGATAAGTCTCATCGTTTCAGACCCGGCCAGGAGAGGCATCTTCTCCAGAATGTTGACCGGGCCGCGCGGCGCGCCGACTACTCCCTTAAAGTCTGACCAGTTTACCACACCAGACCGTCCCTGTCAACGCTATTCCGGCGGAAACAAAAATATGCGGGAATATGCGGAAAAAACGTTTGTTTTCCACCGGGCAGAGGGACTTAGTGCAGCATGAAGAAGGTATAGGTGGCGGTGGCCACCACCGCCCCCTGGTCGTTGGTCATCTCCAGGGCTACCACCGACAGGGTGCGGCCCAGCTTTTTGGGGGTGGCGGTACAGTAAATTTTGCTGCCGTTTGCCGGGCGGAGGTATTCGATGGAGCAGCCGGAGGTGACGCAGGTGCCCCCCTTAGAGCAGGCGCAGCAGCCGCCCACCGTGTCCGCCAGGGTGGACAGGGCCCCGCCGTGGACGTTGCCATGAGGGTTGATGCTGTCCGGGCCCACGGTGAGCTCTCCCTTGGCATAGCCCGGGCCAACATCGGTGATGACGATGCCGTTTTCAAAGGCGAATTGGTGGGGGGAGTTGACCAATCGAATGATGGAGACATTGTACTCTTCGGGATGCATAGGTGTGCTCCTTTCCCTTGCAGATGTGTGTTTGCAGTATATTGTACCCCATAGGCGCACCGGGGTCAACGGAAAGCGTGCAGGATGCAGCCCGCCGCAGCCGTTCATCTTTTTTGCGCCTGGATGGAATGTCCGATCTGTTCACGGCATAAAATGACAGGGGATCTCGGTGAAGACGGAAACAATTCTGTAACTCTTTTGCTACCATCTCGTAACGATTCCGATAAGAAGGTAACACGGCCGGGGTGCTATACTATAGTCAAGATGAAAGAATATCACCCGATCCCTTGCGGAAGGAGGTCCCCCACATGAAATTGAAAAAAATGCTGCTGACCCTGACTGCCGCCGCTGTGCTGGCGGTGTCCATCCCCTTTGCGGCCATGGCCGTGAACGGCGGGGAGATTGCCCTGCCCGCCGGGGACGAGACCGTCTTTGTGCCCGGCTCTATCCCCGCCGAGACGGGGGCAGTGGAGTCCATGACGCCCGCCCTCCACGCCGGACTGCTCACCCTGCTGCACCTGGGGGACGATGCCCTGACTAGTGAGCAGGGCCGGTGGGAGACGGTTTATAACATGCTCTCCCTCTATGGTCAGCTGGACGAGCGGGCGGACAGCGGCGATGGCCTGCTGACGGTTCCCGCCGAGACTGTGCTGGACTTCTCCGTCGCCCTCCCCGGCGGCCCGGTGGACCTGAACACCCTGCCGGAGGAACTGGCGGACCGGATGACCTATCTGGCCGATCAGGACAGCTTCCGGGTGGTGTGCGGCGACGATAACCTGGCCGAGATCCGGCTGGATCGCTCCAGCGTGGAGCGGGATAAGCTGGTCCTGTCCGGCAGCCTGGTCTACTCCGTGGACGACAGCGTGCTCACCGGGTTCCGGGCGGTGCTCCGGCCTGCCGACAACCTGTTTGGCTATCAGATCGAGGCGCTGACCCTGGCCTGAGGGCCGACAAGCTTGCGCAAAAGCCCAGAGTTCCCAGACGGCGGCCCCCACCACGGGGCCGCCGTATATTTTTGTTGTTATAAGTAATAATACCGCCAGCCCCGGTCCGTCATGACCCGACCCAGCTCTATGCCGAACACCGAGTTTAAAATTCCGTCGGCGCAGAGCGCTTCCGGCCCGTCCACGGCCAGCAGCCGGCCTCCCTTCAGCACGGCCAGCCGGTCCGCCGTGCTCAGGGCTAGGGGCAGGTCATGCAGGACCAATACCACTGCCTTGCCCTGCCGGGCCAGCTGCCCGGCCAAGCGCCCCACCTCCAGCTGGTGGGACACGTCCAGAAATGCGGTGGGCTCGTCCAGAAAGAGGGTGGGTGCGTCCTGGGCCAGGGCCATGGCCAGATAGACCCGCTGGCGCTGACCGCCGGACAGCTCCGGCATGGACCGCCGGGCCAGACAGGCCGCATCCGCCTGCTCCAAAGCCGCCATGGCGGCGGCATAGTCCTCCTGCCGGAAGCGCCGGGGATAGGTCAAATGGGGAAAGCGTCCGTGGAGCACCATGCGCAGGGCGGTGATGTTGGGCACCGGCCGGGTCTGGGGCAGATAGGCGGCTTTTTGGGCCCGCTGACGGGGGGTGAGCGCCGCAGCGTCCGCCCCGTCGATCAGCACCTGCCCCCCGGCCAGGGGCAGCAGACCCAGAGCTGCCCGGATCAGAGTGCTTTTGCCGCTGCCGTTAGGGCCCAGCAGAGCCAGCACCTCCCCGGGGCGCAGAGCCAGGTCGATGCCATCCAGGACCATATGTTCGCCATAGCCCGCCCGCAGTTGCCTGAGCTCCATCATGGTGTCCGCCCCCCTCTCTGTTTCAGCAGCAGCCACAAAAAGAAGGGGCCGCCCCCCAGGGATAAGACGATGCCCACGGGCAGCTCGTAGGGGGCGAAGAGCAGCCGGGACAGCAGGTCGCACCCGGTGAGCAGGGCCGCCCCGCCCAGAGCCGAAGCCACCAGCAGGGGGCGGCTGTCTTCCCCCACCAGGCGGCGGGCCATGTGGGGGACGATGAGCCCCACAAAGCCCAGCAGCCCCGCAAAGCTCACCGCCGCCCCGGCCAGGGCCGCCGCCACCGCCAGCAGGACCGTCCGGCTGCGCCCGGCGTTCAGGCCGAGAGAGCGGGCCACGTCCTCCCCCAGCAGCAGTACGTCCATCTCGCCGGCCAGCGTCAGGGCTAAAAGCAGGGCGATCAGGATCAGCGCCCCCGCCGGGAGGATGCGGTCCAGGGTCAGATTGGCCAGACTGCCCACCCGAAAGTCGGCGTAGCTGTTCAGCGTATCCGGGACAAAGGTGACCACCGCATCTATTCCGGCGTTGAACACACTGGACACCGCCACCCCGGCCAGGGCCACCGTCAGCCGGGAGGCCCCGGTGCGCCGGGCGATGGCCAGCACCAGCAGCACCCCCGCCATGGCTCCCAAAAAGGCCAGCACCGGGGTGAGGGCCAGGGCCGTGGGAGCCAGGGCACAGGCCAGAGCCACCATCAGCCCCGCCCCGGCATTTACCCCGATGATGTTGGGAGCGGCCAGGGGGTTGGCCAGCACACTTTGAATGATAGCCCCGGACACGGCCAGCGCCGCCCCCGCCAGCAGACAGGCGCAGGTGCGGGGCAGGCGAATATGGAGAAGGATGGTTCCCGCCGTTCCGCAGCTGCGTCCCATAAGGGCCGCCCACAGCTCCCCAGGGGACAGGACCACCGGCCCCGCCGCCAGACTGAGCGCCGCCGCCAGCACCGTCAGCCCCGCCAGAAGCAGCAGCGTCCGCTTATGCCTGGCCGGCATCGGGATATAGGATATCTGCCAAGTGCTCATAGGCCTCTCCCCACCGGGCGTTGGGCTTTAGGTTATAAAGCCGGTCGTCCATCACATAATAGCGTCCCTGCTGCACCGCCGTCAGGCTCTGCCAGGCGGGGTTTGCCAGCAGCGTGTGGTCCAAAGCACGCTGGGCTTCGGACTTGTCCGCTCCCTGCATCACCACAAAAATGAAATCCGGGTCCAGCTGCAGAATGCGCTCTAAGCTCAGCTGCTCCAGCAGGGTCTCGTCGCTGTCGGCGATGTTCACGCAGCCCAGGTCCCGGAGCATCTCGCCCAGGACGCTGTCCCGGCTGTTCTTCACCTTGCACCCCGCCCCGGTGGCCCGGATGTACAGGGCGGTGGGGGCGGAGCCGTCCGCCCGGTCCCGGGCCGCCTGAACCTGACGTTCCACCCCAAGGCCATACTGGGCAAACCGGTCCGTATCCCCGGTGAGCTGGGTGCACAGGTCCAGCATGTGGAGATAGTCCTGAAACTCCGCCACCTTGAAATAGGCCACCTTCAGCCCCAGCTGTTCCAGGGCGGGCAGCAGTTCCACCTGGGCGGCGGTATTGCTGCTGGCCAGGACCAGGTCGGGCTGGGCGGCGGCCAGCTGCTCTAAATTGATCTGCTTTACGCCGCCCAGACGGACTACGTCCTCGTCTAAATTCAGGTCAAAGCTGGTCCAGGCATCGTCCGCCGCCGCCACCAGGGCGTCCGCTCCACCGGCCAGCTGCCACAGATCGGCAAAGCTGCCGATGAGGGCGGCCACCCGCCGGGGGGATTCCGCCGTGACGGTGCGGCCCAAGTCGTCGGTGAAGGAGACGGACTGAGTCTGCTCCGATCCGTTCCCCGCCGGGGCAGTGGGGGCACAGGCGGCCAGAGTCAGGCACAGAATCGTCAGGATACAGAAAATGCGTTGTTTCACGGCTGGGTGTTCGTTCCTTTCCAAAATCAAATCTATCCTATCATACCACGCCGGGGAGGGAATTGGTATCCCGTCTTTTCTGACTGGACAAGGGCGGGGAAAAGGGGATAAAATAGGGTATCAAAAAATGGACCGTCTGCCTGGGCAGACGGCGCAAGGAGTGTATCAGAAAATGGATAAGCAAGCCATTTTGAACCGGGTGGACCATACCCTGCTGACCACCACCGCCACCTGGGAACAGGTGAAGAGTTTGTGCGATGAGGGGCTGAAGTATCACACCGCCTCGGTGTGTATCCCGCCCCGATTTGTGAAGCGGGCGGGGGACTATGTGGGCAACGACCTGAAGATCTGCACCGTCATCGGCTTTCCCAACGGCTATAACAGCACCGAGACCAAGGTCTTTGAGACGGAGGATGCCATCCGCGGCGGCGCCGATGAGATCGACATGGTCATTTCTCTGGGCCTGGTGAAGGCCGGGGACTGGGACGGGGTGCTGGCGGAGATAAAGGCCGTGAAGGCCTCCTGCCGGGGCCGCATCCTGAAGGTCATCGTGGAGGCCTGTCAGCTGACCCGGGAGGAGAAGGTGAAGGTCTGCCAGATCGTCACCCTGGCCGGGGCGGACTTTATCAAGACCTCCACCGGCTTTTCCACCGGCGGGGCCACTGTGGAGGACGTGGCCCTGTTCCGGGCCAACATCGGTCCCGACGTGCGCATCAAGGCCGCCGGGGGTATCCGCACCTTTGAACAGGCCCAGGCCATGCTGGATGCAGGGGCGGATCGGATCGGAGCCAGCGCGCTGGTGGGGCTGATGGAGGCGTGACCCCCAAAGCCTTCCCCTGGGGGAAGGTGCCCCCGCAGGGGGCGGATGAGGGGAACGCCGAAGGGCTGGGAACTGTTGTGCGGGAATCCCTCAGTCACGGCTTCGCCGTGCCAGCTCCCTTTCACAAGGGAGCCGAGTGGTGCGCAGCCAACAGGCCCCATCGCCTTCCCCTGGGGGAAGGTGCCCAGTGGGCGCAACGGCCATCGGCGGGCCGCTGGGGACAGCGGCCCCTACAGTTCTTTTTCAAATTCAAACGGGTACACATGACAGACTTTCCCCATTTCTGCCCCGTTATGTGCAAAGATGGGGTCGGCCACGCCGTATACCCGCCAGCCCGCTTTCCGGGCGGCGGCGCAGGCCAGGGGGGAGTCGTCAAAGAGAACGCAGTCCCCATTCGGGACCCCGCATATCTCTGCCGCCCGGCGGTAGAGGGCGGGGTCCCGTTTTTCCAGCCCTAATTCCGCCGCGGTCAGGATGTGGGAAAAGCAGTCTGTCAGGCCGTGGCGGGCCAGGGCGGCCCGGCACAGCTCCGGCATACAGGAGGACAGCAGGGCGCAGTGCTCCCCCCGGGCGTGGGCACGGCGGACATATTCCCCAGCCCCGGGCTTCAGGGGCAGCTGATGGGAATAGGCCTCTAAAGCCATATCCAGCCACGCCTGGCAGATATCCTCCTCTGGTATGTCCAGGCCGAACCGCCGCCTGGTGTAGGCCGCCGCCTCCGGGAAGGAGTGGTGGGTCACATATTCCGTGTAATCCTCGGGCACGGGGGATATCCCGTGCATGGCCAGAAAGTCCCGGTCGATGTCCAGCCAGATGCCGTTGGAATCCAGCAGGGTGCCGTCTAAGTCAAAAAAGTACATATCGGTTATTCCTCCGTCCAGAACCGCCAGGGGAAGCGGGCCGCCTCCTGGGCGTAGTCGATGCCGATGCGCTCCCCGGTAAAAACCTGCTGCGGCGGGGGGCCGGCGCAGACGGTAAGCGGGCCGGCCGGGTCGGTGAGGTCCAGGCCGTTCTGCTCCCGGGTGAGCATGAACCCCCGGCACAGCTTGCCCGGGCCGTTTAAAAAATTTTTTCGCTGATAAGCGGTGAGACGGTCCGCCTTGCGCCCAAAGCGGTTTTCTGCTATAATATCCTCGTTTTTCACTGCCTTCGCCCCCCGGATGAGCACCGCGCAGGGGGTGCCCTCCGGCTCGGTGACGAAGTTCAGGCAGTGGTACATGCCGTAGATCAAATAGAGATAGGCCGTCCCCGGCCGGGCATACAGCGTCTGGGTGCGGGGGGTGCGCCGCCCGCCGTAGGCGTGGCAGGCCTTGTCGATGGGGCCGATATAGGCCTCTGTCTCTGTGATGCGGCACACCAGCTGGGTTCCATCCGGCAGCTTGCGGACGATGTGCTGTCCCAGCAGCGCCCGGGCCACCGTCAGGGTGTCCCGGGCATAAAATTCCCGTGTGAGCAGTTGCAAACGTCCCGCCTCCCCTCGTTTCCCTGATATCATAGCATACCTTTCTCATACTTTGCAATTCGGAGTTGATCTTATGTCTTCCAAGACCATGAAACTGCTGGCAAAGCCCATGCTGTTTGCCACCGCCATCATCTGGGGCACCTCCTTCTTCATTATGAAGAACGCCCTGGACATCATCCCTGTATTTCGTCTGCTGGCCGTCCGGTTTACGGTGGGGGGGATCCTGCTGGCGGCCCTATGCGGCGGACGATGGAAAAAATTCACCCCGGACTATCTGTGGCGGGGGGCCATTGTGGGCGGGATGCTGTTCATCGCCTATTCCGTCCAGACTTTTGGCCTGTCCATGACCACTCCGTCAAAAAACGCCTTTCTCACGGCGGTGTAC
The DNA here is from genome assembly GCF_014287875.1 of Flintibacter faecis. Taxonomy (GTDB): domain Bacteria; phylum Bacillota; class Clostridia; order Oscillospirales; family Oscillospiraceae; genus Lawsonibacter; species Lawsonibacter faecis_A. Next base: position 317,459 of record NZ_JACOPN010000002.1, on the reverse strand, counting down.
TGTGTGCTGGTGCCCTTTTTCACCTGGGCGGTGGTCCGCAAGCGGCCTGACCGATATAATATCGCCGCCGCCCTTTTGTGCGTGGCGGGGGTGGGGCTGGTATCTTTGAATGATCGGCTGTCCATCAACGCCGGGGACCTGATCACCCTGCTGTGCGCCGTGTTCTATGCCGCCCACATCGTGTCGGTGGAGAAGCTGGCCCCCGGGAAGGACATCACCCTGCTCACCGTATTTCAGTTTGCCTTTGCCGGGCTGTACAGCTGGCTGTTCAGCCTGCCCACGGAGCGCTTTGATATGGGCCTTCTTCTGCAGCGGGAGCTGCTGTGGCCCATGGTCTATCTGTGTGTGATGGCCACCACGGTGGCGCTGCTGTTCCAAAATGTGGGCCAGCGGTGGTCCGACCCCGCCTCCGCCTCAGTTATCCTGTCGTTGGAGTCGGTGTTCGGCGTGCTGTCCTCCGTGATGTTCTACGGTGACCCCGTCACCGGGCGGCTGCTGGCGGGCTTTGGCCTGATTTTTGTGGCGGTGCTCTGTTCGGAGACCAAGTTCGGTTTTTTGAGAAAAAAACCGGACCAATGCAAGACCTGTGAAGAAGGAGGATGATCTGCTGTGGCCCGGACCTTTCAAAATGAGCAGGCGCTGGCCAGTGCGCCCATCGGCCCGCTGATGCTCCGTCTGGCCGCCCCCGCTGTGGCTGCCCAGCTTATCAACGTGCTGTATAACATCGTGGACCGGATCTATATCGGCCACATCGCCGTGGTGGGAAAAACGGCCCTCACCGGCGTGGGGGTGACCTTTCCCATCCTCACCCTGATCTCCGCCTTTTCCGCCTTTGCGGGCATGGGGGGCGCCCCCCTGGCATCCATCCGCCTGGGAGCGGGGGACCGGAAGGGGGCAGAGGCCATTCTGGGCAGCGCCGTGTCCATGCTGGTGACCATGGCCCTGGTCCTCACGCTAGGCTTTTCTGTATTTCAGCGGCCATTGCTGCTGGCCTTCGGCGCATCGGCGGACACCATCGGCTATGCCACCGACTATCTGACCATCTATCTGCTGGGGACGATCTTTGTACAGCTTTCCCTGGGCCTGAACACCTTTATCAGCGCCCAGGGAAAGGCCATGCCGGCCATGTGCTCGGTACTCATCGGGGCGGTGCTGAATATCCTGCTGGACCCGCTGTTCCTCTTTGTATTCCGCATGGGGGTGAAGGGTGCGGCCCTGGCCACCATTTTGTCCCAGGCCGTCAGCGCCGTGTGGGTGGTGGGCTTTTTGTGCTCGGGCCGGTCCGGCCTGCACATCCGCCGGGAACACCTGGGCTTCCGTCCCCGTGTAATGGGCAAAATCGCCGCCCTGGGCGTGGCCCCCTTCATCATGCAGTCCACCGAGAGCCTGGTGACGGTGGTGCTGAACGTGGGGGCGCAGAAATACGGCGGGGACCTGTATGTGGCCAGCATCACCATCCTGCAGAGCGTGATGCAGGTCATCGTGATGCCCAGCCACGGCATCACCACCGGGGTGCAGCCCATTATGAGCTATAACTATGGGGCCAAGAACTATGCCCGGGTGCGGGCGGTGTTCCGCCGTCTGCTGGCGGTGACCATGACGGTGACCACGGCGGCCTTCCTGCTGGTGGCCCTGTTCCCCGCCGCCGTGGCGCTGATGTTCAACGACGACCCCCAGCTTGTCACCCTGGTGGGCCGGGTGATGCCCCTGTTCTTTGGGGGTGTGTGGGCCTTTGGGGCCCAGGTGGCCTGTCAGTCCACCTTTATGGCTTTGGGCCAGGCCAAGACCAGCCTGTTTCTGGCCCTGCTGCGCAAGATCATCCTGCTGGTGCCCCTGGCCGTCCTGCTGCCCTGGCTCAGCGGCAGCGTGATGGGGCTGTATGCCGCCGAGCCGGTGGCCGACTTTTTGGCCTCCGCCGCCACCCTGACTCTGTTTTTGAAGCGGAGAAAGACCCTGCTGCCGTTAAAGACGCAGGAAGAAAACTGACAAAAGACGTTAGGGGAGAGAAAATCATGCACGGAAAGACCTTGGGTCACCTGGCCGCTGTTTTCACGGTGATTCTCTGGGGGACCACCTTCATTTCCACCAAGGTACTGCTCACCGGGTTTCAGCCGGTGGAGATCCTGTTTTTCCGGTTTGTATTAGGATTGGCGGCGCTGACAGCGGTCTGCCCAAAACGGATCAAGGGCACCACATGGCGGCAGGAGCTGACCTTTCTGACCCGGGTCATCAGCGGCTATGGCCATCCCGTGCTGCAGACCACCCGGTGTATCTGCTGAATCTGCTGTTTCTGGGCCTGGGGGCCTCGGCGGCCTGCTTTGCCAGCTGGAACTTTGCCGTTGGCATTTTGGGGGCCGTGAAGACCAGCGCATATATCTACGGTGCGCCCGTCATCACTGTGGCCGCCTCCGCCCTGATCCTCCATGAGCCCGTCACCCCGGCCATCGCCGCGGGCACGATGATCACCTTGGCGGGGCTGGTCCTGTCGCAGCGGCGGCCCGGGAGGAAGAATAACAGGGGCTGACCGCCGCGGCGGACAAGTGGGCAACTTCTGCATATCTTCCTTCCTGTTTTCCTCTGTATTTTTATGGGACACTCGTGTACAATAAAAGACAGCAAAACCTGTTTTTCAGCGGGCGGAGCTGCCCGCACAGACCTGAAAAGGAGGCGCTTTTTTTGAACACGAAGAGCACATTTCAGCCCCAGGAGCTGCAATATCTGCAGCTGCTGGCCAAACAATACCCCACGGTGCAGGCGGCCAGCACCGAGATCATCAATCTCCAGGCCATTCTGGGCCTGCCCAAGGGGACAGAGCACTTTATCTCTGATATCCACGGGGAGTATGAGGCATTTTTACATATCCTGAACTCCTGCTCCGGCGTGGTGAAGGAGAAGCTGGACGAGCTGTTCGGCACCACCATGACCCGGGCGGAGCGGGATCAGCTGGCCACCCTCATCTATTACCCGGAAGAGAAGCTGAAGCTGATCACCGCCCAGGGGGATGACCTGAAGGAGTGGTATCGCATCACCCTCCACCGGCTCATCGAGGTGTGCCGCTGGGCCGCCTCGGTCTACACCCGGTCCAAGGTGAGAAAGGCCCTGCCCCGGGACTATGCCTATATCATCGACGAGCTGCTCCACGTCAACTATGACGAGGCGGACAAGCGGGACTATTACGAGAACATCATTAACACCATCATCGACATCGACCAGGCCCCCGGCTTTATCATCGCCGTATGCGGAGTCATCAAGCGCATGGCGGTGGACCGGCTGCACATTGTGGGCGATATCTTCGACCGGGGCCCCCGGGCGGACATCGTCATGGATGCCCTGCGCGGCTATCACAGCGTGGATATCCAGTGGGGCAACCACGATATTCTGTGGATGGGCGCCGCCTCCGGCTCCCGCACCCTGGTAGCCACCGTGCTGGCCAATTCTATCCACTATAACAACCTGGAGGTCATCGAGACGGGCTATGGCATCTCTCTGCGCCCCCTGTCCATCTTCGCCAACGAGGTGTATAAGGACTGCGACACCCACCGGTTTGCCGTAAAGCTCACCGGGGCGGATGCCGACCAGTATACCGAGAAGGACAAGCTGCTCTCTGCCCGGATGCACAAGGCCATCACCGTCATCCTTTTCAAGCTGGAGGGGCAGAAGGTCATGCGCTGCCCGGAGTTCGGCATGAACGACCGGCTGCTGCTGGATAAGATCGACTATGCCGGCAAGACCGTGACCATCGGGGACAAGACATATCCCCTGGAGGACTGCGACTTCCCCACTGTGGACCCAACCGACCCCTATGCCCTGACAGCGGAGGAGAGTCAGGTCATCGACCAGCTCACCGCCTCCTTCCAGCGCAGCGAAAAGCTGCAAAAGCACATTCGCTTCCTCTATTCCAAGGGCGGGCTGTATAAGGTGTTCAACGGCAACCTGCTCTTCCACGGCTGCATCCCCATGACGGCGGAGGGGGAGCTGATGTCCTTTACCATCGGGGGCAAAAAGCGCGCCGGCCGGGAATTTTTGGACTATGCCCAGACCACTGCCCGCCGGGCCTATTACGACAAGCCCGGCTCTGCCGAGCGGCAGTTCGGCATGGACTTTTTGTGGTGGCTGTGGGCGGGGCGGAACAGCCCCATCTTTGGCCGGGACCGGATGACCACCTTCGAGCGGCGGCTCATCGCCGACGAGAGCGCCTGGACCGAGCCCAAAAACAGCTATTATACCCTGTACAACGACCCCGCCGTGTGCGAGGCTATTTTAAAGGAGTTCGGTCTGGAGGGGCCCCACTGCCACATCATCAACGGACATATCCCCGTGAAGACCAAGAAGGGGGAGAGCCCCATCAAGGGCGGCGGCAAGCTGATCGTCATCGACGGCGGCTTCTGCAAGGCCTATCAGCCCACCTCGGGCATCGCCGGGTATACCCTGATCTATAACTCCAAGAACATCCGCATTGTGTCTCACCAGCCCTTTGCCGGGCGGGAGGAGGCCATTCTCCACAACCATGATATCGCCAACGACAGTGTGATTTTCGAGCGGATGGAGAACCGGGTGAAGATCGCCGAGACGGACATCGGCCTGGAGCTGAAGCGTCAGGCCGACGACCTGCGCCGCCTGCTGGAGGCCTATCGCTCCGGTGCGGTGACAGAGGACCACAAAGAATAAGGCAGAAAAAAGCGCCCGGTATAGACGGTTTCGCCTATACCGGGCGCAGCTGGGAGCAGGTTAATTTCCCATGGCGAAAAAAATTCATTGACAAATGGGAAAGTACCCTTTATAATATGAAATCGATGTTAAATCGATGCGGCTGTGCTGGAATTGGTAGACTGGCAAGCTTGAGGTGCTTGTGTCCGTATGGGCGTACGGGTTCGACTCCCGTCAGCCGCACCAACTCGTCGCAAGCGTATTTCCGCTTGCGACGAGTTTTTATATCCTGCGAATGATATGGCTCACGGCTGAGAGGCTCCGGCCAGAGGCAAAAAGGCCCGGTTATTTTTTAAAATGTATTGACATCCTGTCAGAAACATGCTATGATAACAAATGTCCTCTGATTAGAAAGATGAGGAGAGATGTCCGAGTGGTTTAAGGAGCCGGTCTTGAAAACCGGTGACTCGCAAGAGCCGTGGGTTCGAATCCCACTCTCTCCGCCACTTTTATCTCAAAAGTTCATACAAGCGCATTTGTCTGTAGCCATGCAGAAGTACCCAAGTGGCTATAAGGGGCTCCCCTGCTAAGGGAGTAGACGGAGAAATCCGTGCGAGGGTTCGAATCCCTCCTTCTGCGCCAAGTCGGAGCAAGCTTTGCATCGCTTGCTCCGACTTATTTTATAAGTCGGAGCGCACTCACGCCGCTGCTCCTCCTTTTCAAACCGCAAACGCTTACGCTGGTTTGCAGTTTGAGGAGACGGGGAATAGAAAGTAAGAATATCCGAATGAACGCCGCCTGACACGTCAGAGCAAGCTTTGTATCGCTTGCTCCCAGACTGTCAAAAAAGCCTGTCATTGCGAGGAGGCCCAACGGGCCGACGTGGCAATCCGTTTCCAAAACTCACGAGTATCAGCGCATTTCCGACTTTTTGGTTACGGATTCCCACGTCGCTGCGCTCCTCGGAATGACAGAAAAGGGTTTATCGACACGCTGAGAGCAAGCTTTGTATCGCTTGCTCCGACTTATTTATTTAAAAAACCAGAACGGAACCTGATTTTAAAAAGGCTCCGTTCTGGTTTTTTGATTGATAGGCTCAGCCCTGATCTTTAGGCAGCAGCTTGTCCGCCAGCAGGCACAGGACCACGGTGAGCACCATGTCGGGCAGGGTGTAGCCCACGGGGGTGTCCACGCCCATCAGCCAGCGATAGGCGGCAAAGCCGATGAGCCAGATGACCAGGTTCCGTCCGTCGGCCGGCACGTCGAACCGGTCCCGGTGCAGGATGAAGTGGTCGGCGATCTGCACGGCGATCATGGGGGCGAACACCGAGCCGATGAGATAGAGAAACCCGGTGATGTCGTCCATGGGGAACAGAATGGCTCCCACAACACCCACAAGGGTCACAGCGATGGCCGTCTTTTTCCCGTCCAGCCTGCGGGACAGGGACTCGGCAGAGATACCGGCGGACCAGGCATCCAGGAATGTAGTAGTGACGGTGGAAAAGACCAGGATGACCAGGGCGGCCACGCCCAGCCCCGCCTTTACCATGATGACGGCGATGTCATACTCCCCGGTGAACATGGCGGCCCCCATGCCGATGACATACATCCAGCAGGACACCAGGCCATAGACGATGACGCTGACCCAGGTGGCCCGGGCGGGCTTTTGGGCCTGGCTGGTATAGTCGCTGATGAGGGGCAGCCAGCTCAGGGGCATGGCCACCGCCAGCTCCACCGCTGCGCCGAAGGACATGGCCTCCCCGGCGGCGGTGACGGCATTGCCGGAGAAGAAGATGACCTTGCACAGCACCAAAGTCAGCAGGAACAGGGCCGCCATGGTCAGCTTGTTGATCCAGCCCAGGTCGGTGATGCCCACGGCGATCCACAGGACGATGAGGGCCCCGATGACCAGACACCACACCCATCGGCCCACATCGAAGATGCCGCCGACGGCCAGGGCCCCGTCATAGATCATGATGGCCGTCCAGCCCACCAGCTGCAGCACATTCAGCAGGGCGAACAGCAGCCCGCCCCGCTGGCCGAAGCTCATTTTCACCGTCTCCATGGCGGTGCGCCCCGTGCGCCCGCCGATCAGGCCCGCCAGGAGCATCATGGCGCAGCCGATGATGTGGCCCAGGAAAATGGCCGCCAGGCCCTGGCTCAGTCCAAGGGAGGCGAAGGAAGTGCCTGTGAGAATTTCGGCCAGGGAGACGCCTGCGCCGAACCAGATCAGGCCGTTTTGCAGGGTAGAGGTCTTTTTCACCGGACAAACTCCCCCCGCAGGTCAAACATGTGGTCCATGGGGCCGGAGCCGTGCCCAAGATCCAGCATGGCGGCCAGAGCGCCGGAGATATACGCTTTGGCCCGACGGACGGACTGGTCCAGATCATAGCCCTTGGCCAGATTGGACGCAATGGCGCTGGACAGGGTGCAGCCGGTGCCGTGGGTGTTATTGTTCTGGATGCGGCGGCCCCGGAACCAGACTCCGGCATCCTCCCGCCACAGCAGGTCATCGGCATCGCTGATCTGGTGGCCGCCCTTGCACAGCACGGCGCAGCCATATTGTTCACTGATGGCCCGGGCGGCCTTTTCCATGTCGGCGGCGTTTTCAATGGTCATGCCGGACAGAACCTCCGCCTCAGGGATGTTGGGGGTGAGCAGGGTGGCCAGGGGGAGGAGCTTCTCCTTCAGGGCATCCACCGCCTCCTCCGAGATGAGCCGGGCCCCGCTGGTGGCCACCATCACCGGGTCCACCACGATGTTCCGCGCCCCGTATTGCCGCAGCTTATCTGCAATGACGGCGATGAGGGCGGTGGAGGACACCATGCCCGTTTTCACCGCATCGGGGAAGATGTCCGTGAAGATGCAGTCCAGCTGATTGGCCAGAAATTCGGGGGTGGATTCCAGAATGCCATAGACGCCGGTGGTGTTCTGGGCAGTCAGGGCCGTGATGGCGCTGGTGGCGTAGACACCGTTTGCTGTCATGGTCTTGATATCTGCCTGAATTCCGGCGCCTCCGCTGGAGTCGCTTCCAGCGATCGTCAATGCTGTTTTCATGTGGGTTTTCTCCTTTCTTTGTTGAAAAACACATTGAAGTTTTATTGTGCGGCGGCAGGTGGTGCCCCCAAGCCGTCGCATTAAAAAAACGGCGCTGCCGTTTTTTTAACAGGGATGAGTTAGGAGTGATGAGTTAGGAGTGATGAGTTAGGAGTGATGAGTTAGAAGTGATGAGTTAGAAGTTCGGCGCAACTCATCACTCCTACTTCCTACTTCCTAACTCCTAACTCTCTCCACTCCTAACTCTCTCCGCCAGCGTTCTCATATGTCGGGCGGCGGCTTGAACATCGGGCTGGGCGAAGAGGGCGGAGACCACGGCGGCTCCGGCGATGCCGGTGCCCTTGAGCCGGAGAATGTTGTCTTCATTGATGCCGCCGATGGCCACCACGGGGATGTGGACGGCGGCGCAGATGTCCCCCAGGGTATCACAGGACAGGGTGGACACGTCGGTCTTGGTCCCCGTGTGGAACACGGATCCCGCTCCCAGATAGTCTGCCCCGGCGGCCTGGGCCCGCAGGGCCTCCTCCGGGGAGTGGGCGGACACGCCCAAAATCTTACCGGGCCCCAGCTTCTGCCGGACCAGCCCGGCCTCCATGTCCTCCTGCCCCACATGGACCCCGTCGGCCCCGATCTCCAGGGCCAGGTCCACGTTGTCGTTGATGAGGAAGGGTGCCCCATACCGGCGGCACAGGGCCTGGATATCCAAAGCCTCCCGGCGGAGATGGGGGAGGTCCAGCTGCTTCTCCCGCAGCTGGACCATAGTGGCCCCGCCCAGCAGGGCCTGCTCCACCTGTTGAGCCAGGGTCTGGCCCTTTAGCCAGCTCCGGTCCGTCACGGCGTAGAGCAGCAGAGAATTTTTATCCAAGTTCATAGCGCGCTCCTTTATTCAGTGTCTCGCCGTCCAGATGATAGACGGCATCAATGATGCGGCTGCGATAGGCGGCGTTTCCGTCGTGCGGGGTCATGTGCCCCCAGGCGATCTCTCCCGCCAGGCCCATGGCGCACACGGCGGCGGCCAGGGCATAGACAGACCGGTCCGGGTCGGCAGCCAGAAAGGCGGCGCACAGGGCGGAGAGCTGACAGCCGGTCCCCGTCACCCGGCTCATCTCCGGGCGGCCGTTGCGGATGACAAAGCAGATATCCCCATCGCTCACCAGGTCCGTCTCCCCGGTGACGGCCACCAGACAGCCCAGCTGCCGGGCGGCCCCCTTCACAAAGACAATCTGCTCAGAAAGACTGCCCGCCTGCTGGCGGTCGGCGTCCACCCCACGATGGGTGTGGGTCCCGGACAGCAGGGCCCGCAGCTCAGAGGCGTTGCAGCGCAGGGCCGTGACGGGCAGGCGATGGAGCAGCATCCGGGCGGTGTCGGTGCGCATGGGGCTGGCTCCCGCCCCCACCGGGTCCAGCAGGATAGGGCGGCCCAGACGACCGGACTCCTCTCCTGCCGCCAGCATGGCCGACACCCGGCGGCGGCTGAGGGTGCCCAGATTCAGCGCCAGGGCAGCGGACAGACGGGTGATGTATACCGCCTCCTCCGGGTCGTCGGCCATAATGGGGCTGGCCCCGCAGGCCAGCAGGACATTGGCCACGTCGTTGGCCGTGACATAGTTGGAAATGGCGTGGATCACCGGGGCCTGCTGCCGGACCCGGGACAGATATTCGCTAAGGTTCAAAAGCGTTCCCTCCAAAAGAAAAGCCGCCGGACGTCTGACAGAAAAGACGGCCTGCGGCACAGATAGATCCATCTCTCCCTACGTTGGCATTACCCAAATCAGGTCGCAGGTCGAAGCGCACAGCTTCCTCTCAGCCCGTTTGCGAGCTCCCTTGGTTACACATAAATTGTGGCTATCATTATAATCCGAAAAAAAGAAGATTGCAAGTTTTTCTCCCGTGGGGTATGCTTAAAAGCAGAAATTCCGATTTGTAAAGGATACATTTTTAATGACTATGAACAAGGGTGTTTCCGTAAGAATAAACAGGATAAATCTCAATAGGGAGAAGAGTGAAAAATGATAGAGGCGCTCTTGGATTTCTTTCAATTATATACGGTGGATGCCGATTATTTACCAGACTTTTGGCTTACAATGATACTTCTTTATCTGAGTGCAGGTCTGTATCTTAACGACCTATATAATCTGGTGAAGCGCAAGTCAAAAGCGGAAACATTCAGTCTGATGGCGATACCAGGAGTCTTTGCAGTAATTTTCGTGTCGATGCTATCAATTTTTGCGCATGTACCGAATCTGCAGAGCATAGCTTCACAGGCCAAACGCCTGAGCCTGCTTATAACGGCAATACAGCCACAAACGAATCTTGCGCTGCTTCTTATTGTATTTCTTTATCCGATTCTATGGGGAATCGGGCTCTTACGACAAAGGAGGCATGAACACGGCAGCCGCAAACGCTGGGTGCTGTCCTGCATTCCTGATTATATTGCATGGATCATACTGATATTGGGCATCGGTTATCACCTGTTTTTCGGGGAAAATATCCTGAATAGTGTTCTGGAAAATGCGGAGACCGGAGATTTACTGGCCCTTTATGGCTCCCGCAGAACCTGGCTCTATATATGGATGTATGGAATTTATATCCTTGTATGCAAGGAAGTGGTGCTGCTTGTCGGCCTTTTGTCTGAACTTTTTCTTATGCGAATTCCGCTTCGCTACCATAGTGGGCAGAATGCTGATACCTTTGTCAGCTTTTATTATCTGTTTTGCCAGAATGCCATTTTTCGTGGGATTTCCCTGCTGGAAGCTGCGTTGGTGATTCCGCTTTGTGGAGTGATGCTTCGGGAAGCGGCATCGCCTTTCAGTGATTACTCGTCGATTATGATATACGCAGTCTTTTTGCTGCTGACAGGCGCAGGGTTTGTCGTTCTTATCGCCATTGGTCCGGTCATGCGGACACTTTCCTGCTTCGATGCATGGGGACAGCGCAAGCAGATCAGAGAGCTTTTCTGTACGGAATATTTTCTCATGCAGCCAGTTTCCAGCAACAGATCGTTCACGGTCACTCATCATTTTATCATTGACGAACAGGACGCCGCCGGTGTTTACTATCTTCCGCTTCTCACAGACATCAGCGGATGGGCCTCCCCGAGAAAGAAAGCAGGCAAATGGAAAATGCTCTCTTTCGCAGATGGCAGGACCCTTAAATTGTCAGAACACGAGGCAGAAGCCGCCAAGGAAATGCTCTCTTATGCATCCAATCGTCTCTATGCCCAGAAGATAACTGGAGAAAATTGGAGCAATAAAAACAATATGCCTGGCACAGAGGAAACCTGGAACCCACTCATGAGTCCGGCAACAACGATGTATCAGAAACTGGGCAAGATATTTTTAGGTCTGATGGTTATTCTTTTTATGATGAGCTATCAGATACTGAAGTAATTGAAAAAAGAAGAAGCAGGAAAACGAGGATATCAAGAGGGCGATTATATGAAGCTTTGGATTGAATAACATACAATTTCTTATTTAAAGGAGGCTGACCCCTATGACCGACCAGGAGCTGGTGGCCCGGGCCATCAAAATGCAGGAATTCTCCTATGTGCCTTACTCCCACTTCCCCGTGGGCGCAGCGCTGTTGTGCGATGACGGGACCGTGTTCACCGGCTGCAATGTGGAAAACGCCGCCTTTGGTTCCACCATCTGTGCGGAACGTACCGCCCTTTTAAAGGCGGTGAGCGAGGGGCGGCGCACGGGCTGGACGGCCATTGCCATCGCCGGACGGGGCAGCGACTTCTGCTGGCCCTGCGGGGCCTGCCGCCAGATGCTGTATGAGTTTGCCCCCGGGCTGCGGGTGCTGGCCGCCCGGGAGGACGGCGCATTCGAGACGGCCACCCTGGGCCAGCTCATGCCCCACGGCTTTGGGCCATTGTCGCTGCAGTAAAAATACGCATATTTTCCCGCCTTTTGGATAAGCTATCCCCAATGGCTCTTGAAAAGGAGGGATCAAGCGTGGTAATGGACAAGATCGCCCTGACGCTGCTGGTCATCGGCGGCATCAACTGGGGCTGTGTGGGGTTGTTTCAGTTTGACCTGGTGGCCTTCGCCAGTGGGGGCTCCGCAAGTCTCATCAGCCGGATCGTCTATACCCTGGTGGGCCTGTCCGCCGTGTGGTGCGTCTCCCTGCTGTTTCGTCTGGGGGACAGCAAATAATAAAGTTTTCTCATCCAGCCAAAAGCCGGGCGCAGTTGCGTCCGGCAATTTTTTTGCACATTTTTTCCAGTTTGGTGGACAAAACCGTACAACTCCATGCCCCGGGGCGACCAGGGGTAGAAGGACGGGGGTTTGGACCGGGAAAAGTTTGGACGGAGGGATACATAGAATGGAGCTGTGGACTATGGTCCTCACCGGTGGGGTGGGGGCGGCGGCCATCAAGCTGCTGGATCATGTGATCCAGTGGGGGCTGAAGCGCTGGGAGGGGCGGCGGGAGGGTGTAGCCCGGGTGGAGACGGAGCAGGAGAGAAAGATCAACGGCCTGCAGGCCGGACTGCGGGTGGTCCTGCTGGACCGCATCCAATACCTGGGCCAGTGCTATCTGGCCGATGGGGAAATTTCCTTTGACGACAGGCGGCGGCTGCACCGGATGCACGATGCCTATCACACCGGCTTAAACGGCAACGGTGACCTGGACGTGATCATGGCCCAGGTGGACCGCCTGCCGCTGAAGCATTAACGTGCTTTTGGCGCGAGGAGGGGAGGTGTTTTCTATGGAGATCGGCATTGCCAGCGTGGCGGCCATCACCGTCATCTGCTATCTGGTGGGGCTCATTGTCAAGGCATCCTGTGTGAATGACCGGTATATTCCCATCGCCTGCGGCCTGTTCGGCGGGCTGCTGGGGGTGGCCGGGCTGTATCTGGGGCTACCCGAGTTCCCCGCCCACGACCCGCTCACCGCCTTGGCGGTGGGTATCGTCTCCGGCCTGGCGGCCACAGGCATCAACCAGGCGGCCAAGCAGCTGGGGAAGTGAGTTAGAAGTTAGGAGTGATGAGATAGGAGTTAACTCATCACTCATCACTCATCACTCCTAACTCATCCCTGAAAGAACACTATCGACTATAGAAAGGAAGTATGAAAATGAACGCCGACACTTTCTACGGCATCTGCGCCGTCAATTACCAGTCTTCCGGCGAGGGAAACGGGGGCGCCCGGTGAGGCTGTACAAGGCCCTGCTGAAGCACAATGACTGTTACCTTCGGGGCCGGACCATCCGGCCCCGGGGGGTCATGGTCCACAGCACCGGGGCCAATAACCCGTGGCTCCGGCGGTATATCGCCCCGGACGACGGGAGGCTGGGCGCACCCAGCCCCCGGCACTGGAACCAGGGCGGCGTGGGGGCCTGCGTCCACGCCATGATCGGCAAAGCTGCCGATGGATCTATTGCGGTCTATCAGACCCTGCCCTGGAATATGCGGGGGTGGCACTGCGGGCGGTCGGGGAATGATACCCATATTTCCTTCGAGATTTGCGAGGACAGCTTGACCGACAAGGACTATTTTCAGGCCACCTATCAGGTAGCCGTGGAGCTGACGGCTTATCTGTGCGGGAGATTTAACCTGAATCCCCTGGCCGACGGGGTGGTGCTGTGCCACAGCGAGGGCTATCAGCGGGGCATTGCGTCCAACCACGCCGACGTGCTGCACTGGTGGGGCAAGTTTGGCGTGGACATGGACGATTTTCGGGCCGACGTAGCTCTGGAAATGGCAAGAGCGCAGGGAGGTGAACGGGATTTGACGGAACAGGAGGTGCGGCAGATCGTCCGGGAGGAGCTGGCCGCCGCCCAGGCAGAACGGGATAAGCTGCCGCCCAGCGACTGGGCGAAGGACGGTCTGGAGAAGGCCAAGGCCGCCAGCATCACCGACGGCACCCGGCCCCAGGGCTGGTGTACCCGGCAGGAGGCGGCGCTGATGCTCCTGGCCCAGCGGAGCAATTAAAACGCGCAATAACGGAGAAGGTCACAGCGGACCTTCTCCGTTATTTTTTTGCCTGCGCCGACGGTTACAGATCTATGGCATCGGCCAGGTTGTCCACCGCCTGGTTTACCCGCTTGGCGGCCATGCGGGCGGCGCGCTTGAGCTGGCGGTGAGAGGGGGCCATGGTCATGCCCAGGGCTGTCCCCGCCGCCGTGCCCAGGACCATGCCGGCAAAAAATTTTCCCGTTCCACAGCAGTGTTCGCTCATGTGTTTCTCCTTCCTTTCTGCGGCGCACTGGAGCTTGCTGTGCCGCTGACCATTATTCTCTCCCAAAGGGCGGAAAAATCCATTGCTAAATCCTGCTGTTTCCGCTATAATTTATCTTGTTATAATGTGGGCTTTCCTGGGCAATTTTTCCGAGCTTCCGGGTTTCTCACAGAAACAGTGTATTAAAATTACAATAGCATTTCCGTTTTTTGACTTTCTGACGCATTTCGGAGGAACGAAAACCATGAAAATACTGATTCAACACGGTCGGGTGGTCCACCCGGTCACGGGAACGGTCCTGCTGCAGGACCTGCTTATCGAGGACGGCAAGATCGCCCTGCTGGACCGGGGGCTGAATGCACAGGCCGATCTGGTCATCCCCGCCAGTGGACTGGTGGTCTGCCCCGGTCTGGTGGACATGCACGTCCACCTGCGGGACCCGGGCCTCACCTATAAGGAGGACATTCTCACCGGAACTGCCGCGGCCGCCCACGGCGGCGTGACCTCGGTGGCCTGCATGGCCAACACCAGCCCGGTGGTGGACAGCCCCGAGCAGATCGAATACATTCTGAACCGGGCCAGATTCGGCTCCGGCGTTCACGTCTATCCCATCGGCGCGGTGTCCATGGGGCTGCGGGGGGAGGAGCCCACCGATGCCGAGGCCCTAAAAAAGGCGGGGGCCATCGCCCTGTCTGACGACGGCTGCAACGTGGACAACGCCAATCTGATGCGGGACGTGCTGATCCGGGCCCGCCGTCTGGATATGCCCGTGCTGTGCCACTGCGAGGATACCTCGATGGTAGAGGGCCGGGCGGTGAACGAGGGCAGCGTATCCCGCCAGCTGTGGCTGGAGGGCCGGCCCGCTATTGCCGAGGAGCTGGTGGTCATGCGGGACGCCATGCTGGCCGAGGAGACCGGGGCCCACGTCCACATCTGCCACGTGTCCACCGCCCGCAGCGTAGACATCATCCGCAAGATGAAGAAGAAGGGCATCCACCTGACCTGTGAGACCTGCCCCCAGTATTTCTGGCTCACCGAGGACGAGATCCTCACCCAGGGCTCTATGGCCCGGGTCAATCCCCCCCTGCGCACCAGCCAGGACGTGAAGGGCATTCTGGCCGGACTGAAGGACGGCACCATCGATGTCATCGCCACCGACCACGCCCCCCACTCCGCCGAGGAGAAGGCCCGTCCTCTGACGAAGGCCCCCAGCGGCATGGTGGGACTGGAGACCTCTCTGGCCCTCACACTCACCGGGCTCTACCACACGGGGAAGATGGAGCTGCCCGACATCATCCGCCGCATGTCCACCAACCCCGCCGACATCCTGCACCTGCCCAAGGGCCGCATGTCTTTGGGCGTGGCCGCCGATCTGACCATCTTCGACCCGGACCAGGAGTGGACCATCGACCCGGAGCAGTTTGCCTCTAAG
The DNA here is from genome assembly GCF_014287875.1 of Flintibacter faecis. Taxonomy (GTDB): domain Bacteria; phylum Bacillota; class Clostridia; order Oscillospirales; family Oscillospiraceae; genus Lawsonibacter; species Lawsonibacter faecis_A. Next base: position 302,140 of record NZ_JACOPN010000002.1, on the reverse strand, counting down.
GGGCGGAACACCCCCTTCGCCGGAACACAGGTCAAGGGCCGGGTGAAGTATACCATCGTGGACGGACAGATCGTCTATCAGGATACCTGAGTTTTTACGAATTGTCTGACAACAATTTGAGATAAATATTTGAGTTATAACAGAGAGGATTGATTTTTGTGTCTTTTGACGTTCTGCAAGAGAAGATCCGCGCCATGAAGAACCCCACGGTGGCCGGACTGGACGCCCGCATCGAGTATGTGCCCGAGTATATCCGCCAGGCCGCCTATGAGCAGTATGGCGTGGGTCTGAAGGGGGCCTGCGAGGCCATCTATCAGTTCAACGTGGGTCTGATGGACGCCCTGTGCGACATCGTCCCCGCCGTGAAGCCCCAGGCCGCCTATTACGAGAATCTGGGCTGGCAGGGTATGGAGATGCTGGAGCGCACCATCCGCTATGCCAAGAGCAAGGGCCTGTTCGTCATCGCCGACATCAAGCGGGGGGACATCGGCTCCACCGCCACCGCCTATGCCGAGGGCTGGCTGTCCGGGGCCGGCATCGAGGGGCAGCAGTTCAAGTCCTTCGACGCCGACTGCGTCACCCTGAACGGCTATATGGGCTCTGACTCCATCAAGCCCTTTTTAGAGGCCGCCAAGGCCGAGGACAAGTGCGCCTTTGTTCTGGTAAAGACCTCCAACCCCGGCTCCGGGGAGCTCCAGGACGTGAAGACCGCCGACGGCCGCACGGTGTACCAGGTGATGGGTACCCTGAACGAGTCCATCGCCGCCGGGACGGAAGGCAAATATGGCTTTACCATGGCCGGCGCCGTCACCGGGGCCACCTATCCCGAGCAGATCCGCCAGCTGCGGGCCGACCTGCCCCACACCTTCTTCCTAGTCCCCGGCTATGGGGCCCAGGGGGGCACCGCCGCCGACGTGAAATACGCCTTCGACGCCCAGGGCCACGGGGCCATCGTCAACTCCTCCCGGGGCATCATGTGCGCCTGGAAGAAGACCGGCGGCGACGGCCACGACTTTGCCCAGGCCGCCCGCAATGCCGCCATCGCCATGCGGGACGACATCGCCCAGTTCGTGACGGTGGAGTAACGCTGTCATTGCGAGGAGCACAGCGACGTGGCGATCCGTATTCCCGTGGTCACACTCATCCGTCACGGCTGCGCCGTGCCACCTTCCCACCTTCCAGGGGGAAGGCTAGGGTCGTTCTGACGAGGATACTCAAAGCCCTTTGGCGTTCCCCTCATCCGCCCCTTCGGGGCACCTTCCCCCAGGGGAAGGCTAAAACTTCTAACTCCTAACTCATCACTCCTAACTGAACAAAGGAGGTCCCTATGGCGAAACGTTGTGTTTTCTGCGGAAAGAACCTCTCGTTTTTCGATGATAAGACTCTGCTGTGCGGCAACGCCCTCCAGCGGGTCTGCACGGCCTGCTGGGCCGAGCTGCAGGACCTGGACCAGGAGGAACGGGCCCACCGGGCGCTGGACACGGGCCGGGCGGAGGAGCCGGAGGTCATCCAGGCCTATCTAGACAGACTGGAGCAAATGCGTCAGGCCCAGGCCCGGGCCCGGGAGGCCCTGAAGACGGACAAGCGCTGTCTGCGCTGCGGCGGCGTGATGGAGCGCTATGGCCGCAAGAAGTTCCACCTGGGGGAGGAGAGCCTGTTCGGCACCGTGGCCCGGGACGGACTGTTCGCCAGCTGGCTGACGGTGGATATTCTGCGCTGTGCCGACTGCGGCCGGGCGGAGTTCTTCCTGCCCGAGCCGCCGGAGATGGGGAGCGTCCCAAATATCCCAGAGGAGCAGGTGGTCTGCCCCGTGTGCGGAGCCAAGCACAGCCCCCTCATCAACTGCCCCAACTGCGCCCTGAACCGCCGCTCAGTCCAGAGCGAACCGCCCCGGGGCGGCGGAAAAAAGCCGCCGTGGGAGAAGTGAGAAAGGGAGGTTTCTATGGGCAACATATGTGTTTTCTGCGGAAAAAAGTTAGGACTGCTGGACCGCTATTTCTTTGAGGTGTTCAAGACGAAGCAGACGGCCTGTAAAGAATGTCTGGAACGGCTGTCCGCCCTGTCCGGGCCGGAGCTGGAGGCGGAGAAGGAGCGGCTGCTGGCCTCCCCTGATCTGGAAGATGCGGATGTGGCCCGGCGCAACAGCGCCCTGCGCCGCCCCTGTTCCGCCTGCGGGGGCACGATGGAGTGCGCTCAAACGGGGCTCACCCTGGGCCGGGACGGCGGCGGGGGCTTGATGGCCATGGCCATGCCCAGTTATGATGTGGATGTGTACGCCTGCCCGCAGTGCGGGCGGGTGGAACTGTTCACCGCCGGGTTTCTCACGAAAAGGAACGTGCCGGACAAACCGGAGGACGTGACGTGCCCCGTGTGCGGCACCAAGCACAGCCCCCTTATCAACTGCCCCAACTGCGCCCTGAACCGCCGCACAGTCCAGAAGGAAACACCCCGGGGCGGCGGAAAAAAGCCGCCGTGGGAGAAGTGATATCTGCAGGGGGACGGATTGCCACGTCACCCCTTCGGGGTTCCTCGCAATGACAGAACGGCTGCAGTTTATGTCATTGCGAGGAGCAAAGCGACGTGGCAATCCGCACCCCCGTGGTCACCCTCATCCGTCACGGCTGCGCCGTGTCAGCTCCCCCCAGGGGAAGGCTAGGGTCGTTCTGACGAGGATACTCAAAGCCCTTTGGCGTTCCCCTCATCCGCCCCCTTCGGGGGCACCTTCCCCCAGGGGAAGGCAAACTCATCTCTCCTATCTCCTAACTACTAACTGATAAAAAGGTGATGCCTGCCATGAAAGTTGAACGTAAATGTACCATTGTTGCCCGGGAAGAGATGGGCGACGCCATCTATCTGGTGCTGGAGGCCGGGGACATGGTCCGCACCAGCTATGCCGGACCGGGCCAGTTTGTCCATGTAAAGTGCGGCGAGGGGCTGCTGCTCCGCCGCCCCATCTCCGTCTGCTCCTGTCAGGAGGACGTGCCCAACGACTTGATTGCCATCGCCTTCGAGGTCCGGGGGGACGGCACCCGCTGGCTGGCCCAGCGGAAGGTGGGGGACACCCTGGACGTGATGGGGCTGCTGGGCAACGGCTTTTCCATCAAGCCCAAGGGCCGCTATCTGCTGGTGGGCGGCGGCATCGGCATCCCCCCCATGCGGGGCTGTGCCCAGGCCACCGAAGGCCGCTCCACCGCCATTCTGGGCGGGCGGTCCAAGGATAAGATCATCCTGCAAAGCTGCTTCAACGACGAGTGCGCCAAGGTTCTCATCGCCACCGACGACGGCTCTCTGGGCCACCACGGCTTTGTGGATGCCCTGGTCCGTCAGGAGCTGGAGCAGGACAAGAACTATGACGGCGTGCTGGCCTGCGGCCCCAAGCCCATGCTGCGGAATGTGGCCAACGTGGCCCAGGAGTTCGGCATCCCCTGCCAGGTGTCCATGGAGGAGCGAATGGGCTGCGGCGTAGGTGCCTGCCTGGTGTGTGCCTGCGACATGGCCGACGGCAGCCGCAAGCACGTTTGCAAGGACGGCCCTGTGTTCGATTCCAAGGAGGTGGACTGGAATGCCTGATACCAACGTCGATCTCTCCGTCACTCTGGCGGGGATGACCATGAAAAACCCGGTGGTTGTGGCCTCGGGCACCTTCGGTTTTGGCCGGGAGTACGGCCAGTTTTACGATCTGGGCCAGCTGGGCGGCATCTGCGCCAAGGGCCTGACCCTGAACCCCCGTGAGGGCAACCCCGCCCCCCGCATCGCCGAGACCCCCATGGGCATTCTCAACTCCGTGGGGCTGCAGAACCCCGGCGTGGATGCCTTTATTGCCCACGAGCTGCCCTTCCTGCGCAACTTCGATGTAAAGGTCATCGCCAACATCTCCGGCAACACCCCGGAGGAGTATGGCATCATGTGCGAGAAGCTGGCCGGGGCCGGGGTGGACATGATCGAAGTAAACATCTCCTGCCCCAACGTAAAGGCGGGCGGTCTGGCCTACGGCACCCGGCCTGAGCTGGCCGCCGAGGTCACCCAGATGGCCAAGTCCCATGCGGGCAAGGTGCCCGTGATGGTCAAGCTGTCCCCCAACGTCACCGATATCACCCTCATCGCCCGGGCGGTGGAGGAGGCCGGCGCAGATGCCGTGTCCCTCATCAACACCCTGCGGGGCATGCGCATCGACGTGAACACCCGCCGGCCCATCTTAAAGATGAACACCGGCGGTCTGTCCGGCCCCGCCGTGCTGCCCGTGGCGGTGCGCATGGTGTGGGAGGTGGCCCAGGCGGTCAAGATCCCCATCCTGGGCATGGGCGGCGTGAGCCGGGGCGAGGACGCAGCCCAGCTGATGCTGGCCGGCGCTTCTGCCGTGGCCGTGGGCACCGCCCTGTTCGCCGATCCCTACGCCCCCATCAAGGTCCGGGACGAGCTGGGACAGATCGCCCAGCGCCAGGGCCTGACCGCCGTGAAGGAACTCACAGGGCAAGTAAAGCCCTGGTAAGAACGGATCGCCGCGTCACCCCTCCGGGGTTCCTCGCAATGACAGAACGACTACGGTCTTTGTCGTTGCGAGGAACGAATTGATGCGGCGATCCGCCCCCCAACGACCCACATTCCAGGAACAAAGGACTGTTTGCCAATGACCACCATTTATCTCATCCGTCACGCCGAGGCCGAGGGGAATCTGTACCGCCGCATCCACGGCTGGTATGACGCGCTCATCACCGACAACGGCTTTGCCCAGATCGCCGCCCTCCAGCGCCGCTTTCAGGATATCCCCATCGATGCGGTGTGGTCCAGCGACCTCTATCGCACCATGACCACCGCACGGGCGGTCTATGTCCCAAAGGGGCTGGAGCTGCACACCGACCCCGGCCTGCGGGAGGTCCACATGGGGGACTGGGAGGACAAGCCCTGGGGCGAGGTGTACCGCTTTGACGCAGACCGCATCGCCCTCTTCAACCGCAGCGACCCCAGCTGGCAGGCACCCAACGGGGACAGCCTGGCCCAGGTGGGAGAGCGGGTCCACGCCGCCCTGTGCCGCATTGCCGGCGGCTATCCCGACAAGACCATCGCCGTCTTCTGCCACGGCACAGCCATCCGCCAACTGCTGGCCATGGTGAAGGGCGTGGCTCCCCAGGACTGGCACAAGATGGGTCACAGCGAGAACACCGCTGTGACCCGGCTGTTCTATGACGGGGGCCGCCTGACGCTGGACCCCGATCTGGAGCTGGATGCCTCCCATCTGCCGGAGGAGATCCGCACCATGGCCCGGCAGAACTGGTGGCGGAAGGACCGCTCCGTCCGGGACGTAAACCTGTGGTACCGCCCCCTGGACTGGGAGAAGGAAAAAGAGTCTGTCTATCTGGCTGCCCGGGCGGAGGCCTGGCGCTCTACCCACGGACCGGAGCTGGCCTTTGACGGGGAGGGCTTCCTGCGGGATGCCCAGGAACACCTGTCCCGCTCCCCCTGGGGGGTGACGGTGGCCATGTCTGGGGACGAGTTTGCCGGGCTGCTCCAGCTGGATACCCGGCGCTATCAGGAGCTGAACGCCGGATACATCCCCTTCTGCTACATCGCCCCCAGCCGCCGGGACCAGAACCTGGGCGTGCAGCTCATCGGACAGGCGGTGTCCTTCTTCCGTCCCCTGGGCCGGGACAAGCTGCGCCTGCGCTGTGCCCCCTATAACGACCGGGCCCAGCACTTCTATCAGAAGTATGGCTTTGTGAAGGTGGGCGAGGAGCAGGGCAGCCGGGTCCCCCTGGATATTCTGGAAAAATACATCGGCTATGACAGATAAGCTGTCCGCCGGAAAAAGAGAGGCACATCATGGAGTTTGACCGCGACCTGTTTCTTCCCGTCAGCCTGGCAGACATGCAGCGCCGGGGGTGGGAGGACTATGACTTTCTGCTCATCACCGGGGATGCCTATGTGGATCACCCGTCCTTTGGCCCCACCATCATCGGGCGGCTGCTGGAGGCGGAGGGCTATCGGGTGGCCATTCTGGCCCAGCCGGACTGGCGGGGGCCGGAGGCGTTTCGTTCCATGGGCCGCCCCCGGCTGGGGGTGCTCATCTCCGCGGGGAACATCGACTCTATGGTGGCCCACTACACCGCCGCCCGCAAGCGCCGCCACGACGACGCCTATTCTCCCGGACGGAAAGCCGGGCTGCGCCCCGACCACGCCACCGTGGTCTATTCCAACCGGGTGCGGGAGGCCTTTGGGGACATCCCCATCATCATTGGCGGGCTGGAGGCATCTTTGCGCCGCTTTGCCCACTATGACTATTGGGAGGACAAGGTCCGCCGCTCCATCCTCTTCGATGCCCAGGCGGATATCCTCACCTATGGCATGGGGGAGACGGCCACCCTGGACATCGCCGCCCGCTTAAACTCCGGTACCCCGGTGAGCGAGATCACCGACGTGCGGGGCACCTGCGTGGCCGCCGACTACCCCGGGGTGTGCGCCTATCCCCGGGTGGAGGTCCCCTCCTTTGAAGAGGTGTCCTCCTCCAAGCGGGCCTATGCCCAGGCCAATATGGTGGAGTATCAGGAGCACGACGCCGCCGTGGGCAAGGCCATCATCCAGCGGCACGGCAAGCGCTTTCTCATCGTCAATCCCCCCGCCTATCCCCTGCCCACCGAGGAGCTGGACCGGGTGGCCGAGCTGCCCTATGTGCGGGAGCCCCACCCCATGTATGACGACATGGGCGGCGTGCCCGCCATCGAGGAGGTCCGCTTCTCCATCACCCACAACCGGGGCTGCTTCGGGGCCTGCAACTTCTGCTCCCTGGCCTTCCACCAGGGGCGCACCGTCACCTCCCGCAGCCACGAGAGCGTCATCCGGGAGGCCAAGCTGCTCATCCAGCACCCCGGCTTTAAGGGCTATATCCACGACATCGGCGGCCCCGCCGCCACCTTCCGCCGCCCCAGCTGCCAGAAGCAGCTCAAGCATGGCATGTGCAAAAACCGCGCCTGTCTGGCCCCGGAGGCCTGCCCCAATCTGGATGCGGATCACACCGACTATATGATGCTGCTGCGGAAGGTCCGGGCCCTGCCCGGCATCAAGAAAGTCTTCATCCGTTCGGGCATCCGGTTCGACTTTTTGATGAAGGACCCCAGCGGGGAATTTTTCACCGACCTGGTGCAGCATCACATCTCCGGCCAGCTGAAGGTGGCCCCGGAGCACTGCGTGGACCACACGCTGGACTACATGGGCAAGCCCCATGTGGAGGTGTATGAGAGGTTCCGGGATAAGTACTATAAGCTCAACCGCCGCTATGGCAAGGACCAGTATCTGGTGCCCTATCTCATCTCCTCCCACCCCGGCTGCACCCTGGAGGATGCGGTGCAGCTGGCCGAGTGGCTGAACAAGGAGGGCCACATGCCCGAGCAGGTGCAGGACTTCTATCCCACCCCGGGCACCCTGGCCACCTGCATGTGGTACACGGGCATCGACCCCAGGACCATGCAGCCGGTGTTCGTCCCCAAAACGCCCCACGACAAGGCCCTTCAGCGGGCGCTGATGCAGTGGCGCAAGCCCCAGAACCGGGCGCTGGTGCTGGAGGCCCTGCACAAGACGGGCCGGGAGGACCTGATCGGCTATGGCAAGCACTGTCTCATCCGTCCGGGCAAGGGTCCCGGCGCCGACCGCTATGGCCACGGCCAGGACCAGCGCCAGAACTCCAGTGCCCGCCGTCCGGACCAGAACAAGCCCGGCCAGAGCGGCAGATACGGCAAGGCCGGCAAGCCGGACCAGAGTGGCAGACCGGGGCAGAACGGCAAATACACCAAAGGGCCCCAGGGCGGCAGACCCGCTCAGGGCAAGCCAGACGGCCGCCACGCCGTCTCCCGCCCCACGGCCCAAAAGCCTGTGAAAAAGGCGGGCTGGGCCAAGGCGAAGCCCAAAAAATCAGGAAAAAAGTAAAAAGAAACCCCTGCCCTCCGGCCGCAGCAGCGGCCCGGAAGGCAGGGGTCCTTTTTTGTTTTAAGAATAGCGCCGGTCCAGAATGCCCACAATGTCCCCGATGACACCCTCGTCACAGTGGCAGAGGACGGTGGCTCCCCAGTCCTTCACCTCCTGGGCGCAGTTGGCGGGGGCGAAGGGGATGGAAGAGCGGCGGAGCATGGACAGGTCGTTTTGATTATCCCCCACGCAGTACAGGTTCTCTGGCCGGATGTCCAGCATGTCCGCCACCTTGGCTACAAAGTCCCCCTTGGTGCTGCCCTTGGCGGTGATCTCCAGATAGTAGTTGTTGGAGAAGATGGCCTCATACCGGTCCCCCCACCGCTCCAGCAGCCACTGCTGCACCGGGCGGAGCACGTCCCGCTCCTGCTGCAGAATGGCCTTGGTCCAGGGGGTGGGCATCTGGTCAAAGGGGAGGACGGTGTAGCCCCCGCCCACCTTCTTCATGTGGGCCTGGGTGATATCGTTGGGATTCCAGGCGTAGATGTCCTCAGCGTGATAGACCTCTGCACCCACCGAAGGGAACCGGTCCAGAATAGCGGCAAAGTCCGCCGGGGCGGAGGGGGGCAGAAAGGTCTGCTCCAGCATCTCGTTTTTAGAGAAGTCGTAGATGGCAGAGCCGTTGGACAGCACCACCGGGGCATCCAGGGGCACCAGGTCGTGGAAGGGGGCAAAGGTCCGTCTGGCCCGTCCGGTGGCTACGGTGAAGCGCCCGCCCTGGCTGCGGAAATAGTCCAGGGCCCGGCGGTTGCGCTCCGGCACCCGGTGGTGGGAGTCGTAAAGGGTGTCGTCAAAGTCGCTGACCAGCAGCACACCATCAAATTTTCCCATAGGGTCTCTCTTTCCCCCCGCATTCCGGGGACGTTTTGAACAGTACAATAATAATTTAATTGTATGGAGTTTGACCGGATTTGTCAAGAGAAGGGCATAAAAACACGGACCTGCGGCAGGAGAGAGCCGCAGGTCCGTATTTTTATATGGCTTTTGATAGGTTTGGATGGAACCTGCAAAAGCGGTTCGGCCAGATGGCCGGAGGAGAATGCTTGCTTGTTACTTGGCGAAGGTGCGGTAATAATCCTTCAGGAATTCAGCCAGTTTTTTCATATCAAGACTCCCTTTCTGTTTGAAGTGAATGGCGGAAATGAAACATCAGAAATTCTCGGCGAAAGTCTGATAATACATCCGCAGCATCTCAGCAAGTTCATTCCAAATGTTCCGTTTCATGAATCAAGACCTCCTGTTTCCTTTGTTTCATGTGACTTTTGGTTTGAAATTTTTGTATTCCCTTTTGATGGTCTTATCATAGCACCACTTTGATAAAAAATAAAATACATATTGCATTGTGCTTATTATATCTTTTTGATATAATAAGTTCGAGGAGATGAGGCGGATGGAACTGCGGCAGCTGCGTTACTTTTTGGCTGTGGCACAGGAGCTGAATATCACCCGGGCGGCGGAGCGGCTGAATATGAGCCAGCCGCCCCTGAGCAACCAAATCAGGGCGCTGGAAGAGGAACTGGGGGTGACGCTGTTTGTCCGGGGCAAGCGGCGGCTGACGCTGACGGAGGAGGGCAGCTTTCTCCTTCAGCGGGCGGCCCAGCTGCTGGATCTGGAGGACAAGACCCGGCAGGAGCTGACCACCATGAAGGACGGCATCTCGGGCACGCTGTGCCTGGGAACGGTGGAGGGCCGGGCCCCCTATCTGTGCGCCCGGTGGATCGCCGGGTTCCGGGAGGAGTTCCCCCGGGTGCGCTACAGCCTGTGGAACGGCAGCAGCGACGACGTGCTGGACCGGCTGCGCCGGGGGCTGGCCGACCTGGCGGTGATCGCCGCCCCCTATGACTCGGAGCATCTGGAGGGCATCCCGGTGGGGCAGGAGCCGTGGGTGACTATGATCCCCAAAGACCACCCATTGGCCAAGCTGGAGGGGAACGAGCTGCCCCTGAAGCGCCTGGTGGGCTGTCCCCTCATCGTACCCAGCCGAAAGTCCCGGGTGGAGGCCATCCGCGAGTGGTTCGGGGAGATCGGGGCGGAGCCGGACATCCTGTGCGAACTGTCCAACTATATGGATGCGGTGGCCCTGGTGGAGCAGGGGGTGGGGCTGAGCATCTTCCCCCAGACCACCTATACCCCCAACGACCTGCTGGTGTCCAAGGTCATTACCCAGCCCGCCCGCAAGGCGGAATATGTGCTGGTGTGGGAGCGGGAGCACCGGCTGTCCCCATTGATGGAGGCCTTTGTGGACTATGTGCGGGACTTTTTGCAGGAGGATATGATCCACTCCCAGCGCTTCCGCACCCGGGAGGAGGAGTATGCCCTGCCCGGAAATACTGTTAGCCTGTGAAAGAACTTGCAGGATAGGATCAAAAAAATCAGCGTGGCGATGGTGCGTCACGCTGATTTTTTATGTCCGTTTCAGTTGTCGGCGGTGCCGGCGGCTCTCCGCTCCCGGGCAAATACGGTCAGCTGGAACAGGACGATGACCGTCCAGCCCAGGCCGGTGGCCAGGGCCACGGCATCCAGCCCCAGGCGGCTCACCAGCAGATAGGTCCCCGCCACCCGGACGATGATCTGGATGGTGGTGCCCCAAAAGGTGATGTTCATTCGGCCGGTGCCCCGATACCAGCCCACAAAGGTGTGCCCGGTGAAGGACAGCCAGTAGAACCAGCCCATCAGCCGCAGATAGGAGCTGCACAGCGCCAGCGCCCCGCTGCCCGCCTCCAGAAAGACGGCGGAGAAGGCGGGGGCGAACAGGTGGAGCAGGGCGGAGAAGATAAGGCCGGTGGAGATGACCAGGGCCCCGCCCCGGAGAAAGCCGCTTAGCGCCCGGCGGAGCTTTCCGGCCCCCTGGTTCTGGGCCACAAAGATGGCGATGGACTCGCAGCCGCTGATGCCGAAGGCCTGGGTGAAGTTCTCCACCCGGGTGGCGGCGGTAAAGGCGGAGATGGGGGCGGTGGAGGCGAGACTGATGCCGTTTACCGCGCTCTGGATCATCAGCTTGCCCAGATACAGGCTGGACTGCTGCAGGGCGGCCACGGCGGCATAGCTGCTGGTGCGGTGGATGAGGACGGGGTCCATGCGCATGTCGGCCCGGTGGACGGCCAGAAAGGGCCGTTTTTTGCGGATATAGACAAAGCACAGCCCGGAGGACAGCAGCTGGGCCGAGGCGGTGGCCAGGGCGGTGCCCAGAATGCCCATATTCAGCACGGCCACCAGCAGCCAGGCCGCCGCCAGGTTATAGCCCAGAGAGAGCAGGAGAAAATATAGAGCGGACTTGGTGTCCCCCACCGCCCGAAGGGTGGCGGCCAGATAGTTATAGGTGAAGGTGAACAGCATCCCGACCAGAATGACCCGGAGATAGAGGGCCACGTCCCCCATCAGCTCCTTCGGCGTTTGGATCAGGGAGAGCAGCTGGGGCAGGAACAGCTGGGCTATGGTCACCGCCGCCAGAGTACACCCGCCGATGAGAACGGCGGAGACGTACAGCTGCTGGCGCAGACGGGGCAGGTTCTGTTCCCCGTAAAACTGGGCGATGAGGACGGAGGCGCCCATACAGGCCCCGGTGATGACATAGATGAACAGGTTCATCACACTCTCGGCCACGCCCAGGGCGGCAAAGGCGCTGTCGCCGATATAGCGGGTGACCACCAGAGAATTGATGATGTTATACAGCTGCTGGAGCACGTTGGCGCACAGCAGGGGCAGGCACAGCTGAAGCAGCTGGGGCAGAATGGGACCGGAGGTGAGATGGAGCTCTTTGGACACGGAGGGCGTCCCCCTTTCCTATCCATAATAGAGCAGAATGAAAATTTTGTAAAGCCGGAGAGAAAAATAGACAGGAAATAGCAGATTCGGACAGGGGGCCTGTCCTATAATGGGCGGGAAAACAGGCGGCGCAGGCCGCCATCGAAAAAGGAGGGAGCGCTGTGCCGGTGGTGTGCAAAGAGGAGGGCCGGGTGCTGCGGGCAGAGCTGTCCGGCGAGCTGGACCACCACAGGGCCCGGGCGGTGATGGAGGAGCTGGACCGGCAGATCGACCTGGCCCTGCCCCGGGAGCTGGTGCTGGATCTGGCGGGGCTGACTTTTACGGACAGCTCGGGCATTGCGGTGCTGCTGCGGGCCTGGAAGGCCATGCTCCGCATCCGGGGGGCCATGAAGATCGTGAACACCCCGGACCAGGCGGCCCGGGTATTCCGTGCGGCGGGCCTGCAGCGGATGCTCCGGTTCCAGTGACCGGGGCGGCAGAGAGGAGGTACATATATGAAAGAGGAGAACCATACGTTTTTAGAGTTTCCCAGCCGCTCGGCCAACGAGGGCTTTGCCCGGGCGGCGGCGGCCTGCTTTGCCGCCCAGCTGGACCCCACTCTGGAGGAGGTGAACGACGTAAAGACCGCCGTGAGCGAGGCGGTGACCAACGCCATCGTCCACGCCTACCCGGACACTCTGGGCAAGATCGTCCTGAAGCTGCGCATTCTCCGGGACAACGTTCTGGAGGTCGTGGTGCGGGACTGGGGCGTGGGCATCGCGGATGTTGAACAGGCCAGAACGCCCCTGTTTACCACCGGCAGCCAGGAGCGCTCCGGCATGGGCTTTACCATTATGGAGAGCTTTATGGACACGGTGCGGGTGCGCTCCACCCCGGGCAAGGGGACCACGGTGACTATGCGGCGGAGGATCGCCCGCCGGGCAGGGCGATGAACGCCCCGGCCTTGCCCGCAGGAGAACTGCTGGCGGCGGCCCGGGCGGGGGACAGCCAGGCCTGCGAGCAGGTGCTGCGGGAGAACAACGGACTCATTTGGAGCGTGGTCCGGCGGTATTATGGCCGGGGGGTGGAGCCGGACGACCTGTATCAGCTGGGCTGTCTGGGCTTTTTAAAGGCGGTGCGGGGCTTTGACCCGGACTATGGCACCCAGTTTTCCACCTATGCCGTGCCCAAGATCGCCGGGGAGATCCGCCGGTTTCTCCGGGACGACGGGCCGGTGAAGGTGAGCCGGGGGCTGAAGGAGCGCTCCGCCGCTGTGCGGGGGGCCCAGAGCCGCCTGGCCGCCCGGCTGGGCCGGGAGCCCACCATTAGCGAGCTGTCGGCGGAGACGGGACTGGAGCCGGAGGACATCGCCGCGGCGGAGACGGCGGCAGAGCCTGTGCTGTCCCTCCAGAGCGAGACGGGGGAGGGCGGGCTGACCCTGGAGGGGATGCTCACCGCCGGAAATGAGGAGGAGCGTCTCATCGAATGCCTGGCCCTCCGTTCGGCCCTGGACAACCTGCCGGAGCGGGAGCGGGAGGTGCTGCTGCTGCGCTATTACCGGGGGATGACCCAGGTGCAGACCGCCCGGATCGTCGGCGTGTCCCAGGTCCAGGTGTCCCGGCTGGAACGCAGGGCGCTGGGGAAGCTGCGGGAAGTGATGAGTTAGGAGTTAGGAGTTAGGAGTTAGGGGATGCGGATTGCCGCGTCAGGGCTGCGCCCTTCCTCGCAATGACAGCAAGACCAACCTGAATCTATCGTTGCGAGGAGCGAGGCGACGTGGCGATCCGTTTCTCCTGCCCCCAGCTTGCCTCCCCCTGTGGGGGAGGTGCCCAGTGCGCACACTGGGCGGAGAGGGTCTTCACAAAAAGCCGCGAAGCGTGTGCTTCGCGGCTTGAAACATAAACCTTTTAATCCTCCAGCATCCGATAGCCGATGCCCAGCTCGGTGTATATGTACTTGGGCTCGGAGGGGTTCTCCCCCAGCTTGCGGCGGATGTTGGCCATGTTCACCCGTAGGATCTGGTTGCTGCTGTTGCCGCTGTAGGGGCCCCACACATGCTGCAGAATGAAGTCATAGGTCAAGACCTTCCCGGCGTGGATGGCCAGCAGCTCCAGAATTTTAAATTCGTTCTGGGTGAAGTGGATCAGCTGACCGCCCAGGGTGACCTGATGCTTGGCGATGTCCACCGCCAGGTCCTTCACCTGATACACGTCCCGCTGGATGCCCTGGCTGACCTTGATGCGGTCGGCCCGGCGGAGGGTGGTGCGGATGCGGGCCAGCAGCTCGGACACGCCGAAGGGCTTGACCACATAGTCGTCCGCCCCCATGTCCAGGGCCTTTACCTTCTCTGACTCCCGGTCACGGGCGGAGATGATGATGGTGGGCACCTCCTGGGGCAGGTCGCTGAACTGCTCCAGCACCTCCAGCCCATCCATGTCGGGCAGCCCCAAGTCCAGCAGGACCAGAGCAGGGCTGTGGGAAAAGAACAGGGACAGGCCCTCCTTGCCGCTGGCGGCGGGGATGGCCTTATAGTCGTTGGCGGTGAGGGCGCGGCAGATGAAGTTGCTGATGGCGTGGTCATCCTCTATGACCAGAATGGTGCGTTTTTCAGGCATGGTTTGTTTCCTCCATAGGGAGACCGAAACGGAATACCGCCCCGCCCTCCGGGTTGTTGCCGGCGACAAAGAAGCCGCCGTGGGCCTTGATGATGCTTTGACAGACGGACAGGCCGATACCCATACCCCGGGATTTGTCGCCGGAGAGATTTTTTTCAAGCTGCTTTCCGGCCTGCACGGCCTGGCAGATTTCGGGGGACAGACCCTTGCCCCGGTCCCGGACCTCCACCACCGCCCAGTCGTCCTGACGGAACAGGTGCAGGGTGATGTGCTGGGTGTCGCCGGAGTGGCGGATGGCGTTTTCCAGCAGGTTCACCATCACCTGCTTGACCAGCATGGGCTCCATGGGGAAGAACAGGATGTCCTCGGACATATCCAGCTCCACATGGCACTCGGGAAAGCGGCGGCGGGTGGTGAGAATGGCATCCCCGGCCACCTCCTCCAGCATCTCCTCGTGTTTTTTCAGAGGGATATTTCCGTCCTGGATGCGGGTGATGGACAGCAGGTTTTCCACCATGATGATGAGGGAGTCGGCATCGTTTTTGATGTCCCGCAGCATGGCCACGTTCTGGGGGGAGACCTCCGGGCTGCTCAGCAGTACCGAGGCCGCACCGGAGATGGAGGTGAGGGGGGTGCGCAGGTCGTGGGACACAGCCCGGAGGATGTTGCCCCGGATGGTCTCCCGGGCGGACTCCAGCTGGATGGCCGTCTTTTCGGCATTGAGCCGCTCGTTGAGCTCGTACAGGGATTTGGTGCGCTTTTCCCGGCGGATGGCCTCTGCCCGCTGGTTTTTCACCCGGGTGGTCAGGGCGCACACCACGCAGGAGATGGCGATCATAGAGATCATGGCCACCGGATAGCCGGTATAGCTCAGGGAGAAGGCGGCGTATGGCACCATAAAGAAGTAGTTGATGCAGAACCCGCCGATGATAGAGGAGATGATGCCATAGGCATACCCCTGGGTGAGCAGAGAGATCATCACCACCGCCAGCACGAACACCAGGGCGGAGTTGTTCTCGCCCCCGGTGTGGTTGATCAGAATGCCGCTGGTCAGATAGGCTCCGCACAGAAACAGGGCGGAGATGATGAGACTGCGGGGCATCTCCGGGATGCGCAGGAACTGGTCCTGAGCCATACGATAGAACTGTTTTACCCAGCTGGGGACAGACACGGCGGACACCTCCTGATGGGATGAAAAAATCACGGAGAAGCCCCGGACCGGGGCAGGACCGTTTTCCTTATTATATCAGCAATCAAAATCGCCGTAAAGAGGGAGAAGCCTGAAAACCGCCGTTGAAAACCGCCCCCGGATATGATAGCATGGGAAAAAAGATATAAGGAGGACTCCGCCATGAACGAAAAGGAACGCTCTGTACAGTTTCATATCCAGTGCAGCCAGGGGGACGTGGGCAAATACTGCATCCTCCCCGGCGACCCGGGCCGGTGCAAGGCCATCGCCCAGCGCTTTGACGGGGCGGTGCATGTAAAGACCAACCGGGAATTTGAGACCTGGACGGGGGAACTGCTGGGGGAGCGGGTGAGCGTGGTGTCCACCGGCATCGGCGGGCCCTCCGCCGCCATCGCCATGGAGGAGCTGGCCAATCTGGGTGCCCACACCTTCATCCGGGTGGGCACCTGCGGCGGCATCGAGCTGTCCGTCCAGAGCGACGACGTGGTGGTGGCCACCGGGGCGGTGCGCATGGAGGGCACCAGCCGGGAGTATGCCCCCATCGAGTGGCCCGCTGTGGCCGACTATCAGGCGGTGGATGCCCTGGTCCGGGCCTGCAAGGCCCTGGGCAAGCCCTGGCACGCCGGGGTGGTGCAGAGCAAGGACTCCTTCTATGGACAGCACTCCCCGGGCCGGATGCCCGTGTCCTATGACCTGGAGCAGAAGTGGCAGGCGTGGAAGCGGCTGGGGGTGCTGGCCTCGGAGATGGAGGGGGCCGCCCTGTTCACTGTGGCCGCCGCCCGCCATGTGCGCTGCGGGGCGGTGTTCCACGTCATCTGGAACCAGGAGCGGGAGGCCGCCGGACTGGATCAGAAGGAGTCTATGGACACCTCCGCCGCCATCGACGTGGGCGTGGAGGCCCTGAAGCTGCTGATCCAGGAGGATAAAAAATAAAAAGCGGGATGGTTTTATGTGGAATCTCACTTGGAGAATTTACGTGTGGATAGCATTTTCCCTGGCCTGCATCAATGTTTTTGCGTCGATAAAGCAAAAGCAAATGATGTCCCATGTGCTTACGTTTTCCAGTTTGATGTTTGGAGCGCTGGCAGTTTTAACGGAACTCAAGATGGTGAACGTGTGGTACGAATTTGGAGAAGCAGTGGAATTAGAAATGCTTCCTAAAATATATCACAGGCTGACCATAGAGATCCCATCGCTGCTGCTGCTAAATCTCATCCCATTGTTTATCCTGTTTCTGTTAAAGAAAAAGAGATAAAGAGAAGCATTTTATATAGGAGGCAATCCATATGAACATTCAGGACCCTAAGTTTTTGGCACAGGTGGAGCAGGCGGTGCGGGAGGCCGGGCAGATCTTCTATGACCGGACCAAGGTCAGCCACATGAAGCACAAGGGGGTCACCGACTTTGTGACCGAGGTGGACCTGTCGGTACAGACCTTTTTGAAGGAGCGGCTGGCCCAGCTCGCCCCGGAGGTGCAGCTGATGGGGGAGGAGAAGGACAACAGCGGCCTGGACTTTGAAAAGCCCATGTGGATCTTGGACCCGGTGGACGGGACCATGAACCTGGTCCACGGCTTCCGCCACAGCGCCGTGTCTCTGGCCCTGGCGGATAGGGGGCAGGTGGAGCTGGGCCTGGTGTACGATCCCTATGCCGGGGAGCTGTTCTCCGCCCGGCGGGGCTGCGGGGCCTTTGTAAACGGGGAGCCCATCCACGTCAGCAAAGCGAAGCGACTGGCCGACTGCCTGGTGGACGTGGGCACCAACCCCAGCCAGCGGGAGATGGCAGACCGGACCTTCCGGTGGCTGCGGGCGGTGTATGACCGCTGCCACGACATCCGCCGGGTGGGGGCGACCTCCGTGGATCTGTGCTATGTGGCGGCGGGGCGGCTGGATGCCTACATGGAGATCGGACTGAAGCCCTGGGACTATGCGGCGGGCCTTCTCATCGTTCAGGAGGCCGGCGGAGCCGTTGTGACCGTGGACGGAGGGGCTCCCTCCCTGAAAACGGGCAGCGGCATCCTGGGCACCAACGGGGCTGTGACACAGGAGCTGCTGGCCGTGCTGCGTCAGACAGCGAACGGGTGAATATAAATACAGAACAAGGTTTTCTAACAGGCTGGCAGAGTTCTCCCTTCTGCCAGCCTGTTCTTGTAGAGACAA
The DNA here is from genome assembly GCF_014287875.1 of Flintibacter faecis. GTDB lineage: Bacteria > Bacillota > Clostridia > Oscillospirales > Oscillospiraceae > Lawsonibacter > Lawsonibacter faecis_A. The sequence goes on along the minus strand of NZ_JACOPN010000002.1, from coordinate 284,480 downwards.
TATCACAATATAGCGTGCTAGTGAATCACCTAATTGGTGCGATATTGCATAAAGAATAAAATAAGAATCGAAAAGTTTTTATTGAATTTATCTAAAGCATGGGTTATAATAAAAATCGTTAAGAACAGAGGAGAGGAGACCCGATAGATTTTAAGCCCAGAAAAGCCCGGTGGTGCTAGCCCGCGCGAGCGAAAAGGCTGGTCTGACAGGTCAAATCAGAAAACGCATGAAACCGCTGTTTTTAGAAGAAGGGAAAAGAACGAATTGAAAAGAGGGGTAATAACATGTCATTATTAACGAATCCCGTTCTGGTATCCGTCGTTGTCCTTTGTGTCCTGTGTCTGCTCAAGCTGAACGTGCTGATGTCCCTGATCATCGCCGCTATGACCGGCGCTGTTCTGGGCGGCATCTCCATCCCCGATGCGATGGGCATCCTGTGCGACGGCTTCTCAGGCAACGCCAACACCGCTCTGGCTTACGTGCTGCTGGGCACCGTCGCCACCGCCATCGCCTCCACCGGTCTGGCCGACATGGCCTCCAAGAAGCTGTCCCAGATCATGGGCGGCAAGAGCGCCTCTGTGCTGCTGCTGATCCTGGCTGCCGTGGCCTGCCTGTCTCAGAACCTGATCCCCGTGCACATCGCTTTCATCCCCATCCTGATCCCCCCCATGCTGGCCATGTTCAATGAGATGAAGGTCGACCGCCGCGGCGTGGCCTGCGCTCTGGCCTTCGGCCTGAAGGCCCCCTACATCTCCATCCCCTTCGGCTTCGGTGCCATCTTCATGGGCATCATCGCCGACAACATGACCGCCAACGGCATGGAGACCTCCGTCAGCCAGGTGTCCCGCTACAACTGGATGCTGGGTGCCTGCATGTTCATCGGCCTGCTGATCGCCGTGTTCGTCACCTATCGCAAGCCCCGTGAGTACAAGGTGGTCGCTGCCGACACTGCCGCTTCCGATGCCGCCTCCGACCGCTTCACCGCTGCTCACGCCGTGACCCTGGTCGCCATCCTGGGCGTGGTCGTGGTCCAGGTCCTGGCCGACTCCCTGGCTCTGGCCGCTCTGACCGGTGTTGCCATCATGATCGTTGGCGGCGCTGTCAAGTGGAACAAGATCGACGAGCAGTTTGACGGCGGTGTCCGCATCATGGGCCTGATCGGCTTCATCATGCTGGTTGCCGGCGGCTATGCCGAGGTCATGAAGGCCACCGGCGCTGTCAACGAGCTGGTCGAGGCCGCTATCGCCGTCATGGGCGGCAACAAGTGGGTCGCCGCCACCGTGATCACCCTGATCGGCCTGCTGGTCACCATGGGTATCGGCTCCTCCTTCAGCACCGTGCCTGTCGTTGCCATCCTGTACGTTCCTCTGTGCCAGCGGATGGGCTTCTCCGTCCCCGCTACCATCATCCTGATGTCCGCTGCCGCCGCTCTGGGCGATGCCGGTTCCCCCGCTTCCGACACCACCCTGGGCCCCACCGCTGGCCTGAACGCCGACGGCCAGCACAACCACATCTGGGACACCTGCGTGCCTACCTTCCTGCACTATAACATCCCCCTGATGATCGGTGCCATCGTCCTGTCCCAGTTCGTGTAATTCCTTAAAATGCTCATGTATCCCGCCCGGATATTTTCCGGGCGGGATACCAAAGCTAGTTACTGCAGACGAAGGCGGCGCAGAAGAAACATGCCGCCCTAATTTGGAAGGAGTAATTTTAGAATGCTGTACAATCCCAAAGCCATTAAGAACGTGGTCCTGGACGGCCACAGCCTGACCCTGGAGAGCTTCGTCGCTGTCGCCCGTTTCGGTGCCACCGTGGAGCTGGCTCCCTCCGCCATGGAGGCCATGAAGAAGTCCCGCGCCCTGGCCGAGAAGATCGCCGCTGAGAAGCGCGTGGCCTATGGTATCACCACCGGCTTCGGCGACTTCCAGAAGGTGGCCGTCAGCGCCGAGATGAGCAACCAGCTGTCCACCAACCTGATCCTCAGCCACTGCACCGCCATGGGCGAGCCCTATGCCGACGAGGTCTCCCGCGGCATGCTGCTGCTGCGTGCCAACGCTCTGTGCGTGGGCGTGTCCGGCGTGCGTCCTCTGCTGGTCGAGATGATGATCGAGATGCTGAACAAGGGTGTCACCCCCGTCATCCCCCAGAAGGGCTCCCTGGGCTCCTCCGGCGACCTGGCTCCTCTGGCTCACATGTCCCTGCCCCTGCTGGGCCGCGGCCGCGCCAAGTTCGACGGCGTGGAGATGTCCGGTGCCGAGGCTATGGCCAAGGCCGGCATCAAGACCCTGGACACCCTGGTCAGCAAGGAGGGCCTGGGCCTGACCAACGGCACCTGCGCCATGACCTCCGTGGGCTCCCTGGCTCTGTATGACACCATCTGCGCCGCTCAGCTGGGCGATATCATCGGCTCCATGGACTTCGAGGGCCTGACCGGTCTGCGCAACGCTTTCGATCCCCGCATCCACGCTGTCCGTGGCCAGAAGGGCCAGATGCTGGTCGCCGAGAACATGGCCAAGCTGCTGGATGGTTCCGAGATCATCGACAACTGCCAGAACGACCGTGTGCAGGATGCCTATGCTCTGCGCTGCATCCCCCAGCTGCACGGTGCTGTCCGTGACGCCCTGGACTATGTCCTGGACAAGGTGGAGATCGAGCTGAACGCCGTGACCGATAACCCCCTGATGTTCCTGGAGGACGAGGCTGTTATCTCCGGCGGCAACTTCCATGGCGAGCCCATGGCCATCCCCTTCGACACTCTGGGCATTGCCGCTTCCGAGCTGGCTGACGCCTCCGAGCGCCGTCTGGAGCGTATGGTCAATGCCGCTCTGTCCAACGGCCTGACCCCCTTCCTGACCGTCGAGGGCGGCGTGAACTCCGGCTATATGATCGTTCAGTACGCCGCCGCTTCCATGGTGTCCGAGAACAAGATCTATGCCCACCCCGCTTCCGTGGACTCCATCCCCTCCTCCGCCAACCAGGAGGACATCGTGTCCATGGGTACCACTGCGGGTCGTAAGGCCGGCATGATCGTGAAGAACACCCTGGATTGTCTGGCTCTGGAGCTGATGACCTCCTGCCAGGCCATCGACATCCGCCGCCGCCTGAACAGCCACGGCCAGGGCATCACCCCCCTGCACCAGGCCATCTACAACAAGGTCCGCGAGAAGGTCGCCTTCTTCGAGATCGACCGTGAGATCTGGCCCGACATCCAGGCTGTGAAGGAAATGATCTACAGCGGCGAGCTGCTGGAGCTGATCAAGGAGTATATCCCCGACTTCCAGTAATCCTCCCCTTACACTTGTTTTCCCCTCGGGGGCAAGGGCGTTGCCCTTGCCCCCGTTTTTTATTTCAGAGAAGGAGCGTGTGTCCCTATGAAGCTGAACGTACTGCGCGCCGACCCGGCGGGCAATATCACCCTATTTGTGCTGGACCCTGTGGAAAAGAGCCGCCGGGCGGATGTCGCTGCCCAGCTGATGGCTGTGCCTGAGTATCAGGCTGAACAGGTTGGTTTCGTCTGCACCCCGCAGGAGGGGGGCGACGGCCGCATGGAGATGATGGGCGGCGAGTTCTGCGGCAACGCTACCCGGGCCTTCGGCCTGCTGACGGCCAAAAAACTGGGTGCCCCTGCCCAGGTGCGCATCGAGACCAGCGGCTGCGACCACATCGTCACCGTGGACACCGACCTGGCCGCCGGGACCTCCCGGGCGGAGATGCCCCTGCCCCAGTGGCTGCGCTCCGTGCAGTTCGGGGAGCACCAGGGTACTCTGGTCCACCTGGGGGGTATCGCCCACCTGGTGCTGGAGAACGTGGAGCCCAGCCAGGCCGTCTTTGACCAGGCCGAGCCCCTGTTCCAGGACATCCCCGGTCTGGATGCCTATGGTGTCATCTTCTTGGACACCAACACCCTGCACATGACCCCCCTGGTGAAGGTGCCCGCCACCAACACCCTGGTGTGGGAGGGCAGCTGCGGCTCCGGCTCCCTGGCCTCCGCCCTGGCCCAGAGCCGGGACCTGACAGACGGCACCTTCAGCCGCAGCTACATCCAGCCCGCTGGAACCGTCACCGCCACCGCAGTGCGGGAGGGCGGCAAAGTGGTCAAGACCTACATCGGCGGCCCCGTCACCCTGGGCGAGCCCTTCGAGACCGAGGTCAAGGGCTGAATAAAACCTCTTGCAAAAGACAGCAAAAGCAGCATCCGCTTTGGCGGGTGCTGCTCTCAGCGTGTCGATAAACCCTCTTCTGTCATTCCGAGGAGCGCAGCGACGTGGGAATCCGTAACTCAAAAGCCGAAAATATACTGATAATCATAGCTTTTGGAACGGATTGCCACGTCGACCCGTTGGGCCTCCTCGCAATGACAGGCTTTTTTGACAGTCTCAGCAGCATCCGCTTTGGCGGGTGCTGCTTTTGCGATTATTCGGGATGCTTCCAATACTTTAGGGTGGGTAAGGTGGCCTGTAAATAGGCCCGGACCTGCTCCTCCGGCCAGGCGGGGCCGGCCATGTGTCCGACGCAGACATCAATGAGGGTGTTCAGGTCTGTATAGATGAAAGCCCCGTCCGTATAGCACCACTGGCAGTAGTCCTGGTTGGGGGTCCCGTCCGGTTCGTGACTGAGGATGCCGTCCTCCAGAGGCATCCCGCAGCACTGGCAGATCAGATTCTGGGGAGAGCCCAGCAGGGTGTTGATGGACACATTGAACAGCCGGGAGAGCAGCTTCAGCGTGTCCGGGCCGGGTATCGTCTCCCCGCTCTCCCACCGGGATACCGCCTGCCGGGTAACAAACACCTGATCCGCCAGGTTCTGCTGAGAAAATCCGTGCTTCTGCCGCAGTGCGGCGATCATATCCTTCGGTTCCATGGCGATCCGCCTCCTTTTCCACAGGATAACAAAATTCGGGGAAAGAGACAAGCAACAGATGGTTGCGGGAAGGGGGACGGATTGCCACGTCGGGCACGGCCCTCCTCGCAATGACAAGAACGACAGCCGTCATTGCGAGGAGCGAAGCACCCGCAAGGGGTACGCCGCATCCGTAAGGCAGCAGAGCTGCCAACGGCTGCGCAGCGACGTGGCAATCTGTTCTCCACAAAAAACGGACCGCCATAGTCAGCGGTCCGTTTGAAATACAATACTGTGCGTATTACAAATCTAAAACAAAACGATTTGAAATCAAAATCTCACATCAGCGGGATCAGGGGCTGGACGCTGTAGTGCAGCTTGGCGGGGGAGTGGGGGTAGCGGCGGGCGAAGGAGAGGAGGATGCGCTGGCAGACCATACAGCTGTTTTCATAGTTGGCCTGGGGCAGCATCATGATGTACTGGGATACGCTGCAGGGGGCCACCACGTCCCCCCGGCGCAGGCTGTAGCGGATCTGGTCCAGCAGATTTTTCATGGCCCGGTTCAGACTGCGCTTGGGAAGGGGCTCGTTGTTCTCCCCCTGGACGGAAATGAGGGCGATGTGGACCGCGTCGCCGCTGCGGGCCACCAACCGGGACTCCATCTGGTACAGGGTGCGGAAAAAATCGAACTGGCAGACCATAGCTCCCCGGTCAGGGTCTATTTCGGTGAGCCGTTCCTGAATTTCCTGCAGGGGAAGGGGAAGGTCGCTGACGGAGCTCATGGCCTCCCGGTATAGGGCACGCAGCTCGTCAGAGGGATTCACGCCGAAGTTGTCATAGAGCAGCTGGGTGACCTCTTCATAGACCACGATGGCCTCTTTCTGCCGCTCCAGGTCCAGCAGATTGCGCATCAGGTGCCAATAGAGCTCCTCGCAGTAGGGGTCCAGCTGGATGGCCTGGCGGCAGAGCAGGGCGGCCTCCTCCCGGCGGTCTGCCTCCTCCAGCATGGGCAGTACCTCGTGGGTCACCTGGAGATAGACGTTGTGGTAATAGGCCGCCACGGGCACCACCCAGGGGTCGGAGGAGAAGTGCTCCAAAAAGTCCCCGCCATACAGCTCCAGTGCCTTGAGACAGCGCTCCAGCCGGTCCTTGGGGCGGGTAGCATCAGAGGCCGACTGGCACAGCTCGTCAAACGCCTCCACATCCAGGGTGAGGGGGACCTTACAGTTCCAGGCGTAGCTGCCCCCCTGGCGGACGATGAGGACGTGTCCGGCGGAGTCCCCCAGCCGGTCCAGGGTGGTGCGCACCCGGTGGAACATGGTCTTCAGAGCATTGGCCGGATTGGTCACGCTATCCGCGTCGTCCCACAGCAGTCGGACCAGCTCCTCCTGGGTTATGGGGCGCTTTCTGCAGTAGATCATATAGGCCAGCAGCAGCCACACCTTGCGGGAGCGGTTGTCGCCGTCGTTGATCTCCACATCGCCGGACCGGATGGAGAGTCCGCCCAGCATGTTCACTTTTAGCGAGGTGATGCACATGGTCCCGTCCCTCCACAAAAGAAAACGGTCAGGGTTGACCGCAGGAGTAGAAAATAATTCACAATTTACCTTATTATACTATAGAAGGTTGGAAGATACAACTGGGAATATAAAAAAGCACGGAAAAAGAGGGAAAAATAAAAAATGTAACAAAAATGCGGAAGCCCTCTTTTCATTTTGGCGCAGCTATAGTATAGTATAAAAGAAAGACAGAATCTATCGATTTACAACATCCAACGAGAGACAAAGAAGGGAATATGCGATGCGTAATATGTGGAAGCGAGTGCTGGCCCTGGCCTTGGCGGCCATGATGCTGTCCGGCTGTGCCCGGAATACCGCCGGAGATGGGGTGCAGACCATGGCCGACGGGTCCGTGGCTGACCGGAGCGGAGACATATCTCTGGGGGAGATCACCCTGGAGGACGAGATGGTGGCCCTGGCCGCCGGACCGGGGGCCATTGACCCCAGTCTGACCACCTCCGCGCCCGGGACCCTGGTCAAGAAGAACGACAAGGCGGTGGTGGACTATTCCAACACCAAGGACGGCTATGTGATGGTCCAGTACACCGCCAAGACGGACAAGCGGCTGAAGGCCCAGGTGAAGGGCCCCACCACCACCTATACATACAATCTGACGGCGGGCAGCTGGGCCACCTTCCCCCTGTCCGACGGCAACGGCCGCTATCAGGTGACGGTGTATCAGAATACCGAGGGCAGCAAGTATGCCGCCGTGGTCTCCGCCGCCTTTGACGCAGCGATGACCGACGAGTTTGCCCCCTTCACCCACCCCAACCAGTATGTGAACTATGCCAAGGCCCCCAACACCGTGGCCAAGGCGGCGGAGCTGACGAAGGGCGTCACCGATCCCCTGAAAAAGGTGGAGCTGGTGTATAACTATGTGGTGCAGAACATCACCTATGACAAGCAGCTGGCCGCCAGCGTGAAGAGCGGCTATCTCCCCGTACTGGACACGGTGCTATCCAAAAAGACGGGCATCTGCTTTGACTATGCCGCTCTGATGACCGGGATGCTCCGCAGCCAGGGCGTCCCCTGCAAGCTGGTGGTGGGTTACGCCGGAACGGCCTATCACGCCTGGATCAGCGTGTGGACGAAAGAAAATGGCTGGGTGGACGGGGCCATCTACTTCGACGGCTCCACTTGGCAGCGGATGGACCCCACCTTCGCCTCCTCCGGCAAGCAGAGCGCGTCCATCATGGCCTACATCGGGGACGGAAGTCACTACTCAGCGAAATATTTTTATTAAACATAACAATTTGAAATCGGGCCTGCGGGAAAAGCGCAGGCCCGATTTTTCTGTCAGTTCCATGAAGCCTATTGTTGAAACAGGCGGAATGTGGTATAATCATCCCGATCACAACCGATTTTTCGCCCGGGCAGCCGGGGAAGTGCGAAGGAGACCGCTATGAGGGAGAAGCCCCTTTCCAACCAAACATTGATGGACCTGTGCGGCGGGCTGGCCCTGCTGCTCCACGCGGGGGTGGGCACGGCGGACGGCCTGGACCTGCTGGGCCAGCAGCAGGAGGAGCCCGCCCTGGCCAAGCTGCTGACCGACCTGGCCCGCCGGGTGGACGACGGGGCCTCCCTGGCTCAGGCCCTGGAGGACAGCGGGCGCTTTCCCCACTATCTGTGCGCCCTGATAGAGGTGGGGGAGGCGGCCGGACGGACGGAGGAGGCCCTTGCCGCTCTGGAGCGCCACTACGAGAGCCGCATGAGCCTGGACCGCCGTCTGCGCTCGGCCCTGCTGTACCCCTGTATTCTGATGCTCATTATGCTGGGGGTCATCGTGGTATTGCTTACGAAGGTACTGCCGGTGTTCGACCAGGTATATGCCGGGCTGGGGGGGAGCCTCACCGGCGTGGCCGGGGGACTGCTGGCCCTGGGCCGGGTACTGGATGGGGGAATGCCCGTGCTGTGTGCCCTGCTGGGTGCCGCCGGGATATTTCTGGTCCTGTTCTCCCTGTCCGAGGGGTTCCGCCGGCGCTTGGTATCTGGGTGGCGGCGGCGCTTTGGCGACCGGGGCGTGTCCCGGAAGATCGACGACGGCCGCTTTGCCCAGGCCCTGTCTATGGGCATGGCCAGCGGACTGCCCCTGGAGGATGCCCTCACCCAGGCCGCCGGGCTGCTGGAGGACTCCCCAAGCGCCCAGGCCCGGTGCCGGGATTGCTTGGAGCGGCTGGACCGGGGGGAGGAGCTGGCCCAGGCGGTGCGCCAGTCCGAAGTGCTGCCCCCGGCGGAGTGCCGATTGCTGGCCCTGGGGCTGCGCAGCGGCTCCGGAGACCGGGTGATGGAGGACATCGCCCGCCGCTTAGGTCAGGCCGGGGAGGACGCCCTGGAGGACCGGGTCAGCCGGGTGGAGCCCGCCTTAGTTGGCGTGACCTCTGTGCTGGTGGGGGTCATCCTCCTGTCGGTGATGCTGCCCCTGATGCACATCATGTCCGCCATCGGGTGAGCGGCCATGGGAACGAGACGAGAGAGACGCCGGGCGGTGCTGTCCCTGCTTGGGGGGCTGGCCGCGGCGTGCTGTGCCCTGGCCATCTTTTTTGAAGGCGTGGGGAATTTGGATCAGAATAGCGGCGAGCGCAGCCGCCGCCAGCTGGAGGAGACCCTCCGCCGGGCGGCGGTGGCCTGCTACGCCGCCCAGGGGGCCTATCCCCCGGACTTATCCTACATCGAGGAGCACTGGGGCGTGCAGATCGACCGGTCCCGCTATGCGGTGTTCTACCAGGTGGAGGGGTCAAATCTGATGCCCGACATCACTGTGCTGGAGCGGGAGACATGAGAGAGCAAAACACAAAACTGCATATGTCCGCCCTGCTGCCCCTGGTGGTGTTCGCCCTGTTTGCGGTCTGTGTACTGTCCGTGCTGCTGACGGGGGCCAACGTGTATCAGCGCCTGACCCAGCGGGACCGGGACAGCTATCAGCGGCGCACCGGGGCCCAGTATCTGGCCACCCGGGTGCGTCAGGCCCGGGGCCCGGTGACGGTCACCGACCTGCAGGGCACGCCCGCCCTGGCCTTCTCCCAGGAGGAGGGCGGCGAGGTGTACACTACCTGGGTCTATTGCCACGACGGCTGGCTGATGGAGCTGTACGCCCAGCCGGACAGCGGCCTGGGCCCGGAGGACGGGGCGCAGATACTGCCCGCTGAACAGCTGGAGCTGTCCCGGGAGGGCAGCCTGCTGCGGGCCGCCCTGTGCTATGACGGGGGGGAGCGGGCCGACCTGGCCCTGTATCTGCCCCTGAGCGGGGAGGGGAGGCCATGAAAAGCCGTGCGCCCCTGGCGCTGATGGAGCAGACGGTGATGGTGCTGGTCTTTGCCCTGGCCGCCGCCCTGTGTCTAAGGGCCTTTGCCCTGGCCGACGGCATCTCCCGCCAGGTGGAGTCCACCGACCGGGCGGTGCTGTGGGCAGAAAGCGCCGCCGACACCCTGAAGGCCCGCCAGGGCGACCTGTCCCGGGCCGCAGCGGAGCTGGGCGGCGAGTTTGACGGTCAGCGCTGGACCGTCCTCCTGGACGAAAATTGGCAGGAGACGGCGGGGGAGCCCGCCTATACCCTCACCGCCCGGCCCGTCCAGACCGGCCGGCCCCTGCTTGGAAAAGCCCAGATCGACGTAGCGCAGAAAAACGGGGAGAGCCTGTTCTCCCTGGAGGTCTGCTGGCAGGAGGCAAAAACATGAGAGAGGGAAAGCGCGCCCCGACGGTGGTGGGGGGAATCTCCCTGCTGGTCATCTTCGCCGTGCTGTGTCTCACCGTGTTCGCCGTGCTGTCCCTGGCCCAGGGCCAGGCGGACCGGCGGCTGGCCCAGAACAGCTGGAGCGCAGTCACCGGCTATTACCGGGCCGACTGCCAGGCACAAGAAATTCTCTCCCGGCTGCGGGCGGGGGAGCGCCCCCAGGGCGTGACGGAAGAGGGGGAGAGTACGTTCTCCTATGCCTGCCCCATCTCCGATACCCAGACGCTGCAGGTCCGGGTGCGTCTGGCGGGGGAGAGCTATGAAATTCTCTGCTGGCAGGCGGAATTTACGGCGGACTGGCAGGCGGACGACGACCTGGACCTGTGGGACGGGAGCACATGACTTTATAAAACGATCCAAGGAGGAGAGAACCATGGCGGAGCTGATGGACTATCTGACCCAGGCGGTGGAGCGCCGGGCATCCGATCTGTTTTTTGTGGCCGGCGGCTCGGCCAGCGCCAAGGTCGAGGGGCAGATCATGCCCCTGGACGATGAACGGCTGCTGCCCCCCAAGACGGAGGAGCTGCTGCGGGCCATCTATGGGCTGGCCGGGCGGGACATGGACGGCTTTCTGGCCCGGGGGGACGACGACTTCTCCTTCTCTGTGGGGGGGGTGGCCCGGTTCCGGGTGAACGCCTATCGCCAGCGGGGGTCCATGGCTGCGGTGGTGCGGGTGGTGGCCTTTGAGATCCCGGATTTTCAGGCCCTGCACATCCCGTCCCAAGTGATGGACCTGGCCGGGCTGACCTATGGCATGGTGCTGGTGTCCGGCACGGCGGGCAGCGGCAAGTCCACCACCCAGGCCTGTATCCTGGACCGGATCAACCGCACCCGGAACTGCCACATCATCACCCTGGAGGACCCCATCGAATACCTCCACCGGGACCGGAGGAGCATCGTCAGCCAGCGGGAGATCGCCATCGACACCCGGGACTATCTCTCCGCCCTGCGCTCCTGCCTGCGCCAGGCCCCGGACGTGATCCTGTTGGGGGAGATGCGGGACCACGAGACCATCCAGACGGCCATGACCGCCGCCGAGACCGGACACCTGCTCATCGCCACCCTGCACACCCGGGGGGCAGTGAACACCATCGACCGGATCATCGACTCCTTTCCCCCCGCCCAGCAGGCCCAGGTCCGGGTGCAGCTGAGCGCGGTGCTGCGCACGGTGGTGTCCCAGCAGCTGCTGCCCGACGTGGACGGGGAGCAGGTCCCAGCCTTCGAGGTGATGCAGATGAACAGCGCCATCCGCAGCATGATCCGGGACGGGAAAGACCACCAGATCGACAACGCCATCGCCGCCGGGGGCAGCGAGGGGATGCTGACCATGGACCAGTCCATCCTGGCCCTGTATCAGGCTGGCCGCATCACCCGGGACACCGCCCTGAACTGTGCCGACAACCCGGAGCAGCTGAAACGGCGGATGGGGAATTGAAGAGAATTTTTGAAAGCCTTCCCCCCGGGGAAGGCTAAACTGTCAAAAAACCTGTCATTGCGAGGAGGGCAAACGGGCCGACGGCGGGCCGCTGAGGACAGCGGCCCCTACGGACGAGATTCGTCACATTCCGTAGGGGCGGATGTCCTCATCCGCCCGGAATGCTTGCTTTGTACGCCGACGGCGGGCGGCCAAAGGCCGCCCCTACGGCAAATAGCTCCGGCCCTCTTGTAGGGGCGGCCTGTGGCCGCCCGCCCTCTCAGTCACGGCTTCGCCGTGCCAGCTCCCCCACAGGGGGAGCCAAGGGACGGGGGATGCGGCGTACCCCTTGCGGGTGCTGCGCTCCTCGGAATGACATAACTTGACAGCATCAGCACAACAACATACTTTTTATATCTGGCCTTCCCCCCGGGGAAGGCTATTTTATGCCCGGATGAGAGTACACTCCCGCAAAAACACCCCTTTTTTGTACCGTCTGCCCAAAAAGTTCGGATATAATTTGTGCAATATTTTTTCGGGAACTGCGCGTTGAAAAGCAATATGTAACCGGTTTTGTAACCGCCGTATGGTATACTCTTGTCATAAAACAAGAGAGGGGAGGACTTGACAGCGTGCAAACCAGAGGCCAGGCGAATGAATACCGGAACACGCTGGTGTGCATCGACTCCTATGTAGACGGTGTGCTGGACGGGCGGCTCTACCACCCACAGCTGCACAGCGGCGAGCAGTTCCACAGCGCCATCCAATTCCTGCAAAAAATGGAGCGGCTGCTGGATGCCACAAAGTTCCCCCAGGCGTTCAGCACCCCCCGGGCCTTCGGCGGAGACGCCGCGGGAAGGGGCGGCGCAGCAGCCGGGACAGGCCCAAAAACGGGAAAGTTGGCCACCTTTACCGTGAGAGTCATCTTCCGACAAAACGCCAGCTGGCAGGGCTCTGTGTCCTGGCTGGAGGGCGGCAGCGAACAGCGGTTCCGCAGCGTGTTAGAGCTGCTCCTCCTGCTGGACAGCGCACTGACAAGCGTCAACCGGATGGAGAAAAGCGGCTGACCCAAACCCACGCACAGCAAGTTCCACTGCCCCGGCGACCCCGGCCCCGACGGGCCAACGAAAACACTGACCACGGCAAACCGCCCGAAAGAGCGGGACGCAAAGCCATGGGGGCTAAAGCAAAACGCCATGCCAGCCCGGCCGCCAGTATTCCGTTCCTGCGAAAAAAATGAGGAGGAGAACGAAATAATGGGAAACAAACGATTGAAAAAAAGAGCGTATTCGCTCAAGGGCCTTGGCCGCAGAGGACTTTCCCTGCTCATGGCTATGGTCATGACCCTCAGCCTGGTCCAGATCAGCGCCTTCGCCACCGATGGCGAGGAGAACGACACCCTCAAGCCCCAGGCCGTCGCTGACAACAACGGCCACAACATCACCCTGAGCAAGACCGCCGAGCGGGTGGGCGACACCGAGTGGAAGGTCACCGTAAAGGCCGACATCGGTGAGACCCCCATCAAGCAGCAGCCCCTGGACGTGGTGTTCGTCCTGGATAGGTCCGGCTCCATGGCCTGGTGTACGGAAGAACCCCATGAGCACAGCGACAGCTGCTACCAGTTGAAGGCGGACGCCGACCCGGAGCATAAGCATGGTTGGCGTGAATATGACTTTTTTGGGAATTTTTATCCGAGCAGTTGTCCCAACTATGAGCTGGCCTGTGGGCACTACTATGAGGAAGAACACGAGCATAGTGGTAACACAACTTGCTACTACAAAGAGACCAAGGATAGTGAGTGGACTGCGTATCCCAGTCGCCTGAGTGCAGCGAAGAGCGCTATGAGCACTTTGGAAGGCAATCTGCCCAACGGCGCTAACGTTCAGTACGTCTCTTTTTCCAGCAATGCCAAGCAGGAAAACAGCCTGAACGATGTGGTTGCCAATGGCGGCACCAACATCATGAAGGGTGTAAATCTGGGCATCGACCTGCTGAACAAGAATCAGAGCACCGTGACCAAGAAGGTGCTGGTCCTGCTGTCCGACGGCAAGGATGATAATGGTAACTACAGCTCCAAAAAGCTGAAAAACTTCAACGGCGACGTGTACACCGTGGGCTTTGCCGTGGACAACCAGAACCTGAAAGGGATGATCAAGGGCGACGGCAAGTACATCTACGCCAAGAATGCCGAAGCGCTGGACTCCGCCTTTACCGAGCTGTCCACCCGCATTGCCGCCATGATCGTGGACCCCATGGGCGACAAGGTGACCTATGTGGACGGCAGCGCCGAAGTCAGTGAAGGTTCTGTTGCCGGCAGCATTTCTGTGGATACCGATGGCCGCACCCTGCGCTGGACCCCCACCAATCAGGACAAGTTCAACAACAGCACCATTGAGTATACCTATAACGTGAAGCTGAACCCCAGCGAGGAAAACGGTGACTACACCGATATCAAGCTGAACAACACCACCTATCTCCAGTATGGCGTGGAGGAGCAGAACGGCGTGAAGAACGCTTACACCGCCAATTTCCCCATCCCTGCCGGATACTATAAGGTGTCCAATCTGACTGAGAAGTTCGTGGATGAAAATGGCACGGACATCAGCCAGTATGTGGAGCAGCCCCACACCTTCTTCCAGAGCAAGGTCACGGACAACGGCTTGACTGAATTGGTCGTGAATGCCCCCGCCAAGACTCTGGATACCAACGACGAGCACGTCAAGTACCTGTATGTGTCCTCTACCCTGGATAAGGCGGATTACGCCTATAATGTGGATTCCGACGGGAATTATGTTGACGGCAGCCTGAATGTGACCGATGAGGCCAAGGCCCACGAGCTGGTCCACGTTTATGAGCGCGCCACCGTGAACAGCGTGGAGTATGTGTACGACGGCGATATTCCCGAGGACGCTACCAAGCTGACCGACGGTTATGCCAAGACCTGGTATCCCACCGGCACTACAGGCATTGAGGTCCAGCCTGACGCGGAGTCTAAGCAGTACAACTTCTCCGGCTGGGAGAAGATTTCCGGCGAGGCTGAGGTCGTGACTGACGAGAATGGCTATGCCGTTCCTGAGAGCACCTTCACCCTGACTGCGCCCGAGGGCGATGTTCCTGCTGGCGACGTGGTGTTCCAGGGTCAGTGGACCCTGAAGCCCAGCTATCAGATCGTGGCTGATTATTATATCATCACCGACGGCGGGGACCGGGTAAAGAAGAACACCACCCCCATGCCCTTGACCGAAGTGGAGTATGAGATCAATGCCGACCCCGTTTCTTACACCGCTGGTTCCAGCACCTACGAATCCAAGACCTATGATGAGGTGGAACTGAGCCAGGGTCAGGAGCAGCTTGAAGGACTGAATTGGGATGCGGGTACCTCTACTGTGAGTAACATCATCCCCACCCAGGGGACCACCGTCGTTCACCTGGACTATATCCGCCACGAGAAATCCGATGCCAGCTATATTGTGAAGCACGAGTATTACAACGTGGTCTCCGATGGTGAGCCCCAGGCGGTGACGGAGGATAACTACAGCACTGATGTTATCACCGCCAAGCACGACGACAGCATTGCTGTTACCGATGCCATGAAGGATTCCACCGCCAACAGCAAGCACGCCCAGGGCTATTATGAGTACGTCAGCGACAACGGCCCCATTTCCCTGGACAAGGCTGAGACCAAGAATCTGACCATCAGATACAACCACTATCAGTATGTCGTGACCACCCAGGGCGATGCCGGTGTGGCCAGCCTGACCGGGGCTGACACCTACAACAAGGGCGACAACGCCCAGGTGAGCTTCACCCTGAACGAGGGCTATCAGGTCAAGTCCGTCACCGACAACGGCAATGACGTGACCGCCCAGGCCAAGAGCGGCACCTATAACATCGCCAACATCGACAAGAACCACACTGTGGTCGTGACCACCGAGAAGATCAAGTACACCCTGTCCGTGCAGTATATCTTCCCCGAGGGCCAGAAGCCTGCCACCGGGTTCGAGAACTATAACGTGTCTCTGGACTACGGCACCCAGTATGATTCCTATGTGAAGGCCGTGGCCGCCCCCGCCGGTTATACCCGCACCGACAGCGGCAATACCACCGGCGTGATCACCGGCAACACCACTGTGCTTTTCCTGTATGTTCCCAATGGCAACGCCACTGTGAACGTGTATTATCAGCGTGAGGACGACCACATGTCCCTGCTGTCCCCCAAGAGCCAGTCCGGCCGCATCGGCACCAGCTTCGATGTGACCAGCTGGAAGATCGACTCCATCACCGACGGCGGCAAGATCTATGACCTGGTGGATGGCGCCGAGCACGGCAAGGACGCCGTGATGACCGGTGAATATAAGCTCGGCGGCACCAACATCTATCTGTATTACACCGAGCGTGCCAAGGCCAACATCACCATCAAGTATCAGAGCGAGGACGGGAACAAGGCCACCTTCACCAAGGAGGACTACACCGCCCAGGGCTATCTGAACACCCAGTATAACATCAGCGGCACCACCTATCTCCCCGAGACCATCACCGAGACCCTGGCTGACGGCTCCACCCGCACCTGGTACTACAGCGGCAGCGACAAGCTGGTCCCCGGCAAAGAGGCGCTGACCGGCACCCTGACCGGCGACATCACTGTGGTGGCCAAGTATTACCTGAAGCCCACCTACTCCGTCACCGCCACTTACACCACCGTGAGCAACGGCGTCTCCTCCAACCAGACCGATGCCGCCGCCAAGCAGACCGGCGAGGCCGGCCAGAACGTCCCCTTCGACCTGAGCACCTATGTGGTGAAGTACGGCTTCACCAGCAGCAACTATCAGAACGACCTGTCTGTCAACGGCAAGCCTGCAAGCGAGATGCCCGTCATGGAGAAGTTCGGCGACTACGCCGTCACCCTCAGCTATAAGAAGAGCGTGAACAGCGGCGTGAGCACCACCATCCAGCACGAGTTCAAGACCTTCGTGGACGGCGTGGAGACCCTGGACACCACCACCGCTCCCGACGATGCGGTCACCGAGACGTGGGGCAAGACCGTGGACATGAGCAAGTTCTCCAAGGCCGGCCAGGCCGGTTACGAGGGCTACACCGTGGAGAAGTACAGCGCCGAGAACGGCCAGCTCCGTGCCGGCGACAAGGGTACCATCACCTATGTGCGCAACCTGGTCTCCGTGGTGTTCGACCTGAGCGGCGGCACCTGGAACAACAGCCTGAACAACGTGAACTACAACGTGGTCAAGGGCGGCAGCCTGGACAAGGACGGCCAGCAGCCCATCCCCGCCCCCACCAAGGACGGCTTTAAGTTCGCCGGCTGGACCGCCCAGCCCGAAAATGCCATCCCCACCGGTAAGTTCGACCAGCGCACCGTGTTCACCGCCAAGTGGGAGCAGGAGATCGTGGTCACCAAGAGCTACTTCTACACCGTGACCTACAACTACACCGTGACCACCGACGGCACCGTCACCTATCAGGACAGCGAGACCACCCAGGTGCAGGATACCACCAAGGCCAGCCAGACCATCAATGCGTCTGCCACTGCCAGCCACGGCGGCTATACCTTCGACCTGGCCAGCCCTGCGGAGCAGACCGCTGACCTGACCGGCACCACCCGGGAGGCCCCCCACCAGTTCGTGGTGAACTATGTGCTCACCGTGAACAACGGCGGCGGCGGCCGGGACGACCGGGACGACGACCGGCCCGCACCCAAGCCCGACCCCGACACCGAGATCAAGGACGACGACGTGCCCAAGAGCGACCTGCCTGAGCAGCCCGTAGAGATCCCTGACGAGGATACCCCCAAGGCCGACCTGCCCCAGGCCCCTGTGGACATCCCCGACGAGGACACCCCCAAGGCCGACGTGCCCAAGACCGGCGACGCCATGGGTCTGTGGGTGATGGCCGCTGCGGCCTCCGGCGCTGGCCTGATCTGGCTGAACCTGACCGGCAAGAAGCGCAAGGACGACAACGGCTAAGCCAACGTCAAACCCAAAGCAACCAGGGCCCGGACTTCCCGTCCGGGCCCTTGCCCATTTCACCACCCCCAGGAGGAGAAGCCATGAAACCGAACTTCCGAAAAGCCCTGACCGCCCTGCTGGCGGTGGTCTGCGCCCTCTGCCTGGGCAGAACGGCCCTCCAGCTGGTACAGTACCGCCAGGGGGACGAGACCTATGCCCAGGCCCAGGAGCTGGCCGGGCTGCCCGACCTGCCCGACCTGCCGCCGGTGGACGTGACCGGCGGGAGCGGCGAGGCTTCGGGCTCCGCCAGCGCCGATGGGGAGGGGGAGGCCCCGGAGGAGGTCCCCGTGTGGCAGGACCCCTACGCCCAGGCGCTGAAAGACATGGACTTCTCCGCCCTGCGGCAGCAGAACCCGGACGTGCTGGGCTGGATCCTCATCCCCGGTACCCGGGTGTCCTACCCCGTGGTCCAGGGGACGGACAACAGCTACTATCTTGACCACACCTGGCGGGGCGGGAAGAACTCCGTGGGGGCCATCTTCATGGACTATCGGAACAGCGGCGATCTGAGCGACTTCAACACCATCCTCTACGGACACCGGATGAACAACCGCTCCATGTTCGGCACCCTGAGCCAGTACAAAAGCCGCAGCTATTGGCAGGCCCACCCCTATGTGTACCTCACCGACGACAGCGGCACCCACCGCTATGAGATCTTCGCCGCCGGAGAGGTGAGCGTAGAAAGTGACGTCTACCGCCTGGGGCTGCGCAGCGACAGCAGCCGCCAGAGCTTTCTGGACAGCTGTCTGGCCCTGTCCGCCCTGAACACCGGGGTGACGCCCCACACGTATGACAAGGTGCTGACCCTGTCCACCTGCACGGGAAACGGTCACGCCACCCGCTGGGTGGTCCAGGCCGTCTGCCCCGGCCAGGCCCCCGAACCCCAGCCGGAGGAGCCCGTTCAGCAGCCGGAGCAGCTCCCGGAGCCTGCGCCGCAGCCCGAGGAGAGCGTCCAGCCCCCGGACACCTCCCAGCAGAGCCCGGAGGAGCAGGAGCAGCAGGAGCCGGAACCGGCCCCCTCCCAGGACATCCGCCCCGAGGAGCGCACAGAAGAGGAACCCTAAAACAAACCGCCCGGCCAAACAAAATTTGGCCGGGCGAAAAATTTTGCTTTACAATTCCCAAAAATCTGCTATAATAATTAAAGTCCTGTGAAAACAGAATATGGGCCTGTAGCTCAGCTGGGAGAGCGTTCGGTTCGCATCCGAGAGGTCGACGGTTCGATCCCGTTCAGGTCCACCAGGAACAAGGCAAGCGTTTGTGTCGCTTGCCTTGTTTTTATGTCAAGAGCCGGATCGGCGCAGGAGACCAGGCGCGCCGCCCGCTCAAAGCTCTTTCAGGCAAAATGACGAAGAAAAAGCGCGGGAGTTTTTTCTGCGCTTTTTCAGTCTTTAAGCTGAACTTGCTGGGGCGGCGCTTTAAGACGGAAAAACCGGGCGGGTCTGGAGGGGCGTGTGTTCAGTCTCTCTGCCCTGCTAAAGCTGAAAAGTTCCATAAAACAGAGATTGCCTTCTTCCCGCAACTATGTTAAACTGGACAAACTTGCTTGAAACATACTGATATTTAGGAGAATGTGAAGTTATGGAGACGCATCATCACAAGCGCAGCGCCTTTTCCGGGAAGCTGGGATTCGTCCTTTCAGCGGCGGGGGCCTCGGTGGGCCTGGGGAATATCTGGCGCTTTCCCTATCTGGCGGCCAAATACGGCGGCGGAATTTTTCTGCTGATCTATATCATTCTGGCCTTTACCTTCGGCTATACCATGATCATGGCGGAGACCGCCCTGGGCCGCATGACCAAGAAGAGCCCCGTGGGTGCCTTTTCCGCCTTCGGCAAAGGGCCTGGGCTGTCCTTCGGCGGATGGATCAACGCCATCATCCCCATCCTCATCGTGCCCTATTACTCGGTCATCGGCGGCTGGGTCATCAAGTATCTGGTGGAGTATCTTCGGGGCGGCGGCTCTGCCCTGGCCCAGGACGGCTATTTTTCCGGGTTTATCTCCAACGGCGTGTCGGTGGAGCTGTGCTTTCTGGCATTCACCCTGTTCACCCTGGCCATCATCTTTGCCGGGGTGCGCAACGGGGTGGAGCGGGTGTCCAAGTGCATGATGCCCGTGCTGGCGGTGCTGTCCGTGATCATTGCAGTTTACTCCGTCACCCGGCCCGGGGCTCTGGCGGGGGTGAAGTATTTCCTGGTGCCCAATCTGGACAACTTCTCCTGGATGACGGTGGTGTCCGCCATGGGGCAGATGTTCTATTCCCTGTCCATCGCCATGGGCATTCTCATCACCTTTGGTTCCTACATGAAAAAGGACGTGTCCATCGAGGATTCCACCACCAACGTGGAGATCTTCGACACTGCCATCGCCATTATGGCGGGCCTGATGATCATTCCCGCCGTGTTCGCCTTCTCCGGCGGCGACCCGGACACCCTGCAGGCCGGCCCCGCCCTGATGTTCATCACCATCCCTAAGGTGCTCGACAGCATGGGCATGGGCACGGTGGTGGGCGTGCTGTTCTTTGTGCTGGTGCTGTTTGCCGCCGTGACCAGCTCCATCGCCCTGACGGAGAGCGCCGTGTCCACCTTTGAGGACGAGCTGGGCTGGAAGCGGCACAAGTCCACCCTGCTCATCGGCGTCATCATGGTGGCCCTGGGCAGCCTGTCCGCCCTGGGCTATGGCCCCCTGGGGGAGGTGACGGTGTTCGGAATGCAGTTTTTGGACCTGTTCGACTTTTTGACCAACTCCGTCATGATGCCCATCGCCGCCATCGCCATCTGCCTGCTGGTGTCCCGGGTGATCGGCGTGGAGAAGATCGAGGAGGAGGTCACCCAGGAGGGCGGCCGCTTCCGCCGGAAGGCCATCTTCAACTTTATGATCCGGTATCTCTGTCCCCTGTTTGCCGCCATCATCCTGGTCAGCTCCGTGGCAAACGCCCTGGGCTGGATCAAGATGTGAACAGCGCAGAAAGCCGTCCCCCCATTGGAGGACGGCTTTCTGGTTTTATCTCGCATCTTGTTCAGCGCCCGGCGCCGGACGATGGTTGTATTTCTCAAACAACCGGAAGTATACCTCCATCGAGCCCCGGCACATGGGACCGACGATTTGCTTTCCGGTGGGAGAATATTGCCAGTATAATAAATTCTTTTCGGACACTGGATCACCGCTTGCGCCGGAAGAAAAGGTCAGCAGGAACTCTGTGCCATCGGTGAGATAAAAGTTATAGTAATATAAAATACTCCCACCAACACCGATTCCATGCAGAAGCAGTTTTACCCTGCTCCCTTTGTTTTGCATGGCATTTGCTTCATCAATCAGTGCCTGTATCTCCTCGGGATCATATATCGTCCCGCGTTCAGGGTAATGTGAGCAGCTGATTTGAACAGATTCTACTTCCTGGGCAGAGAAATCAATGATATGGACAGTTCCCCAGCCAAAGAGCCAATACCACAGGAACGGGGCGGCGATCACCAGCAGTAGGCGGACAATGGGCAAGACGCGCTCTTTCGTCATGGGAACCACTTCCTCGTATTATAAAGTAGTAGTGTTTATAGTCCCTCTCCAAGGACTGTATGCTATACTGTTGGAGATACTGTGGATTGTTTATCAAGATTCTTATTCAGTTGATCCAGCAAATCGCCTTTTGAACGCCCATCAAATTTTACAACAGGATTTCCGTCTTTTTCACGTGAAATCTCATATACTCCTGGCGTTTGAGATTCTGGTTGGTGTTCAAATGTATCAAAGCGTCTTTTCAAATCAAGAGATTCCTCTGTGGGTTTCAACTGATCTTCCAAAACTGCTTTTTCAACTTCTTGAACTTCTTTTGCTTCAACTGCAGAAGCATCATTCTGTTTTGCTTCTTTAGCAGCTTGAGTTTTTTGCTTTTCCAAATTTTCAATCTGCTTTTGGATATTTTTGGTTCTCTTTTCCTTTTCTTCAGGAGATAGTTGCTTGTTTTTCTTTACTTGCTCCATTTGCTTCTTTAATTGCTCAATTTTTCGATCAATTGAAGAAACATCTTTCTGACCACCAGTTTGAATGTCAGGCATTTTCATTTGTGCGCTAATTGGATTGATGCTCATAATTAGACACTCCTTTCTCAATATACCGGGAAGAAGCCTGATACGACTGAATCAACTATTTTAATGAAAATCGCTCGTGCTTTTTTGTTTTATTGTAATATATCGAGAATATTCTGGCAAGAGAGAACGACGAAAAAGGTACGCAGTTCTCTCTTGATTTTTTGTCCCCTTTTCCTGTCGACTTCCGGCGCAAAATCTTGAAAACAGGGCGTAGGTGTGGTAAAATACAATGATATTTTATCTTCCGAGGAAAGCGAGGTGTGTCCATGTATCTCAAGGCGCTGATGCTCCAGGGCTTTAAGTCCTTTCCGGAAAAGACGGTGCTGACCTTTGACCAGAGCATCACCGCCATCGTGGGGCCCAACGGCTCGGGCAAGTCCAACCTGTCTGACGCAGTGCGCTGGGTCATGGGGGAGCAGTCCACCCGGGCCCTGCGGGGAGGCCGGATGGAGGACGTGATCTTCGGCGGCACCGCCAAGCGGCGGCAGACGGGCTATGCCCAGGTGTCTCTGGTGCTGGACAACAGCGACCACCGGCTGCCCCGGGAGGAGAACGAGGTCATGGTCACCCGGCGGTATTACCGCTCCGGGGAGAGCGAATACTACATCAACCGGGATGCAGTGCGTCTGAAGGATGTCAGCGAGCTGTTTCTGGACACCGGCCTGGGCCGGGAGGGCTATGCCATCATCGGCCAGGGCCGCATCGACGAGATCCTGTCCCAGCGGTCCACCGACCGGCGGGAGGTCTTTGAGGAGGCGGCGGGCATCTCCCGTTTCCGCCACCGGAAGGAGGAGGCCCAGCGCAAGCTGGAGCGCACCGACGAGAACCTGCTGCGGGTAAACGATAAGGTGGACGAGCTGGAGCTTCAGCTGGAGCCGCTGCGGGCCCAGCGGGACAAGGCCAAGAAGTATCTGATGCTGCGGGACGAGCTGCGGGGGCTGGAGATCGCCGTGTGGCTGGACAGTCTGGAGCACATCCGGGCGGGGGTCATCCAGCTGGAGACCGACCTGCACAGTGCCACGGTCCAGCGGGACGGGGCCAAGGCCGCCCAGGAGGCCGCCTATGCCGACGCAGAGGAATGCGCCCGGCAGATGCAGGAGCACGACGTGACCGCCGACGGTCTGCGCCGGCAGGAGCAGCAGCGCCAGGAGCGGGCCGGGGCGCTGGAGTCAGCCGTGGCCGTGCTGAACAGCTCCATCGCCCACAATGACGAGTCCGCCCGGCGCATCCGGGCCGACCTGCAGCAGCAGGAGGGCCGGGAGGGCTCGCTGGCCGCCCAGATCGACCAGCGCAGGGCCCGCCTGTCAGAGATCGAGGGCCAGCTCACCGCCGGGGCCCAGGCCATCCGGGCCCAGCAGGAAAAAGCGGAGGAGAACGCCCGCTCCGCCGGACAGCTGGAGCAGGAGCTGGAGCGCCTGCGGGACAGCCAGGCCCTGGCCCAGGCGGATGCCGCCGAGGCCCGGGCCCTGCGCTCGGCGCTGGCCGCCGCCGCCCAGGAGGTGCTGGACCGGGATGAGGCCGTCCGCCGGGAGCTGGCCGAACTGGAGGAGCAGTCCGCCGCCGCCCAGACGCAGCTGGCCCAGGCGCAGGAGGAACAGGAGCGGGCCCAGCAGTCTTTGGACCAGGGGCGCAACGCCGCCCAGGGCTATGCTCTGCTGGAGGAGAAGCGCCGGAAAAAGGCGGAGGGCTGCAAAGAGTCCCACATGAAGGCCCAGATGGAGGAGAACGCCCTGGCTGCCCGCATCCGCCTGCTGTCCGACATGGAGCGGCAGCGGGAGGGCTTCTCCCGGGCGGTGAAGCTGGTGATGGACCAGGCGGACCGGGGCGTGTTAAAGGGCGTCCACGGCCCGGTGGCCGGACTGGTGAAGGCCCCGGACCGGGTGGCCCTGGCCATCGAGACCGCCCTGGGCGGGGCCATGCAGAACATCGTGGTGGACCGGGAGGAGGACGGCAAGGCCGTCATCCAG
Organism: Flintibacter faecis; assembly: GCF_014287875.1. Taxonomy (GTDB): domain Bacteria; phylum Bacillota; class Clostridia; order Oscillospirales; family Oscillospiraceae; genus Lawsonibacter; species Lawsonibacter faecis_A. Next base: position 260,866 of record NZ_JACOPN010000002.1, on the reverse strand, counting down.
TTCCTGAAGCGCCGGGAGGGCGGCCGGGCCACCATTCTGCCCATTGCGACGATTCGGCCCCACACCCTGCGGGAGGGGGAGGCCCTGTCCCGTCAGCCCGGCTTTGTGGGGGTGGCGGACCGGCTGGTCTCCTTTGACGGGCGCTATCAGAATATCTTTTCCAATCTGCTGGGCCGGGTGGCGGTGATGGAGGACTTGGACCACGCCATTGCGGCGGCCCGGAAGTTTGGCTACCAATTCAAAATCGTCACCCTGGACGGGCAGATGCTCAATCCCGGCGGCTCCATGACCGGCGGCTCCGCCGTGAAGGGGGCTGGTATCCTCAGCCGGGCCAACGAGCTGGAGCAGCTGGAGGGCAAGCGGGCGGAGCTGGCCGGGCACACCGCCCAGTGGGCCCGGCAGCTGGCCGATGCCCAGCGGGAGGCCACCGCTGCCGCCTATCAGCGCCAGACCGCCCAGGAGCAGCTGCGGGAGTTTGAAAACGCCGTCTTGCTCGCCCAGGGCCGCATCCAGCGCTCCCAGGGGGAGAAAAATGAGTTAGAGCGGCGGCAGACCGCACTGCGGGGGGAGCTGGAGCAGCTTCAGGCCCGCTCGGCCAAGATCGACGCCGATGCCCAGGCCGCCCAGGCCCGGCTGACTCAGTTGGAGGGGGCGGCCCAGGACAGTCGGGATGCCCAGGCCCAGCAGGACCGCCGCCGGAGCGACTTAAAGACCCGGGCGGAGGAGCTGACGGCGGAGCTGTCCCGGCTCACCGCCGCCCAGGCCGCCTTAGAGGCGGAGCGGGAGGCCACCCGGGCCGGACTCTGCGAGCTAGAGCGGCTGCGGGAGAGCCTGGCGGGGGACCGTGCCCAGAGCCAGAGTCTGGTGGCCGAATATGAGACGAAAAACCAGGGCTTCTCCAAGGAGATCGAAGAGAAGCAGAGCGCCCTGACCGCCCTGCGGGAGGAGAGCCGCCGGTGCGCCCAGCAGCTGGAACAGCTGAATGCCGCCCGGCTGGAGCTGGAGGGCCGGCGGGTGCGGGCCACCCGGGAGAGCCAGGCCCGCAGCGACGAGCTGCTGCGGCTGGAGGCCGAGGTGTCCCGCCTGAGCCAGAAGAAGTCCGCCGCCGCCATGGAGGAGAAGCAGCTTCTGGACAAGCTGTGGGAGAGCTATGGCCTGTCCCACGAGGCCGCCCGGCGGCAGCGGCAGGAGCTTACTTCCATCCCCGCCGCCAACCGGCGCATCGGGGAGCTGAAACGAGCTATTTCTGCCCTGGGCCAGGTGAACGTGGGCGCAGTGGAGGAGTTTGACCGGGTGAACCAGCGCTATACCTATCTCATCGGACAGCGGGATGACGTGGAGCGGGCCCGCCGGGACTTAGAGCGCATCATTTCCGGCCTCACCGGGGAGATGAAGACCATCTTTCAGCGGGAGTTTGCCCGCATCAACGAGGCCTTCGGCCAGACGTTTGTCGAGCTGTTCGGCGGGGGCAAAGCCCGATTGGAGCTGGAGGACCCCAACGACGTGCTGGGCTGCGGCATCGACATCAAGGTCCAGCCTCCCGGAAAGGCGCTGAAGACCATCACGCTGCTGTCCGGCGGCGAGAAGGCCTTTGTGGCCATCGCCCTGTACTTTGCCATCTTAAAGGTGCGGCCCACCCCCTTTGTGGTCATGGACGAGATCGAGGCCGCTCTGGACGACAACAATGTGGCCCGCTTTGCCCAGTATATGCGTACCGTGGCGGACAAGACGCAGTTTATCGTCATCACCCACCGCCGGGGCACCATGGAGGAGGCGGATGCCCTGTATGGCGTGACCATGCAGGAGCAGGGGGTCAGCCGGATGCTGTCCCTGAATTTGAACAAGCTGGAACGGGAATTGGACCTGCGCTGAATCGCAGGCGGAGGAGATCAGATTGAACGAAAACGAGAAGAAAAACGGCTGGCTGCCCATTCTGGGCTATGTGGCCCTAATCGTGGTGCTGTTCATCGGCATCAAGGTGGTCTTTGCCGGGCTGGGCCGGGTCATCCCCAAGACGGAGGACGTCCAGCCCCAGTTCACCGCCCTGAACAACCGGGAGGGCCAGCAGGTGAGCTATAGTCTGCGGCTGCTCACCGACGAGGAGATGCAGTCGGAGGAGGTCGGGCACTGGCTGGACCGGGCCCGGGAACAGGCCGAGCCGGATACCGGGGCATACTGGCTGGTGCGGCTGGAGGAGGACGACTATCTCCTGTGTCTGCCGGATCAGGACCGGAGCCTGTCCCCGGGCAGCTTTACCGCCACCGAGGAGCGGGACCCGGACGGTATGATCGCCCTGGTCCTCCGCGTCCGCACCCCGGAGACGGGGGAGAGCGTGGAGCCGGGCAGTCAGCTGTTCTGCCTGCGTACCCAGTCCAACCAATGGAAGGGTGTGCGCCTGCGGGTCATCGTGGACGGACGGGAGCAGGCGGTCGGCAAGCTGGCCCAGCAGAACGGACAGCTGTATTCCACGGAAGAGGTATATGTGGGACGGGATCAATAATTTTTTGATCGGCCCTCTCCGTCCAGTGTGCGCACTGGGCACCTCCCCCAAAGGGGGAGGTAAGGGGCGGATGACCGAAAATTGCCCTTGGCTCCCCCTTTTGGGGGAGCTGGCACGGCGTAAGCCGTGACTGAGAGGGACATCATGATCAGAAGGGAACAGAAATCATGGGCTTTTTTGACAAGCTGAAGAAGATCAACATTTTTTCCACCCTGGCACATCTGGGCTCGGAGCTGAACGACGACTTTTATGACGAGCTGGAGGAGTCCCTCATCCTGGCGGACACGGGGATGGACGTGACCCTGGAGCTGGTGGCCGAGCTGCGCCGCCGGGTGCGCACCGAGGGTATCAAGACCCTGGAGGAGGCCCGCGCCTGTATGTGCCGGGTCATCGCCGATGCCATGAACGTGGGGGACGGGGCGCTGGATCTGTCCACCACCCCGTCGGTGGTGCTGTTCATCGGTGTCAACGGTGTGGGCAAGACTACCACCATCGGCAAGATCGGTGCCCAGCTGCGGCACCAGGGGAAGAAGGTCCTCTTCTGCGCCGCCGACACCTTCCGGGCCGCCGCCGCCGAGCAGCTGACCATCTGGGCCGAGCGGGCCGGGGTAGACATCGTCAAGCAGCACGAGGGGGCAGACCCCGCCGCCGTGGTCTTTGATGCCACCTCCGCAGCCCGTGCCCGCCGCAGCGACGTGGTGCTGGTGGACACCGCCGGGCGGCTGCACAACAAGCAGAACCTGATGAACGAGCTGAACAAAATTTCCCGGGTGGTGGACCGGGAGCTGCCCGGCTGCGCCCGGGAGACCCTGCTGGTGCTGGATGCCACCACCGGCCAGAACGGTCTCATCCAGGCCAAGCAGTTCCAGCAGGCCGCCGGGATCACCGGCATCGTCCTGACCAAGCTGGACGGCACGGCCAAGGGGGGCATCGCCATCGCCATTGCCAAGGAGCTGGGCGTCCCCGTGAAATACGCCGGTGTGGGCGAGGGCATCGACGATCTGAAGCCCTTCAACGCCGCGGACTTTGCCCAGGCGCTGATCTAAGGAAAGTTTTCCACCGTTCAGATGGAAAATGTGGAAACAGAGTCGAATTTTCGGGAAAGACAGAAAATTTACATGCTGTTCATCCTTTTCCGGGATGGGGCATACTAGAATGAAAAGAGAGAGGAAGCGGAACACGATGGCACGCATTGACCAGAGAGCATTTGACCAGCTGCGGCCCATGGAGATCATCCCCAACATCAACAAATTTGCGGAGGGCTCCTGTCTCATCCGCTGCGGCAACACCCATGTGCTGTGCTGCGCCAGCGTGGAGGAAAAGACCCCGCCCCACGTCCCAGAGGGGGAGGGCTGGGTGACGGCGGAATATTCTATGCTGCCCCGGGCCAACCGGGAGCGCTCCCGCCGGGACATCTCCAAGCTGAAGCTGTCCCCCCGCAGCGCCGAGATCCAGCGCCTGGTGGGCCGGGCCCTGCGGGCTGCGGTGGACCACAAAAAGCTGGGGGAGCGGACCATCACCATCGACTGCGACGTGCTCCAGGGAGACGGCGGCACCCGCACCGCCAGCGTCACCGGGGGCTATGTGGCCCTGGCGCTGGCCTGCAAAAAGCTGATGGCCCAGGGGCTGCTGACCGAGGACCCCCTGTTGGGCAGCGTGGCCGCCGTGTCTGCGGGCATCGTAGACGACCAGCTGCTGCTGGACCTGTGCTATGAGGAGGACTCCGCCGCCCAGGTGGACCTGAACTGCGTGATGACCGACCGGGGCCAGCTGGTGGAGATCCAGGGCACCGGCGAGGGCCGTTCCTTTACCATTGAGGAGCAGCGGGGTCTGGTGGACCTGTGCGCCAAGGGCATCCGGGACATCATGGCCATCCAGCAGGCGGCCATCCGCCAGGGGGGAGAGCGCTGACATGGCACAGGTTTTCGAGATGCTCATGCTCATCCTGTTTGGCCTGTCCTGGCCCTTCAACATCGCCAAGTCCCTGAGATCCCGCACCGCCAAGGGCAAGAGCATCTACTTTGAGATGGTCATCATCGTGGGCTATCTGTGCGGCATCGCCGGAAAGATCGTGGGCCACAACGTGACCTATGTGGTGGCCTTTTACATCATTGACATCGCCATGGTCTCTACCGACCTGGCCCTGACCTTCCGCAACCGGGCTCTGGACCGGGCGGCGGAGCGCTGAGGAGGAACTGCATGAAACTGGTATTGGCCAGCAAGAATGAAAAGAAGCTGGCAGAGATGAACGCCATTTTGTCTGAGCTGGGGGTGGAGGTCTGCTCCGAGGCCCAGGCCGGGGTGGATGTGGACGTAGAGGAGACGGGCACCACCTTCGAGGAGAACTCCCTGCTGAAGGCCAAGGCCGTGATGGAGGCCAGCGGCCTGCCCGCCATCGCCGACGACTCCGGCCTGTGCGTGGATGCCCTGAACGGTGCCCCGGGGGTGTACTCCGCCCGCTATGGCGGCCCGGAGCTGGACGACACCGGGCGCTATCGCCTGCTGCTGGAAAATCTCCGGGGGCAGACGCCCCGGACGGCCAAGTTCGTCTCGGTGATCACCTGCTGCTTCCCCAACGGGGACGTGATCACCGCCCGGGGGGAGTGCCCCGGCACCATCGCCTTCGCCCCCATGGGGGAGGGCGGCTTTGGCTATGACCCGGTGTTTTTCATCCCCGGGCTGAAAAAGACCTTTGCCCAGCTGTCCGCCCAGGAGAAGAACGCCATCTCCCACCGGGGCCGGGCGCTGGCCCTGTTCCAGCAGAAGCTGAAAGACTATTTCAAGTAAGATCAGCGCCCCGCCCGGCAGGGCAGGACAGAAACAGAAAAAATATGTTATCAGAGGAGAAAAAACAGACTTTATGGAACTGACAAGCAAACAGCGGGCCCAGCTGCGGGGCCTGGCCAACAACATCGACACCATTCTCATCGTGGGAAAGGACGGCATCGGCGACAACCTGGTCAAGCAGGCCAACGACGCCCTGGAGGCCCGGGAGCTCATCAAGGGCCGGGTGCTGGAGAACTCCCTGCTCTCCCCCCGGGAGGCGGCCCAGCAGCTGGCCCCCCTGACCCGCAGCGAGGTGGTGCAGGTCATCGGAACAAAATTCGTGCTGTATCGTCCAACCCACAATAAGGACAAAAAGGACAAGATCGTCCTGGTGGCGGACAAGAAGAAAAAGCCCGCGGACCGTTAACACACAGGGCAGGGGAGGCCCCTGCCCGGAAAGGCGGCGTAAACATGAAGATCGGAATTTACGGCGGCACCTTCAACCCGCCCCATCTGGGGCACATGGCGGCGGCAAAGGCGGCGGTGGCCGCCCTGGGACTGGACAAGCTGCTGCTCATCCCGGCGGCCATCCCGCCCCACAAGACCCTGCCCAGTGATACCCCGGCCCCGGAGCACCGGCTGGCCATGGTGGAAAAGTGGGCCGACGGGATGGGCGCAGGAGCAGAGGTATCTGCCCTGGAGCTGGAGCGGGAGGGCAAGAGCTATACCTCCGACACCCTGCGGGCCATCCGCCAGACCTATCCAGACGCAGAACTGTGGCTGCTCATGGGCACGGACATGTTCCTCACCCTGCACCTGTGGCACGAGCCGGAGGTCATCCTCTCTCTGGCCGGCATCTGTGCCTTTGGCCGCACGGAGCAGGACGGCGAGGCCCTGTTCGCTCCCCAGCGGGAGCAGCTGCAAAAGAACTTTGATGCGAAGATCACCACCATCACCCTGCCTGGGCTGGTGGACATCTCCTCCACCCGGCTGCGGGAGCAGCTGGAAAACGGCGGGGGAGGGCAGTATCTGCTGCCCAGCGTCTATGGCTACATTCTGATGCACCGGCTGTACGGCACAAAGGCCGACCTGAAAAATCTGGACCTGAACCAGCTGCGGGCCTGTTCCTACTCCATGATGCGTGCCAAGCGCATCCCCCATGTCATGGGCGTGGAGGAGGAGGCGGTGAAGCTGGCCCAGCGCTGGGGGGCCGACCCGGAGCTTGCACGCCGGGCGGGCATCCTACACGACTGCACCAAGTATTACGAGCTGCCGGAGCAGCTGGATATCTGTGAAGAATACGGGGTGCGGCTGGATGCGCTGGAGCAGAAGGCTGTGAAGCTGCTCCACTCCAAAACCGGGGCCTGTATCGCCCGGGGAGTATTCGGCCAGCCGGATGCGGTTTACGACGCCATCTTCTGGCACACCACGGGCAAGGCGGACATGACCACCCTGGAGAAGGTCCTGTACATCGCCGACTATATGGAGCCAAACCGGGACTTTGACGGCGTGGAGCGACTGCGCCATCTGGCCTATACCGACCTGGACAAGGCCATGCTGCTGGGGGTGGAGATGACCATCCAGGAGATGCAGCAGCGCCAGGTCCCCATCCACACAAACACGCTGCAGGCCAGAGACTGGCTGCGCCAGCACGGAGTTACCACAGAGGACTGAGAACATGAACGAGTACAGAAACAGATCAGGGCGGCGGATGGCACAGCCCCATCAAAAGACGGGCCTTTGGACCCAATACCGCCGGTGGGTGGCCGGACTTACCCGGGCAGAGCGCATCCGTTATTGCCTGCTGCAGGGGGCGGTGATCATCTCCCTGATCATCATTGCGGCTTTCTTGATCCTGCAAAGCTGGATCCGGGTGCCCCAGCTGCCCAATGCAGATGCCGAGGGCGGGGATATCCTGTCCAGTGATGTCAGCGGAGAGATGCCCAGCGTGGCCAAGAGCGGACGGAAGGACGGGATGTATACCTTCCTCCTGGTGGGTAAGGACACCGCCGGCGGCGGCAATACCGATACGATGATCTTGCTCACCTATGACACGGTGAACAAAAAGATGTACGGCCTGAGTCTGCCCCGGGACACCATGGTCAACGTGAGCACCACCAGCAAGCGCCTGAATGCGGTGTACAACTATAACAAGGGCAAGGACAAGAGCACCCAGGTGAAAAACGGTATGGCCGCCCTGAAAAAAGAGGTGAGCCACCTGACGGGCATCACCCCGGACTTCTATGTCATTGTGGAGTGGGAGGCCATCGGAAAATTGGTGGATGCCGTGGGCGGCGTGGAGTTCGAGGTCCCCTTCGATATGGACTATGACGACCCCACCCCCGGTCAGGACCTGCACATCCACCAAAAGGCGGGGCTGCGCCTGCTCAGCGGCGACGATGCCATGCAGGTGATCCGCCACCGGAAGAACAACGACGGCAGCCACTCCGATGGCGATGTGGGCCGCCTGAAGATCCAGCAGTCCTTCTTAAAGGCGGCGGCCAAAAAGTGCCTCCAGCCCGCTACCCTGCTGAAAGTCCCGGAGCTGGCCAAAATTTTTTCTCAGAATGTGACCACCGACCTGACGGTAGGCAATATTCTGGCCTTTGCCCAGCTGGCCAGCGGCATGGACGCGGAGCAGGATGTGGACTTCATCACCGCCCCCCTGGGCAGCTCCTTTATGTACAAGGGGGCCTCTCTGGTCACTCTGGACCCGGACGAGCTGCTCCAGGTCCTGAACGAGCACATGAACCCCTATCACCAGGATATCCAGCGCAGCGACCTGCAGCTGGTGTATAAGACCGGCAGCGGTACCCTGGCCGTGACCAGCGGGAAGCTGCTGCTCAGCGGAAACACCACCTCCTCTTCCTCCGGCAGCGGCAGCAGCAAGCCCAGCACCTCCGGCGGGAAGAACGACACCACGACCACCACCCCCAGCCAGGAGGAACCCGCTGACACTTCCGAGCCCGTCACCCCGGAGGAGCCGAAGGACAACAGCGGTCAGACCAGCACAGAGCCGACCCCGACCCCGGAACCCACCCCTCAGCCCGAGCCCACCCCGGAGCCCGAGCCGACCCCGGAACCGGAGCCTACTCCCGAACCTACCCCCGAACCTACCCCAGAACCTACCCCCCAGCCTGAGCCGTCCACCGACCCCGTGTCCCAGGACGTGCCCGATGCGGCTTAAAAAATAAAAACGATCAAAGGAGAACGACGAATTGACTTCTTATGAGATGGCTGTGGGCCTGGCCAAGGCCCTGGACAGCAAAAAGGGACTGAACATCAAGGTGCTGAAGACGCAGGAGCTGACCACCCTGGCCGACTACTTCGTGCTGTGCACCGCCACCTCCACCACCCAGGTCAAGGCCATGTCCGACGCCTGTGAGGAGGCCATGGAGCAGCAGGGCGAGACTGTCCACCACATCGAGGGCCACCGGGACGGGGCCTGGCTGCTGATGGACTTCTCCTGCGTCATCGTCCACGTGTTCACCGACGAGGCCCGGAAGTTCTATGACCTGGAGCGCCTGTGGGCCGACGCCCAGGAGGTGGACCTGTCTGAGATCCTGGTGAAGGAGTAACGGATAAAAACAGAATAAGATCGCCGTACAGACCAAAATCTGTACGGCGATTTTTTGTAAAAATCAGGGTGAAATATTCAGCTGCCCCGGATGATGGTCAGGGCCCGCTGGCAGTTGACGATCTCGTTCACCGACTCTTTTCCGCCAAACTCCCCGTCGATGGTCCAGGGGATGGGCTTTTCACAGGTGAAGGTGAGGTGAGAGGCTTTAAAGTGGACGCGGGAGCCGGCGCTGGGCTGGTTCTGGTCCAGCAGGGCCTGAAAGCCGTTGGCCACGTCGGCGATGCTCACCGGCTTTTTAACCAGATCCACCTCGAACAGCCCGTCGTCCAGCACCACATGCTCGCTGGTGGGCAGGCGGATGCCGCCGATGGAATAGGCATTGCTGACCATGCCGAAGTAGAAGTCGTCCTCCAGAACATTCCCGTCGTACTCCACTTTAATATGATAGGGGGTGATGGAGGGGAGGGAGGCGATGCCCGCCATTACATAGGCCAGGTGGCCGAAGGTGTTTTTCAGGTCCTGGGGGGTCTCGTAGGCCACCTTGGTAAAGGCCCCGAAAGCGGCCACATAGACGAAGGGGCGGCCGTTGAGCTTTCCGATGTCGCTGGGACGGGGGACCCCCTGCCCGGCGGCGATGGCGGCGGCCTGGCGGGGGATGCGGGGCAGCCCCAGATTGGCGGCGCAGTCGTTGGTGGAGCCGAAGGGAATATAGCCCAGAATGGGGGGTTTCTCCAGCTGCATCAGACCGGTCACCGTCTCGCTGAGGGTGCCGTCTCCTCCGGCGCACACCACCCGGTGGAACCGGGGGCCCAGTTCCCGAGCGGCCCGGGCGGCATCCCCTTTCCCCTGGGTGGGATAGGCGGTGACCAGCCAGTTGGCCTTTGTAAACTCATCCAGCACGGCGGCCAGCTCGTCGGGCAGCTGCCCCTTGCCGGCGGTGGGGTTATAGATGAGCAGAAGGGGTTCCATGGAAATTGCCTCCTTTGGCGGTGAAACTGTATCAAAGTCTTATTATACGGAGGGTACAGGGAAAATCAAGGCGAAAGATGCCAATCTTAACCCAATCTTAGCAGACTTGGGCAGAAAGGCTTGCATTGCAGGGAGAAAGCGGGTAGAATAGGAGGAAACTGCGCAAGACAGAGAGGAACGGATATACATGAAGAGGACGTTTGCCGCCGCGTTTCCCGTGACGGCTCCGGTGCTGATGGGCTATCTGGCCATCGGCATGGCTTTTGGCTTGATGCTCCAGTCCATTGGATACAATGTGCTGTGGGCCTTTTTTATGAGTCTGGTGATCTATGCCGGGTCGGGACAGTATCTGGGGGTGTCTCTGCTGGCCACAGGGGCCTCTCTGCCCCAGGTGGCTTTTCTCACCCTGATGGTGAATTTCCGCCACCTGGTCTATGGGTTGTCCCTCATTGAAAAGCTGCGGGGTATGGGTCTGCGCAAGCTGTATGTGATCTTTGCCCTGACGGACGAGACCTATGCCCTGCTCAGCTCTGCCAAGCCTCCCCAGGGGGTGCGGGACCACGACTTTTACTTTGCCGTGGCCCTGCTGGACCACATCTATTGGATCGGGGGCTCGGTGCTGGGCTCCCTGGTGGGAGCTGCTCTGGGCATGGACACCACCGGCGTGGACTTTGCCATGACCGCCCTGTTCCTGGTCATCGCTGTGGGCCAGTGGAAGGCGGCGGGGAGCCACCTGCCTGTGCTGCTGGGCGCTGTGGCCACCATTGCCAGCCTGATGCTGGTGGGGGCCGACGAGATGCTGCTGCCTGCCTTGGGTGTCATTGTCCTGGGTCTGGTGCTGCTGCGCTCCAAGCTGGATGATACCCTGCTTAAGCCGGGCAAGAAGCAGGAGGTGCGGGTATGACGCTGACGACCGGACAGGCCCTGGCCTCTATCTTTGTGATGGCGGCGGTGACTTTCCTTACCCGGGCACTGCCTTTTCTCCTGTTTGGACGGGGAGACAGCGCCCCTAAGATCGTGCTGTACCTGGGCAGGGTGTTGCCCCCGGCGGTCATTGCCATGCTCATCGTATATTGCCTGAAGGGCGTGACCTTTGCCACCCTGGGGGGCTGGCTGCCCTCCCTCATTGCCGGGGTGGCGGCGGTGGTGCTGCATCTGTGGAAGGGCAACGAGCTCATCTCCATCTTTGGGGCCACTGCTATCTATATGGTGCTGGTCCAGGCGGTATTTGCATAATGCTACGATACCCGTCCCCACTGGGGGCGGGTCAGACTGTCAAAAAAGCCTGTCATTGCGAGGAGGCCCAACGGGCCGACGTGGCAATCCGTTCCGAAACCCCACGATTATCAGCATATTTCCGGTTTTAAGTTACGGATTCCCACGTCGCTTCGCTCCTCGGAATGACAGAAAAGGGTTTATCGACACGCCAACCCGCTCCGCCGGGGCGGGTATCAGATCGATCAGCGGGAAAGAGGAGGGCAAAACATTGGCAAAGCATGTGTTGATCACCGGGGCCTCCCGGGGCATCGGGGCGGCCGCCGCCCGGGTGTTTGCATCCGAGGGCTGGAACGTGGCTCTGAACTATTGCCGCAGCCGGGACCAGGCCCTGTCTCTGGCCGCAGAATTGTCGGCGGGGGGCGTGGAGGCCGTGGCTCTGGAGGGGGACGTGTCCGACCCCGACCAGGCCAGCGCCCTGGTGGAGGCTGCGGCCTCTATGGGGTCCCTGGACGCCCTGGTCTGCTGTGCCGGGATCGCCCTGCCCCAGCAGCTGCTCACCGACACCACCGACCGGCAGTGGCGGCAGGTGATGGGGGTGGATTTGGATGGGGTGTTCTACACCATGCGTGCGGCCTGCCCCCACATGGTCCGCCGCCAGAGGGGCAGCATCGTTACCGTGTCCTCTATGTGGGGGATCACCGGCGGCTCCTGTGAGGCGGCCTATTCCGCCGCAAAAGCCGGGGTCATCGGGCTGACCAAGGCCATGGCCAAGGAGCTGGGGCCCTCCCACATCCGGGTCAACTGCGTGGCCCCCGGGGTCATTGACACGGAGATGAACGCCCACCTGTCCCGGGCGGACATGGATGCCCTGGGGGAGGAGACCCCCCTGGGCCGCATCGGCCGGGCGGAGGAGGCGGCCCGGGCCATCTTCTATCTGGCATCTGACCAGTCTGCCTTCGTCACCGGCCAGGTCCTTCCGGTGGACGGGGGCATGGTGATCTGAGTGCGGGCCGCTGAGCACGGGCCGCTGAGGACAGCGGTCCCTACTACGAAATGTAAAATTGCCCGGTAGGGGCCGATGTCCCCATCGGCCCGTTTGCCGTTCCTGCTGATTTTTTCGGCGGGGACATTTTTTTCTGGACAACAGGGATACAAACTGTTATCATTCCAATAGATATTGACGTATGGAATCAAATATGCCCGTACTTTATGTGCGGCTGTGGCATACAGAAGGAGGTTCTGTCATGGGCCGGAGAAACGGCGGATACGGCGGCTATCGGGGCCGCAGAACTTTTCATGACATGCTCAAGTGGGTGGCGGCCGTTCTGGCTGCGCTGGTGGTCGTTCTGGTGGGGGTGCTGGTGTTCGGCCAGCGCTATCTGGTCTTTCGGGACCAGGGGGTCCGGCTGGAACTGCCCTTTTTCCACCAGAAGGACGACCAGAAGCCAGACCCCGGCGATGTGAGCCTGGAGGTCCGCCCCCAGGGGGACCAGTCCGGTGAGGATCAGAGCGCCCAGAAACCTGGGGCGGACGAGACCGAGGCCCTGCGGGCGGTGGAGCTGCCCCTGTCGGCGGTGCAGGATGGCACCGCCCAGTCCCGGCTGGAGCAGGCGGGGGCCAACGCCCTGATTTTAGAGATGAAGGACAGACAGGGCGATCTGGCCTGGCGGAGTGGGGAGAGCCTGGCTGCCCGGGTGTCCTCCGGGGATGAGACCATCAACGGCGCTTTGGAGGACTGGAACCGGGGGGACGTGTATACCATTGCCCGGGTGTGCGCCTTTCGGGACAACACCGTGCCCTATCAGAACAACAGCGTGGCTTTAAAGGCCAGCTACGGCAACTGGCGGGACGAACTGGGGCTGCGGTGGCTGAATCCAGATTCGGAGAAGGCCCGGAGCTATCTCATTGGGCTGTGCCGGGAGCTGGCCCAGTTGGGCTTTGACGAGATCATGCTGGACCAGTGCTGGTTCCCCACCCAGGGCAAGCTGGACCAGATCGTGAAAAACGGCTCCTATGCCGATGGGCGCTTTGCGGAGTCGGTGGAGGACCTGTTCGCCCAGCTCAGCCAGGCGGTAGAGCCCTATGGGACCCGGCTGTCTATCCGTCTGCCAGAGGACTATCAGGGGGCAGCGGCCACCGGCGGCCTGAGTGAGAAGTGCCTGGAGAAGGACATTCAGCGGATATGGACCATCCCGGAAGCGGGAGAAACCGGGGCCGAGTTGGCCCAGCGGCTTGGTCTGGCAAACGCCCGGGAAAAGCTGGCCGTGCTGACGGGGCAGTTTGCGCCGGAAGGCCCTGAAGCGCAAGGGATCATCGACGAAAATTAGACGAAGATTTGATAGTCTTTGACTGTAAAAATGCAGTCAAAGACTATCTTTCTTTCATGGGCATTTTAGACAAAGATGTAAAAATGTCTGGTTTGTGGTGAAAAAGGCAAGGTAAACCAGTACAACACCGAAAAGAATCGAAAAAACGACGAAAAAATAACAGGACCTTTAGAAAACATAAAGTCGAAAAAGAACCAAAGGCAAAAATAGACTTGCATTTTTGGGCAATATCCGATAGAATACAGTTTATCAGCAGTTTTCCTAACAAAGAACAAGCGAAAGACAAAGGTGGTGAAAATCGTGTCAGTGGAAGCCATTGAAAAGGTGACGCAGACCGAGCAGGAGGCCAAGCAGCGCAAAGACGCGGCGGCGGCGGAGAGCAAGCAGAAGCTGCAGACGGCCCAGCGGGCGGCCCAGCGGATGCTGGAGGAGGCCCGGACAAACGCCGAGGCCCAGGCCCGCCAGATGATGGCCCAGGCCGAGGCCCAGGCGGCCCAGCAGACTCAGCAGGTGCTGGACCAGGCCGCCCAGGAGTGCCAGACCATGAAGCAGGCCGCCCGGAGCCATCTGGAACAGGCCGCCGAATTGATCGTAGAAAAGGTAGTGAATGGCTGATGGCTATCGTGAAAATGGATCATGTGCGGCTGATCGCCATGACGGAGGACCGGGAAGAGATCCTGCGCAGGCTCCAGCGTCTGGGCTGCGTGGAGATCGACCAGGCCGTCCTCCCAGCGGATCAGCCCCAGTCCGGGCAGGCTCCGCCGGAGGAGACGGACAGTCTCAGCCTTCTGCGGGAGCAGCTCAGCCGCCCGGACACCCAGCGGCTGGGCGCCGCAAGGGAGGAGCAGAATCAGGCTGACCACGCACTGTCTGTCCTGAAAAAATATGCCCCGGCCAAAGAAAAATTTTTGGTGCCAAAGCCCAGCCTGGACGAGACGGACCTGTTTGACCAGGCCGCAGCAGACCGGGCCCGGCAAAGTGCCCAGGAGATCAACGGGGCCTTCCGCCGGGTGAACACCATCCACGCCGAGCAGACCAAGCTGGCCGCCCAAAAGGCCCAGCTGGAGCCGTGGCGGACCATGGACCTGCCCCTGGATACCCAGTCCACCGCCCAGGTAACGGTGCAGATGGGCACCCTGCCCCCGGAGGCCGACTTCGACGCCGCCCAGGGGGCGGCCCTGGCCGCCGGTGAACTGTCGGAGCTGACCAGGATATCCGCCGATCGAAACGCCCAATATTGCCTGTTGGTGTGCCACGCCAGCCAGAGCGAGGCGGTGCTGGCCGCTCTGAAGGATGTGGGCTGGTCCCGGGCCAGCCTGAAGGAGTGGTCGGGCACGGCGGCGGAGAATCTGCAAAGGCTGGACGAGGAGCTTGCCGCCCTGGACCGGGAGCTGGCGGAGACGGAGAAGAAGCTGTCCGGCATGGGCGAGCTTCGCCCCGCCCTGCGCCGCCTGTATGACCGGGCAGAGGCAGATGTCCGCCGGGAGGAATCCCGCCAGCGGCTGCTGGACACCAGTCAGACCTTCTACTTAGAGGGCTGGCTCCCTGCGGAGCGGCGGGAGGCGGTACAGGAGGCACTGGCCCCCTTCCCCACGGCGTGGGAGCTGACCGAGCCCAGCCCGGAGGAGTACCCCGCCGTGCCGGTAAAGCTGAAAAACAACTGGCTCACCCGGCCCCTGAACATGGTGACGGAGATGTACTCCCTGCCCGCCTATGGCTCCCTGGACCCCAACCCCCTGATGGCCCCCTTCTTCATCCTGTTTTACGGCATGATGATGGCGGACATGGGCTATGGACTGGTGATGATGCTGGCCTCGCTGATCGTGCTGAAAAAGAAGAAGCCCGGCGGCACCATGGGCCACCTGTTCGGCCTGTTGGGGCTGTGCGGTGTGAGCACCTTCCTTTTCGGAGCCCTTACCGGTGGCTTCTTCGGCGACTTCCTCACCCAGCTGTTTGCCCTGACCGGCATCAAGACCAACTTTGCCCTGCCCGCCCTGTTCACCCCCTTGAACGACACCATGATGATCCTGGTGGGAGCCATGTGCCTGGGCTTTGTACAGATCATCACCGGCATGGCCATCAGCTTTGTGAAAAAGCTGAAGCACGGTCAGATCATGGACGCCGTGTGGGAGGAGGTCACCTGGTGGGTGGTATTCGCCGGACTGGCCCTGGCCATTCTGAAGGTCACGAACCTGGTGATCATCCTGGGCGGCGTGATGGTGGTGGCCGGACCGGTGCTGACCGAAAAGGGCTTCGGCAAGGTCACGGGGATCTTCGGCTCCCTCTATAACCACGTCACCGGATATTTCGGAGACATTTTGTCCTATTCCCGACTGATGGCACTGATGCTGGCCGGGTCGGTCATCGCCCAGGTGTTCAACACCCTGGGTGCCATCCCCGGCAACGTGTTCATCTTCATCATCATCTCCATGGCGGGCAACACGCTGAACTTTGCCCTGAACCTGCTGGGCTGCTATGTCCACGACCTGCGCCTGCAGTGCCTGGAGTATTTCAACAAATTCTATGAGGACGGCGGAAAGCCCTTCCGCCCCCTGGACCTGAACACCAAATACTATAACGTGGTCAAAGATTAAGGAGGAAACAAAAATGGATCTCTCTCAGATGACGGAAGTTTACCAGAGCATGACGGTTTTGGGCAGCATCGGCGGCCTGGCCCTGGCCCTGCTGGGCGCCGGCCTGGCGGCGGTGCTCAGCGGCATCGGCTCCGCCAAGGGCACCGGCCTGGCCGGTGAGGCCGGCACCGGCCTTTTGTGCGAGGACCCCAGCAAGTTCGGTAAGGTGATGATCCTGCAGGTCATCCCCGGTACCCAGGGCCTGTATGGTCTGGTGGTGTGGTTCTTCGCCGTGTTCCGTATGGGCCTGCTGTCCGGCGTTCTGCCCCAGCTGACTGTGGCCCAGGGTATGCAGTATTTCGTGGCCTGCCTGCCCATGGCGCTGGGCGGCCTGTTCTCCGCCATCGCCCAGGGCCGCGTGGCCGCCGGCTCCATCAACATCCTGGCTAAGAAGCCCGACGACTGGTCCAAGGGCATGGTGCTGTGCATCACCGTGGAGTTCTATGCCATCCTGTCTCTGCTGGCCTCCATGCTGATGATCATCAACATCAGCGCCTGATCGCCTGGAAAGGACTTGCCTTATGGAAGGAATCGAAAAAATCACCGCCAAGATCCTCTCTGATGCTCAGGCTGACATCGACCAGCTCAACGCCCAGACCCAGGAGAAGGCGGATGCCATCGCCCGACAGGCCCGGGCCCAGGCGGACAAGGAGACCGCCGAAACCCTGGCCCGGGGACAGAAGGCCGCCGACGAGCGGCTGGAACGGCTGAGCTCCGCCGCCCAGATGGAAAAGCGCAAGCTGGCCCTGGCCGCCAAGCAGGAGGTACTGGGCGAGGCCTTTGACCTGGCCCTGGACAAGCTGTGCTCCCTGCCTGAGGAGGACTACATCGCCCTGCTTACCCGCCTGGCGGTGGAGGCCTCTGAAACCGGGAAGGAGCAGCTGATCTTCTCCGAGGCCGACCGCGCCCGGGTGGGCAAGCAGGTGGTCATCGCCGCCAACGAATGTCTGGTGAAGGGGGTGGCCCCCGAGCTGCCCGGTGCGCTGGCCGACACAAAGGTTGGCGCTCTGCTGGGCAAGGTGGTCAACTCCACCGCCGCCATGGTCACCGGCACCGGCCTTCTCACCCTGGCACAGGAGACCCGAAAGATGCGGGGCGGCTTTGTCATGCTGGACAACGACGTAGAGATCAACTGCACCTTTGAGACGCTGGTCCGCCTCCAGCGGGAGAAGCTGGAGAAGCAGGTGGCCCAGGTTTTGTTCCCGGAATAATGCCGGAGCAAGGATTTTAATAAGGGAGGAGGGATACCTTGTCCCACCGAAAAGATACGGATTATCTCTCTGTCTCCGCCCGGGTCAGGGCCATGGAAAACCGCCTGCTGACCCGGGACCGGATGGACCGGATGATCGACGCCGCCGACGACGGCGAGGCACGGAAGGTGCTGGCCGAGTGCGGCTACCCCGAGGGGGGCAGTCTGGATCAGGCCCTGGCCGCCGCCCGGGCCGACGTGTTCCGGGACATGGAGTCGGCGGTGCCCGACCGGAGGCTGGTAGAGATATTCCAGCTGAAATACGATTATCACAACGCAAAGACCCTGCTCAAGGCCGCCGCCATGGGGCGGGACCCCCAGCCCCTGCTGCTGCCCGGCGGACGATATGACCCCGCCGAGCTGGCCGAGGGCTGGCGCAGGGAGGAGCTGCGGGGCTGTTCCCCCGCCTTCCAAACGGCCATGGCCCAGGCCAAGGCCGTTCTGGAGGACAGCCATGATCCCCAGCAGGCCGACCTGATCCTGGACCGGGCCTGTTATGCAGAGATGGAGCTGCTGGCCCGGGACTTGGACAGCCGCTTTTTACAGCGCTACGTCCGCCTTCTGGTGGATGTGGCCAATCTGCGCACCGCCGTGCGGGTCCACCGCATGGGCCGGGAGCCGGAATTCCTGCGCCAGGTGCTGCTGCCCGGCGGCAGCGTGTCCGAGCAGAGCATCGCCGCTGCCCGGGCCGACGCCCTGGGCGAGCTGTTTGCCGCCGGGAGTCTGGCCCAGGCCGCCCAGCTGGGGGCCAAGCTGGCCCATCCGGGAGCGGGAGCCATGACTGACTTCGAGCGGGCCTGTGACGATGCGGTCACCGCCTATCTGGCCTCGGAGCGCCGGGTCCCCTTTGGGGAGGAGCCGGTGGTGGGCTATCTGTACGCCCGTGAGGCGGAGTTCACCGCCGTGCGCACCATCTTTGCCGGGCGGGCGGCCAAGCTGGAGGGCGACGTGATCCGCCGCCGCCTGCGTGAGACCTATGTGTAAGGAGGGGGAGACCGATGTATAAGATCGCCGTGATGGGCGATGCCGACAGCGTGCTGGGCTTTCAGGCCCTGGGGCTGGAGGTCTGCCCCGTCAGCAGTGCGGAGGAGGGCCACCTGGCCCTGCACCGCATGGCCAAAGAGAACTATGCCATCATCTACATGACCGAGCAGCTGGCCGCCAAGCTGGGGCCGGACATCGCCCGGTATAAAGATGCCCTGACCCCCGCCATTATTCTGATCCCCGGCAAGGAGGGCAGTCTGGGCATCGGTATGGCCAACGTGAAAACTGCCGTGGAGCGTGCCGTTGGCGCAGACATCTCCTGAACCTGAACGCATTGCAATTACTAGAAAATCTACCCGAAAGAAGGTATTGAAACCTATGGGAAAGATCGTCAAGGTCTCCGGCCCGCTGGTGGTTGCCACCGGCATGGAGGAGGCGAACATGGCCGACGTGGTCCGTGTGGGCGAGCAGCGCCTGATCGGTGAGATCCTTACCATGAGTGGGGACTCCGCCTCCATCCAGGTCTATGAGGAGACCTCCGGCCTGGGCCCCGGGGCCGAGGTGGTCACCACCGGCTCCCCCCTGTCCGTGGAGCTGGGGCCCGGCCTGGTAGAGAATATTTACGACGGCATCCAGCGCCCGCTGGAGGTCATTATGGAAAAGGTGCAGGGGAACAACCTGCCCCGAGGCGTGGAGGTCCCCGCCCTGGACCGGGAGAAGAAGTGGGAGTTTACCCCCACCATCCAGCCCGGGGCCAAGGTGGTGGGCGGCGACGTCATCGGCACCGTGCAGGAGACCGCCTCCATCCTCCACAAGATCATGATTCCCCCCAAGATGAAGGGCACCATTGTCTCCATCCAGTCCGGCGCATTCACCGTCACCGAGACGGTGGCCGTGCTGGAGACGGAGGAGGGCGAAAAGGTCGAGCTGCCCATGATGCAGAAGTGGCCCGTGCGTGTGGGCCGCCCCTATAAGCACAAGTACCCCCCCACCATCCCCCTGCAGTCCGGCCAGCGCATCGTGGACACCTTCTTCCCTGTGGCCAAGGGCGGCACCGCCGCCATCCCCGGCCCCTTCGGTTCGGGCAAGACGGTGATGCAGCACGCCCTGGCCAAGTGGTCCGACGTGGACCTGGTGGTCTATATCGGCTGCGGCGAGCGGGGCAACGAGATGACCGACGTGCTGCGGGAGTTCCCCGAGCTGGTGGACCCCCGCACCGGCGAGTCGCTGATGAAGCGCACCGTGCTCATCGCCAACACCTCTGACATGCCCGTGGCCGCCCGAGAGGCGTCCATCTACACCGGCATCACCATCGCCGAGTATTTCCGGGACATGGGCTATGCCGTGGCCGTCATCGCCGACTCCACCTCCCGCTGGGCCGAGGCCCTGCGTGAGATGTCCGGCCGGCTGGAGGAGATGCCCGGCGAGGAGGGCTACCCCGCCTATCTGTCCTCCCGTCTGGCCCAGTTCTACGAGCGGGCAGGCTCTGTGTCCTGCATCGGCTCTGATGAGGACCGCCGGGGCAGCCTGACCGCCGTGGGCGCCGTGTCCCCTCCCGGCGGCGACCTGTCCGAGCCCGTGTCCCAGGCCACCATGCGTATCGTCAAGGTGTTCTGGGCCCTGGACGCCTCCCTGGCCTATCGCCGCCACTTCCCCGCCATCAACTGGCTGAACTCCTACTCTCTGTATCTGGACAGCCTGAAGCCCTGGTATGACGAGCACCTGGGCAAGGACTTCCTGAAAAACCGGGAGTGGGCCATGTCCATCCTGCAGGAGGAGGCCAGTCTGAACGAGATCGTCCAGCTGGTGGGCAAGGACTCCCTGTCCGCCAAGGACCAGATCACCCTGGAGATCGCCAAGATGATCCGAGAGGACTTTTTGCAGCAGAACTCCTTTGTGGACATCGACTCCTACTCCGAGTATGACCGCCAGGCCCGGATGCTGGCCATGATCCGCAAATATGAGGACGAGTGCCGTGCGGCCCAGCAGCGGGGCGGGACCCTTGCGGAGCTGTTCTCCGTGCCCGCCCGGGAGAAGATCGGCAGAGCCAAGTCTGTCCCCGCCGACCAGTATAAGACCGCCTATGATGCCATCCAGGACGAGATGGAGCAGGAGATCACGGCCATTGCCGAGAAGGGAGAGGACGCGCTGTGATTCGTGAATACAAGACCATCCGAGAGATCTCCGGCCCCCTGATGGTGGTGGACCGGGTCCAGGGCGTCACCTATGACGAGCTGGCCGAGATCCAGCTGGCCGACGGGACCGTCCGCCGCTGCAAGGTGCTGGAGGTCAACGGCGACTCCGCCGTGGTCCAGCTGTTCGAGGCCTCCGCCGGCATCAACCTGGCCCAGTCCAAGATCCGATTTTTGGGCCACCCCCTGCAGCTGGCCGTGTCCGGCGATATGCTGGGCCGGGTGTTCAACGGCATGGGTCAGCCCATCGACGGCGGCCCCGCCATCCTGGCCGACGAGTATCGGGACATCAACGGCCTGGCCATGAACCCCGCCGCCCGGAACTACCCCAACGAGTTTATCCAGACGGGCATCTCTACCATCGACGGACTGAACACCCTGGTCCGGGGACAGAAGCTGCCCATCTTCTCCGGATCCGGCCTGCCCCATGCGGCCCTGGCCGCCCAGATCGCCCGCCAGGCCAAGGTGCTGGACGGGGAGTCCAACTTCGCCGTGGTCTTTGCCGCCATCGGCATCACCTTCGAGGAGTCGGAGTTCTTCGTCAGCGAGTTCAAGCGCACCGGTGCCATCGACCGCACCGTGCTGTTCACCAACCTGGCCAACGACCCCGCCGTGGAGCGTATCGCCACCCCCCGTATGGCCCTGACCGCTGCGGAGTATCTGGCCTTTGAGAAGGGGATGCACGTGCTGGTCATCCTCACCGATATCACCAACTACGCCGAGGCCCTGCGGGAGATCTCCGCCGCCAAGAAAGAGGTCCCCGGCCGCCGCGGCTATCCCGGCTATCTGTACACCGACCTTGCCACCATGTACGAGCGGGCGGGCCGTCAGGTGGGCAAGGAGGGCTCCATCACCATGATCCCCATCCTCACCATGCCCGAGGACGACAAGACCCACCCCATCCCCGACCTGACCGGCTACATCACCGAGGGGCAGATCATCCTCTCCCGTGAGCTCTATCGCCGGGGCGTGAATCCCCCGGTGGACGTGCTGCCCTCCCTGTCCCGTCTGAAGGACAAGGGCACCGGCGAGGGCAAGACCCGTGAGGACCACTCCGGCACCATGAACCAGCTCTTCGCCGCCTATGCCACCGGCAAGGAGAACAAGGAGCTGATGAGCATCCTGGGCGAGGCGGCCCTGTCCCCCACCGACCTGCTGTACGCCAAGTTTGCCGACGAGTTTGAAAAGCGCTATGTCTCCCAGGGCACCGACGAGAACCGCTCCATCCAGGAGACGCTGGACCTGGGCTGGGAGCTGCTGAGCATCCTGCCCCGCAGCGAGCTCAAGCGCATCAAGCCGGAGATGATCGACAAGTATCTGCCCAAGAAAGACTAAGGAGGGATCGAAATGCCTTCCACGACCATCAATCCCACCCGCATGGAGCTGACCCGCCTGAAGGGCCGCCTGAAAACGGCCCAGCGGGGCCACAAGCTGCTCAAGGACAAGCGGGACGAGCTGATGAAGCAGTTCATGGACGTGGTGCGGGAAAACCGCGCCCTGCGCCGCCGGGTGGAGGAGGGCCTGATGCGGGCCCACGGCTCCTTCACCGTGGCCGCCGCCCTCATGTCCCCGGAGATGCTGCAGCAGTCCCTGCTCTATCCCAAGCAGAGCGTGGAACTGGATATGACTTTTCAGAACGTGATGTCGGTGGACGTGCCCAAGTATCACTTCAAAACCACCGGCCAGAACGCCGGGGAGGTCTATCCCTATGGCTTTGCCCAGACCAGCGGCGAACTGGACGACGCAGTGGATGCCATGTCCGGGGTGTTCCAGGACATGCTCCGTCTGGCCGAGGTAGAAAAGACCAGCCAGCTGCTGGCCGAGGAGATCGAAAAGACACGCCGCCGGGTGAACGCCCTGGAATACGTCAAGATCCCCGAGATGCAGGCCAACATCAAATATATCACCATGAAGCTGGACGAAAACGAGCGCTCCAACACCATCCGCCTGATGAAGGTGAAGGATATGCTGCTGAAAGAGTCCATCGAAGAAAAGCGGGCCGAGGACGCCCGGGCCCTGCGGGACTTCCGCAGTGAGGGGCAGTAAGGCTCAGTGAAAAGACAAAAAAGACGGTGCCGCAAGCTTTTTAAAAGCAGCGGGGCCGTCTTTTTGACGATTGAAACTGTAGAAAATCTTCCCTCCCCCCTTGCATTGCGGTGCGGATTTGATACAATACTCTTGTTGCCTTTTCGTGAGAAGGCATGGCGGTTTTGATTGCCGCTGAAAGATTCGGCCTTTTGGCCGGGGAGGAGAGAAGAGGACACATGAGCAAGGTGGAAGAGTACATCATCAGCATCCCGGACTATCCAAAGCCGGGGATCATCTTCCGGGATATCACCTCGGTGCTGCGGGACGCAGACGGTCTGCGTCTGGCGGTGGATGAGATGACCCAGTGCATCGGCGATACCCAGTTCGATGCCATCGTGGGACTGGAGTCCCGGGGCTTTCTGTTTGGAATGCCCATGGCCTATAACCTGCACAAGGCGTTTATTCCCGTCCGCAAGCGGGGCAAGCTGCCCCGGGAGACCGCCCATATCTCCTATGACCTGGAGTATGGCTCGGCGGAGATCGAGGTCCACAAAGAGGACATCACCCCCGGGATGCGGGTTGTGGTGGTGGACGACCTGATCGCCACCGGCGGCACGCTGGAGGCGGCCATCAAGCTGCTGGAGGGGCTGGGCGCCAAGGTGGTCAAGGTGGTCTGCCTGCTGGAGCTGAAGGGGCTCCACGGCCGGGACCGCCTGGCCGGCTATCCCACGGAGACCGTGATCGCCTACGAGGGCAAGTGACACTGAGAGAAAGCAGAGAGAAGAGAGAAAAGAAAGGGAGAATTTCATGTTAGAGCGTGTATTCAAGCTGTCTGCCCATAAGACAGATGTGAAGACCGAGGTCATGGCCGGTATCACGACCTTTATGACCATGGCCTATATCCTGGCCGTCAACCCGTCCATTTTAAGTTCCACCGGCATGGACAGCACCGCCGTGCTGCTGGCCACCGCCCTGGCCTCTTTCCTGGGTACTGCATGCATGGCCCTGATGGCCAACCTGCCCTTCGCCCTGTCCGCCGGCATGGGCCTGAACGCCTATATGGCCTATACCGTGGTGGCCGGCTATGGCTACAGCTGGCAGGTGGCCCTGCTGGCCGTGTTTATCGAGGGCCTGATTTTTGTGGTCCTGTCCCTGACCAACGTGCGCGAGGCCATCTTCAACGCCATCCCCCTGAATCTGAAGCGGGGCGTGTCTGTGGGCATCGGCCTGTTTATTGCCTTTATTGGCCTGCAGAACGCCGGACTGTGTGTGGACTCCGCCACCCTGGTCACCATCACCAGCTTTACCGACAACTTCCACACCGCCGGCATCTGCGCCCTGCTGGCCCTGGTGGGGCTGTTCCTCACCGCTGTGTTCTACATCCACAACCTGAAGGGCGCCATCCTGTTCGGCATTCTGGCCACCTGGATCCTGGGTATGCTGTGCCAGATGACCGGCATCTATGTCCCTACCCCAGATGCCGGGTTCTACAGCATGTTCCCCACCCTGGGCATGACCGACTTTTCTAAGCTGGGGGAGACCTTTGGCCAGTGCTTCCACGTGGACTTCAGCGCCGTGGGCCTGATCAATTTCGTCGTGGTGGTGTTCTCCTTCCTGTTTGTGGACCTGTTTGATACCCTGGGCACCCTGATCGGCGTGGCCACCAAGGCGGACATGCTGGACGAGGACGGCAAGCTGCCCGGCATCAAGCCCGCTCTGCTCAGCGATGCCATCGCCACCTCTGCCGGCGCGGTGCTGGGCACTTCCACCACCACTACCTTTGTGGAGTCCGCCTCCGGCGTGGCCGTGGGCGGCCGCACCGGCCTGACTGCCATGGTCACCGGCGTACTGTTCCTGGTCTCCACCCTGTTTGCCCCCATCTTCACCGCCATCCCCTCCTTCGCCACTGCCCCCGCCCTGATCATGGTGGGCTTTTTGATGGTGGGCACCGTGACCACCATCCGCTTCGATCTGGACAACCTGACCGAGGCCATCCCCGCTTATCTGGCCATTATCGCTATGCCCCTGTTCTACAGCATCTCCGAGGGCATCTCCCTGGGCGTGATCTCCTATGTCCTGCTGAATCTGGCCGCCGGCAAGGGCAAGCGGATCACTCCGCTGATGTATGTTCTGGCGCTGCTGTTCATCCTGAAGTATATTTTCCTGTAAGCATTCCGGCGTTGTACGCCCCGCCCCGGCAGGGACGGAGAGCGCAAAAACGAGAGAAAACGGACCGTTTGACTTATCTTGGGTCAAACGGTCCGTTTTTTGTGCAGAGGAAAGCCTGTCGCAGGGGACTTTAGAAGAAATCGTAAAGAATGGTGTATCCCCCGGCATAGAGAAAGGCGGCACCCAGCAGGAAGAAGAGAATGCCGCCGAAATAGGGGGGACGGACTGGGTCTTCCCGGATGCGTTTGGGATCGTTGGGGTCGTAGTAGCCGGTGACACAGGCACCCACGGGGCGGCAGGTGTCCTGGCGGCTGACGTACTGATAGGTCTGGCCGTCCACCGTGTATTCATAGGTGGGCGTGTGGACGGTGGAATAGCACTCCCGGCGGGTGCCGTCCTCCTGCTCCTCCCAGGTGGTCATGGTGGACTCTTCAATGTGGATGATCTTCATGGGGGTGGTGCCGGTGTACTGTTTGCGGTCGCTCGCATAGGCCCGGAAGAGACTCCGCCGGTGGAAAACACCCACTGCGACCAGCAGCAGCCCCACGCCAAAAAACAAAAATCCGTCCATAATCGGTTCCTCCTTTTTCTGTGCTGTCCTCATTTTATCACGGGACAGGGGAGAGGAACATTAACCAAAGGTTAGGAAGCGCCGCCCGGGAGGAGCGCCAGAAGGCGAAGAAGCCAGACCGCCGTCCGGGGCATGGCAGAGGCGGGAGTGAGCGCCGGAAGGCCACGGGGCCGGATGCGCCCGACGGCCTGCTCCCCTGCGGTCAGGGCAGAGGAAAAACGGGCGGAGGACGCTGCGGCATCTGTGCCGGAGATGGATGGGGAAGCGGCAGGCGCAGCGCTCCCGCCTCCACCGCCACCGCCTCCGCCGCCCCCACCGCTGGGTGCGGGGGCGTTCTGGGTCCAATGGGCGTAGAAAACAATGTTGTCGTCCAGCCCGTCGATTCGGCCGGAGCGGAAATAAGGGGTGTCCTCCAGCCGGTCGCCGCCGTCAGGGGCGGTATACCAACCGGAGAAGGTCCAGCCGGACCGTGTGGGCGCGGGGGAGGGAAGGGACAGCCCAGTCCTGGTGACAGCGCCACTTGCCCAGCTGCCGCCGTTGGCGTTCCAGCGGCAGGTGTATACGGGGTCGCCCGGCTCAAATTCTGCCCGGACGGTCATGTTCTCCGTACCGATGGTCAGTACGTTGTCCGTCACAAACGAATCCATCCCCTGGACGATGTGCCAGGTTTTCAGCCGCCAGCCCGTGTCTGGAGTGGCGTTCAGCGTGACGGTATCCCGGTATTTCCCGGAGCGGGCCGAGGAGGAAGCTGTTCCGTGCCCGTCTGTCTCCACGGTCACGGTGTAGATGGGCTCAGGCGGCGGAAGCGGTTCAAAGTCCGCCCGGACGGTGACGTTCCCGGAGCCGATGGTCAGCAAGTTGTCCGTTAAAACCGCATCCTCGCCATGGAGCAGGGTCCAGCCCTTGAGCTGATAGCCTTCATCCGCTGCGGCGGTGAGGGCGAGCGTTTCCCCTTGCTTGCCTGATTTGGCCGAAGCGGAAGCCGTCCCATGCCCGCTCGTCTCTACCGTTATGGTATAGGTGGGGTCAGGTGGCGTAACCGCCACAAATTCAGCCCGGACATTTATGTTGTCGGAGCCAATGGTCAGGATATTGCCGGAAATAGAAGCGCCGTCACCTTGGAGATAGTGCCAGCCTTTCAACTTCCAGCCATCGTCCGGTATGATGGTCAGCGTGATCTGATCCCCGTATTTTCCAGAACTGGCTGAGGGGATAACGGAGCCGTGACCGTCCGTCTCGATGACGACGGAATAAGTAGGGACAGGTTTTTCGATCTGTTCAAACTCCGCCTGGACAACTACGCCGCCATCGCCCAGAGTCAGGATGTTGTCGGTCAAAGCTGCCCCATTTAAAGAGAGCAGGACCCAACGTTTCAGTTTCCAGCCCTCATCCGCTGTGGCATACAGGGTGATCGTATCTCCCTTTTTGCCAGATGTGGGGGAAGCATGGGCCTCTCCTTGGCCGGTGGTCTTAACCTCCACACGATAAGTCAGTTCCGGTTCCGGATTCGGTTCCGGCTCCAGCTGTTTGTCCTGTTCAAATTCCGCCGTGACGGTGACATCGCTGGAGCCGATGGTCAAAGTGTTGCCTTGGAGTTTTGCACCGGTTCCGCTGGTCAGGGTCCAATGATTGAAATGCCAGCCGTCAGCGGCTTTATAGGTCAGGTCGATGTTCTCGTCCTGCCTCCCGGAGGAAGATGAAGCAAACGCATCGCCCCGTCCGTCAGTTTTTACAGTTACGCTGTAGGTCTGCTCCTGCTGTTGATCTGTGACAGTAAAGAGGAGCCAGATATCAAATGGTGAAGGATAATCAGGGTATATACTAAATTCTGCAGCCCCGAATGTTTTGCATGATCCTTTATTTTGGTAACGGTGATCGTAAGAGAAAAAGGCATCCTTTCCATTTACAGTTGTGATAGCTGTTTTGGAAATGGGATATCCCGGTTCTACAACTGCTGTTATATTCAGGAGATAAGTTGTTTTGTTTTCAAAGGTTTCGTCTGTAAAAGGGTGATCTTCACCGTCGATTAGCTTCCTCCAGGCTATATTATCAACTTCGATGCCAGCCGTAAGAGACTCGGCAGTCTGTGCGGGGGTTTCTCCGGCTTTCGGTTCGTCGATGCTGAATTTGATTTCGGAAATAGGAGTGCTGGTTTCATCTGCCCAGGCCGCAGTGGGCAGCAGACCCAGGCACAGGCAGAGGACAAGCAGCCAGGACAGGAGTTTTTTTCTGCATTTGTGCGGGGTGTGGTTGAAGGTTTGGGTGTTCATACAGTCTCCTCCCTCTCTTGTGCTAGATACCAGCTTTGGTAATTTATGAAAACAGCATAGCACAAGAGAGCTTCTGACACAACATGCCATGTAAAAATTTGTCGAAAAATACAAGAAATTTCTTGCTGAGATCTGAACGGATGGTTTGCGATATCTTTGCGAGAACAGAAAAACGTCCAAACGAGAAGTTGCCTACCTTTATAATTGACGGAAAAACGCAAAAATGCTAAAATACAATATAGGAAAAATGGATTTTTCTGCAGCAGAACACCCCGCGGCGGGGGAAAAATGTTCCAAAAGGTGGGCTTTCATGATTCAAATTGGCTTGTGCGACGACGATCTGGCGATTTTGAGCCAGCTGCAGGTGCTGCTGGACCGCTATCAGGTGGAGCGAAACGCGGAGATCACCTCGGCGGCCTTTCAAAGTCCGCTGGAACTGCTGGCGGAGATCGAAAAGGGAATGCGGTTCGACATCCTGCTGCTGGACGTGCTCATGCCCGGGGAAAACGGCATCGATGCCGCCCGGGAGATCCGCCGGTATGACAACAACGTAAAGATCATTTTTCTTACATCTTCTTCGGAATTTGCCGTGGAGTCCTATACCGTTGGAGCCTATTTCTACCAGCTCAAGCCCATCTGGGAGGAGAACTTTTTCCGCCTGATGGACGCGGTCATTGCCGAGTGCGAAAAGAGCAGCGGCATGAGCCTGATCCTCCGGTGCAAGAGCGGCATCACCCGGGTGGAGCTGAACAGGCTGGAATACTGCGAGGTGCTGGGCCGCTCCCTGTGGCTGCATCTGGTGGGGGGAGCGGTGCTGGAGAGCGCGGGACGGATGGACCACCTGTGCGAGCAGCTGGCCGATCACGAAAACTTTCTGCGGGTCCACCGGTCCTTTCTCATCAACCTGGACTATGTGAGGAATATCATGCCCAAGGCCATCACCATGGCCAGCCTGGCTGAGCTGCCCATTCCACGGGGGAAGTATGGCGAGCTGAAGGACCGGTATCTGGAGTATGCCTTCCAGCGAAAGCAGGTGTTCCTGTGAGCTTGTACATCTGCAACACGGTGGCGGTGGGCCTGTTCGGCATCGTTTTGTCCGCCGCCTTCTGCAACATCCGCTGGGACCGGAAAAATGTCCTGTGGATGGCCGCTGCCACCGCCGCCATCTATCTGCTTCAGGCGGTGGTCTATTTTGGCATCGACACGACTCGGGGGCAGTATCTCTACCCCATCCACACCCACCTGACATTGGCCATCGTGCTGTGTGTACTCAGCCGCCAGCGGCTGTGGCCGGTCATCTCTGTCCTCACGGCCTATCTGTGCTGCCAGCTGCGGCGGTGGCTGGCCCTGGTCATTGTGGCCGTTCTGGGCGGGGGCGACCGGATGCAGTACATCGCGGAGATGGCCCTTACCGTTCCGCTTTTGATCCTGCTGCTGCGGGCGGCCCCGGCGGTGCGCTCTGTGTCCCGATATTCCACCGCTATCCAGTGCCAGTTCGGCAGCATCCCCGCCCTGTACTATGCGTTTGACTATCTCACCCGGGTCTACACCCACTTGCTGGAGAGCGGCTCCCCGGTGGTGGTGGAGTTTATGCCCTTTGTGTGCTGCGTGGCCTACATCATCTTTGTGGTGCGCCTGTCGGCGGAGCAGCGGGCCAGGACCCACTTAGAGCAGCTGCAGAGCAGTCTGAACCTGCAGGTGAGCCAGGCCGTGCGGGAGATCGAGGGTCTGCGGGAGTCCCAGCAGAAGACACGGGCCTATCGCCACGACCTGCGCCACCACCTGCAGTATCTGGATGCCTGTCTGGAAAACGGCCAGATCGACCAGGCCCGGAAGTATATCCGCTCCATCGACGCGGCGATCGAGGCCAGCCGTCTGACCGTCTACTGCGAGAACGAGGCGGCCAACCTGATCCTGTCCGCCTTTGCTTCCCGGGCAAAAAATCAGGATGTGTCCCTGTCCATCCACGCCCAGCTGCCCCACGTGCTGCCCATTGCGGAGAGCGACCTGTGCGTGCTGCTGTCCAACGCCCTGGAAAATGCCCTCCACGCCTGTGCCGAACAGGAGCACAGCGCCATTGTGGTGCAGACCTATGTGCAGAGCGAGAAGTTCTTTCTCCAGGTGGTCAACGACTGCTCCAAACCGGTGCAGTTCCAGCGTGGCATCCCGGTAACGGACCGTCCGGGCCACGGCGTGGGGGTGCGCAGCATCTGCGCCATCGTGGAACGGTATGGCGGATTGTACAGTTTTTCTGTGCAGAATGGCCATTTCATACTGCGGCTTTCCCTGTGATTCGGAGCCAAACGACATTTCAAGACATTTTCAGGACGTTTCATGCAGAAACGTCCTTTTTTATTTGCTCAGGGTCTATACTGTGGGTACAGTGCAAGGCACCGGAAAAGAGATAAAATTTGGAGGAATCTATCATGAAAAGACTGCTTACCCTGACCCTGGCCCTGGTGATGTCCCTGTCCCTGACCGCCTGCGGCGGCTCTGACGATGCCGGCAGCAGCGACGAGAGCGACGTGTCCGTCAGCGCTTCTCAGTCCGCCGAGGACGGCAGCGGCGATGCCTCTGTCCCCGAGGGCCGCATCAGCGACGAGAAGCTGGCCGAGCTCACCGAGGCCTATAACAACGTGGCCGTGCCCTATAATGAGATCGCCAACCTGGTGAACGAGAACGGCTGGATGGCCGACGAGCAGACCAACGCCGAGATGAACGCCCTGAACAGCACCCTGGGCACCGTTGGCACCGCCCTCACCGAGGACATCTCCATGCTGGACGGCGCGGACGTGGACGCCCTGATCGCCTCCCTGAGCGACGAACTGCCCGGCGCTCTGGCTGAGTTGAAGGACCGCGTCTCCGTGCCCTACGAGGGCTGATCGCCCCATCTGAATGAAACGGCTGACTGTCCGGTCCTCATCCCGCGGCAGTCGGCCGTTTTCTGCTGAAATAGGAGGTAACTTTCATGACGATCCCAATTATCATTGCCCTTCTGGTGGTTCTGCTGGCCGGGTGGGTCATGTCCACTCAGCGGCGGCTGGTGGTGATGGACGAGAACATCAACAACGCCATGAGCCAGATCGGGGTGCAGCTCTCCTCTCGCTTTGATGCGCTGACCGCCCTGCTGGACCTGGCCAAGGGCTATGCCGCCCACGAGTCCCAGACCCTGATCGAGACCATCAAGTCCCGCCGCAGCGTGATCACCGCCAAGTCCACCCCACAGGACGTGCTCCGGCAGGAGGGCGTGATCTCCGAGGCCCTGGGCCGCATCTCCATGGTGGCCGAGCGCTACCCCGAGCTGAAGGCGGACAAGGGCTATGCCAAGTGTATGGACGCGGTGGACAGCTATGAGAAGATGGTGCGTACCAGCCGCCTCATCTATAACGACTCTGTCACCAAACTGAACCGGGAGATCCGTATGTTCCCCGTCAGTCTCATCGCCGGGATGCTGGGCTTCCGCCAGCGGGACTATCTGGAGGCCCGGGAAGACAAGGCCGACATGCCCAGCATGAAGTGATGAAGACCCTGACCCGACTTTTCGCGGCCCTGCTGCTGACGGCGGGGCTGTGCGCCGTCCCGGCGGGGGCGGCCAACCGGGTGGAGCGCCTGACCACCGACGTGGCCCTGGAGCAGGACGGCTTGGCCCACGTGACTCAGGTCTTCTCCGCACAGACGGACGAGGGCACGGAGTTTTACATGGACCGGCTCACCTCCGGCGGGCTGACCTATGCCAACTTCGCCGTCGCCGACGAGAACGGCCCCTAT
Organism: Flintibacter faecis; assembly: GCF_014287875.1. GTDB lineage: Bacteria > Bacillota > Clostridia > Oscillospirales > Oscillospiraceae > Lawsonibacter > Lawsonibacter faecis_A. The sequence continues at coordinate 229,642 of NZ_JACOPN010000002.1, read as the reverse complement.
GCCCTGACGGCGGATGACCGCTGGGACGTGGACGCGTCCTTTACGGAGAAGGCGGGCAGGTGCGGCCTGCTGAACATCGACGGGGGCGTGGAGCTGTGCTGGGGCATCACCGACTACGGCTCCCACACCTACACGGTGTCCTATGATATCCAGGGCCTGGTGGGGGGCTATTCCGACGCCGACGGGCTGCTCTACCGCTTTATTGACCCGGACCAGTCCGTGTTTCCCACCAATGCCGACCTGATCATCCGCATGGCAGACGGCACACCCCTGACACAGGACAACTGCGGCATCTGGGCCTTCGGCTTTGAGGGACAGATCCAGTTTGAAAACGGCATCATCCACGCTTGGACGGACAGCCCCTTAGAGGGCGGCCAGTATCTGACGGCCATGGTCCAGCTTCAGTCCGGCCTGCTCCAGCCACAGCGGGTGGAGGAGGGCAGCTTTCAGACGGTAAAAGATGCCGCCTTTCAGGGCAGCGATTACACCGAAGCGGCGGACGAGCCCCTGACAGCCATGGACATCGTCTGGATGGTGGTCTCCCTGGCGGCGATTTGCGGCGGCATCTTCGGCATCTTCGCCCTGCTCCGGGCCCGGAAGAGGGCCAAGGCGAAGAAGCAGCTGGCCAAGATCGACTACTTCCGGGATGCTCCCAACGGCGGTGACCTGAACGTGTCCTATGCCCTGGGGCTGGGGCTGAAGAGCTGTACCGACGAGAGCTATCTGGCCGCCCGGGTGCTGCGCCTGGTCACCCTGGGCAGCCTGGAGCCGGAGCTGGAACCGGGGAAGAAGAACCGGGCATCCATGCGCTTTGTCCGGGAGCCCCACAACGGCGACCCCTTTGACGAGGCCCTGTACACCTTTTTACAGGCGGCGGCAGGAGCGGACGGGGTGCTTCGGGACAGCGAGCTGGAGGACTTCTGCTGTGATGACCGCCATGCCAAGACATTAAGCGACATGCTGGAGAGCAGCGGTCATCAGGGAGAGCTGACCCTGTCCCGCACAGGCTGCCTGAAGGGGAACAAGTGCCGCCGGGCCAAGGACCTGACCCCCAGGGGCCAACAGCAGCGAAACGAGCTGCTGGGCCTGAAACGCTATCTGCTGGACTTCTCCCTGCTGGCGGAGCGGGATGTGAAGGAGACCTTCCTGTGGCAGGAGTACATGGTATATGCCGCTCTGCTGGGGGTGGCCAAGCAGGTGATGGAGCAGCTGCGGCAGCTCTATCCCGGCCAGCTGGCTCAGGTGGAACAGTATCAGCGCTATCTCCAGAGCACGGCCCACTGGAATGCCTATCTGGCCGGCGCAGTGGAGCGCCGGCGGCAGGAGACCCAGGCGGTCCGCTTTGGCGGCGGGGGCGGCATCGCCTCCCTGGGCGGAGGCGGCGGCGCTTCCGGCGGGGGCGGCATAGGCACCCGATGACGCGAGAGAACATAAAATGACGGAACCTTAGGAGGAAACGACCATGGGATTATTCAGCAATAAGAAGAAGCTCTGCCCCATCTGCGGAAACCCCACCCCCCGGCTGCTGCCCACCAAGATCGAAGGGGAGGCCATCTGCAAGGAGTGCGACGGGAAAGTTGACCTGCCCACCGGGGCCATCAACAGCATGTCCCTCACCGATTTCAAGGAGTATCTGGCCGCCTTTGAGGAGAACCAGGCGCTCCAGCAGGAGTTTCAGGAGACCTATCGCTTCAACATCGGCTTTTGGGGCTGCACCATCTATGTGGACGAGGAGCACGGCCTGTTCCGCATGAAAGACGGCGCGGGCTGGGCCTTCCAGGGCAAGGATATCAAGTCCATCCGCATCTCCGAGGACAGCAGCCCCCTGTATGAGAGCGCCAGCGGCACCCTGAAGTGTTACGCCAGCCAGGTGCCCGCCCGGGTGGATGCCCTGTCGGCACAGATCGCCCAGTTCCACATGGAAAAGCAGATGTTCCAGCGGCGGGAGGCCATGGAGGGCCTGCACCGGGCCGGACAGGAGACCCCGGAGGAGCGCCGGGAGCGGGAGCGGGACAACGACCTGTACCGCCCAAAGTTCGATGTGCCTGCCCCTGTGGAGAAGTTCCGCATTGAGATCAAGCTGAACCACCCCTATTGGAAGTCCTTTGACGAGAAGATCTCCGGCCCGGAATTTGACCGGGACTACCCCCGGGCGGCAGATTACATGAAGAGCTATCGGGAGCAGACGGAGGAGCTGCACCTGCTGGCCAAAAAGCTGATGCACATGATGGACCCCAGCGCCGGTGAGACCCAGGTGGGCGGCGCTGCCGCCGCTGCGGCCACCGCTCAGTCCGCGGCCCAGGCTGTGCCCACCATGCCCGCCGATGCCGTGGCCGAGATCCAGAAGTATAAGGCACTGCTGGATGCCGGTGTCCTCACCGAGGAGGAGTTCACCGCCAAGAAGCGGCAGCTGCTGGGCATCTAAGAGGAGGACGACCATGAAGATGAAGAAATATCTGTCTCTGCTTTTGGCTCTGGCCCTGCTGCCCAATCTGGCCGCCTGCGGCACAGAGGATACCTCTGCCGATGAGACGGGGGACGGCAGCTGGGCGGTATACTGGTATCTGTGCGGCAGCGACCTGGAGTCCCAGAACGGCTGCGCTACCGCCGACCTTTCTGAGATGCTGGAGGTCCAGCTGCCGGAGAACGTGAACGTGGTCATCGAGACGGGCGGGGCCAATGCCTGGCAGAACGAGGAGATAGACCCGAGCAAACTCCAGCGCTGGCTGTATAACAGCCAGGGCCTGCAGCTGCTGGAGGAGGAGGATGCCGCCGACATGGGCGACAGCCAGACCCTCTACGAGTTTTTGGACTTTGCCAACGATAACTATCCAGCCGACCATGTGGCCGTCACCTTCTGGAACCACGGCGGCGGCAGCGTCAGCGGCGCGGCCTTTGACGAGAAGTTTGGCTATGACTCCCTGACCCTGGACGAGATGTATCAGGCGTTCGATGCCGTGTGGCCCGCCGACCGGGAGGACCCGGCCCTGGAGCTGGTGGGCTTTGACACCTGCCTGATGGCGACAGTGGACGTGGCCTCGGTATTCCAGAACTTTGCGAAATACCTGGTGGCCTCGGAGGAGGTGGAGCCGGGCAACGGCTGGCTCTACTCCGGCTGGCTGGACCAACTGGCCAAAGACCCCGGCATGGACGGGGCGGCTCTGGGCCAGGCCATCTGCGACAGCTTCTATCAGGGCTGCCAGGCAGTGGAGACCCAGGACCGGGTCACCCTGTCCGTCACCGACCTGACGCGCCTGTCCCCCCTGCTGGAGGCCTATGAGGCCTTCGGTCAGGAGGCCCTGAACGCTGCGGCGGAGAATCCCGGCTTTTTTGCCCAGCTGGGCCGGGCCGCCGCCCAGAGCGAGAACTACGGCGGCAACACCCGGGAGCAGGGCTACACCAACATGGTGGATCTGGGTCATCTGGCCCGGCAGACCGCCCAGCTGCTGCCCTCGGCCCAGGACGTGTGCGATGCCCTGGCCGACTGCGTGATCTATCAGGTGGGCGGCCAATACCGCAGCGAGGCCACGGGTCTGAGCTGCTACTATACCTACAGCGGCGACCTGGACGACCTGAATGGCTACCTCATCGAGGGGGAGAGCGCGGCCTTTAAGAATCTCTATTCCTATGCCCTCACCGGCCAGCCGGAGGACGAGGACTATGTGTCCTCCCTGGGGATCGGGTCTCTGCCTCAGCTGCGCACCCTGGCGGACACGGACTGGGACGGCGCACCCCTGGACGTGGACGACAACGGCATCGCCTTCCTTACCCTGGGCCCGGATGCCCAGAACATCCTGTCCAGCATCGGTTTCTCCCTGTTCTATGTGGACGAGGAGAGCGACCAGATGATGCTGCTGGGCACCGACAACGACATGGAGGCCGACTGGGACAACGGCGTGTTCCATGACAACTTCCGGGGCGTGTGGGGGTCCATCGACGGCCATATGGTCTATGTGGAGCTTGCTTACGACGGCGAGGACTATAACCTGTACTCCGTGCCCATCCTGCTCAACGGCGAGGCCTATAATCTCCAGGTGGCCTATGACTTCACCTTGGAGGAGTGGAGCATCCTGGGGGCCAGCCAGGGCCTGGACGACACGGGCATGGCCAGCAAGGAGCTGCGCCTGCTCCAGCCGGGGGACCAGATCACCACCATCTGGCAGCTGTCCACCTACAGCGGGGACGACGACTTTGAGATGTACGCCGCCGAGGAGTTTACTGTGACCGACCAGACCGCCTTCGGCGAGACGGCCCTGCCCGACGGGAACTATGCCATGGTCATCACCATGCAGGATGCCGCAGGGAACGAGGCCTATTCCGATGCCGTCACCTTCCAGTGTGAAGGCGGCGAGATCACTACCACCACGGTCTATCAATGATCCCGGCATGAAAAAGCAGCACCGCGGCACACGTTTGAAAGAATGTGTGCCGCGGTGCTGTTCGTCTGGCAGCACGTCAAATTTCTGAACGTTCTGCAGGCACTTTGTGCCAGTTTTGCGGGGAATATGCCGCAAGTCAGAAAGAAAGATTTGTGGGTAGGGAGCTGTTCTGTTATAATGTAAAGTATCATAAAGCAAAATGAACCCATGGAACGGGTCACGACGAGGAAAGGACGGTGCGCAATGGCTGCAAAAATGTTTTACACTGTGGTCGTCGCGGACGATGAGGAAGAGCTTAGGGAGGCAGTGTGTACCATGATCCCCTGGCAGGATTATGGGTTCCAGATGGTGGGGAGCGCCAGCAATGGACTGGATGCCCTCCAGATGGTGGAGCAGCATGAGCCGGATCTGCTGATCACCGATATCCAGATGCCCTTTATCTCGGGGATCGAGCTGGCCCGGCAGGTGCGGGAGATCCGTCCGGCCACCAACATCGCGTTTCTCAGCGGTTATGACGATTTTGAATACGCCAAACAGGCCATTCAATACAACATCATCAGCTACATGCTCAAGCCGCTGACCATCGAAGGCCTGGGGGCGGAGCTGCGCACCATCCACGAGAAAATCGATGCCCAGTTTGCCCTGTTCCGTCAGGCGGCCCAAAAAAACGATGGGATGGATGCCCGGGCGGCGATCCTGATGCCGCTGGTGCTGGACGAGTATGCCGAGCCGGAGGGGGAGGCACAGGCGAGAGCCACTGCCCGTCAGTGCGGCCTGCTGCGGGACGAAGAGGACAAGCCCTGCTATACCGTGATGGTATCTTCCCTGCTGAATGAGGATGGCGGCAACTGTACCACCCACGCCTTTGTGGCATCGGTGGACCGACTGGCTGCCAAGTACCTGCGGAGCGTCAGCTTTTTCACCTCGGGCAAGGTGATCTCGGTACTGCTGGGCAATCCTTCGGATTTTCAGGAGTATCTGCATATCCTGGCCGATGAGATCTCCCAGATGGCGGACCGGGTTTTGGGCAGACGGTGCTATGTGGGCGTCAGCCGGGAGACATGGAACCTCAGCGGTCTGCACGGGGCATATCGAGAGGCCATGGAGGCCCTGCGCCAGGGGGAGGGTGCCGAAGGGGGCGTTCAGTTCATCAGCGACCTGTCTCCCGCGGTCAAGGGCGGCAGCCTGCTGTGCAAGCGTGCTCTGGATGCCCTGGACCAGCATTATGCGGATGCCGACCTCTCCTTGGTCTCCCTCAGCGGTATGCTGGATGTCAGCCCCAATCACCTGAGCGCCTGCATCAAAAAATACGCAGGCGAGACCTTTATCAACATACTCATCCGCAAGCGGATGGATGCGGCCCGAGAGCTGATCGCCACTTCCAGCTTGAAGATCCAGGAGATATCCCAGCGCTGCGGCTATATCGACCAGCACTATTTCAGCTACTGCTTCAAAAAGTACTGCGGCGAGTCGCCCAACGCCATGCGCCGCCGCCTGGACCGGGAAAAGGCGGGTGAGCGGTCTTGAAACGCGGCCTTTCCCAAACGGGTCTGCGCACGACCACCATTCTGGTGTCCATGGTGGTGGGAGTGGTGGCGATCATTTTGTGCTGCTGTATCCTGCTGTTTTTGGATCATTACCGCAGCGCCACGGTTCAGAATGCGCGCACCAGCAGCGCGCAGGCAGTGTCCCAGGTCTCTAACACGGTGAGCGATTATCTGAGGGACATGGAACAGGCGATGGACCTGGTAGAGCGCTCCATGTGGGAGAACGCGGACGAACGAGACAGAGCGCTGGAGGCATTTCTTACATTCCGGCCTGATGTGGTGGCGGTCACAAGCTACTCCCCTTCCGGTGTGCTGCTGGACTGCTGGTCCCTGAAACGGGAGCCGAGAGAGCAGATCGTTCAGAACCTCTCCTTTGACCTGGGGCGGGCCAGAAACTCCGGTGCAGCCTACATGACAGCGCCCCATGTGGAGAGCATTTTTGAGGGATACTACCCCTGGGTAGTGACCAGAACGGAAAAGCTGGAGGAGGGCGGAAAGGCTGCCTGGGTGTCCCTGGATCTGAGTTTTTCCAGTATCTCCAGCTACATCAGCAATGTGAGCATCGGCCAGCGGGGCTATTGCTTTGTTATGGATGGGGCGGGCAATATCGTCTATCACCCCCAGCAGCAGCTGCTGTACGCCGGACTAAAAACGGAGGACACCGGATCGCTGGCCGCCCTGGCGGACGGCTCCTACGCAGACGATACCGTGATATACAGCCTGACCAGCGTGGAGGGCAGCGACTGGCGGATCGTGGGTGTCAGCTATGTGGATGAACTGGTCAACCGCAATGTGAGCGAGATGCTCCAACTGTCCATGGTGCTGGCGGTGGTGGTGCTGATAGCGGCGGTGCTGACCAGCTGGCTGCTCTCCAGGCTCTTGAGCCGGCCGCTGCGCGGCCTGGCCTCCGCTATGGAGGACTTTGAGCGAGATGCCGACCACTTTTCCTACCACCCTGTAAGAGGGACGCAGGAGGTGCGGGAGCTGTCGGATTCCTTTGGACACATGGTCCTGCGCATCCAGCGGCTGATGACGACTGTGCGTGAGGAAGAAGTCAATTTGCGTAAAACAGAGCTGAAGGCGCTCCAAGCTCAGATCAACCCCCATTTCCTCTATAATACCCTGGATTCCATTGCGTGGATGTGTGAGCAGGGACGCAACGCGGATGCGGTCAAAATGGTTCATGCGCTGGCCCGGCTGTTCCGCATCAGTATCAGCAGGGGGCACGAGCTTATCCCCATCGCCAAGGAGATCGAGCATGCTGAGAGCTATCTTGAAATTCAGAAGTACCGCTATAAGAATCAATTTACCTATGCCTTTGATGTGGAGCCGGAGTGCCTGGACTACTATTGCAATAAGATCACCCTTCAGCCCATCATCGAAAACGCCATCAATCACGGTCTGGATCTGATGGTGGAAGAGGGACGGATCGATGTGCAGGTGTGGAGGGACGGAGAGGATATCGTATTCTGTGTGCAGGACAACGGTGTGGGCATGAGCCGGGAGCAGATCAGTTCCATCATGCAGCGGGAGACCACTGACCGCACCGGCATCGGGATCAGGAACGTGGACGACCGGATCAAGATCTATTTTGGCAGCCGGTACGGCCTGCGCATCACCAGTGAACTGGATGTGGGGACCTGCGTGGAGATCCGTATGCCCGGGATCAAGGAGGGAGACAATGAGGCGAAGTAAATGGACCGCGGTCTGGCCGATGGTACTGGCGCTCCTCCTGAGCGGCTGTGCCGCCGGGGTGCCTGCCAAACAGCATACGGTGACGGTGATCGCCAAATCCACCCAGACGGAGTTTTGGCTCTCTGTGTTTGCCGGGGCCAAGGCCGCGGCCACGGAATATAATGCGGAACTGAACATCCTTGGGCCGGAGACGGAGGAGGACTATGAGACCCAGAATCAAATGATCGCCGACGCAGTGGAAGCCGGGACGGAGGCCATCGTTTTTTCCGCCATTGATTTTGAGAAGAATGCCGCCGCCATTGATGATGCCGCCAGAGCCGGTGTCAAGATCGTAGCCATTGACAGCAGCGTGGATTCCGAACTGGTGAGCACCTATATCGGAACGGACAACTATGCCGCCGGACAGATGGCGGCCCAGGCCGCACTGGATCGGGTAGACGGCCCGCTGAAGGTGGGCGTGGTCAACTATGATGTGGGCACCGCCAACGGGCAGGAGCGGGAACGCGGTGCGTTGGACGCATTCAGAGACAGCGGACGGGCGGAGATCATGGCTGTGGTCAATACGCTGACAGATGCGGCCCAGGCCAGAACCGACACGGCGGCCATGCTGGGGCGCTCCCCGGACATCAACGTACTGCTGGCCTTCAACGAACCTACCAGTGTGGGCGCGGCCCAGGCTGTGGAAGATCTGGGCTGCACGGAGGATGTGTTCCTGGTGGGTTTTGACTCCAATGTGGTTACCATTGACGGCCTTCAGGAGGGTACCGTGGATGCTCTGGTCGTGCAGAACCCCTATGCTATGGGCTACCTGGGGGTAGAGAGCGCCTGCCGCCTTCTGACCGGCCAGACCAACGATATGGAGCCTACCGTGGATACCTCGACCAAGATCGTGGACAGGGACAATCTCTTTGAAATAGGCAGTCAGAAAGCGCTTTTCGCCTTTGAACGAGAACAGAATTAAGCGTTTTACACAAATTATGACGGTGCAATTTTTATAGATCAAACAAAATAAATGAAATCTTCCCCTTTTATCGGTGATTTTTCCTCTTGATTTTCCAGACAATTTCCACTAAACTCAAAGACGTAAAGGGCGGGATTTTTGTGAAATGATTCAGCCCAAATTCTAGAAGAAGAAGGAGATCAAAATGAACAAGAAGGTACTTGCACTGGGCCTGTCCGCTGCTCTGGCCCTCAGCCTGGTCGCCTGCTCCAACGGCGGCAACACCGATAAGTCCAGCACCAGCGCAGATGGTTCCGCTCCCGGCACCGAAATGGTCGCCAATAAGGATAAGCCCCTGGTGTGGTTCAACCGTCAGCCCTCCAACAGCTCCACCGGCGAGTTGGACACGACTGCGCTGAGCTTCAACGAGGATACTTACTATGTGGGATTCGACGCCAACCAGGGCGCTGAGCTGCAGGGCACCATGATCCTGGACTACATCAAGGCTCACATCGGCGAGATCGACAAGAATGGCGATGGCGTTATCGGCTACGTGCTGGCGATCGGTGATATCGGTCACAACGACTCCATCGCCCGTACCCGCGGTGTCCGTGCCGCTCTGGGTACTGCCGTAGAGAAGGACGGTGTCATCGACAGCACTCCCGTGGGCACCAACACCGACGGTTCCTCCGCTTTTGTGCAGGACGGCACCATTGAGGTGGACGGCAAGACCTATACCGTCCGTGAGCTGGCCTCCCAGGAGATGAAGAACTCCGCCGGCGCCACTTGGGATGCCGCCACTGCCGGCAACGCCATCGGCACCTGGGCCTCCTCTTTCGGCAATCAGATCGACATCGTTGCCTCCAACAACGACGGCATGGGCATGGCCATGTTCAATGCCTGGTCCAGAGAGAACAACGTTCCCACCTTCGGCTATGATGCCAACTCCGATGCCGTTGCCGCCATCGCAGAGGGCTACGGCGGAACCATCAGCCAGCACGCCGATGTGCAGGCCTACCTGACCCTGCGCGTGCTGCGCAACGCTTTGGACGGCGTGGACGTGGACACCGGTATTGGCACTGCGGATGATGCCGGCAACGTGCTGGGCTCCGATGTGTTCTACTATGACGAGGCCACCCGCTCTTACTACGCCCTGAACGTGGCTGTCACCGCAGACAACTATCAGGATTTCCTGGACTCCACCGTGACCTATGCGCCCGTCTCCAACCAGCTGGACGCTTCCGCTCACCCCACCAAGAACGTGTGGCTGAACATCTACAACTCTGCCGACAACTTCCTGGGCTCCACCTATCAGCCCCTGCTGCAGAAGTATGACGATCTGCTCAACCTGAACGTGGAGTACATCGCCGGCGACGGTCAGACCGAGTCCAACATCACCAACCGTTTGAGCAACCCCAGCGCCTATGACGCATTTGCCTTCAACATGGTGAAGACCGACAACGCCGCCTCCTACACCACTCTGCTGGGCCAGTGATCCGGCTGAGGCAGCCTGTAAGTTCCCTTTTATAAATCAAGAGTAAGCATGTGCCGTTAGGGAGAAGCAATTCTCTGTTCGGGAGAAAGCATATCCCGTTCGGGAGGAGGCTTCTCTCTAACGGCGTTCTAAAAGTAAAATCCGGCAGGATCAGACGATTCGCTGAAACTGCTAATATGCATAAACGGGAGTAACGAAAATGGCAGATGCGAAAGACGAAGTTGTCCTGTCAATCCGCGGCATGAGCAAGTCCTTCGGCCGGAACAGGGTGCTGGATCACATCAATCTGGATGTGAAGCGCGGCACGGTCATGGGACTGATGGGCGAGAACGGTGCCGGCAAGTCCACGATGATGAAGTGCCTGTTCGGGACTTATCAGAAGGATGAGGGAAAAATCCTTCTGAACGGCAAGGAGATCAGCTTTTCCGGCCCGAAGGATGCCTTGGAAAACGGGATCGCCATGGTGCACCAGGAGCTGAATCAATGTCTGGAACGGAATGTGATCGACAATCTGTTTCTGGGTCGGTATCCCACCAACTCTACAGGTGTCGTGGATGAAGGCAGAATGAAGAAAAAGGCCTCCGAGCTGTTCCGCAAACTGGGAATGACAGTGGATCTCACCCAGCCTATGCGGAATATGTCCGTATCTCAACGGCAGATGTGTGAGATCGCAAAGGCGATCTCCTACAATTCAAAGGTGATCGTCCTGGACGAGCCTACCTCGTCTTTGACGGTGAAGGAAGTGAACAAGCTCTTTGAGATGATGCGGATGCTCAAAGAGCAGGGGATCTCTCTGATCTACATCTCGCATAAGATGGATGAGATCTTTGAGATCTGCGATGAGATTTCGGTGCTGCGGGATGGTAATCTGGTTATGACCAAAGCCGCCAAGGACACCAATATGAACGAGCTGATCACCGCCATGGTGGGCCGTTCTCTGGAGAGCCGGTTCCCCCCGGTGAACAACACCCCAGGAGACACCATCCTCTCCGTTCGGCATCTCTCCACCAAGTACGCACCTCATCTTCAGGACATCACGTTCGATGTCAGGGAAGGGGAGATCTTCGGATTGTACGGCCTGGTGGGGGCCGGACGTACTGAGCTGATGGAGACCATGTTCGGGGTGCGTACCCGCGCAGCCGGACGGGTCTACTTTAAAAACCGGCTGATGAACTTCAATAATGCCAAAGAGGCCATCGATCACGGCTTTGCCATGATCACCGAAGAGCGGAAGGCCAACGGCCTGTTCCTCAAGTGCGACCTCACCTTCAATACCACCATTGCCAATCTGGAGCAGTATAAGGCCGGTTTGGCGCTCTCCACGCCCAAGATGGTGAAGGCGACGAGCAAGGAGATCAAGGTCATGCATACCAAGTGTATGGGGCCTGATGATATGGTCACCAGTCTGTCGGGAGGCAACCAGCAGAAGGTGATTTTCGGCAAGTGGCTGGAGCGGGAACCGCAGGTCTTCATGATGGACGAGCCTACCCGCGGCATTGATGTGGGTGCCAAGTATGAGATCTATGAACTCATCATTCAAATGGCCAAACGGGGCAAGACCGTCATTGTGGTCTCTTCGGAAATGCCTGAGATTTTGGGTATCACCAACCGAATCGGCGTTATGTCTAACGGACGTCTCTCCGGCATCGTGAACACCAAGGAGACCAATCAGGAAGAACTTTTGCGGCTGAGCGCAAAATACCTTTAAGTGTGAGTGGGAGAATTGCTTATGGTAGCGGAAAATACAAAGATCCTTACAGCGGAGCAGGAAGCGCAGCTTCTCCAGCCGATCGATGAATATGTCGGTGCCATCCAGAAGAAGATCGACGCTCTGCGGGCAGAGGGTACCGACAAGATCATTGAGATCCAGGACACCATTGACAGCCTAAAGCGTGACCGGATCTACACTGCGCAGGAAAAAAGCGAGAAGATCCAGGCGCTGTGCAAGGAACTGGAGCAGGCTAAGGCGGTGGAGTCCAAGCACAAGGGCGAGATCAACAAGCTGATCACAGAGGCGGAAGATTACCTCAAGGCCCATTTCGATACCGATTATTATCAGGCGGTGGCTGCCAGCTGCAAGGAAGAAAAGGTCCTTGCCGAGGCTAATTACCATGCCGCTGTGGAACGGCTCAACAGGGAGCATCAGGAGACGGTCTCCAAGCTGAGCGATGCGCATGAGATCAAGGACGAGAAATACGTCCATAAAAACCGTCTGTTTGACGCCAAGATGCAGCGTACCCAGGACTTTCAGGAGATCAAGGACCGTCGGCACAGCGCCTTTGAGCACAAGTACCACCTGCTGGACATGCTGCGCATGTCCAAGTTCACGCTGGGCGAGACTATGGCACAGAAGTGGGAGAACTACCGGTACACCTTCAACGGGCGAAACTTCCTGCTGCGCAACGGACTGTATATCGCCATTATCTTTATTTTCATTGCGCTGTGTATCATTACCCCCATTGTCAAGGGGCCCAACACCCAGCTGCTGACGGTAAACAACGTGCTCAATATCCTGTCCCAGGCCTCTCCCAGAATGTTCCTGGCTCTGGGCGTGGCGGGGCTCATCCTGCTGGCCGGTACCGACCTGTCCATCGGCCGTATGGTGGGTATGGGCATAACAGCGGCCACCATCGTGATGCACTCCGGCCCCAACACCGGCAGCGTGTTCGGCCACATCTTCGACTTCTCTGGCATCCCCGCCGTCGTTCGGGTGTTCCTGGCTCTGGTGGTCTGCATCATCCTGTGCACCATCTTTACCACCATCGCCGGCTTCTTCACCGCCAAGTTCAAGATGCACCCCTTTATCTCCACCATGGCCACCATGCTGGTCATCTTCGGCCTGGCGACCTATTCCACCAAGGGCGTGTCCTTCGGCGGCATTGACTCCGCCATTCCCGGCATGATCATTCCCCGTGTCAAGGGCTTCCCCACCATCATCCTGTGGGCTGTGGCGGCGGTCATCGTTGTGTGGTTCATCTGGAACAAGACCACCTTTGGCAAGAACCTGTACGCCGTGGGCGGCAACCCGGAGGCAGCTGCTGTATCCGGCATCTCTGTGTTCTGGGTCACGGTGGGCGCTTTCGTTCTGGCCGGCATCCTGTATGGCTTTGGTTCCTGGCTGGAGTGCCTGCGCATGACCGGTTCCGGCTCCGCTGCTTATGGACAGGGCTGGGAGATGGATGCCATTGCGGCCTGCGTGGTGGGCGGCATCTCTTTCACCGGCGGCATCGGCAAGATCTCCGGCGTGGTCGTGGGTGTGTTCATCTTTACCGCCCTGACCTATTCCCTGACCATTCTGGGCATTGACACGAACCTGCAGTTCGTGTTCTCCGGCATCATCATTCTGGTCGCTGTTATGCTGGACTGCCTGAAGTACGTGCAGAAGAAGTAAGTCTTATATTCTGAAAGCGGGAAGCCGCTGCAAGGTAAACGCGGGGGATCCGCCTGCTTTGCAGCGGCTTTGTTGACTGTTTGACGGTGTGAAGAAAACAGTGTATGCTATACTCGAAACATGTGTTCCGGTTTGGCCGGAGCGAAAAAGGAGAGAAGCAACGATGCAGAAATTAGGTGCTGTGCGCCGCGCGTTGGAAGCGGGAGAACTGGACGGAGGGATGGATCGTCTGCTGTATGGAGATCTGACCGCCGCACGGCGGCGGGTGGCGGCGCTGCTGGATGGGTTCCGGCAGACCTTTGATGCGGGAGAAGATACCCCAGTGGTCCTGTGCTCCGCCCCCGGCCGCACAGAGATCTGCGGCAACCATACCGACCATCAGCACGGCCGGGTTCTGGCCGGGGCGGTAGACCTGGATTTTTTGGCCTGCGCCGCCCCCAACGGCACCAACACCATCCGCTTCCAGTCTCAGGGCTGGCCCTTGGCAGAGGTGGAACTGGATACCCTGGAGCCCAAGGAAGAGGAGAAGGGGAGCACCGCCTCCCTGGTGCGGGGCATGGCGGCCCAGGCGGTGGAAAAGGGCTATCCTGTGGCGGGCTTTGACGTGTACGCCCAGTCTGATGTGCTGCCCGGCTCCGGGCTGTCCTCTTCGGCGGCCTGCGAGGTGCTGCTGGGCGTGATCGAGAACCACCTGTTCTGCGGCGGCGCACTGGACCCGGTGACCATCGCCCGGATGGGACAGAAGGCAGAAAATGTATACTTTGGAAAGGCCAGCGGACTGATGGATCAGACCGCCTCTTCCGTGGGCGGTGTGGTGGCCATTGATTTCGCGGAACCCTCCGCTCCGATGGTGCGCCCCCTGCGGGTGGATCTGGATGCGCTGGGCTACGCCCTGTGCATCATTGATTCAGGAGCGGATCATGCCGACCTCACCCCGGAATATGACGCTATCCCGCGGGAAATGCGGGAAGTGGCCGCCTGCTTCGGCAAGACTGTACTGCGGGAGGTGGAGGAAGCTGATGTGCTGCGGGAGCTGCCCCGGCTGCGGAAAGCGGTGGGGGATCGGGCGGTTCTCCGGGCGCTCCACTTCTTTGCCGATGACAGGCGGGTGGAGGAGGAGACTGCGGCCCTGGCTGGCGGCGATATGGATGCTTTTCTGTCCCTGGTAAAAGCCTCCGGCCGCTCCTCTTGGACCCTGCTACAGAACATCGCCCCCACCGGGGCGGTGAAAGAGCAGGCCATGGCGGTGGCTCTGGCGGTGGCGGAGCGGGCCTTGAAGGGCCGGGGTGCCTGCCGGGTCCACGGCGGCGGCTTTGCCGGCACCATCCAGGCCTTTGTCCCCCTGGAACTGCTGGACGGGTTCCGGGAGCAAGTGGAGTCCGTTCTGGGCACAGGCAGCTGCCATGTGCTGCGGCTGCGCCCAGTGGGCGGAGTGGTCCTCTGGTCCTGAACAAAGTTCCATTGCTGCGACGTGAAAGGAGCGTATCTGAAAGATGGCAATTTTGGTATTGGGCGGAGCCGGCTATATCGGCTCCCATACGGTGTATGAGCTGATCGACGCGGGCCGGGATGTGGTGGTGGCTGACAACCTGCAGACCGGATTCAAGGCAGCTGTCCACCCCAAGGCGAAGTTTTATCAGCTGGATATCCGGGACCGGGGCGCCCTGGATACCCTGTTCCAGGCGGAGGACATCGAGGGCGTGATCCACTTTGCAGCGTCCTCCCAGGTGGGAGAGTCCATGTCCGACCCCCTGAAGTACTATGACAACAACCTCCACGGCACCATGGTGCTCCTTCAAGCCATGGTGGCTCACGGGGTGGATAAGATCGTCTTTTCCTCCACTGCCGCTGCTTATGGCGAGCCGGAGCGGGTGCCCATTCTGGAGAGCGACACGACCTGTCCCACCAACTGCTACGGCCAGACCAAGCTGGCCATGGAACAGATGATGAGCTGGGTGTCCAAGGCCCACGGGCTGAAGTATGTGGCCCTGCGGTATTTCAACGCCTGCGGTGCCCATGTCTCTGGAGAGATCGGGGAGGCCCACGATCCTGAGACCCATCTCATCCCCATCATCCTCCAGGTGCCAAACGGCCAGCGGGAGGCGGTCAGCGTCTTCGGCGACGACTACCCCACCAAGGACGGTACCTGCATCCGGGACTACATCCATGTCACCGACCTGGCCCAGGCCCACATCCTGGCTCTGGACTATCTGATGAAGGGCGGAGACAACAACATATTTAACCTGGGCAATGGAGTGGGCTTCACTGTGCAGGAGGTCATCGACGTAGCCCGCTCTGTTACCGGCCACCCCATTCCCGCCAGGATCGCACCCCGCCGGGCGGGCGACCCTGCTCAGCTCATTGCCTCCTCTGAGAAGGCCATGAAGGTGCTGGGCTGGCAGCCCAAGTACAACGACCTGCCGACCATCGTGGCCTCCGCCTGGGCCTGGCACAAGAGCCACCCCCACGGCTTTGAGGAGGTCTGAGTATGGAGCGGAATCAGGCCATCGCACAGCTGATCTCCTATGCCCTGGAGAAGCGGCTCATTCAGCCGGAGGACCGGATATGGACGGTCAATACCTTGCTGGAGGCCCTGGCGCTGGACGGCTGCGCCCTGCCGGAAGAGCTGCCCCCGGCCGGAGAATTGTCCGCTGCGCTGGAGGCGCTGCTGGATGATGCGGTTGAGAGGGGCGTATTGAAGGAGAATACCGTTACCTATCGGGATCTGCTGGACACCAGGCTGATGGGGATACTCACCCCCCGGCCCTCCCAGGTGATCGGGCAGTTCCGGTCCCTGTACCGGCAGGCCCCGGAGAAAGCCACCGACTGGTACTATCAGTTCAGCCAAGACACCAACTACATCCGCCGGGATCGGATCGCCAGAGACGTGCAGTGGAAGGTGGAGACCGAGTACGGCCAGTTGGACATCACCATCAACCTGTCCAAGCCGGAGAAGGACCCCAAGGCCATTGCCGCCGCACGGAACCTGCCCGCTTCCGCTTATCCACGCTGCCAGCTGTGTGCGGAGAACGAGGGCTATGCGGGCCGGGTGAATCACCCGGCCCGGCAGAACCACCGCATCATTCCGATCACGATCAACGGCTCTCCCTGGTATTTGCAGTACTCCCCTTATGTGTACTACAACGAGCACTGCATCTGCCTGAACCGGGAACACACCCCCATGAAGATCGACCGGGCCTGTTTTGGCAAGCTGCTGGATTTCGTCCGGCAGTTCCCTCATTATTTTGTTGGCTCCAATGCCGACCTGCCCATCGTGGGCGGGTCTATCCTGGCCCACGATCACTTTCAGGGCGGCCGGTACACCTTCGCCATGGAGCGGGCCTCGGTGGAAACTCCCTTCACCTTCCCGGGATACGAGGATGTACGCGCGGGTATTGTCAAGTGGCCCATGTCGGTGGTGCGCCTGACCTGCGCCGATCCTGAGCGGCTCATTGATTTGGCCGATAAGATCCTGCTGTCCTGGCGGAGTTATACCGACCAGGAGGCCATGATCCTGGCTGAGACCGGCGGGGAACCCCACAACACCATCACGCCCATTGCCCGCCGCAGGGGGGAGGCCTATGAGCTGGACTTGGTGCTGCGCAATAACCTGACCACGCCGGAGCACCCCCTTGGTCTGTACCACCCTCACGCCGAACTCCACCACATCAAGAAGGAGAATATCGGACTCATCGAAGTGATGGGGCTGGCTGTCCTGCCAGCCCGTCTGAAAGCCGAGCTGGCTGCTGTGGCGGACAAACTGGTGAGCGGGGAAGACCTGCGGGATGACCCGCTGACGGCATCCCATGCCGATTGGGCGGAGGAGTTCCGAAACCGGTATGCGCTGACGGCGGGCAACGCGCTGGACGTTGTGTATCATGAGGTCGGTCTGGTGTTTGCCAAGGTGCTGGAGCACGCCGGAGTATACGCCCGCACGCCGGAGGGACAGGAAGCGTTCCTGCGCTTTTTAAGGCAGGTGTAGGAGATGGCAGAACTGATCCAGCAACCCTTTGGGCTGACTTCCGACCGGCGGGAGGTGGACATTTGGACCCTCCGGGCCGGCCGGTATGCGATCCAGGTGCTGACCTACGGCGGCATCCTCCGCTCCTGGATGGTTCCTGCTCCCGAGGGGAGCCGGGATATCGTGCTGGGGTGCGAGACGCTGGCCCAGTATGAGGCCCAGGACAAGTACCTGGGCGCACTGGTGGGCCGGGTGGCAAACCGCATCGGCGGGGCATCATTTGAACTGAATGGGGTCACCTATCCCTTAGCGGTCAATAACGGCCCAAACTGCCTTCACGGCGGCCTCCACGGCTTCAACGAGGCGGTGTGGAAAGCCCGGGAGGAGGACGGAGTCCTGGTGCTCTCCTATGTCAGCCCCGCTGGAGAGGAGGGCTTTCCCGGTACTTTGCGGGTGCAGGTGACTTACACCCTCACCGAGGAAGGCGCACTCGCCTTGGATTACCAGGCGGAAAGTGATGCCGATACCCTCTGCAGCCTGACCAACCACAGCTATTTCAATCTGCTGGGCCATGCCCACGGTTCTCTGGAGGGACAGCAGATCCAGGTGTGGGCGGATGCCATCACGGAGATGGACGGGGACAGCATCCCCACCGGTACCCTTCTGCCGGTGGAGGGGACGCCCTTCGATTTGCGCGATCCGGTGGAATTTCTGCACGGCCTGTCTCTGGAGCATCCCCAGCTGACCCTGGGCAATGGCTATGACCACAACTTTGTGCTGAGCCGTCAGACCCATTCGCCGATGCGTCTGGCCGCAAAGGCCACCGGTGGGGGACTGTCTCTGGAGTGCTGGACCACCCAGCCGGGCATTCAACTATATACTGCCAATTACTTGGACGGCACGCCCGGAAAGGGAGGGGTCTCCTATGGTCCCCGGTCGGCCTTCTGTCTGGAGACACAGGCCTGGCCGGATGCCGTCCACCATCCGACGTTCCCGCCCATTTTGCTTCGGGCGGGGGAGCGCTATCACCATGTCACCACCTACCGGGCGGCAATACTGTGACGATTACCCGATAAAGGGGGCAGGCGCTTCGCCTGCCCCCAACTTTTATGATAGAACCCCAAAAAATGTCGGAGCAAGCGCACGATGCGTTTTTTGGAAATAAAAAGCTCGTCGTAAGCTTTTGTTTGTTTTTTCACAAAAAGGTTGCCTTGCAAAAGGGGCGGCGTGTCGTGTATAATAAAAAGATACAAGGCCTGTCCGGGGGGGATGAACCCCGCTGGCTTACACGCGAACAGAAGGAGAACAGATATGATGAGAAAGAGGATCGCCGCGTGGGCGCTGACCGCCTGCATGGCCTTGACCCTGCTGCCCCTGCACGCGGCGGCCGCCCCCCTCAGCGGCCCGACCGCCACGGAGACCGTTCTGCCGGCGCAGGTGACGGCGGCAGCAGAGGAGGGCGCCGCCGATGCGTTTGAGGCAGCGGGGCTCCCGGTCTACACCCTGCAAAAAATGGGGAACGACCGGGAAAATCTGGTGCTGCTGCTGTTGGGCGACGGCTACACCCAAGATCAGCAGCAGCAATTTCTTCAGGAGGCGCGGGTACAGCTTGGCCGCCTGATGAGCCTGGAGCCGTACAGCCGCCTTGCCCACCGGATCAATGTGTACGCCGTGCCCGCCGTGTCCAATGAGGCGGGACTGAGCAGCGAGAACAGCAAGCTGGACACCTATTTCAGCCTTACCACCCTGCACGGGACAAAGAGCATCGGCTTTAGACATGACATGGACGGGGAAGCAAAGGTGAACGCGATCCGTGCCGATCTGGAGCAGCGGTGTCTGGACGAAGGGGCGTTTGTGGACAACATCCATATGTTCGTCAACACCGGCGTATCCGTCGGCTCCGCCAGCGGGATCTACTCTTTTTCCTCCGGAAGGGCCAAGGACTATGCCATGGCCCATGAGCTTTCCCACAGCGTGGGAAAGTTGGGGGACGAATACGGTTCCTCCACGAAGTTCCCCAACGTCTCCGGCACGGACAACATCAAGTGGGAGAAGATGATGGGTTACCGGAGCATCATCGCGCAGACGGGCAACGCTGGCGGCGTGCTGATCCCCACGGCGTTCAAGTGCAATATGTACCAGTCGGATCAGCCCTTCTGCGAGGTGTGCCGTCTGGCTCTGGTGCGGCGGATGTTCGCCACGGGTAAGATCCAAAACGGCATGGATCTGTATGTGGCGGACCCGGAGGTCACCACGGAACACAAGCCCCATGTGGACAGCGAGCCTTACCGCGTCACGCAGGAAAACCTGATGAAAAAGGCAAAGGACATCCACGATCTATCCCTGCGGACGGTGATCCAAAACCTCAGCGACCGGGAGCGGACGGTGAAGCTGGTGCTGGGCGTGGTCAAGGCGGACGGCGAGCCGCGAGAGCCATTGAAGGAAGAGGTCTTTACCGTCCCGGCGCTGACGAAGAATGGGAACATGGAGGATGCCTGCATTTATCCCACCCTGGTTTTTGATCCCATTCAGGGAATGGACTTTGAACCGGGTGATAAGCTGGTGGGCGAGGTCCGGGACGCGGAGAGCCGCGAGGTGCTGGCCACCTATCAGGAGCCGGCATACGACACCTATCACGTGGACTATCTGTTGGAGGACGGACAGTCCATCCCCAACACCTCCACCACGCAGCTGCTCCTGCCCAAGGGGTGCTCTGCGGAGTTCATCCAGGAGTGGCTCCCCCAAAGGGTGGGCGGACACGACTTCGTTCGGATGGAGCGGGATGGGCTTGCCCTCCGCCTTTTCTACCGTCAGACCGCACAGATCGCCCCGCCCGAAAAGCCCAAGCTGGAGGGCACCGTCACCATCATCGGCACGCCCAAGTACAACCAGCCCCTGACAGCGACCGTCACCGATCTCACGCCTGCTGGTGCCGAGCTGACCTACCAGTGGTATCACGACGATGAAAGGATCCTTGGTGCCAGCAAGGAAACGTACACGCCCACGGCCGAGGATATTGGCAAGAGCGTCCATGTTGCGGTTTCCGCCGAGAAGTGCACGGGCGTGTTGAAGTCCGAGGAGGTTACCGTGGCCAAGGCGGACGCGTTTAAGATGGCCGACTACGATTGTCAGATGTACTATCCCATCACTGAAGTTCAGGAGATCACCGCTTATAATTTCGTTCCGGCCGATCAGGTTCAGGATGCGGTCATCAAGGACGGCGTTCGTGATATGGTGGACCCCGATCACATCATTTCGACCGAGGACTTCACCAGCACCACGTTCAAGCTGGCGGACGGCCTGACCCCGGCAGACGCGGGCAAGACCGCAAGCTGGAAAGTGATCATCACCAGCACGACCCACGGGGACACCACCGGCACCATCACGGTCAAGATCACGGCTAAGGATGCTCCCGTTGTTCCCAAGCCTGAGCCGAAACCCGAGCCCTCTCAGCCCGGCGGTGGCGGCTCCGGCGGCGGTGGCGGCTCTGCGGGCGGCGGCGGCTCCAGCTCCGGCAAGCCCTCCACCAGCACCGGTAAGACGGAGACCGCCACCAAGCCGGACGGTACGAAGGTGGAGACGGTCACCAAACCGGACGGAACGAAGGTGGAAACCGCCACTAAGCCGGACGGCACCACCGTCAAGACCGAGACCATGAAGGACGGCAGTTCCGTCACCGAGACCAAGGCCGCTGACGGCTCCACCGGCACGGTAAAGACCGACAAGAACGGCCAGACCACGGCGGAAACCAAGGTCAGCGAAAAGGCCGTGGAGGACGCGAAGAAGAACGGCGAGGCCGTCAAGGCTCCCGTCCAGGTGGAGGCCACCCGCGATTCCAACACCGCGCCCGTGGTGAAGGTGGAGCTGCCCAGAAGCTCCGGCGACACCAAGGTGGAAATTCCCGTCTCCAACGTGAAGCCCGGCACGGTGGCGGTGCTTGTCCACCCCGACGGCACGGAGGAGATTTTGAAGAACTCCGTTCCCACGGAGGACGGTATCCGGCTCACCGTGGACGGCAATGCCACGGTGAAGATCGTTGATAATGCTAAGGATTTCATTGACACGCGAGACCATTGGGCCAAGGATGCCATCGACTTTGTGAGTGCCCGCGGCCTTGTGAGCGGCATGAATGATTCCACTTACGCGCCCGACAACGCCACCACCCGTGCCCAGCTGTGGACGATTTTGGCGCGGCAGAACGACGCGGACCTGAGCGGCGGCGGGAGCTGGTACGAAAAGGCACAGACCTGGGCCAAGGCCAACGGCATTTCCGACGGCACGGCTCCCGAGGGCACCATCAACCGCGCCCAGATGGTCACCATGCTCTATCGCGCAGCGGGCAGCCCGGCGGTGGAGGGTGCGTCCGCGTTCACCGATATTTCCGCCGACAGCTACTACGCCAAGGCCGCTGCCTGGGCGGCGAAGAAGGGTATCACCGCCGGTGTGGGCAATGGAAGGTTCGAGCCCAACGGCACCTGCACCCGCGGCCAGATCGCAACCTTCCTGTATCGTTACATGAAGTAATGTTCCCAAAGCGATCCACAAAAGCAAAATCTGAATGAAAAGGAGACAACACATGAAGCACAAGAAGTACAAGAAAAGCGGCAGAGTGATGGCTCTGCTCCTTTCCGTCGTCCTGCTGCTGGGCCTGCTCCCTCTGCCGGTCGGGGCCGCAGACACGGAGACGCGCATCAAGCTGGGCGATTACATTCAGCTGGGCAGCTACGAAAACACTCCGATCCTGTGGCGCTGCGTCAGCGTGGACGAAAACGGCCCGCTGATGCTCTCGGACAGGGTGCTGTGCGACTATATGCCCTATGACGCGCGGACCAGCGCGAATCCCAACAGCGGCTCTCACCGCCGCAGCGGCTACCGGAGCAAATACGGCTCCAACCACTGGCGGGACAGCGATATGCGCTCGTGGCTCAATTCTGATGCCGGGGCCGGAGAGGTGAAATGGCTCTGCGGCAACCCGCCCAAGGACGGCTATATCATGGACTACAACGGCCATGGCGCGTATGCCGACGAGGCGGGCTTCCTCAACGGCTTTACGCCGGACGAGGCCGCCGCCATCAAAACGGTGACGCAGCGCTCCATCGTCTCCCACCCGGAGTACACCGCGGGCTACATCGACGCGCCGGGGACCGACCTCCCCTACAACACCGACATCGGCTCGGTGGCAGAGGGCTATGAGGGCGCACATTACGAGAACATCACCGACAAGGTGTTCCTGCTGGACGTGAAGCAGCTCCATACCGTCTATGAAAACCTCGGCAGCTACTACATCGGGTGGAACCGGAGCGGCACCCAATGGAACTACTGGCTGCGGACGCCGGTGACGGACTGCAACCACGATATGCGCTATGTGACCCCGCAGGGGAGCATCCTGCGCGCCGCGCCCTATATCAGCTACTACGGCGTCCGCCCGGCGTTCTATCTGGACGCGGCGTATTATACCGTGACAGACGGCAGCGGCACGGAGACCGACCCCTATGTTGGCTCCGCGCCGAACAAGCTCCCGGACAGCACCCAACTTTCTCCCGCCGAGCGGGACACCGGCGACGGGAACTGGGACGTGGACACCGAGACGTATCTTCAGGTGGAGATGAGCGAGCGCTACACGACCGACCCTGAATACGCCAACCCCACCATTCCGGTGTATGTGATCCAGAAGCCCCGCAGCGACACGGAGAACATGGTGATCCTGTTCTGCGCCGAGGGCTACACCAAAAGCCAGCAGGCGGATTTCGTCAAAGATGTTCAGCGGCTGTGGCAGGCAACGCTGAACACGGAGCCGTACCGCAGCATGGCGGACCGCTTCAACGTCTACGCGCTCTGCACAGCGTCGAAAGACGGCTTTAACGGCAGCAGCACGTTTTTCCAGGCGAATAAAGACGGCATCTCCGTCAACCACGGAGTCTGGAGAAATCACATTTTCGAGCGCATCATAGGCACGGCCTTCCTGGAAAAGATCCATGACGCGCACATTCCCAACACGACCATGCCGGAGGCCGATGAGTACAGACAGTATGATTACGTTTATGAGCACATCAACCAGTTTGTTGTGCTGGCGAACAGCGGAGAGTATTTCGGCGGCTCCCACGATGAGATAAAAAGCGGCATCCACTATATCCTGGCAGCCGCGAAACACGACTCTTCCCCGTTTATCCTGCGCCATGAGCTGGGACACGGACTGTTTCATCTGGGCGATGAGTATACGGTCAGCACGACCCCCGTGGGGCCGGAGTCCTACCTCACCTCGCTGAATATGTCTCACACGGCGGACCCCACGCAGGTAAAGTGGAAGAATATGCTGGGCTTCCGTAAGACCTATTCCTGCCCGGCCGCTGACAATTCGTATGTGTACAATTCCAGCTT
The DNA here is from genome assembly GCF_014287875.1 of Flintibacter faecis. Taxonomy (GTDB): domain Bacteria; phylum Bacillota; class Clostridia; order Oscillospirales; family Oscillospiraceae; genus Lawsonibacter; species Lawsonibacter faecis_A. Next base: position 205,856 of record NZ_JACOPN010000002.1, on the reverse strand, counting down.
TGATTGCCTCATGCGAGTTAACACAAAAAACGAGTTCTGCGATGTGTGCACCCTTCAGGGCACCAAGCGCATGAGCCAGCTGATCTCCGACCCGCCCGCCCTCTATGTGGCAGTCCCGGAGGTGAAGCTGTACACCGACAAATATAGAAACCCCACCGAGAACCCCGAAGATTATAAAGATGCAAATTCCTCCGGCTATTGGAAGTATCAAACAGATCGGGAGAGCCGCCTTTTGAGCGGCGGCTACAAAACCAAATTCTCTCCGAACATGACGGGGCGGGAGATCGAGCTGCGGACCATCGTTCAAAACCTCTCCGACACCCAGGAGCAGACCGTGACGCTGCGCCTGTGGGTGCAGCACGCTGACGGCAGCCATGCGGTCACGGCAGACGGTGAAAAAATTCTGGCGGAACAGGAGTTTACCATCCCCGTCTGGAGCGAGAAGTCCAAGTTCTGGCCCAAGGGCGCGCTGGAATACACCGGCAGTGACTTTGATTCCGGCCTTGTCAACTGCTCCCTCGTCTACCAGATCCCGGAGAACGCCCAGCTGCAAAGCGGCGATACCATCGGCTTTGCGGTGGTGGACGGGGCGGGGAACATCCTCGCCAACGATGGCACCGAAAAGCAATCCTACACCGGCGTTACCATTCAATATGAATTGGAGGGCGGCATGGCGATGCCCAACACCGCGCCCTCCGTTCTGCCGGTCCCGACAGGCGCAAGCGTGAACTGGAAGCCGCCTAAGACCCTGAACGGCCACGCCTTTGTCGATAGGAAGGACAACGGCTCCACGGTCACCTTCGTTTATCAGGAGACCACGGAGCAGCCGGAGGGAAAGACCTACACGGTGCGCTATGACTGGGGCGAAGCCCCCTCCGACAGAAAGCTGCCCACCGACAGCAGGGCTTATCGCAGCGTGGGGCAGGCGATGGACGCGGTAGACACCACCTTCACCGCCGGTTCGACCTCCAACGCACAGAACGGCGGACTGACTGGCACATGGGCGTTCTCCGGCTGGGACAACGGCACCTTAGAGGGCACGACCGTGGTGTTCCGCGGAACGTGGCGCTTTACCCCGGACGGCGGCTCTGCGGGCGGCGGTTCCACCGGCGGCAGTTCCGGCGGTTCTTCCTCCGGCGGTGGCGGCGGCTCCAGCAGCACGACGACCACCAAACCCGAAGCCACCACCAAGCCCGACGGCACCAAGGTCGAAACCACTACCAAGCCCGACGGCAGCTCCGTCACGGAGAGCACCGCCCCCAACGGCTCCACGGGCACGGTCAAGACCGACAAAAACGGCCAGACCACGGCGGAGACCACCCTCAGCAGCAAGGCCGTTGAGACCGCAAAGAAGAACGGCGAGGCGGTGAAGGCTCCCGTGGAGGTCAAGGCCACCCGCAACTCCGACACCGCCCCCACCGTCAAGATCGAGCTGCCCAGAAACTCCGGCGACACCAAGGTGGAGATCCCCGTTTCCAACGTGAAGCCCGGCACGGTGGCGGTGCTCGTCCATCCCGATGGCACCGAGGAGATCGTCAAGAACTCCCTGCCCACGGAGAACGGCATCCAGCTCACCGTGAACGGCAATGCCACGGTGAAGATCGTTGACAACTCCAAGGGCTTCATCGACACGCAAGACCACTGGGCCAAGGATGCCATTGACTTTGTCAGCGCCCGTGGGCTTGTGAGCGGCATGAGCGAGACCACCTACGCGCCCGACAACGCCACCACCCGGGCGCAGCTGTGGACGATTTTGGCACGGCAGAATGACGCGGACTTGACCGGCGGCGCTACTTGGTACGAAAAGGCGCAGCTGTGGTCCAAGGCCAACGGTGTTTCCGACGGCACGAACCCCAACGGCACCATCAACCGTGCCCAGATGGTCACCATGCTGTGGCGGGCCGCGGGCCAGTCCGCGGCGGCGGGCAGTGCGGCGAACTTCACCGATGTCCCCACCGACAGCTACTACGCGCAGGCGGTGGCCTGGGCCGTGGAAAGCGGCATCACCGCCGGTGTCGGTGGCGGTCGCTTTGACCCCAACGCCATCTGCACCCGCGCACAGATCGCAACCTTCCTGGCACGCTCCATGAAGTGACGCAAAAAAACAGCTCCGGTCCCTTTCCCAGGGAACCGGGGCTGTTTTGCGTGAGATCATTCTGCCGGAAAGAAAACGGGCGAAAACGCGGGCGGAACGTCAGCCGGGGCCGCTCCGGTGACGTTTCATGTCAAATAGAGGACGTTTCGTGCGGACGGCCCCACAAAGCGCGGAAAAGCTGTTACACTTGATCCGTTAACCTGTAAAAGTTGCCCGGGGGCGCCCCCGGGCCCGTAGGGAGTTCTCCCTACGGGATACTCTCTGTCCGTGGAGACCCGATCCGGGCGGAGACGAAACAGAAGGAGGAAACCTATGAAGAAGCGTATCTTGAGTTGTCTCATGGCGCTGGCCCTGTGCCTGACGCTGCTTCCCACGGCGGCGCTGGCAGAGGAGCCGGAGGGGACGGCACAGACGTCCCTGGCCGTGGAGGAAGCGGCAGACCCGGCGAACGGGAAAGCGAAGCAGGAAAACCAGCCTGCGGAACAGGAAGAACAGCAGGAGGACTCTGCCACAAAGCAGGACGAGGCCGTGGCCGCCGTGCAGGCGATGATCGACGCTCTGCCTGGCGCGGCGGAACTGGACGGCATGGACGATGCGGATGCCCTGGCGGTCTACGAGGCGTTTCAGACCGCCTGCGACGCGTATTATGACACCCTGACCGAGGGACAGCAGGCACAGCTGAAAAACACGGAGAAGCTGGCGGCGCTGTCCGAGCGGTTCAGCCAGCCTGAGACGCTGGCGACGAGCGAGCATCAAGACCACTGCGTCTGCGGTAAGAGCGGCTGCACAGGCCATGATGTGATCACCTTTAACAAGTGGCTGACCAGCACGGAGTATAAACTGGATGTTGGCGTAGGAGAGGGCACTAGTGGAACTGGGCAGACACCAGTGGACGGTAAGTATGTTTTGCCTGCCGATAAGTTGTCTGCCGATAACTATTATCTGCGAGCTAATATTACGATCGATCATCCCATTCAGATCAAGGGCAACGTCACCATCTGCCTGAACGGCCATACGATCGAAAGCAAAGCCAAAGATCAGCCCGTGTTTGAGGTCGTATCCGGCGGTACGCTGACCTTGACGGACTGCGGCAGTGCGGGCAAGGTCACGAGCGCCTACAACGGCGGCGGCGTGGAGGTCAACGGCGGCGAGTTTAATCTGTACGGCGGCAAAATCACTAAAAACACGGCCACCAACGGCGGCGGCGTGAAGGTCACCGGCGGCACGGTTAATATGTACGGCGGCGAGATCGCCGACAACAAGGCGGCGGGCAGTGCCGAGGGAACCGGCAACGGCGGCGGCGTGTATGTGAGCGGCGGCACGTTTAATATGCGCGGCGGCAGCATCACGAACAACACGACGGAGGTATCCGCCAAAGGCGAAGGCAACGGCGGCGGCGTGTATGTGCACGCCAACGGTACATTCAATCTGTACGACGGCGGCAGCATCACTAACAACAAGGCCAACAAATACGGCGGCGGAAACAAGGGCGGCGGCGTGTATGTGGGCAGCTACAGTCAAGCCGGCACATTTCATATGTACGGCGGCAAGATCACCAACAACACGGCCACCCAATACGGCGGCGGCGTGTATGTGTACGAGGGCACGTTCGACATGGACGAGGGCGAGATCTCCGGCAACACGACGAGCGGCCCCGGCGGCGGAGTACGAGTGAGCAGAGTGAATTGCACGTTCACCATGCGCGGCGGCGAGATCAAAGACAACACGGCGAGCAGCGGCGGCGGCGTGAGTGTAGTCGATCAAGGCGAGTTCACCATGTGCGGCGGCAGCATTACCAACAACAAGGCGACCGGCAACGGCGGCGGCGTATCTATGAATCTCGTCGGCAAATTTACCGTTTCCGGCAAGGCCAACATCACCGGCAACAAGAAGGGCACCGCCAATAACAACGTGTATCTGCTCGACAATAAGCCCATCATCATCGGTGTTGACGGTCTGGCCGACGGCGCAAGCATCGGCGTGACCACGGAGAGCACCCAAGCGGGCAGCGTCATTGCCACCGGCACAAGCCTGTCCGATAAGGACGCGGAGAAGTTCCAGAGCGATCTGGGCGGGTATGCGGTCTCGGCCAAGTCCGATGGAACCGGTCTGGTGCTGGTAAAGGCGCATAAGCACTTCCTCTGCGGCAGGGACGAGTGCAACGGGAACGGGCATCCCTGCCATGCCGCCACCTTTACCGCGTGGACGGACAGTAAGAAACTGCCCGAAACCAAGGGCGAATACTATCTGGACACAGATGTGACGCTGAGCAGTACTTGGACGCCTGCCAGCGGCACGGTGCTCTGTCTCAACGGCCACAGCATCACGGCGAATGGCAGCATTACCGCCATCTACGTGAACAACGCCTTCACCCTCTGCGACTGCAAGGGTGGTAAGGACGCATACGGCCAGATCACCCACACTGCGGGCATGACCGGCAGCGGCGTGAATGTATTGAGCGGCGGCGTATTTCATATGTACGGCGGCAGCATCAGCGGCAACACGGCGGACAACGGCGGCGGCGTGTATATGGGCGGTGGTCAATTTACCATGTACGGCGGCAGCATCACCAAGAACACAGCGACAAAAAACGGCGGCGGCGTATATGTCAACAGCGGCTGCAAGTTCGACATGAACGGCAACGCCAGCGTCAGCGGCAACACGACGACGACGGGCAACGGCGGCGGCGTGTATGTGGGCGGCGGCACCTTCACCATGAACTACAGCGCCAGCGTCAAGGACAACACGGCGTCCGGCAACACGGCGGACCAAGGTAATGGCGGCGGCGTGTATGTGTACAGCGGCACCTTCGAAATGAACGGCAGCGCCAGCGTCAGCAGCAACAAGGCGACGAACACCGACCAGAGGAAAACCACCTACGGCGGCGGCGTGTATGTGAAAAGCACGAACAGCACCTTCACCATGAACGACAAAGCCAGCATCACCGGCAACACGGCGAAAAACGGCGGCGGCGTATATGCGTCAGCCGGCGAGTTCAACATGAACAGCACCGCCAGCGTCACCGGCAACATCGGCAACGGTGTGTGTGTCAGCGATAGAGCCACCTTCACCGTGTCCGATAGGCCGACCGTCACGGGGAACACAATGAACAAGGCTGACAGCAATGTGTATCTGAATGGGGGCGCCTACATCACCATTGGCGCTTACGGTTTGAAGGGCAGCGCGAACAGCATCGGCGTGACCAAGACGGTCGACGGCGGCGTCATTGCCACCGGCGTGAATGAGGATTACAGCGGAAAATTCTTCAGCGACAACACGCAGTATGTGGTCAAGTACGACAACAAGCAGCTGGTGCTGGCGGTGCCGAGCGCCGTGACGCACACCCACAGCTGGCAATTCACAAAAGAAACGGGCAATGACTCGACAATTTTTGTTTCCTGCAAAGGCACTCCGGGCAGCTGTGACTACAAAAACACCCCCGCGACTGTGAAGATCAGCAATGACCAGACAGTTTATGATTGTGCACAAATTACGGAAGCGCCCAAGGCAACGCTGACCTATTCCGCAAACTGGCCCAAGGACGTGGTACAAGCCCAAGAGAATGACATCAAATATTGGAGGAGTAACGACGGCGGTACCAGCTACAAGGTTCCTGTTACCGATAACAATGAATTGAAGAAACCGGGTAAGTATCTGGCACAGCTTAAATTTAACGAAAAATGGCTTGAAGCGCATTTTTCTGTTGTGGATAACGGCAAGCAAGACCCGAAATACACCCCGCCCACGGCAAAGACCGGACTGGTTTACAACGGCACGGCGCAGGTGCTCATCAACGAGGGCCACGTCGAGGGCTGTATAATGCAATACCGCTTGGACAACGGCGGCGACTACAGCGACAGCCTTCCCACCGCGACCAACGCGGGCACCTACACCGTTTGGTATAAGGTCGTGGGTGATGATTCTCACAACAATATAGTAGCGGAGAAGTCGCTCAAGGTATGGATCGAAAAGGCCCCGCTCAGAGGCACGCCCACCTTCACGAAGGTCACCGGGGCAGGCAAGACCTTGAAGGATGTGACCTTTACGAAGGCTGTCGGCTGGCCTACCGGTGAATTCAAGTGGGACAATGGTGCGGCTGGCTATGACATGAATGCGCCGCTCGTGCAGGGAAAGGCATATTCGTGGTTGTATCTCGCGGATAATTATTACGCGAAAGGCACGGTAGTGCTGTGGGCGGATCCGTCCTCCGGCGGCAGTTCCGGCGGCAGTTCGTCCGGCGGTGGTGGCGGCAGCTCCAGCCCCTCCAACCACCCCGTCAAGGCGGAGGTGAGCAAGGACCCTGACGGCTCCGTTTCCCTCTCCAAGACCAGCGCGGCCAAGGGCGACAAGGTGACCATCACCGTGAAGCCGGAGCGCCATTACGCGGTGGACAAGGTGATCGTCCGGGATTCCAAGGGCAAGCAGCTGGCCGTCAAGGACAACGGCGACGGCACGTTTACCTTTGAGATGCCCGCCGACAAGGTGACGGTGGAGCCGTCCTTCTCCTGGGTGAATCCCTTTGCGGACGTGGCGGACAGCGCCTACTATGTGGACGCGGTGGAGTGGATGCTCAAGCGTGAGGTCACCCAGGGCACGACGGAGACCACCTTCAGTCCCGATCTGAACTGCACCCGGGCCCAGATCGTCACCTTCCTGTGGCGGGTCGCCGGTTCTCCCGCGCCGAAGGGCACGGTCAGCTTTGCGGACGTTTCCGCAGACAGCTACTACGCCAAGGCGGTGGCGTGGGCCGAGGAGTACGGCATCGCCGACGGCATCGGCGGTGGGCTGTTCGGCCCTGACGCCACCTGCACCCGCGCTCAGTCCGCGGTGTTCCTGTACCGCGTGGCGGGCAGCCCCGCTGTGAACGGCAGCGCCGGGTTCAGCGACGTAGCGGCGGACGCTTACTATGCGCAGGCTGTGGCGTGGGCCAAGGAGCACGGCATCACCGACGGCATCGGCGGTGGGCTGTTCGGCTCCGCCAACGACTGCACAAGAGCGCAGATCGCGGCGTTCCTGTATCGCTATATGAAGTGACGCAAAAACAGCCCCGGTTCCCCGTGAAGGGAGCCGGGGCTGTTTGCCGTGAGATGCTGCTGTTCCAGAAAAAACGGGACATATCAGCGTGTCGATAAACCCTTTTCTGTCATTCCGAGGAGCGCAGCGACGTGGGAATCCGTAACCAAAAAGTCGGGAATGTGCTGATACTCATGAGTTTTAGGAACGGATTGCCACGTCGGCCCGTTGGGCCTCCTCGCAATGACAGGCTTTTCGACAGTCTCATATTCTGCGCCGCTGGAATCAATGATGGCTACCCGCTCCCGTTGGGGTCAGCGTTTGGGTCAGAAAAAAGCAACATCCCAAAATGGCAACTTATGAAAAGCAAAAGTCCCCGAAATCATACGATTTCGAGGACTTTTGGTACGGCTGAAGGGATTCGAACCCCCGACCTACTGGTTCGTAGCCAGTCACTCTATCCAACTGAGCTACAGCCGCATATTCTGTTTTGCGCCTTTTTACAGGGGAGGGAGAAGGAGAAACAAAAAGGCTCCATACAAGGCATGGAGCCTTTTTGGTACGGCTGAAGGGATTCGAACCCCCGACCTACTGGTTCGTAGCCAGTCACTCTATCCAACTGAGCTACAGCCGCATTTCTCTTGCGTTCCACGTCTCTCCGTCGAGCGCTACGTTAGTATAACACAGGAAAAATAGAAATGCAAGAGGGAATTTTCAATTTTTTGAAAATTTTTCGGGAAGGAAAGGGAAGCCCCCCAACCGCCTTACGCGTAGCCATATGTATTCCGTTTTCCCAGGAAGAAGAGGACCGTGACCAGCAGGGCCAGGGTCTCGGCGACCACGATGGCCAGCCAGATGCCATCCACCCTCAATACCAGGGGCAGGAGCAGCACGGCGGCCACCTGGAACAGCAGGGTACGCAGAAAGGAGATGCAGGCGGAGACGGCACCGTTGCCCAGGGCGGTGAAGAAGGCGGAGCCGAAGATGTTGAAGCCCACCAGCAGGAAGGACAGGGAGTAGAGCCGCAGGCCGTGACGGGTGAGGGTGAACAGCTCCGGGTCATACCCCACAAACAGGCGGGACAGGGTGGCGGCCAGCCCCGCCGCGATCAGGGTGAGGGCGCAGCCGGTGAGGGCCACCAGGGTCAGGCTCTTGCGGAACAGATTGTGCAGCTCGTCCCGGTGGGCGGCCCCGAAATGGAAGCCGATGACCGGGGCGCAGCCCATGGAATAGCCCAGAAAGATGGACACAAAGATGAAGTTCACATACATGATGACCCCATAGGCGGCCACGCCGTTCTCTCCCGCCAGACGCATGAGCTGAAGGTTATAGAGCATGTTCACCAGGGACATGGACAGGTTGGTCATCAGTTCGGACGCGCCATTGGTGCAGGTCTGGAACAGGGCCAAGCCGTCCAGCCGGGTGGGACCTAAGTGGAGCAGGCTGGTGTTTCGGCTGAAGAAGTAGAACATGGGGGCCAGGCCGCCCAGGCACTCGCTGAGTACCGTGGCCGCCGCCGCTCCGGGCAGACCGAAGCCCAGAACGCCCACGAACAAAAGATCCAGGGTCATGTTGGTCAGCCCCGCCGCCACCGTCACCGTCAGGCCCAGGTGGGGCCGCTCGGCCACCACGAAGAAGCTTTGGAACACATTTTGCAGCATGAAGGGCCCGGTGGACAGCAGGAGGATGCGGCCATAGAGCACGCAGTTTTCCAGCATCTCGCCCTCCGCCCCCAGGGCCGCGGCGATGGGGCGGAGGAACAGCTGTCCCAATAGCGTGAGCGCCACTCCGGCGGCCAAAGTCACATAGACCAACATAGAGAAGATGCCCTCGGCTTTGTCCCGGTCCCCCTCGCCCAGGGTGCGGGAGACCAGAGCGCTGCCGCCGGAGCCCACCATAAAGCCCAGGGCACCCATGCCCATGAGCAGGGGCATGATAAAATTCACGGCGGCGAAGGCTGTTTTGCCCACGAAGTTGGAGACGAACAGCCCATCCACCACACCGTAGATAGACGTGAAGATCATCATGGTAATGGAGGGCAGAGTGAACCGCAGCAGGCGGGGATAGGTAAAGTGGTCGGATAGTTGGACCCGCATGAATCAAAAACTCCTAAAATAAGATTTTTTGGGACGAGGGGACGGAATCCCTCAGTCATCGCCTTCGGCGATGCCAGCCCCCTTTGACAAGGGGGCCTAATGAAGCGGGAAATCAGCCCCCCTTGTTAAAGGGGGGAGGGCCGCGAAGCGGCGGGGGGATTCTACATTTCCAGAAACGTCTCAATATCCGCCCGGGGTGCCCGGAGGGAGCCCTGGACGAAGTCGGGCTTGCCGCCGCCCCGGCCGTTCAGCGTCTGGTTCAGCGTCTTGACCCAGGTACGCAGATCGCCGCCCCGCTGACCCACGGCGTATTTATAGCCCGTCTCATCGCTGCCGGAGAAGCAGGCGCACCGGCCCTGACACTCGCCGAGCACCGTGTCGCACAGCCGCCGCAGGGCATCGGGGGACAGGTCATCCTCAAACAGGACCACGTCCCCCGCCCCGGCGCAGCCGTGGGCCAGAGCGGCGAAGTGCTGCTCCTCCATGGTGAGGATGCGGGACTTGAGGGCGGCGTTTTCCTCCAACAGGCGCTGCACCCCCTGGGCGGTCTCTCCGGCCTTGGCGGAGAGGAGGTTGGACACGGCTTTGTTCTGGATATCCACACGGCTGAGATAGTCCAGGGCCCGGCCACCGCACAAAAGCTCGATGCGCACGCCGTCCCGGAATTTCTGGACGGACACCAGCTTCACCAGGCCGATCTGTCCGGCGGAGGACACATGGGTGCCGCAGCAGGCGCACACGTCCGCCCCGGGGAAGGTAATGATGCGCACCTGTCCGGTGAGGGCCTTTTTGCTGCGGTAGTCCAGCCGTTCCAGCTCCTCCGGGGTGGGGTAGGTGACGAGCACAGGCTTGTCCTGCCACAGATAGCGGTTCACGGCCTCTTCCAACTGGCGGAGCTGCTCCTCGTCGATCATGGTGTTCAGGTCGATGGTAATGAAGTCGCTGCCCATGTGGAACCCCACGTTGTCGCAGCCCCACCACGCGTTGGCGATGCCGGAGACGATGTGCTCCCCGGAGTGGTTCTGCATCAGGTCAAAGCGCCGGTCCCAGTTGATCTGCCCGGAGACCCGGCTGCCCGGCTCAAGAGGGCCGTCGCAGGTGTGGACCACGTCCTCTCCCCGGGTGTGGACCTGAAGGACCTTCACATTCCCCAGCGTTCCCGTGTCATAGGGCTGTCCGCCCCCCTCGGGGTAGAAGGCGGTGCGGTCTAAGATCACGTCCCAGCCCCCCTTGCCCTGGACGCAGGAGAGGACCTGGGCATCGAACGCCCGGAGATAGGCATCCTGTTCATATAGCTTTTCCATGGCTGTGCCACCTTTAACAATAAAGTATAAGATTTTCGGGCTGTTGGCCCACGTTTGATAAGGGCTATCATACCACACAACAAAGGCGATGGCAAATCTCACAAAAAATCCGGGCGAAATGACAAGGAAAAGTACTTGACAAGAGGAGGGGAACATGGTAAGATTCCGTTTGTAAAGTTTTTGAGCTTTACAACTGGAATGTAAAGGAGGTCAAAGCTCTTGAAAAGTCAAGCCTATCGCATGGCCATGCTGTTCGATTTTTACGGCGACATGCTCACGGATCGGCAGAAGGAGTTTTACGACCTCTATTACAACGAGGACCTCTCCCTGGGAGAGATCGCCGAAAACTATAACATCACCCGACAGGGCGTGCGGGACGTGATCGTCCGGGCTGAGGCTGTGCTCACCGAGCTGGAGGACAAGACCGGGCTCATCAAGCGCTTTCACACCATGCAGACGCAGCTGGAGCAGGTGCGTCAGAACGCCCAGCGGGTGGCCGAGCTGGCTGCCGACTGTGACAACGAGGAGTTGGAGCGTCTGGCCGGACAGATCCTGGAACAGACCGACACCCTGCTGAAGGAGTGACCCCATGGCATTTGAAGGACTTACCGAAAAGCTGGCCGCCGCCTTTAAAAAGCTGCGGGGAAAGGGCCGCCTGTCCGAGGCCGACGTAAAGGAGGCCATGCGGGAGATCCGCCTGGCTCTGCTGGAGGCCGACGTCAGCTATAAAGTGGTCAAGCAGTTTATCGCCCAGGTCACCGAGAAGGCGGTGGGCGCCGACGTGCTGGAGGCCCTGTCTCCGGCCCAGATGATCGTAAAGATCGTCAACCAGGAGCTCACCGAGCTGATGGGCGGCACCAGCGCCAAGCTGACCATCGCCCCCAAGCCCCCCACCGTGGTGATGATGGTGGGCCTGCAGGGCGCAGGCAAGACCACCAACGGGGCCAAGCTGGCGGGCATGATGAAAAAGCAGGGGAAGCGCCCTCTGCTGGCCGCCTGCGACGTATACCGCCCCGCCGCCATCAAGCAGCTGGAGGTGGTGGGCGAGCAGCTGGACGTGCCGGTGTTCCAGATGGGTCAGATCGACCCGGTGGACATCGCCAAGGCCGCTGTGGCCCACGCAGAGAAGCACGGCAACGACATGGTGTTTCTGGACACCGCCGGCCGCCTCCATGTGGACGAGGCGCTGATGGACGAGCTGAAGGCCATCAAGGCCGCTGTGGACCCCACCGAGATCCTGCTGGTGGTGGATGCCATGATCGGTCAGGATGCGGTGAACGCCGCCAAGGCCTTTGACGATGCCCTGGACATCAACGGCGTGATGCTCACCAAGCTGGACGGCGACGCCCGGGGCGGTGCGGCACTGTCCATCAAGGCCGTCACCGGAAAGCCCATCAAATTTGTGGGCACCGGCGAGAAGCTGGACCAGATCGAGGTGTTCCACCCCGACCGCATGGCCAGCCGCATCCTGGGTATGGGCGACATGCTCTCCCTCATCGAAAAGGCCGAACAGTCTTTCGACGAGAAGAAGGCCATGGAGCTGCAGGAGAAGCTGCGGAAAAACAAGTTTACCCTTACCGATTTTTACGAGCAGATGGCCCAGCTGAAAAAGATGGGCTCGCTGAGCGATATCATCGGGATGATCCCCGGCATCAAGGCCTCCGACGTGGAGGGCGTTGGCGTGGATGACGGAATGCTCCGCCAAATGGAGGCCATCATCCTGTCCATGACCCCCTACGAGCGGGAGAACCCCAACGTCCTGAACTCTAACCGAAAAAAACGCATCGCCGCCGGTTCCGGCACGCAAGTGGTGGACGTGAACCGCCTTTTGAAGCAGTTTGACATGCTGCAGACCATGACCAAGCAGTTCTCCGGCGGCAAGATGCCCCGGAACATGCGCAAGATGATGAAAAAGGGCGGAAAAGGCGGTATGGGCGGCTTAGGCGGCATGATGCCCGGTATGGGCGGGGGCAAATTCCCCGGCCTGCCCTTCTAAACCCGGGCCGGGCCCGGATCACTTTGGTTGGAACCGCGCGTCTGCGCGCTTTCCTATAAAAATTCAGCGAACTATGTGGAGGTGAATATAAATGGTCAAAATCCGACTGCGCCGCATGGGTGCCAAGAAGGCTCCCTTCTATCGCATCGTGGTGGCTGACTCCCGTTATCCCCGGGACGGCCGTTTCATCGAGGAGATCGGCACTTACAACCCGGTCGTGCATCCCGCCGACCTGAAGGTGGACGTGGACCGCGCCCAGGCTTGGATCAAGACTGGCGCTCAGCCCACTGAGACCGTCCGTGATCTGCTGAAAAAGGCCGGCGCCCTGTAAGGCTGGAGGTTTTACAAGCCATGAAAGAACTTCTGACCTATGTGGCCCAGAATCTGGTGGAGCACCCGGAACAGGTCTCTGTCAACCAGGTGGAGGGCGACGGCGAGACCGTTCTGGAGCTGCGGGTGGCCCCTGAGGATATGGGCAAGGTGATCGGCCGTCAGGGCCGCATCGCCAAGGAGATCCGTATCCTGATGCGCTCCGTGGCTCAGCGGTCAGGCAAACGCGTCTCTGTAGAGATCGTGGATTAAGACAAAGGCGCAGGGCTTTGGTCCCGCGCCTTTGTTTTGTATCTTAGAGCAAAATCGTAGGGGCCGCTGTCCCCAGCGGCCCGCTGGAATACCATGCCGTCATGCGGGCCGATGAGGACATCGGCCCCTACTGAATATATTGATTAAAATAATGGAGGACAATGCCATGCCCGAACAATACCTTGAGATCGGAAAGATCACCAACACCCACGGCGTGATGGGAGAGGTGCGGGTCCAGCCCTGGGCCGACTCCCCGGACTTTTTGTGCAAGTTCAAGACCCTGTATGTGGACAGCTCCCACTGGCCCATCAAGGTGGAGCGGGCCCGGGTCCACAAGAACATGGTCATCTTAAAGCTGGAGGGCGTCACCGATGTGCCCAGCGCCCTGGCCATGCGCAACGCCATTTTGTATATCGACCGGGCGGACGTAAAGCTGCCCGAGGGCAGCTTCTTCCTGGCCGACATCATGGGCCTGGAGGCCCGGGATGCCCAGACCGGCGCGGTGCTGGGCAAGATCGCCGATATTATGGACCTGCCCGCCGGAAACGTGTATGTCATCCGGGGAGGCGAGCGGGAGATCATGGTCCCTGCCGTGCCCCAGTTTATCGCGGAGACCAATGTGGAGGGCGGCTATATCCGGGTGAACATGATGGAGGGGCTGTGAGCCGGAACAGGAGGTCTGCGTGAAACAAAACTGGAAGAGCTGGCTGCCCCTGGGCGGGATGCTGTTTGCTCTTTATCTGGCCATCCACTACTGGACACCCTTCTGCCGTCTGGCGCAGCTGGGGCTTCAGGCGGCGGCCCCCCTGCTGTTGGGGGCGGTGATGGCCTATGCCGTGAATATCCTGATGTCTATGCTGGAGAGCAGGCTGTTTCCCCGGGGCGGCAGCCTGTCCCGCCCGGTGAGCCTGGTGCTGGCCTATGCCAGCCTGGCGGCTATCCTGGCCCTGGTGGTGCGGATGGTCCTGCCCGAGCTGGTGCAGTGCGTGGGCCTGCTGGCCCAGCAGGCCGCCCCGGTGGTGGAGCAGCTGAACCAGACGCTGCTGGACCGGAATCTGGGTCTGGATCAGCTATTAGAGAGCTACGGGGCCTCTCTGGCCGATGGCTCGGTGGACTGGAAGCAGGCCCTGGAGACGGTGGGCAAGTGGCTGAGCCAGAGCCTGAGCGGCGTGATGGGGTCCATGCTCAACCTGCTGTCCTCGGCGGTGTCCACTGCCTTTAACCTGCTGGTCAGCTTTATCTTCTCCATCTATCTGCTCATGGGCAAGGAGCGCCTGGGCAGTCAGTGCGCCCGAGTTCTGCGGACCTATCTCCCGGAGAGATGGTACGGGGGTGCGATGTATGTGCTGAACACGGTGAACGGCTGTTTCCGCCGCTTTGTGGTTGGCCAGTGTACCGAGGCGGTGATCCTGGGACTGCTGTGCATGGCCGGGATGCTGCTGCTGGGCTTCCCCTACGCCACCATGGTGGGCACCCTCATCGGCTTCACCGCCCTGATCCCCGTGGCCGGGGCCTATATTGGCGCAGGGGTGGGGGCATTTATGATCTTCACCGCCTCCCCGGTAAAGGCGCTGCTGTTTCTGCTGTTCATCGCCGTGCTGCAGCAGCTGGAGGGCAATCTCATCTACCCCAGAGTAGTGGGGGCCTCCATCGGTCTGCCCGGGGTGTGGGTGCTGGCCGCCGTGACCATCGGCGGAGGCGTGCTGGGCGTGGGCGGGATGCTCTTGGCCGTCCCCCTGGCCGCTGCGGCCTATCAGATGCTGCGGGAGGATGTCCGCCGCAGAAACTTGCCAGCGGAAGAGCCACCGGAAACCGAACGATAAGAATGACCCAGCCGCCTGTATTTGGGCGGCTGGGTCTGATTTTATCCGGGAAGAGCCAATGAAAAACCGTGTGACGGAACACGTCACACGGTTTTATGATCGGGTATTACGCCGACTGGGCTTGGAAGGGGAGAAGATCAATAGAACTTCTTCTTGTTCTTCCGGGCAGCCTCAGACTTCTTGCGGCGCTTCACGCTGGGACTCTCGTAGTGCTCACGCTTACGAACCTCGGCCAGCACACCAGACTTGGCGCAGCTGCGCTTAAAGCGCTTCAGAGCGCTCTCCAGAGACTCGTTTTCTCTTACACGGACTTCCGACATTTATATTTCCCTCCCTCCGGCGCGGCGGGGCGTCCCCTGCCACGTAAGGGCCATTTATATGGCTTTAACAGTACCATTATATGCGCTGGCGGGATTTCTGTCAAGAGGTGTTTTCCCGCCAGAGTGTAAATATTGTGTGAATGTACACTTTTTTATGGGCTGGGGAGAAAAATCCGCCTCTCCCATCTCGATTTGGGATGGGAGAGAGGAGAAAGCAATTACGCCTTGGGCTTGAGGATCAGGCTGACCAGCTTGCCCCGGACCACGATGGACTTCACCAGCTCCATGCCCTCGGCCAGCTTGGCGATCTTGGGCTCAGCCAGAGCGGCGGAGACGATGTCGGCATCGGCGGCATCGGCGGGCACCTCGATGTTGGCCCGGACCTTGCCGCTGACCTGAACGGCCATCTTGGCAGTGGCGGCCACGGTCTTGGACTCGTCGTACTCAGGCCAGGGCTGGAGGCAGACCTGACCGCCGTAGCCGGCCATCTCCCACAGCTCCTCGCACATATGGGGGGCGAAGGGGGAGAGCATGAGCAGCAGGGCCTTCATGTCGCCCCGGCTGGCCCCGTTGGCATAGAAGTCGTTCACCAGGGCCATCAGGGTGGCGATGGCGGTGTTGAACTTCATGGCCTCGATGTCCTCAGACACCTTCTTGATGGCCTTGTGGACGGCGGCCTCGTTGACCTTGGAATACTCGTCGCCGGTGTGCTCCTGGTCGGTGGCCAGGTTCCACACCCGGTCCAAAAAGCGCTTGCAGCCCTTCACGCCGTTGGCGGACCAGGCGGCGGCCTTCTCGAAATCGCCGATGAACATAATATAGGTGCGCATGGTGTCCGCGCCATACTGCTCGATGATGTCGTTGGGGTTGACCACGTTGCCCCGGCTCTTGGACATCTTTTCGCCGCCCTCGCCCAGGATCATGCCGTGGGAGGTGCGCTTGTGATAGGGCTCCTTGGTGGGCACCACGCCGATGTCATAGAGGAACTTGTGCCAGAAGCGGCTGTACAGCAGGTGCAGGGTGGTGTGCTCCATGCCGCCGTTGTACCAGTCCACAGGGGACCAGTAGTTCAGAGCCTCGGGAGAGGCCAGGGCCTTGTCGTTGTGGGGGTCCATATACCGCAGGAAGTACCAGCTGGAGCCGGCCCACTGGGGCATGGTGTCCGTCTCCCGCTTGGCGGGGCCGCCGCAGCAGGGACAGGTGGTGTTCACCCAGTCGGTCATCTTGGAGATGGGGGACTCGCCGTCGTCGGTGGGCTCATAGCTCTCCACCTCGGGCAGCAGCAGGGGCAGCTGGTCCTCGGGCAGGGGCTGCCAGCCGCACTTTTCGCACAGGACCATGGGAATGGGCTCGCCCCAGTAGCGCTGGCGGGAGAACACCCAGTCGCGCAGCTTGTAGTTCACCTGGGCGTGGCCGATCTTCTGCTCCTCCAGCCACTTGGTGATGACAGGGATGGCCTCCTTCACGGTCAGGCCGTTGAGGAAGTCGGAGTTGACCAGGATGCCGGTGTCGTCCTTGGCGGTAAAGGCGGCCTTCTGCACGTCCTCGCCGCCGGCGACCACCTCGATGATCTCGCAGCCGAACTTCTTGGCAAACTCCCAGTCCCGGTCGTCGTGGGCGGGCACGGCCATGATAGCGCCGGTGCCATAGGTGGACAGGACGTAGTCAGAGATGAAGATGGGGATCTCTTTCCCGTTGACGGGGTTGATGCCCTTCACGCCGGAGAGCTCCACGCCGGTCTTCTCTTTGTTCAGCTCGGTGCGCTCCAGGTCGGACTTGGAGGCGGCCACCTTCTGATAGGCCACGACCTCGTCGGCGTTGGCCAGCTTGCCCGCATCCAGCCACTGCTTTACCAGGGCGTGCTCGGGGGACAGGACCATGTAGGTGGCGCCGAACAGGGTGTCGGGCCGGGTGGTGTAGACCACGATATCCTCGCCGGTGGTGGCCTTAAAGGTCACCTCGGCGCCGGTGGAACGGCCGATCCAGTTCTTCTGCTGGATCTTCACCCGCTCGATGAAGTCCAGATCGTCCAGGTCGTCGATGAGCCGCTGGGCATAGGCGGTGATCTTCAGCATCCACTGGCTCTTCTCCTTACGGATGACAGGGGAGCCGCAGCGCTCGCACACGCCCTCCACCACCTCTTCGTTGGCCAGGACGCACTTGCAGCTGGTACACCAGTTCACGGGCATGGTGGTCTTATAGGCCAGGCCGTGCTTATACAGCTGAAGGAAGATCCACTGGGTCCACTTGTAATAGCCGGGGTCGGTGGTATTCACCACCCGGTCCCAGTCAAAGGAGTAGCCCAGCATGTGCAGCTGTTTGGAGAAGTTGGCGATGTTGTCGTGGGTCACCTTGGCGGGATGGATGTGGTTTTTGATGGCAAAGTTCTCGGTGGGCAGACCAAAGGCATCGTAGCCGATGGGGAACAGCACGTTATAGCCGTCCATGCGCTTTTTGCGGGCCACCACGTCCATGGCGGTGTAGGGCCGGGCGTGGCCTACGTGCAGGCCGTTGCCGGAGGGGTAGGGGAACTCCACCAGACCATAGAACTTGGGCTTGTCCTGTTCGCCGGTCTGGCAGGCGAAGGTCTTTTCATCCTTCCACTTGGTCTGCCACTTCTTTTCAATGGCGGTAAAATCATACTTCAAGTTGATCACGCTTTCCTATATACTCTGCCGGAGG
The DNA here is from genome assembly GCF_014287875.1 of Flintibacter faecis. Classification (GTDB taxonomy): domain Bacteria; phylum Bacillota; class Clostridia; order Oscillospirales; family Oscillospiraceae; genus Lawsonibacter; species Lawsonibacter faecis_A. Next base: position 187,945 of record NZ_JACOPN010000002.1, on the reverse strand, counting down.
CCGGCTTGTGCTGAAAATAAGTCCACAATATTATACCGAAATGAGAAAGCGATTGCAAGGGTGCGTCCGAGAAAAAAGCCGGTAAAACACTGGAATTTCCGCAAAAGGCGGAGAGAGCGGAAAAAATTCCGGGCCAGGCTGGTCAAGCGGGGGAAAATCAGCTATAATAATTGGAAAACGAAGAGACGGATCGCCGCATCGCCCTGCCGGGCCCCCCTCGCAAGGAAGGGAAACGGCGCAGACCGCTCGACTAGAAGAGGGAGAGAGGATCATGGACCATCAGATTTTGATCGACGCGGAGGTTTCTGCGCCCCAAGGGCTGGAGGATGGCCTGCGGCGGGTCATCACCGCGGCCCTGGCGGCGGAGGGGGTGGGGCTGCCCTGCGAGATCAGCGTGCTGCTCACCGACGACGCGGGCATCCGCCAGATCAACGCCGACATGCGGAACATTGACCGGGCCACCGATGTGCTGTCCTTCCCCATGTTCGATTTGACACCGGGCCAGCCTCCCGAGGACGAGGAGGACCTGGACCCGGAGACGGGCCTATGTCCCCTTGGGGACATGTGCATCTCCCTGGAGCGGGCGGCGGCCCAGGCCCGGGAGTTCGGCCACAGCCTGGAGCGGGAGGTGAGCTATCTGGCGGTGCACTCTGTCCTTCACCTGCTGGGCTATGACCACATGGACGAGGGCCCCATGAAGCGCCAGATGCGAGAGCGGGAGGAGGCCATCTTGAACGGCCTGGGCATCCGCCGGGAGGAGTAAAACGCCGCATCGGCCTGTACCCTCCCGGCAGCGACGAAGAGAATCAGACCAAACTGTTATCATGTAGAAAGTTGAGGAAAAATTTATATGGCAGAGATCAAGAAATCGGGCATCATCACCATCTGCGGCCGGCCCAACGTGGGCAAGTCCACCCTGACCAACGCCCTGGTGGGGGAGAAGGTGGCCATCGTCACCAACAAGCCCCAGACCACCCGCAATCGCATCTGCGGCGTGCGCACCCGGGGAGAGAGCCAGTTTGTCTTTGTGGACACCCCCGGCCTGCACAAGGCCCGCACCCGCCTGGGAGATTACATGGTCAATGTGGTGAAGGAGAGCGTGGCCGATGTGGATGCGGTGATGCTGCTGGTGGAGCCCATCCCCAATGTGGGCGGGCCGGAGGAGCAGCTTATTGCCCGGATGAAGAAGCTCAGCTGCCCCGCCGTGCTGGTCATCAATAAGGTGGACACCCTGGATAAGAAGGAGAAACTGCTGGAGGTCATCCAGACCTATGAGCAGGTCCACCAGTTCCAGGCCGTGGTACCCATCTCCGCCAAGACGGGCGAGGGCGTGGACGAGCTGCTGGACGTGCTGGAGAGCTATCTGCCCCAGGGTCCCCAGCTGTTCCCGGAGGACATGACCTCTGACCAGCCGGAGCGGCAGATGATGGCGGAGATTTTGAGAGAGAAGCTGCTGCTGTGTCTGGACAAGGAGATCCCCCACGGCACCGCCGTGGAGATCACCCGCTTTGCCGAGCGGGACGACGAGGTGGTAGAGGTGGAGGCCACCATCTATTGCGAGAAGAACAGCCACAAGGGCATCATCATCGGCAAGGGCGGCAGTATGCTGAAAAAGGTGTCCACCCTGGCCCGGCAGGATATGGAGCGCTTTATGGGCACCAAGGTCTATCTCCAGACCTGGGTGAAGGTGAAGGAGAACTGGCGGGACAATCCGGCGGCCATCCAGAACTTTGGCTATAAGGGCGACAAGGCATAAGCTGCCGATGAGAGGGGGCTTGGGCCTTGAAAACCGTGACCCGGGCGCTTGTGGTGCGCTCGGTGGACTATAAAGACTCAGACAAGATCCTCACCCTGCTCACACCGGACATGGGAAAGCTGTCCGCCGGAGCCAGGGGCTGCCGGAAGAAGGGCAGCGCCATCGCCGCCGCCTGCCAGCTGCTGTGCTGGTCAGAGCTGGTGCTGTCTGACCGGGGCGGCAAATGGTCGGTCTCTGAGGCATCTACTCTGCGGGAGTTTTTGGGAGTGCGCCGGGACCTGGACAAGCTGGCCCTGGCCTGCTACTTTGCCGAGATGGCCGAGGTGCTGTCGGTGGAGGGAATGCCCAGCCCGGGACTGCTGTCCCTGACGCTGAACAGCCTCCATGCATTGGAATGTCTGGATCGGCCCCCGGAGCAGATCAAGGCGGTGTTCGAGCTGAAGGCCATGTGTCTGGCGGGGTACGAGCCGCTTATCGAGGGCTGCGCCCTGTGCGGGGAGGAGAACCCGGAACAGGCGTGGTTCCATTTGCGGGAGGGCGTGCTCTGCTGCGCCCGCTGCCGGGAGAGCGGCGACGGCTGGGTCCCCCTGACACCGGGGATGCTGGCCGCCATGCGCCACGTGGTCTATGGCGATGACAAGCGCCTGTTATCCTTCCGCCTGGGGGGCGAGGACCTGGGCGCCCTGTCCCGCCTGACGGAGGACTATGTCCAGACCCAACTGGAGCGGGGCTTTGGAACACTGGATTTTTATCATCAGATGAAGATGTAAAAATCCCCCAGCCGTAGCTGAGGGATTGACAAACGCTGTAAAACAGGTATAATAATATTGAAGATGTGGGCGCTGCCGGTAGGCGGGGTCCCCCAGATGTTACACGAAGTAACTGCCGAACTTTACGAGGGGACGGCGGTTACTTCGTCTTTTTGCCGCTTACCTGGAGAACCAGGGTAATGATGTTGACGATCAAAATCCCGAGCTGAAATAGATCAGAATATGTGACCATGTACATCACCCCCCTCCGATAGAGTGGAGGAGAGCCGGGGACAGAAGTATGGCCTCCTCCCGAAAGAGGGACCACCGCTTACCGCTACTGGCAGCGCTTGTAAAGATTGCAGCATATTATGTAGAAAATGGCAATATCTCGTCTGCTTTTCGAGAGGAAAATGATATTGACAAACAAAAAAACCGCAGCGGAAATTCCGCCGCGGTTTTTCTGTCTACAGTAAATTACTGCTGGGCCTGGGCCTCGACCTTGCCAAACGTGTGACCGTTATAGGTCAGGCAATTTTTGCACATCCGGTGAGGCAGCCGGTAAGCCCCGCACTTGGGACAAGTCACGATACCGGGAGTCTCCAGCTTCCAAACGGAGCTGCGCCGCTTATCGCGCCGGGCCTTGGACACTTTTCTCTTAGGAACCGCCATGGTTGACACCTCCTTCGGTTTGCGTGCCATTCAAGGCACTTCGACTACTCACTCAGGTTTGTTATCCAACAGCTGCGCCAGGGCCGCCAATCTTGGATCTACTTCAGGTTTGCACCGACAGGGCTCCTCGTTAAGATTTACCCCGCAGCCGGCACACAGCCCTTTGCAGTCGTCTGAGCAAAGGTTTTTGGTATCCATCGCAAGGACAAAGGCTTCTGTTACCACCTCGTCCAGATCCAGCTCTGTGCCGTCCAGCAGAAGGATGTCGTCGTTTTCTTCATCCTCCAGCTCCTGGGCCACCAGACTGTTCAGCTCCACCACTTTTTCCCGGGTAAAGGGCTTTCCGCAGCGGTCACAGACCAGGTCCAGTTCAGAGCGGGCCGTCCCCTCCAGAACCAGAGCACCCGCGTGGTTGGTCACGCAGCCCTGGGCCTGAACAGGCCGGACGATAGGCTTCCGCCCGTAAAACTCCAGGTCAGAGAGATCCACCTGAAGCTGGAAAGGCGCCTTTGCGTCGGGAATATGAATGACATTTCTCAAATCCAGACGCATGGTTTTCCTCCCCGGGTCTCACCCGTACTCGCATAATGGTACGCAACGTATTATAAAGAAAGTGGCGCGGAATGTCAAACTTTTTTTGAAAAAATTTTTTGAGAGATGAATCAGCCGGGAAAACGGGGGGGCAGCCCCCCTGCCGCCGGTTGACAAAACGGCGGTTTTATGGTGGAATTACCAGGCAGACCGGTGAGAACAGACCGCCGGGGAAGAAGGAGCGCCACAGCCATGAAAGAGTTTACCATTCAGAAGAACGATGCCGGGCAGCGGCTGGACCGCTGGCTGGCCAAGACATTGCCCCTGCTGCCTGCCCCTCTGGCTCAGAAATACATCCGCCTGAAGCGGGTGAAGGTGAACGGCAAGGGCTCCAAGCGGGATGTGCGGCTGAACGTGGGCGATCAGCTCCAGCTGTATATCAACGACGAGTTCTTTGACCGCCCCACCCCGGAAAACGCCTTTCTCTCTCTGTATCAGCCCAAGCTGAACATTTTATATGAGGACGACCAGATCATGCTGCTGGACAAGCGCCCCGGCCTGGTGGTCCACCCCGATGAGCACGAGCGGGTGAACACCCTGCTCACCCACATCCAGGCCTATCTCTATCAGAAGAAGGAGTGGTCCCCTTACAAGGAGAACTCCTTTGCCCCCGCCCTGTGCAACCGCATCGACCGAAACACCGGCGGCATCGTCATCGCCGCCAAGACGGCGGAGGCCCTGCGGGTGATGAACCAGAAGATCAAGGACCGGGAGCTGAACAAGTATTACCTGTGCGTGGTCCAGGGGCGCATGAGTCCCCCAAAGGGAAAGCTGGAGGGTTTTCTCTTGAAGGACGAAGTGAAAAAACAGGTCTATGTCACCGACCGGCCCCAGCCCGGGGCCAAAACGGCGGTGACCCTCTACCGCACTCTGGCGGTGGAGCATGGCCTGTCTCTGGTGGAATGCGACCTGATCACCGGGCGGACCCACCAGATCAGGGCCCAGTTCGCCCATGCCGGACACCCCCTGATCGGGGACGGCAAGTATGGCCGGGAGCGGGAGAACAAAAAGTATGGCCGCCACGGTCAGGCGCTGTACTCCTATCGCCTGGAGTTTCACTTCGCCACCGATGCCGGACCGCTGGCCGGACTGGACGGAAAGTGCTTCCAGGTGGAGGATGTGGACTTTGTTTCGGAATATTTCCCCAATTATCACTGGAAAGAGGATGAAGTCCATTGACTTTCCACACGGCTGTGATACAATAAAATTGTCCTACTTAGCAGAACGTCAACGCACGATCACAATGACATCACGATCACAATGATCAAAGGAATCAAAAGGAGTGTTTTGCATGAAGCATGTATTTCGCACCGCCCTGTGCACGGCGCTGATGACCGCCGCCGTCTGCGTCCCCACCTTCGCCGTGAAGGCGGATGCCCCCGTCCCCGCCAGGCAGGGGGACTTCTATGTGCTGGCCAACGATCAGTATGTCACCTTTACCGATGCCGTGCCCCAGATCCGGGACAGCCGGTCCTATCTGCCCATGGCCACTGTGTTTGACCGGCTGGGATTCAAGGATATCCAGTGGAACGATGCCCAGCGCTCCGTCACTGCCTCCAAGGATGGCGTGACCGTGAAGCTGGTCATCGGTTCCCCTTCCATCGCCCTGACGAAGGACGGTAAGACCACCACCATCACCACCGACGTGGCCCCCTACATCGACGCATCCACCAGCAGCACCTATGTCCCCTTCGGCCTGGTGGCCGATGCCCTGGGCTATAAAGTTGGCTGGGACGCCGACCAGAAGGCCGTCATCATCGACGACGTGGATGCCATTTTGACAAATAACCAGGCCACCTATCAGCGCATGGACGAGTACATGGCCTACGCCAAGTCCTTTGCCCAGCAGGACCAGAAGGTCACCGGCAGCTACAGCGCCGTGCTGGACGTGGATTCCAAGAACGAGGACATGGGCCCTGTGAAGGTGGATGCCACCCTGAAGGGCGACTATACCATGCTCCAGCAGGGTCAGAGCGCCATGCAGTTCCAAACGGGTATGACCGTCGATGCCAAGGTTGCCATGAACGGACAGGATGTGACCCAGGCCGTCCTGGGCGGCACCGATGTCAAGCTGCCCCTGAATGTAAATGTGGACCTGCGGGGCGATGTGACCGGCGGTGTGTTCTATATGAACATGACCGGACTCAGCAGCCTCACCGGCACCCCCGACCAGGCCTGGTATAAGATGGACCTGAAGAGCATGTTTGACCAGATGAGCGACACCACCGGCATGAATTATGCCGCCCTGGTGCAGCTCAGTGCCGCCAGCACCGAGCAGGGCTTCCAGCAGACTCTGGCTGACATTCTGAAGAGCGCCCCTGTTACCAGCGTGAACGGCACCACCGCAGACACCCTTCGCCAGCTGAACGGCCTGCTGGCCGACAGCTCCTTTACAAAGTCCGGCTCCGACTATGTGAGTACCATGACCGAGGACGGGGCCACCGTGAAGTTTACTCTGAACTACAGCGGCAGCAAGGTCACCGGCTATGCCATGGATATGAAGGCCGACCTGGACGGCATGGGCGCTATGACCATGGCTGTGGGCATGAAGGACAAGACTATGAACGCCAACATGGCTTTCACCGTGGATGACGGCGAGGGCAGCCTGGTCAAGCTGACCATGACCATGGACGGCACTTATCAGGCTACCAGCCAGAAGCCCAGCACTCAGCCCCCCGCCGGGGCGCAGATCGTAGATCTGCTGGGCAATGCAGAAGGCAGATAAACCATGTATATGTCAGACGCGCGGACCTCAATGCTGGGGCCCGCGCGTTTTTTTGACGCAGAAAGGCATACCATTTTTCCTGAACCTGTGGTATAATCACCTTGGAAACAATGGCCGCCCACCCGTGGACCCTTTGGGACGGGGCACGGGCTGGACGAAGGAGGAACTCTTATGGAAAAACGGATCATCACCGTCAGCCGTGAGTTTGGAAGCGGCGGACGCAGCGTGGGCAAGGCCCTGGCCAAGCGCCTGGGCTGGAAATATTACGACAAGGAGCTGGTCAAGGCCGTGGCGGAAAAGACCGGCTTTGACCCCCGGTTCATCGAGGAGCGGGGGGAGTTCTCCGTGGGCAAGAGCCTGCTGTCCTATGCCCTGGCGGGACAGGGAATGCCTGGAGTGATGAACGGCATGTCCGCCTCTGACTTTCTGTGGTGTATGCAGCGGGAGGTCATCCTGAAGCTGGCAGAGGAGGGCGGATGCGTCATTGTCGGCCGCTGCGCCGACTATATTCTGCGGGAGCGGAAGGACGTGTTCAACGTCTTTGTCCATGCCCCCATGGCCTACCGGGCAGACCGCATCGTCCGCCTGTACGGCGAGTCGGAGCGCAGCCCGGAGCAGCGGCTTCAGGACAAGGACAAAAAGCGCCGGGTGAACTATAAGCACTACACGGGCCGGGACTGGGGCGTGTCCCAGAACTATCACCTGTCCCTGGACAGCGCCGACATCGGCGTGGACCACTGTGCCGACGTGATCCTGTACGCCATGGGCCTGGACCCCGCCAAGCTGCCCATGCCGGAGGGTGAGAAGGAGCACAATTAAAGCATTAAGCTTTTAAAAAACGTACAGGCCCGCAGAGTTGCTTTCAGCAGCTCTGCGGGCCGCACCCTGTCTGTTCAGCGCACCTCAATGGCGTTGACAGGGCAGTCCTCCGCCGCCTGGCGGACCTGGGCCTCCTGCTCGGGGAAGATCTCGTCCCTGGCGGCGGCCACCCCCTCCTCTGTCATGATGAAAATGCCGGGGCATACCCCGGTACACAGTCCGCAGCCGATGCAGGCATCATTTACGTGAGCGGTCATGCTCATCGCCTCCTCTCATATCTGGAGAAAAGTATGCCCCGGCGGGGCGTACACTATGCGCGATAGACTGAAAGAGCAGCCTTGAAAGGGGAGAAAACAGGGCGGTTTCCTGTTTTCTACGAAAACCGGAGGGAACTGGTGGAAAACTTTGTGGAATTCTTGTGGATTTAAGCTTGACGGGGGCTTGACGGTCTGTTATAATCTGAAATTGCGGTGATAGGGGTTTTGCGCCCTTTCTCCCAATGAAACGCCCCCTGCCTTTGCCGGGGGAGAGGAGGGCACCGAAATGGTATCTGAACTGAGCAGCGTCGACAAGGTCGTGGGTGCAAAGCAGGTCCGCCGTGCGCTGAACGACGGCCGCGCCTGCAAAGTGTTCCTGGCCTGTGATGCAGACCCCCGCGTGGTAGAACCCCTGGCCCGGCTGGCCCAGGAGGGACAGGTCCCGGTGGAGAACGATATCTCCATGGCCGACCTGGGAGCCGCCTGCGGCATCGCCGTGAAAAGCGCCGCCGCCGCCCTGGTGCGGTGATCTGCGCGAATTCATTTGGTTTTAATGGAATAAGGCTTGCCTTTTCTGTTAAAATATATTACATGCCCCCAAGCGGGGCAGATTTTTGGAAAGGAGGAAAACCATGCCTACTTTTAATCAGCTGGTTCGCAAGGGCCGCAGCCAGGCGACTTACAAGTCCACCTCTCCCGCCCTTCAGCACGGTCTGAACACCCTGAAGAACAAGTCCACCGACCTGCCTTCTCCTCAGAAGAGAGGCGTGTGCACCGCCGTTCGTACTTCCACTCCTAAGAAGCCGAACTCCGCTCTGCGTAAGATCGCCCGTGTGCGTCTGACCAACGGCTATGAGGTCACCGCCTATATCCCCGGTGTCGGCCACAACCTGCAGGAGCACTCCGTGGTCATGATCCGCGGCGGCCGTGTCAAGGACCTTCCCGGTGTGCGTTACCACATCATCCGCGGCACTCTGGATGCCCAGGGCGTGAATGGCCGTATGCAGGCTCGTTCCAAGTACGGTGCCAAGCGTCCCAAGGCCGGCAAGAAGTAAGACGCTTCCGGTCAGGAAAACGGCATAGCCCGTTTTCACCCCTCAAGTCTTAATTGACTTGACCTGAATTTGCATTGTGCGCTACCGCGCAAGGCAATCGCCTTGCCGAGCGTTTCCCTATATATAGGGCAGACCTCGGACAGGCATTACACGGACTGTGAGACACAGTTTGAGTACCTATGAAATCATTTTTATATGAAGGAGGGAAGCAAAGTGCCCAGAAGAGGAAATGTGCCCAAGCGGGAGGTTCTGCCCGATCCGCTTTACAACTCCGTCCTGGTTACCAAGCTTACCAACAGCATCATGCTGGATGGCAAGAAGGGTGTGGCCCAGAAGGTGGTCTACGGCGCCTTCGATATCATCAAGGAGAAGACCGATAAGGAGCCCATGGAGGTCTACACCCAGGCTCTGGAGAACATCATGCCCTCCCTGGAGGTCAAGGCCCGCCGTGTGGGCGGTGCCACCTACCAGGTGCCTATCGAGGTTCGCCCCGAGCGGCGGCAGACCCTGGGTCTGCGTTGGCTGACCACTTATGCCCGCGCCCGTGGCGAGAAGACCATGAAGGAGCGTCTGGCCGGCGAGATCATGGACGCCGCCAACAACACCGGTTCCGCCGTGAAGAAGCGCGAGGATACTCACAAGATGGCCGAGTCCAACAAGGCCTTCGCCCACTACCGCTGGTAATAAAGGAGTCAAAGTATGCCTAGAAAAGTTTCTCTGGAGAATACTCGGAACATTGGCATCATGGCCCACATTGACGCGGGCAAGACTACCACCACCGAGCGTATTCTGTATTATACCGGCGTCAACTACAAAATCGGCGAGACCCACGAGGGTACCGCCACCATGGACTGGATGGCTCAGGAGCAGGAGCGTGGTATCACCATCACCTCCGCCGCCACCACCTGTTATTGGAAGGGAACCAAGGATCAGTTCCCCCAGACCCGTATCAACATCATCGACACCCCGGGCCACGTGGACTTCACCGTAGAGGTGGAGCGCTCCCTGCGCGTACTGGACGGCTCTGTGACCGTCATGTGCGCCAAGGGCGGCGTGGAGCCCCAGTCTGAGACCGTTTGGCGTCAGGCCGACCACTATAAGGTCCCCCGCATGATCTACGTCAACAAGATGGACATCATGGGCGCTGACTTCTTTAACGTTCTGAATATGATCCACGATCGTCTCAAGTGCAATGCCATCCCCATCCAGCTGCCCATCGGCAGTGAGGAGACCTTTAAGGGTATCATCGACCTGGTGGAGATGGATGCCGACATCTATTACGACGAGCTGGGCAAGGACATGCGTGTGGAGCCCATCCCCGAGGATATGATGGAGCTGGCTCAGGAGTACCGCACCAAGCTGCTGGACGCCTGCGCCGACCTGGACGAGGAGATCATGATGCTGGTCCTGGACGAGCAGCCTGTTCCCCAGGAGATGATCCGCAAGGCCCTGCGTAAGGGTACCATCGACAACCTGCTGGTCCCCGTGACCTGCGGTACCTCCTACAAGAACAAGGGCGTTCAGAAGCTGCTGGATGCCATCGTGGACTACATGCCCTCCCCCGTGGACATTCCCGCGATCCAGGGCGTGAACCCCGATACCGACGAGGAGGACGAGCGTCCCGCTTCTGACGAGGCCCCCTTCTCCGCTCTGGCCTTCAAGATCGCCACCGATCCCTTTGTTGGCCGTCTGTCCTTCGTGCGTGTTTACTCCGGCGTGCTGAACACCGGCACCACCGTTCTGAACTCCACCAAGAAGCAGAAGGAGCGCATCGGCCGCATTCTGCAGATGCACGCCAACCACCGCGAGGATATCGAGTGCTGCTACTCCGGCGATATCTGCGCCGTCATCGGCCTGAAGAACTCCACCACCGGCGACACCCTGTGTGATGAGAAGCACCCCATCATTCTGGAGTCCATGGAGTTCCCCGAGCCCGTTATCCGCGTGGCCATCGAGCCCAAGACCAAGGCCGGCCAGGAGAAGATGGGCATCGCCCTGATGAAGCTGGCCGAGGAGGACCCCACCTTTAAGACCTACACCGACGAGGAGACCGGTCAGACCATCATCGCCGGCATGGGCGAGCTCCACCTGGAGATCATCGTGGACCGTCTGCTCCGCGAGTACAAGGTGGAGGCCAACGTGGGCGCTCCCCAGGTCGCCTATAAGGAGACCATCAAGAAGTCCGTGGAGCAGGACACCAAGTATGCCCGTCAGTCCGGCGGTAAGGGCCAGTACGGTCACGTTAAGATCCGTGTGGAGCCCAACGAGTCCGGCAAGGGCTATGAGTTCGTCAACGCCATCGTGGGCGGTGCCATCCCCAAGGAGTATATCCCTGCTGTTGACGCCGGTATCCAGGGAGCCATGCAGGCCGGTGTTCTGGCCGGCTACCCCGTGGTGGACGTGAAGGTCACCCTGTATGATGGATCTTATCACGAGGTCGACTCCTCTGAGATGGCCTTTAAGATCGCCGGTTCCATGGCCTTTAAGGAGGCCTGCCGCAAGGCCAGCCCCGTGCTGCTGGAGCCCATCATGAAGGTGGACGTGATCGCTCCCGACGATTACCTGGGTACTGTCATCGGCGACCTGAACAGCCGTCGTGGTCAGATCCAGGGTCAGGAGAGCCGTCCCGGTGCCACCCAGATCGATGCCCTGGTCCCCCTGGCCAACATGTTCGGTTATGCTACCGACCTGCGTTCCAGCACCCAGGGCCGCGGCCAGTACTCCATGGAGCCCCACAGCTATGTGGAGATCCCCAAGAGCATCGCCGACAAGATCATTGCCGAGCGCGGCCGCAACCAGGAGTAATTGCCGACCGGACATCCGGCCGCTGAATTCTGGAAAATGGGGTTGCATTTGTGAACGGAATAGGATAAAATATTCCTGATATAAGTGCAGCCCCGCATACCATATTATATCTGCATCATAAGGAGGAAATTCCAATGGCTAAGGCTAAATTCGAGCGCACCAAGCCCCATGTTAACATCGGCACCATCGGTCACGTCGACCACGGCAAGACCACTCTGACCGCCGCCATCACCAAGTATCTGGCTCTGAAGGGTCAGGCCCAGTACGAGGACTACTCCAGCATCGACAAGGCTCCCGAGGAGCGCGAGCGTGGTATCACCATCAACACCGCCCACGTTGAGTATGAGACCGACAAGCGTCACTATGCTCACGTTGACTGCCCGGGCCACGCCGACTATATCAAGAACATGATCACCGGCGCTGCTCAGATGGACGGCGCTATCCTGGTCATCGCCGCCACCGACGGCCCCATGGCTCAGACCAAGGAGCACATCCTGCTGGCCCGTCAGGTCGGCGTGCCCGCCATCGTTGTCTTCCTGAACAAGTGCGATCAGGTCGACGACGAGGAGCTGCTGGAGCTGGTGGAGATGGAGGTCCGCGAGACCCTGTCCAACTACGAGTTCCCCGGCGACGACGTGCCCATCATCAAGGGTTCCGCTCTGAACGCTCTGACCTGCGAGTCCGACGACCCCAACGCTCCCGAGTATGCCTGCATCAAGGAGCTGATGGACGCCGTTGACGACTATATCCCCACCCCCGCCCGCAGCGACGACCAGCCCTTCCTGATGCCCGTCGAGGACGTGTTCACCATCTCCGGCCGTGGTACCGTTGCTACCGGCCGTGTGGAGCGTGGTATCGTCAAGACCGGCGAGACCGTGGAGATCGTTGGTCTGTCCGACGAGAAGAAGTCCACCGTCGTGACCGGTCTGGAGATGTTCCGCAAGACCCTGGACTTCGCCGAGGCCGGCGACAACATCGGCGCTCTGCTGCGTGGTGTTGCTAAGACCGACGTGGAGCGCGGCCAGGTTCTGTGCAAGCCCGGCAGCATTCACCCCCACACCAAGTTCGTTGGCCAGGTCTATGTCCTGTCCAAGGAAGAGGGCGGCCGTCACACCCCCTTCTTCAACAACTATCGTCCTCAGTTCTACTTCCGTACCACCGACGTGACCGGCATCATCTCCCTGCCCGAGGGCACTGAGATGTGCATGCCCGGCGATAACGTCGACATGAAGGTGGAGCTGATCACCCCCATCGCCATTGAGAAGGGCCTGCGTTTCGCTATCCGTGAGGGTGGCCGCACCGTGGGTTCCGGCGTTGTCATCGAGGTCGGCGAGTAATTTTACCCGTCCTCTCTGACTGAATCGTCGCATTTCAGGCGGGTCTCTTCGGAGACCCGCCTGTTCTTTATGTCCCAAAGCTTTCCACAAATTTCGTACCCCGGTGGAAAACCCCCGCTTTACACCGGGAAAAATACCGGGTATAATGGGAAAAAACACTGCGGGCCGGTCTGTTTGGAACCTTGGCCCGTTTTTTGGGAGGAACCTGCTTATGTTAAAGGGAAAGACCGTCCTGTTGGGCATCACCGGGGGCATTGCCGCCTATAAGGCCGCCTATCTGACCTCCGCCCTGGTGAAGCTCCACGCCAGCGTGGAGGTGGTGATGACCCGAAATGCCACAGAGTTCATCGCCCCTTTGACCTTTGAACAGCTCACGGGCAACAAGGTAATGGTGGACACCTTTGACCGAAACTTTGTCCACCAGGTGGAGCACATTGCCCTGGCGGACCGCACCGACCTGGTGATGATCGCCCCGGCCACCGCCAACGTGTGCGCCAAGCTGGCCCACGGTCTGGCCGACGACATGCTCACCACCACAGTGCTGGCCTGTACCTGTCCCAAGCTCATCGCCCCAGCTATGAACACCCATATGTATGAGAATCCGGTGACCCAGGATAATCTGGACATGCTCCGCCGCTATGGCTGGGAGGTCATCGCCCCCGCCTCCGGCCGCCTGGCCTGCGGAGCAGTGGGGGCGGGCAAGCTGCCGGAGCCCCAGGACCTGCTCCAGTATATCCTGCGGGAGATCGCCTTTCCCCACGACCTGAAGGGCAAGCGGGTGCTGGTCACTGCAGGCCCCACCCAGGAGTCTCTGGACCCGGTGCGCTATCTCACCAACCACTCCACGGGCAAGATGGGCTACGCCATCGCTCGCCGGGCCATGGAGCGGGGGGCGGACGTGACCCTGATCTCCGGCCCCACCCAGCTGGAACGGGTGCCCTTCGTAAAGATGGTGGACGTGGTGTCCGCCCAGGACATGTTTGAGGCGGTGTCTGCCCGGGCGGAGGAGAGCGACCTTATCTTCAAGGCCGCTGCCGTGGCCGACTACACCCCCTGCGACTACAGCGGGGATAAGATCAAGAAAAAGGAGGGGGATCTGTCCATCCCCCTCAAGCGCACCGTTGACATCCTGTCCTGGCTGGGGGAGCATCGCCGCCCGGGGCAGGTGATCTGCGGCTTCTCTATGGAGACCCGGGACATGGTGGCCAACAGCCAGGCCAAGCTGGAGAAGAAAAAGGTGGACATGATCTGTGCCAACAACCTGAAGGTGTCCGGCGCAGGCTTTGGCGTGGACACCAACATCCTCACCGTTATCACCCGCCAGGGGGCGGAGGAACTGCCCCTGATGGGCAAGGAGGATGCCGCCGGTCAGGTGATCGACCGAGCGGTGGCGCTTTTGGGCGAGGGATGAGTTAGGAGTTAGAAGTTAGAAGTTAGGAGTTAGAAGTTAGGAGTTATGGGGCGGCCCTTGGGCCGCCCCTGAGACTGTCGAAAAAGCCTGTCATTGCGAGGAGGCCCAACGGGCCGACGTGGCAATCCGTTCCTAAAACTCACGAGTATCAGCACATTCCCGACGTTTTGGTTACGGATTCCCACGTCGCTTCGCTCCTCGGAATGACAGAAAAGGGTTTATCGACACGCTGTGGGGCGGCCCTTGGGCCGCCCCTGTTTCTTATAACGAAAAATCTTGCGAAAGGGGGTTGACAAACGGCGGTGCGGTGGTATAATGGGCACAATCAAACAGCACAAACCTGTGAGAAAGATTAGTAGTCGGCACAGCAAACCTTCAGAGAGTCCCGGGTGGTGAGAGCGGGGCGGGGCGCAGCCGGACGAATGGCCTTTCGAGGGCGGCTTGAACGGGAAACCAAGTAGATGCCGACGGGTCCCCACCCGTTATCCATCGGGCACGCGTGATGGCGCGTGAAGCGAGCGGACGCTTTCAAAAGCGTCAATTTGGGTGGTATCGCAGGAGTATGGCTCTTGTCCCATGGTGGGATAAGGAGCCGTTTTTTTATTTCCTCAAAAAACGACTCAGTCCATGCTCCGAAATCCGGGCCGGTGGCACGGCCCGATCATCTGCCGCCAAATAAAATATTGGAGGAAATCCCCATGAAAAACATCATCAAAAAGGTTCTCTCTGCCGCTCTGGCCGCTTCTCTGGCCCTGTCTCTGGCCGCCTGCTCCGGCGGAAACAACGCCGCCGGGTCTGTCTCCTCTTCCGGCTCCGCCGGGAGCGCAAGCCAGACCGGGGACGGGAAGGAGTATAAGGTGGGCATCGTCAAATTTATGGACCACGCCTCCCTGGACCAGATCGAGAGCAAGGTGCAGCAGGAGCTGGATGCCAAGAGCGCGGAGCTGGGCGTGAATTTTAACTACGCCGACTACACCTTCAACGGCCAGGGCGACAGCACCACCCTGAACCAGATCGCCGCCCAGCTGGTGGACGACGGCGTGGACGTGGTGGTCCCCATCGCCACCTCCGCTGCCCAGGTCATGCAGTCGGTGGTCACCGAGAAGGGCATCCCCATCATCTTTGCCGCCGTGTCTGACCCCGTTACCGCCAAGCTGGTAAACAGCATGGATGCCCCCGGCGGCAATATCACCGGCGTGAGCGATGCCCTGAACACCGACATGATTTTCGATATGATGGTGGCCGTGAACCCCGACATCCAGAAGGTGGGCCTGCTGTACTCCAAGTCCGAGGACTCCTCCAAGAAGCCCATTGAGGAGGCCAAGGCCTATCTGGATGCACACAACATCGCCTATGTGGAAAAGACCGGCACCAACACCGACGAGGTCAGCTCCGCTGTGGACTCCCTCATCGGCGAGAAGGTAGAGGCCATCTTCACCCCCACTGACAACACCGTGATGAGCGCCGAGCTGGCCATCTTTGAAAAGCTGAACGACGCCAAGATCCCCCACTACACCGGTGCCGACTCCTTCGCCCTGAACGGAGCCTTCTTCGGCTACGGCGTGGACTATGACGACCTGGGTGCCAAGACCGCCGACATGGTGGCCGATCTGCTGGTCAACGGTGCCGACCCCGCCACCACCCCCGTGGTGGTCCTGGCCCACGAGACCGCCACCATCAACACCGAGACCTGCCAGGCCATCGGTCTGGACCTGGACGACGTGAAGGCCGCCTTCGCCACCCTGGGTATCGGTGTGGAGGAGATCACCACCGCCAAGAGCTTTGAGTAATTTCAAAAAATAAGAGAGCGCAACGGGCGCTGCGGATGCCGCAGCGCCCGCTTCTCACAGGAGGTACGTTATGCTGCTATCCCTCACCGCCCTCCAGACCGCCCTGGAGGTGGGAGCCATCTACTCCCTGGTGGCCCTGGCCCTGTTCATCAGCTTTTCCATTCTGAACATCGCCGACCTGTCCACCGACGGCTGCTATACCCTGGGCTTTGCCGTGGGGGCCACGGTCACCCTGGCCGGGCACCCGCTGCTGGCCCTGCCCGCCGCCATGGCCGCCGGGGCCTGCTCCGGCTTTGTCACCGCCTTTCTCCAGACCCGCCTGGGGGTGGAGAGCATCCTGGCCGGCATCATCGTCAACACCGGCCTGTACACGGTGAACCTGGCGGTGATGGGCTGGTCCTCCAACCTGTCCATCTATGGCAGCGACAGCCTGTTCTCCCTGGCCAAGGGTCTTGTCGCGGCGGACTGGTGGGCCAAGTGGCATGAGCTTATTGTGCTGGCCATCATCCTGCTGGTGGTCTGTGTGCTCATCGCCGCCTTTTTCCGCACCCGGCTGGGCCTGTCCATCCGGGCCACGGGGGACAATGCGGACATGGTCCGGGCCTCCTCCATCAACCCCGCCTTCACCATCACGGTGGGTCTGTGCCTGGCCAACTCCCTCACCGGCCTGGCCGGCTGCCTCATCGGCCAGCTGAACAAGAGCTGCGACATCAACCTGGGCACCGGCATGGTCACCGTGGCCCTGGCCAGCCTGGTCATCGGCGAGAGCCTGATGGGCCGGGGGTCCATTGCCCGCCGGGTGTTCGGCGTGGTGCTGGGCGCGGTGCTGTACCGGCTGATCATCGCCGTGGCCATCAGCACCAAGATCGTGCCCACCGAGGGCTTTAAGCTGGTGTCCGCCCTGATCGTGGCGGTGGCCATCGCCACCCCCTACGGCCGGAAGATGGTCGCCCTGCAAAAGCAGAAGCTGGCGGCCAAAAAGAAGAGAGAAGGTGCCAAGGTATGCTGAAGCTGGAGGGAGTATCCAAGACCTTTTACCCCGGCACGGTGAACGAAAAGCGGGCCCTGAACAAAGTGAGTCTGCACCTGGCCCCCGGGGACTTTGCCACAGTGGTGGGCTCCAACGGCGCGGGCAAGTCCACCCTGTTCAACGCCATCTCCGGGGTGTTCTATGCGGACGAGGGCAGCGTGGTGCTGGGCGGGGAGGACGTGACTTTTAAGCCGGAGTACCGCCGCAGCCGGGAGATCGGGCGGCTGTTCCAGGACCCCATGAAGGGCACCGCCCCCCATATGACCATTGAGGAGAACCTGTCCCTGGCCTATCTCCGTACAGCCAAGAACCAGAACGCCTTCTTTGCCCGGGTGGGCAAGAAGGACCGGGATTTTTTCCGGGAGCAGCTGGCCGTGCTGGATATGGGGCTGGAGGACCGGATGAGCCAGCCGGTGGGCCTGCTGTCCGGCGGCCAGCGCCAGGCGCTGACCCTGATGATGGCCACCATGGTGCCCCCCAAGCTGCTGCTGCTGGACGAGCACACCGCCGCTCTGGACCCGGCCACGGCGGAAAAAGTTTTGGATATCACCCGCCGGGTGGTGCAGCAGCACAAGATCACCACCCTGATGGTGACCCACAACATGAAAAACGCCCTGGAGCTGGGCAACCGCACCCTGATGATGGACAGCGGCCGTATCGTGCTGGACATCAGCGGAGAGAAGCGGGAGAAGATGACCGTCACCGACCTGCTGGAGCAGTTCAAGGCCGGGGCGGGCAAGGACCTGGACAACGACCGCATCCTGCTGTCCTGAGGGCTAAAGGTAAAATTGGACAACATCCCACGATAATACCCGTAATATCCTCTGATTTTGACCTTGCGCACGGGGACAACTTCCTGTATAATCTTACGGATAGAGAGGGACAAGCGAGACTAACTCCCTGTCCCTCTCTAAAATTATGCGCTGCATCTTCTGGATTGGAAGAGCGGCAGCAGGAGGTAATTGAATATGAAAACCCGTAAGCACGACACCCACTGGATGGTTGGCGTGGCCATGATGGCTGCCATCGTCATTCTGCTGGCCAACACGCCCCTGGGCATGATCCAGCTGCCCATCATCAAGGCTACCACCACCCACATCCCGGTCATCTTGGGTGCAATTCTGCTGGGGCCCCTGGCGGGGACCATTCTGGGCTGTGTGTTTGGCATCTGCTCCATGATCAACAACACCATCGCCCCGGCGCTGCTGTCCTTCGCCTTCTCCCCCTTCCTCAGCACCTCTCTGGCGGGCGCGGTGAAGGCCGTCTGGGTGGCTGTGGGCTGCCGGGCCATGATCGGCCTGGTGTCCGGCTGGCTGTGGATCGGCCTGAAGAAGGTAAAGGCCCCCGACCTGGTGGCCCTGCCCATCGTGGGCTTCATCGGCGCCTGGACCAACACCGTGTGCGTGATGGGCAGCATCTATTTTCTGCTGCGTCCTGAGTACGCCAAGGCCATGGGCGTGGGCATCGAGGCGGTGTTCGGCCTGGTGATGGCCGTCATCACCGGTTCCAGCATTGCCGAGGCCGTGGCCGCTCTGGTGCTGGTCACCGCCATCGGTAAGGTGCTCATCCACGTGGTGGCCCGCATGCCCATGGGCCGCAGTGCGGCGGAGAACTGAAACAAGCGGGTAACTTGATCCTTTCCCCGTCCCCGGCAGGGGACGGGGAAAACTGATAGCAGAGAAGTTTTCGTTAAGAGATTTTTTCCTGAGGTGAAGCAAACTATGCTCCTGGCCATTGACATCGGAAACACCAACATCGTCATCGGCGGCATTCGTGACGACAAGATCGCCTTTGAAGCCCGCATCGCCACCGACCACATCAAGACCTCGGACCAATACGGGGTGGATATCAAGAACGTCCTGTCCCTGTTTGATACCAAGCCGGGGGACATCAAGGGCTGCATCATCTCCTCGGTGGTGCCCCCGGTGTTCAACTCGGTGCAGACCGGGGTGCGCAAGGTCATCGGAAAGCCCCCCATGGTGGTGGGCCCTGGGATCAAGACGGGGCTGAACATCCAGATGGACACCCCATCCCAGGTGGGCAGCGACCGCATTGTGGTGGCGGTGGCGGCCCTGGCCGAGTATGAGCCGCCCCTGACCCTGCTGGATATGGGCACCGCCACCACCATCGAGGTGGTGGGTAAGGGCAACACCTATCTGGGCGGCTGCATTATCCCCGGTGTGCGCATCTCAATGGAGGCCCTCACCTCCCGCACGGCACAGCTGCCCGGTATTCGCCTGGACCGGCCCCGGCAGGTCATCGGCAAGAACACCGTGGACTGTATGCGCAGCGGCATCATGTTCGGTGCCGCCGCTATGATCGACGGGATGCTGGACCGGGTGGAGGAGGAGCTGGGCTACCCCACCACTGTGGTGGCCACGGGCGGTATGTCCCAGTTTGTAGTGCCCCTGTGCCGCCGGAAGATCACCCTGGATAAGGATCTGCTGCTGAAGGGGCTGAACATTCTGTATAAGAAAAATACTCGCTGAGATGAAGTGAAAGTATTTTCTTGACAGAAGCGGGGAGATTTCATATAATATTCCCTGCAACAGGAAACAGCAATGCGAAAGAGGAGTATCCCCGGGTCAGGCAGCCGTACAGAGAGGGAACGGACGGTGCAAGTTCCCGCCGGCGGGGGAGAAGGTGGCTTTTGCGCTCCGGCCCTGAAAGAGACAGTAAGGGACGGCGGGACCCCCCGTTACCGGGGACACAAGTGTGGACAGTCTGTCCAAACTCAGGTGGTACCACGGACTTTGCTTTCAGTTCGCCCTGAGCCCATTGCGGCTCGGGGCGTTTTTCTATGGACAAACGGGAGAAAAAAGGAGGAGACGCCATGAGCGTGACCATGAAGACCCACACCGACTATGACCAGCCCCATCTGGAGGAACTCCAGCGGGTGGCGGGGCATACCTTTGCCAAAAAGCAGACTATGTTCAAGCGGGGCTTTGCTTTGGTATCCGGTCTGTTCTGCTTGGGCAGCGGTCTGGGGATGGCGCTGCAGAAAAACAGCGTGTTCCTGTGTCTGCTGTGCTGCGCCATGGGGCTGCTGCTGGTGATCTGGAGCGTGTTTTTCTATGCTCTGGCGGCCTGGGGTTCCGGCCGTGCCATGGTGAAGAGCCAGTCGGGCACCGACTTTCACTTTGAACGGGATGCCGTGGTGGGCACCCAGGACAAGGACAGCGCCCGCTATCCCTATGATGTCTGCGCCGCCCTGTATGAGACGGCGGGGAATTTCTATTTCCTGATGCACAACGGCCAGGGCCTGATCCTGGACAAGGCCAATCTGCGGGGCGGCTCTGCCGACCAACTGCGGGTCCTGCTGGAGGAGAAGACCGGTCAGACCTGCCAGTGGGTGGGCAAACGGCCCTGAGCGCTTTATCATGTGAATTACGCCATATTTTTGGAAGGAGAATCCGAAATGAGCATTGAACTGCCCAAGGTATACGAGCCCCAGGAGGCTGAGGCCCGTATCTATGAGAAGTGGGAGAAGGCCGGCTGCTTCCGCGGCCAGCGGGACCCCAAGAAGAAGCCCTTTACCATCGTCATGCCCCCGCCCAACGTCACCGGTCAGCTGCACATGGGCCACGCCATGGACTGCGCCCTGCAGGACATCCTGATCCGCTTTAAGCGGATGGAGGGCTACGCCGCCCTGTGGGTCCCCGGCATCGACCACGCCGGCATCGCCACCCAGATCAAGGTGGAGGAGGAGCTGCGCACCAAGGAGGGCCTGACCCGCTATGACCTGGGCCGGGAGAAGTTCCTGGAGCGGGTGTGGGACTGGAAGCAGCGCTTCGGCGACCGCATCGTCAAGCAGCAGAAGAAGATGGGCATCTCCTGCGACTGGGACCGGGCCCGGTTCACCATGGACGAGGGCTGCTCCAAGGCCGTGCGGGAGACCTTCTGCAACCTGTATGAGAAGGGCCTTATCTACAAGGGCAGCCGCATCATCAACTGGTGCCCCCACTGCGTCACCGCCCTGTCCGATGCCGAGGTGGAGTATCAGGACAAGCCCGGCCACCTGTGGCACATGCGCTATCCCCTGGCCGACGGCTCTGGATATCTGGTGGTGGCCACCACCCGGCCCGAGACCATGATGGGCGACACCGGCGTGGCCGTGAACCCCAACGACGACCGCTATAAGCACCTGGTGGGCAAAAAGTGCATCCTGCCCCTGATGGACCGGGAGATCCCCATCGTGGCCGACGACTATGTGGAGATGGACTTCGGCACCGGCTGCGTGAAGATGACCCCCGCCCACGACCCCAACGACTTTGAGGTGGGCCTGCGCCACAATCTGGAGACCATCCGTGTCCTGGACGACAACGGCAAGGTGAACGAGAACGGCGGCAAGTATCAGGGCATGGACCGGTACGAGGCCCGCAAGGCCGTGGTGGCCGATCTGGAGGCCCTGGGCCTGATGGAGAAGATCGAGGACTACTCCCACAACGTGGGCACCTGCTACCGCTGCCACAACGACGTGGAGCCCATCATCTCCGCCCAGTGGTTCGTGAAGATGGAGCCCCTGGCCAAGGAGGCCCTGCGGGTGGTGTATGACGGGGAGACCCGCTTTGTCCCCGACCGCTTTGCCAAGACCTATACCAACTGGATGGAGAATGTCCACGACTGGTGCATCTCCCGTCAGCTGTGGTGGGGCCACCAGATCCCTGTGTGGTACTGCGACGACTGCGGCCACATGACCGTGTCCCGCACCGACGCCACCGAGTGCGAGAAGTGCCATTCCAAGCACATCCACCGGGACCCCGACGTGCTGGACACCTGGTTCTCCAGCGCCCTGTGGCCCTTCTCCACCCTGGGCTGGCCGGATAAGACAGCCGACCTGGACTATTTTTATCCCACCGACGTGCTGGTCACCGGCTATGACATCATCTTCTTCTGGGTGGCCCGGATGATCTTCTCCGCCTGTGAGCAGACCAAGCAGCCCCCCTTCCACACCGTGTTCATCCACGGCCTGGTCCGGGACGACAAGGGCCGCAAGATGTCCAAGAGCCTGGGCAACGGCATCGACCCCCTGGAGATCGCCGATAAATACGGTGCTGACGCCCTGCGCTTTAACCTGGTCACGGGCAACAGCCCCGGCAACGACATGCGCTTCTACACCGAGCGGTGCGAGGCTATGCGCAACTTCGCCAACAAGATCTGGAACGCCAGCCGCTTTTTGAAGATGAACCTGACCATCGACCACTGTGCCCTGCCCGAGAAGCTGGAGCTGGAGGACAAGTGGATCCTGTCCAAGCTCAACCGCTGCATCCCCGAGGTCACGGAGAACATGGACAAGTACGAGCTGGGTGTGGCCGCCCAGAAGATCTATGACTTCATCTGGGACGACTACTGCGACTGGTATATCGAGCTGACCAAGACCCGCCTGCAGGGCGAGGACGAGGACAGCAAGGTCCGGGCCCAGCAGGTGCTGTGCTATGTGCTGACCCAGATGCTGAAGATGCTGCACCCCTTCATGCCCTTCATCACCGAGGAGATCTGGCAGGCGCTGCCCCACGAGGAGGGCTGCCAGGCCCAGTTCCTGATGCTGGACCACTGGCCCCAGGCCAGCGAAAAGCTGAACTTCCCCGCCGAGGAGCAGGCCATGGAGCAGATCATGGATGCCATCCGTGCCGTGCGTACCCGCCGCAGCGAGATGAACGTGCCCCCCAGCAAGAAGGCCCACCTCACCGTGGCTACCGACGAGGGCCATGTGTTTGCCCTGGGCGTGCCCTTCCTGAAGAAGATGGCCTATGCCAGCGACGTGACCATCGTCCCCGCCGACCAGGCCCCCGAGGCCGCCGGCATGGTGTGCGTGGTCACCCACGTGGCCCAGATGTTCATCCCTCTGGGCGAGCTGGTGGACCTGGAGAAGGAGAAAGCCCGGGTGGAGAAGGAGCTGAAGAAGAACTCCGCCGAGCTGGACAAGCTGAACGCCAAGCTTGCCAACCCCGGCTTTGTGAACAAGGCCCCCGCCCATGTGGTGGAGGCGGAGCGGGAGCGCTCCGTCAAGCTGTCTGAGCTGGTGAGCAAGCTCACCGAGCAGCTCAAGAGCATGTAAGAGAAGGCAAAAACGCCGCCGGTCTGCCCTGACGCAGTCCGGCGGCGTTTCCCACAGGGGGAGGAATTCAGAATGAAGCTGCTGGACCGGGCCCTGGACCTGCTGTTCCCGCCCAAGTGTCCCTTCTGTCAGACGGTTTTAGAGGAGCCCGGAGACCCAGTGTGTCCCGCCTGCCAGAAGAGCCTGCCTTGGCTTTTGGGCCGGGCGGGGGAGCGGAAGGTGGACTTTACCCGGGGCTGCTGTTCGCCCCTGGCCTATGGGGGCGCGGTGCGGGAGGCGGTCCATCGGTATAAGTTCTCCGGGGTGCGGGCCTATGCCCGGCCCTTTGGCCTGTTGATGGCCCAGTGTGTCCAGGACAGGCCGGAGATCATCCCTGACGTGGTCACCTGGGCCCCGCTGAGCCGAAAGCGCCGCCGGGAGCGGGGCTATGACCAGGGGGAGCTGCTGGCCCGGGCCATGGCGGAGCGGCTGAAGCTGCCTGCCGCGGCCACCCTGGTCAAGGCCCGGCACACCCGGCCCCAGTCCGGGCTGGACAGCGCCGAGGCCCGCCGGGCCAACGCCCTGGGGGCCTATGCGCTTTTGTCCGGGGTGGAGGTGGCGGGAAAACGGGTGCTGCTGGCCGACGACGTGGTCACCTCCGGGGCCACCCTGTCCGAGTGCGCCCGGACCCTGCTGGAGGCCGGAGCGGCGGAGGTATGGTGCGTCACCCTGGCCCAGGCCAGACCGTCATAAAAAATTAAGGAAAAAACGGTTGAAAACCAGGTGCCGAACCGCTATAATAAATCATACTGGAAATAAACCGTCTAAACGGGTTACACTAGGGATATATTTTATTTTAAGGTGGAACATAGAATATGAGTCTGTTCACGAAAGACATTGGTATCGACCTGGGTACCGCTTCTGTTTTGGTATATATCAAGGGCAAGGGCGTGGTCCTGCGGGAGCCCTCTGTGGTGGCCATGGACAAGAACACCGGCAAGCTGCTGAAGGTGGGCACCGAGGCCGAGGCCATGCTGGGCCGTACCCCCGGCAACATCGTAGCCATGCGTCCCCTGCGGGACGGCGTCATCTCCGACTATGACATGACGGAGCGGATGCTGAAGGAGTTCATCAAAAAAGTGACCACCTTCTCCCTGTTCAAGCCCCGTCTGCTCATCTGCGTCCCCTCCGGCATCACCGAGGTAGAGGAGCGCGCCGTGGTGGATGCCGGCATCCAGGCGGGTGCCCGCCGGGCCTATCTCATCGAGGAGCCCGTGGCCGCCGCCATCGGCGCGGGCATCGACATCACCAAGCCCGACGGCCACATGGTGGTGGATATCGGCGGCGGCACCGCCGATATCGCCGTGATCTCCCTGGGCGGCGTGGTGGAGTCCGCCTCTATCAAGACCGCCGGTGACAAGTTCGACGAGGCCGTGGTGAAGTATATCCGCCGCAAGCACAATGTCTTGATCGGCGACCGCACCGCCGAGGAGCTGAAAAAGACCATCGGCTGCGTGTTCCCCCGGCCGGAGGAGGTCACCATGGAGATCAAGGGCCGCTGCCTGATGACCGGTCTGCCCCGGGTGTTCTCCGTCTCCTCCAGCGAGATGATCGAGGCCTTTGAGGAGGTCTCCAGCCGCATTCTGGAGGCCGTCCACGCCGTTCTGGAGCGCACGCCCCCGGAGCTGGTGGCCGACATCTCCACCAACGGCATCGTGATGACCGGCGGCGGCTCCCTGGTCTGGGGCTTTGACAAGCTCATCGAGTCCCACACCGGCATCGAGACCCATGTGGCCGACGATGCCATCTCCTGTGTCGCATTCGGCACCGGCAAGAGCCTGGACAGCCTGGACCAGATGCAGGACGGTACCATGAATCTGTCCCGCCGCAGACAGATGAACTATTGATCTGCATGGGCGGATATCCGCCAAAGATAAGTTGGCCAGCGCATGGCGCTGGCTAACTTTTTACTCCCTGCCGGGAGAGGAAAGGAGGCGCGTTCATGGCGCTGCATGAATCGGGTGAGGACTACTTAGAGGCCATTTTGATGCTGAGAAAAGAGAAAGGCTATGTGCGCTCCATTGATGTGGCCCAGCACCTGGGCTATTCCAAGCCCTCCGTCAGCCGGGCCATGTCCATCTTAAAGGCCAGCGGCCACATTGTTATGGAGAAGGACGGGCGGCTGGAGCTGACCCCCTCCGGGGAGCAGGTGGCCCAGGAGATCTACGAGCGGCACCGCTGGCTCACCCAGTGGCTCATCCACATGGGCGTAACGCCAGAGGTGGCGGCGGAGGATGCCTGCAAGATCGAGCACGACATCAGTCCCGAGACCTTCCGCTGCATGAAAGAGCATCTGGACAAATGACACACAGGGCGAAAGCGGTGAGGACCGTTTTCGCCCTGTTTCGTTTTCCCACTTGCACAGCAGGTTTGAAGCTGATATAATTTCTCCATTCTAACATGCAGGCAAAGCTGGGGAATATGGGAGAACGGAGGGAAGAGATGAAGTTAGATGCGGTATTAAGCGGCCTGGGACTCAAGCTGAACCCGGGGGCGCTGACGATGGACAAGGTGGTGCATGTCCTGCTGCTGATCCTGGTGGGCGTGGTGGTCATCCGGGTGGTTTTAAAGCTGCTGGATCGGGTGCTGGCCCGGTCCAAGTCCCTGAAATCCCTGAGCCGCTATATCCACAGCGTTGCCAAGATATCCATGGCCTTTATCCTGGTGCTGATGGTGGCCGAGGACGTGGGCATTCACACCACCTCTCTGGTGGCCATGCTCAGCGTAGCCGGGTTGGCCGTGTCCCTGGCGTTGCAGAACACCCTGTCCAATGTGGCCGGGGGGATCATGCTGCTGGTGACCACCCCCTTCCAGGTGGGGGACTATGTGGAGGCCGACGGCATCTCCGGTACCGTCCACACCATCGACCTGTCCTACACCGCCATCCTAACCATCGACGGAAAAGAGATTTTTGTGCCCAACAGCCAGTTGTCCGGGACCAAGATCATCAACTATACGATCCTGGGCCGCCGCCGGGTGGATTTGAACTTCACCGCCTCTTACGACGCACCCACCGCCACGGTGAAGCAGGCCATCGGCGAGGTGCTGGAGGATATCCCCCAGATCATCGCCGACCCCGCGCCAGAGATCCATCTGTCCGACTATCAGGCCAGCAGCATCCAGTATGTGGTGCGGGCCTGGACGGCCGCCGCAGACTATTGGACGGTGTATTATGCCATCCAGGAGGGAGTCCGGGAGGCCTTTGACCGCCACGGGGTGGAGATGACCTATGACCATCTGAACGTCCACATTCTGGACCGGAAGTAACTCAGCCCCCGTCCTCCGGCATGGACAGGCCGTGGAGAAAGCCGTCTAATCGGGGGGAGAGGACCTCGCCGCCGATGACGGTGGTCTTATACAGCAGCAGGTTGGCCTGGACCCCCGTTTCCCCGGAGGGGTAGTTGAGGATCTCATAGCTATAGCGCTTGGCCCGCTTGCCCGCGTAGCGCTCCAGGTCAAAGCCCTGCTGGCGCTGCAGGTCGATATACTGGGCATAGCTATCGTCAAATTCCTGGGGGATGACCATCTCCTGGGTGGCCAGGGGCTCCTCCGCCACCTCCCAGCCGAAGGAGCGGAGAAAGTCCACCCGGTCCCGGTTGGTGCGCACCCCCTTCACCCCAGGGGCGGAGGCTGCCGCAGCCTGGGCGGGAGAGGGGCCCAGGTCCAGGGCGAACAGGCAGCAGCAGGCCAGAGCCGCCAGCGTCACCCCCAGGGCCAGCTTGCGCCTGGGAACCTTTGCGGTAAAAATAAACACGGCAGATCGCTCCTTCCAAATTGGGCATTGTCCCTAATAGGGTATGCCCCGGGGGGCTGGCTTATGCCGATGAGAGTGATAGGAGAAAGAAGGGAAGAGGGCCATGGCTCTGGAGCGCCTGGACAAGATACTCTCCTCCACCGGGCGGTGGTCCCGGAAGGAGATCAAAGATATGATCCGCCACGGCCGGGTGCGGGCCGACGGCACGACCGTGGCCAAGCCGGAGGAGAAGTTCGACCCCGCTTCCACCCACATCCAGGTGGACGGGCAGACGGTGGACTGCGCCCCCTTTGTCTATGTGCTGATGCACAAGCCCGCCGGACTGTTGTCCGCCACCCGGGACCCCAAACAGAAGACGGTGCTGGATCTGCTGCCCCAGCACCTGCGGCGGCGGGGCCTGTTCCCCGTAGGGCGGCTGGACAAGGATACCACCGGTCTGCTGCTGCTCACCGACGACGGCCCCCTGGGCCACGAACTGCTCTCCCCCAAAAAGCATGTGGATAAGGTCTATCTGGCCCAGGTGGAGGGAAAGGTGGACCGGAGCGACGTGGCCGCCCTGGCGGAGGGCATGGTGCTGGGGGATGGGCTGCACTGCCTGCCCGCCGGACTAAAGCCCCTGGGGGACGGCTCAACCTGTCTGGTCACCCTGCGGGAGGGAAAGTATCACCAGGTGAAGCGGATGCTGGCCGCCCGGGGAAAGCCGGTGACCGCCCTGCATCGCCTGTCTATGGGTCCCTTGAAATTGGAGGAAAATCTGAAACCTGGCCAGTGGCGGATGCTCACCGAGAAAGAAATCGGAGCATTGCGAGGAGAATGAGGATCCCTTTGGGCGTTTTCCACAAAAAAATCGTGGCAATTTAGCAAAAACCCCTTGCCAAACGGGGCAGGAATTCGCTATAATAAAAAAACAGTGAGACAATGAGAGAAATATAGGAGGGATGGATGTGTCAAGCAGGATGTTTCAGGGGGTTGTCCTCCAGATGAAGGACAACGTCAGTCGTACTGTGGGCGTGATCGATGCCGATGGCATTGTTGTGGCATGCAGCGAGTTGACTTGTATTGGGGAAAACTGGCCCGGCGCGGTGGAAGCGGTAAACGTAGCCGACAACGGTACGGCTTATTTTGAAGGAAAGACCCTGCGGCCTCTGGCCGGATGGGGTGCCCAGTTTGACTACGCCGCCTTTGTCAAGGGGGAGGACGAGGTCGCCGAATCCCTGTGCGCTATGGCGGTGGTGGCCTTTAACGAGGCCAAGGCCTATTATGAAGAGAAGCACGACAAGGCCACCTTCGTGAAGAATATCATCTCTGACAATATCCTCCTGGGTGACATCTACACCCAGGCCAAGGAGCTGCACTTTGTGTCAGAGTGCCCCCGGGCCGCCTTTTTGGTGCGCCAGCTGGGCCCCGCCGACGTGAGTACCATTGATGTCATTCAGAACCTGTTCCCAGACAAGCAGACCGACTTCGTCATCTCCATCAACGAGAGCGACGTGGCCCTGATCAAGCAGCTGCCCGAAGGGGCGGATGCCAAGGAGCTGCAGAAGATCGCCAAGCAGATCTCCGCCGCCGTCACCAAGGAGCTGGGTGTGAAGGTGGTCATCGGTATCGGCACTGTGGTCAACCATATCCGGGATCTGGCCCGGGCCTATAAAGAGGCCGGGGTGGCCATCGATGTGGGCAAGGTGTTTGAGACGGAGAAGACCGTCATCAACTATGAGAACCTGGGCATCGGCCGCCTGATCTATCAGCTGCCCACTATCCTGTGCCAGATGTTCCTGCAGGAGGTCTTTAAGAAGAATCCCATCGATGCCCTGGACCAGGAGACCCTGCTGACCATCAACAAGTTCTTCGAGAACAACCTGAATGTGTCCGAGACGGCCAGAAAGCTGTTCGTCCACCGGAACACCCTGGTCTATCGGCTGGAGAAGATCAAAAAGCTCACCGGTCTGGATCTGCGGGAGTTCGATGATGCCATCACCTTCAAGGTGGCCCTGATGGTCAAAAAGTACCTCATTTCCCGGGGCATCGAATCCTGAATCTGATTTTTTCAAACAGGCTGCTGCGTAAATCGCAGCGGCCTGTTTTTTGCGCTCAGCCGGAACTTTTTCCCCGCTCGTTCGTCTGTCCCTTTGACCGGGAAAACTTTCCCTTGCAATCGGACGGGAAATAAGTTACAATACGGTTACAAAAAAATAAAAAGGTAACACGGAGCGGGCGGTGGAACGGCCAAAAAGAGGGGAGAACGGGGGGCCTTTTCCACTGATTTTGTCATTTACATAATGCAGGAACTGTGATACACTGAAAACGAATTGTCCCGTGGCTCCGCCAGAGCGGGCGGGGAGGAGCGGGACCGGGAAAAGCTTTGGGAAATGCGGCTGGAGCCACCAGCCCGGAGGACGAGAATGATACGTCTTATCGATGTATATAAAGAATATGACAATGGCACAAAGGCGCTGAAGGGCGTGAACCTGCGGATCGATGACGGGGAGTTTGTCTTTCTGGTGGGCCCTTCCGGCTCCGGTAAATCCACCGTGATCAAGCTGATCACCGGAGAGATTGCGACCACCCAGGGGCGGCTGATGGTCAACGGCTATAATCTGAGCAATATTGCGCCCCGGCAGATCCCCTATATGCGCCGGACATTGGGGATCATTTTCCAGGACTTCCGGCTCATCGAGAAGAAAACGGTGTATGAAAACCTGGCCTTTGCCATGCGGGCCATCGGGGCCTCCCCCCGGGAGCTGCGCCGGCGCATCCCCTATGTGCTGCAGCTGGTGGGGCTGGAGCAGAAGGCGGACCGCTATCCCGGCCAGATATCCGGCGGCGAGCAGCAGCGTGTGGCCATCGCCCGGGCGCTGGTGAACAACCCCAGCATGATCATCGCCGACGAGCCCACGGGCAACCTGGACCCCCAGCGTTCCCTGGAGATCATGATGCTGCTGGAGCGCATCAACGAGCTGGGGACCACCGTCCTGGTGGTCACCCACGAGAAGGCACTGGTCAACCGCTTTACCAAGCGTGTGGTGGCCATCGAGGCAGGACGGATCATCAGCGACGAGACAGGTGGGTACTACAATGGCGAGAAAGTTTAATGCGGGATATTATTTCAGCGAGGGGTTCCACTCCATCTTTACCCACGGCTTTATGTCCTTTGCCGCCGTGTGTATGATCGTGGCCTGTCTGCTGATCATGGGCTCCTTCTCCCTGCTGGCGGTGAATCTGAACCACACGCTGGGGGACCTGGAGAAAGAAAACGAATTTTTGGCCTATATCGATGACAGCTGCTCTGAGGAGGAGGCACGGGCCCTGCAAAGCCAGATCGAGGCGGTGCCCAATGTGTCTCAGGTGACCTTCGTCTCCAGGGAGGAGGCGCTGAACGAGTTTTTGCAGGGCCGGGAGCACAACGATCTGCTGGACTCCATGCCCGCTACGGTGCTGCGGGATCGCTATCGCATCCATGTGGACAACATCGAGCAGATGGAGCAGACCACCAAGCTGGTGGAGCAGGTGCCCGGCGTGGCGAAAGTAAATGCGGCCATTGCCATTGCCCAGGGCTTTGTGCTGGTGCGGAACATCGCCACCGGCGTAGCCCTGGTGCTCATCGGTATCCTGGCGGTGGTGTCTTTGTTCATCATCGCCAACACCATCAAGCTGGCAACGTTCTACCGCCGGGAGGAGATCGCCATCATGAAGATGTGCGGCGCCACCGACGCATTTATTCAGTGGCCCTTCGTGGTGGAGGGTATGATCCTGGGGCTGGCGGGAGCGCTGATCGCCTTCTTTGCCCAGTGGGGCCTGTATCAAATGGTGGGCAAGGTGGTCATCCAGGGCAACGGCCTGTCCCTGTTCACCATGCTCAGCTATGGCTCCATGGCCAGGAACATCCTGGGGGTGTTCTGCGGCACCGGTGCCCTCATCGGCGTGGGCGGCTCTCTGCTGGCCATCCGCAAGTTCCTTCAGGTTTGACGAAGAGAAAGGAAATGGAAGCATGAAGCGAGAGAAAAGACAGCGGTTTATCATGGCGGTGCTGGCTGTGGTGATGATCCTCTCCCTGCTGCTGCCCATCGCAGCGGATATTTTCCTGGGGTAAAGGCGGGCAGAGATGAAAAACGCGTTGAAAAAACGGCTGGCCCGGTGCAGAAAGGGCCTGTGTCTGCTGCTGGTGCTGGCCTGTCTGCTGCCCATGTCCGGTCCGGCCATGGTGATGGAGGCCGGAGCCGTGACCCAGGCGGAGGTCAACGCCCTGAAAAAGAAATCTCAGGGTCTGAGCCAGCAGAAAAAAGAACTGCAAAGTCAGCTGAAAACCATCCAGGCCAACAAGAGTGACGCGCTGGACAAGAAGGACAACCTGGAGCAGCAGGTGGACGTCATCCAGGAGGAAATCAGCAACCTGCAGCAGCAGATCAGCGCCTATGAGGGCCTGATCGGCCAAAAGGCCAGCGAGTTGGCCGAGACCGAGGCCAAGGAGAAGGAGCAGTATGACCTGTTTTGCCAGCGGGTGCGGGTGATGGAGGAGGAGGGCGAGACCTCCTATTGGTCCATCCTCTTCGGCTCCAGCGACTTTACGGACCTGCTGGACAACTTTATGATGGTGGAAGAGATCATCGATTATGACAACAGCATCATGGAGAGCCTGCTGGCCCTTCAGGCCCAGATCGAGGAGGAGAAGTCCAGCTTAGAGGCCAGCCGGGCCGAGTTGGAGTCGGCCAAGAAGGAGCAGGAGGCCGCCCGGCAGGAGTTGAAGAGCCAGGAGGCGGAGATCAACAAGGTCATCGCCGACATCCAGGGTCAGGAGCAGGAGGCCCAGGCCGCCATCAAAGCGCTGGAGGCCGCAGCCTCCGCCATGGATGCGGAGATACGCAAGAAGGAGAAGGAACTGGCCTCCCAGATCGCCAACGTGCCCAGCGAGTCCGGATTCCTGTGGCCCTTAAACGGCTATAACACGCTCACGTCTCTGTTCGGCAGCCGTATCCACCCCATCACCGGCAAGGCCAACAACCACACGGGCATCGACATTCCCGCCCCGGCGGGCACGGCCATTCTGGCCTCTAAGAGCGGCGTGGTCATCACCTCCACCCGCAACCGCTCCTATGGCAACTATGTGGTGGTGGGCCACAGCGACGGCACCAGCACCCTGTACGCCCACATGAGCTCCCGCAGCGTGTCCCAGGGCCAGACGGTGAAGCAGGGCCAGGTGGTGGGCCGGGTGGGCACCACCGGCTCGTCCACGGGCAACCACCTCCATTTCGAGGTACGCGTCAACGGCAGCCGGGTGGACCCGGTGAACTACTTCAAGAGCAAGACCCTCTATGTCCAGTCCAGGGGCAGAAAAGTTCAGCTAAAGCACTAAAAAACAAGGTCCGCAAGCGTGTATTTTGCTTGCGGACCTTCTTTTTGTTCGGATATTCAGATGACGTAAAAATCCCCCGGGGAGTCGGTTTGGATCAGATCGGCGACGGTGATCTTGTCCAGATAGTCGTTGATGATCTTGTCCAGCCCCTGCCACATGGCTAAGGTGCGGCACTCAGACGACTGACCGCAGGGGGGAGCGCCCGGTTCCAGACAGGATACGGGGGCCAGGGAGTCCTCTGTCAGGCGCAGGATGCTGCCCACGGTATAGCTGTCCGGGGACTTGGTCAGGCGGTATCCGCCCCCTTTGCCCCGCACGCCGTTGAGCAGGTTGGCCTTTACCAACAGCTTGATGATGCTCTCCAGATACTTTTCCGAGATACCCTGCCGCTGGGCCACTTCCTTTAAAGGAATGTAGCCGGCGTTCTGGTGCTCTGCCAGGTCGATCATGACCCGAAGGGCATAGCGCCCTTTGGTTGAAATCAGCATGTACCATTCCTCCAGTTTATTTACCTATTATACAGCATGGTTAATGGGAAATCAACCGGAAAAAGAAAAAAATACCGGGGAGGTGGGGAAAACAAATTTTTTGAAAAATTGAAAGATACCCCTTGACAAAATGAGGCCACGGTCCTATAATCCATATAAACCTATGCGAAAGGTTGGTAATAAAAATGAAGAACAATCCCATCATCCGATGTCGGACCTAAATCGACACGTTTCAATCAGCTGAACGTATTTACATATCCTATCAGAACAAATGGCGAAACCGCCTGACGAATCTTTAGGAGGAATTATCATGAGCAAGATTTATACTTCTGTTGACCAGTTGATCGGCAAGACCCCCCTGCTGGAGCTGACCCACCTGGAGCAGGCCGAGGGCCTTCAGGCCCGGGTGCTGGGCAAGCTGGAATATTTGAATCCCGCCGGCTCTGTGAAGGACCGGGTGGCCAAGGCCATGATCGACGACGCGGAGCAGCGCGGGGCCCTGAAGCCCGGTTCCGTCATCATCGAGCCCACCTCCGGCAACACCGGCATCGGCCTGGCCAGCGTGGCCGCCGCCCGGGGCTATCGCATTATCATCGTCATGCCCGAGACCATGAGCGTGGAGCGCCGCCAGCTGATGAAGGCCTACGGCGCCGAGCTGGTCCTCACCGAGGGCGCCAAGGGCATGAAGGGTGCCATCGCCAAGGCCGAGGAGCTGGCCCGGGAGATTCCCGACAGCTTTATCCCAGGCCAGTTTGTCAACCCCGCCAACCCCGCCGCCCACAAGGCCAGCACCGGCCCCGAGATCTGGGAGGATACCGACGGCAAGGTGGATATCTTCGTGGCCGGCGTGGGCACCGGCGGCACCGTGACCGGCGTGGGCGAGTATCTGAAGAGCCGGAACCCCAACGTGAAGGTGGTGGCTGTGGAGCCCGCTGCCTCTCCCGTGCTGAGCAAGGGCGTGGCCGGAGCCCACAAGATCCAGGGTATCGGTGCCGGCTTTGTCCCCGACGTGCTGGACACCAAGATCTATGACGAGATCATCCCCGTGGAGAACGACGATGCCTTTGCCACCGGCAAGCTGGTGGGCAAGAAGGAGGGCGTTCTGGTTGGCATCTCCTCCGGCGCGGCCCTGTGGGCGGCCATCCAGCTGGCCAAGCGCCCGGAGAACAAGGGCAAGACCATTGTGGCCCTGCTGCCCGATACCGGCGACCGCTATCTGTCCACCCCGCTGTTTGCTGACTGAAACTGAACTGCTGGCAGGGGGCCGCCGAGGACATGGCGGCCCCCTGGGCTTCTGTAAAAACTGCCGGAAGACACGTGGCAGCGGCACAGAGTTTTGAACACTGTGCCAAAAAGAGAATTCTGAAAAAAAGCGCATTGACAAAACTATTTTGAAGTGATATCATACCGATAAAATTGGTAGGTAAGGAGGGCACATCATGGCTGGAAAGACTTGTCGAATGTTCACTGGTATGATGATGGACATGGCTATGCCGATGCCCATGATTTTGTGCGTCCAAATGGTTGCCTGCCGCAGGATTGCGAAATAGAATTGGTCCGTTTCTCCGGGCTTTTCCGGGGGAGCATAAAGGAGCATTTCAAGCAGGGAGCCGCTGGGCTCCCTGCTTTTTTGTTTCGTATGGAGGAGGAGTAAGCGTGATCACGTTTTCCCATGTGTCAAAGACCTTCGGCACGCCGGAGCACCCGGTGTATGCGGTGCAGGATGTCTCCCTGGAGATCCGGGAGGGGGAGATATTCGGCATCATCGGCTTTTCCGGGGCGGGCAAGTCCACCCTGGTGCGGTGTATCAATCTGCTGGAGCGGCCCACTCAGGGCAGCGTGGTGGTGGACGGCAGGGAGATGACCGGCCTGAGCCCCGCCCAGCTGCGCCAGGCCAGAAAAAAGATCGGCATGATCTTTCAGCATTTCAACCTGATGCCCTCCCGCACCGTGTTCGGAAATGTGGCCTATCCCCTGCGGGGCAGCGGCCTTTCCAAGCGGCAGGTGGCCGAGAAGGTCCGCAGGCTGCTGGCTCTGGTGGACATCGCAGACAAGGAGAACGCCTATCCCAGCCAGCTCTCCGGCGGCCAGAAGCAGCGGGTGGCCATCGCCCGGGCCCTGGCTAACGACCCCAAGGTGCTGCTGTGTGACGAGGCCACCTCCGCCCTGGACCCCCAGACCACAAACTCCATCCTCCGCCTGCTCAAGCAGCTCAACCGGCAGCTGGGGCTGACGGTGGTGGTCATCACCCACGAGATGGCGGTGGTAAAGGAGATCTGCAGCCGGGTGGCCGTGATGGAGCACGGCAAGGTGGCCGAGGAGGGGGAGGTCTTCTCCATCTTCGCCGCCCCCAAGCAGCCCATCACCCAGAGCTTTATCAAGACCACCTCCAATCTGCAGAAGATCGAAGAGCTTATCGCCGCCGACTCCCCCGTGACCCGCCTGAAACCGGGAGAGCTGATCGTGCGGCTGTCCTATGTCCAGCGCAACGTGTCCGAGCCGCTGATCTCCTCCATTACCGAGCGGTTCCATGTGTCGGTGAACATTATTTTCGCCGACATCGAGATCGTTCAGGATGCCCCCATCGGTGGTACCGTGGCCATCATGGGCGGCGAGCGGGAGCAGCTCACACAGGCGATCCAATATCTTATCGAAAAAAATGTAGGCGTGGAGGTGATCCGGGATGCAAGAGCTGCTGAATAATTATCTGCCCAATGTGGCCCAGCGCCTGCCCGACTTCGGCAAGGCCCTGGAGGAGACCCTGGTCATGGTGGCCTGGTCGGGCATCATCTGCTTTATCCTGGGCCTGACTTTAGGGGTGCTTATCACCGTGACCAAGCGGGGGGCCATTTTAGAAAACGGCCTGGTCTATCAGGTGCTGGACAAGCTCATCAGCCTGTTCCGCTCCATCCCCTTCATCATTCTGCTCACCTGGGTCATGCCTGTCACCCGGGCCATCATGGGCACCACCATCAACGTGAAGGGTGCCATCGTCCCCCTGGTGTTCGGCTCGGTGCCCTTCTTTGCCCGCCAGGTGGAGAGCGCCCTGGCCCAGGTGGACAAGGGCCTCATCGAGGCATCCTTGTCCATGGGCTCCAGCCCTCTGGAGATCATCTTTCGGGTCTATCTGCGGGAGGGTATCCCCGCCATCACACGGGGCACCACCATCACGGCCATCAGCCTGCTCAACCTGACAGCCATGGCCGGGACGGTGGGCGCAGGCGGTCTGGGCGACTTTGCCGTCACCCTGGGCCATGACCGGAATATGAAGGATATCACAAATGTCACGGTACTGGTGCTGGTGCTGCTGGTGTGTCTCATCGAGTTCATCGGCAGCCGGGTGGCCAGGAAGAACACACACTGATAAGTTGAGAAAGGAAGAGAGATTATGCAGCTGCAAAATCGGAAAGTGGTCATCATTGGGGCCGGCCATGTGGGCTCCCACGCCGGATTCACCCTCATCGCCCAGGGTCTGGTGGACGAGATCGTCTACATCGACGTGGACGAGAAAAAGGCCCTGGCCCAGGCCCTGGACCTGGCCGACTCCACCGCCTATCTGCCCAGCCGGGCCAAGGTCCGCGTGGGCACCTATGCCGATGCCGCCGATGCCCCCCTGATGATCGTGGCCGCCGGGCCCCTGCCCGACCTGGCCACCGGTCAGACCCGCATGGACACCCTGCGCCAGACCATCGCCATTATGAAAGCGGTGACGGAGAACATCCAGTCCTCCGGCTTTTCGGGCATCATCGTGAACATCTCTAACCCCGCCGACGTGGTGACCCACTACATCCAGACCAAGCTGAACTGGCCCAGCGGGCGCATCTTCTCCACCAGCACCACCCTGGACTCCGCCCGCCTGCGCCGGGCCCTGTCCCAGGCTACCGGGGTGGACCAGAAGTCCATTGTGGCCTATGCCATGGGGGAGCACGGGGAGAGCCAGATGGTCCCCTGGTCCGCCGTGACCATCGGCGGCAAGCCCCTGGCCCAGCTGCGGCAGGAGCGGCCCGACACCTATGGGGCCCTGGACCTGAAGGCCATCGCCGCAGCGGGCAAGGCCGGGGGCTGGCGCATCATGGAGGGCAAGAACTGTACCGAGTTCGGCATCGGCGTGTCCATTGCCGAGGTGGTCCGGGCCGTGTTCCACGACGAGGACCGCATCCTGCCTATCTCCGTGCTGCTGGAGGGCCAGTACGGCCAGCACGATGTGTATGCCAGCGTCCCCGCCCGGCTGAACCGGGAGGGTGTGGCCGATATCATTGAGCTGAACCTGACACAGGAGGAGCAGGCGGAGTTTGCCGCCTCCTGCAGGACCATGGACGAGAACTATCGCCTGGCCCTGACCCTGTAAACAGCCTGCAAAATCGCACCCCCGGGGCCTGAGGCCCTGATATAAAACGCCTGACTTAAAGTCTTCACGCCCACAGGGGAGGGAGGATGGAAATAAGCTCGGGAAAACAAAAGAGATGAAAAACAAAAATCATTGGAGGAATGCAACATGAAGCTGAGAAAGACCATTGCCCTCGCCCTGGCCGCCGCCCTGGCTGCCCTGACCCTTGCCGCCTGCGGCGGAAACAGCACCTCCGGCAGCCAGAGCGCCGCCGGTTCCTCTGCCGGCTCTGCCGACGCTTCCACCAGCGAGCCCGTCACCGTGAAGCTGGGCATCGTGGGCGGCATCAACGAGGACCTGTGGGCCCCCGCTAAGGCCACCCTGGCGGAGGAGGGCATCGACCTGGAGTTGGTGAACTTCTCTGACTACGTCACCCCCAACCGGGCCCTGAACGACGGGGAGATCGACCTGAACGCCTTCCAGCACCGCATCTATCTCCAGGGGGAGATCGACAGCTATGGCTATGAGATCCAGAACATCGGCAACACCTTCATCGCCCCCCTGAGCCTGTTCTCCGACAAGATCACCTCCGTGGACGAGCTGAAGGACGGCGATGTCATCGCCATCCCCAACGACCTGACCAACGGCGGCCGGGCCCTGAAGGTGCTGGAGTCCGCCGGCATCATCACCCTGGACCCCAGCGCCGGCTTTAACCCCACCGTGGACGACATCCAGACCTATCACGTGGGCGTGACCATCAAGGAGCTGAAGGCCAACGTCATCGTCTCCACCCTGCCCGATGTCACTGCCGCCATCGTGAACAACAACTATGCCCTGGACTTCGGTCTGGCCGCCAGCGATGCCATCTTCGCCGATGACCGCCTGGACATTGAGGACTATTGGAACCTGATCGCCGCCCGCACCGCTGACCTGAGCGACCCCGCCAAGGTGGAGGTGTTCCGCAAGGTGGTGGATGCCTACCAGTCCGACGGGACCCTGGCCGTGTACAACGACCAGTGCAAGGGCTTCTACAGCCCCGCCGGCTGGGACCAGGACCTGCTGCCCCAGGCGTAACGTTTGATGGCATAAGGGAGGACAAAACGCAATGGGACAGACTTTATTATTGAGCGAGCAGGACGTACACGACCTGCTGTCCATGGAGGACGTGGTGGCCGCCGTGGAAAAGACCTTTCAGGGCATGGGGGAGGGCACGGTGGTCAATCCCTCCAAGGTGAATCTGGACCTGGGGGAGTCGGCCCCCTATCCGCCGTACAACGGCTTTATGAACGCCATGCCCGCCTATGTAGGCTTTGCCGATGTGGCCGGGCTGAAGTGGGCCGGAGGCAATTTGGGGGAGCGGAAGAAGCGGAACATCCCCTATTGCTCCTCCCTCATCATGCTGGTGAACCCCCACATCAACAACTTCATTTCCGTGTTGGACGGGGCCCTGATCACCAACATGCGCACCGGGGCCCAGACCGCCGTGGCCCTGAAATACCTTCTCAACCACGGCAGCAGCCAGCGCCGCCCCATCCGCCTGGGCATCTATGGGGCGGGGATGCAGGGCCACATGCAGACCCGGGCCATCGCCACCCTGTTCCACATTGAGGAGCTGCGCATCTACGATGTGTCCCGCCCCGCCCTGGAGCGCTTCCGGGCGGACATGCAGGACGTGGTCCCCGGCAGGATCATCCTGTGCGACGAGCCCAGTCAGGCCGCCCAGGGGGATGCGGTGATCTGCGTCACCCAGTCTAAGGACGAATTTCTGAAGGAGGCGTGGCTGTCCCCCGACACCATCGTCTTCCCCATGGGCTCCTATCAGGAGTGCGAGGACGGGGTGCTGCTCCACGCAGACAAGATCGTGGTGGACCACGTGGAGCAGACCATGCACCGGGGCGCCCTGTCCAAGCTGGTGGCCCAGGGCAAGCTGGACGAGCACAGCATCACCTGCACCATCGGCCAGCTGGCCGCCGGAAAGGTGCAGCTGGAGCGCCGGCCCGGGGAGCGCCTGGTGTGCATCCCCATCGGCACGGGGGCCATGGACATCGGCTGCGCCAGCGTGGTCTATCAGCGGGCTCTGGAGCAGGGGAGAGGGCAGTTCTTCGATTTTGGCGTGAGCAGCGCCACCCAGCCCCCCCAGAACTGACACACAGACATACAGAAGGAGCGAACGAACATGAAGGATCTGTCCCGCCGCACGGCGGACTTTACCGATTCCGTCATCCGCCGGATGACCCGCATCTCCAACCGCTATGGGGCGGTGAACCTATCCCAGGGCTTCCCGGATTTCGACCCGCCCAAGGCCCTGCTGGACCGGCTGGCCCAGGTGGCCTATGAGGACTTTCACCAGTACTCCATCACCTGCGGGGCCCCCGGCTTCCGCCAGGCCCTGGCGGAGAAGCAGAGCCGCTTCATGGGCCGGACCATCGACCCGGAGCGGGAGATCGTGGCCACCTGCGGCAGCACCGAGGCCATGATGGCCGCCATGATGACGGTGGTGGACCCGGGGGACAAGGTCATCGTGTTCTCCCCCTTCTATGAAAACTATGGGGCGGATGCCATCCTGTCCGGGGCTGAGCCCATCTATGTGCCCCTGGTCCCGCCGGAGTTCCGCTTCGACCCGGAGGTGCTGGAGGATGCCTTCCGCCAGGGGGTCAAGGCCCTGATCCTGTGCAACCCCTCCAACCCCTGCGGCAAGGTCTTCACCCGCCAAGAGCTGGAGCTCATCGCCGACCTGGCCCGGAAGTACGATGCCTATGTCATCACCGACGAGGTATATGAGCACATCGTCTATGCCCCCCACCGGCACGTCTACTTCGCCACCCTGCCCGGCATGTGGGAGCGGACCATCTCCTGCTCCTCCCTGTCCAAGACCTATTCCATTACCGGCTGGCGGCTGGGGTACACCATCGCCCCGGAGGAGATCACCGAGCGCATCAAAAAGGTCCACGACTTCCTCACCGTGGGGGCTGCCGCCCCCCTGCAGGAGGCGGTCATCCCCGGCCTGCGCTTCGGCCAGGACTATTATGACGGTCTCCAGGCCACCTACACCCGCAAGCGGGACCTGTTCCTGCGGGGACTGGACGATTTGAAGCTGGCCCACACCGACCCCCAGGGGGCCTATTACGTCCTGCTGGACATCTCGGAGTTTGGCTATGACAGCGACCTCGCCTTCTGCGAGGACCTGGCCCGGGAGGTGGGCGTGGGTGCCGTCCCCGGCTCCAGCTTCTTCCGGGAGCCGGTGAACCACCTCATCCGCCTCCACTTCGCCAAGAAGGAGGACACCCTCCTCCAGGCCCTGAACCGCCTGGGCGATTTGAGAAAGAAACTGGGCAAGTAAAGCAAAACAGCCGCAAGCGTGAGAAAAACGCCTGCGGCTGTTGCCATAAAGGGCTACTTTAAAGTATTTTATCAGACCATGTAATCGGACAGATCATCCTGACCAGAAAATGACTTAGAAGTCTTTTCTAGTGCATCAAACTGAGCTTTGATCGCCTCGTTTATAGCGGCATCTATGACGGGAATCACGGCTAAATCCGCCTCGGTTACAGAAATTTCAGCGATATCATCTTCTTCGCCGCACTGAGGAAAGTTTACAAGCCAAGTGCCATTTGCGCTATCATCAAGGCAAATCCAGCCCTGCATACCTTTGTGAACACCGTATTTTGCGTAGTTCTCTTTCTCTGCCGTTAATTCGACGCAGTCCATCATTGTCATATTATTTACCCCTATATGGTGTTGTCAACTGTATTCTGCCATTAGGATTATACCATAATAAATATATAAAAAAAGGACACCCGATTGGGTGCCCCGGATGGAGCGAGTGACGAGGCTCGAACTCGCTACCTCCACCTTGGCAAGGTGGCGCTCTACCAGATGAGCTACACTCGCAACAACAGTGATTATTATAACAGAGAATCGAAAAATGTCAAGTACAAAATGAAAAAAGTTTTTTGGGGGAGAAATAAGACGAACAGGCCCTATGTGCTGCAAACTTGCTGTTGAATTTTACAGCAGCATGGGATATACTATGCCTGAAAGGAGCTGATGGATATGCCGAACATTAAACCCATTTCCGACCTGCGCAATTACAGCGAGGTCCTGCACGACGTGGCTGTGGGCGCTCCTGTTTTTTTGACAAAGAACGGACGCGGACGGTACGCCATTGTGGATATGCAGGATTATGAGAGAGCGCAGGCGACCATCCGCCTGATGAATGAGCTGGCAAAAGGCCGCCACTCCGGCGAGACGGAAGGCTGGCTGACGCCGGACGAGGTGAGGGCGCATCTGAAGCGCAAGAGCGAATGAAGAATAGAATTTATTACTCGCCCGAGGCCCGCCGTGATCTGGATGATATCTGGGACTACATCGTATCAGAGCTTCAAAATCGCTCTGCCGCAGAGCGCGTGACTGACCGCATTCTGGACGCAGTCGACCAGCTGAAAAACTTTGCAGAGATGGGGACCCCGCTGTCCTCTATCGCAGATGTTGGAACGAATCATCGGTTTCTTGTCAGCGGCAGCTACATGGTGTTCTACCGCGTGCAGGGCAGCAATGTCTACGTTGACCGCATCCTCTATGGCCGCAGCGATTACATGAGCGTCTTGTTCAAAGATCTGCTGCGGAAAGAAACGATTGAGTAAAATAAAAAATCGACAAGTTTCTTTTGAAACTTGTCGATTTTGGAGCGAGTGACGAGGCTCGAACTCGCTACCTCCACCTTGGCAAGGTGGCGCTCTACCAGATGAGCTACACTCGCAACAACAGTGATTATTATAGCAGAGAATCGAAAAATGTCAAGCATAAATCGAAAAAATTTTGGGCCGCCGGAGACGCTGTTTTGCAGCGCCGCCGCCGGCCCGATTTTTTGGGCTAAATGCAGTTACGACGCGGGGAAGGGGGCGGGGCACTGGGGGACAGACTGGCCGTCCCAGACATAGCCCGCCGCGGTCATTTGGGCATCGGTCTGATAGGGAGAAATCCAGTTCTCTACCATGGCAAGGTCCAGATGCCGCCAGCCGTTTTGGGTGGATACCACGTTCCAGAAGTGAGGCCGGCCATTCTGGCTGCCCTCCACCACCATGCAGTCTACGTTCAGCTGCTGGCACAGGGCGGACATGAACAAGGCCAGCCCCTGGCTGTTGGCCCTGCCATCGGTGAGGGCCAGATAGGGGGTGCTGCCCCCGTCGGAGGTATAGCTGCACACCTGCAGGACGGTCTGTCCCGCGGCGGAGATGCGCAGATCTCCGGTGTAGCTCTTCAAGTCCCGGGCCAGCTCCTGGCACTGATAGCGGGTGGTCTCCTGCCGCCGGAGCAGCTCGTCCTGGGGCAGGTGATAGTTCAGCTCCAGCTCCACGATGCGCTGCCGCCCGCTGTCGGGATAGAGGGACACGGATACGTCGGGCAGGTCCTCTGCCGCCTCAGGCACGGCGAAATAGGCCTGACGGAACAGCGCCTGGATATCGTCCACGCCTCCGTCGAAATAGCTGATGCTCAGGGTACACTCCGGGGAGAACTGCTCCAGGGTGGACTCCAGCTGGCTGCGGATGGCGGTGATGCCGGTGGCGGAGACGATGGCATCCATCTGCTCCTTGGTCCGGCGATAGGTGATCTGCACCTCCGCCTCATGATAGGTGAGGATGGGGGAGACGTGATACTGGATATAGTCCACCGCATAGGCCCCCAGGGGATATTCCTGGGTCACCTCCACGCAGGCCCGCTCTAGGTCGGCCTGGACATCCTCGCTCTCATACAGGCGGATGGAGGCGGAGGGCATGCTTTGGGACACCATATAAGTGAGGACATTCACCAATTCCTGATAGCTCTCGGCCCGCAGG
Source organism: Flintibacter faecis (assembly GCF_014287875.1). Taxonomy (GTDB): domain Bacteria; phylum Bacillota; class Clostridia; order Oscillospirales; family Oscillospiraceae; genus Lawsonibacter; species Lawsonibacter faecis_A. The sequence goes on along the minus strand of NZ_JACOPN010000002.1, from coordinate 145,095 downwards.
GCGGAGTTGTCCCCGGCAGTGGCGGGGGTGGTGCTGTGGACGGTGACGGACACATAGTCCCGATCCAGCAGGGCGGCGCACCCGGTAAGCAGCAGGGACGCGGCAGCGGCAGCGGCCAATATGCGTGTTTTCATGGGAGCGCGGCCCCCCCTTTCTGAGTTAGGAGTTAGGAGTGATGAGTTAGGAGTTAGGAGTGATGAGATAGGAGTTAGGAGTGATGAGATAGGAGTAGGGGCGGATATGATCTGCCCGCGACACCCGACGTAACAGCATGATTTTTGTAGGGGCCGATGTCCCCATCGGCCCATGTGCAGGTCACATCCCCAGATCCTGGTCGATCAGCACGATCTCCATGGTGTCCACGCCCATGGGCTTGTTCCACAGGACCACCAGCTCCCGGCAGATACGCTCCGGGCTGGAGCAGTCATAGCATCGGTCCCCCTTTACGGCGCAGGGGGTCTTGCGCTTTAAACGCTGGGCATTTTTGGGAGCGGCGATATTCCGGGCCCGCCACAGGGCGGCATCGTAGTCCGGGGCGATCTTGTTGGCCCCCACCACGAAATAAACCCGCTTGTGGCCAAACAGGGTGGAGGCCACCCGGTTGCCCGCCCCGTCGATGTTGATAAGCTCCCCCGTCTCGGCCAGGCCGTTTACCGAGCTGAGGTAGACCTCCGTCTGCATCCCGTCCATCCGGTCATCCCCCTTCCAGTGCCACAGGCACCGGTTGTGGGCGGACAGGCGGGGATACAGGTCCAGCTGGTCCAGGGTGACGGAGCCGCCGAAGGCCACCGAGGTCTGGTCGATGACAGAGTCCAGATAGTCTGCCGCCTGCCGGGCGGTGGGAAAGCGCCGGACGGTGTAGCCCCGGCGGGTGAGATTTTCTGTAAGTTTCTCGTAATTCGGCATATAAAACCCCTCCTGAAATTCCCTCGAAATTCCTTGCAGCGCACAAACTGCCCATGGGCGCAGACCGCCCGGGGTCACAGCGCATTTTTCTTGTACCGGGTAAAGCCCCGGCCCAACACCTCATGTGCATCGCAGACGATGAGAAAAGCGTCCGGGTCCAGCTCCTTCACCATCTGACGCACGGCCACGATCTGCCGCTGTTTAAAGGCACACATGAGCACATACTTCTCCTGGCCGCTCCAGGCCCCCTGGCCGTGGAGCAAGGTCACACCCCGGCCTAAATTATGGGTCAGGGCCTCCACCACCGGGTCGGTCTGCTGGGTGATGATATAGGCCACTTTTGCCTTGTCCAGGCCGTAGAGCACCGTGTCGGTGACGTAGGAGTAGGCCACCTGGGCCACCAGACCGTATAGAGCGGCATTGATGCTGCCATAGGCCGCCGAGACCAGCAGCAGGGCGGTCACGTCCACCGCCAGCAGCACCTTGCCCATGGACAGCCAGGGCAGGGCCAGCTTCATCAGCCGGGCGATCAGGTCGGTGCCCCCGGTGGTGGCGCCCTTGGAGAAGATCAGCCCCGCCGCCAGTCCCAGCAGGGCTCCGCCGCACACGGCGGCCAGCATGGGGTCGGTGGCCGGAAAGGAAAATACCAGGTTCAAAGCATCCATGGCCAGCGAGGACAGGGCCATGGCATATAGGGAGGAGGCCAGCAGATGCCCGCCGATGAACCGCCACCCCAGCAGAAACAGAGGGATGTTCACCAGCAGGACAAACAGGCCCACCGACAGAAAGGGAATATAGGTGTGGATGGCCTGGCCCAGACCGGTGATGCCCCCCAGGGCGATCTGGTTGGGGGCATAGAACCAGTTAAAGGCCAGGGCGTACAGCAGGGAGCCCATGGTGATCCAGAGATAAGACGTGAGCAGCTTTTTGGCGGACTGGGTATTCATCAAGAAACCCCTCTTTCTTTTGGGTCTGTCAGGACAGGTTCAGGGTCATTTGCGTCTCGCCCCGGTCCTCCTCTTTCAGCAGAGCGCCGTTTACCGGCAGGGAGCGGGCGCGGTAGCGGGACGGATTGACGATGGCGGTCTGATCCAGGGGCAGGACCTTCTCCACCCGGTATTTGGGCTTGAGGGTCATGATGTTCACGCCCTGGGTGGTGCGGGTGGTCTTGGGGTTCAGGGCGGAGGTGTGGAAGACCATGCAGCGGCCCTCGGTGGTGTACACGGCGGCCTCAAAGTCCTCCCGGACCAAAAACGCCGTGACCAGGGGGGCCTTGTCGGAGTAGGCTCCGGTGAGCTTTTTCCGCCGGGTCTGGGTCTGATAGGCGCTCAACTCCACCCGGGCCACCTTGCCGTTGTCAAAGAAGAACAGCAGATTGCCCGAGTAGTCCCCGGGGATGCAGGCCCACAGGGGACGCTCCTCCTGGTCCATGGCCAGCTTGGTGGGCAGATAGTCCCCCAGAACGCTGGCCTTGGCGTCGTCAAAGTCGCTCAGGCGGGTCTTATAGCACTGCTGTCTGTCGGTGAACACCAGCAGTTCGTCCCGGTTGTTGGCCTCCCACTGGAGGAAGGGGCCGTCTCCGTCCTTATACTTCTGGTCGCTGGCCATGCGCAGGGACTGGGGGGTGATCTTTTTCAGATAGCCCTCGTGGGACAGGAACAGGTGGACGGGATAGTCCGGGGTCTCGTCCTCGGGGTCGGCCTCCGTCTGAGTCTGGTGGTCATAGACGATCTCGGTGTGCCGGGGGACGGCGTATTTCTTCTTCACCTGGGTGAGCTCCTGGGTGATCTGCTTTTTGATGCGCTTGGGGGAGGAGACCAGGTCCTCCAGATCGGCGATCTCCGCCTGGAGCTCGTCTACCTCCTGGGTGCGGCGGAGGATATACTCCTTGTTGATGTTCCGCAGACGGATGTCGGCCACATACTCGGCCTGAGTCTGGTCGATGCCAAAGCCGATCATCAGGTTGGGCACCACCTCGGAGTCCTCCTCCGTGTCCCGGATGATCTGGATGGCCCGGTCGATGTCCAGCAAAATGCGGCGCAGGCCCAGCAGCAGGTGGAGCTTCTCCTTTTTTCGGTTCATGGTAAAATAGGTGCGCCGGCGCACAGAGTCCATCCGCCAGGCGGTCCACTCCTCCAGGATCTCCCGCACCCCCATCACCCGGGGCATTCCGGCGATGAGAATGTTGAAGTTGCAGGACTGGCTGTCCAGCAGGGGGGTGGAGCGGAACAGCTTGGACATGAGCTTGTCCGGGTCGGTGCCCCGCTTTAAGTCGATGGTCAGCTTCAGACCGGACAGGTCGCTCTCGTCCCGCACATCGGAAATTTCCCGGGTCTTGCCCGTCTTCACCAGCTCGATGATCTTCTCTTTGATGGCCTCGATGGTGGTGGAGTAGGGGATCTCATAGACCTCGATCAAATTCTCTTCCTTGACATAGCGCCACTTGGACCGGACCTTGAAGGAGCCACGGCCTGTGCGGTAGATGTCGCTGAGGGCGGCCTGGTCATACAGCAGCTGGCCGCCGGTGGGCAGGTCGGGGGCCTTCAGCGTCTCCATCAGGTCGCACTCCGGGTCCTTCAAATAGGCGATGGTGGCGTCGCACACCTCCCCCAGGTTAAAGCCGCACAGGTTGCTGGCCATACCCACGGCGATGCCCTGGTTGGCGGACACCAGCACGTTGGGGAAGGTGGTGGGCAGCAGGGCCGGTTCCTTCATCTTCCCGTCGTAGTTATCCACAAAGTCCACCGCGTCCTGGTCGATGTCCCGGAACAGCTCGGCGCAGATGGGGTCCAGCCGCACCTCGGTATACCGGCTGGCGGCCCAGGCCATGTCCCGGGAGTACACCTTGCCGAAGTTGCCCTTGCTGTCCACCAGGGGGTGGAGCAGGGCACCATAGCCCCGGGAGAGGCGGACCATGGTGTCGTAGATGGCGGCATCGCCGTGGGGGTTGAGCTTCATGGTCTGGCCCACCACGTTGGCGCTCTTGGTCCGGGGGCCGGAGAGCAGCCTCATCTGGTACATGGTGTACAGCAGCTTTCGGTGGCTGGGCTTAAAGCCGTCGATCTCCGGGATGGCCCGGGAGACGATGACGCTCATGGCATAGGGCATATAGTTGGTCTCCAGCGTTTCGGTGATGGGCTGTTCCAGCACCTCCGCCCGCAGCCCCATGGCCGCAGGGTCCACAGCGGCAGGCACCTTCGCCCCGCCGCCGGTCTTTTTTCTTGCCATTGTATCAGTCCTTTAAAAACAGGTCACAAATTTCAAATATGAGATGGCGGCACCGTAGGGGCGTCCTGTGGTTGCCCGGGATGAGCGGTCCGCTGTCGGCGGGCGGCCACAGGCCGCCCCTACGAAATGCAGCCGACATTTGGTGTAGGGGCGTATCATCCGCCCGTAGTACCCGGTCCGTTGACGGCGGGCGGCTAATAGCCGCCCCTACACCACCAAATGACAGGGTCAAGCATTCTTGGCTCCCCCTGTGGGGGAGCTGGCACGGCGCAGCCGTGACTGAGAGGGAATCACGAAATATCCGCCAGGTCCAGGTATTTATATCCGTTATCCGCGATGTGGCTCTTGCGGCCCTGGAGGTCGTCGCCCAGGAGGAGGTCGAAGACCTGAGCGGTGCGCTCCACATCCTCGGGCATGACCTTGATGAGCCGGCGGGTGGCGGGGGACATGGTGGTCAGAGCCATCATCTCAGGGTCGTTCTCACCCAGGCCCTTAGAGCGCTGGATCTCATACTTTTTCCCCGCCAGCTGGGCCACTTTGTCGTTCTTCTCCTTGTCAGAGTAGGCGAAGAAGGGGTAGGGCATGTCCTTGCAGGTGATCTCGTACAGGGGGGACTCGGCGATGTAGACATAGCCCTGCTGGATCAGGGTGGGGGTCAGGCGATAGAGCATAGTCAGGATCAGGGTGCGGATCTGGAAGCCGTCCACGTCGGCATCGGTACAGATGACGATCTTGTTCCACCGCAGGCTGTTCAGGTCGAAGGTGGCCAGGTCCTTGGCCCGCTTGTCCTGCACCTCCACGCCGCAGCCCAGAACTTTCAGCAGGTCAGTGATGATCTCGCTTTTGAAAATTTTGCTGTAGTCGGCCTTCAAGCAGTTGAGAATTTTGCCCCGCACGGGCATGATCCCCTGGAACTCCGCATCCCGGCTGAGCTTTACGCTGCCCATGGCGGAGTCGCCCTCCACGATGTACAGCTCCCGCCGGGACACGTCCTTGGTGCGGCAGTCCACAAACTTCTGCACCCGGTTGGACAGGTCCATAGAGCCGGTGAGCTTCTTTTTCAGATTCAGACGGGTCTTTTCCGCGTTCTCACGGGACCGCTTGTTGATGAGCACCTGTTCGGCGATCCGCTGGGCATCCTGGGGGTTCTCGGTGAAATAGACCTCCAGCTGCTCCCGAAGAAAGCGGGTCATGGCCTCCTGGACGAATTTGTTGTTGATGGCCTTCTTCGTCTGGTTCTCATAGGAGGCCAGGGTGGAGAAGTTGTTGCTGACCAGGACCAGCGCGTCCTGGATGTCTGGAAAGGTGATCTTGCTCTCATTTTTGTTATATTTGTTCTGGCTTTTCAGATAGGCATCCAGCTCAGAGACAAAGGCGGACCGCACCGCCCTGTCTGGGGAGCCGCCGTGCTCCAGCCAGGAGGAGTTGTGATAGTGCTCGATGACCTGCACCCGGTTGGAGAAGCAGAAGGAGACGGACAGCTTCACCTTGTACTCCGGCTTATCCGCTTGGTCCCGGCCCCGGTCCTCTGTCTGCCAGAAGACGGGCTTGGTGAGGGCATCCTCCCCGGCCAGCTCGGTCACATAGTCCACGATGCCGTTTTCATAGAGAAAATCGGTGGTCTCGAACTTGCCGCCCACCTGGTTGCGGAAGCGGAAGGTGATGCCCGCGTTGACCACCGCCTGCCGCTTCATCACGTCCAGATAGTAGTCTACCGGGATATTGATATCGGTGAACACCTCTGAATCGGGCTTCCAGTGGAACAGAGAGCCCGTCTTTTTGCCCCGGGCTGTGGGCTCCTTGTGCAGACCGCCGATGTTTTCGCCCTTTTCAAAATGGAGGGAGTACTGAAAGCCGTCCCGCCAGATGGTAGCATCGAAATATTCGCTGGAATACTGGGTGGCGCAGGAGCCAAGGCCGTTTAAGCCCAGGGAATACTCGTAGTTGTCCCCGCTGGTGTTGTCATACTTGCCGCCGGCGTACAGCTCGCAAAAGACCAGCTCCCAGTTAAAGCGCTGTTCTTTTTCATTCCAGTCCACGGGGCAGCCTCGGCCCTGGTCCTCCACCTGGATGGACTGGTCTGCAAAGCGGGTGACGGTGATGAGCCGCCCGTGGCCCTCCCGGGCCTCGTCGATGGCGTTGGACATGATCTCGAACACGGAGTGCTCGCAGCCCTCCAGTCCGTCGGAGCCGAAGATAACGCCGGGCCGCTTCCGCACCCGCTCCGCCCCCTTCAGGGCGGAGATAGATTCATTTCCATAGACGGTTTTCTTTTGAGCCATGGTAAACCTTCCTCACTCTTTTCGTGCATGTGACGTACATAATATATCACTATAATCATACCAAATTTTCCGGGGGAAAGTCAAGAAAGACAAAAAGCACCCCGCCTGCGCCTGGAACCTGGCGCGGGCGGGGCTGAAAAAGGATCAAGCCCAATACTCTGGGCAAGCCGGGGCGGACGGCGGAGAAGAGGAGAAGAAAGAAAAGAAAGGAAGCAATGGAGATAGGTACAGAAAAAGGAAGGGTTTTCGCCGCCCGACCAGACCGGCCGCAGGGATGAGCAAAAGGAAGAAAGCGCATTTAAACCTCGAACATCAGATCGCCATAGGTGGGCATGGGCCAGATGGCCTTGTCCACCAGCAGCTCCAGCTCGTCTACGGGCTTGCGCAGGGCGGCCATGGCGGGGACGATCTGGTCGTGATAGGCCATGGCCATGGCGGGCACGTCGTCCATGGAGTCCACCTGGGGCAGCAGGACCTTCAGCTTCTCCAGGGCCTCAGACGCCTGGGAGAGCAGGGCGGAGCACTTCTCCAGCAGCTCCTTCTGCACGGGGGCGGCCACACCGGCACCGGTGACGGCGGCGATGGACTGGCCCAGACGGGTGCAGTAGTGGATGGCGGCGGGGATATAGTGCTTGCCGGCCATGTGGATCATGGTCTGGGTCTCGATCTTCAGCACCTTGGCATAGGTCTCATACATGATCTCCGCCCGGGCCTCCAGCTCGGACTTGGTGTAGATGTTGAACTTGGTGAACAGGTTTTCGGCCTTCTCGGTGGTCAGAGAGGGGATGGCGTTGACCATGGAGGGCAGGTTGGGCAGGCCACGGCGGGCGGCCTCCTCCACCCAGGCATCGGAATAGCCGTTGCCGTTGAAGATGACCCGGTGGTGGGCGGAGAGCATGTCGTGGATGAGCTTGAAGCAGGCGGTGTTGAAGTCGTCGGCCTTCTCCAGCACATCGGCGGCCTCACACATGGCCTCGGCCACGATGGCGTTCAGGGTGGTGTTGGCATCGGCGATGGAGTCGGAGGAGCCCACCATGCGGAACTCGAACTTGTTTCCGGTGAAGGCGAAGGGGGAGGTGCGGTTCCGGTCCGTGGCATCCTTTTTGATCAGGGGCACAGTGGGCACGCCGAAATAGAGCTTTGTGGTGGCCAGCAGCTGCACAGAGTCGGCGTTTGACACGATCTGGTCCACCACGCTGTCCAGCTGATCCCCCAGGAAGATGGAGATGATGGCGGGGGGAGCCTCCTGGGCACCAAGGCGGTGCTCGTTGCCCGGGTTGGAGGCGGAGCAGCGCAGCAGGTCGGCGTGGCGGTCCACCGCCTTGATGATGCAGGAGAGGACCAGCAGGAACTGCAGGTTCTCGTTGGGGGTGTCGCCGGGGTCCAGCAGATTCTCGCCCAGGTTGGTGGTGAGAGACCAGTTGTCGTGCTTGCCGGAGCCGTTTACGCCGGCGTAGGGCTTCTCATGGAGCAGACACACCAGACCGTGGCGGGTGGCCACCCGCTTCATGGTCTCCATGGCCAGCTGGTTCTGGTCCACGGCCAGGTTGCACATGGTATAGATGGGGGCCATCTCGTGCTGGGCGGGGGCCACCTCGTTGTGCTGGGTGGTGGCAGGGATGCCCAGCTTCCACAGCTCCTGGTTCAGGTCGGCCATGAACTGGCCCACCCGATAACGGATCACGCCGAAGTACTGGTCGTCCAGCTCCTGACCCTTGGGGGCGGGAGCACCGAACAGGGTGCGGCCGGTGTAGATGAGGTCCCGGCGCTTTAAATACTTGTCCCGGTCCACCAGGAAATACTCCTGCTCTGCGCCCACAGAGGGGGTGACGCGGGTGGCCTGGGTGTTTCCGAACAGGCGCAGAATGCGCAGGGCCTGGGTGCTCACGGCCTCCATCGAACGGAGCAGAGGGGTCTTCTTGTCCAGGGCCTCGCCGTTATAGGAGACGAAGATGGTGGGGATGCACAGGATAGTGCCGCAGGACATCTCCTTCACAAAGGCGGGGGAGGTCATGTCCCAGGCGGTGTAGCCCCGGGCGTAGTGGGTGGCGCGCAGACCGCCGGAGGGGAAGGAGGAGGCGTCAGGCTCACCCCGGATGAGCTGTTTGCCCGTCAGCTGCAGCAGGGTCTTGCTGTCGTCGGGGGGGGTGATGAAGGAGTCGTGCTTTTCGGCAGTGACACCGGTGAGGGGCTGGAACCAATGGGTGTAGTGGGTGGCGCCCTTCTCCACGGCCCAGTCCTTCATGGCATTGGCCACAATGTCGGCGGTGGCCATGGAGATGTTGCCGCCGTGCTCCATTACGTCCAGCATTTCGGCGTAGGCCGCCTTGGGCAGACGCTCCCGCATGACAGACATGCTGAATACATTTTCACCGAAAATTTCAGAGATGTTCACGCTCATATGATCCGATCCTTTCCGTTTTAGCCGCGGCGGCCCAGGGTAAAAAAAGAGACAACAACGCCAACTCAGACGTCATTGCCCTACTTCACAGCCGACCGCTCTACTCCACATCCAAAATAGGAAGCAAGCAAATCTTCTACTATTACCATACCCTATCCCGGCCCTGTTTGCAAGAGTGAATTCTGACTAAAGTTCCCGCCGGGGGAGAAAGAAGAATGTGGAGGTTCTTACGAAAGTGCAGGAAAATCGGCGAAAAACGCCCCATGTCCCGAGAAATATCCACGATTTTGGCGGAGCAGCTGCACAAAAGACCGGTTTCTTAGAATTCTTTTAAGAAACCGTCCGGTGCTTGTCTGGCTCACTTTACCCATGATATAATAAATATGATAAGTAAATCCAAGAGAGACGCAATGCTATGATGTATATGCATTGCCAAAAGCAGGAGCCTATTACGTATCTTATGTTTACACACGGTACGTTTTGAAGTATAATTCAGACTGTCAAAAAAGCCTGTCATTGCGAGAAGGCCCAACGGGCCGACGTGGCAATCCGTAACCCCCGTCCCTTGGCCCCCTTGTGAAAGGCCGATTCCCCTTGTCAAGGGGAAATGTCCCGAAGGGACAAAAGGGATAGGGCTAGCTGTCAGCGAAGCTGACTGAGGGATTCCGTTCTTAGGACAGCTTTCTTGTGGTCGGAATCCTTCCGTCACGGGCTGCGCCCGTGCCACCTCCCTTTCACAAGGGAGGCTGCCCTCTCAGTCACGGCTCACGCCGTGCCAGCTCCCCCACAGGGGGAGCCAAGGGAACGAGAGGGGCGTACCCCTTGCGGGTGCTGCGCAGCCGTTGGCAGCTTTGCTGCCTTACGGATGCGGCGTACCCCTTGCGGGTGCTGCGCAGCCGTTGGCAGCTTTGCTGCCTTACGGATGCGGCGTACCCCTTGCGGGTGCTTCGCTCCTCGGAATGACAGAAAAGGGTTTATCGACACGCTGAATTACAACATATAGCAGAAAGGAATTGATTTGAAATGAAAACTCGTCGTCTTGCCGCCGGTGCTATGAGCATCGCCCTGGCAGTCACTATGCTCTCCACCACAGCCTTCGCGGCCTCTGTGAAGTTCACCGATGTGCCCGGCAATCATTGGGCTTCTTCCTCCATCACCGAGATGGCTGACAAGGGTGTTATGTCCGGCATTGGCAACAACCTGTTTGCGCCCAGCCAGCAGCTCTCCAATGCTGAGTTCATCACTATGCTGGTGAGGCAGTTCTACTCGGACAAGCTGGGAGCCGAAGGCAGCACTTGGTACGCCCCCTTCATGGCCGGCGCCAAGAGTGCCAATATCCTGACCGGCACCAACGTTGGATCCAACGAGAATCTGGCCACCTCCACCATCAATCGCTATGACATGGCCCAGCTCATGTACAACATACTCAAAGCCCAGGGTATCACCACTTCTTCCCTCTCTGACACCTCCAAGGTGGCCGACTGGGCTTCTGTCCCCTCTACCTACCGTGACGCCGTGTCCGTCTGCTACAATATGGGGATGCTGACCGGTGTGGACAACAAGGGCACCTTCAATGGTACCGGAGTGATGGACCGTGCCCAGGCCGCCGTTGTCATGAGCCGCCTCATCGAGGTCTGCTCCGGTGGTACTCCCTCTACTCCCGTAGTCCCGGAGAAGCCTGCTGGCTCTCTGACCCTGACCGGGGACAATATCCTCTACATTAGTGGTGATGGCTCTAAGTATGAGAACGGTGTCTTCCACCTATACAACTCAGGTTTTGAGGGTACAGGTGGCTACATCACTTTTAATAATCCCGGATACTCTACTCTTACATTCACTGTGACCATTCATGAGAAGAGACATAGTGTTGATGCTGGAGGTATTGATGGGATTGACAACATCGCCGCCGTGTATGGGAAGCAGGATCCTGAAACCACAAAAACCTACACTGCAGATATCTCTGGATGCAAGAAAATTCAGATTTGTGTCGCATCTGGTTATTTCTGCAACGCCGAGGTCTCCAACATCTATCTGAGTTAATCCCCAACATCGTCTATATGATAGAATGTGAGGTGCGTTATGAAGCGGAGAGCGGTTTTGGCGCTGGCGGTTCTGGCTGTGGTGGTCCTGTGCGCTCTGGCGGGCATCTGTCTCACCTATCCCATCAAGCTGGACCAGGCCACGCTGCCCGGCTATCTGGCGGACTTTTATGACAGGGGGCGCAGCACGCCCCTGTCTCCTCAGGTGACGGTGTATGACGAGCTGGAGCTGGGCCGGCGAAACTATTACCTGTTTGAACTGGGGCCCGATTTAGAACTGGGTACCGCCACATTGGAGCGCGGCCCCCTGGGGCGGTATAGGATCGTCCGCATGGGCTGGGGCGGCGGAAATTTTCAGAACAATGTGGTGGAGAGCGGCGGGAAGAAGTATCTGCTCATCGCCGGGCGGGACGCCGGGGAGCAGATCGCCAAAATATCCGCCCAGCTTGGGGGAGAGACCTATGACCTGTACCCCCAGGGGGATCACTTCCTGGTCTGCACCGAACTCAGCGACACAGTGGGGGATACCCATGTGGATGACCTGACCTTTTATAACGGGGCGGGGGAGGACATCTCGGGGGACTATTTTCCCGGCAGCGCGCCGGAGCCGCCCGCTGGGATAGGGGATGCCGACTGGGCGGCCCCCACGGATACGGGTCTGGCGGAGACGGTTTGGGGCTGTCCTGGCTGGGTCTTGAAGCTGCACGGCGAGGAGAACGCCGCCGGCCTGGCGGAGCTGTGTGAGAGCCAGGAGGGCCAGTCCGACGAGCTGGTCTGCTCCGGCCGCTGGAAGATGGAGGGAGACGACCTCCACCTGGAGCTGTCCGGCCGGGACATGACGGTCAGCGGCAGCTTCCCCGTGGAGATATCCCCCTCCGGCGAACAGCTGCGCATCCACTCCGCAAAAGAGGGGGAGCAGCTGCCCTTCCTGCAGGACCAGGAGGACGAAGCTGAATTGACGCTGTATTTTGGGTAGAGAAAAAACCGGGCCGCGGCACACGCCGCGGCCCGGTCAACATGTCGATAAACCCTTTTCTGTCATTCCGAGGAGCGAAGCACCCGCAAGGGGTACGCCGCATCCGTAAGGCAGCAAAGCTGCCAACGGCTGCGCAGCGACGTGGGAATCCGTAACCCCCGTCCCTTGGCCCCCTTGTGAAAGGCCGATTCCCCTTGTCAAGGGGAAATGTCCCGAAGGGACAAAAGGGATAGGGCTAGCTGTCAGCGAAGCTGACTGAGGGATTCCGTTTTTAGGTCAGCTTTCCGGGGGTCGGAATCCTTCCGTCACGGCTGCGCTGTGCCACCTCCCTTTGACAAGGGAGGCTGTTGGACGGGGATACTGTGGGTGCATACGCCGACGGCGGGCCGCTGAGGACAGCGGCCCCTACGGACGAGATTCGTCACATTCCGTAGGGGCGGATGTCCCCATCCGCCCGGCCCCCGCCGCTTTGCTGTCACGCATCATTAGGCCCCCTTGTTAAAGGGGGCTGTCAGCGAAGCTGACTGAGGGATTCCGTTCTTAGGACAGCTTTCTTGTGGTCGGAATCCTTCCGTCACGGGCTGCGCCGTGCCACCTCCCTTTGACAAGGGAGGCTGTTGGACGGGGTCACGGATGCGGCGTACCCCTTGCGGGTGCTGCGCAGCCGTTGGCAGCTTTGCTGCCTTACGGATGCGGCGTACCCCTTGCGGGTGCTGCGCTCCTCGGAATGACAGAAGAGGGTTTATCGACACGCTGAAAAAACCTGCAATCCCAAGGCTTAATAGTGACAAGTAACTATTTTGTCGCAGAGAACGGTGTGACCCGAAGGTCACGCCGTTTTTCTGTGTTCATAGGTTGTTTGCGTGATGATAGGCTCGGAAATAACGGGAATATCTACATCGTCCACGAAGTTGAAGAAAATCTTCACTTTCTGCTTGCGCTTGCCGCTGGATTTGTCCGGGGCATAGACGATGATTTTCTTGATATACTCGTTCACGATGGTCTGTGTCAGCTTCTCCACATCCACATATTTCTGTGTCAGGGCGATAAAGGCATCCAGACCGTCGTTCATTTCTTCCCGCTGTTCCACCCATTCTTCGATAACTTCAATTTCGAGCTTTAACCGTTCCTGCTCCGCTTCATAGTCCGCAGACATCTTTCTGTATCTGTCCTGATTGAGATTTCCAAGAACATAGTCCTCGTACAGCCGGGCGATGATGACATCCAGATCGGCAAGGCGTTTCTTTGCCTGTTCCAGCTTCTTTTTGTCATCCCGGATGCTGCGCTCCTGGTCAGTCCTGCGGCATTGCAGCCATTCCTCCTGAAAACCGTCCACATCGCTTCGGATATACTCATTGACTGCCCGGATGCGTTCCAGAACGATTTCACGAAGCACATCTTCCCGGATATAGTGGGCAGTACAAGTACCACGGTTGCTCTTGTAGTTGTTGCAGACGTAGTGATCCTGCTTGCCCTCAAAGCTTTTGCTTGTGGCAAAGTGGAGCTTGCCGCCGCAATCGGCACAAAACAGAAGCCCGGAGAACAATCCCTGCCGTTCCGCTTTTGCGGGGCGGCGTTTGTTTTTCCTCAGTTCCTGCACCCTGTCAAACTGTGCCTGAGATACAATCGCTTCCTGTGTGTCCGGCAGATAAAACATATTCTCCGGCTCATTGGGAATCCGCTTTTTCAGCTTGTAGGACTTGGAATAAGTCTTGAAGTTGCAGGTACAGCCTGTGTACTCCTGCCGTTCCAAAATCCCTGCAATGGACTGGTTGCCCCAGTGGTACGGTCTTTCCGGCATCGGCTTTTTCTTTCGCTTGGCATAGAGTGCCTTTGCGGTCATAATCTGCTTTTCTTCCAGAATCCTTGCAATCTGCTCCGGGCCTTTGCCGTCAATGCAAAGGTCGAAGATGAGCTTGACTACCGGAGCCGCTTCTTCATCCAGAATCCAGTGATCCTTGTCCTCCGGGTCACAGCGGTATCCGTAGGGCGGTTTGCCCATGTGCTTCCCACTGGTTCCTCTCTGCCGCAAACTGACACGGACTTTCTTGCTGGTATCACGGGGATACCACTCGTTGAACAGATTACGGATTGCGGCGAAGCCCTCGCTGTCTCCCCGGTTGCTGTCTACGCCATCATTTATAGCGATAAAGCGGACATCATAACTCGGAAAGATAATATCCGTATATTGTCCAACAGTCAGATAGTCACGACCAAAGCGGCTGAGGTCTTTGACCAGCCAGCAGCCCACAAGCCCCTGCTTGACAAGCTCAAAGCCTTCCTGCACACCGGGACGATTGAAGTTCGTCCCCGTATAACCGTCATCCACCAGAATTTTCAGGTTTGTATACCCGTGGTCACGGGCATATCGGGTTAAATACTCTCTCTGATTTGCGATACTGTTACTCTCGCCTTCCTGGGCATCCTCGTTGCTCAGACGGCAATAGAGAATGGTAATTTTCTGCTGATCCAACATAATATCCTCCTTCGGTGGTTGGTCAGCCGACAGTACCGTTGTGCATATTGGAATTATATCATGCTTTTGTGTCGCAGTCATTAACAAATCACCCCCTTGTCAGAAAAAATGAGCCGTTTTACCTTGTCGGTAAGTGGCTCATTTCCATCACACTCCGTTTCAATCACATACCATGTGTTTCCGATCTTGCACTCAATGGTTTTGCAGAAAGAGGACTGTGCCGCTTCCCAACGCTTGCGGCATTCTTCCAGAAAATCAATAGGCGGCTCAAAAATCGGATCGAAGCAGGAGCAAATATCAATATAGCCGATGGCATCGTTGATTTCTTCCATCGGGGCATCTTCCATAATCATCTTGTTAATTTCATCTACGGTTTTCTTCATAGGCAAATAGTTCCTTTCTTAAATTTCCATGTCCTGTCCACGATTGCGGGCAGGGTGTTTGTGTTCATACAGTTCCTTTCCCCTGGCGAGGATGGCATTGATAAAAGCCCAGACCTTTTCAGATGCAATCTCAATCGCATCCAGGAAAGGCTGGGCTTTTTGTTTCAGCTCCTCATAGTCTTTGTTCAGTTTTTCAAAACGGTCTTTCCATATCTTTGCGTTTTTATCTGCCTGCTCGAATTTCTGCTTGTATTTCAGCTTCTCAGACTTTTCCGCAAAGCTGCTGACCGCATAATCCTTTAGCGTGCGGCACTCATCCACCGTCATGGTAACATTTCCCGTAATGGGATTTTTCTTGCCCATCGACTCAATCTCATGTGCAGTCATAGCAACAGACTTAGCAGCCTGAGTTTCCTTTTTCAGAGCTTCCAGTTTCTTTTTCTGCTTCTCCGTGGCAGCTTTGGCATCCGCTAAGCTCTGCTCGGCCTGTGCCACCTGTCCGGTCACAGCTTCCAAACGCTGCTGTTCGGCCTGTACCTTGAACTGTGTCACCGTCAGATGTTCTTCGGTGCTGCCACATTCTCCACGCTCTACATCGGTATAACCAGCGTTTCGCATGAAATTGAAAAAGTCATCCTGCAGCACACTGTAGGACGACTTCAAAATCTTTTTCCCTTTTGCGTTCAACATAGGATTTCCGTTTTCATCAAGAACGGGTTTGGATTCCCACTTCTTACTGCGGCTGACCTGTGTGATCGTTTCCTTTACCGTTCCCCGGAGGGATTCATCCTTGCATCGCTTCGACCACAGGATTTGTTTCTCCACCACCGGGATATAAACCACATGAAGGTGATAGTGGTACACATCCTCACCCAGAGCTTCCGACATTGCCCGGTTGCGCTCGTCGGCATGCATTACAGCGGAGAGGATATACTGCTCACCGCCCACGATCTCCACGGCGGCTTTATAGGCATCGGCATAAAACTGTTTTGCAAACTCATAGCCGCCGTGGTTGTAGAAATAAGTGGAGTTCACATCGAAAACCAACTCGCCATATTTGACGGCATCCGGTTTCAGCCCTCTGGTGGAGATGATCTTGTCCTGCTCCATCTGCTCAAACATTTTTACATAATCGTCAGTGGGAGACTTGAAGTGAACATTCAGCGCAGTACGTTCCGGCACGATGTCCACATTGGAATAACGGTCTTTTTCACGCTCATTGTGTTCCTGTACTTTTGTCACATCATCCGGAGTTTCCAAGTCCTGATTTCTGGCTAAGGTACGATCAATTCCATCATTTCTTGCCATAGATTTTTGTCCTTTCTTTAAGATTTGCAGACAGCGGAGGGCTGAGGAACGGCACTTTTTCAAAGTGTAATAACCCACTATTACACTTTCATCCATGCTGGCTACAAAGTGCCGTGGGCTCTCCGAGGGCTCTCCCGAGGGGGAATGCGGTCACTGCGGTGACCTCTGCTGACCAAGGCAAAATGTCTGCGCCTTTTACCTTGGTCAGCCCGTCTGCATGAAGCTGTTCTGCGGAACATTTTTTGCAGACGATGGCAGCGAAAACCGTATCTTTCACTGCCTGTCCATGGGCAGCACTGCGGTGCGCCTATGGGGACGGGAGATGCGGAGGGCTGTTGCCGGGGTATCACTTCTCCCGTCTTTTCTGCCATACGATGTCGTAACCAAGCACAGCGGCAAGCTCCAATACTTCCTTGTATCGTATACTTTCCCGCTGTAATTTTGCGGACAGGTTGGAAACGCTGTCGCTCCATCCGTACTCGTCCGAGAGCAGGTCAACAACTTCCTGCATGGTCATCCCGGCACGGATGATCTGTGCCTTTATTTCGTTGCGTATATTCATATTGATAAAATCCTCCATAATTCAGTTCATGTGTCGGTGCAACCTCTGCGCTCCAAGGTGGAGTGGATGCACCGAACAGTGAAAAATCTGCAATCTCCGAAATCCGTTCAGAATTTCGCTTGTGATGTCCTGTCCATATATGACCATATCCCACTTTGCCGTTTTGTGTGGTTTGGTCTGGAACAGTGAAAACACCCATTGTTCCGTGAACAGGGTACACGGTTCAGAGAAGCACGATTTCGTGAAATAGTTTCGTCCTGCGGTCAAAAACTTTGCTGTTTCCATTACCATTGATTTTTAATGCCCGAAAACAGGTCAGCTTTGAAAGCTGCTGTTTCCTATAACGGAAGAAAACAGGGGTAAATGCTGCGTACATACGTACAGAGCATGACTGGCAAAATCAATCCCGCCAGTCCTCCGGTACGTACGTACACGGCGAAACATCGTAAAATCCATTTATATGAGGTCTTGCCACAGCTTCCACGCCCATAAAGCCCCACACCCGCCGTCCGGCAGAGTTGGTGATGTTGTTGCAATGCTCCAGATTGAATCTCCCGGCATTGGCAATCATGGCATCGCTGAAGCTACGGGCTTTCAGCGGTGCAAGGGAGTTTTCCTCACACCACATCCGGTAGATTTCATAGAAATCCTTAGAGCTGATGGAAGCATCCGCTTTCAATCGGATGTATCCCTCCGACTCCATGAAATCAAAGATATTGTTGTTGTCACGCTTGACCGCTTCCCGGTTTTTCCGGATACGGTCACTCTCCGTAAACTTAAAGTTGTTGGCAACAAGCCGCTGTAAGCCTTCAAATGCCCACAGGAAGATACCCTCGGCTTCAGCTTTCATCTTCTCTGCAAGGTCAGGATCATCGGCTCTGTCCATGGGCTTTTCTTTGGTGGTCAGCACAAGCTGTCTGCGGTAAAAACCATCGCTGCGATCATATAGGGCTTGCAGATCACCATTGCTGAATGCCAGCAACCGGGCAAACATCCAGCCCTGATAACTCTGCTTGCCCTTGCGTTCCAAGTCCATTTTGCCCTGTGCAGTCACGATGGATTTTACATAGCTGGTCTGACGCAGAGCTTCCATCCGCATATCATCATCCACGCACAGCAGGATGTGTTCCAGATCGGCACGGGCAAAACGGTTTTCAGAAATCTTCCCGATGCTGCCGTCTTTCATATTCGTGCCGAAGATGGTGGACAGCACCGCACCGATTTGAGATTTACCCTCGCCACCGTTGCCTTTAATCACCATCATGCGCTGCCCCTTGTTGGAGGGAATCAGGCAATAGCCGATAAACTCCTGCAAAGTTGGAATGTCCTCGGCGTAAAGCAACCCATCCAGAAAGTTCAGCCAGATCACCGGTGCAGGAGCATCGGGATTATAGCCGACAGGCAGACGGCTTCGCACGATAGCCGGTCTGCCTTCGGTGAAAGTGCCGTTCAAGAGCAGCGTACCGTTGGCAACATGGATGCGATCCTGCTCCGGAGGGAAGTCAGACACCTGCGCTTCCAGTTTCAGCACTTCCAGAATGTTGGTGATCTTCCGTGGGATGTTGTTCACGGCACAAAATTTCAGCTTGTCGTAAATCTCCCCACGCAGAGGAAGGTCATCCGTCACTCGACCATCGGGCGTGAAAAAAGCTCCGTTTGCGAAGATGATTCTGCGCTCATGCAGAAATTCTTCACAAAACAGAGCTTCGTTGATGTTCTGCCCGTCAAACCAGACAGGAAAATTCATATTAGGCGTTTTCCGGTTCTTCGCCACGGTGCGCCACCTCCTTTTTCTTTTGTGCGGTATACTCTTGCAGAAAAGCAATTTTGTCGTCCTGCATCAGCTTGTCCACCAATGCCACCCGTTCTTCCAGATCACCCACCGTCAGCACATCTGCCATATATTCGATATAGCAGTGCATCTGGCAGGCTTCCACAAAACGGTCATCCAGAGCATCTTCCGGTGTCTTGGGTGCGTATCGTATTTTCCAATCTTCCAGCAGATGCAGATAATCCGTCAGCACCCGGAAACACAGCATTTCATTCTCCCGGAACTGACGGATATAGGGACGCTTTGGCTTGACCATAGCTGCGGCAGTGGGCGGTTTCGGGTCAAGCCCGAAGTCCGCAGCCAGCTTTTGCGCTGCTTCATAACTGCTCAGATCGAACAGTCTTGCCACAAGGTCGATTACATCCCCCTTGGCTCCGCAGCCGAAGCAGAAGAAATAATCCTCGTTCAGCTTCAAGCTCGGATGCCTGTCGTTGTGGAACGGGCAGCAAGCCATACCATTGCGGTTGACATTCAGCCCGTAGTGTTTTGCGGCTTGCTTTACGCTGATTGCCGCCTTGATGATTTCATAGATTGTCATAGAAAAACCTCCGTTCATAGTATTTAGAAAGCACGAAACACCCGCCGTGATTGGCAGGGGTTTGGCTCCTTCTACTATGGTTATGCCGGATTTTTCAAAAAACAGGCTAATCGGAGGACAACCCCGTTTCAAAAAACAGGACAACTTATGGATAGATGTAGATTTCTTTACATTAGCATGATAGAATTAAGAAAATGAAAAAACAGGACAGGAGGGGCAAGCATGAACCAAGAACTGATGACATTGGATTTTTGGCAGGATACGGTCATATATGAGGGAAAAACACTTCCTGTCGGCGCTCTTGCCTGTGATGCGCTGAATGTCCCTGCGGATACCATCGCAAAGATGAACGAGCAATGCGAGAAAATCAATCTGCTGCTTGGAATATTAAACGCCGGACAGGATGCTTCTGCACTCTGTCCTATTGCAACGGAAGCTGCTCTGACGATGCTTGATATTCTCAGTCCAACACCGCCGTTCTCCTATATGAATATCTCAAAGCACAGAGAACGGATTGAAAAAGTCTTTACTGTGGACAATGCGCTGAAATATGTGGAGTTTGCCATAAAAGCCGCAACCAATTCTTTGCAATTTGAAGAAATCCAGAACTTTGCCGATGCGATGACGCTCCAACGCTATACCGCAGTTTTCGGGCATCTGGCATACTCCCTTGGGGAATACCAAACGGCCATGCTTGATTTTGCAGAAAAATCAGACGGCAATGAAGCAGAACGCACCGCAGAGGGTTTTGCAAAAATGTTCGGCGACTATTTTCCGCCGGAGTTCTCTATCACGGAGGGCAATGCCTGGATGTCTACTTTGAATAATTCCGTTCAGTATATATCGGTCATCCGTCCCGGCGAAAAAGTTGCGAAGCTGGTCAAGCGGATGCACTATGTATCCTTTGTAGGGATGTTCCGGTCTGATCTTTTTGAGGGCTTATGTGTTGGTCATGCCCCGAAAAAATGCAAAATCTGCGGCAAGTGGTTCCTCACCACCAACGCAAGGCACACCAAATACTGCGGCGGCTATGCACCGGGGGACAAGCTGCACCGCACTTGCCGACAGATCGGCAACCTGAAAGGCAGAGAACAACGGGAGCTTGCGGACGATCATCCGGTGAAACAGATTTATGAGAAACGGCTGAACACCATAAACCGCTATGTGAAGCGTGGTACTCTGGACGCTGATCTTGCAGAGGTTATGAAAAAGCTGGCAAAGGATAAAATGCTTCGAGCGCTGAGCAATGTCGCCTATGCCAAAGGTGATTACGAAAAAGAGATGGGACAGGCTGCTTTGAAGAAAGAAGCAAAATTACGGACGAAATGAGGAATATGTAATGGCACAGAAATATGATTTAACTGATATTGGGAATGCGCTTAGCCGGGTTATGGACAATCCTATGACCAAAATAATCCGTTCTGGCTCTATTGGTGTGTTGGGCGTAGTAAACCCAGTTGCGGGAATTGTAGGCGGAATAGGAAATGATCTTCTATCTGAATACAATACCTTCAAACTCGGCCATCTACTGAACGGTCTTGCATCTGGCTTTAATCTCGAAAGAAGATTGAACGAGCTTTACAACTATGTAAACTCCAGCCCGGAAAAGGCTATTATCGTAGCCAATCTGTTCAAACAAACCGTAAATGCAGAATGCCCAAAGGTTTGCGTTATTTATGGTCTAATTCTTGCAAACCATTTAGAAACACTTACAGAATTCACGCACGAAGAATTGATTGTCTGTAAAGCTTTGGAAAACGCTACGGATTATGATCTGAAGAATTTCAAAGAAATAATGGAGAACTATCTTAAGCCAACATCAAATGGAAGAAGAATTGTATTTCCAAAAGACTTTGCAGATATTGCTGCTTTCACCACCACATGCGATTGGTGTGTATATAATAGAATCTTTGTTTCTCGCACAGCAGAGTGGGGTGAAATGGAAGAAGGCATTTTGGATATGAGCACGTACTATTACGAGGCAAATCCTGCATCTGTTCTTCTGGATAATATAAATGCTGCAAGACAAACTTGGAATTATGGTTAATTATTCCCGCTGATTACTTAGAAGGGAGGTGCGCTATGCTAAATGATTTTTCGTGGAACATGACCGGATACATACCGAAGCACCAAGTTAATCCACACGGTGACGGCATCATCCCCTATGTGGCAGAGCGCATCTTCCAACTGGAACCGGAACCGCCAGCGGTGGACAGTCTGAATGAATATATCCTGTCTGCTTTGCGGGAAAAGAATTTGCTATATTTTTCGTTCTTTCTGCACCACTACGAAACGCAGCTCAACAAGCGCATCAAAGGCTTTCTCAGTGTGGACGGCGGCAATCTGTACGACACAGACCGATTTATCGATATAAAGATCTCCTGCCGGGAGCAAATGCTCCAAAAGCTGATGGACTATGATCCTGCCAAGGGTGCGGAGTATGCTACATACATCTATCCGTTCATCTGGGATTCTATGCTCCGTTTCCGCATGGGCGAAGAAAAATGGTCGGTATCCTCTCTGACCAATTACAAAATGGTGCGATCAATGGCGTGGCTGTACCATAACACCAAAGATGCGGTCAACCAGTTTTCCAAGAAGTATAACTGCGACCTTGCTCTTGCGGAAGAATATCTGAAAGTTGTCCGTGGAATCCGCAACCAGCAGCCGTTCTATATAACGGACGAGGACGGCGAGGAAACAGGCGAGGATATAGCCCTTGACGATAGCTGGAACTATACCGACATCCTCTGGAACGGCATACAAGCAGAAAAGGTACAGCGGGCATTTGAGAAGCTGAATTACCGGGAACAGACCTTGCTCGAAAAACGGTTAGCAATCTGTATGACCTGCGGGCGAGTTGGCTCATGGAAGAACCGCCCCACTTTTGAAGAATTGGCGATTATGTTTGAGGGCAGCACAGCCAGCGGTGCAGAGCGAGCCTACCGGAAAGCGGTGGACAAACTGACAGAACTGCTGGTTGCCGAAGGTGCGCTCCATGCTGTCCGGCTGAAACAGAAAACCAAAACCAAGCGCAAAAAGAAAATCGCCGCCGCAATCTACGAATATCAAGCAGACTGCGACGGCGAATGGGGCGAAATTTCAGTTGATTTTGAGAACGGCACAGCAGAGATTATCCGACTTGCTGATTGGGATACAATTAAAACGAACTGGTTTGCCAAGGAGGCGATCCGGTATATTTTATCATTGTCGCCTGATGCTCTTACAAAATATATGCTCGTCCCCCTTGAGCCGCCACTTATATCTTGAATCCTTACAACCACTGTAAGTGGTATTTGCTGTGTTCCCATGCTATCATTTTATTACAAATGATAGGAGGTATTCACATGAAACCCATTTTGAATATTGAAAATTTAACAAAAATCTATGGCAATGTGCCAAGTCAAACAAAGGCACTGAATGGGATCACCTTCCAGGTGATGCCGGGAGAGTTTCTCGGCATTATGGGAAGCAGCGGTTCCGGTAAATCCACACTGCTCAATTGTATTGCGACTGTGATTCAACCCACAGGTGGAAGCATTCAGGTGGAAGGCGATACTCTGCAATCCCTCAAGGGAAAGGCTCTTGCAGAGTACCGTGGCAAAAAAGTTGGTTATCTATTCCAGAACTTTGAATTGCTGGACAACCTGACTGGCAGGGAAAACATCCTGCTCCCGACTTCCTTGCATGGGGTATCCGAAGCAGAAAGCAGCCAGCGGCTGAAGCAGTTGGCTGACTATCTGGAAATCACTGATGTTCTGGATAAGTTTCCGTCCAAGATGTCCGGCGGCCAGCGTCAGCGTGTTGCGGCAGCAAGGGCTCTGATCTTACATCCCCAAATGATCCTTGCCGATGAACCGACGGGTGCGCTGGATTCTAAGAACGCAAGAAGTCTTATGGAGAAGCTGTCCGGCCTGAATCGTGACGAACAAGCTACGATCCTGATGGTAACCCATGATTCCAATGCCGCCAGCTTTTGCAAGCGCATTCTGTTCATCCAGGACGGCGTGATCTTTCATGAGCTTCGGCGTGGAGACGAAAGCCAGCAGGAGTTCTACGGGCGCATCCTGAAGGTGATGGCGCAACTGGGAGGGGGCAGCGCAAATGTTCTCTAATCTCATTCTTCGGAACAGCCACCGCAGCCGAAAGGAAAACGGTCTGTTTTTCAGCTCCCTGGTGATTTCTATTGTTGCCTTTTACATGATTCTTTCCATCTCCACTCAAGATGTGATGCTCTTTTTGCAGAAAATGGAGAGTGACGCAGTTGACAAACTCCTGCTTCTGATTCCTGCGTTTTATGGGATGACCCTCGGTATTCTGTTCTTTTTGATCTATTTTGCCTGCAAGTATCAGTTCGAGCGCAGACGGCATGAGTTTGGTGTTTATCTAATGTTGGGGATGCGTAGAAGTAAACTGTTTGGTATGCTTCTGGCGGAAGATTTCCTGACCAGTATTCTTGCCATGCTCATAGGCTTACCTGTGGCTGTGGTGCTTTCAGAAATTGTCAGTCTTGTCACCGCCAAGCTGGTAGGCATGGGGATCATCGGTCATCAGTTTTCTTTATCCTGGTCTGCAATTGAATGGACGCTGGCAGGATTTCTGGCAATTAAGCTGACGGCACTTCTGATTTTGAGTGGACGAATCAGCCGCCAGGAGATCGGTACTTTGCTATCCCAGCCAACGAACCGCCCCAAAAAGCAAATGCCATCTGTTATCTATGGACTGGCTGCTATATGCGGAAGTGTGATGTTGGCAGTGGCTTACTACATGGCGATTCAGGGAATTGCATGGACAAAGGTAAGTATGATGGGACTGACTTTGCTGTTGGGCATAGTTGGTACGATGCTGCTTTTCTATGGGATGCGTGCGCTGATTGCTTTGATTGTTAAGAAAGGAAAAGGAAATAAGCAGCTTCATGTATTTACCTTCCGGCAGATTCAGGAGAATGTTATTCATCAGTCAACCTCCATGGCCATCAGCTCCCTGCTGATTCTGGCGGCGCTGTGTTGTTTTGGTGCGGGCGTAGGAATTGCAGGAACGAATAGCCTGTCTTCTGGCCATGTAATCGACTATACTTTTGAAGATCATACTGCAGAAGATTCATCGCAGGTTCTTCCGAATATAAAGGCAGCCCTGAAAGAAAACGGTTTGGAAAATCAATTTTCAGAGCTTTTTGAAATGAGGGTTGGGCGTATTCGCACCACAGAAGATTATGATAATGCCTACAGCATGGACGCTGTTATGGACTCTCTTCGGAGCCTGCCCCAGTCGGAAGACCGGGATGTCCTTCTGAACAATCTTGGTTATGCCACATACCCATATTTGATTTGTTTATCGGACTATAATCGTTTGTTGGAATTGTCCGGCAAACCGGCTCTCCAATTAGGCGAAAAGGAGGCCGCTGTCTATATTGATACAGAGTTTACTACAGTAAGTCGTACCGCAATGCTGAACCAAGTATTGGCCGGACAGCCCAAGGTGGAACTGGAT
This sequence comes from Flintibacter faecis, assembly GCF_014287875.1. GTDB lineage: Bacteria > Bacillota > Clostridia > Oscillospirales > Oscillospiraceae > Lawsonibacter > Lawsonibacter faecis_A. The sequence continues at coordinate 120,675 of NZ_JACOPN010000002.1, read as the reverse complement.
GGTAGTCCGATTCATCTTACAGGAGAGGTTCAGTCTGTGAATTTGGTCACGGACCGTTCTATAACCTTGTCCTTTGCATTGATTCTTCCGGATGAAGCATTCCTATATTATAGCCAGGGAATGTATGATACCTATGTCAATGCGGTGCTCAGTGAGCAGGCTCTGGATGGAAATAGCCTTATGACTGCATATTTGGATTTGAACGAGAAGCTGGACGAAACTGGCATTGAATATGAAAGCTATCTTCAGAATATAGGTCGTCAGCTTTTCTACACCATAGCATCCAGTTATATTACCCTCTATCTTGCGATTGTTTTCCTGGTAGTTGCCAACACCATCGTGGGTGTTCAGTTCCTGATGAGTCAGCAGAAAACCGGGCGCAGATACCAGACCCTGATCCGCCTGGGAGCTACTTACGAAACCCTTTGCCAGTCTGCTGGAAAGCAAATTACCTGGTTTATGGGACTTCCTGTATTGGTTGCGGCTGTCAGCAGTCTGTTTGGAGTCAGGGCGTTATTTACAGGGATACTCTCGTCCCGAACCCGTGGGACAGTGTCTGAAATGCTGCTTGTATCTGCTGCTATGATTTTACTACTTTGCGTGATAGAATATATTTATATGAGAGTGGTCAAGCGCTCCAGTGATCGGTATTTGCTGACACTGATGCAGCCGCAGAGAGAAGAATAATTTGGAAGGAGGTGCTGTCATGAAAAGAATTGCTGTTGTGGAAGATGAAGTCTATATGCGGGAAGAACTCTGCGATATGCTCCAAAAGGACGGCTATCTTGTGGAGGCAATTACCGAGTTTGAAGATGCCGCTCGGCTCCTGGCAGCCCTCCGCCCTGACCTTGTGATCTTAGACCTGAACTTGCCGGAGATCAGTGGCTTTCAAATCTGCCAGGAGCTAAAGAATAAAACTGCTATCCCCGTCCTGGTGCTGACTTCCAGAGATCAGGTAAAGGATGAACTGCAAGCGTTCCAGTTGGGTGCCGATGAATATTTGACGAAGCCGTGCAGAAAAGATCGACTTCTTGCCAGGGTATCCAATATTCTCAAAAGGTATGAAGGCCGTACCAATCTCATAGAGGGACCAGATTTCCTGTTAGACCAGCAGACCTACACGCTTTATATTCATAATACCTCTGTGGTGCTTCCAAAAAATCAGGGAAAACTGTTGGTCGCTCTTTTGTCCGGCGGCGATGCTCTGGTCACGACGGAGCAGCTTTGCATGGCACTATGGGGAACCACGGAATACATAGATGAAAATGCCTTGCAGGTTAACCTAACCCGGCTGAAAAAAACGATGTCCGCCCTTGAAATGAAGCAGCGAATCGTTGCAGTTCGAGGAATGGGCTACCGTTTGGAAGCGGAGGTGTCTCTATGAAGCAGCTTTGGCACATGATAGAACGGTACTACCCCTGGCTTCTGTTGCTGCTGGGCGTGGATTGCTTTTGCGCTGTCATTCTTTGGATTTCTGACATTCAGGTATTTCAAACCTTGATCGGGTTAGTAGTTCTGACGAGCATCCTTTTGTTTTCAGCGATTCTGTTTGTACTAAACAAGAGGGAGAACACCCACATGGAACTGTTCCGAGATTTCCTCAGTGATCCTACCATCTGCAATGAAGAACGGCTGCTCAGTGCCATTGGTCAGAAAGAAGGAGAATCTGTCCGATTTTTGGCTTCGGTTTTACGGGAATACAAAAACGAGAGTAACAATATGGCGGATGCCCTACGGGACTATGAAGAATACGTGGAGGGCTGGGCACATGAAGCGAAAACGCCCCTATCGTTGCTGACCATGCTCTTGGATAACCGGAACGATGAAATCTCTCCTTCCCTGCAAGCAAAGCTGGATTATGTCCGCAGTCAGCTTCAGGAGGATGTCACGCAGATGCTGTACTATGCCCGGTTGAAGAGCAGTACAAAGGATTACCGATTTGAGGATGTCAATTTGAATGACTGCTTGGGTGAAGTTCTGGAGGACTATGCCCCACTTCTTGAAGAGAAGCATTTTGTCATTCTCAACAAACTGCAATCTGAAACAGTCTATACAGACCGTAGAGGACTTCAGTTTATGTTGGGACAAATCGTTAGCAATGCCATCAAATATAGCAGCGATAGTCCCATGCTTACAATTTCCGTGATACATTCGGAGACTGCAGATATCCTTTCTGTTGAAGATAACGGCATTGGCGTAAAAAAATATAATCTGCCGTACATTTTTCAAAAGGGCTTTACCGGGGATTCTACTGACAGCAGAAAGAAGGCTACCGGTATGGGACTTTACCTGGTTAAGAAGATGGCCGACGATCTAAATCTTCATCTGGAAGCAGCTTCCCAGTGGGGAAAGAGCTTCAAGATTGTCATCTTCTTTCCTAAATTGAGATCCAACGGAGGGAAATAATATAAACAGAAAAACGCCCGCAGGATTTTCTCCTGCGGGCAGCGTGTTGTCAGCTATCCCAAGGCTTGTATTCTGTTACAGTTTTCAAATAGGTTTCGGGATCGCCGTTCAAGATAAGGTCTGCATACTCCAAAGGAGCGTTGTAGATCAAATAATCCAGCTCTGACCGCTGATACATATTGTCAGCAATCTCGTTCTCAACGACGATAGTGTCAATCGCAATCATACTGCCGTCGCTGAATTTCACTTCCACACAGCAATTATCCATATTGTAGGCACAAGATATTAAGGTTTTCATGGTATGTCCTCCATAATTCGTAATATAAAGCGAAAATCCCGTCTGACTTCCTGTTAGAAATCAGACGGGATTTGTCCGTATGCACCCCGGAAACCGTCAGCTAACAGTTGATAAGTAAATTAGTTCCTTATCACTGTTAAGCCAATGGATTGCAGGTTTTTCATGGTCCGAGTGCTGAGATTCGAACTCAGGGCCTCTTGAACCCCATTCAAGCGCGATACCAAACTTCGCCACACCCGGATATTGTGCCGCCTTTTGGCGACTGGACTAGTATAGCACAGCTTTTCGGAAAAAGCCAGCCTTTTTTAAAAAATTTTTAAAATTTGCTCCGCCCCCGGAAAGAAACCGGGAGCGGAGCGGGAAAGACGCGATTTTACAAGCCGGCCAGCTCCCGGATGCGCTCTAAGGGGAAGGGCGGGTTGGCCAGGGGCTTCAGGGCGATGCTCATCAGCTTCATGGGGTTGTCGTCCGCTGCCGTGCGGTTGGAGCGGAGGGTGCCGCAGCGGGTGCAGCGGTGGACGATGGCCGCCCCCTCCGGGGTGACCAGACGGCCGCAGACCTTGCAGGTGAAGCTGTCTGTCCAGGGGAACGGGAACGTTTTTTCCAAAATACAGCCCGATTCCCTGGACTTTTTTCCGCCGGGGAGCTAAACTGATAGATATCCTGACCGAAGGAGAACGGCAACATGGAAACCATCATCAAGGCCCTGGCCCAGGAGCTGGGGCAGAAAGAAATTTATGTGGAGAATGTGGTCCGGCTTATTGACGAGGGGGCCACCATCCCATTTATCGCCCGCTATCGCAAGGAGCTTCACGGGGCCATGGACGACCAGCTGCTGCGCCGGCTGGCGGACCGGCTGCAGTATCTGCGGAACCTGGATCAGCGCCGGGGGGAGGTGGCTGCCGCCATTCAGGCCCAGGGCAAGCTGACAGAGGAATTGGCTGCCGCCATCGCCGCCGCAGCCACCCTGGCAGAGGTAGAGGACCTGTACCGTCCCTATAAGCAGAAGCGGCGCACCCGGGCCACCGTCGCCCGGGAGAAGGGCCTGGAGCCCCTCACCCGCCGCCTGTCCGCCAAGGGGAGCGCCCAGCTGGACCCGGAACAGGAGGCCGCCGCTTTTGTAGACCCGGAGAAGGGGGTGGACACCGCCCGGGATGCCCTGCAAGGGGCCGGCGACATCCTGGCCGAGGAGATCTCCGACCGGGCCGACCTGCGCAAGCAGCTGCGGGAGCTGGCCCAGCGCCGGGGGGTGCTGGTGTCCAAGGCCGCCCAGGCGGAGCCGGAGGACACGGTGTATCGCCTGTATTATGACTTCCGCTGCCCCGTCAGCCGCCTCCACGGCCACCAGATCCTGGCCATGGACCGGGGGGAGCGGGAGAAGATTTTAAAAGTCTCCCTGGAGCTGGACCCGGAGACAGCCCATGTCGCCGTCCGGAGGGCGGTGGTGCCCGGGGCGGCCTGCATGGATTTTGTGCGGGCTGCGGCGGACGACGCCTATGACCGGCTCATCCAGCCCTCTCTGGAGCGGGAGATCAGAAACGCCCTCACCCAGCAGGCCGACGAGGGGGCCATCCACATGTTCGCCCTGAATCTGAAGCCCCTGCTCATGCAGCCCCCGGTGAAGGGCAAGGTGACCATGGGCCTGGACCCGGGCTATCGCATGGGCTGCAAGGTGGCGGTGGTGGACCCCACGGGCAAGGTGCTGGACACAGCGGTGGTCTATCCCACCCACGGACAGCGGCAGAAGGAGGAGTGCATCGTCAAGCTCTCCGCCATGATCCGCCGCCACGGTGTCACCTGCATCGCCATCGGCAACGGCACCGCCAGCCGGGAGACGGAGCAGATGACGGTAGAGCTCATCCGCCGGGTGGGGGGCCAGCTGTCCTATATGATCGTCAGCGAGGCGGGGGCCTCGGTGTACTCCGCCTCCCCTCTGGCGGCGGAGGAGTTCCCCCAGTTCGACGTGAACCTGCGTTCGGCGGTGTCCATCGCCCGGCGGCTCCAGGACCCCCTGGCCGAGCTGGTGAAGATCGACCCCAAGGCCATCGGCGTGGGCCAGTATCAGCACGACATGCCCCAGGCACGGCTGGGTCAGGCCCTGGACGGGGTGGTGGAGGACTGTGTCAACGCCGTGGGGGTGGATGCCAACACCGCATCCCCCTCGCTGTTGGTGCGGGTGTCCGGCCTGACCAACACCACCGCCAAGAACCTGGTGGCCTATCGGGAGGAGAACGGGGCCTTCACCTCCCGCCGCCAGCTGCTGAAAGTCCCCAAGCTGGGGCCCAAAGCCTTTGAGCAGTGCGCCGGCTTCATCCGGGTACCCGAGAGCGCCGAGCCCCTGGACCGCACCGGGGTCCACCCGGAGAGCTACCCTGCGGCGAAAAAACTGCTGACGCTGTGCGCCTGCAAGGGAGAGGGCGACCTGGCCCAGCTGCGGGAGCGGGCGGAGAAATTGGGCCTCTCCGCCCTGGCGGAGCAGTGCGGCGTGGGTCTGCCCACGCTGGAGGATATGATCCGGGAGCTGTCCAAGCCCGGACGGGACCCCCGGGACGAGCTGCCGCCCCCCATCCTCCGCACCGACGTGATGGAGGCCAAGGACTTAAAGCCCGGCATGGAGCTTCAGGGCACGGTGCGCAACGTGGTGGACTTCGGCGTGTTTGTGGACATCGGCGTCCACCAGGACGGTCTGGTGCATGTGACCCAGCTGCCCTGGCGGGTGAAGCACCCCTCTGACCGGCTGGCCGTGGGCGATGTGGTCACCGTGTGGGTGCTGTCGGTGGACGAGGGAAAAAAGCGCATCAGCCTGACGATGAAGCGCCCCCAGTAAACAGTTGAAAAAAACCGCCTCTCCGGGCGGCGGATGCTCAGCGGAGAAAGGAGGAACTATAAGATGAATTGTGCTTCTGTGATCGATCTGCACTGCGATACCCTTACCGTCTATCGGGGCGGGGGCGCAGTACACACCATGGATGATCCCCGGTCGGTGATGGTCCTGTCCCGCCTGCCCAAGGGGGTGCACTGGTGTCAGTGCTTTGCCATTTTCGTGCCGGACGGCATGACGGCGGAGGAGAGCCAGGCCTATTATCGGCGCTTTCAGGGGGAGTTTGCCCGGCAGGTGGAGGAGCGGTCCGATGTGGCCCAGTGCCGCAGTGCGGCGGACATAAAAGCCTGCTGGGCCCGGGGCAAAACGGCGGCCATCCTCACGGTGGAGAACGGTGTGGCCCTGGGTGGGGATCTCTCCAATATTGACCGGATGGCCCGGGAGGGGGTGCGGATGCTGACCATCACCTGGAACGGCGAGAACCAGCTCGGCTCTGGCAACAGCACCCAGCATGGACTGTCCGATCTGGGCCGTGCGGCCATCCCCAGGCTGGAGCAGGCCGGCATCCTGCTGGACGTGTCCCATCTCAACGACCCCGGCTTTACCCAGATGCTGGACGTGGCCAGCCGTCCCTTCGTGGCCAGCCACTCCAACGCCCGCAGCGTGTGCGGCCATCCCCGCAACCTGGCCGACTGGCAGATCCGGGAGATGATCTCCCGCCAGTGCCTGATCGGGCTGAACTATTGCATCGACTTTCTGCAGGAGGATGGAAAGCCGGAGCTGGAGGACCTGCTGCGGCATATCGACCACTTTTTGGAGCTGGGCGGCGAGGACTGGCTGGCCTTTGGCTCTGACTTTGACGGGGCAGACCTGCCCGAGTTTTTAAGAGGGCCGGAGCGGGTGGTCAGCGTGTATGACCGGCTGCTGGAACGGGGCTATTCCCGCCAGCTGTGCGACAAGCTGTTCTGCCAGAATGCGATGCGCTTTTTTGAGGAAAATTTGACGTAAAAGATGGCGCTCCCGGCTTTGCTGCCGGGAGCGCCGTTTTAATTTTCCATGTGCCGCCCCAAAAAGGCGGCGATGGACTGGGCCAGCTTGTATTCCACCTCGGTGCCGTCCAGGTCCTGTTCCCGGCCCACGAAGATGACGCAGCCCAGCACGTCGCCGCCGGAGAGGATGGGGGCAGCGGTGGACAGGGCGGGGCGGTCCTGCCCGGCGCACAGGGGCAGGATGGGCTCCCCGGGCTTATGCTGATAGACCTGCCGGCCGGACATGAGCCGCTCCAGTTCCTGAGACACCGGGCGGTCCATCAGTTCCCGCCGGGGTACCCCGGCCACAGCGATGCAGCTGTCCCGGTCGCAGATGACCGTCACCCGCCCGCAGGTGCGGTTGAGGGTCTCGCACAGCTGTCCGGCAAAATCCGCCAGCGCCCCCATGAGGGAGTATTTCCGAAAGATCACCCCGCCGTCCTTGTCAGTGTAGATCTCCAGCGGGTCGCCCTCTCGGATACGCATGGTCCGCCGGATCTCCTTGGGGATGACCACCCGGCCCAGGTCGTCGATGCGCCGGACAATGCCGGTTGCTTTCATAACAATTTCTCCTTTGCAGCGTGTTTGCAGCGTGTTTGCGGCGTGCAAAACGCCCGTTTGTTTCTGAAAACAGTATTTGCAGGAATTGCCGGAATATGTATGGCAATGCAGTGACGCAGCCGAATAAAACGCTCCCCCGACCGCTTTTGTGGTCGGGGGAGCGCGTTTGCAGAGGAACTTTTGATTTACTTGCCCGCGTACAGTTTCCACAGGAAGGTGACGATCTGGGCCCGGGTGCAGCCGTTGTCAGGGCCGAACAGGCCGCCGCCGATGCCGCTGGTGATGCCGTTGTCCGCGGCCCACTTCACGGCCTGGGCGTAGTAGGCATCCGCCGCCACGTCCTGGAAGGCGGGGGTGCCGGAAGCGGAGGCCTTGGAGGACCGGAACAGGAAGGTCATGCCCTGGGCCCGTGTGCAGGCGGCATGGGGATTGAACCGGTCTGCGCCGGTGCCGGAGGTGATGCCGTTTTCCATGGCCCAGGCCACAGCCTTGGCATAATAGGCATCCTGGGGCACGTCGGTCATGTCGGCCGCGCCCTTGGGCTCGGGGGAGCCGGCGGCACGCCACAGGAAGGTGACGATCTGGGCCCTGGTGCAGGACTGGTCAGAGCCGAACAGGCTGCCGCCCACGCCGCCGGTGATGCCGCTGTCCGCGGCCCACTTCACGGCATCGTAGTAATAGTCGTCCTTGGACACATCGTCGAAGGGGCTGGTCTCGTCCGCCGCCTGGGTGAAGGTCGCCTTCACGTCCACCTGGCCGGAGGGCATGGTGAAGGTATAAGTTCCGTTGCCCTGATCGGTGAGCTTGAGGGCGTTGCCCCTATGGTCGGTGACGGCGAGGGTCTCCAGCTGATAGCCGCTGTCGGGCTTGACGGTGATGGTCACGGTGCTGCCGCTGGCGGCGTTCTTCGCATTGGAGGACACGCTGCCGTTGCCACCCTTGCTGGGGGTACTGACAGGATAGCTGGGGGTGCTGGAACCGCCGCCGCCGGAGGAGGGACGGGCGCTGACGGTCAGCTTGCCGTCGGTAAAGGCGACGATGACATAGTTGCCGCTGGCCGCTGCGCCGCTGGCGCGGATGACGGTCTCGCCCGCCTTTTTCATGTCAGGCTCCACCTTCTGGCCGTTTTCGTCCACATACCGGACCGTGGGGAGAATGGTCAGGGCGGTGGTCAGGCTCTCGCCCTTCACCAGGCCGGTGACGGTATAGCTGTCCGCCCCCAGCTCCGGGACCTTGTCGCCGATATAGGCGCTCTGGTCCTTGGCCGTGATGGTCAGCTTGGCCTGGGCCACCGTCAGGGTGTAAGACGCGCTGGCGCTGGCATAGTCCTTGGTTTCGGCGGCAGTGGCCGTGATGGTGGCCTTGCCCGCGCCCACGATGGTCACCTTGCCGGTGTTGTCCACCGTAGCCACGTTGGTGTCGCTGCTCTTATAGGAGACCGTGCTCCCCTCCGCCGCGCCGGTGGCGGTCATGGTGAAGGAGTCGTTGCCATAGGTCTTGTCGATCGGGTCGCTGGCGAACTGGAAGTTGGACTGGGGCAGCTTGTCAGAGAGCTTGACAGAGAACGTGGCTTCTGCCCCCTCGTAGTTCTGGGTCGCCGCCGCAGTCACCTTGATGGTGACGGTGTCCGCCGTGGCATTCTTCGCGGCGGTGAGGGTGCTGCCCGTCAGGGTCACGCCGGGGTAATTGCCGTCCAGCGCGTAGCTCAACTTGCCCGCCGGGCTGCCGCCCTCCACGCCAGAAACGCTGACCCACTGAGAGATGTCCACACCCGCGCCGTTCTTCACCAGGGTCTTGTCCTGGGGGACGGAGATGTTTTGGGTGGCTTTGCTGATAGTGGCCGCCTGGCCATAAGTCGGGGAGGTCAGCGTGTAGTTCTTGGCCTTGTCGGTGACCTTCAGCGCCACGGTGACGGTGACTTTCTTGGCATCGGATACGTTGGCGCTGTTGAACTGGGCATCGGTGATCTGATAGTCGTCTGTGGTCAGCACCTCGCCGGGCACCAGGCCGCCGAAGGTCACGCCGTTGATAGTGGCAGTCTTTGTGCCGTCATAAGTCTTGGCGGCCACCTCAGCGCCGGTGATGGTCAGCGGGGCTGGGTCGATGACAAAGGTGGCTTCCGCCGTGCCCTTGTAGTTGCCCTGGCCGGTGACTTTGACTTTTGCAGTGCCTGCGTTGATGTTATCTGTGTAGGAAACGGTGTAATCCGAGTTCTTTACTAATGTCTTGTTGCCGTCAGTCACTACAACGTCCGGTTCCCAAGCATTTGCACAATAGGTCTGGTCCTGGATGGAACTGACCATCTTCTGGGTCAGGGACTTGGGGCTGATGGTGAAGTCCGCCGTGCCGGTGTAGACGGAAGAGGCAGTCTCAAACGTGACCTTCACGGTGTAATTGCCCACAGCGGTGGGGACCTTTTCGGTGAAGGTGCTGTTGGTGCCGTCCGAGTTCTTCGTGGCATAGGTGGTCTTGCGCGTATTCTCGATCACATCGCTGACAGGATCATAACTCGGCTGATTCGGTTCACCGCCATAGGTCCAGCCGGTCATATTGACATGTGTCAACGTCTCCGTACTCTTTGCCGCGACGGTCACGGTGAAGGTGGCTTCTGCCCGCTCATAGTTCTGCGTCTCCGCCGCAGTCACCTTGATGGTGACGGTGTTCGCCGTGGCGTTCTTCTCGGCGGTGAGGATGCTGCCCGTCAGGGTCACGCCGTGGTAATTGCCGTTCAGCGCGTAGCTCAGCTTGTCCGCCGGGCTGCCGCCCTCCACGCCAGAAACGCTGACCCACTGAGAGATGTCCACACCCGCGCCGTTCTTTACCAGGGTCTTGTCCTGGGGGACGGAGATGGTCTGCTTTGCCTTGGCGATGGTGAACTTCCAGGTGTCCGTTGTCAAGGCCGTTGCGGCCTGATAGCTCTCGGTCTCGTTCACGTTGATTTTAACGGTATAGGTGCCCGCATTCGTGGGCAGCCCATCCACCTCGGAGCCTGTTTCCGTGTAGTATTTCACCGTGATCTGGTCAGCAGCGACCTTGCCAGACGTGACCGTTGCGGCCTTGGGTTTTCCGTCATAGACCAACTGACCAGAAGACGCGGTAGGTGCGGTGAACGTGAAGTCGTCGGCTGTAAGTTCGGCCTTGCTGATGGTGTACTCCACGCTGGCAGTGGCAGTCTTTTTATCCACACCGGTGAGGGAGATGGAAGCATGGTAGGTGCCGACGGCGGTGGGGTATTCACCTTCGGCCATAGGAACGAACGTGTTGCCCTGCTGGACTTGGTAGGTGATGGGGATGGTATTTACAGCCGGGTCCTTCCAACCTTTCTCGGCCTTAATGGTCGCTTTCTTTTCGCTGCCGTCATAAGTCTGCTTGGAGGCTTCGATGGTCACGGAGGGGCCGTTATTCTGCCACAATGTGCAGTCAGCCGCCGATGCCGAACACTTCGCGGTAAGCTTGTTCCCCTTAGCGGTATAGTTCCAGGTGTGCTGGTGCGCGCCGATATAGAGGTCCCACTTGTCGTCGTTGGTGATTTTATAGGTGATTTTATAGGTGTGCGTATCCACATCGCTGGAGAAGATAGACTTGTAATAGGCCAAAGTCTTTTCCGAAAGCGCGCCGGTGGCGAACTTGACGGAACCCTTGTCAGCCCCCGCTTTGTCTACGCCGATACGGGAATCTTTGGACAGACCCGAACGGAGGGTGATGACACTGCTGGTAGTATCGTTGGTAGACAGATACACATTATTGATGTTTTTGACCAGTTTGTTGCCGGTGATGGTAACTTTACCGTCTACAATAAAGGTGCTGGTGCTTGCCACATACACGCCGCCGCCGCCCCATTTATAAGCGGTGTTACCATTGATCTCGCCGCCGGTCATGGTGAATGTACTGTTCTTTACATACACGCCGCCGCCCGCGTCGGAAGCAGAGTTGGCTTTGATCTCGCCGCCGGTCATGTGGAACGTGCTGCCGTCCACATACACGCCGCCGCCCTCGCCATAAATGGTATTGGGATCGCTGGCCTTGTTGCCGGAGATCGTGCCGCCGTACATGTTGAAGGTGGAGTTGTCCTTAACGGACACGCCGGCACCGAGATATGCGTTACCATCGGAAATCGTACCGCTGTACAGGTTGAACGTACCGCCGTTGTCGACAAGAACACCGCCGCCGCCGGAGCTGCTTTTGCTCGTGTTGTCGACGAGGCTGCCGCTGCGCATGTTGAAGGTGCCGCCATTTACATACACGCCAGCGCCGTTTACCCTGAGATCAGCGGCTTCGTGGTTTGTAAGCTTAACGTTGTACATCGTAAAGGTGGCTCCCGACGCGACGATCACGCCGCGGCCATAGGCGTTGCTCTCGTGCTGCACCGTCCCGCCGTCAAAACAACTGGTCAGGGTGAGGTTTGTATCACTGTCGAGCTGGATGATGTTGATATTTTGCTTCGTATCCAAGGTGTAGCCATTCAGGTCCAGGGCCAGGTAACCGCTGGGGGTCCAGGTGGAATCCAGGGTCACATCATTGGTCAGATAGTAGTATCTGGTGTCGCCTTTGCTGCTGCCGCCTGCGGCATTTTGCAGTGCCTCCGCGCTGTTGATGGCCGTCCAGGTCACATCTTCATGCTTGGAGGTGTGCGTACACTTCTTGCCGCAGATGGGGTGCTTGTGGGTGAGGGTGCCGTTGACCAGCACCAGTGTCTCACCCACCCGCTGGATATTGTATGTACCAGCGTCGTCCTTGAAATACCCCTCACTGCCGCTGGCGGCCCCGGAGCTGACGATGGTGACGGCATCGCCGTCAGCAAGCTCCTTGGAAGCGGTCACGCCGATGGACGCGTCAGAACCAAGGCCGCCGTCGCCAATGGTCATTGTATAGTCCTGCGGCAAAAAGACATTGTTGCTCTCGCTGTCCTTTGTGTTGTTCACGATCTTCGCGTCGCCGGAGACGGTCATGGTGCCGCCCAGATAGACACCGCCGCCATTGTATGTGTAATTCTTGTTGTACACAGAATTGTTGCCGCTGATCTCGCCGCCGGTCATGGTAAAGCGGCAATAGCCATAAGCTGCATCACCTGCGTAGATACCGCCGCCCACGGGGGCACGGTTCCCGGTGATCTTCGCGCTATCGCTCACGGTAATATAGATGGGCGGGCACGTACTGGCGTCGATACTGCCGCTGCTAGTGCCATGGGTACCGCCGCCGATGCCGCCGCCCTTCGTGGCGGTGTTGTTTTTGATCTCGCCGCCGGACACAGTGACGCGGCCATTGTTTTCCACATACACGCCGCCGCCGTTGTCGTTGGCCTGGTTATTGCTGATGGTGCCGCCGAACATGTTGAAGTAGCGTGACGTATCTTTATTATTAGATTGGGTGCTGCACACCGCAACGCCGCCGCCGTTCGCGGCGCTGTTGCCGGTGATAACGCCGCCGCGCAGATTGAAAGAGCCCTTAGCGGAACCAGTTACCAGCACGCCGCCGCCCATGTTGTCATTCTTGGCCGTGGCGTTGTTGCCGGTGATGGTGCCGCCATACATATCAAATGTGTTGCTAATTCCAGCAGAAAACTTTATACCACGGCCAATCGCGCCGCTGGCGTGCGTGATCTGACCGGCGTTGCCCTCGCTGCAATCATAGAGACTGAGATAAACATCATTTGCGACGTTGATAACGTCCTTGTCCTTGTTCTGCGTGATACTATGGCCATTTAGACAGATACTTATGACCCCATTACGGATGTAAAGCGTATTGTCCAGCGTCAGATCGCCAGCCAGGTAATAGGTTTCAGTGGTGTATGTATCGGGTTTGATTTCATAGTTCTCCTGTAGCTTGTCGTCAATATACAGCTTACCGTCCTTGCTGGTCAGCTTATGGGCAAAGGTCTTGCCATCGTGATCTGTGTGCGTTGAAGTGGTGTGGACCAGCTCAAGGTCCGTGCCGCTTTTCAGGCCGTCCTCGCCGATGGTGATATTCGGCTGGGGGTCAGAGTAAATATCTGGGTCCTGGGGGGGTGATTGGAAATTGGTCTGGAGTTCTGTCTGGGATGTCTGGTCCTTCGGCGGGTCGTCCGTCGCCAGGGCTGACCAGGGTGTCAGTCCCAGCAGAAGGGCGGCGCTGAGAACGCAGCTCAATATCCGCTTCTTCATGGGGGTGCCTCCTTTTTTGCTCCTGTGATCGTTCCGGGTCACACACGGGATGCTATGTCGATATTCAGGATAGCACAAGGGGGCCCCGGGCGGGGGCGGGTGTCATGAAACGTCATTTTAGTGACATGAAATGTCGCGGGTTTTTCTTGGATTTTACATAGGAGCGGACAGAAGAAAAGCCCGTTCTGCCGGATAGAGCAGAACGGGCTTGCGATTCAGAACGGGACTGCCAAACATCAGGGGGCCAGCAGCTCGTCCGCCAGCTGCTCCAGCTGCTGGCGGCTGCCCTCGTTCAGGGCGCTGCGGATGGAGACGGCGGTGGGGCAGAGGGTGAGGTTCTTCATCTCCTCCAGCCGGGCCCGCATGAGCCGGGCGGCCTGGGGCGCCCAGGAGCCGTTTTCCATCAGGCCGATCTTCCGGCTTTGGAAGTTCTTCGCTTTCAGGTGGTTCAGCAGCTCCTCCATGGGGGGGAACAGCCCGCCGTCATAGGTGACGGAGGCCAGCACCAGCTTGCCGCAGCAGAACGCCTGTGTCAGTGCGTCGGACACATGGGTGGTGGTGAGGTCGCAGGTGGTCACGTCCGCGCCCCGCTCTGTCAGCAGGTCTGCCAGGGCCAGGGCGGCCTGCTTCGTGTGGCCGTAGATAGAAGCGTAGGCCACCAGAACCCGGTCGGGCTCCTCGGGGCGATAGCTGGACCACAGGTCGTACAGCTCCAGACAGCGGCCGATCTCCTGGGTGAGCACCGGGCCGTGGAGGGGCAGGATGGCCTCCACCGGCAGGGCGGCGAGCTTTTTCAGCAGGGCCTGGACCTGAGCGCCGTATTTGCCCACGATGTTCAGGTAATACCGCCGGGCCTGGGGGGCCCAGGGGGCCTTCTCCGTCAGGGACAGGGCACCGAAGCGGCCAAAGGCATCGGCGGAGAAGAGCAGCTTTTCGCTCTCCTCATAGGTCACCATCACCTCGGGCCAGTGGACCATGGGGGCCAGGAAAAAGCGCAGCCGGTGGCTGCCCAGCTCCAGCACATCCCCCTCGCCCACGGTGACCAGCCGGTCAGCCGGGGCGGCATCGGGGCCGAAGAACTGGCGCAGCATGGCAAAGGTCTTGGCGTTGCCCACCAGCTTCATCTCCGGGTAGAGGGCGGCCAGGCGGGCGACGTTGGCGGCGTGGTCAGGCTCCATGTGGGAGATGATGAGATAGTCCGGGGCGCGGCCGTCCAGGGCATAGTCCAGGTTTTCCAGCCAGGCCTCGGTGACACGGGCATCCACCGTGTCCATCACGGCGATCTTCTGGTCGGTGATGACATAGGAGTTATAGCTCACGCCGATGGGCCGGACGGGGTGCTGCCCCTCGAACAGGGCCAGGTCCGGGTCGTCCGCACCCACATAGGTCACTGCGTCTGTGACAGGATAAGCGTTCATAAAATGTCCTCCTCAAGTTTGGAGTGGGAAAGGATATTTCAGAGAAAACAGTGCGGCTCAGCCGGGGACGGAGAGCAGCTGGTGCTTAGTATATCAGCAGCGGGAAAGAAGCGCAAGGGGCTGGATGCAAGTCCGTAAAGAATGTAAAAAAAAGAGGGGCAGACATAAAAAAACACGGATGGCACCCTGTGAAGAGAAAGCACTGAGAAAAGACATCCGGCCCTGATTCAGAGCCGGATGTCTTTTGCACGTTTGTTTTTTCAGTGCTCCATGTGGCAGTGGGCGCAGTCGCCGGAGCAGACCCCGGTGCTGCAGTCGCTCCTGTGGTGCAGCCGGTCCGAGACGATCTTACGGACCGCCAGGGCCAGCAGCACCAGGACGATGCCGACCACCGCGATGTTAGTCAGATTTGCGGAAAACCAAGTGAGCATTACTTTTTACCACCTTTGAAAAAGCCAGTGATGATCTTCAGAGCCAGCAGGATCAAAACTGCCAGCACACAGAGGACCACGATATCGGCGGTGCCTAAGGAGAGATTTGTGGTCATAAACGGTCAGATCCGGGAAATCAGGCTTTGGCAGCGGCGGCGCGGCGCTGCAGCTGCTTGGCGGGGTCGGGCCGGAACAGGAAGTACAGGATCAGCACCAGCACGACGGCGGCGGCCACGGTGGCGGCACCGAACTGCACCTCGCCCAGGGCCAGGCCCACCAGCTGATACACCATCAGGGAGATGGCGTAGGCCATGACGTTCTGGAACACAATGGCGAACCAGAAGAACTTGCGGCTGCCGATCTCCTTCGCGGTGGTGGAGATAGCGGCCAGACAGGGGGAGTCGAACAGGTTGAACAGCAGGAAGGAGATGGCGGACAGGCTGGTGGGGAAGAAGGCCGCAAACTGGGCGTGCATGTCGGGGGCATACTCCTCGATCTCACCCAGGCCGCTGAGTACGCCCATGGTGGAGACGATGCCCTCCTTGGCCACAAAGCCGCTGAGGGAGGATGCCACGGCCTGCCAGGTGCCGAAGCCCAGAGGGGCGAAGATCCAGGCGATGGCACCGCCAATGGTGGCCAGGAAGCAGTAGTCGGTGTCCACCAGGCCGAACACGCCGTCCTGGATGCCGAAGCTGCCCAGGAACCACATGACGGCGCAGCAGACGAACAGGATGGTACCGGCCTTTTTCAGGAAGGCCCACACGCGCTCCCAGACGTGGAGCAGCACGCCCTTGAGAGAGGGCACGTGATACTGGGGCAGCTCCATGACGAAGGGGGCGGGGTCACCGGAGAACATCTGGGTCTTCTTCAGGATGATGCAGGAGACGATCACGACAATGATGCCGGCGAAGTACATCAGGGGGGCGACCCACCAGGCACCGCCCATCAAAAAGCCGGCGATGGTGGCGATGACGGGCAGCTTTGCGCCGCAGGGGATGGCGGTGGTGGTCATCATGGTCATGCGGCGGTCCTTTTCGTTCTCGATGGTACGGGTGGCCATGATGCCGGGCACGCCGCAGCCGGAGGAGATGAGGAAGGGGATGAAGGACTTGCCGGACAGGCCGAAGCGGCGGAAGATCCGGTCCATGATGAAGGCCACACGGGCCATGTAGCCGCAGTCCTCCAGAATGGACAGGAAGAAGAACACGATGGCCATCTGGGGAGCGAAGCCCACAGGAGCGCCAATGCCGCCGATGATGCCGTCCACCACCAGGGAGACGACCCAGTCGGCAGCCCCGGCGTTCTCCAGGAAGGTGCCCACGGCGGGCTGGATCCACTCGCCGAACAGGGTGTCGTTGGTCCAGTCGGTGACGATGGTGCCCAGGCTGGACACGGCGATGTAATACACCAGGGTCATCATGACCACGAAGATGGGCAGGGCCAGGATACGGTTGGTGACGATCCGGTCGATCTTGTCGGATACGCTCATACCCTGGCGGGCCTTCTTATAGATCTTGCCGATGATGGAGGTGATGTACTCATACCGCTCGTTGGTGATGATAGACTCGCTGTCGTCATCCAGGGCGGTCTCACAGGCGGAGGTGATCTCGTCCACGCTGTTGACGGTGGCGGCATCGAACTTGGTCTGGACCTTGTCGTCCCGCTCGAACAGCTTCACCGCGTGCCAGCGCAGCTGAGCCTGGGGGACCTTGCCCTCCAGCAGGCCCTCGATCTTGACCAGGGCCTCCTCCACGGCGGGGGCGAACTTGTGCTGGTGGCCGCTGTAGGTCTTGGCGTTGCCCACCTCCACGGCCTTGTCGAACAGCTCCTTCAGGCCGGTGCCCTTCAGGGCGGACACCTCGACGACGGGGCAGCCCAGCTCATTGGACATCTTCACGGCGTCGATCTTGTCGCCGTTCTTCTTCACCACGTCCATCATGTTCAGGGCGATGACAACGGGGATGCCCATCTCCATGACCTGGGTGGTCAGATACAGGTTGCGCTCCAGGTTGGTGGCATCCACCAGGTTGACGACCACGTCGGGGTGCTCGTCAATGATGTAGTTCCGGCTGACGACCTCCTCCAGGGTGTAGGGGGACAGGGAGTAGATGCCGGGCAGGTCGGTGACCACGGCATCGGGATAGCCCCGCAGCTTGCCCTCTTTCTTCTCCACGGTAACGCCGGGCCAGTTGCCGACATACTGGTTGGCACCGGTCATGGCGTTGAACATGGTGGTCTTTCCGCAGTTGGGATTGCCCACCAGGGCGATTTTAATGGACATGAATCAACTCTCCTTCTTAGAATAATTAGCGAAAGCTAACCATTTCACTGAAAAAAACGGGGACAGATCTGGCCCCAAATTTGTCCCGCCCGAAGGCAGGATAAGGTGTTAGTCCACCAGGATGAGCCCGGCGTCGTCCTTACGCAGGGACAGCTCGTAGCCCCGGACGGTGACCTCGATGGGGTCGCCCAGAGGGGCCACCTTGCGCACGAAGATCGAAGCGCCCTTGGTGATGCCCATGTCCATGATGCGGCGCTTCACAGGGCCCTCGCCCTGAAGGCGCTGCACGGTGACCGTCTCGCCCACCTTGGCCTGCTTGAGTGTTTTGCTCATCGTAAAAATTCTCCTTTCTCCCTAAAAGAGCGCGGCGGCACAGCATGGAACCGCCGCGTCCCCCATCAGACCATGATCCGGTTGGCCATGCTCTTGCTGATGGCCACACGGCTCTCCTTCACGTTGACGATGAGATTGCCGTCGATCTCAGAGACCACGGACACATTGCCGCCGACGACGAAGCCAAGACTCTCCAGAAAACGGCGGGTCTCGTCTTTTCCCTTGATATCTTTGATCGTGACCACGCTGCCGGTGGTGGAAAAGCTTAATGGCATAATGGGAAACCGCTCCTTTCGCATGTCCCCCTGCAAATATATGAAAAAAGTTTGCAGGGGCTAACCTTTTTTGCGGAATAAGTTTACCATTGCTTACTGTAGTTGTCAATAGCTAACGCGCATATTTCAGCAAAACAAACCTCTGGCCGTTTTGGCGGATGGAACAAAAAGAATTGGGCGGGCAGATACGCCGAAACCATGTATTAGTGCATGATCAGGCGAAAAATCCACGCCTGTACTTGTAAAAACCGAAAAAATAATTTTTTTCAAAAAACAGTTGCATTTCCATTTGCCCTGTGGTATTATATCAGTTGCATTGTGCGAAACAATCCTCCAGGGAGAAAGAGGTGAATATAAATGAAGGAAGGCATCCATCCTAACTACGAGCAGACCACGATTCGGTGCGCCTGTGGCAATGTGATCGAGACCGGTTCCACCAAGAAGGACATCCGCGTCGAGGTGTGCTCCAAGTGTCATCCCTTCTACACTGGTAAGCAGAAGATGGTAGACACTGGCGGCCGCGTCAGCCGTTTCAACAAGAAGTTCGGTCTGGACAAGTAAGATCGTCCATAAAAGCCGCACCGGGTATTCGGTGCGGCTTTTTCCGTATATTTAAGCCAGGAGGTATGTGTTATGTTTCATAAGGTAGACCCGAAAAGTCTGAACGAGAATGTGTTTTCCCTCATCGGGGACAAGTGGATGCTCATTACCGCCGGCAGCCGGGAGCGGTGCAACACCATGACGGCCTCCTGGGGCGGGCTGGGCGTGATCTGGGGGGCCCCGGCGGCCACCTGCTACATCCGTCCCCAGCGCTATACCAAGGAGTTCGTGGACCGGGAGGAGTATTTCACCCTGTGCTTTTTCGGCGAGGAGTATCGCAAGGCCCTGTCCCTGTGCGGCAGCAAGAGCGGCCGGGAGGTGGACAAGGTGAAGGAGTGCGGCTTCACTGTTCAGGCGGCGGAGTGCGGCGCGCCCTATTTTGACCAGGCGGAGCTGGTGCTGGTGTGCCGCAAGCGCTTTGTCCAGCCCATGGACCCGGCCAACATCCCCCAGGACGTGAAGGAAAAGTGGTATCCCCAGCAGGACTATCACACCATGTATATCGGCCAGATCGTAGAGGTCCTGGTGCGGTAACACCGCGCCTGGTATCTGGCCGAAAACGGGAGGAACTATGACCGACATCAATACCCAAGAAAAAAAGGAACGGGCGGTGCTGGTGGGGCTGGATGCCTTCAGCCTGCCCCGGGAGGAAAACGCCACCCAGGAGTCCATGGACGAGCTGGCCGCCCTGCTGGAGACGGCGGGGGGCCAGACGGCGGCGGTGGTCATGCAGTCCAAGGACAGCCCCGACCCCCGCACCTTCATCGGCGAGGGCAAGGTGGCCGAGGTGAAAGAGCTGGTCCACGCCATGAACGCGGACATGGTCATCTTTGACAACAGCCTGTCCCCCTCCCAGCAGCGGGTGCTCAGCGAGGAGCTGAACGTCTCGGTGCTGGACCGCTCCGCCCTGATCCTGGACATCTTTGCCCAGCGGGCCCGGACCAGAGAAGGGCGGCTGCAGGTGGAGCTGGCCCAGTATAAATATCTGCTGCCCCGGCTGACGGGCATGTGGAAGCACCTGGAGCGCCAGGAGGGCGCCATCGGCACCCGGGGCCCCGGCGAGACCCAGCTGGAGTCTGACCGGCGGCACATCCACCGGAAGATCGCCAAGCTGGAGGGGGAGCTGAAGGACGTGCGCCGGGTGCGCTCCACCCAGCGGGACCGCCGCATTAAAAACGAGGTGCCTGTTGTCGCCATCGTGGGCTATACCAATGCGGGCAAGTCCACCCTGCTCAACCGCCTCACCGGGGCGGACATCCCCGCCAATAACCGCCTGTTCGACACCCTGGACACCACCACCCGCACCCTGGAGATATCTGACACCTGCACGGTGCTGCTGTCTGACACGGTGGGATTTATCCGCAAGCTGCCTCACCACCTGGTGGAGGCCTTTAAAGCCACCCTGGAGGAGCTGTCCTTTGCCAATCTGTTGCTCCACGTCATCGATGCCTCCAACGAGGAGTGGATGGAGCAGGCGGAGGTGGTGGATAAGCTGATCCACGAGCTGGGCGCTGACCACACCCCCCGCATCGAGGTGTTCAACAAGTGCGACCGGTGGCAGGGGGAGATCCGCCCCCACGGCAAGGGCCGGGTGTCCGTCTCCGCCAAGACGGGGGAGGGCCTGGACGACCTGCTCAAGGCCATCGGCGGCGTGCTGGACAACGGGGCCCGCCGGGTGACCATCCACCTGCCCTATGACAAGGGCGGCATTTTAGAGACCCTGTACCAGCAGGCCAAGGTGGAGTCGGTGGAGTATGGCCAGACCATCGACGTAAAGGCCGTGTGTACCCCCAGGATCATCGGCCAGCTGGGTCCCCTGGTGGAGGGCTGGCAGCCCCACAAAGAGCCCTGGGAGGACTGACAGGCCAAATGAGACAGGAATGAGACAGAAAGGTGGAGCCTA
Organism: Flintibacter faecis; assembly: GCF_014287875.1. Classification (GTDB taxonomy): domain Bacteria; phylum Bacillota; class Clostridia; order Oscillospirales; family Oscillospiraceae; genus Lawsonibacter; species Lawsonibacter faecis_A. Next base: position 100,180 of record NZ_JACOPN010000002.1, on the reverse strand, counting down.
AGTGACGGAGTACTATATCCCCACCGGGCACAGCCAGACGGAGCTGGTGGAAAAGCGCTCTCGCTTCATCGGCCAGGTGTGGCGGGTCTCCTCGGAGGAGGAGGCCCGGCGGCGCATTGAGGAGACGAAGAAACAGCACTACGACGCCCGGCACAACTGCTGGTGCTATCTCATCCGGGACGGGGCCGTGCGCTACTCCGACGACGGGGAGCCCCAGGGCACGGCGGGCCAGCCCATGCTGAACGTGTTCCAGCGGGAGGGCGTGGAGAACGTGTGCTGCGTGGTCACCCGGTATTTCGGCGGGGTGCTGCTGGGGGCCGGGGGCCTGGTGCGGGCCTATACCCAAAGCGCCAAGGACGCCCTGGATGCCGCCGGGGTCTCTGTGGTCCGCCGTTGGGTGGCCATGGAGGTGCCCTGCACTTACGCCCAGTTCGAGGGGATGCGCCGGGAGGTGGCCGCCTTCTCCGGCGTGGTGGAGCAGGTGGACTATGGGGCGGACGTGGTGCTGTCCTGTCTGCTGCCCGAGGAGCGCTCCGCAGAGTTTGCCGCCCACGTCCTGGACGTCACCGCCGGAGGGGTGGAGGTCCTGGAGGCCGGAGAGCGCTTTCAGGACGTGCCCTGGAGAGCGGCGAAAGAGGGATAAGCGATTCGGACCGGGAGCTTGTCATTGCGAGGAGGGGCGAAGCCCCGACGCAGCGATCCGTGCTCCTGATCCGAAAGTCTATCCTGCGAGAAAGGACTGCGGGGACGAGAGGACGGATTCCCACGTCGCTTCGCTCCTCGGAATGACAGCCCCGGGTGCCAAACAAAAGACCGACAGAGCTTGCAAACGGGCAGGCTCTGTCGGTTTTTGATCGGGGGAAAAAATCAGCCGTCTTTTATAAAGCACTCTGCCTCCTGGTCCCACACATAGGACGTGTAGGTGTGGTCCCCGTTCAGGCGCAGGATGGCCCGGTCGGTGAGGGAGTATGCGCCGTCCTCAGACTGGGGGAGGTCTGCGGAGACGGGCTTCCAGGCCGAATTGCCGATCTGGAACAGCTGCAGGTCATAGGTGGAGATACCCTGATAGGTGACGGTGCCCAGATAGAGCACATAGTCCCGCCCGTCTTTGGCGGGGAGAAATTGAAGCTGGACCTGGTCCGCGACGAATTCGTGGCTGGCCACCACAGACAGGTCCTCCGCATCATAGACCACGGCCAGGGTCCGGTCCAGCCCCTCCGGGTGGATCAGGGACGTATACTTGAAGAGGGCACACAGCTCGTCAGACGACGGGGAGGAGAAGTGGCCGTACTGAATGGAGTCCGGCATAAAGTCTCGGGGCTCTTGCTTGTCAGAGCCCACAAAGGGCACGGCACGCTCTGTCAGCTGCGCCTGAAAGTCCTGGACGGGGTCTGCTGTATGCTGCACCCCGCAGGAGGGCAGGAGGAGCATGGCCGCGAGAAATACGCCGCCGCAGGCCGCCGCCAAACACCGCCGGGGCGCTGGATGTATCATCCCCATGAGTATCCCACCTTTCTGTTTGTCTGACTTTAATATATCAGAACGTCCGACCAAAAGCAAGCGCCGGGACAAAAGAAAAACAGCCGCCCGAAAAAGGCGGCTGTTTTTAGTTGCCATATTCCATTACACAGCGCGGGTGACCTTACCGGAACGGAGGCATCTGGTGCAGACGTACACGTGAGTGGGGGTGCCCTTCACGATCGCCTTCACGCGCTTCACGTTGGGCTTCCAGGTGCGGTTGGAACGGCGATGAGAGTGGGACACCTGAATGCCGAAGGTGACGCCCTTGTCGCAGAATTCGCATTTGGCCATGTTGCTTACCTCCTCGCTATGAGAATCGCTTATCAAAAAGCCTCGACTGGTATCATACCAGCTTTTGCGGCAGAATGCAAGTCTTTTTTAAAAATAAATAAAAAAGTTTTTGAATGGGGTGCTCACAGGGTGGGCAGCTGATCCAGGGAGGCGAAGGTATAGCCCATGTTTTCCCACCGGGTGAGCAGCTCATCCAGGATCTCCGCATTGGTGCGGGAGGTGGCGTGGAGCAGAACGATGGCCCCGCTGTGGATGCGGGGGAGGAGCTTGCCAAATGCCTGCTCGGCCGTGGGCTGGTCGTCTGCGTACCAGTCCACATAGGCCAGGCTCCAGAAGATGGTCTGATAGCCCAGGGCCTGGGCCTGCTTCAGATTTTCCAGGTTATATTTGCCCTGGGGCGGGCGGTAATACCGGGGCATGGTCCGGCCCGTGGTCTGCTGATAGAGCTGCGCCAGGCTGTCCAGCTCCTTCTGAAAGGCGGCCTGGTCGGCGATGGCGGACATGTCCGGGTGGTGGAAGGTGTGGTTGCCCACGATGTGCCCCTCCTGAGCCATGCGGCGGACTACGTCGGGGGCAGTCTCGACCATATTGCCCACCACGAAAAAGGCGGCGGGGGCGCGGTGCTTTTTCAATGCATCCAGAATGGCGTCGGTATAGCCATTCTCATAGCCGCAGTCAAAGGTGAGATAGATGACTTTCTGGGACGTGTCCCCCAGAAAGCGGGCGTTGTATTTGGCCAGCTCCTCCGGGCTGGCGTTGCCCACGGGGGTCTGGCCCTCCTGCGGGAAGGACAGACCCCAGTTGTCTGTGGAGGCGGGGATGGCCGCAGGACCTGCGGCGGGGGCCAGGGGCTGCTGTGCGCCATAACAGACTGCGGCGAGGATCAGGCATAGGGCCAGTCCGGCCAGAACAGGCCCCTTAGAAGGGCGGAAACGGGACATGGGCATCGACCTCCGGGTGTGATAGATGCCCTTAGTCTGCCCTGATATCCTGAAAACATGCAAAAGACCGCCGCCGCAGGAGCGCCCCTGCAGCGGCGGTCAGGTTAGGAAAATTCAGGTGGTTCAGGCCACGCCGATGGTGATGAGGAGGTTGGCGAAGGTGCGCTTTTCGCCGGTGGAGATGGCCAGCCGCACGCCGGGCTGGCAGCAGGCGTCGTAGAACTCATACCGGCCCAGCTTGCTCAGCTCCATACCGCCCAGCATGGACTGGAACTGGACGAAGATCTCGGGGGCGGTGCCGTCGGCGGGGTCCATGACCTCCGCCTTTTCGATGTTCACTGCGCTCTGGATGGCCTGCAGCACGTCGGTGACGGTGGGCAGGCCGGGGGTCAGCCCTAAATAGACGGTCTCAGCCTCGCCGCTCTTGGAGTCCAGGGGATAGTTGCCGTCGGCGATGAGGACCTTGTCCCCGTGGCCGCACAGGGCCAGGGCGGCCATGATGTCCGGGTGGATCAGCTTACCTGTGAGCATGTGAAAAACCTCCCTTACATTACTTCTTCTCGTTGTCCCGCAGCTGGCCCAGCTTTCCGCCGGGGTGGCAGCGGACGTACTTCACGGGGTCCCAGTCCTTCTCCACCTGCAGGGCCACGGACAGGGCCTGCAGGGTGAGCAGCTCGGCCAGGACAGAGTTCCGGGGGGCCCGGTTCAGGGGGCCGCCCTCCTGCTTCACGCCGGCCACCAGGAAGGCGTCGCTCTCGTGGGCCAGCCAGCTGTCCGGGTTGCCGGACACGCCGATGACCTTGCAGCCGTTGTTCTTCACGGCCAGGACGGTGGCCTTCAGCTCGCCGGTCTCGCCGGAGTTGGAGATGGCGATGACCACATCCCCGGCCACCAGCTGGCCGCAGGAGCCGTGGACGGCCTCGGTGCCGTGGAGGTAATAGGCGGGGTTTCCGGTGGAAGAAAACAGAGAGGCGGCATAGGTGGACACATGGCTGCACTTGCCGATGCCGGTGACGTGGAGCCGTCCGCCGTGGGCCTGGGATTCCAGGATCAGCTGGGCGGCGGCCTCATAGTCCTGGGGGCTGCGGGCCTTTAAAAAGGCGTTGAACTCCTGGTCCACAGCGGCGAAGAACTGAGAAACAGCCTGCTTGCTCTCCTCTTTCAGCATAATGATACACTCCTTTTCGATACTGGTATTCCCGTGGGGAAAGATAAGGATATTACTTCAAACCGTCCAGAACGGCGGGGTCAAAGCCGGTGTAGCCGCGCTGGAGCATAAAGGCCTGCACCTGATCCACCGTGGGCAGGCTGGGCATAGCGCCCATCTTGGACACAGTGAGGGAGGCGGTGTGGCTGGCGAAGGCCAGAGCCTGGCCCTGGGGCAGGCCGGCGGTGAGGCCGGTGCAGAAGGCGGCCACAAAGGAATCGCCTGCGGCGGTGGGGTCCACCACCTGGGGGGCCTTGACGCAGTCGGTGTGGTGGATGCCGTCTTTGCCTGCCACGATGGAGCCGTTCTCCCCCATGGTAATGATCAGGTTCTCCACGCCCCGGTCATGGAAGGCGCGGGCCACGATGGCCACGTCGTCCATGTTGATGCCGTTGGACACATCGATGGAGTGGTCGGCCAGGATGGCGGCCTCGTGCTCGTTGGGGGAGATATAGGTGGTGCAGGCGAGCAGCTTGTCGGACAGGGGGGCGGCGGGAGCGGGGTTGATCATGACGATGACCCCGGCGTCGTGGGCCCACTGGGCCACCGCCTCGATGACGGGCATGGGCAGCTCGAACTGCATCATCACCAGGTCATACCGGCCGATCTGGTCCTTCAGCCAGGCCAGGTCGTCCACCGTCAGGGTGAAGTTGGCCCCGGGGCAGACGGTGATGCGGTTCTTGGCCCCGTTGTCGGTGACCTCCAGGGTGATGTGGCCCACGCCGGAGGACTCGTTGGGGTCCACGGACACATGGGACACGTCCACGCCGGCGGCTGCGGCGGTGTCGGTCATGATCTTGCCGAAGGCGTCGTCACCCACCTGGCCCACCATGGTGACGTGGGCCCCCAGCCGGGCACACTGCACGGCCTGGTTGGCTCCCTTGCCGCCGGGGGCGGTCTGGAATTTCATGCCGATGACGGTCTCGCCGGAGTTGGGCACCCGGCGGGTGCTGGCGATCAGGTCCATCATAAAGCTGCCGACCACCAGAATATTAGGCTTTTTTAAAGACATAGAAGATTCCTCCCATTATGACGGATATTGCATGAGCGCCCTGAAAAGCTCAGGACGCCCATGTGGTTTGTGCATTACAGCAGGCCCAGCTGCTTGCGGACATACTGCTCCAGATGGATCAGGCTCTCCACCTCGCCCTTGGCGTTCTTGTCCAGCTTGGCGCAGTCGGCGCTGCGGGCAAAGACACTCATGGGCACGTCCACCAGGTTCTGGTGATACTTGGCGTTGCAGGGATAGATGCGCATCTCAATCATGGCGGCGGCGGTCAGGAAGTCGGCCACCAGGCGGGCCTTGTCATAGTCGGTGTCCTTGTGATCAAAGCACCACTTGTACAGGTCGGGGTGGAAGTTGGCCATCACGCCGCTGTAGCCGGCGGCACCGTGGCACACGCTGTCGAACCAGGACTGGGCGTTGGCGTTGAAGATCTTCAGGGGGGTGCCCTCCACGGCGGCCTGGCGCTCCCGCACCAGCTCGTAGTCGCAGCAGGTGTCCTTCAGGAAGACCATGCGGCCCTGCTGACCGGCCTTGCGCAGGAACTCGGTGGTGACCAGGCGCTTCCAGGGCATGGGGCACTCGTAGATGCCGAAGTCAATCTCGGGATAGCGGTCGAAGATCTCCTGGGCGTTGGCCTCGAACACGGCCTCGCCCTCGTTCTTCTGGTCCAGGCGGTTGGACACCAGCACATAGGCGCCGATGCCGGGGATCTTCATCATGTTCTCGATCTCACGGAACTGGGTGGCCTTGTCATCGGCGGTGTGGCCGGAGGCCACCACCTGGATGCGGCCGTCCACCGCCTCGGCGGTGGCACGGGCGATGTCCAGCTTCTCCTGCTCGGTGAGGTAGGCCATCTCGCTGGACTGGCACACGGCGAAGATGCCGGTGCAGCCCTTCTCCACATACCAGTCGCACAGCTGCTGGATGGCCTTGAAGTCGGGCTTGTTGTCCTCGGTCCAGGGGGTGATCATAACGGGCCAAACGCCGGGATTGATGGAAAATGCCATGAAAAATCGCTCCTTCGATAGATATAGATTTTAAAATGCGTACAGCGGGGAAAATCGGCTTACATCAGGCCAAACAGCTTGGGCAGGAACAGCACGGAGTTGGGAACGAAGGTGATGATCAGCAGCACGATGAGCATGACCACGATGGGACCCCAGATCTCTTTGATCACGTTCTTCAGGGGGGTGCCGGAGATGCCGGAGGTGATGAACAGGCACATACCGAAGGGAGGGGTAGACAGGCCCAGCATCATGTTGAAGATGATGATCAGGCCGAAGTGGATGATGTTCACGTCGAACTGCTGGGCCACGGGCCACAGAATGGGGATCATGACCAGCTGGATGACGGAGGTGTCCACGAACATGCCCAGCACCAGGATGATGATGTTGACCATGATGAGGAAGACGTACTTGCTGTCGGTAAAGGAGGTGATCCAGTTGCCCAGACGGACACCGATCTGCTCCTTGGCGAAGATGAAGGAGATGGCGGAGGCTGCGCCCACCATGATGGAGACGGAGCCGGTGCCCTTCACCGTGTCGAAAATGACCTGCTTCAGGCCCTCCCAGTTCAGAATGTGATAGACCAGAATGGCCACCAGCAGGGCGTAGGCACCGGCGATGGCGCCCGCCTCGGTGGGGGTCATCACGCCGGTGTAGATGCCCACCAGCAGGATAACGGGGGTCAGCAGAGCCCAGATGGCCTTGAAGCAATAGCGCAGATAGGCGCCCAGGCGGGGAGGGGCGGACTTGGGATAGTTGCGCTTTTTGGAGATAAAGGCCACATAGACGCACAGGCAGACGGCCAAGATCACGCCGGGCATCATGCCGGCCATGAACAGCGCGCCCACAGAGGCACCGGTGAGCATGGCATAGATCACGGCGGGGATGGAGGGGGGGAAGATGGGGCCGATGGTGGCGGAGGCGGCGGTGATGGCGCAGGAGAAGCCGTCGTCATAGCCCTCGGCGCGCATGGCATCGATCTCCATCTTGCCCAGGCCGGAGGCGTCGGCCACGGCGGAGCCGGTCATGCCGGAGAACACCAGCGAGGCCAGCACGTTCACGTGGGCCAGACCGCCGGGGAAGCGGCCCACCAGGCCCTTGCACACGCCGAACACATACTCGGTGATCTTGCCGGCGTTCATCACGTTGGCGGCGAAGATGAACAGGGGCACGGCGATGATGGTGGTGTTGGTGAAGATGGCCTCAATGGTCTTTTGGGCCACCAGATGCAGCTGGCCCTCCTGGCCGGTGATCATGCCGATAAAGCTGTTGCCGTCCACCAGACCGTCGGTGAGGAAGTACATGGTACAGGCGGCGATCATGCCCGTGGGGATGGGCATCCGCAGCACGAACATCAGGACGAAGCAGATGAGGAATACGATCAGAGGAAGGTTATCCAGCATTACTTGTCACCTCCATAGTCGATGTGGGACAGGTCCAGGTCCTCCTGGGCCAGAGAGGCCTCGATGGCCTGCTCGGCTTCGGATTTAGAGGCTTCCAGCATCATGTCGGCATACTTCTTGCTGCCGGCCAGAACCATGATCTCCTCATAGAGCTCCATGACGGCATAGGCCACGATGAAGGCCAGGAAGATCACATAGGGCATAAAGACGACGGTCTTGGGCCACTTCAGCAGGGTGGTCATCTGCTGGCGCTCCATCAGGCCCCAGACATAGTTCAGGGAGGGCAGGAAGGTGACCAGGCAGGTGAAGGTGATAAGCAGATTGCCCAGCATGGCGGTGATGGCCTTGCCCTTCACGTTCATCTTGTCATAGACCAGAGTGAAGGTGACGTGGCCGTTGAGCCGCTGGCAGTAGCACGCGCCCAGCATGACCAGCCACAGGAAGCAGGACTGCTCCACTTCGGTGGTCCAGGCCTGGGGCATCTTCAAAACATAGCGCATGAATACCTGGAAAACGAACACCAGGAACAGCACCGTAAAGGCCGCTGCCGGGATGTACTTTTCCACGCAGTCGCGGATAAAACCGCCGACTTTTTTCATCGTGTTCGCTCCTTTCAAATTTTTCTCCGGGCAGCCCGCAGAACGGCCCGGAATTTCAAACGGATTTCAGGGAGGAAAAGTTGTTTTTGACACTTAAAAACGGGGGCCGGGACTATCCCAGCCCCCGTTGGGGATATCTGTGCGGGGAGAACTTAGGCCATGGCCTGGATCTCGGCCAGCAGGTCCTTGTCCCAGCTGTCGGAGATGGGGTCGTTCAGATAGGTGTTCAGCACGTGGTCGGCGAAGGCGGCAACATCGGCCTCGTAGATGCTCAGGCCCTGCTCCTTCAGGAAGTCCTGAACCTCGCTCTCGGTCTTCAGGTTCTGCTCGTCGCAAGCCTTGCGGCCGGCCTCAACGGCCTCCATGACCCAGCCCTTCTGGGTGTCGGTCAGCTTGTTCCAGGTGTTCAGGTTGATGGTGGGCCACACGGAGTCCACCAGGTGGTTGGTCAGGGAGATGGACTTCTGGACCTCATAGAACTTGGCGGACTGCACGGTGGGCAGGGGGTTGTCCTGGCCGTCAACGGTGCCGGTCTGCAGGGCCAGATACAGGTCGTTGAAGGGGATGGCGGTGGGGTTGGCACCCATGGCCTTGCCCAGGAACACCCAGGCGTCGGAGTTGGGCATACGCAGGTTGATGCCGTTCAGGTCCTCGGGGGTCTTGATCTGCTTGTCCTCAGACAGGGAGACCTGACGGGTGCCCAGGTAGTAAGCGCCCAGGGGCAGGATGCCCTGCTCGTCGGCGATCTTCTGGAAGACTTCCTTGCCGATGTCGCCGTTGAGCACCTTGGTCATGTGGTCATAGCTCTGGAACACATAGCCGGCGGTGAACATGGACACCCAGGGGGAGCCGTCGGTCAGCCAGGAGGCGGAGGAGTAGATCAGGTCCACGTCGCCGTTCTTCAGGGCATCGTGCTCGGTGTCCTGGCCATACAGGGAGCCGGAGTCATAGCACTCCACAGTGATGTTGCCGCCGGAGATCTCCTCCAGAGTGTCCTTAAAGACCTTCTGGGCGGCACCGTGGGCATCGGTGGGCACAGCGGCGATGGAGAAGACCAGCTTGACGGGGTCGCCAACGTCTTCGGTGTTGGTGGAAGTGCTGCCGGAAGCGGTGCTGCCGGAGCTAGAGGCGGCGGGGGCGTTCTTGCTGCCGCAGGAGGCCAGCAGGCCGACCATCATGACGGCGCTGAGGCAGAGGGCGATGCTTCTTTTCCAGTTTTTCATGTAGATCCTCCTAAATCCAAAATTGTACCTATTTTTCCAAACCGGGCTCTCCACCCGGAGTAGAAACGAAGAAAGAGTTACCGATAAATGCGCTCCCGCATTTTCAGGGCGGCGTTTTGCAGAATGCCCGCGCACTCCAGCAGCTTCTCGTCCGTCATGGAGACGGAGGGGCCGGAGGTGCTCACCCCGGCCACCAGCTGTCCGGCAGCGTTATAGACGGGTACGCCCACACAGCGGATGTTGGGGTCCCGCTCGCCGTTGTCGATGGAATAGCCCCGGCGGCGGGTGATGCGCAGTTCCTCCAGAATGCCGTCCAGATCGGTGATGGTGTTGGGCTGATACTTGGTGCGCTCCTCGGGGATGTGGGAGGGCCACTCCTCCTCGGGCATATGGGCCAGGATAGCCTTGCCGATACCCGTGCAGTAGAAGGGAGCGGTTTCGCCCAGAATATCCCGATAGGGCAGCACCCCCAGCCGGTCAGCCGGGTGGGCCACATAGAGATAGAGAACGTTGGTGCCATAGGGCAGACCGAAATAGACGATCTCGCCGGTGCGGCTGGCCGTCTCCACGAGAATGTCGTACACGGCGTTGGGATAACCCAGGTTCTGGTTGATGATGAAGGCGTACTCCAGAATTTTCAGCCCCAGGGTATACCGCCCATCGGGCAGCCGCTGGAGATAACCCATAGAAGTGAAGGTGGATAGGATGTTGTGGATGTTGGATTTGGTCACGCCGATGCGGTTGGCCAGCTCCGTCACGCCCAAAACGGGCTCTTGAATGGTGAAGCAGGAGAGAATGTTCAACGCCTTGGCCAGGGATTTGACCTTGGGTTCAGCCCGTCCGTCCATATGCAGCGCCTCCTTTTATAAGTTCTGCAACAGAGAACAGCATCCTCTCTTTTGCGAACTCATTATATAAGTTTTGACGAATAAAGGCAATAGATGAAATTTTTTTCGGCGGAATCCCCACAAGTTGGGTTAAAACGGCGTTAAAAACTGACCAGTGTTCTGCAATAAAAAACGCTGTTTGCATGGTTTTTGACATCGGTCCTTTTCCGGCCCTTGCCAAGGCCGGGGCCTGTCCGTATAATGGGGGCAGCAGCGGGCCCAAGGGGCCCGAAATCAGGAAGGAGCGCACCGCCATGATCTTTGACAGTCTGAAAAATTTAGAGCAGTATAAAACCGTCCATCCCCGCATCTATCGGGGCCTGCAGCTGCTGCGGGACACGGATTTTGCCGCCCTCACCGAGAGCCGGTATGAGGTGGAGGGGGAGGACCTGTTCTTCTTTCTCCAGGACTATGAGACCCGCCCGGTAAACGACACCCCGGAGGCCCACCGGAAGTATGCCGACATCCAGTTCGTCCTGTCCGGCCGGGAGAAGTTTGATGTGGCCCCCCTCCAGGACATGACCGAAGAGGTGGAGGCCCACCCGGACCGGGATTTGTGGCTCTATCACGGCCCGGCCAGTGCCAGCTTCGTGCTGGAGGGGGACAAGTTCATGGTGGCCTTCCCCGGCGATGCCCACGCCCCCTGTATTGCCGTGGATGCCCCGGAGCAGGTCCACAAAGTGGTGGTGAAAGTCAAGCTGTAAGCGCATAAAACAGTGCGCCCTGTTCTGCCATAAGACCGGCGGAACAGGGCGCATTATTGTTAGTTGTTGTTTTTTTGATTTATTTCACGGCGGTGGGGGCGGACCGGTGGAGGGACTGCTCATAGGTCATGGACAGGAACTGCCGGTAGAACACCCCGCCCACCCCGGCAGTGACCAATTCCGTGACGGGGAAGGTGAGCCAGAACCAGTTCAGGCCGAAGCGGGAGAACAGAAAGCCCAGGGGGACAAACAGCACCACCGTGCGGATGATGGTCAGCAGAGAGCTTTTCAGCCCGAAGCCGATGGCCTGGAAAAACACGGGGAACAGCAGGGCCAGCACCTGGGGCAGGAAGCTGACCCCCACAAAGCGAAAGCCCACCCGGGCGATCTCCGCCACCTGGGGGTCGGGGGTAAACACCCGGACCATCTGCACGGGGAAAAACTCGAATACCAATGCCCCCAGAAACATCATCCCCATGCCGAACAGGGCGGATACCTTCATGGTGCTTTTGCATCGCTCCGGTTTGCGGGCGGCATAGTTAAAGCTGATGACGGGCACGATGCAGGTCTGCATGGCCCCCAGGGGGATAAAGAAGAAGGTCTGCCACTTGTAATAGAGGCCCAGGGCGGTGACCGCCTGGTCGGAGAAGCCCGCCAGGATCAGGTTCAGCCCCAGAATGTAGAAGGTGTAGGCCGATTGCATGAGCATATTAGGAAAGCCCAGGCGGAGGACGATAGGGACGGCACGGAGGCAGACCCGCCGGGCGGGGGCGGGGTAGAAGCCGCCCCGGGACACGATGGCGGCGGCCACAAACTGTCCGGCCACCGTGGCGATGGCCGCCCCGGCGATGCCAAGCCGGGGCAGACCCAACAGGCCGAAGATGAGCAGGGGGTCCAGGACGATGTTGGTCACGGCCCCGGCGATCTGGGCGGCCATGGGGGTTTTCATGTCCCCGTTGGCCTGGTGGACCTTGGTCCACACGCTCTCCAAAAACAGCCCCGTGCTGAAGAGACACACGATGCGGCCATAGGTCACCACGTCCCGGATGACATCCGGCGACTGGGAGGACACCCGGGCATAGAGGGGCATAATGCACCAGCACACTCCGGCAAATACCAGCCACATGATAAGGGCCATGGGGGTGGCCACCCCGGCGTATTCCTCGGCCTGCTTTTTCCGACCGATGCCTAACCGGGCGGCCATCACCGTGTTCACCCCCACGCCGGTGCCCACCGCCAGGGCGATCATCAGCAGCTGGAGGGGATAGACGATGGACAGGGCGGTCAGACCCGAGTCGGCATATTTGCCCACGAACAGGCTGTCTACAATATTATAGAGGGCCTGGATCAGCTGGGCCAGCATCACCGGCGGGGCCAGCCGCAGCAAAATTTTGCCGATCTTCTCCGTACCGAACAGTTTCATAAGCTCCATAGACAACAGGCCCTGCCTTTTCTGAAAATCTCTGTAGACGGGATTATAACAGAAGCGGCCAGGTTGTCAATGGGAAAATAAAAAATGCCCTCTTACCCTTTGTGTGGATAGGGTAGAACACCGGTGATTTCACTAAATCACGCACTTAACCGGTACTGGATACCGAAAAGAGCCGAAGGCAACCTCGGCCTCTTTTCATGCCCAAATTGTAGAATATTGTGGTATTATGGGATAGAAAAATATTTGAAAAAATGTGTGAGATTTGAATTCAAAAGTTGTGTATATAGGTGAAAGGGTAAATTTGAGGTGAAAGCTGATGGATGACGCAAATATAGTCCAGTTATACTGGGATAGGAATGAGCAGGCAATCCCCGCAACAGCAGACAAGTATGGAAGCTACTGCACCTCGATTGCCAAAAACATATTGGGTAATAATGAAGATGCCGAGGAATGTGTGAACGACACATACTTGAACGCGTGGAACTCCATGCCACCGCATAGACCGAGCATTCTATCTACATTCCTTGGGAAAATAGTCCGAAACTTATCGTTTAACCGATACAAGCATAACAATGCCGACAAACGAGGCGGCGGAGAGTTGCCTGTGGTTTTGGAGGAACTTTCAGACCTGGTATCTGGCAAGGATGATGTTGAACAGGCATTTGACCAAAAGGAACTCACGAAAGCCATTGATACATTTCTGGATAGTCTTTCTCCAGAGAAAAGAAGTATTTTTATCAGCCGATACTGGTACACCGATAGCATTTCAGAAATTGCTGTCCGGCACGGCATGAATGATGGGGCAGTATCAATGACCCTTAACCGCCTCCGCCTTAAACTGCACAACTACCTTTTAGAAAGGGGCTTTGCACTATGACTAACGAAAAACTGTATGAGGTCCTCGGCGACATCAATGAGAAATATGTCAGCGAGGCAAGGGTATACCAAAAAGCAAAAAAGCCCATCTGGGCTAAATGGGGAGCTATTGCAGCTTGTTTGGTTTTAGTATGCGTTGTGGCAACTCCCCTTTTTCTCCACAACAACGATAGTGTTACTACTCCGGGTATAGCAGACGCGGCACCGATGATTTATGTTAATGACACCTTGTATAAGCAGTCCACTTCGCAAACATCGTTCAACGAATTGAAAGGCGATTTTGTTTATTTAGGTGTCATTGAAAGTGATGTTACCAACTTCCAAGGCACAAATGACGCAGGTAATTATTTGGACGGCATACCCAAAGAAAACTTTCAGGCAAATCACCCTATTGTTGGCGCAGAAGTTTATCAATATGGCGAAAACATCGTCGTTGGGATTGGCGGGAAATACTGGTTGTATGAAAACTATCATAGCACAGACCTCGACGGAAACCCAGACGGGTATGGCCCGCTCCCCAATAACCAAACTTCCGCTGAAGAAGTATCAGAACAAGACCCTGCCGCAAACTGAATGAGCTATCTTCATATCGAAAGGACAGCCGAGAAGTCGACTGTCCTTTTTCTATGCCCATTTTCCGTCAAAACGACTTGAGGCTTGGCGGATAGGCTTATATCAACACAAAAGGTAAAAGGGAGATAAAAAATGCCCTGTCCGCCTGACAGCGGACAGGGGAAAGACAGCTCACGTGGCGGTGTCCAGGATCGAAGTGAAGGTGACATAGCGGTCCATCCGGCTGCCGGGGGAACAGGTCGGTGGGGATGATGGGCATTTTGCACCGGTTGGACAGGGCGATGCCGAAGCAGATGTAACGGTCTCCTACTTCACCGCCGCATTGCGGTCCGCCTTCTTCTCTTCCCGCTTCCTGCGCCAGACGGCGAGCGTGCGCACGAGCAGGACGGTGACGAGTGCCAGACGCACATAGTCGTACAGAATACCGATGAAGTAGTAGGGGGAGAACTGGCTGTAGTTGTGCAGATCCTTTGTCCACAGCGGCATGATGCCGTAGCGCATCAAAAGGGGCAGCAGGACAAACGCAGCAAGCCAGCCGGCCACAAGCCATGAGACCTCTTTTTTCGCTGCGGGCAGCTTGAGCGTTCGGTAGGAGCACACCGTGCAGATGATCATCACAAGCATGACGAGGAACTGCACCCACGCAATGAAAAGGCGCATATAGTTCATCTGCGCTGTCCAGATGGGGGTCATAAAGATGGTCGTCCACGAAAGGCCGGTCGCAAAGCGGAGGTAGAGATCGAGGCAGAGATAGACCGCCCAGCCGCAGAAGAGGCCGGCACGCCGCTTCACCGCAAAGCAGATGATGCCGCAGATGAAAAACGGTGACGCAAGTAGCAGCCCCGCCAGCAGATCGCCGACGAGCAGCAGGCAGAGGATCGAAATGACTGCGCCGGTACACAGTAAAACGGTTCCTGCGACGGTGCAGCGCTCTTTCCGCTGGGGTGCCGCCTGCTGCGGGGGAAAGGAGGCGGACGCAGCCTGTGCCGCAGGTGCGGAGCTTGCCTTTGCAGCGTTCTCGCCGCACACAAGCTCGTCAAGGGTCACGCCAAACAGCTCAGCCAGCTTTAAAAGCTTGTCGAGCTCGGGAATAGAGGTGTCGGTCTCCCATTTGGATACGCTCTGGCGTGAGATGTCCAGTGCGTCGGCAAGGTCGCCCTGTGACCAGTTTTTCTGTGTGCGCAGGCGCGCGATGTTCGCTCCAAGTGTCATAGATGGAGGTCCTCCTTTGCAGTTTTTCTGCATTCAGTTTACCAAAAGGGGTGCAAAAAGTCCACCAAGCGGGGTTGAAAGGTTAGCAACCAGCAGTTGCACCTCATAAAAAGGGCGGCGGCACCCGCAAATCAAACAGAGAGACCCGCTTCGGCAGGTCTCTCTGTTTGATTTATAGAAGGTACATATCCCGCTCATATTCTGCCCGCAGGCGGTCCGCCGTCTCCCGGCTGGGGAATACATGCTCCCCCAGTCGGCGCACGGGCATGATGCCCATGAGGGAGTTGGTGACGAAGCACTCCTGAAACTCCCCCAGCTGCCGGGGATAGAGCTCCGTCTCCTCCACGGTCTGACTGCGGCAGAGGTAGTCCCGCAGCACCCCGGGCAGCAGTCCGCAGCTCAGAGCAGGGGTATAGAGCCTGCCGCCGGAGACCAGGAACAGATTGCTCACCGTACCCTCGGCCAGCTGGCCCCGGGTATTGAGAAAGATCCGCTCGTCCATCCCGGCGGCGGCGGCGGCCCGGTGCTCTAAGATGCAGTCGCCGTAGTTCATGGTCTTGTGGCCCACCAGGGGGGAGGTGTCGTTGCGGACCACGGCGCTGAAGTCCATGACGAACCCCCGGTCATACCGCTCCGGCCCATAGGGGTTGGGGCGGTTTTGCAGGATCAGATTCTCCTGGGTCAGGATCAGCTTACAGGCGCTGTGGGGCGGGCAGTGCGCCCGGATGTAGCCGGAGACCGCCTCCCGGGTGACGCCCCGGGCGGGCAGCTCCCCCAGACCCAGGGCGGCGGCGGAGCGGGCCAGCCGGGCCAGGTGGGCCTGCAGCAGCACCCCGTGCCCGCCCTCCACGGCGATGGTCTCGAACACCCCCAGACCGAATTGCAGGCCGTCGTCTAAGACCAGCGGGGCGCTCATTGCAGCGCCTCCAGCACGGCCTTGGCCTTTTGCAGGGTCTCCTCATATTCAAACTCCAGATCGGATTCCGCCGTGATGCCGCCGCCCACGCCCAGGTGGTAGCGCCCGTCCCGGTGGAGGGCGGTGCGGATGACGATGTTCCAGTCGCAGGCCCCGTCCAGGGTGAGGTAGCCGATGGAGCCGGTGTACAGCCCCCGCTGGCCGTGCTCCAGCTCGTCGATGATCTCCATGGCCCGGTATTTGGGTGCGCCGGTGATGGAGCCCCCGGGGAAGGCGGAGGCCAACAGGTCCATAATGTCCTTGTCCCGGGCCAGCCGGCCCTGGATGTTGGACACCAGGTGGAACACGGTGGCATAGGTCTCCACGGTGAACAGCTCTGTCACCTTCACGCTGCCCGGGCGGCACACCCGGTTCAGGTCGTTGCGCTCTAAGTCCACGATCATCAAAAGCTCGCTCTGGTCCTTCCCCGACTGCTCCAGCTCTTGCCGCAGGGCGGCGTCCTCCTGGGGGGTGTCCCCCCGCTTGCGGGTGCCCTTGATGGGACGGGTCTGCACCAGGCCGTCCTTCACCTGCAGAAAACGCTCCGGAGAGGCGCAGACGATCTGATGGTCGCCGCAGTCCAGATAGCCGCCGAAGGGGGAGGGGTTGTGCTCCCGCAGATAGTAGAATGCGGACAGGGGGTCCTTGTCACTGATCACGTCCAGCCGCTGGGTCATGTTGGCGATGTAGATATCCCCCTCGATGATATACTGGATCACCTGATCCACCGCCGCCTTGTATTCCTCTTTTTCAAAGTTGGGCCGCACTTCGATGGGCCGGGAGGCGTGGCCGGCGGGGACCGGGGGGAAACCCTGGCGGACGGCCTGGGCGATCTGCTCCCGGAAGCGGTCCAAAAGCGCCTGGGCGGGCTGGGTCATCCCGCAGGCGGACAGCCACACCCGCTTTTCCCGGCAGTCCTCAATGACCAGCAGATCGTAAAAGACCACCCGGGCCTGGGGGATGGGCTCCGGGTCGGCCTCCTGGGAGGGCACCCCCATGTTCTCCCGTCCGTAGTCATAGGAGAGGTAGCCGATGGCCCCGGAGACCATGGGCAGGCCGGTCTGATTTTCGTCCCGGTGGGTGCGGAGATAGTCCTGGAGACTGTCCTCGAAGGAGCGCCCGGGCTGGGGCTGACCGTTCCGGGTGAAGGAACCGTCATTCTCCTTGATAAAGGTCTCATAGGGCTTCAGGCCGATGATGGACCACCGGCCCAGTTCGCCCACCAGGGAGGAGTCCAAAAAGGCGCAGTCCGGCTCATGGCAGACCAGACGGAACAGGTCCGCTGCGGGGACGTAGGGGGTCAATTCCAAAGTGATGCGATTCATGCCCGAACACCTCCCATCTCTGCCATACGGCAGAAGTTTTCCAGCAGCTCGTGGCCGTATTCGGTCAAAACGGCCTCCGGGTGGAACTGCACCCCGAACAGGGGGAGGGTGCGGTGGGACAGGCCCATCACGGCCCCGTCCTCGGCCACGCAGTCCACCTGATAGTCCTCCGGCAGGGTGTCCTGCCGCACCACCAGGGAGTGGTAGCGGGTCACATTGAACTCCCGGGGCAGACCGGCGAACAGACCGGTGCCGTTGTGGCGGACCCGGGTGACCTTGCCGTGCATGGGGCGAACGCCTTTTTCCACCACGGCGCCGGCGCAGTGGCCCAGCACCTGGTGGCCCAGGCACACCCCCAGCAGGGGGACCTTGCCGCCGAAGCGGCGGACCGTGTCCACGCACAGCTGGGCATCCCAGGGGCGCTTGGGGCCGGGGGAGAGGATGATGCCCTGGGGCTGCATGGCCTGGATGTCGTCCAGGGTAAGCTCGTCAGAGCGCCGGACTAAAATATCCCGGCCCAGTTCTTGAAGATAGGCTTTCAGATTGTACACAAAAGAGTCATAGTTGTCGATCATCAGATACATGCGGCTTGTCCTCCTGTGGATTCGGGCGCAAAAAAAGAGATAACGACCGTGCGGTTTTTTCGCACAGTCGTTATCCCTTTCGGTCCGTAACCTGTTTCTGTGACAGAATATCATGAAACGGGGGTGGAGTCAAGAAAAAGAAGCGGCTTCGGTGGAAAGAATATTCAGTCCATGGTAAAGACGGTGAGGGCCGCCTGGACCTGGGGACTGAGGGTGATGGTGCCCATGTGGGTGTCGTTCCAGTGGTTCATCCGCTGCTGGAAGGCCAGAATGTGGTCCATGGACTCCTGGCTGTCGTCGGAATACTGGAATAACAGCAGGAAGGCATCGTCCCAGGTGGTCTCCTGGGTGGGGACAAAGTCCACGTACTTCTCCAGCATGGCATAGGCCTTGTCAGTCTCCCCACGCTGGAAATAGGCCTGGGCCAGATAGAGGGGGGTGCTGTTGGAGTCCACTTTTTCCAGCTTGGCGGACCACTTCTCCGCCTGGGCCATAACGGCATCGGGCACGTCCTCCTGGGTGAGGGCGTTGACCACATAGCTGGTCATATAGTCGTCCCGGCGGAAGGGGTCTATGGCGATGGCCATGGACAGGTTGGCATAGGTGGGCTGGGCAATGAGCCGGGCGGCAAACAGGTTGCCCCCCAGCAGCAGGGCGTAGACCAGCACCGGCAGGGCCGCAATGCGCACCGCCCACTTGGCCCCCTTGGGGGAGCAGGGCAGGGCCATGGGCTGGCCGCAGCACAGGCTGATCATGGCGATGACCCCCAGGGCGATGGGCAGGAAATAGCTGCTGGAGAACACCACCTCCACGCCGCCGTGGATGGCCATGAACACCATGGCCGCCCCCAGAGAAGCGATGAGGGGCTCCTCCTCCCGGCGCAGCCGGGCCCGGACCACGACGGCGGCGGGCAGCAGCAGCATGACCGCAAAGGCCGCAAAGCCGATGATGCCCGTGTCCACCAGGGCCTGGATATAGTGGTTGTGGATATACTTGGTGGTGTAATAGAAGTCCTGAACGCTGTACACGTTGTTCTGGAAGCCGCCCAGACCCAGGCCCAGGATGGGGCTCTGGCGGAAGAGCTTCATGCCGTCCTGGAAAAAGACCAGACGCTGGATGGCGTTCTGGTTGGCCCGCAGGCCCTGCATACGGTTGGCGATGAAGCCGGGCAGCAGCTTATAGCCCAGGGGCACGGAGCCGGAACCGGCCTCGCCCTGATATGCGGCGGACTCCAGCGCCGTGGTCTGGTCGGCGGAGAAGTTGAAATAGACCACCATGCTGTCCTCGGGCACGGTGAAGGAGGCACCGTCGGCGCTGCCCTCGTACAGCACAGAGCTGGTGTGCATCATGGTGTCCTGCATGTTCTGGCTCTCGATGGTCACGGACACATCCCCCACGGCCTGCACGTCCAGAGAATAGGTCCCGGCGGCGGGATAGGCGGACCGGCGCAGCCGCTCCCCGGCGTTCAGGGTGGTGCTGCCGGTGACCGTCATGGACAGGAAGGCGTAAATGGCCAGCAGGGCGGCCAGAGCCGCCACCACGATGGCAAAGAGCTTGCCGTGGCAAGACAGAACGTCGGCCAGCTTTCGGCCCAGGCGCTCGTCCAGGACCACCAGCAGCGCAGCGGCCAGGACGGCGCAGACCAGGGGGACGGGGTTCAGGCCGTTCCAGCCGTCAAAGGCGGTGAGGTAGATGGGGAAGGCCGCGATCACAGTGAGGATCAGGGTCTCCAGCATGGTCAGCAGCAGCCGGGCCCGGCGCTGGGGCAGCTCCAGAACCAGATAGAGGACAAAGGCGGCCACAATGGCGCCGCTGGCGCCCATGCTGAAGGACAGCACAAAGGCCAGGGCGTTCAGGGCCAGGCAGGCCAGATAGCCCCGGCGGGCCCCCTTCCGCTCCTCCGTCACCGCCAGCCCCAGGGACAGCAGCACGCCCAGGCCGATGCACCCGGCGAAGATGTTGGGGTTGCGGTAGATGGACACCATACGCACGCCGGTCTCCACGCCGCCCACGTCCACATAGTCGGTGCTGAATTTGTTCATCAGCCACAGGAAGGGGGAACTGAGAAACCGGGTGGACAGCTGGTCGATACTCAGCAGGGAGGCCAGGGCGGTGCTCACGGCGAACATGCCCCCGGCCCGGCGGCCGATCAGGCCCTTCTGCCCCGGCTCAAAGGCCAGGATGAGCACGAACACGCAGAAGGCGCAGACGATGGGCAGAAAGTCCTGCAGAGCGAACTGCCCGGATACGGAATACAGGGTGGAGATGCCGTTGATGGCCACGAACAGGGCCACGGCGGCCACGATCCAGGTCAGCCGCTGGCGCAGCTGCTGCATGCAGCCCAGCAGGGCCAGGGCCGTTACGACCAGGGCCAGCAGGGCGGGGATCTTAATGGCGTTGATGGTAGTCAGGGCGGTGAACAGGAACAGGACCAGCCCGGGCAGGAAAAAGGCTGCGGGCTGGAACCGATCCGCCGCAGCGGCGGAATTGGGTCTCTTCTTGGACATGGCGTTGCCTCCGGTTTTCAGTTTAATTTTTCTTGGTTGACAAACCCCTTGAACAGGGTGAGAAACAAAATTTTGATATCCAGCAGGATGGACCAGTTTTCGATGTAATACACATCGTGCTCAATGCGCTCCTTGATGGAGGTGTCCCCCCGCAGGCCGTTCACCTGGGCCCAGCCGGTGATGCCCGGGCGGACCTGGTGCTTGACCATATACAGGGGTATCTCCTCCTTGAACTGGTCCACAAAGTGGGGCAGCTCCGGCCGGGGGCCCACCAGGCTCATGTCCCCCTTGAGCACGTTGAAAAACTGGGGCAGCTCGTCGATGGAGAATTTGCGGATGAAGGAGCCGAACCGGGTCTTCCGGGGGTCGGAGTTGGTGCTCCATCCGGTGTCCGAGGCGGCGTTCACCCGCATGGACCGGAACTTGTACATATAAAAGGGCTTCTTGTTCAGACCCACCCGCTTCTGCCGGAAGATGATGGGGCCGGGGGAGCTGAGCTTCACCCCCACGGCGGCAAGCAGCATCACCGGGGAGGACAGGACGATGAGCACCAGCGAGCCCGCAATATCCATGGCCCGCTTTGCAAAGGCGTTGCCCAGATTGTCCAGGGGGATGCGCCGCAGGTTGATCAGGGGCAGGCCGTTCAGACTGTCGAACTGGGGGTGGGGCGGCATGTACTTGGCGTAGAAGGGAATGAGGGACAGCTTGGTCCCCGTGTGCTCGCAGGCCCGGATGATCAGGGGCATCCGCTCATAGTCCTCCGCCCCCAGTCCGGCGATGACCTCGTCGGGCTTTGTCCGGGACAGATAGCCGTCCAGCTGGTCAAAGGTACCCAGATAGGGCAGGGCGGACCAGTTTTTCCGGTCGGACACATAGCCCAGCAGGGTATAGCCATATTCCGGGCTCTGGCGGATGCGGCGCACGCAGTCCCGGGCAATGTCGCCGCTGCCCACGATGACGATGTGCTTCTGGTTGTAGCCGCTGGCCCGGAAGCGGTGCAGTACCGTCCGCAGGACCATCCGCTTTCCGCCTATGCTGACATTTACCGTAAGGAAAAACAGGGCCATGGCCATACGGGAAAAATCGGTGCCCCGCAGCAGATAGAGGAACATCTGCAGAATAATAAAGTCCAGGCAGTTGCAGAAAAACAGCCGGCGCAGCTCGGTCCACAGCCGTACTTTCCGGTGGGGGGTGTACAGATTGGCAAAGCTATAGGTCAGCAGGTGCAGGGGGATCAAGGCGCAGGCCGCCGCCAGATAAAAACGGAAGGGCACAGACTGCGTCCCCCCGGACAGCACATAAAAGCGCACCCAATAGCCGAACAAAAAGGACAGCAACACCAGCGCCCCGTCGCTGATGACGTTCAGCTGGTTCAGCAGCCGCTGGTTTTCCTGGATCATAGACAGCCCCCCCTTCAAGGCCCTCTTTCTTCTATCCGAAAAAGGGCGACGCAGTGCTAATTTTGTAGTATAGCACAGAAGGAAGAAAAAAGCTATGAAAAACGGGATATTTCTGTAAACTGATGGGTGGACAAAAATCAGGCGGCTCCCGGCGTGTCAAATTGCCAAGGAGCCGCCTGGTTTCAGCGGTGTGTTTTTATTTTTGTCCCAATTCGACTTTGTGTTCTCGACTGAAAACGCTTTATAATTCTACGAATACAACGAATAAAAATTAACACCGACAGGAAGCAGGGCTATCGTTCAGAGATGGATGGTAGTACTGTCCTTGTATGCAGAGGTAGTGTCAAGGTGGTATTATAGAGTAGAAATAGAGTAGAAAATTTTTCTGAAAAGAGTTAAGAGAAATATGTTGTTTGGTTGTTTAATAGGTGAAAAGGATGAAACCGGAAACAACTTCGGAAAGGAGTAACACAATGGATAACGGTGTAAGTAGCTACCGCCGTTTCCTTGAAGGTGATGACAGCGGAATTGTTGAGATAATCAGAGATTATAAGGATGGACTCATCCTTTTTCTGAACCGATATGTGAACAACATACACACGGCTGAAGAATTAGCAGAGGATACATTTTTTAGAATTGTTACCAGAAAGCCTCGGTTTATAGAAAAGTACTCTTTCAAAACATGGCTATATACCATTGGAAGAAATATCGCCATCAATCATGTAAAGCATTTTGGAAAAGTTGCAAGTATTCCCTTTGAGGATCTGGAAAGCATACGAAGTGATGAAGATGCTTTGGAGCAGTCCTACATTAGGGAAGAGCAGAAAATTATGCTGCATAAGGTGCTTTCAAAAATCAAGTATGATTACAGCCAAGTCCTATATCTGAAATTCTTTGAGGATTTGACCAATGAACAAATTGCAGTGGTAATGAAAAAGACCAAGCGCCAAATTGAAAATCTCATATATCAAGCAAAGCAATCGTTGAAATCAGAACTTGACAAGGAGGGCTTTCAATATGAAGGACTATAACGAAATGGCTGAAAGCGTATTTGAGCGCAGAGATAAGTACAACGCCGAAAGGAGAATGGCAATGAATAAGTTCAAGAAGGGCATGACTGGTGCAGTATGCTGCTGTCTGGTAGCATTGTTGGTAGCGGGAGTATTTAGCGGTAATCAGATTATTACCAATGACACTCCTAATATCGGAATTGAAGATTACAATGAAAACAAATTGGAAGCAGGCAAGGAAAAAGTGGGTAACGAGCAGGTTAACAACAATACTCAGACTGTTGAGGATATTCCTGCCGATGAAAGCGGAAGTTATAGCGAGAGCGTTAATAGCAACGATTTGGCAGAAGGAACCAAAGCATTCTTCGGTGGCTCTTATACAGACACCATCGGAAAATTTGTTGTGGTGCTGACTGTTGATACGGCAGAAAACCGCACAGCTATCTGCAAAGAACTTGGTGTAAGTGAAAGCACTACGGTTTTTGAAGTTGGCACATATACTCTTGAATACCTTACTGAATTGCAAAGTAAAATTAGTTCTGCAATGACAAACAAGGAACTTCCTTTTGTAACCTCTTCTGGTGTATATGAAACTATTAACAGAATTAAGGTCAGAGTAACAACTGACAATGAAGCTGACTTGGCAAAGGTACTCGCTCTTGACACCATCGGCGGTGCTATTGTGATTGAACGCTCGACGGGTGCAATCACGAAAGATTTAGCAATTGCAGAATAACGCAGCCTAAATTAGAGGCTCCCATCCATCCCGGTGGGAGCCTCTTTTTATGTCTACTAATGAATAAATCTACATCAGCCAATCTTAACCTATACTTTAGGAACACAAAGGGGAATTGGGAGTTATTTTTTAACCCCCAGCAGAACCACGGCCACGTCGTTGACGTTGGTGCCGGTGGGGCCGGTGTGGATGAGGCTGCCCACCCGCTCCAGGGCGTGGTAGGCATCGTTATTCTGGAGTATGGCGTGGATGTCCACCCCCTGCCGGGCCAGCCTGGCCTGGGTGGAGCCGTCCACCAGCCCGCCGGCGGCATCAGTGGGGCCGTCGGTTCCGTCGGAGCCCAGGGAGAAGATGAGGGCGTTGTCAAGCCCCGCAATGCCCGGGGCGGCGGCCAGGGCCAGCTCCTGATTCCGCCCGCCCTTGCCCTTTCCGGTGAGACGGACCACCGTCTCTCCCCCGGCGATGAAGGCCAGGGGCCTGTCCGTGTCTTTGTGGGTCAGGGCGATGGAGGCCAGGAAGGACCCCGCCTCCCGGGCCTGGCAGCACAGCCGGTCGGTGAGCACTGTGGCCTGATAGCCCAGCGTTTCGCAGCCCTCGGCGGCGGCGGCGCACAGGATGCGCACGCTGCCGGTGATCACGGTCTCCACGTTGTCCAGCGTCTTGGGAGTTTCCTCGTGCAGCAGCCGGCGCATCCGGTCCGTCAGGTGCAGGCCATATTTCTCCGCCACGGCCAGGGCCTGGCCGCAGGTGGAGCTGTCCGGGTAGGCGGGGCCGGAGGCGATCATGTCCAGTGGGTCCCCCAGGATGTCAGACAGGACGATGGAATACACCCGGGCTGGGGCGCACAGCTGGGCAAAGCGCCCGCCCTTCACGGCGGACAGCCGCTTGCGGATGGTGTTCATCTCCACGATATCCGCCCCGCAGGACAGCAGCTCCTGGGTCAGCCGGGCCAGGTCCTCCGCCGGGACCAGGGGCCGCTCGAACAGAGCCGAGCCGCCGCCGGACACCAGAAAGATCACCGTATCCTCTGCGCTCAGGCCGGACACCAGGTCGATGGCCGCCTGGGTCCCCCGGAAGGACCCCTCGTCCGGGACGGGGTGGCCACCCTCCCAGATGGCGCAGCGGGGGATATCCCCCATGCTGTGGCCGTGCTTGGTCACCACCACCCCGGCCTGGAGCCGCTCTCCCAGCAGATCGGCGGCGCAGCGAGCCATCTGCCAGGCCGCCTTGCCTGCCGCCACCAGATAGAGCTTTCCGGGGCCAAAGTCCTTCTCCTCCAGGGCCCGGCGGACGGCCTGGTCGGGCAGGCAGGCCTTCAGCGCCTGCCGGATGATGGTCTGTGCGTCTTGATGGATGGACATGATGCTGCCTCCTTAACGATAAACCAGACATCCCGGATGTGCAGACGGAAAACCCTTTTTGTTGGCTCAAATTGACATGTATGGAGTTACACAGCAACCGCCGCAGCAGCCAAAAGCCGGTCATATTCCTCCATGACCTGGGGGAGAACGGTGTCCAGGCGGAAGGGCTCTATGGCCTGCCGCCCGGCCCGGCCTAAGTCCTGGGCCAGCCGGGGGTCGTCCATCAGGGTTTGAATCTGCCGGGCGCAGGCGGCGGCATCTCCATAGGGATAGAGCAGGCCGCTCTTCCCGTGGCAGATCAGGTCTTGATGCCCCTTCACGTCGGAGGCCACGGCGGGCAGGCCGCAGTGCATGGCCTCCATCAAATTGAAGGGCAGCCCCTCGCTGCGGCTGGAGGGGACCACGGCGTTGGCTGCGGCGTACCAGGGGGCCATATTCACATGGCCGGGGAAGACCACCCGGTCCGCCACCCCCAGTTCACGGGCCAGGGCCTGACAGCGGGGCAGCAGCTCCCCTTGACCGGGGAGCAGCAGGACCGCCCGCTGCGGCAGCAGGGCCAGGGCACGCAGCAGCACCTCCTGGCTCTTTCGCCGGGAGAACTCCGCCCCATAGACCAGCAGAAAGCGCTCCGGGCCAAAGCCCAGCTCCTCCCGCAGGGCCAGTCCCGCTCTGGGGTCGGCCCGGTCCAGGGAGGAGAAGTCCACCCCCATCCCCGGAATGTTGGCCACCCGGCGGCCCAGGCGGTGGGTGCTGGCGTAGGCAAAGTCCCACCGGTTCATGGTGAGAACTAAATCGGTGACGGGGGCAGTGAACTTCTCCGCCCCGGCCAGAAGGGCGGTTTTGGCGGCGGAGGTGTTCCGGTCAAATAAGTACCCGTGGGCGATGCAGACCACCCGGGGCCGCCTGGACTTGGGCAGGCCCTCCACCGCCAGGCGGGTGAAGAAGGCGGCCAGAGCGGTGTGGCAGCTGACCAGGTCGTACTCCCCGGAGGCCAGCAGCCGCCGCAGCTGGGCTGCCGCCGCCAGATTTTTTGGGGAGGTCATCTTTTTTTCCAGGGGGAGCGGGATGGCCCGGGCAAGCTCCGAAAGCTCTGCCGGGGCCCCGCCGCAGGCCCCGTCCACCAGATAACCCCGGTCTGCCAGGGCCCGGAGATAGGGCCGGTGAAAGTTGGCCAGATGGGACCAGGTGGAGGCGGTGAATAAGATCCTCCGCCCCGCCGGAGCAGTCATATCAACGGCCATAGGGCCACCTCCTGTTCAAAGTCACTGCAAAATCAACTGTATTCTATCAAAAAGGGACGGGAATTACAAGCGGTGCGGCCCCAACGGGAGTGGGGCCGCACCGTTCGTTATGTTCAGCGGCAGGAGCCGTCTTTTTTCTTTTTGCCGCCGCAATGGCAGCAGTCGCCGCAGCAGCGGCCCTTTTTGGAGGTGGCCGTGCGGAAGGCGAGGACCAGCAGCAGGGCAATCGCTCCGCCGATCAAAATGTCCCAGCCGTTCATAGCCCCACCCCCAGCAGCAGGCCGATCAGGTGGACGATGGAGGCGGCGGCCCAGGCCAGGGCGCACTGCCACACCACCACGGCCACGGCCCAACGGGTCCCCAATTCCCGCTTGATGGAGGCGATGGCGGCCACGCAGGGGGTGTACAGCAGACTGAACACCAGCAGGCAGGCGGCGGCCAGGGGACTGAGGGCGGCGGTGATGCTGCCGCCGAAGAGCACCTCCAGGGTGGAGACCACGCTCTCCTTGGCCATCACGCCGCAGATGAGGGCGGTGCAGATGCGCCAGTCCCCCAGCCCCAGGGGGGCGAACAGGGGGGCGATGGCCCCGGAGACCACGGCCAGGATGCTATGGGCGGAGTCGGAGACCATGTTCAGGTGCAGGTCAAAGCTCTGCAGGAACCACACTGCCACCGTGGCGATGAGGATGATGGAGAAGGCCCGCTGCAAAAAGTCCTTGGCCTTTTCCCACAGCAGCTGGGTCACATTTTTCAGCCCGGGCAGGCGATAGTTGGGCAGCTCCATGACAAAGGGGATGGGCTCGCCCCGGAACAGGGTCTCTTTGTAGAGCAGGGCGGCCAGAATGCCCATGAGAATGCCCAGAATGTACAGCCCCGCCATGATGAGCCAGCCCCGGCCGGGGAAGAAGGCGCTGACGAAGAAGGCATAGATGGGCAGCTTGGCGGTGCAGCTCATAAAGGGGGTGAGGAGGATGGTCATCTTCCGGTCCCGCTCGCTGGTGAGGGTGCGGGTGGACATCACCGCCGGAACGGTGCAGCCAAAGCCGATGAGCATGGGCACGATGCTCTTGCCGGACAGGCCGATCTTCCGCAGCAGCTTGTCCATGACAAAGGCCACCCGGGCGATATAGCCGCTGTCCTCCATCATGGACAGGAAGAAGAACAGGGTGACGATGATGGGCAGAAAGCTGAGCACGCTGCCCACGCCGGTGAAGATGCCGTCGATGACCAGACTGTGGATGGCGGGGTTTACATGCACGGCGGTCAGCCAGCTGTCCGCCGCTGCGGACAGATAGTCGATGCCCGCTGCCAGCAGATCCTGAAGCCAGGCCCCCACCACATTGAAGGTGAGATAGAATACCAAAACCATGATCCCCAGAAAGCAGGGGATGGCGGTGTATTTTCCGGTGAGCACCCGGTCGATGCGCTCGCTGCGCAGCCGCTCCCGGCTCTCCTTGGGCTTGACCACCGTCTGCTCGCACAGGCGCTCGATGAACGCAAAGCGCATGTCGGCGATGGCGGCGCTGCGGTCCAGACCCCGCTCGGTCTCCATCTGCTGGACGATGTGCTCCAGCAGATCCAGCTCATTTTGATCCAGATGCAGCTGCTCTAAAATCAGCGGGTCACCCTCGATGGCCTTGGTGGCGGCAAAGCGCCCGGGCAGCCCCGCCGCCTGGGCGTGGTCCTCGATGAGATGGATAACGGCGTGGATGCACCGGTGGACGGCTCCTCCGTGGTCCTCCTTGCCGCAGAAGTCCTGCTGTAAGGGCTGTTCCTGATATTTGGCCACATGGATGGCGTGCTGCACCAGCTCGTCCACGCCCTGGTTCTTGGCCGCCGAGATGGGGATGACGGGGATGCCCAGCATCTCCTCCATGGCGTTTACGTCGATAAAGCCCTGGTTCCCGATCACCTCGTCCATCATGTTCAGGGCCAGCACCATGGGCACGTCCATCTCCAGCAGCTGCATGGTGAGATACAGGTTGCGCTGGATGTTGGTGGCATCCACAATGTTGATGATGGCCCGGGGCTTCTCCTCCAGCACAAAGTTCCGGGAGACGATCTCCTCGCTGCTGTAGGGGGACATGGAGTAGATACCCGGCAGGTCGGTGACCAGGGTGTTGGGATAGCCAAGAATGGCCCCGTCCTTTCGGTCCACCGTTACGCCGGGAAAGTTGCCCACGTGCTGGCGGGAGCCGGTGAGCTGGTTAAATAGGGTGGTCTTGCCGCAGTTCTGGTTGCCCACCAGGGCATAGGTGAGGGGCACGTCGTCGGGCAGGGGGTGCTCCTCCGCCTTGTCATGGGACCAGCCGTTCTCGCCCAGACCGGGGTGGGTCCGGTCCGAAGCCCGGTCCGTCCCCTGGTGGCTGCGGGTGCGGTGCTGGATGGGCTCCACGGCGATCTGCTCCGCCTCGGACAGGCGAAGAGTCAGCTCATAGCCGTGGATCTGCAGCTCCATGGGGTCGCCCATGGGGGCCAGCTTGACCACCGTCACCTCCGCCCCGGGCACCATTCCCATATCCAAAAAATGCTGGCGCAGGGCACCGTCGCCCCCCACCTGCCGGATCACGGCGCTTTTTCCAACGCCCAATTCTCGTAATGTCATGGCATCTGCTCCCTTGCTTTTGGATGCGGTCTTTTTTGGGTCGAACTCAGTATAGTAGCGCAGCGGGAAAAAGTCAATCCGGGGGATTTCTCATTGTACTCCCCGGCGAAAGAGGATAAAATAGCCGTAAGAGAGGAGAGGGGACGATGGAAATGGAAAAACTGCTGACGCAGCAGCGGGCCTGGTTCCGAACGGGGGCCACCCTGGGATCAACGGCCCGGAAAAAAGCGCTGGAGGCCCTGTATCAGGCAGTAAAGAATATGGAGGGGGATATCGCCCTGGCCCTGGAGCGGGACCTGGGCAAGGCCCCCTGCGAGAGCTATCTGTGCGAGACGGGGCTGGTCCTCCATGAGATCCGATATCACCTGGCCCATGTGAAGCGATGGATGAGCGCCGGTCCCGGCCCGGTGCCCTGGCTCCACTTTCCCGCCCGCAGCGAGATCCGGCCCCGGCCCCTTGGAGTGACCCTCATTATCAGTCCGTGGAACTATCCCTTCCACCTGTGCCTTATGCCTCTCATCGGGGCCCTGTCGGCGGGGTGCTGCGCCGTGGTCAAGCCGTCGGAATACGCCCCGGCCACGGCGCAGGTGGTGGAGCGGGTGCTGAAGCGGGCCCTGCCCCGGGAACAGGCGGCGGTGGTCCAGGGGGGCCGGGAGGAGACAGAGAAGCTGCTGGAGCAGCCCTTTGACCACATCTTCTTCACCGGCTCTCAGGCGGTGGGCCGGGTGGTGATGGGGGCGGCGGCAAAAAATCTGACCCCCGTCACCTTGGAACTGGGGGGCAAGAGCCCGGTGATCCTGGACCGCACCGCCGACCTGAAAACGGCGGCCCGGCGCATCGCCTTCGGCAAGGTCTTGAATGCCGGGCAGACCTGCGTGGCCCCGGACTATCTGCTGCTGGAGCAGGGGCTGCAGGAACAATTCCTGATCCACTATCGGGCGGCCCTGGACGACTTCTTCCCCGGCGGAAATCTGGATCAGATGGCCCGCATGGTCTCCCGGCGGCACTTTGAGGAGAAAAAGAAGCTGCTGGCCGGACAAAATGCGGCCATCGGCGGGGGATGGGACGACGGGGCGGGGAAGATATCCCCCGCGGTGCTGGTGGATGTGGACCCCAGTTCTCCGGTGATGCAGGAGGAGATCTTCGCCCCCATCCTGCCGGTGATCCCCTGGCGGACCCTGGACGAGGCCATCGCCTTTGTGCGGGACCGCCCCCGGCCCCTGGCCCTGTATCTGTTCACCCGGGACAAAGGGGTGGAGCGCCGTGTGCTGGGGGAGTGCGACTTTGGCGGCGGCTGCGTCAACGACACCGTCATCCACCTGGCCTCCCCCGGGCTGCCCTTCGGCGGCGTGGGCCCCTCCGGCATGGGGCAGTATCACGGGAAATACAGCTTTGATGCCTTCAGCCACCCCCAGGCCATTGTCCGCCGGGGCAGCCGGCCCCATATCCCCGTGCGGGATCTGCCGTACACCGGGGGAAAAGAACGCCTGGCCCGGTGGATGCTGCGCTGAAAGAGGATCCTCCCCCTTGACGGACCGGGGGTGCTTGGGGTTATACTGAAACGGATTTCAGAGCATAGAAAGGGACGGAGCGAATGTTTGAAATTGTGGCCGAGCGCATCTGCGAGATGATGGTGATCCTGCTGATCCTGTGGCCCATGCACCTGGAATTCACCATGGCCTTTACCGTCTTTGTGGGCACCGCCTGCCCCATGGCTGCGGCCACCATTCTGTTTGCCCAGCGGTATGACGGGGATGCCCGCTACGCCACCGAGCTGTTCGTGGTGACCACCGCCCTGTCCGCCGTGACCATCCCCCTGCTGTCCATCCCGGCCACATGGCTGCTGCAGTAATGCGGCTGGATTCCAGCCAGATATCGTGATATAATACGGGCAAAGAAGCGAAAGGGAGGGCGTTTTATGGAAACAGATGTACAGACCTTGCAGCGATGGATCGACGAGAGCCGCTCCATCGTGTTTTTCGGCGGCGCAGGCGTGAGTACGGAGTCCGGTATCCCGGATTTCCGCAGCGTGGACGGGCTTTACAACCAGAAGTATGCCTATCCGCCGGAGGAAATTCTGAGCCGGACCTTTTTTGACCGGAGGCCGGAGGAGTTTTACCGCTTTTACCGGGACAAGATGCTCTGCCTCACCGCCCGGCCCAACCCGGCCCACCGGAAGCTGGCCCAGCTGGAGGCGGCGGGGCGGCTGCGCAGCATCGTGACCCAGAATATCGACGGGCTGCACCAGCTGGCCGGGTCCAAGCGGGTGTGGGAGCTCCACGGCAGCGTCCATCGGAACCACTGTATGCGCTGCGGCAAGAGCTACTCTGCCCAGTGGGTGCTGGACAGCACCGGGGTTCCAAAGTGCGATTGCGGCGGCATCGTCAAGCCGGACGTGGTGCTGTATGAGGAGCAGCTGGACAGCGACGTGATCCAGGGGGCGGTGAACGACATCCAAAAGGCGGACCTGCTTATCGTGGGCGGGACCTCCCTGGCGGTGTATCCGGCGGCGGGACTCATCAACTACTACCGGGGCAGCCGCCTGGTGCTCATCAACAAGAGCGAAACGCCCCGGGACGGTCAGGCCGACCTGGTGCTCCACGGGCCCATTGGGCAGATCCTGGACCAGATCGAAGTCAAGCCCCTGTGAGGGGCACACAACAAGAAAGCAGGTGGCAAATATGAATTCCATCCTTCGTCAGCAGCGGCGCAGCAGCATCGCCGCCGCCGTGGTGACCATCCTCCTGGGGCTGTTTCTGGCCTTTTGGCCGGGGCAGTCGGTGTCCTTTTTGTGTATGCTGCTGGGGGCGGCCATCGCACTTACCGGGGTCATCTATTTTGTGGGCTGGCTGGCCCGGAGAAAAGCGGGGGTGCCCGCCCTGTTCGTGCTGCCCGGGGTGGTCCTGTTCGCCCTGGGGGCCTGGCTGATGACCAGCCCCGCCTCGGTGGTGCAGCTGGTGCAGTATATCTTCGGTGCGGTGCTCATTTTCCACGGCATCGTGGACCTGCAGGGGGCGCTGGCCCTGATGGGACAGGGCTACAGCCGCTGGTGGGTGGACCTGCTCCTGGCCGTCCTCACCCTGGCCCTGGGCGTGCTGGTGGTGGTAAACCCCTTCGGCACCTTCGCCGCCCTGATGACCCTGGTGGGCCTGTCCCTTGTCTTTGACGGCGTCACCGATCTGGTCATCATCTGGAGACTGAGCCGGGCATTTAAAGATGTCTAACCGCCCCAGAAACAAAAAGCGGCAGCTTAAGAGCGTTGACATAGGAAAATAAGCAGAAACCCAGTAAAATCAACGCTTTTAAGGACAGAGGGCAAACAGGTTAGCTCAAAAATTGAATAACCAAGCGACAAAAGGGATGTTACCGCAAGGCAGCATCCCTTTTCGCATACGCCCACGCCGTAGATTTTGAGAAAAGTCTACGGCGTTTTTTCTGCCCAAATCTGAAAGGAGGCGCAGCCACAATGTACTTTATGGACGGCAGCAGCCGTGCGTTTGAAATGCTCATGCGGGGGAAGCCCAGCTTTGACCGATACGAAAACGGCGGCTGTGCCGACTGTGAGGATTGCAATACCTGTCACTTTTACCGCCCGCACTGGAAGTATCAATTCTGCGTGTATGCGGAGTGTCCGTATGAGCCGGGAAAGCTGACCGCCCTCCGGCGCGGCACGGTGAAGTGAGCGAAAGGAGCTGATAACCTATGGCAGTATTTCGGGTGGAGCGCAACAGCGGGTACACCGTCATGTCAAACCATCATCTGCGAAACAAAGAGCTAACTTTGAAAGCCAAGGGGCTGTTGTCGCAAATGCTGTCCCTGCCGGAGGATTGGGACTATACTTTTGCAGGGCTGTCTTATATCAACCGTGAGAGTATTGACGCAATCCGCACCGCCGTATGGGAGCTTGAAAAAGCCGGATATCTGCTGCTTCGTTGCCGTAAAGGATTTGATCGACAGAGATATTTATTGTGGTTATGGAGAGGAACTACGATAATAACCTCAATGCTGATTGAACCACAGAAGTACCCAGATGTTTTTAACAACACATTCTGGATGGTTTAATAAAGTGTTTTTCAAACAGAATTGGCGTAATTGCGGGAACTCTATCTACATTCGACCTCAAAATAGAAACTCGCTTGCCGTTCGGTTGCGAAATGGCAGCGTTAGAGCGATAATGATCTTAGCAATCACAGGAGGTCAAAATCAATGTTCAATATTGATAAGAAGAAATTTGGCGCATTTGTCGCCGCACTTCGCAAAGAAAAAGGGATCACTCAAAAAGAGTTGTCAGAACAACTCTGTATATCTGATAAGGCTGTAAGCAAATGGGAAACGGGAGTTAGCTTGCCTGATACCGTTCTATTGATCCCGCTGGCAAATCTGTTGGATGTTTCCGTTACGGAACTTTTAGTGTGTGAGAGATTGCCGAGCAATGATGCACTAAAACCTGATAAAGTTGAGGATATTGTTAAGACGGCAATCACTTATGCGGACGAAGCGCCTGAAAGAGCATATCATGTTAAAAGTAAGTGGATCGTCATTTATGGAATCTCACTTCTGATATGCGGCATCAGCACATTTCTGAACTATACAACGGCAAAACCCTGTATGGACGCCTTGGTAACATTTGTACTCATGTGTGCAGTATTCGGTGCGTATTTTTGCTGCTTTGTGCGGACAAAACTTTCAAGGCTTTATGACGAAAATAATGTGAATATTTTCTATGATGGCCCATTTCGTATGAATGTTCCGGGGGTAAACTTCAATAACCGCAACTGGCCGCATATTGTGCAGGCGCTTCGGTTGTCCTTGTGCCTGAATATGATCCTGCTTCCAATTCTCAATCTTCTGATAAGCAGTATGGCGGTAGCCGTATGGGAAAATATCGGGAAGTATGTTTTCTTGGCAATCATGTTATGCAGCGTATTTCTTCCAATATATGTTGTTGGAAAAAAGTATGAATAGACTTGATTTAAATTGAGATATGAAAAGGTAACTGCCGGACGACGGCAAAAGAAAAAAGCCGTCGTACAGCAGACACATTTCCACGCGCCTATGAAGCGGCGGCTTTGATTTTCAGAGCCGCCGCTTCTTTGCGTTTACACAAACCAATGACGACTTGGGGGGACACGGTGGCCGATGGGAGGCTAATTTGCCGTGTCTATTTTTGCTCTCAACAATCCGCCTAATACTTTACGGTCAAAAAAGCGCATACCCTCCGTCGCGGCTGTTCTCCGTGCTTTCATTGACAGGATCGAAATTTCCCATGTTGATAAGAAATCCAGAACGCGGGAGATTGCAATCGTTTATAACTTCATCGGTGCATTTGACTTCACACGGGCAATCGAAAATGCCCGCAACACAAGGAAAAAAGAGCAAAGAGCGGCATAGCCGTTAAGCTATACCGTTCCTTGCTTCAATGTTTTCCTAAGTCACCGCCGCATTTGCGACCTTTTTCTTTCGGTCTGCAAAGCTGCCGTTTTCTTGCTTATCGTCCCAGCACGAACAGGTTCGTTCCCGTGACGAAGTTGGAGAAGGAGTAGAGCACCACCACCGCATCGATGTCGTGCTCTGCCACATAGGATTTGACGCTGGTCAGGTTATAGCGCAGATCGAACAGGTGGAGTTCAGAAAAGCGCTGCGTGAGGAAGGGGGCCAGACTGTCGGAATAGGAGTCCCGGACGATGAGCACCTTGGGGGCGTCCTTCTGCTGGGTCTGGATGACGCACAGGGGCTGGTTGCCCCCCAGGAAGAAGGAGTATTTGTCCTTTTCGTCCAGCTTCTCCGGCACATACAGGGAGCCGGGCTGGGCGGTGCCGTTGGGGTAGCCGGTGACGGTGAGGCCGTCTTCCGGCACATAGGTGTCGATCCGGTCCGGGCGCACCCACCGCACGCCGGAGGTGGAGAAGGTGGTGCCGTAGAAGCTGTCGCTCACCGTGGTCCTGGCGTAGTCCTCCAGCTTCAATGCGGGCAGACCCATCTCCTCCAGCAGGGCGTTGGCCCCGTAATAGGCCCCCAGGCTGGTCCAGTGGTGGTCGGTGCGGTAGTAGATGTCCTCGCTCTTGTGGGCGTCCAGGGCGGCGTACAGGTCGATGGACTGGGCCCCCGTCTCATAGGACAGCTGGTGGATGATGCCCTTCTCGTCGGCGGTGGGGGCCCCGTGGGGCAGGCGGTCGGCCCAGATGGCGGCGGAGGAGGGGATCAGGCCGAAGTACACCGGGACGGACAGATCGGCGGTGAGCGCATCCACATAGGACAGATTCTGCTCCAGCTGGTCCATGTCCGGCTGATCCACCCGATTGATGAGGGTGTCGTTCTTGCCGAAATAGACCCCGTTGTTCTCCTGCTTGCCGGACAGACGCTCGCTCCAGGCCTTCATGGCCACCCACAGGTCACGGGCGGCGATGTGATCGGAGACATAGCTCTCTGCATCGGACATAAATGCGCCGCTGGTCACCCGCTCCAGAGAGAACTGGGGTGTTTTTTGCAGATAGCGGTTCTCCATGGGGGAGAAGGTCTTTTTCGGCAGGAGCAGGCTGACCAGAGCCATTCCGCCGATGAAGCAGCAAAACAGGGCGGAGAGAAAGACAGCAAATTTTTTGTTCATGGCGGCCTCCTTTAAAAGCGGAAGTAGAGGAAGGGGTTATAGGTCCCGTCCACCAGATAGGCGGTGCATAGGATCAGACCGGCCAGCACCAGCAGGGTACACAGGATTTGACGGGTCCGGCTCCCCAGCTTTTGAAACAGGGACACGCCCAGGGGGGTGGAGGCCAGAGCGGCGGCGCACAGCACGGGGAGATAGCTGCGCAGGTAATAGCCAAAGGCCCCGTCGGCCAGGGGCGCGCCCCCAAGGCCGAACATCACCGCCAGATAGGCCCGCAGCTGGGAAAAGTCCTCAATGGCGAAGATGGCCCAGCTGACCACCACCAGAAACATGGTGTAGAGATGCTGAAGAACACGGGGGGCCTTTTCAAGCCGGGACAGCAGGAACAGCTTTTCCAGCATGAGCAGGGCGAAGAAATAGAGGCCCCACAGCAGATAGTTCCAGCTGGCCCCGTGCCAGATGCCGGTGGCCGCCCAGACCAGGAACAGGTTCAGCATCCACCGGGGCTTGCTGCACCGGTTGCCCCCCAGGGGGATATAGAGATACTCCCGGAACCAGGAGGACAGGGAGATGTGCCACCGCCGCCAGAACTCGGTGATGCTGCGGGAGATATAGGGATAGCGGAAGTTGGGGGCAAACTCAAAGCCCAGCATCCGGCCCAGGCCGGTGGCCATGTCGGAATAGCCGGAGAAGTCGAAGTAGATCTGGAACGTGAAGGCGATGACGCCCAGCCAGGCCCCGGCCACGGTCAGCTGGTCCGGGGGGAGGGCCTTATACCGCTCCCACAGCAGGCCCACGTTGTTGGCCAGCAGGACTTTTTTGCCCATGCCCACCATGAAGATCTGCACACCGGAGGCGAACTTCTCCGCCGTGCAGTCCCGTTGGTCGATCTGGTCGCCCAGGTCCTTGTACTTCAGAATGGGACCGGCGATAAGCTGGGGGAACAGGGTGACGAAGGTGCCGAAGTTGACGATGGAGCGCTGGGCCCGGGCATCCCCACGGTATACGTCGATGGTATAGCTCATGGTCTGGAAGGTATAGAAGGAGATGCCGATGGGCAGGTGGATGTTCAGCACGGGCATAAAGCCCAGACCCACGGCCTGGAGAGACCCGGCCAGAAAGTCCCAGTACTTGAAGAAGAACAGCAGCCCCAGATTGAACACCATGGACGAGGCCACCGCCATCCGGGCCCCCCGGTCATTCCCCCGGGCCTTGCACCGCTCCACCAGCATCCCGTGGGTATAGTCGATGGCGGTGGACAGCAGCATAATGACGGTGTAGACCCGCTCCCCCCAGAAATAGAACAGCAGGGAGGCGCACAGCAGCACCGGATTGCGCAGCCGCCGGGGCACCAGATAGTAGACCAGCAGGGTCAGGGTGAGAAAATAAAACAGGAAGATGGGCGTTGAAAAAACCATAAGCGCTCCTCACGAGAACGGCGGACGAGGGTCTCTTCGTCCGCCGTTCTGTCTATTTGTTAAATTTGGGTCCGGCTCAAAACAGGGCGTTGAATGCGTTCACGATGTTCTCGCACTCGAAGTCGGCCACCATCATGACATAGTTGCCGTGGGTGACGATGCGGGAGTTGTTCTCCCACATCTCGGTGGGCTCGGGATACCAGGCGCCGCCGGGGCCGTTGCCGTCGCCCACCATGTACTGGATGCGGGCCTGAAGAATGGCCTTCACTGCGTCCACGTCCTTGCTGTCCTTCACCTGGACCAGCACCACGTCTCCGTTGGGAGAGGGGTTCATCATGCACATATAAACGGCCAGCTGCTGGGTCTGGATGGCGGACAGGCCGGGGTAGCAGTTTTCGATGAGCTCGCTGTCGGCGGCCTCCATGGAGGACATGTCATAGTCCTTTTCGATCTTGGTGAAGAAGGCGGCCAGATCCACCGCCTTCTCCTCCTGGGAGGGCAGCTTGTCCTGGGCGCTCTGGCTGGGGGCGGAGGGCTTGGCGCTCTCGGCGGGCTTTTCGGCCGCCTTCCAGCTGCACTTGACGGTGCACTGGGCGGTCAGCTTGCCGCTGGTCACGGTGATCACGGCGGAGCCGGGGGCCACGGCGGTGACAGTGCCCTTGTCGTTGACCGTGGCCACCTTCTCGTCGCTGGAGGAGAAGGTCACCTTGCCGCCCTCGGGGGAGAGGGTATATTTCAGGCGATAGGTCGCCCCCGCCTTGGACAGGGTGAAGCTGTTCTTGTTCAGAGACAGGGAGGCGACGGCGCTGGGCTCCTGAACGGCATCGGACTGGGAGCCGTCGGGAGAGGAGGTGTCAGGCTGGGACTGGTCGGGGGCGGAGGTGTCGGGCTGAGCGGGTCCCTCTGACGCAGAGGAGGAGACGGAGCCGTCGGGCAGCAGACTTCCGCTGGAAGAGCCGGAGACGGAGCCGTCAGACCCCTTGCCGCCGCAGGCGGACAGCAGAGCCACAGACAGGGCGCAGGCCAGGACCAGAGAGAGGGTGCGTCGTTTCATAACTTAGGTTCTCCTTTTGTTCGGGCTGAAATTCAGCGTTTTGGTGTTACGCTATGGTTGGACGAAACCCGGAGAAAAAGGTTCCCAAAATCAGAAAAAACTTTTTACACGCCGTCCACCCAGGTGACCAGGTTGCCTGTGCGCTCCGGGCGGGAGCGGGGCAGCTCCCCCTGGGGCAGTCCCAGGGCCAGGGCGCAGCACAGCAGGTCCTTCTCCGTTACGCCCAGGGGGGCCAGGAGGGCGCGCAGATCGGGGTCGTCCTGCAGGTGGAAGGGCTGATTGATCCAACAGGAGCCCACGCCCATGGAATAGGCGGCCAGCATCATGTTTTCCATAGCGCAGGAGGCATCCTGCAGGGCCATGGTATTTCGCTTTCGGTTGGTCACCAGCACCAGGGCGGGAGCGCCATAGCGGAAGTCCCGCCCGGCAAAGTTCTCCAGCTTGCGGCTCACCGTCTCGGTGAGCTGGGTCAGCAGCGCCGGGTCGGTGATGATGTAGAAGTGATTCTTTTGGATGTTCATGGCGCTGGGGGCATAGCGGCCCGCCTCCACAATGGCGGCCAGCGTGGGGCGGTCCACCGGGTCAGGCTGAAAAGCCCGGCAGCTGCGCCGGTCCAGCAGCAGATTTAAAAATTCCTTGTTGTGTTCCATCACAGTCATCTCCCGTTCAGATGGATCTATTTTGGGGTATTGTGTCAACGTTCGCGCCCTATTATAGCAGGGGTCGGAGAAAAAAGCTATAGTTTGTGAAGACCCTCTTGACAAAGATTCTGTTAAGGAGTATATTACAGACAACATATGAATACATGTTCACATATAAAAAGCGAGGTGAGACGATGGAGAAGCGGGATACCCCATGCTGCGAGGAGAACATCATCCACGCCGACACGCTGACGCAGGTGAAGCGCCTGCTGCCGGAGGACGAGGTGCTGTATGACCTGGCGGAGCTATTCAAGATATTCGGGGACAGCACCCGAGTGAAAATTCTATACGCCCTGCTGGAGGCGGAGCTGTGCGTGTGCGACATCGCCAAGCTGCTGGAGGTGAGCCAGAGCGCCGTGTCCCATCAGCTGCGGGTGCTGAAGACCAGCAAGCTGGTGAAGTTCCGCAAGGAGGGCAAGGCCGTGTTCTATTCCCTGGCGGACGAGCATGTGATCCGCATCCTGTCTCAGGGCATGGAGCACATTATGGAGTGAGTCCCTGCCGGATGGCAGAATCGAATCAATCAAAACAAATAAACGAGATGACAAAAAGGAGTGCTTTTCCATGAAGAAGACGTTTCAGATGATCGACCTGGACTGTGCCAACTGCGCCGCCAAGATGGAGGATGCCATCAAAAAGCTGCCCGGCGTAAAAAACGCCGCCGTCAGCTTTATGACCCAGAAGCTGACCATCGAAGCCGAGGACGACAAGTTTGACGACGTGGTCAAGCAGGCCGTGAAGGCGTGCAAAAAGGTGGAACCCGACTGCGAGGTCGTGGTAAAGTGACCTCCGAACCGGCGGAGGAGGGGGCAAAGAGCAATGACAAGAAAACAGAAAAAAAGCCTGCGCCGTATCATCCTCAGTGCAGCGCTCTATGTGCTGCTGCTCATCATCGGGGCGAAGGACCGGGGGTGGCTGGGTCTGGCGCTGTTTCTCATCCCCTATGCCGTCATCGGCTGGGATGTGCTGTGGCGGGCCGTGCGAAACATCCGCAACGGACAGGTGTTTGACGAGAACTTTCTTATGGCGGTGGCCACGGTGGGGGCCTTCGGCTGCGGGGAGTATTCCGAGGCCGTGGCCGTCATGCTGTTTTACCAGGTGGGGGAGCTGTTCCAGAGCGTGGCCGTCTCCCGCAGCCGAAAATCCATTTCCGACCTGATGGACATCCGTCCCGACTATGCCAACGTGGAGCGGGAGGGGGCGCTGGTCCAGGTGGACCCGGAGGAGGTGGCCGTGGGCGACACCATCGTCATCAAGCCCGGCGAGCGGGTGCCTCTGGACGGCGTTGTGGCGGAGGGTACCTCCGCCCTGGACACAGCGGCCCTCACCGGCGAGTCCCTGCCCCGCCGGGTCTCCCCCGGGCAGGAGGTCATCAGCGGCTGCATCAACCAGACCGGCGTGCTGCGGGTGAAGGTCAGCAAGCCCTATGGGGAGTCCACTGTGGCGAAAATTCTGGACCTGGTGGAGAACTCCGCCGCCAAAAAGGCCAAGGCGGAGAACTTTATCACCCGCTTCGCCCGGTACTACACCCCGGCGGTGGTCTTTGCCGCCCTGGCTCTGGCCATCCTGCCCCCGGTGCTGGGCTTTGGCCCCTTCTCCATGTGGGTGCAGCGGGCGCTGATCTTCCTGGTGGTGTCCTGCCCCTGCGCTCTGGTCATCTCCGTGCCCCTCAGCTTCTTCGGCGGCATCGGCGGCGCATCCCGGGTGGGTGTGCTGGTGAAAGGGGGCAACTATCTGGAGGCCCTGGCTAAGACGGGCGTGGTGGTGATGGACAAGACGGGCACCCTGACAAAGGGCTCCTTCGCCGTCACCCGGATCAGGCCCGTGAACTGTTCAGAGCAGGAGCTGCTGGAGTGGGCTGCGCTGGCCGAGCAGTTCAGCAGCCACCCCATCTCCCTGTCCATCCGGGCCGCCTGCCGGCCCGCCCCCGATCAAAGCCGGGTGACGGATGGCGCTGAGATCGCCGGCCACGGGGTGAAGGCCGTGGTGGATGGCCGCACCGTGCTGGCGGGCAACGAGAAGTGGATGGAGGTCAACCACATCCGGGCTGCCCAGGGGGAGAAGCCCGCGGGCACCGTGGTCCATGTGGCGGTGGACGGGGCCTATGCCGGCTATCTGGTGGTGGCCGACCAGATCAAGGAAAGCGCCGCCCCCGCCCTGAAAGCCCTGAAGGAGGCCGGGGTGCGCCGGACGGTGATGCTCACCGGAGATGACCCCGCCGTGGCTCAGGCCGTGGGTCAGCAGCTGGGGCTGGACCAGGTCCACGCCGGGCTGCTGCCCGGGGACAAGGTGGA
Source organism: Flintibacter faecis (assembly GCF_014287875.1). GTDB lineage: Bacteria > Bacillota > Clostridia > Oscillospirales > Oscillospiraceae > Lawsonibacter > Lawsonibacter faecis_A. The sequence continues at coordinate 59,506 of NZ_JACOPN010000002.1, read as the reverse complement.
CTGGGTGGAGCGCCTGCTGCAGGAGAAGCGCCCCGGCGAGCAGCTGGTCTTTGTGGGCGACGGCATCAACGACGCCCCTGTGCTGTCCCGGGCGGACATCGGTGTGGCCATGGGGGCCATGGGCTCTGACGCAGCCATCGAGGCGGCGGACGTGGTCCTGATGGACGACGACCTGTCCAAGCTGCCCGTGGCGGTGCGCATCGCCCGAAAGACCCTGGCCATCGTCCACCAGAACATCTGGTTCGCCCTGGGGGTGAAGTTCCTGGTGCTGTTCCTGTCCGCCATCGGACGGGCCAACATGTGGATGGCCGTCTTCGCCGACGTAGGCGTGTCCGTCATCGCCATTTTGAATGCAGGACGGATGCTGAAGGCGAAATAAGGAGGCGATAGGATGGAGTATTCCGCCATCTATGTTCGGCGCATCCGGCAGCTGTGCAGGGAGCGGGGGCTCTCCATCAATGGTCTGGCGACCATGAGCGGGGTGAAGCAGTCCACCCTGGACAACATCGTCCGGGGGCTGACCAAGAATCCCGGGGTAAAGACCATGCACCGGCTGGCCCTGGCGTTCAACATGACCCTCTCAGAATTTTTAGACTTTCCCGAACTGAATGATTACGTCTTTGACGAGGAGTCAGAGGACTGAAAGGTTTATATAAAACCCCCGGATACCACGGAACGGTACGTTCCCAAGGTATCCGGGGGTTTTGCTGTCAACGGCGGACGGACACAGAGGTCCGTCCCTGCCCGTATTTGGGCATTTCGATGTAGGGGCGGATGTCCTCATCCGCCCAAACGACAGTTGCCCGGGTAACGGCGGGCCGCTGGGGACAGCGGCCCCTACAGACGGCCCACATGACACGCCGTAGGGGCCGACCTCTGTGTCGGCCCGTTCACGTTACAGGACCGCGATCTTGCTTCGATACACATGGCGGTACATGGGCAGGGCTGCCAGACAGGCTCCGACCTCGGTGATCAGGAAACACAAAAAGGCGGATGCCGGCCGCAAATAGATCAGCAGAAGGGCCACGGGCAGCAGCAGCACGATATACCGCAGCAGGGAGATGGCCAGGGAGTAGCGGCTGTGGCCCAGCGACTGGAAGGCGGAGGACAGGATGATATTCACAGCGGCCACGGGGAAAGACAGGGCGGTCAGCCCCAGGGCGGGGATGCCCAGGGCCAGAGCCTGTGTCCCGGCGTTAAAGCAAACCCGCAGCAGGGGGGAGGCGCACAGGATGAGCAGCCCGCAGCCAATGATCCCGGTACCCACTGCCAGGAGCATACCGAAGCGGATGGCCCCGGACACCCGGCGGCGGTCACGGGCCCCGTAGTTGAAGCTGATGATGGAGATCAGGCCGTTGTTTACACTGAAGATGGGCATAAACACAAAGGATTGCAGCTTGAAATACACGCCCAGCACCCAAACGGCGGTCTCGGAGACCCGGCGGAGGATGGTGTTCAGGCCGAAAGACATCACGCTGCTCAGCGACTGCATCAGGATGGCCGGCCCGGCGATGCGGCCCAGCTCCTCCAGCAGGGCGGGCTGGAGATGCTGGCCCCGAAGAGAGATGGGAAACTGCTCCCGCAGTCCGTGGACCAGGAACAGACCGATGACCGCCCCGGTGATCTGGCCGATGACGGTGGCCACGGCGGCCCCTGCCACGCCCATGTCAAAGACAAAGATGAGGATGGGGTCCAGAATGATGTTGAGAAGAGCCCCGGAGCCCTGAATGATCATGAACCCGGCAGGGCGGCCCATGGATTGAAGGATGCGTTCACAGGGAAATTGGGTGCATACGCCGAAGGACAGGCAGCAGCACACCTGCAGATAGGCCGTACCCTGGGCGATGACGGAGGGAGTGTCGGTGCAGGTGCGGAGATAGGCATCCGCCCCCAGCAGACCGAACAGAAAGAAGATGAGCCAGCAGAGAAAATAGAGCACCCCCCCGTGGAGGACGACGGAGCTGGCCTGGTCCATCTGTTTGGCCCCCAGCCGCTGGGACAAGACAGCGCTGAAGGCCACCCCCGTGCCCACGCAGAAGGCGATGAGCAGGGTCTGGATGGGGTAGGCGTAGGACAGGGCCAGAAAGGCATCGTCCCCCAGCCGGGCCACATAGATGCTGTCCACCAGGTTATACACCGCCTGCATGAGCATGGAGAGCATGATGGGCCCCGACATGGTGAAGATCAGCCGTCCCATGGGCATGGTGCCCAGAATATTTTCAGAGCGTGTCATCCCTCACCCCGCAGCAGCGCCTCCCCGGCCAGGTAGATGTCTCCGGCTCCTACGGTGAGGATCAGGTCGCCGGGCTGGGCCAGGCGGCGGAGCTGCCGGGTGACATCGGCCAGGGTGGGGCAGTAGATGGAGCCGGGGATCTCCAGGGCCAGGTCATTGGAGGAGATGCCCAGGGTGTTGGTCTCCCGGGCGGCGTAGATCTCTGCCAGCAGGGTGATATCGGGCACCTTGAGCACCTCCACAAAGTCGTGGAACAGCTCGTGGGTGCGGGAGTAGGTGTGGGGCTGGAAGGCGCAGATGACCCGCCGGTAGCCCAGGCCCTTGGCCGTGGTCAGCAGGGCCTGCAGCTCGTGGGGGTGGTGGGCGTAGTCGTCATAGACCATGGCCCCGTGGAACTCCCCCTTCTTCTCGAACCTGCGGCCCGCCCCGTGGAAGGCCCGCAGGCCCTCCTCCACGGCGGCGGCGGGGATGTTCAGACAGTGGGCGGCGGCGCAGGCGGCCAGGGCGTTGCGCACGTTGTGGACGCCGGGGACAGACAGGCTGATATGGGCGTAGGGCTGGCCGTTGACGATGGCATCAAAGTCGGCAAAACCCCCGTGCCAGGTGAGGTTGGCGGCGTGGACGTCCCCCTCCTCCAGACCGAAGGTGACAGTGGGCCGGTCAAGGCCCGCCAGGGCGTCCATGGTGTTGGTGTCGTCCCGATCCGCCACCACAAAGCCAGTTTCGGGCACCAGCTCGGCAAAGCGGCGGAAGGACCGCTTCACGTCGTCCAGGTCCTTAAAGAAGTCCAGGTGGTCGGCATCCACGTTGAGGATGACGGCCACGGTGGGGAAGAAGGACAGGAAGGAGTTGCAGTATTCACAGGACTCCAGAATAATGGTGTCCCCGTGGCCCACCCGGTGGCCGGCCCCCAGGGCGGGCAGCACCCCGCCGATCATAATGGAGGGGTCCCGCTGGGCGGCCAGGAAGATGTGGGCGCACATAGAGGTGGTGGTGGTCTTGCCGTGGGTCCCGGCCACGCACAGGGCATTCTCATAGTGGCGCATGAGGGCACCCCAGGCCTGGGCCCGCTCGAACACGGGGATACCGGCGGCCCGGGCGGCGGCAATCTCCGGGTTGTCATCGTGGACAGCGGCGGTGCGGATGACACAGTCGGCCCCGGCCACGCTCTGGGGCAGGTGGCCGATGGTCACAGGGATGCCCAGGGTGCGCAGGTGGGCCACCTCTGCGCTCTCGTGCATGTCAGAGCCGGTGACGATCACCCCGGCACCGTGGAGCACCTGGGCCAGAGGGGACATGGACACCCCGCCCACGCCCACCAGATGGGCCCGCTTTCCGGGACAGATATAGTCCTGTATCTTCAAATCCATAACAAGGCACCTCGATTAAGATTTAGCAAAAATAAAAAGACATATGGTTCCATTTCAGCGTGTCGATAAAACCTCTTCTGTCATCCGAGGAGCGCAGCGACGTGGGAATCCGTAACCCCCGTCCTTTGGCCCCCTTGTGAAAGGGGGCTGTCAGCGAAGCTGACTGAGGGATTCCGTTTTTAGGATAGCTTTCCGGGGGTCGGAATCCTTCCGTCACGGCTTCGCCGTGCCACCTCCCTTTGACAAGGGAGGCTGTTGGACGGGGTTACGGATTGCCACGTCGGCCCGTTGGGCCTTCTCGCAATGACAGGCTTTTTTGACAGTTTCAGTTCCATTTGTGGTCTTATTATAAGCGCACGAAAAGAAAAGCGCAAGACATCCCGGGAAATATACCCGAAAAACCGGGGGGATATGCAAAAAAACAGGCGGCGGACAGAAATTGCTCTGTCCGCCGCCTGGCGGGTTTACTCCTCCGGCTGTTTCTGGCTGTCGGCGGCGATGGTGGTCATCACGGCCTCTTGCCGCTCCATCAGGGCGTTCACCTGGTCCAGGGCCTTGCCCGCCTGCTCCAGCTGGCGGGCGGCGTGGGTCACGGTGGATGCCACCTCGGCCCGCAGGGCCTCGTATTCCAGACGGACCTGATTGGACCACTGGGCCATCTGCTCATGGAGCTGACGCACCTGGTCCTGGGCCTGGTCCTGGACCAGCTGGGCCCGGCGGTGGGCATCCAGCTCCAGCCCGGCGGCCCGCTCTTTCAGGGCGGCATAGGCCTGGGCATCGGGCTCTAAAGCGGCGGCCCTGTCTTTCCAGGACTGGAGCTCCTGACGGGTCTGCTCCAGCTCCCCGGACAGGCGGGAGACGGTCTCCCGGCTGACGGTGAGGTCGGCGTTGGCCTGATCCAGCCGGCTCTGGAGACCTTCGGCCTCCTGCCGGGCTTTCTCCAACTGCTCCTGGCCGTCGCTCTCCTGATTCTGGCGGTCGGTCAGCTCCTGCCGGGCCTGGTCCAGCTGGGCCTGCAGCTCCTGCTGCTGCCGGGCCGCCTGCTGGGCGGAGTTTTCCAGATATTCTAATACGTCCTGGCGGTTAAAGCCGCCGAACATGGCGCTGCGGAAGGGATGATCCATGGTGACACCTCGTTCAAACACTGCCTGTACAGGCATTCTTGTCATATTCTCTGGTATTTTAACACAGCAGACTGCGTTTGTACAAGGAAAACTTGCGCCCTGTCACACCTTGCCGATGTCGGTGCGGAAGTGCATGTCCCGGAAGGAGATGGGCTTGGCGGCGGCGTAGGCGTTGGCGATGGCCTGGGGGAGGGTGTCGCCGGTGGCGGTGACGCCCAGGACACGGCCCCCGTTGGTGACGACATCGCCGTTGTCCGCCTTTTTGGTGCCGGCGTGGAAGACCACGGCGGACTTGCCCGCCTCCTCCAGACCGGAGATGGGATAGCCCTTCTGGTACTCCACGGGGTAGCCGCCGGAGGCCAGCACGATGCAGCAGGCTGCGCCGGACTTCCACTTCACATCCACCTGGTCCAGGGTGCCGTCCACACAGGCCTGGAAGATGTCCATCAGGTCGGTGTCCAGCATGGACAGGATGGGCTGGGTCTCCGGGTCGCCAAAGCGGGCGTTGTACTCCACCACCTTGGGGCCGTCGGCGGTGAGCATCAGGCCGAAATAGATGACGCCCTTGAAGGGGCGGCCCTCCGCCCGGAGGGCGGCCACGGAGGGCTGGAAGATCTCTTTCTCACACCGGGCGGCGATGTCCGGGGTATAGTTGGGAGAGGGGCAGAACGCGCCCATGCCGCCGGTGTTGGGGCCCTGGTTGCCGTCGTAGGCCCGCTTGTGGTCCTGGCTGGACAGCATGGGGACCAGGTGCTCCCCGTCACAGAAGGCCAGCACGGTGACCTCGGGGCCCACCATGCAATCCTCAATGACCACGGTGGAGCCGGAGGCGCCGAACTTGTGGTCCTCCATCATCTCCCGCACGGCCTTTTCCGCCTCCTCCACGGTGGCGGCCACCACCACGCCCTTGCCCAGGGCCAGGCCGTCGGCCTTGACCACGATGGGGGCACCCTCCCGGCGGATATAGGCCAGGGCGGCATCCAGATCGGTGAAGGTCTCGTACTTGGCGGTGGGGATGTGATACTTCTTCATCAGGGACTTGGAGAAGGCCTTGCTGGCCTCGATGACGGCGGCGTTGGCGTGAGGGCCGAAGGCGGGGATGCCGGCGGCCTCCATGGCGTCCACCATCCCTAAGGCCAGGGGGTCGTCCGGGGCCACCATGACAAAGTCCATGGCGTTGTCCTTGGCCCACTTCACCATGCCCTCCACATCCGTGGCGCTGACGGGCACACAGGTGGCCACCTGGGCGATGCCCGCGTTGCCCGGGGCGCAGTAGAGCTCGGTCACCTTGGGGGACTGGGCCAGCTTCCAGCAGATGGCGTGCTCGCGGCCGCCGCCGCCGACTACTAATACTTTCATGGTTTCATTCACCTTTCTTTTTAGTTAGGAGTGATGAGTGATGAGAGATGAGTTAATCAGAATTTCGCATGGTGCGTGTGATTGATGCGAGAATTTTCCGCAATTCTTCACAGTCGTGGAACATAGAGGCGTATTCTGCCTGTGTCAAGTAATCACAGGAATACAACAGTTCCAACCAATATAGTGTTTCAGCACATTCTTTTAAGGCAATGTAGGTTTTATTCAGAAAGTCCTTTCGGCTGCTTCCATACTGGGCTTCTGCCAGATTAGCTCCGATGCTGGTCCCACTGCGGAGCAGCTGTTTTGACAGGACATATTCCTTCTTTTCGTCGCAGAGGTATTGGGATAGATGAACGATCCGCTTGGCAAACAACAGACTTTTTGTCCTGCTGGGGCTGTTGTCGTTCATAGACTCCTACCTCCTAACTCCTATCTCATCACTCTTTTCAGTGGTGGAACAGTCTTACGCCTGTAAACGCCATGACCATGCCGTATTTGTCGGCGGTGGCGATGACCTGGTCGTCCCGGATGGAGCCGCCGGGCTGGACGATGTACTTCACGCCCGACTTGTGGGCCCGCTCCACATTGTCGCCGAAGGGGAAGAAGGCATCGGAGCCCACGGTGACGCCGGACTGCTGTGCGATCCAGGCGGTCTTCTCCTCCTGGGTGAGGACGGGGGGCTTTTCCGTGAAGATGGTCTGCCACACCCCGTCGGCAAGCACGTCGTCGTGCTCCTGGGAGATATACAGGTCGATGGCGTTGTCCCGGGCGGGGCGGCGGATGTCAGGCAGGAAGGGCAGGGCGAGGACCTTGGGATGCTGGCGCAGCCACCAGATATCCGCCTTGTCCCCGGCCAGACGGGTGCAGTGGATGCGGCTCTGCTGGCCGGCTCCCACGCCCAGGGTCTGGCCGTTTTTCACATAGCACACCGAGTTGGACTGGGTGTATTTCAGCACGATCTGGGCCAGCAGCATGTCGTTTTTGGCCTGCTGGGACAGCTCCTTGTGCTCTGTGACGATGTTCTGCAGCAGCTCCTCGGTGATGGCCAGGTCGTTATACCGCTGCTCGAAGGTCACGCCGAAGATGGTCCGGCGCTCCACCGGGGCGGGGGTGTAGTCCGGGTCGATCTGGACCACGTTATAGTTCCCCTTCTTCTTGGTGCGGAGGATGGCCAGGGCCTGGTCGGTGTAGCCGGGGGCGATCACGCCGTCAGACACCTCCTCGGCCAGCACCCGGGCGGTGTCCTCGTCGCACACGTCGGACAGGGCGGCCCAGTCGCCGAAGGAGCACAGCCGGTCGGCCCCCCGGGCCCGGACATAGGCACAGGCGATGGGGGACAGGTCCCCTTCAGGGGCGAAGTAGATCTGCCGCTCCACGTCGGATAGGGGCTGGCCCAGAGCGGCCCCGGCGGGGGAGACATGCTTGAAGGAGGCGGCGGCGGGCAGGCCGGTGGCCTTCTTCAAAGCCCGCACCAGCTGCCAGGAGTTCAGGGCATCCATAAAGTTGATGTACCCCGGGCGGCCATTGAGCACCTGCAGGGGCAGCTCCCCCTGGTCCATGGACAGGCGGGCGGGCTTTTGGTTGGGGTTGCAGCCATATTTCAGTTCCAGTTCCTTCATGATCTGTCCCTCCGATCAGCCGTGCTTGTTGATGATGACGCTGTCCCGGCTGCCGGTGTGAACGTCGATCATGCTCACATAGAGAGAGACTTTGTTGTCCGCGTTCAGGCTGGCCCACAGCTGCTGGGCCCACTCATGGGCGGAGGCCTGGGGAATGGCTACCCGGCGGGGCTCCCCCTCAAAGGAGGGCAGGGGGTTTACATCCTCCTGATAGGTGTGGATGAAGTGGCCCACCCCGGGGGCGGCGTGGTCATACTCGAAGAAGTAGCGGCAGCAGCAGTCCGGGTCGCCGTCCAGACTTTTCAGAATGGACAGGTTATAGTTGCCGTCGGGCTTCACCACGCCGGAGATGCGGGGGGTGAAGTTGGGGCCGTCGGGCTCGAAGGCCCGGGTGTTCAGGGCGTGGCGATAGCAGTGGCCGTCCAGAATGTGGTCCCGGATGGTGTCTGTCTGGTCGCCGTTGGTGACGACGGTCATGCCGTTTTCCAGGATGCGGACGGGGTGATAGATGATGAGGGAGGGGTCGGTCATCTTGCTCTCGTCAAAGGCCCGGGTGCGGATGCCGTCCTCCGTCTCCTCGAAAATACGGTTGCGGCTGTTCTCGCTGCGGCCCATGATGAAATAGGCCACGGCGACCTTGTTGCTGTCGGGGGTACGGCCCAGGGCGATGCCCCGGCCGGGGTAGGTATGCTGGGCGAGATACTGCTCCAGATCCAGCAGCTTCATGTTTCATTCCTCCTGTTTGATGTGAAAACAGGGCGCACCAACCCCGCAAAGCGAGATCCGGTGCGCCCAGACGGTCGGCAGAAAAGCACAGGCGATGCTCCCCGTGGTCTGTTCCACTTCCGTCAGTTACACCGCGTGTTTGGGTTTTGATAGGATGCCCTCTCAGTCACGGGCTGCGCCCGTGCCAGCTCCCCCGCAGGGGGAGCCAAGTTTTGCCCTGTCATTGCGAGGAGCGAAGCGACGTGGCAATCCGTCCCCCTTGCCTCCCCCTGTGGGGGAGGTGCCCAGTGCGCACACTGGGAGGAGAGGGCAACATCGCTTGTTACTTGTCCAGGATGCGGACAGTGCGGCCCTCCACCGACAGGCGGTCCTGGCAGAACAGGGACACAGCCTGGGGCAGCAGCTTCCACTCGCACTGCTCCATGATCCGCCGCTGCAGCACCTCCGGCGTATCGTCGGGCAGGACCTCCACCGCCTTTTGCAGCACGATGGGCCCCCCGTCGCACTCCGGGCTGACAAAATGGACGGTGGCCCCGGACAGCTTGACCCCGTAGGCCAGGGCCTTCTCGTGGACATGGAGTCCATAGCACCCCGGTCCGGCGAAGGAGGGGATCAGGGCGGGGTGGATGTTCAAAATGGCGTTGGGGAAGGCCCGGACCATCTCCTCGGTGAGGATGGTCATAAATCCGGCCAGCACCACCAGCTGGATGTCCAGCTGACGCAGCTTGTCCACCAGGGCCGCAGTCATGGCCCGGTTGGAGGGGTAGTCTCGCCAGTCTATCACATAGCCGGGGATGCCCGCCTTTTCGGCCCGCTCCAGGGCGTAGGCGTCGGGGGAGGAGGAGATCACGGCGGCGATGGAGCCGTTTATGATCTCGCCCCGGCCCTGGGCATCGATGAGGGCCTGAAGATTGGTCCCGCCGCCAGAGACCAGCACGGCGATGCGCTTCATCACACCAGCTCCACGCCGTTGGCCCCGGAGACCACCTCGCCGATGGCATAGGCGCTCTCACCGGCATCGGCCAGGACGGACAGGGCCTGCTGGGCCTGTCCGGCGGGCAGGGCCAGGATCATGCCGATGCCCATGTTAAAGGTGTTGTACATGTCCCGCTGGGGGATGTTCCCCTTGTCCTGGATCAGCTGGAAGATGGGCAGCTTGGGGAAGGAATCCAGACGGATGCGGGCGGTGAGGCCGTCGGTCATCATGCGGGGGACGTTCTCGTAGAAACCGCCGCCGGTGATGTGGCTGACGGCGTGGATGTCAATGCCGGCCTTCAGCAGGGCCTTGATGGCCTTGACATAGATGCGGGTGGGGGTGAGCAGGGCCTCGCCCAGGCTCTTGCCTCCCAGCTGCTCCACGGGGGAGGTGAGGTCGGCGTGCTCCACGTCCAGCACCTTGCGCACCAGGGAGAAGCCGTTGGAGTGGACGCCGGTGGAGGCCAGGCCGATGAGGACGTCCCCCTGGGCCAGGCGCTTGCCGTCGATGATCTTCTCCTCGTCCACGATGCCCACGGAGAAGCCGGCCACGTCATAGTCGTCGTCGGGCATCAGGCCGGGGTGCTCGGCGGTCTCGCCGCCCACCAGGGCGCACTCGGACTGGCGGCAGCCCTCGGTGATGCCGGTGACGATCTCGGCGATGCGGGCGGGGTCATTCTTGCCGCAGGCGATGTAGTCCAGGAAGAACAGGGGGGCCGCACCGCCGCAGATGATGTCGTTGACGCACATGGCCACGCAGTCGATGCCGATGGTGTCGTGCTTGTCCATCAGCTGGGCCAGGCGGAGCTTGGTGCCCACACCGTCGGTGCCGGAGACCAGCACGGGCTTTTTCATCCCGGCCACGTCGGGGGCGAACATGCCGCCGAAGCCGCCCAGGGTGCCCATGACACCGGGGATATAGGTGGACTCTACCATGGGCTTGATGCGCTCCACCGACTCGTAGCCGGCGGTGACGTCCACGCCGGCGGCGGCGTAGGACTCGGAATGGGAGTTCTTCATGTGGAAACCTCCAAAATTTATAGTTTGGATCTAAGACGGATTGCCGCGTCGGGTGCTGCCCTCCTCGCAATGACAGGGAGGAGCCACGACGCGGACCGTGAATCACTCTTTGCCGCTCCAGCAGTAGGTACAGACCTTGTCCCGGTCAATGCCGATGGCATCCAGCAGGCCGTCCAGGGACTGGAAGCCCAGAGAGTCGAAGCCGAACTTCTCGCAGATGGTCTTGAGCATGCACTGGCCCCGCTGGGTGCTGGCATCGGCATACTCGTCCAGGTGCTTCTGGCCCTCGTCCCCCTCCAGCTCCTGCACGGTGCGGCGGGCCAGCAGCTCCATTTCAGAGTTGCTGCTGGAGAAGTTGAGGTACTTGCAGCCATACATGATGGGCGGGCAGGCCGAGCGCATGTGGACCTCTTTTGCGCCGCTCTCATACAGAAATTCCACCGTCTCCCGCAGCTGGGTGCCACGGACGATGGAGTCGTCCACGAACAGCAGCTTTTTGCCCTGGATGAGCTCGGGCACGGGGATCTGCTTCATCTTGGCCACCTGGTTGCGCACATTCTGATTGGTGGGCATAAAGGACCGGGGCCAGGTGGGGGTGTATTTCACGAAGGGGCGGGCAAAGGGCACATGGCTGGCGTTGGCATAGCCGATGGCGTGGGGCAGGCCGGAGTCGGGCACACCGGCCACATAGTCCAGGTCCTGGGCCACGCCCCGCTCCTTGTCGTCCTGAGCCATGCGCTCGCCGTTGCGATAGCGCATGACCTCTACGTTCACGCCCTCGTAGTTGGAGTTGGGGTAGCCGTAGTAGGACCAGAGGAAGGCACAGATCTTCATGTCCTTCCCCGGCTGGGACAGGGTCTGCCAGCCGTCGGCAGTGACCTTTACGATCTCACGGGGGCCCAGCTCGTGGGAATCCTGATAGCCCAGCTTGTGATAGGCAAAGGACTCGAAGGAGACACAGCAGCCCTCGTCGTTTTTGCCGATGAGTACGGGCAGACGGCCCAGCCGGTCGCGGGCGGCGATGATCTCGCCCCGCTCGGTGAGGATGAGCAGGGTGAGGGAGCCCTGGATCATCTCCTGGGCGTGGAGAATGCCGGAGACCAGGTCATCCTTCTGGTTGATGAGGGCGGCGGCCAGCTCGGTGGCGTTCACCCGGCCGGAGCTCATGGCCATGAACTGGTGACCGTGGTCGGAGAAATAGGTCTGGATCAGCGCATCGGCGTTGTTGATGATGCCCACCGTGGAGATGGCATACAGGCCAAGGTGGGACCGCACCAGCAGGGGCTGGGGATCGGTATCGCTGATGCAGCCGATGCCGCTGCAGCCGTGAAAGTCGGCCAGGTCCCGCTCGAACTTGGTGCGGAAGGGGGTGTTTTCGATGTTGTGGATCTGGCGCTGAAAGCCGTCCTTCTCATCGAACATGATCATGCCGCCCCGGCGGGTGCCCAGGTGGGAGTGGTAGTCCACTCCGAAGAAAATATCAAGGGTGACATCCCGCTGAGAGACGGCCCCAAAAAAACCTCCCATGTGTTACCTCCCTGCTGTGGCTTACTTGCCCATCAGACGGCGGGCCATCTCCTGATAGGCACCCTCCACGTTGCCCAGGTCCCGACGGAAGCGGTCCTTGTCCAGCTTCTCGCCGGTCTTGGCATCCCAGAAGCGGCAGGTGTCGGGGCTGATCTCATCGGCCAGGACAATGGTGCCGTCGGCGGTCTTGCCGAACTCCAGCTTAAAGTCCACCAGGGTGACACCGCACTCCAGCAGGGTCTTTTTCAGGAAGTCGTTGACCTGGAAGGCGTACTTCTTGATCAGGGCGATCTCATCCCAGGTGGCCAGCTTCAGGGCCACGGCGTGATAGCTGTTGATCAGGGGGTCGTGCAGGTCGTCGTTCTTATAGGAGAATTCGATGGTGGGCTCGTCGAACACGATGCCCTCCTTCACGCCATAGTTGCTGGCGAAGTGACCGGCGGAGATGTTGCGCACGATGACCTCCAGGGGGACGATGGAGACCTTCTTCACAGCGGTCTCCCGCTCGCTGAGCTCCTGGACAAAGTGGGTGGGTACGCCGGCCTTCTCCAGCTGCTGCATCAGGAAGTTGGTCATCTGGTTGTTGATGGCACCCTTGCCGGTGATGGTGCCCTTCTTCAGGCCGTCAAAGGCGGTGGCATCGTCCTTATAGGAGACGATGACCACGTTGGGGTCCTCGGTGGAATAGACCTTCTTGGCCTTGCCCTCGTACAGCTGCTCGACTTTCTTCATGTGAAACATCCTTTCCCTATTTATATCTCTTGATATCGCATTGATGTCTATTCGGTAGGGGCGGATATCATCCGCCCGCTGGGATCATCTTTCGTCCAGCTCCGCCTGGAGCTTGGCCTCTTTCTCGGCGATCTGCCGGGCCATCTTTTCCCGGGCAGCATCCAGCTTGGCGGCCAGGTCATCATCGGCCACGGCCAGGATCTGGGCGGCCAGCACGGCGGCATTCTTGGCTCCGTTCAGGGCCACAGTGGCAACGGGAATGCCGCTGGGCATCTGCACGGTGGCCAGCAGGGCATCCAGTCCGTCCATAGCGCCCCCCTTCATGGGAATGCCGATGACGGGCAGGGTGGAATTGCCGGCAAAGGCCCCGGCCAGGTGGGCGGCCATACCCGCCGCACAGATCATGACACCAAAGCCATTGGCGCGGGCGGAGCGGGCAAACTCCGCCGCCTGGGCGGGAGTGCGGTGGGCGCTGAGAATGTGGGCCTCATAGGGGATGCCGAACTCCTTTAACTGGGCGCAGGCCCCCTTGACCACGGGCCAATCGGAGTCAGAGCCCATAATGACGGCGACTTTTTTCATGTGATCTCTCCTTTCAGCTGGCTCCCCCGGTTTGAAACGGGAGAAAAAGCGTCAGGCTGCCTGGGCACAGACAGCCTGACGGAACATATTCAGTGATTTTTGGGCATGTTGCGTCCCTGATGACAGGCACGGTGGTGACACAGAAACACGAAAGAGCGGAAACAGTGAGCCATTGTGCATACCTCCATCACAGAAACGACAACTTAGTTTCTTATTTTAACGAAAATTGACGAACTTTGCAAGGGATATCGGCGATTTTGTCGCCTTGCACAAGAAGAAAGAGCCATGATGGGAGATTGTTGTAGTTCAACATGGAAAGTGGTCCGCGGCTATACCAAAAGGGTGATAGGAGCGGCTTTGTCCAGGCTATAGTAGTCCCGCCGTGGTGAGGATGTTCACCACCTGCGTACAGCGCAGGGGCCAGGAGGCCGCAGCGGCGTGACTGCGGCGGCGCTGGGCGGCGAAGTTGGGCGGCTCGTCCAGGGCGTGGCGGCAGAGGGTGAGGAACTCCTGATCGGAGTGTGCCCCGTATACCACGTCGGGCAGGGGCTCGATCTGGTCGGGCCACAGCATGGACACCACGGGCCGCCCGGTGGCCAGATACTCCAGCATCCGGCAGGAGACCAGGTCGTCACAGGTGCGGTCGTCCCGGAGAAAGTCCAGCAGCACATCGCAGCGATAGAGCCAGTCGGGCACCTGGGCCATGGGGCAGCCCCCGGGCAGGACGACATTGGGCAGCCGCCGCAGCCGGGGCAGAAGGGAGTTGCCCTCCCCCTGGGGTCCCAACAGGACAAAGGTCCACCGGGGCATGGTCCGGGCGGCGTAGAGCAGGGGTTCTAGATCCAGCTCGGGCCGGATGGTCCCGGCCCAGCCCAGCACCGGCCCCGTCGTTTGGGGCAGGGGATCATAGGAGAGGTCGGAGGGGCGGGAGAACAGGGGGAAATTTACCCCGTTTGGCAGCAGGGCCACGTTGGAACTGCAGGGGGCCAGCCGGTCAGCCAGCAGGGGGGAGGCGGCAAAGACCACGTCGGCGGCCCCGGCCAGGCAGCCCTCCCAATCGAGCGGCAGGTCCTCCCACTCCCGGTCACAGTCGTAGACTAAGCCGCCATAGTCCAGCAGATCCAGCAGATGGACCTGCCGGGGGTCGGTGGCCCACAGCAGGGGCTCCCGGAAGCGGTGGCGGGCGGCCACAGACCGGATGAACCGGCCTATTTTCCGCTGCCCGGGACGAAACAGACGGCCATAGGTCTCCTCCACCGGGACCCAGGTGGGGGGCAGGGTATAGGCGGTGATGTTGGGTCGGACCTTTTTGCCCTTTTTTAAATAAGAGCGGTCCAACTGCCCGGCGGCAGGGGAGAAATACAGCACCTGCGTGTCCCGCAGGCGGGAGAGCAGCTGCTGGGTCCGTCCGGGGGAGGAGGACCAGGGCTGACCGGCCAGACAGATGATCTGCTTCATACCCGGGACCTCCTTTTCCGTGCGGTTTTTGAGTCTGTGTGGGAAAGAAACATTCTGTTCACAAAAGATTCAAGATAGCTTAACAAGAAAATGCCTTGCGCCCGGAACAGATAACCGCTATAATGACAGTGGACCTGTAAAAAAACAGGGCGAAACCAAGCAATTTCACTTTGATTCCATTATAGACGGGGGGGCGGACCCCCGTCAAGGACAGAAAGGCGGAAAAGAATGTTAAGTGCGCTGCAAGGGATGGATGCCGGATTTCTCCTGATGCTCCAGAACGCCCGGACGGATTGGCTGGACCCGCTGGCGGCGGGCTATACCTCCCTGGGCAATGCGGGGGTGATCTGGATCGCCATCTCTCTGGCCATGCTCTGTCACCGGAGCACCCGTCCGGCGGGGATGCTGGCCCTGTGCGCCATGCTGCTGGGCCTGGTGTGCACCAACCTGATTTTAAAGCCGCTGGTCATGCGGCCCCGGCCTTGGCTGGACGTGGCGGGGCTGATCCCCCTCATCAACGAGGACGACCCCAACTCCTTCCCCTCCGGCCACACCTGTGCCGCCTTTGCCGCCGCCATGATCTTCTGGCGGGCCCTGCCCGGACAGTGGCTGGGGGTGCGGTGTCTGCTGGTGGTCATGGCCGTTTGCATGGGCCTGTCCCGGCTGTATGTGGGGGTCCACTATCCCAGCGACGTGCTGGCCGGGGCGCTGGTAGGTTCCCTGTGCGCCTGGACGGTGTGGTATTTCTGGCAGATGTATCAGCTGCGGCATTCGCTGTGATGGCCCTCTCCGCCCGGTGTGCGCACCGGGCACCTCCCCCAAGGGGAGAGGCAAGGGGGACGGGAGAGACGGATTGCCGCGTCGCTTCGCTCCTCGCAATGACAGAGCAACACTTGGCTCTCCCTCTGGGAGAGCTGGCACGGCGCAGCCGTGACTGAGCGGGCATTAGATAACGAGCATTCGCAAAATATATATTTTTAGGGGAGATAGAAATGAAAGAAGTTGGATATTACAACGGAAAGATCGGGCCGCTGGAAGAGATGACCGTGCCCATGCAGGACCGGGCGCTGTACTTCGGCGACGGCATTTACGAGGCCACCTGCGTGGCCAACCGGGTGCCCTTCGCCCTGGACGACCACCTGGATCGGATGTACAACAGCCTGCGGCTGCTGGAGATCCCCTTCCACATGGAGCGGGACCAGGTGAAGGCCGAGCTGCAAAGGGTCATCGACGCGGCGGAGGAGAGCCCGGTGCAGTTTTTGTACTGGCAGATCTCCCGGGGTGTCTGTATGCGCAACCACCCCTTCCCTGACCCGGAGAAGGTGAAGCCCAGCCTGATGATCTATGTGAAGCCCCACACCATGAAGTCCATGGACAAGCCCTATAAGCTCATCTCCATGGAGGACATCCGCTTTAAGATGTGCAACATCAAAACGCTGAACCTGATCCCCAGCGTGCTGGCCAACCAGCGGGCCGTGGAGCGGGGCTGCGACGAGGCGGTGCTCCACCGGGGCAGCCGGGTGACCGAGTGCGCCCACAGCAATATCTCCATGCTGAAGGACGGCGTACTGCACACCGCCCCCACCGACGAGCTGATCCTGCCCGGCATCACCCGCAAGCACCTGCTGCAGCTGGCCCGGGAGCACGACATCCCCGTGGTGGAGAAGCCCTTCTCCATGGTGGAGCTGATGAACGCCGACGAGGTCATCGTCACCAGCTCCAGCGCCCTGTGCATGAAGGCCGAGTCCATCGACGGCATCCCCGTGGGCGGCAAGGACCCCCAGCGTCTGAAGCTGCTGCAAAACGCCTATCTGGAGAAATTCCAGCGGGAGACCGCCCGATAATCCCCATAGAGACGCAAATCGCCCCGCCAAACGGCGGGGCGATTTTCATGCGCTGATTCTTATGGATGCACTCAGAAGTTCAGCTTCCACAGGCCGGTGGACACCAAAAACAGGACCAGCATGACCACGGGGACCACATAGCGGACGAGGACGCTGTAAAGACCGGCCCGGGGGAAGGCCTCGCCATTTTTCTGCACCTCGTCGCAGATCCACTTGGGGCCCACGATCCAGCCGATGAGGATGCTGGTGAGCAGGGAGATGAAGGGCATCAGGAAGCTGTTGCTGATGTAGTCCATCACGTCCAGCAGCTGGCCCACCGAGCCGTTGGGCAGGGGCAGCTCGAAGTACAGGGCGTTATAGCCCAGGCAGATGAGCACGGCGGTGACCAGGGAGTACAGGCCGATGACGGCGCACATCTGCTTCCGGCTCTTGTGGAACAGCTCCATGCAGTTGGCTACCAGGGTCTCCATCACGGACACACAGGAGGTGAGGGCGGCAAAGCCCAGCATCAGGAAGAAGGCGGCACCCACCAGGCGGCCCACCAGGCCCATGGACTGGAACACCTTGGGCAGGGAGACAAAGGTCAGGCTGGGGCCAAAGGTCATGCCTTCGGTGCCCAAAAAGACATAGACGGCGGGGATGATCATCATGCCGGAGAGAAAGGCGGCGGCGGTGTCGAAGATCTCGATCTGGTTTGTGGCCTTGCCCAGGTCCACATCGTCTTTCACATAGGAGCCATAGGTGATCATAATGCCCATGGACACACTGAGAGAGAAGAACAGCTGGCTCATAGCGTCCAGCAGAACCTGGAGAAAGCGCTGTACCGTCAGCCCCTCCAGATTGGGCAGAAGATAGACCCCCAGACCCTGCAGGCCGGTGCGGGTGATGCCGTCCTCCCCCTGATAGGACAGGGTGAGGGAGAAAATGGCGATGCCCACGATGAGCAGCAGCAGACCGGGCATGAGGATGCGGGAATAGCGCTCGATGCCCTTCTCCACGCCGCAGTAGACCACAAAGGCGGTGAAGGCCAAAAAGATCAGGGTGAACACGATGGGGGCCACCGGGGCGGTGATGAAGCCGGTGAAATAGCCGTCCTGGGCGGGTGCGGAGCCGTCGGTGGTGAGATAGGCGGTGAGATACTTTAAGATCCAGCCGCCGATGACGGAGTAATAGGTCATGATGAGGGCGGGCACCAGGAAGGTGAGAAAGCCCAGAAAGCGCCACTTCTTCCCCAGAGCGGCATAGGCGTTCAGGGCGTTGAGCTTGGTGCGGCGGCCAATGGCCACGTCGGTGGTCAGCAGGACAAAGCCGAAGGTGAGCACCAGCACCAGATAGACCACCAGGAACAGGCCGCCCCCGTCCTTGGCGCACAGATATGGAAAGCGCCAGATGTTGCCCACGCCAACAGCGCTGCCAGCGGCGGCCAGCACAAAGCCCAGCGAGCCGCTGAAACCAGATGACTTCTTTTTCATGTCGGTAAAACCTCTCCTTTTTTCAGTCAATTCAAAAGTATGCCTGAAAAAACGAAAAAAGTAAAGCCCTTGGGGGGAGCATTTCTGTAGAAAAACTTGCTTTTCCGCGAAAATCAGTTATACTGAGAGTAGAAGAGCGGCGAAAAAGCAACAAAGATCGAACAAGAAGGGAGTGGCAACGATGAAACGAAACGTAATGGCATCGGTACTGAGCCTGCTCATGCTCCTGTCCCTGTGCTGCGGCTGTCAGGGAAAAAACTCGGATGCCCCGGATTCGTCCAGGATACCGTATTTTGATGAAATATTTACGCTGTCTGAGGACCGCCCCGTTGTATTGGCTGATGTTGCGGTCCAAAAGGTTTATCCGCAGGTTTTTGCGGATGAATACGGTGACGAAGCATATCTGATCGCGAAGTGCAGCATTCAAAAAGCGTTCTTTGTTTCCACGCAATGCCCAAACCGGGCGATTTTGTCCACGGCAGGGAACAGTTTTCTGTTATGGCTCAAGGTAAATGGACTTCAAGAGGAATATTACCCGGAATTACAGGAACTCTTGCAGCGGGCGGATTCTTTTATCGTGTATGCGGAGGACGAACCATCGTGGTTCGGACGCTACGGCTTGGATGAAGAGATGGCCCGGACATTAGAGCAGGACGGGTTCAACTGCCGCGTTGTGGAGGACCAAATGGTTTTCCCGCCCAGCCTTTATATCAACGACATATACATGTGGAGCTTGATCCCTATCATCGACGGCAAGGTAGACGGGACTGTTGTTGAGCGGGCTGTGGAAGAGAGCCATTATGCAGAGATGGTATATGAGATAGATCAGGAAGATTCCCCACGGATATACAATGGAGATACGATTGAAGAGGTGTATCAGTTTTTGGAGGAGTATGTAAAAGAGCATACGAAGTAGCAAGGGAAAAGAACGCCCCCGCTCCGTGGGTTTAGAATGGAGCGAGGGCGTTCTTTGTCATTGTCATTGCGAGGAGGGCAAAGCCCGACGTGGCAATCCGTAACCCCCGTCCCTTGGCCCCCTTGTTAAAGGGGGCTGTCAGCGAAGCTGACTGAGGGATTCCGTTTTTAGGATAGCTTTCCGGGGGTCGGAATCCTTCCGTCACGGCTTCGCCGTGCCACCTCCCTTTGACAAGGGAGGCTGCTGGACGGGGATTCGGATTCCCGCGTCGCTGCGCAGCCGTTGGCAGCTTTGCTGCCTTACGGATGCGGCGTACCCCTTGCGGGTGCTGCGCCCTCCTCGCAATGACATTTAAGTCGATTCATAGGTCCGGCTGCACACCTGGCGGATCTTGGCCTGTAGGCTTTTCAGGTCGTCAAAGGTCTCTGGCCGCTTGCCGGGGTCCCGGAGGATGGCGGCGGGGTGATAGAGGGCGGTCATGGCTACGCCGGCCTTTTCCACCCACTGGCCGTGCTCCCGGGTGATGCGATAGTCCTCCCGGATGAGGCGCATGGCGGCGATGCGGCCCAGGCAGACGATGATCTTGGGTTTGAGCAGGGCCACCTGGTTGCGGAGATAGCCGATGCAGGCATCCTGCTCGGTGTTCAGGGGGTCCCGGTTGTGGGGCGGACGGCATTTGACGATGTTGGCGATGTACACGTTTTTCTTCCGGTCCAGGTCGATGAGCTCCAGCATGTCGTCCAGCAGCTTGCCCGCCCGGCCCACAAAGGGTTCGCCCTGCAGGTCCTCGTTCTCCCCGGGGCCCTCGCCCACAAACAGGACCTCCGCGTCCCGGCTGCCCACGCCGAACACCACGTTATGCCGTCCATCCGCCAGGGCGCACCGCTGACAGCCCATGCAGGTCTGC
Organism: Flintibacter faecis; assembly: GCF_014287875.1. Classification (GTDB taxonomy): domain Bacteria; phylum Bacillota; class Clostridia; order Oscillospirales; family Oscillospiraceae; genus Lawsonibacter; species Lawsonibacter faecis_A. Next base: position 39,642 of record NZ_JACOPN010000002.1, on the reverse strand, counting down.
TCCAGGGCGTTCCAGTCCATCCAAGCCATTTTCCAGGCCCCTTTCTGTCTTGCTTTTGTTCCAGTATACCACATCGGGGGAGGGGAGAAAAGCCCCGGCGTGGGCGGGAGGGGAAGCAATTTGAGTGCGAATGACGAAACTTCTTTATCCAACTAAAATGATGTTGTGAAAAACATAGTTGACAAGTAGGGAGGTACAGGCGTATAATGCGGCCATAAGAAAAAAGCGCGGACGGAGACCACACCTGACGGCATCCAACAGAGAGACCGGGCCACTGTGCTGAAAGCCCGGTCGGGAAAGACAAGGTGGTGCAACACTCCTGAGCTTACAGTTCAAAGGGCGAGCGCCGTTGAGGGCTGTACGGATTCCCCACGTTATCGGGGCTCGAAAGAGGTCTCTTGTTGGAGAGACAACGCGGGTGGTACCGCGGAATCATTATGATGGATGATTTCGTCCCGGGGTGTATCGTAGTGAGATACGCCCCGGGATTTTTTCGTTCCCGGGCGTATCACTGGACTTTGAGAAAGGACGAGTGTTATGGAATTTGTCACGGGAACGCCGAAGAAGAGCATGAGCAAGCAGGACCTGGCCGCTTTGGTGGGGCAGACCGTCACCCTGGACGGCATGGTCCACGCCCTGCGCCCCCTGGGAGGCGTGACCTTCCTCACCCTGCGCCTGCCTGACGGGGCGGTGCAGTGTGTGGCCGCCCCGGAGCTGCTGCCCGGGGACCTGTGTGAGGAGTGCGCCGTCACCCTCACTGGACAGGCGGCTGCCGAGCGCCGGGCCCCCGGGGGCATGGAGGTGCGGCTGACCGGGCTGGAGGTGCTGTCCCGCCCCGCCCAGCCCATGCCTGTGCCCGTGTCCAAGGGGCGGCTGAAGCTGAACCTGGACACCGAGCTGGGCCTGCGCCCGGTGGTCCTGCGGGCCCTGAAAGAGCGGGCGGTGTTCAAAATCCAGGAGGGTCTGTCCCGGGCCTTCCGGGAGTATCTCACCGGCCAGGGCTTTACCGAGGTCCACACCCCCAAGATCGTCCACGCCGGGGCGGAGGGGGGCAGCAACATCTTCCGCCTGGACTATTTCGGCCGCAAGGCGTTTTTGGCCCAGTCCCCTCAGTTCTATAAGCAGACCATGGTGGGGGTGTTCCAGCGGGTGTTCGAGGTGGCCCCCGTGTTCCGGGCGGAGAAGCACTCCACCCCCCGGCACCTGAACGAGTATACCTCCCTGGACTTTGAAATGGGCTTTATCCGCTCCTTCCAGGACGTGATGGACATGGAAGCGGGCTTTCTGCAATATGCCATGGCCCTGCTGGCGCGGGACTACGCAGATGACCTGGCGCTGCTGGGGGTGACGCTGCCCCAGGCGGATAAAATTCCTGCCGTGCGCTTTGACGAGGCCAAACGGCTGGCGGCGGAGAAATATGGCCGGCCCATCCGGGACCCCTATGACCTGGAGCCGGAGGAGGAGCACAACATCGGCCGCTATTTCAAAGAGGAATATGGGGCGGACTTTGTGTTCGTCACCCACTATCCCGCCAAAAAGCGTCCCTTCTACGCCATGGACGACCCGGCCGACCCCAAGTATACCCTGTCCTTCGATCTGCTGTTCCGGGGCATGGAGGTGACCACCGGCGGCCAGCGCATCCACGACTATGCCCAGCAGGTGGCCAAGATGGAGGCCAAGGGCATGGACCCGGCGGAGTTTGACAGCTATCTGATGATCCACAAGCACGGGATGCCCCCCCACGGCGGGCTGGGCATCGGTCTGGAGCGGCTCACCGCCCAGCTGTGCGGACTGGACAATGTGCGCCGGGCCAGCCTGTTCCCCCGGGACCTGAGCCGCCTGGAGCCCTGACGAGAGAGGAGAAGCCATATGAAAATCACCACAGAGCTGATCGACCACATCTCCCAGCTGTCCCGGCTGCGTCTGCCGGAGGAGGAGAAGGCCAAAATGGCTGGGGACCTGGAGGGCATTCTGGCCTATATGGACACCCTGAACACCCTGGACACTTCGGATGTGGAACCCCTGAGCCACGTGTTCCCTGTGAAGAACGTGCTGCGGGAGGACGAGGTGCAGCCCTCCATGGACCGGGGGGCGCTGCTGAAAAACGCCCCGGCGGCGGACGACGAGGCATTTCTGGTGCCCAAGACGGTGGAATAAGGGAGGGAGAAGTATGAGCGATATCTTTGACTTGACCGCCCTGGAGCTGGGTGCGGCGATCAGACAGGGGGAGGTATCCCCCACCCAGGCCGCCCGGGCGGCCCTGGACCGGATGGAGGAGACCAAGGAGAACGGGGCCTTTGTGGCCGTCACTGCGGACCGGGCGCTGGACCGGGCCCGGGAGATCGAGCAGCAGCTGGCGGCGGGAAAGTGCGCCGGCCCCCTGGCCGGGGTGCCCATGGCGCTGAAGGACAACATCTGCACCAAGGGCGTGTCCACCACCTGTGCCAGCAAAATTTTGACCGGCTTTGTGCCCCCCTATGACGCCACGCTGGTGGAGCGGCTGGGGGAGCAGGGGGCGGTGTGCCTGGGCAAGGTGAACATGGACGAGTTCGCCATGGGCTCCACCACCGAGACCTCCTATTACGGGCCCACTCGCAACCCCTGGGACCGGGAACGGGTGCCAGGGGGCTCCTCCGGCGGGGCCGCCGCCGCCGTGGCGGAGGGAGATTGCTGGTACGCCGTCGGTTCTGACACCGGCGGGTCCATCCGCCAGCCCGCCGCCTACTGCGGCGTGACGGGGATGAAGCCCACCTATGGGGCGGTGTCCCGGTATGGGCTCATCGCCTACGCCTCCTCTCTGGATCAGATGGGTCCCCTGGCCCGGGATGCCGCCGACTGCGCCGCCGTGCTGGATGCCGTGATGGGCAAGGACCCCAGGGACGGCACCAGCCTGGACGTGCCCGCCGGCGGCCTGTTGGCCGGGCTCACCGGGGACGTGCGGGGCATGAAGATCGGCCTCCCCGCCGACTGCTTCGGCGACGGCCTGGACCCGGCGGTGCGCCAGGGAGTCCTCCGGGCGGCCCAGACGCTGAAGGCCCGGGGAGCGGAGCTGGTGGAGTTCGACTTCCCGGTGATGCAATATGTCATCCCCACCTATTATATCATCGCCGCCGCCGAGGCCAGCTCCAACCTGTCCCGGTTCGACGGGGTGAAATACGGCTGGCGGGCCCAGGACTATGAGGATTTGACCGACCTATACTGCCGCACCCGCACCCAGGGCTTTGGGGCGGAGGTGAAGCGGCGCATCCTGCTGGGCTCCTTTGTGCTGTCGGCGGGCTATTACGATGCCTATTATAAAAAGGCCCTCCAGGTGAAGGGACTGATCAAAAAGGCCTTTGACGACGCGTTCACCCGCTGCGACGTGATGCTCACCCCCGTGGCCCCCACCACGGCCCCCAAGCTGGGGGAGAGCCTGTCGGACCCCCTGCAGATGTATCTCAGCGACATTTACACCGTGTCGGTGAACCTGGCGGGGCTGCCCGGGCTGTCCATGCCCTGCGGCTTTGACGAGAAGGGCCTGCCCATCGGCTGCCAGCTCATCGGCCCGCCCCTGGGGGAGGACAAGGTGCTGAACGCGGCCCACGCCTTCCAGCTGGACACGGACTATCACAAGCGCCGCCCCGGTCAGGGACAGGCGGAACAAGCGGAAAAGAAGGAGGCGGTCTGACATGACATGGGAGACGGTAATCGGTCTGGAGACCCACGTGGAGCTGGCCACCAGGACCAAGATATTCTGCTCCTGCACCACCCAGTTCGGCGGCGCGCCCAACACCCACTGCTGCCCCGTGTGTACCGGCATGCCGGGCACTCTGCCGGTGGTGAACAAAAAGGTGGTGGAGTTTGCCGCCAAGACCGCCCTGGCCCTGAACTGCACGGTGAACCGCCGCCATCGGTTTGACCGGAAGAACTATTTCTATCCCGACCTGCCCAAGGCCTATCAGGTGTCCCAGCTGTATGTGCCCATCGGGGTGAACGGCCGTGTGTCCATTACCACGGCGGCGGGGGAGAAGGACATCCGCATCCACGAGCTGCATATGGAGGAGGATGCGGGCAAGCTGGTCCACGACCCCTGGATCGACCAGACCCGGTGCGACTATAACCGCTGCGGTGTGCCCCTGGTGGAGATCGTCACCGAGCCGGACTTCCGCACGGCGGAGGAGGTGGTGGCCTATCTGGAGAAGCTGCGCTCCACCCTGGAGTATATGGGTGTGTCCGACTGCAAGATGCAGGAGGGCTCCCTCCGGTGCGACGTAAACCTGTCCGTCCGCCCCGCCGGGTCAGAGGAACTGGGCACCCGCACGGAGATGAAGAACTTAAACTCCTTCAAGGCCATCACCCGGGCCATCGCCTATGAGACCCGGCGGCAGATCGAGTGCATCGAGGAGGGCAAGCGGGTCATCCAGGAGACCCGGCGCTGGGACGACAACAAGGACGCCACCTTCTCCATGCGCAGCAAAGAGAGCGCCCAGGACTATCGCTATTTCCCTGAGCCGGACATCCCGCCCCTGGAGCTGACGGAGGAATTCCTGCAGGGCCTGCGGGCGCAGCAGCCCGAGATGGCCCCGGAGCGCCAGACCCGGTATCAGCGGGACTATGGCCTGTCGGAGCAGGACGCCAAGCTCATCACCGCTCAGAAGGCCCTGGTGGACTTTTTCGAGGCGGCGGTGGCCTGCGGCGCCCAGGCGAAAGAGGTTTGCCACTGGATGCTGGGGGAGATGATGCGCCGCCTGAAGGAGGAGGCCATTGAGCCGAAGCAGATGAAGCTGACCCCGGACAACCTGGCCCGGCTCATTGCCCTGGTAGATGCAGGCCGCCTGAACCGGAACACGGCGGCCAAAGTGTTCCGGGCGGTGTTCCCCGACAACGGGGATGTGGAGCGCTATGTGCAGGACCACGGCCTGGAGCAGGTGAACGATACCGCCCTGGTGGAACAGACGGTGGCCCGGGTGCTGAAGGACAACCCCGCGGCGGTGGCCGACTATCAGGGGGGCAACCAAAAGGTTGCCGGGTTCCTGGTGGGCCAGGCCATGCGGCAGTTGAAGGGCAAGGCCGACCCCGCCGGAGTAAAACAGGCGGTGGAGAAGGCCCTGTGTCAGGTCCACGAAGGGAATATTTGACCCAAAAATGTGGAAAGATCAGTGGAAAACTGTGCAATTACAGGAAAAATGTCACGATATAAAGTGAAATAAAACGCATGTTCCAATGGGAAAACCGCCGATTTTGCGGAAAATCGGCGGTTTTTTTCTGTGCGGAATTGGAAAAAACTCTTGATTTTTATGTCAACAGCTTTTATACTAAAAAACAAGAGTGGGGCAAGGTGGAGTAAATGCCCGCAAAGTGGAGCGTAAGTGGGGAGGAGTGAAGGACGTGACCGGCACATACGAGCACAGCATCGATGCCAAGGGCCGTCTGTTCATTCCCGCTAAGCTCCGGGGCGAGTTGGGGGAGACCTTTTATCTGGCCGTGGGCGTGGATGCCTGCCTGGCCATCTATCCCCAATCCACTTGGGACAAGATCACCGAAAAGATCGCCGCCCTGCCCATGAGTCAGTCCAAGACCATGCGCCTGCTATTTGCCAATGCCGCCAAGTGCGAGCCGGACAGCCAGGGCCGCATCGTGGTTCCCGCCAAGCTGCGCAAATACGCGGGGCTGGAGAAGGATACCGTCATCATCGGTGTGAACGACCGGGCGGAGATCTGGTCGGCCGATGCCTGGCACGCCCAGGAGGAAGAGGACATGACGCCGGAAAAAATGGCCGCCTGCATGGCGGAGTTGGGGTTCTGATATGAGTGAGGTATTTACCCACCGCCCGGTGCTGCTGGACGAGTGTATCCAAGGACTGAATATCCGCCCGGACGGGATCTATCTGGACGGGACCCTGGGCCGGGCCGGACACAGCCGGGAGATCGCCCGGAGGCTGACCACGGGGCGGCTCATCTGCGTGGACCGGGACCAGGCTGCCTTAGATGCCGCCCAAGAGCGGCTGGCGGACTGGATGGACCGTGTCACCCTGGTCCACAGCAACTTTGACCAGGTGGCCGATATCCTGGACGACCTAGGGATCGCCGGGGCGGACGGGATGCTGTTCGACCTGGGGGTGTCCTCCCCCCAGCTGGACGACGGGTCCCGGGGCTTTTCCTACATGGCCGATGCCCCCCTGGATATGCGCATGGACCGCAGCGAGGGGCTGACGGCGGCAGATATCGTGAACGGGTGGAGCCAGGAGGAACTGCGCCGTATTCTGCACCAATACGGCGAGGAGCGCTGTGCCCCCCAGATCGCGGCGGCCATCGTCCGCCGGAGGGAAGAGAAGCCCATTGAGACCACCTTGGAGCTGGTGGACGTGATCAAAAGCGCCATGCCCGCCCGGGCCCTGCGGGAGAAGCAGCACCCGGCCAAGCGGAGCTTTCAGGCCATCCGCATCGCGGTGAACGATGAGCTGGCCTCGGTGGACCGGATGATCCGGGGAGCGGTGCCCAAGCTGAACCGGGGCGGCCGTCTGGCGGTGATCACCTTCCACTCGCTGGAGGACCGCATCGTAAAAAACGGGTTTGCCCAGTTTGCCAAGGGCTGCACCTGCCCGCCGGATTTCCCCGTTTGTGTGTGCGGGAAAACGCCGGACATCAAGCTGGTGAACAAAAAGCCCATCCTGCCCACCCAGCAGGAGATCGACGAAAACCCCCGCGCACGCAGCGCCAAGCTGCGCGTGGCGGAAAAGATCAAGTGATCGCACAAAGGAGAGAGCGTTTTCTTTCCATCGGCCCCCGATGCCCTTAGACGACCGGGGAGCAAATGAGAAACGGAGTGAGCGGTATGGCCTCCCGCCGACGCGAAGCAACACAGTATAATACTTATAGAAGCGTGGCCTATGCCCCGGCCTATGAGGGGGGAGCCATCCGGCTGCCCCGCCGGGAGGAGGAACAGCATCGCCGCCCCCAGCCCAAACAGCGGGAACACGTCCGCCGCCAGGAACTGAAGCGCGCCCAGGTACAGGTGCGCCAGGCCGGACATGTGGCCCCCTTTGCCGTCATCGGCTTTTTGGCCGTGGCCGCCTTTGCGGTGCTGCTGCTGTTGAGCCATGTGCAGTACACCGTGCTCAACGGGGAGGTCGCCTCCCTCCGCAGCCAGATGACCAAGCTGCAGACCGAAAACGCCACCCTGTCGGCCCAGTATGAGAAGGTGTTTGACCTGGATACCATCCAGAACACCGTGGGCGACACCATGGTCCGCCCCACCGGAGACCAGGTGGTATATATCGATCTGTCCGAGCCGGACAGCGTGGTGCTGTACGGCCAGGAGGAGGGCCAGGGCGGTCTGTCCGGGGCCATCCAAAGCGTGAAGACCATTGTGGGCGACATGATCGAATACTTCCGCTGAAGCGCGCATAGAGTGGACCCAGGGTCAGCCGAACACAAACCAGAGAGAACAGACAAGGGCGCAAGAAAGAAATTTTCTTGCGCCCTTATACCGCAAAGGGGAGGGATCCGCCTATGGAGGGCAGACAGGAAAAACGACACAGCAGCGAAGTGGCCGCCGCCCGGGAGCGGCGCTCCAAACGGACCATTTTCAAGCGGACCGTCATTTTGATGGTGCTGTGCGGCGTGATGCTGTTTGTCCCGCTGTTTTGGAGACTGTGGGATGTGGCTATCGTCCGCCATGAGGACTATCAGAGCCGCGCCACCAAGCAGCAGACCCTGGACCTGTCTGTCTCCGCCGCCCGGGGCAACATCTATGACTGCAACGGCAACGTGCTGGCCATGTCGGCCACGGTGTATAATCTGATCCTATCCCCCAAGGACCTGATGCAGGACTGCGTGGACAAGAAGGACTATACAGACGACGACGGCAGCCTGAACGAGGGGGCCTGGAACGCCGCGGTGAAGGCGGCCCAGGACCAGCTGGTGAAGGACCTGATGGGCCTGATCCCCAATCTGGACCAGGAGAAGCTGGAAAAACAGGTCCGGGCCACGGAGTACTCCTACCGGGAGATCAAGACCAAGATCGAGGAGGAGGATGCCAAGGCCATCCGGGACTATATCGTCCAGAACAAGACCTCCCACTATCTCTATCTGGTGGCGGGGACCCAGCGGTATTACCCCTATGCCAGTCTGGCGGCCCAGACCCTGGGATTTGTCAATGCCGAGGGGGGCGCGGTGGGCATCGAGGCGGCCTATGACGACGTGCTCAAGGGCACGGCAGGCCGGGTCATCACCACCCGCACCGGTGCGGGCACCCAGATGTATAACAACTATTCCGAATTTATCGATGCCATCGACGGCTATGACCTGACCCTGACCATCGATGCCACCATCCAGTCCTATGCGGAGAAAACCCTGGCCGAGGGGATCAAGGCCTATGACGTGCGCAACGGGGCCTTCTGCATCGTGATGAACCCCAAGACGGGGGCGATTCTGGCCATGGCCAGCTCCCCCGGCTTCGATCCCAACAACTACTCCACCATCACCGACCAGCTCCTCAACCAGGAGATGGAGCAGGATGCCAACGACATCTATGCCAACCTGAAACAAAACAATCCGGAAAAGCTGACGGATGCCGAGCTTTTGGAGCAGGCCCAGGCCCAGGCCTATTCCAATGCGGTGAACACCCAGTGGCGCAGCAAGGCTCTGGACTCCCGGTATGAGCCGGGCTCCACCTTCAAGGCGGTGGTGCTGGCCTCCGCCCTGGAGGAGGGGGTGGTGTCGGAAAACGACACCTTCTATTGCAGCGGCTCTTATAAAGTGGCCGGATACGACAAGCCCATTAGCTGCTCCAAGCGCACGGGACACGGCGCGCAGACTCTGGCTCAGGCGGTGCAGAACTCCTGTAACCCCGCCTTTATGCAGATCGGCCAGCGGCTGGGGCTGAGCAAATTCTATGACTATTTCGAGGCCTTTGGCATGACCGAGCAGACGGGCATCGACCTGCCCGGCGAGGCCAGCTTGAAGGACGCCTATTGGAGGCGGGAGAAGATGACCAACGTGGACCTGGCGGTGGCCTCTTTCGGCCAGCGCTTTGAGGTCACCCCCCTGCAGATGATCACCGCCTTTGCCGCCACCATCAACGGCGGCGACCTGGTAAAGCCCTATGTGGTCCAGTCGGTGAGTACCCGGGACAAGACGGTGGCGGAGAACACTCAGCCCACTGTGGTCCGCCAGGTGGTCAGCCAGGAGACCAGCCAGCGGGTGAGCAAGATCCTGGAGAGCGTGGTGTCTGAGGGCACGGGCAAAAACGCCTATGTGGCCGGTTACCGCATCGGCGGCAAGACGGGCTCCTCCGAGACCCAGGAGGAGGGGCGCACCATCGTCTCCTTCATGGGTTTTGCCCCGGCGGACGACCCGGAGGTCATTGTACTGCTGGCCTATGACAAGCCCCAGGAGGCCTCCCCCGGCAGCCACTATTCCACCACAGGCGTATATATCAGCGGCGGCAACATGGCCGCCCCGAAAGTCGGTCCCCTGATCGCGGACATTCTGGACTATATGGGCGTGGAGAAGAAGTACACGGCGGAGGAGTCCGCAGCGGTGGACGTGGTCACGCCCCGGGTGTCCGGCATGACGGTGGATGCGGCGGAGAGCACCCTGCGGAAGAAGGGACTGAGCAGCCGCACCGTGGGCGAGGGGGACACCGTCACCGCACAGATCCCGGCCTCGGGGGCCGCGGTCCCCGGCGGGTCCAAGGTCATTTTGTACCTGGGCAGCGCCGCGCCGGAGGAGACGGGCACCGTACCCAATGTGGTGGGTCTGAGTTATGAGTCGGCCAAAAAGCGGCTGGAGGACAGCGGCTTCTTCATGCGGGCCTCCGGTGTGTCCACCTATTACGGAAATTCCACCACCGCCAGCGGCCAGAGCGTGGCCAGCGGCGAAACGGCCCCCATCGGCACCGTCATCGAGGTCCAGTTCTCCAACGTAGTAGAGGACGGACTTTGAGTGAGGGATGAGTGATGAGTTAGGAGGGATGAGTTAGGAGTTAAAACTCATCTCTCATCACTCCTAACTCCTAACTGTTCCCCGGAGGGGAACTCGGCGCTTCTTAGAGAGAATGAAACTCCCCGCAAAGGGGCTAAACGCTATGAAGCTGCGCAAGCTGTTGGCGGGGGTTCCGCTGACGGAAGAAGAATTTGACGGAGGGCTGGAGATATCCTCCCTGTCCTATGACAGCCGGACGTTGGAACCGGGGGCGCTGTTTGTCGCCCTGCCGGGAGCCAAAATGGACGGCAGCCGGTTCATTGACCAGGCCATGGAGCGGGGGGCGGCGGCGGTGCTGTGTGAGCATCCGCCAGAGCGACCCGGCCCGTGGCTGACCACCCCGGATGCCCGGCTGGCCCTGGCCCTGACCTCGGCCAACTGGTTTGGCCATCCCGGGGAGGAGATGACCCTCATCGCCGTCACCGGGACCAACGGCAAGACCACCACCACCTGTCTCATCAAGGAGATGCTGGAGCAGACCCTCTCCGTCCCGGTGGGGCTGGTGGGGACCAACCGGAACCTGGTGGGTCAGCGGGAGCTGCCCGCCCACCGCACCACCCCGGAGAGCTATGAACTGCAGCGTCTGCTGCGGATCATGGCCGATGCCGGGTGCGCCTGTGCGGTGATGGAGGTCTCCTCCCATGCCCTGATCCAGCACCGCACGGCGGGGCTGACCTTTGACGTGGGGGTGTTCACCAACCTGACCCAGGACCATCTGGACTATCACAAGACCATGGAGGAGTACCGCCGGGCCAAGGGCCTGCTGTTTGCCCAGTGCCGCCGCAGCGTGGTCAATCTGGACGACGAGGCGGGGCGGTGGTACGCCGGACACATCCCCGGTCCGGTGTTCACCTATTCCGAAAACCGGGCCCAGGCCGACCTGACCGCCCGGAACATCCGCCTGTTCCCCGGCCACGTGGAGTTCGAGGCGGTGACCCTGGGCCATATCGCCCGGGTCCATCTGCCCATCCCCGGGGGCTTCTCCATTTACAACGCCCTGGCGGCCCTGTCCGCCGGACTGTGCCTGGAGCTGTCCCTGGAACAGCTGGCCCCCGCCCTGCGCAGCGTCCACGGGGTGAAGGGCCGGGTGGAGGTGGTCCCCGTGCCCCGGGCCTATACCGTTCTCATCGACTATGCCCACAGCCCCAACGCCCTGGAGAACATCCTGCTCACCGCCCGGGACTTTACCGCCGGACGGCTGATCTGTCTGTTCGGCTGCGGGGGAGACCGGGATAAGACGAAACGTCCCATCATGGGAGCCATCGCCCGGGATTTGGCCGATCTGGTGGTGCTCACCTCGGATAACCCCCGGACGGAGGAGCCGGAGGCCATCATCCGGGACATTCAGGCGGGCATGACAGAAGAGGGTGGGGCCCCGGTTCATGTGGAGCCGGACCGCCGCCGGGCCATCGCCTGGGCCCTGGACCAGGGCCGGCCGGGGGACGTGATCGTGCTGGCGGGCAAGGGTCACGAGACCTATCAGGAAGTAAACGGCGTGCAGCTCCCCATGGACGAACGGGAGATCGTGGCGGACTGGTTCCGGGAGCAGGACGGGCGAAAAGATAGGGCTGGAAATCTTCCTGCCGCCGTAGTATAATAACCTGTCCCGCTGTGTGTGTGCGGGATGGACAAAAGAGAAAGAGACCGGGAGGTTTTCCAACATGATGTATATTCTCAGCTTTATTGTGGCCTTCGGCGTGGGGGCCATTGCGGGGCAGATATTGATCCCCCTGCTCCGCCGCCTGAAGGCGGGGCAGGCCATCCGGGAGGACGGCCCCACCTGGCACATGTCCAAGCAGGGCACCCCGACCATGGGCGGGCTGATGTTCATTCTGGCCATTGCCGTGGCGGTGCTCACGGCGGGCTGGCACGATCTGATGGCGGGCAACCGGAACCACCTGTATGTATTTCTGTTCGCCCTGGTGTTCGGTATCATCGGCTTTATCGACGACTTTCAGAAGCTGCGCCACCACGCCAACGAGGGCCTCACCGCCCCCCAGAAGTTTCTGCTGCAGCTGGCGGCGGCCATCGCCTTCACGGTGCTGCTGCGCAACAGCGGCTATCTGACCCACACCCTGTATATCCCCTTTTTCAATGTGGAGTTCCCCATGCCCTGGTGGCTGTATATGGTCTTTTCCGCCTTTGTCATGGTGGGCACGGTGAACGCTGTGAACCTTACCGACGGCATCGACGGCCTGGCCACCGGCGTGACCATCCCCGTGGCCCTGTTTTATGTAGCTGTGTCCGCCTGGTATGGTCGAAACGACCTGACGGTGCTCTCCGCCGCCCTGGCCGGCGGCCTGTGCGCCTTCCTCATCTATAACTTCCACCCCGCCAAGGTCTTTATGGGGGACACCGGCTCTCTCTTCCTGGGGGGCATGGTGTGCGGCCTGGCCTTTGCCCTGAACATCCCCCTCATCATCCCTGTCATCGGCCTTATCTATGTGGCAGAGGTGCTGTCTGACATCATTCAGGTGGTCTATTTCAAAAAGACCCACGGCAAGCGCTTTTTCCGCATGGCCCCCCTGCATCACCACCTGGAGCTGGGCGGCTGGAGCGAGACCAAGCTGTTCTGCGTGTTCTCCGGCATCACTTTGATTTTGTGCGTCCTGGCGTTTTTAGGCGTAATGAATCGTTTTCCCGTTTGATAGTTAGGAGTTAGGAAGGATGAGTGATGAGTTAACTCCTATCTCATCACTCCTAACTCATCACTTAAATTTGATTACTAGAATTAGGGAGGTGCAGGAAATGGCCCGAAAGCCGAAACGTGATATGACCATGGAGCAGCAGCTGGCCGCCGGGCCGGTGGACCTGCCCTTTCTGATGCTGACGCTGATGCTGGTGGGCATCGGGCTTATTATGGTGTTCTCCGCCTCCTATGCCACCGCCTATTACGACTCCAGCGCCATCGTACAGAACAACCCCCTGTACTACATCAAGCGCCAGAGCGTCTATGCAGTCATTGGACTTGTCGCCATGTACTGGATGTCCAAAATGAACTATCAGCACTGGCGGCTGCTCACCATCCCTATGCTGGCGGTGTCCATCTTTCTGCTGGTGCTGGTGCTCACCCCGCTCGGTGTGCGGAGCAACGGCGCCCAGCGGTGGCTGCACATCTTTTTGCTGTTTGGCCCCACCTTTCAGCCCTCGGAGATCGCCAAGGTGGCCGTGATCATCTTCTTCTCGGCCCGACTGTCCAAACGGACCACCGAGAAGAAAAAGAAGTTCTCCAACCGGACCTTCTGGGGCCGCTTGGGCAATCTGGGAACCCGGCTGGGCTTTATGGAGCTGGTGCCCTATGGCGCAGTGCTGGGCGTTGTTGTGCTGCTGGTGGTGAAGGAGCCCCACATGTCGGGTACCATCCTGATCATGGTGGGAGCGGCGGCGGTGCTGTTTGCTGCGGGCATCAATATTGTCTGGTTCATCGCCGGCATCGGCTCGGTGGGTGCGCTGATGACCTTTATCATTCTGAACACCACCTATATGACCGCCCGGGTGCAGCTGTGGCTGGACCCGTGGAGCGACCCCCGGGGCAAGGGCTTTCAGACCATTCAATCCCTGCTGGCCATCGGCTCCGGCGGTCTGCTGGGCCTGGGGCTGGGCAACAGCCGCCAGAAGCTGCTGTATATTCCCGAGCCGGAAAACGACTTCGTCTTTTCCGTGGTGGTGGAGGAGCTGGGCTTTGTGGGGGCAGCCATCGTGCTCATCCTGTTTGCCCTGCTGGTCCTGCGGGGCTACTGGCTGGCCCTGCACGCCCGGGATAAGTTCGGTTCGCTGACCATTGTGGGCATCATTACGTTGATGGCCACCCAGGTCTTTTTGAATATCGGCGTGGTGACCAACCTCATCCCCAACACGGGCATCTCCCTGCCCTTTTTTAGCTTCGGCGGAACGGCATTGGTGATGAACATGGCGGAGATGGGCATTGTACTGGGGATATCCAGACAGATACCCGCCCCGAAAAACGACTGAATCCGGCGGCGGACAAACAAAGATATTTCTGAGGTGATAACATGAACATCCTCTTTACCTGCGGCGGCACCGCCGGACACGTGAATCCGGCGGTGGCCCTGGCCCGCATCTTTCAGGACAAGCATCCCGGCTGCCGGGTGCTGTTCGTGGGGGCCGACGGGGGCATGGAGACCCGGCTGGTGCCCAAGGAGGGCTATCCCATCCGCACCGTGACCATCACGAATTTTCATCGCTCTCTGGCACCGGCGGACATCGTCCACAATCTGGGCACGCTGGTGAACATGCAGCGCTCCAAAAAGCAGGCCCGGGCCATTCTGGACGAGTTCAAGCCCGACCTGGTGGTGGGCACCGGCGGCTATGCCTCCTTCCCCGTGGTGAACGAGGCGGCCCACCGGGGCATCCCCACCGCCGTGCACGAGTCCAACGCCGTGCCCGGCCTGACCACCAAGGCCCTGTCTAAAGTGGTGGACCGGGTGATGGTGGGCTTTGAAGAGAGCCGCAGCCACTATGACGACCCCACCAAGGTGGTGGTCACCGGCACCCCCGTCCGGGGGGACTTCTTCCGGTTTACCCGGGAGCAGGCCCGGGAGCAGCTGGGCTTTACCGACCAGCGGCCCCTGCTGCTGTCCTATTGGGGGTCCCTGGGGGCGGAGGTGATGAACCGGAAGATGGTGGACTTCATCGCCAAGGAGTGCTATGAGGGCGCGCCCTATCGCCATATCCACGCCGCCGGGCGGGACTTCGCCTGGATGAAGGAGGAGTTGCTGCGCCGGGGCCTGCAGCTGGGGGATAACGGCATTGAGGTCCGGGAGTATATCTATGACATGCCCCTGGTCATGGCGGCCAGCGACCTGGTCCTGTGCCGGGCGGGCGCCTCCACCATCTCAGAGCTCACCGCCATCGCCAAGCCCGCCGTTCTGGTGCCCTCCCCCAACGTGACGGCCAACCACCAGGAGAAAAACGCCCGGGTGCTGGCCGACCAGGGGGCTGCCGTACTCCTGCGGGAACAGGACTGCGCCCAGGACACCCTGTATGAGACGGCCAGCCTGCTGCTGCGGGAGAAGGGCCGCCGGGAGAACATGGAGAAGGCCCTGCGCGCTATGGCCGTGCCCGATGCGGGGGAGAAGATCTATGAGACCCTGCGGGAGATCATGAAGTAAGCGCCTTTCGGCACGGAAACAAACCAAAGAAACCAACTGCGCATAGGATGGCCTGAATCTGAAGAAGTGGAGGGCGATCCATGAGCTGTTATCACATCCGGGGGGGCCGCCCGCTGGAGGGCCGTCTGACGGTACAGGGGGCCAAAAACAGCGCCCTGCCCATTCTGGCCGCAACCCTGCTGGCCCCGGGGGAGAGCGTCATCGAGAACTGCCCCTGTCTTTCCGACGTGGACGCGGCCCTGGCCATTTTAAAGGGGCTGGGCTGCCGGGTCTGGCGGCGGGGGGACACCGTGGGGGTGGATGCCTCCGTCCTCGCCGGGGCGGAGATATCACGGGAACTGATGGAGGAGATGCGCTCCTCGGTGGTCTTTCTGGGGGCCATGCTGGCCCGCATGGGCCGGGCCGCCCTGACCTATCCCGGGGGGTGTGAGCTGGGGCCCCGGCCCATCGACCTGCATTTGGCGGCCCTGAGGACACTGGGAGCGGACATCCGGGAGACGGACGGCGTGCTGTGCTGTACGGGCTGTCGTATGACCGGGGGAGAGATCTTTCTGCCCATCCCCAGCGTGGGGGCCACGGAGAACGCCATGCTGGCCGCCTGCGGCTGTCCCGGCGTGACCGCCATCGCGGGAGCGGCCCAGGAGCCGGAAATAGAAGACCTGCAGGGCTTTCTCAGAGCCATGGGGGCCGACGTCCGGGGAGCGGGGACGGCCACCGTTGTCATTCGGGGCGGCGCGACCCTCCGTCCGGCCAGATACCGGGTGATGGGGGACCGCATCGCCGCCGCCACCTATCTCTGTGCCGCCGGGGCGGCAGGGGGGCGGGTGGAACTGACGGGGGCAGACCCGGAGCACCTCCGGGCGGTGCTTGCAGCGCTGGAGCGGGCGGGCTGTTCCATCCAGACAGGGCCAGAGGAGATCGTACTGACCAGCGGCGGCGGCCTACATGCCGTTCCGCCTGTGGTCACGGAGCCATATCCAGGCTTTCCCACCGATGTCCAGGCCATTTTTATGGCCGCCCTGGCCGGGGGCAGGGGAGAGACTCTGTTCCGGGAGAACATATTCCAAAGCCGCTACGGCCATGTGTCCCAGCTGCGGGCCATGGGGGCGGACATCCGGGTGCAGGGCCGCACGGCCGCCGTCACCGGGGTGGGCGGCCTGCATGGGGCCGCTGTACAGGGCGGAGACCTGAGAGGGGCCGCAGCCTTAGTGGTGGCTGGGGTGGCCGCCCGGGGCGAGACCCGGGTGACCGGCCTTGCCCACATCCGCCGGGGCTACGACGGCCTGGACATCGGGCTGCGTGCCCTGGGAGCGGACATCACAGAGACAGACTGACGGACGAAAGACAGTTTTTTTAGGAGAGGGCCAATGGCATCACCAAGAAACAAACGCAAACGGAAACGGGGCAAGGGGCGGCTGGGCCCGCTGTTCAAGCTGCTGTGCGCCGGAGCGGTGGCGGTGGCGCTTACCATGGGGGCCACCGTGTTCTTCCAGGTGGAGACGGTGGCGGTGACGGGCAACAGCCGCTACTCTCAGGAGGAGATCATAAAGGCAACCGGCATCCAGACGGGGGATAACCTGTTCCGCATGAACAAGTATCAGATCGCCCACCAGGTGCTCCAGGGTCTGCCCTATGTGGAGGAGCTTACGATACGCCGCGCACTGCCAAGCACCATCGTTCTTACGGTGAAGGAGTGGGACGCGGTGGCCCGCGTCGAGGCCCCGGGGACTTCTGCCGTCGTTCAGACGGTACCCCAGGCCCCGGCGGAGCCTGTCCAGCCGGACAGCAGTCAGGCGGGTGACAGTGCAGACCAGAGCCAGGCCGCCGGAAAGCAAAGTGCCGCCGGAGACATCGGCGGGGACAGCTCCTCTGAGGACACCCAGGAGGATGCCAAGCCCGCCACCCAGGCGTGGCTCATCAGCGTGGGGGGGAAGCTGCTGGAGCCCGCCCCCGCCGACAGTACAGCCATCTCCGTCACCGGGATCACCCCCCTGTCCCCAAGGGCGGGGGAGATGCTGGTCCTGTCCCAGGAGGAACAGCCCAAGCTGACGGCGCTGCTGGCCCTGCTCCAGGGGCTGGAGGACTATGACATGCTGGCTGACACCGCATCCATCGCCCTGGGAGACACCCACGTGGAGCTGCGCTATCTGGATCGCTTCACCGTGAAGCTGTCCCTGGTGGGGGACATGGACTATAAGCTCCAGGCCCTGAAGGCGGCGGTGCCCGAGGCGGAGAAGAAGCTGGGGGAGCAGACCACCGGCACCTTTGACCTGACCCAGGAGAGCATCACCGCGGTATATACCCCGGACTGAAGCGGAAAATTTGGGAAATCGAGACAGGTCGCGCTTTTTCTCTTGACCTGACAGGGAAAGCGCGATACAATAAAAATAATAACGACTAAATGGCGGAGCGGGGCATATTTTCGGCGTTTTCAGCCGCTTCGACTTTTACATAGGAGGAACGACAATGGCCTTCGGATTGGATATGGGTCCTGACAATGTAGTAAACATCAAGGTGATCGGTGTAGGCGGCGGCGGCAACAACGTGGTCAACCGCATGGTGAAAACCGGCACCAAGGGCGTGGATTTTATTGCCGTGAACACGGATAAGCAGGCCCTTGGCGCATCCAGCGCCACCTTTAAAATTCAGATCGGCGAAAAGCTGACCAACGGAAAGGGCGCGGGGTCTGACCCCGAGGTGGGCCGCAAGTCCGCCGAGGAGAACCGCACCCAGATCTCCAAGGCCCTGGAGGACGCGGACATGGTGTTCATCACCGCCGGTATGGGCGGCGGCACCGGCACCGGCGCAGCCCCCATCGTGGCCGACATCGCCAAAGAACTGGGCATCCTCACCGTGGGCGTGGTCACCAAGCCCTTCCGGTTCGAGGGAATGCGCCGCATGAAGCAGGCCGAGGGCGGCATTGCCGAGCTGCGCAACAAGGTAGACTCCCTGGTCATCATCCCCAACGAGCGGCTGAAGCTGGCTACCGACCAGAAGATCACCATGGTCAACGCCTTTGAGATCGCCGACGACGTGCTGCAGCAGGCCGTGCAGTCCATCTCTGACCTCATTAAGAACACCGGCTTCATCAACTTGGACTTTGCCGACGTGTCCGCCGTCATGAAGGACGCGGGCCGGGCCCACATGGGCGTGGGCCGCGCCGCCGGAAAGAACAAGGCCGAGGAGGCCGCCCGCATGGCCATCTCCAGCCCCCTGCTGGAGACCTCTATCAACGGCGCCCGGGGCGTGCTGATCAACGTCACCGGCTCCATGGATATCGGCCTGGAAGAGGTGGAGACCGCCGCCAATCTGGTCCAGGAGGCCGCCCACCCCGACTGCAACATCATCTTCGGCGCCGCCTTCGACGAGACGCTGGAGGACGAGATCCGGGTCACTGTCATTGCCACCGGGTTTGACGAGAAGCCCGCCGCCCCCGCTGCGGCCCCTGCGGCTGCTGCCCCTCAGGCGGCCCCCTCCCCTGCGCCTGCCGCTGCCGATCACTTCTTCTCCGCTGCGGCCGCCGCTCCCGTTCAGCAGCCCGCCGCCCCCGTGCCCCCCGCCCCTCCCGCCGACCCTGTGATCGCCGAGATGGACGACAAGGCTGCCGTGAGCAACGGCGACTGGGAGCTGCTGGAGCGCATCTTCAGCCGGAAGAAGTAAACTAAAATCCTTGAAAATCAAAACCAGCTGTGAAGCGCGAAGCCAGACTTCGTTTCTTGACAGCTGGTTTTTTAAGCTGAAATGGAGTTTTGAACATGCTGAGCTATAGAGAGATCACCCCGGCAGACGACGGAGCCATTGCCAAGATCATCCGTGCCAATCTGGAGCGATTCCATCTGAACATCCCCGGAACGGTGTATTTCGACCCGGAGCTGGACCAACTCAGCGCCTATTATCATGCCCAACCGGAGAAGCGGGTCTATTTTATTGCCCTGGATGAGCGGGGCAAGGTGGTCGGCGGCGTTGGCGCGGCGGAGTTTCCGGGCCTTTCCCGCTGTGCGGAGCTGCAAAAGCTCTATCTGGATGACGATGCGAAGGGGAAGGGCTACAGCAGGGAACTGATGAAGCTGGCGGAGGACTGGGCCAGAGAGGCGGGCTATCAGCAGCTCTATCTGGAGACCCACAGCAACTTGAAAATCGCTCTGGGGCTGTACGAGAAGCTGGGCTTTCGCCGGATCGAACGACCGGAGGCCGTCCAGCACGGGACTATGGACCACTTTTATTTGAAGCAGCTTTCATAATGAAGATCAACTGAAAAAATCCCCTGGCCCGATTCAAACGAAACGGGCCGGGGGATCTGCTTATCCGGCTTAGAAAAACACCACCAGGATCGAGGTCAGAATGCCGCAGATACACAGGGAGACGGAACTCATGGCCCCCTGCAAGGTGCCGATCTCCAGGGCCTTGGCGGTGCCCAGGGCGTGGCTGCACGCACCGATGGCCACGCCCTCGGCCACCGGGTCGGTGACGTGGAACAGCTTGGCAAAGGCGGGGGCGAAGATGGCACCCACCACGCCGGCGATGACCACGGCGGCGGCGGTGACCCCGGGGATGCCGCCCAGGTTCTCAGAGATGGCGATGGCAATGGCGGTGGTCACGCTTTTGGGCAGCAGGGCGGAGGTCATGGCCGAGTCCACCGACATGACCTTGCACAGCAGCAGCACAGAGCCCACGCTGGTCAGGGTGCCCACCAGACAGCCCACGATAACGGGCAGGAAGTATTCCCCCAGCAGCCTGCGCTGGTTATACACGTTCAGGGCCAGCACCGCCGTCACCGGACTGAGCATCAGGGTGAGCATGCTGCTGCCCTGGAGATAGTCGGCGTAGGGAATTTGGAATACCGCCAGCACTGCAACGACCACGATAGTGGCGATGAGCATGGGGTTACAGAGGAGAAAGCCTGTCTTTTTCTGCAGGAATACGCCCACACACCAGGCCGCGCAGGTGAGCCCCAGGCCGAAGAAGGGGGAGGAGAGCATGGCTTCAAGCATGGTGAGACTCCTTTCTCCGCCGTGCCCGGAGCATCAGCTGGATGGACCAGGCGGTGGCGGCATAGACCAGAGGGGTGGTGAGAATGGCCGCACACAGGAAGGGCAGCAGGCAGGCCAGCAGGGACTCCACATGCTCGATGATGCCCGCGCAGGGGGCCACGAAGAAAAAGGCCATGTTGGCCACCAAAAAGCGGCACACCCGGTCAATGTGCCGGGGCTTGACGATGCCGGCCAGCAGCAGGGCCAGCAGCACCAGCATACTGATGACGCTGGCGGGGAGGGCGATGGGCAGCAGGGCGGAGATGCCCTCTGACACCAGACAGATGCCAAAGATGATGGCCAGTTCGGCCATGATGTTCATATGGATCAACTCGCAATGCAATCAGATCTCGCCTGGTGAGCCAGGCGGAAATAAGACCGCCGCAGGCGCTTCTCTTATTCCTGCGGCGGCCGTTATTTTGAGGGAAGGGACGCGGTCAGTCCCAGATGGCGGTGGCAAAATAGTCCTCGGGGGTCTCCGCCCGGCGGATCAGGCGGGTGGAGCCGTCGGTCTGGAGCAGCACCTCGGCAGAGCGCAGACGGCCATTGTACTGATAGCCCATGGCGTGGCCGTGGGCCCCGGTGTCGTGGATGACCAACAGATCGCCGATGTGGATCTTGGGCAGCATCCGGTCCACGGCGAACTTGTCGTTGTTCTCGCACAGGGCGCCGGTGACGTCGTACTGGTGGTCGCAGGGCTGGTCCTCCTTGCCCATGACGGTGATGTGGTGATAGGCCCCGTACATGGCCGGGCGCATCAGATTGGCCGCACAGGCATCCACGCCGATGTAGTCCTTATAGGTCTGCTTCTCGTGGAGGACCCGGGTGATCAGGTGGCCGTTGGGGGCCAGCATAAAGCGGCCCAGCTCGGTGCACAGGGACACGTCACCCATGCCGGCGGGGACTAAGATGTCCTCATAGGCCCGGCGGACCCCCTCGCCGATGACAGCGATGTCGTTGGCGGGCTGGTCGGGGAGATAGGGCACGCCAACGCCGCCGGACAGGTTGATGAAGGTGATATGGCAGCCGGTCTCGTTTTTCAGCTCCACGGCCATCTGGAACAGGATGGCGGCCAGGGCGGGGTAATACTCGTTGGACAGGGTGTTGGAGGCCAAAAAGGCGTGGATGCCAAACTCCTCTGCCCCCAGCTCCTTCAGGCGGCGGAAGGCCTGGGTCATCTGGGGCCGGGTCATGCCGTATTTGGCCTGGCCGGGGTTGTCCATCACCTGAAAGCCCTCTTCAGACTCCCCCAGGGTGAAGGTGCCGCCGGGGTTATAGCGGCAGGAGATCTTTTTGGGGATATAACCGATGGTGTCCTTTAAAAAGTCGATGTGGCTGATGTCATCCAGGTTGATGGTGGCCCCCAGCTTGGCGGCCAGGGCGAACTCCTCGGCGGGGGTGTCGTTGGAGGAGAACATGATCTCGTCCCCGGCAAAGCCGCAGCGGTCAGACATCATCAGCTCGGTGAGGGAGGAGCAGTCGGTGCCGCAGCCTTCCTCTTTTAGAATTTTCAAAATCTGGGGGTTGGGGGTGGCCTTCACGGCGAAGAACTCCCGATAGCCGGGGTTCCAGGAGAAGGCCTTATACAGCGCCCGGGCGGTGTCCCGGATGCCCTTCTCGTCATACAGGTGGAAGGGAGTGGGGTACTGCTGGGTGATGGTCTGGAGCTGCTCCAGGGTAACGAAGGGCTTTTTCAATGCATTCGCTCCTTTTTCTATAGTATCCGCGTTCTGTCATTGCCAGGAGCAAAGCGACGATTTGTTTTTCACGTCCCCTGGCTCCCCTGAAAGGGGAGCTGTCACCGAAGGCAACTGAGAGGTCAGGCCCCCTTGTCAAAGGGGGCTGGCATCGCCGCAGGCGATGACTGAGGGATTCCGTTTCTAAGACGGCTTTCCTGTGATCGGAATCCTTCCGTCACGGCTTCGCCGTGCCACCTCCCTTTGACAAGGGAGGCCAATAGACGAAAAAATGAAGATCGCTGCGTTGGCTTCCTCGGCAATAGCAGAGTGTAAATCTTCCAGTGGCTGAACTAAAAATCAGATATAGTTTATCGGCTGCAAGGGAAAAAGTCAATGGCGGATGGCACAACGATGGGCCCCAGGGGGCAAAGTTCTTGTACATTCAAGAAAAAACGACAAAAGGCCATATTTTCTCTTGCGCATTCCGGCAGATTCTGCTATGATATCACAGAAATCAGGAAGGGGGAGTCCGCTGTGGCCAAGCTGGAGAGAGCGCCGGAACACTTCAAGCGGATTCGTCTTTTCTTTTTGCGGTGACAATCACAAGGTGGTTGTCTCTTTTTTTGCGCGTGTTTGAATCAGAAGGGAGAAAAGATATGAATCCGAATCAACCTATCCGCGACGCCCGGACGCTCGGGCTGCCCAAGATGCTCATCCTGGGTCTGCAGCACATGTTCGCTATGTTTGGCGCCACCATTCTGGTGCCCATTCTGGTGCGGCAGTACGGCCTGCCTCTGAGCATCCAGACCACCCTGTTCTTTGCCGGCATCGGCACATTGTTCTTCCATGTGTGCTCTAAGTTCCAGGTGCCCGCCTTCCTGGGCTCCTCCTTCGCCTTTCTGGGCGGCTTTGCCACCATGGCCAATCTGGACAGCGGCATGTACGCCGCCATGGACCCCCAGGATAAGTTGAGCTACGCCTGCGGCGGCATTGTGGTGGCCGGCCTGCTGTATCTGATCCTGGCCCTGGTCATCAAGCTGGCGGGCGTGAAGAAGGTCATGCGCTTTTTGCCCCCCGTGGTCACCGGTCCCATCATTGTGTGCATCGGCCTGACCCTGGCCCCCTCCGCTGTGAACAACGCCTCCAGCTGCTGGCCCCTGGCCCTCATCGCTCTGGCCACCATCATCGTGTTCAACATCTGGGGCAAGGGGATGTTCAAGATCATCCCCATCCTCATGGGCGTGGTGGTCTCCTATATTGCCGCCCTGATTATGAATGCCTGCGGCGTGACTGTTATGGGCGCTGACGGCACCGCCCAGCCCCTGATGGATTTCACCGCCGTGGCCCAGGCCGGTATCGTGGGTCTGCCCCCCTTCCAGCTGGCCAAGTTCGATGTGACCGCCATTCTGGTCATGGCCCCCATCGCCCTGGCCACCATGATGGAGCACATCGGCGATATGTCCGCCATCTCTGCCACCACCGAGCGCAACTTCCTCCAGGACCCCGGCCTGCACCGCACCCTGGTGGGCGACGGCCTGGCCACCTCTCTGTCCGCCATGTTCGGCGGCCCCGCCAACACCACCTATGGCGAGAACACCGGCGTGCTGGTGCTGTCCAACGTCCATGACCCCCGGGTCATCCGCATCGCCGCCTGCTTTGCCGTCATCCTGGGCTTCATCCCCAAGATGGCCGAGGTCATCGGCTCTATGCCCTCCGCCATCGTGGGCGGCGTGTCCTTCATCCTGTACGGCATGATCTCCGCCATCGGTGTGCGCAACATCGTGGAGAACGAGGTGGACTTTACCAAGTCCCGCAACCTGATTATCGCCGCCGTCATCCTGGTGTGCGGCCTGGGCTTCTCCAGCGGCCTGACCTTCCATGTGGCCGGTACCTCCATCACCCTCACCGGTCTGGCCATTGCCGCCCTGGCTGGCATCCTCCTCAACGCCATCCTGCCCGGCAATGACTATGAGTTCGGTGTCAACTCCGAGGGCGATCAGAACCGGGGCATCCACGCCTGATATATGAACCTGTAAGCAACGTTACAGACTGCGGCTGCCGTGAATTTTGCGGCAGCCCTTTCTGAATTTTTCACAGATCCGCAGTTTGCAAGACAAGGAGGACACCATGACACAGTTCACAGGCCTGTCAGAGCGGGAGGCGGCCCTCTCCCGGGAGAAGTACGGCAGCAATGCCATTCCAGAGTCGGAGCCGACCACCTTCTGGGCGGAGTTCAAGGCCACGTTCCAGGACCCCATGATCCGCATCCTGCTGGCGGTGGCCCTGCTGATGGTGGTCATGTGTCTGTTCGGCTATGCCGACGTATATGAACCCGCCGGGACCATCCTGGCGGTGATCCTGGTGGCCATCGTCTCTGCCAAGACGGGGGTAGCCAGCGACACGAAATACCGCCAGCTGAAGGGCAGCGCCAAAAAGGACCGGTGCAAGGTGTATCGGGACGGCATCATCACCATTCTGGACGTGGACCAGGTGGTGGTGGGGGATAAGGTTCTGCTCCAGGCTGGGGATAAAATTCCCGCCGACGGCGTGCTGATCTCCGGCGGGGTGCGGGTGGACAACTCCGCCCTGAACGGCGAGGCGGAGGAGTGCCCCAAGACCGCCGCCCCAGAGGGGACGCGGCTGCCCCAGGACATCACCGGAGACGTGTTTGTGGACGGCAGCTCTCTGTTCCGTGGGGCGGTCCTTTTCGACGGCGAGGGCGTGCTGGACGTGCAGCAGGTGGGCGTGTCCACCATGATGGGCCGCATGGCCCAGGAGATGCAGGCCGACGAGCCCGACTCCCCCCTAAAGGTAAAGCTGGCCCGGCTGGCAGGGCTGATCTCTAAATTCGGCTATATCGGCGCGGTGGTCATCGCCGCCATGTACCTGGGCCACTCGGTGCTGGTGGCGGGGGGCTTTGGGAACTATCTGTCCCAGGGGTTTGTCCCTGTGCTGAAAAACGCGGTGGATGCCCTGTCCCTGGCGGTGGTCATTGTGGTGTGCGCCGTGCCCGAGGGGCTGCCCCTGATGATCTCGCTGGTGCTGATGCAGAATACCAGTAAAATGCTGGACCACAACGTGCTGGTGCGCAAGGCCGAGGGCATCGAGACGGCGGGTTCCCTGAACATCCTGTTCAGCGACAAGACGGGCACCATTACCAAGGGCCGGCTGGAGGTGGTGGAGTTCTTCACTGCCGGGGGCATCACCATCCCCCTGGAGGAGCTGGACCAGCACACCGTCACCAAAAGCCTGCTGGACCTGGCTATCGGCAAAAACAGCCAGTCCATGTTCGACGGCCAGGGCAATGTCGTCGGCGGAAACGCCACAGACCAGGCCCTGATGAAGCTCATCGGGGCGGAGGTATACGCCCAGCTGGAGAGCGGCTGCGCCATTACGCAGAGCCAGAGCTTCAACTCCTCCAACAAGTTCAGCCAGGCCTATCTGGCCGATCTGGGCAAGACCTTTTACAAGGGGGCACCGGAGCGGCTGTTGGCCAGGGCGAAACGCTATGTGAGCCTGGGGGGCGAGGTCCGGGACATCGACTCGGAGGTGGTGAACCGGAAGATCGACGAGCTGGCCGCCCGGTCCATGCGGGTGCTGGCCCTGGGCTATTCCCAGCAGGAGATGGTCCACGACCAGATCAACCCGGACACGGTGATCATCGGCTTTGTGGCCATCCGGGACGACGTGCGGCCCGAGGCCCGGCAGGCCATCGCCTCTGTCCAGCGGGCGGGCATTCAGGTGGTGATGATCACCGGGGACCGGCTGGAGACGGCGGCCTCCATCGCCCGGGATGCCGGTCTGCTGCAGAAAAATGACGACCTGGCCATCACCTCTGCCCAGCTGAACCGCCTCAGCGATGACGAGGTGAAGCGGATCGTCCCCCGCATCCGGGTCATCGCCCGGGCCCTGCCCACAGATAAGTCCCGTATGGTCCGCCTGTGCCAGGAGATGGGCCTGGTGGTGGGCATGACGGGGGACGGGGTGAACGATTCCCCCGCACTAAAGCGGGCCGATGTGGGTTTTGCCATGGGCAGCGGGACCCAGGCCGCCAAAGAGGCGGGCAAGATCGTCATCCTGGACGACAACTTCAAGTCCATTCGGGACGCTATCTGGTATGGCCGCACCATCTATCACAACATCCTGAAATTCTGCAAGTTCCAGCTGACCATCAACTTCACTGCCGTGGTGGTCAGCGCCATCGCCCCCTTCTTTGGGGTGGACGAGCCCCTGCAGGTGACCCATCTGCTGTTTGTCAACCTGGTGATGGACGGTCTGGGAGCCATGATGCTGGGCAGCGAGCCCGCCCAGAAGGCCTATATGCGGGAGAAGCCACGCCGCCGGGACGAGAGTATCGTCAGCTGTCCCATGGCCGCGCAGATCGGGGCGGCGGGCCTGTGGCTGACGGCACTGAGCTTCTTCTTCCTGAAAGCTCCCTGTTTCAATGACCTGTTCCAGACCACGGAGCAGCGTTTGAGCGCCTATTTCGTCCTGTTCATCTGGAGCGCCCTCTTTAACGGCTTTAACGTGCGGGACGAGGGGGGACACATCTTCCGGGGCCTGGACGAGAACCGGGGTTTTTTGCAGGTGTTTGCCATCGTCGTAGCCGTCCAGGCGGTCGTCGTCAACGCGGCGCTGCTCCCCGGGCTGGGCTGGCTGAGCCGGATGTTCCACTGCGTGCCCTTCTCCCCGGCCGGCTGGGCCGTGGTGATCGTTCTGGCCGGCTCCGTCATCCCGCTGGACCTGATCCGTAAGGGGATTCTGGCCCTGCTGCACCCCAGAGCACAGGAGCCGGAGGAGAAACTATGAAGATTTCATAAAATCTGCCGGGGGTCCTTGCGCCGGGGGCAAAAATGAGATAGAATAAAAATATGTTTAAAGATGAAGGAGGCTTCCCTATGGGTTTCTTTGATAACATGAAGGACCGCGCCATGGACCTGGCTCAGGCTGGTGTGGCCCAGTCCAAGCGTCTGGCCGAGATCGCCAAGCTGAAAACCGCCAACCTGGGCGAGGAGGACACCATTAAGAAGGCTTACATTGAGCTGGGCAAGCTCTATTATGCTGAGAAGGGTGCGGCACCCGACGGGGCCTATGTGGCTGCCTGCGAGCGCATTGATGCCGCCCGGGCCGCCATCGAGACCAACAACGACCGCATTGCCGAGCTGAAGGCGGTGATCGGTGAGGGGAAGACCGGCGATGATACCGTCATCGTGGACGACGGCCCCATTGTGGACGGCCCTGCGGCCCAGCCTGCCGAGGAGGCCACCCAGGCCGACTTTGCCGAGGAGGAGCCCGCCGCCCCGGAGCAGCCGGAGGAGGCCGCCAAGACCGAGGAATAAGCGGTCATTTCGATCAAAAAACGGAAAATTGGCTTGTGCCGCCCAGCCAGAGACTGCCATAAGTCCCGGCTGGGCGGTTTTTTGCCGATTGGATTGGAAGAAGAGGAAGGCCGGACCAGGGATAGCGTCGTGATCCGGCGGGCCATAATGAGAGGGCGGACGGCAGGCAGTGCCGGGCGGCTCTCTTTTTGATTTTATGGCGAAAAAAGAAGACCGGCTGGCAGCCGCCCGCAAGAAGGGGGGAGGGTGTTTGAAGAAAAAGCGAAAGAGGGGCTGGCGGACGGCCCTGGCGGGGATGGCCTGTATGGCCGTGCTGTTGGGGCTGACCGGGGAGCAGTTTCGGGCCGGGGCGGCCTGGTCTCCGGGACAGCAGGGCGGCGCAGTGAGCCGAAGGGTGGTGCCCCTGGGCCGTGCGGTGGGCATCAAGCTGTTTTCCGACGGAGTGCTGGTGGTGGGCCTGTCTGCCATCGAGACCGACCAGGGCAGCAAAAGCCCGGGCAAGGACTGCGGCCTGAAGCTGGGGGACGTGATCACCCACGTGGACGGGGACCAGGTGGACACCATCCAGCAGATGCAGGACCAGGTGGAGCGGCACAAGGGGCAGCCGCTGACCATCCAGGCCATGCGGGGGGAGAAGCAGGTGCAGCTCACCGCAGCGCCGGTGGCTAACCGCCAGGGGACCTATCAGCTGGGGGTGTGGCTGCGGGACTCTATGGCGGGCATCGGCACTATGACCTTTTGGGACCCGGATACCGGCGTGTTCGCCGCCCTGGGCCACGGCATCAACGATGTGGACACTGCGTCGCTGATGCCGCTGGAGTCCGGGGGCATCATGGCGGCCACCGTGTCCGGGGTGGAGCGGGGCCGGGCGGGCGCGCCAGGGGAGCTCCACGGGGATTTTGACCTGACGGCCGACCTGGGCAGCCTGTATGCCAACACCAGCCAGGGGGTGTTCGGACGGACGGCGCAGCGGCTTTCCGGTGGGACAGGGGCGGTGGAGGTGGCCCGGTGTGACCAGGTCCACACCGGCCCGGCTACCATCCTGTCCAATATCCGGGGGGAGCAGGTGGAGGAGTTTCAGGTGGAGATCACCCATGTCTCCCGGTCCGGGGACGGCACCCGGAATCTGATGCTGGAGGTGACGGACCCAAAGCTGCTGTCCGCCACCGGGGGCATCGTCCAGGGCATGTCCGGCTCGCCCATTCTCCAGGATGGACGGTTGGCCGGGGCCGTGACCCACGTCCTCATTGACGACCCCACCCGGGGATATGGTATTTTTGCCGAAAACATGTGCCGGGCGGCGGGCTGACCGGGAAGAGCGGGCGGGAAAGGGGAGAAAACCTCCCCTTTTCTGTCCCGCTTTTTTTAGCTTCTACACGGTAAAATAGCATTCCCTGCGGCGATATAAAATATCAAGATCAAGGACAAAGAGAAGAATGTTGTAAAATCCAAGTAATATCCCCAAAAGGATGTCGAAACTCCTGAAAAATATATGACAGAAAATGGAACAAAGCTCTTGCGCAGACTGTCTGAATATGGTAAATTATAGTTGGTCAGTCGAAATGACCAGGGGCGGAGCGAATTGGAGGAAAAATTTTGTTTGGTAAAGGAGGAAATGTCCTATGGAGGGGATCAGACGGGTCTTGCTTGCAGATACGGGGGAAGAGTTTCGGGATGGCTTTGCCGCAGCTGTGGAAAATGAGCCGGATATCCAAATCGTAGGTCAGACAGGAGACGGCGCGGAGCTGCTGCGGCTGACGCAGAGCCTGCAGCCGGACGTGATCGTGATGGAGATGGTGCTGACGAGCCTGGACGGATTGGAAGTCCTGGATGGACTTGCTAAACTGGAGCATCGGCCCAGGGTGGTGATCTTGTCCAGCTACATTCGGGGCAATGTGGCGGAGATCGCCGGGGCAAAAGGAGCGGACTACTATCTCACCAAGCCCTGCCGGGCCAGCACCGTGTGCGAGCGCATCAGGCAGGTGACCTCCGCCGCCGGATTGGACCCAGAGCTGGAGGACCGGAGCACAGAGCTGGAGACGCAGATCACCGCCATCATCCATGATGTGGGTGTGCCCGCCCACATTAAGGGATATCAGTATCTGAGGGAGGCCATCCTTCTGGCGGTAGAGGACATCGACGTGATCAATGCCGTGACCAAGGTGCTCTATCCCGAAGTGGCCAAGCGCTTTGGCACCACCGCCAGCCGGGTGGAACGGGCCATCCGCCACGCCATCGAGGTGGCCTGGGACCGGGGCGACCTGGAGACCCTGCAGAAATACTTCGGATATACGGTTTCCAACGCGAAGGGAAAGCCCACTAACAGTGAGTTTATCGCCATGATCGCTGACCGCCTGCAGCTGCAGAAGAAGCGGGGGGCGCTGGCTTGAGATTTTTCTCCCCCTGTGGTACAATGTCGAAAACGGCACTGGGCCGCAAGATCGTGAGGAGAAAGCAAATGACGTTTGATTATATTCCCAAGGGCGTGTGCGCCCGTAAATTCACCATCCAGGTGGAGGACGGCGTGATCCGGTCGGTAAAGGCCGAGGGGGGCTGCAATGGAAATCTCCAGGGCGTGGCCGCCCTGCTGCAGGGCATGACCCCGGAGGAGGCGGTGCGGCGCATGGAGGGCATCCGCTGCGGCATGAAGAAGACCTCCTGTCCCGACCAGATCGCCCAGGCCCTGAAGGGTGTTATCACGTAAACGGTCAATGAAAACCTCCGGCAGACGGCCGGAGGTTTTTTTAGCCCCCATTCGACTTTTTGCACCAACAGCTGCATACAGCTTGGGCACAATGACCAGGACAAATCAGGTGGAGAAAGATGAGGAAACAAGATGGATGGACGAAAAATTTAGTTTCTTATCACGAAAAATTAACAAACAAAAGTTGAAAAATCGTACCGTGTGTAAAGAAACAATAAACCCCGAAAAAAGTCATTGCATTTTTGGCGAAAATGTAGTACAATCATGGTGCAAGAAATCCTGCTTCAAAACAAGACGAATTGGAGGAAATCAATATGAAAAAGAAACTTGCTCTTGCCCTGGCGGCCTCTATGATGCTGACCATGTCCCTGGCCTCCTGCGGTTCCAATGACAAGCCTGCCGCCAGCTCCGGCGGTGCTGCCTCTTCCGGCGGCGCTTCTTCCAGCATGGCTTCCGACGGTCTGGCCCCCAAGGACGGCGGCACCAGCCTGACCTTCTCCACCGGCGGCGACCAGGGTACTTATTATGGCTTTGGCGGCGTTCTGGCCGGCAAGGTCAGCGAGACCACCAGCACCACCGTTACCGCCATCACCTCCGGCGGCTCCCAGGCCAACGTAGAGGCCCTGGATATGGGCGATGCCCAGCTGGGCTTTGTCCAGACCGACGTGGGCGCTTATGCCTACAACGGCACCCGCCTGTTCGAGGAGACCGGCAAGGTGGATAACTTCTCCACCGTGGCCAACCTGTATGTGGAGCAGGTCCAGATCGTCACCCTGGACGAGAGCATCAAGTCCGTGGCCGACCTGAAGGGCAAGAACGTCTCCGTGGGCGCTGCCGGTTCCGGCGTGTACTACAACGCCGTGGATGTGCTGAGCGCCTATGGCCTGGACGTGGAGAAGGACATCAACCCCACCTATCAGTCCTTCGGCGACAGCGCTGAGTCCCTGCAGGACGGCAAGATCGACGCCGCCTTCGTGGTTGCCGGCGCCCCCACCACCGCCATCACCTCTCTGGCAGCCAGCAAGCCCGTCTATCTGGTGAGCCTGGACGACGAGCACATCGACAAGCTGCTGGCCGACTCCCCCTACTACAGCAAGGTCACCATCTCCAAGGATGCCTATAACATGCCCGAGGACGTGACCACCGTGGCCGTGGGTGCCGTGGTCATCGCCCGTGACGACGTGTCCGATGCCGATGTGTACAACTTCCTGTATGGCATCTTCGAGAATGTGGACGACATCACCGCCGCCCACGCCAAGGGCGCTGAGCTGAATCTGGACTTCGCCGCCTCCTACGAGGCCGTGCCGTATCACCCCGGCGCTGTGGCCTACTTTGCCGACAAGGGCATCACTGTCAACGGCAAGTAAGCGCCTGCAAGCACAACTTTAAGACAGAAACGCATGGGTGCGGCGGGGCAAAACCCGCCGCACCCGCCGCCAGAACCCGACTGCGGGACAGCGGCGGCTCCGCCGGACGGCATCCGGCGGGGCGGCCCGTGTTCCGCAGTTGAAGGAGACGAGGGAGCTGTTTTTGGAGAAAGGAGACGCTATGGACGTAAAGGACAACAAAACCTTAGAACCGGAAGTGGATGTCGGCACCGCCGCCGACGTGGAAGAGGTCATGAAAAAGTATGACCGGGAATCCAATGTGCGTGTTTGGGAGGGAATGCCCAAGACCATTGTACGCCTGCTGAGCATCATTTTCTCGGTCTACTGCATCTGGGTGACCCTGTTCAGCGTGGCCATTCCAGAGGTCAAGCTGAACGTGTTCCTGGGCTCTATCCTGATCCTGGGTTATCTGAACTTCCCCATCCGCAAAGGGATCACAAAGGTCAACCACATGCCCTGGTACGACATCCTCATCATGGTGGCGGGGGCATTCCCCTTCTTCTATTTCGCCTATCACGCCAAGGATATCATCAAGCTGGCTACCCGAGTGACCAAGGACCCCTTCATGGTGGCCATCGCCATCATCGGCGTGCTGGCGCTGATGGAGCTTTGCCGCCGCAGCGTGGGCATCCCCATTTTGTGTGTGGTGGGCTGCCTGCTGATCTACACCTTTATGAACGTCCGATTCGGCAAGGTGGTCTATGACCTGTTTTACACCACCACCGGCTTGATGAACACCCCCATCAACGTGTGCGCCAAGTACATCGTGGTCTTCATCATCTTCGGCGCGTTTTTGGAGCGGACGGGCATCTCCGCCTTCTTCATCAACCTGGCCAACTGCGTGGCCGGTTCCAGCGCCGGCGGCCCGGCCAAGGTGGCCGTCATCTCCTCCGCCCTGTGCGGCATGGTGTCCGGATCCTCCGTGGGCAACACCGTGACCACCGGTTCCGTCACCATCCCCATGATGAAAAAGACGGGCTATCAGCCCCAGTTTGCCGGAGCCGTTGAGGCGGCCTCCTCCACCGGCGGCCAGATCATGCCCCCCATCATGGGTGCTGCCGCCTTCCTGATGGCCGAGTATATGGGCATCCCCTATGCCCAGGTGGCCCTGAAGGCCATCCTGCCCGCCGTGCTGTACTTCACCGGCATTTACATCGCCGTCCACCTGGAGGCCAAGCGCCTGGGGCTGCGGGGCCTGTCCAAGGAGGAGCTGCCCAAGATCAAGAATCTGCTGCCCAAGCTGTATCTGCTGCTGCCTCTGATCATCCTGGTGGTCATGGTGTCCACCAACATGTACACCATGCAGTTCTCCGCCTCCGTGGCCATCGGCATCACCATTCTGGTGGGTCTGGTGAACAAGGACGACCGCATCACCCTGACCAAGTGTCTGGACGCTCTGGAAGCGGGCGGCAAGGGCACCATTACCGTGGCTGTGGCCTGCGCCATGGCCGGCCTGGTGGCCGGATGCATCACCTCCACCGGCCTGGCCTCTAAGCTCATCACCATCATCGTCAACGTGTCCGGCGGCCACGCCATCATTGCCCTGGCGCTAACCATGCTGTGCTGCATCGTGCTGGGCATGGGCGTGCCCACCACCGCCAACTACTGCATCATGGCCGCCACCTGCGCCCCCATCCTGATGAGCCCCCAGATCGGCATCCCCCGGGTGTGCGCCCACTTCTTCGTGTTCTACTTCGGCATCGTGGCCGACATCACCCCGCCCGTGGCCCTGGCCGCCTACGCCGGCTCCGCCATTGCCAAGGCTCCGCCCATGAAGACCGCCTTCAACGCCACCCGTCTGGCCATCGCAGCCTTCATCGTGCCCTATATCTTCGCCTTCAGCCCCGTGATGCTTTTCGAGTTTGAGGCCGGGACCTCCACCGCTATGATCGTCCTCCAGGTCATCCAGATCTGCATCACCTCCCTGCTGGGTATCTTCGGCGTGGCGGCGGCCCTGAACGGCTTCCTGTTCCGCCAGATGAACCCCATCT
Organism: Flintibacter faecis; assembly: GCF_014287875.1. GTDB lineage: Bacteria > Bacillota > Clostridia > Oscillospirales > Oscillospiraceae > Lawsonibacter > Lawsonibacter faecis_A. Next base: position 6,414 of record NZ_JACOPN010000002.1, on the reverse strand, counting down.
TCCGTGTGCTTATGGCCCTGGGCGGCCTGGGCATGATGATCCCCGGCGCCGTGTCCGACGTGATCGGCCTGGTAGTGGTGGGCGGCATCTATGCCTATCAGTTCTTCGCCGCCAAGAAGGAAAAGGCCATGGCCTGAATCTGAACCGGCAGGAAAAACATTCCGCATATCGCCAGACAGTGCGCGGCTCCCACGGGAGCTGCGCACTGCTTTTGTCTGCGGCCGATGGCGGGTAACAGGTGTCCCCGTGCCCGGCGGGCACCTGTATCTGAACGATGCCGTGATCTGTACCGCCGCCATTCTGCTGGACCCCCTGGGGGCCTCCTTTGGTGCGGCGGTGTCCATGCTGCTGTGCTTCAAGGCGGGGCTGCTGACCTTTTGGGACAAGTTTTCTCAGCGCTGAGTGAGTTTTAAGCAGACAGACAAAAACAGAATATTCTGCTGTGTGTTCCCACCCTGCTGTGCAGCGGGGTGGGAATTTCTTATGCTGCATCGGCATGAAAAAGCCGCTCCCCGGCGGGGGAGCGGCTTGGAGACTGTCAAAAAAGCCTGTCATTGCGAGGAGGGCAAAGCCCGACGTGGCAATCCGTAACCCCGTCCAACAGCCTCCCTTGTCAAAGGGAGGTGGCACGGCGAAGCCGTGACGGAAGGATTCCGACCACCAGAAAGCTGTCCTAAAAACGGAATCCCTCAGTCATCGCTTTGCGATGCCAGCCCCCTTTGACAAGGGGGCCAAGGGACGGGGGATGCGGCGTGCCCCTTGCGGGTGCTGCGCCGACGGCGGGCCGCTGAGGACAGCGGCCCCTACGGACGAGATTCGTCACATTCCGTAGGGGCGGATGTCTCCATCCGCCCGCCCTCTCAGTCACGGCTTTGCCGTGCCAGCTCCCCCACAGGGGGAGCCAAGGGCGCATACGCCCCGGCGGGCCGCTGAGGACAGCGGCCCCTACGGACAAGGTTCGTCACATTCCGTAGGGGCGGATGTCCCCATCCGCCCGCCCTATCAGTCACGGATGCGGCGTACCCCTTGCGGGTGCTGCGCTCCTCGGAATGACAGAAACGGGTTGATTGACACGATGAAAGCCGCTCCCCGGTGGGGGAGCGGCTTGGGTGCGGGGATCAGTTGTCGTGTTTCTTTCTGCGGTCCTGCAGAGCCAGGGCGGCCAGGCCGGAGCCGGACAGACCGGACAGAGCCAGCCACAGCAGGGAGGCATCTCCCGTCTTGGGCACGTCGGCCTTGGGGACCTCCTCATCGGACAGGTCGGTGAGGGGAGCGTCCGCATCGGGGGCGGGCTGCTCAGGGGTCACATCCTTGCCGGGGAGGGGGGCCAGAGGAGTGGGCTCCTCGGGGATATCCACGGGGGGAGCGGGGGGCGTGGGATCGTCATCCCGGCCACCACCGCCGCCGCCCCCAGGCCCGTCGGGGGCGGAGGTGGGGGTGTACGCCATGCTGAACTGCATGCCAAAGCGGAAAGCGGTGTCCTGGAAGGCGTTGTTGGTGGTCGCACCGGCGATCTGGCTGGTGAGGGTATAGGTCCCGTCACCGGACAGGGCATCGGAGACCAGCTTGTTCATAGCGGCGTGGTCCTTCATCTGGTCATAGATGCTGGTGCCGTTGACGGTGAAGTTCACGCCATAGTAGAAGTAGTAGAAGGCCTGGGCCACGGTCTCGCAGGTCTCCGGCACGCCGGGCTGATAGCCGTTCTGATTGTCATAGTTGGTCAGGCGGGCAAACTCGGCGCCGGTCAGGTCCAGGAAGCTGTGGGCCAACTGGGCATCCTCGGCCCGCTGGCTGTTCAAAAAGTCCAGATAGAAGGGGGCCAGGTACTTCTGGGTGATCTGGGCGGGGGTCAGCTCTTCGCCCTCGCCGTAGCCCTTGGCAAGGAGCAGAGCACCGATGGCCTCGTCGCTGAGGTCCTTGTCAACGCCCAGGAACTTCAGCGCATCATTCGCAACACGGCGGGGGATGGCGCAGAACTCGGTGCTGCCGTCGGGGAGGGAGGCGGCAATCTGATAGCCGTCAAAGCCGGTGCCCAGGGACTGCTGGCCGTCCACATAGCGGTCTATCGTGGCAGCAAAAGCGGAGTCGGCCACATACTGAAAATCCTTGCCGCTGTTGTTCACCAGCTTCACGTGATAGTTCATCACGTCGCCGGGCTGGATGGCGTTGTTGTCCAGGTGGGAGGCCCGTCCCATCAGCGCGGTCAGGGCATCGCTCAGGTTGATGTGGATGGTGTTGGGGGCACTGCTGCCGATGGTGACGGTCAGCTCGCCCTCAAAGGTGTGGGGCTTGCCGTCCACCGCGTGGACGCTGTCTAGGTCGGGCTTGATCTCCACGCCTTGGCTGGTGGGCTGATAGGCGGCGGAGGGAACGGCGGGAATGGTGAGGTCATAGCCGTCCCGCAGCTCGAAACCGGCGGTTCCGGGCAGGTACCACACGGTCATCAGAACAAAGGAGTCGGACTTGCCGGTGGCTTTCACAAATCCTTCGATCTGTTCGTCGGAAGCGACCTCACCATAGCACACACCGCCGTTTTGCGTCACAAAGTTTTTGGCATCGTCCAGAGAGCCGGTTTTAAAGCCGTCCTCGCCGGTCTTGCTGAACATATAGTTCTTCAAAATGCCCATGTCGGTGTAGCCATAGCTGGAGTAGGGCACAAAGCCCACGCAGACCCAGGTGCGGTCGGTCTTGCAGTTCTGCACAGAGCCGCTCTTGGAGAAGGGGAAGTCGATGGGAAATCCATTGTCAGCGCCCAGCGCATCGTCGAAAGAGAGCGCCTGAGTTTCCAGAGAATCGAAGGTACAGACGAAGCTGTTGAGGGGCGTCTCCATGTTCGTTGCATCAGGTCCCTTGGCGTTGGCATAGTAGCGGTAGCCCAGGTTCAGACCGGCCAAAGTCACTTTTTTAACGACAGGGTACTTGGAGATGGTGGTGACGGCGGAGCCGCTGTCCACGGTCTGGGTCTGATAGTCGACGGTCCAGTCGACGGTCACCTCGTCGCCGGGTTCAACGGTGACGGTCTGATCCTCGCCCTCGCCAGAGACAGTTTTGGCAGTGACGGTGATGGTTTTGCTGTTGGGGCCCTTACTGGTCTGGGCAGGACCAAATAGGTCCAGGTTCATCTTTAGGGTGTGGGTATCCGCGTCAAAATCAGGCGACACCACGTTTTTAACAGAAACATCAGTCACGTTTTTGCTGAATTTCAGGAAGATAGCCAGGCCCTTTGCAGCGACATTGTTGTTGTTGGTGACCTTAACAGTGTAGGTCAGCGATTTGCCGGCCTGAACAAAAGCGGGGGCGGTGAAGGTCACCTTTATGTTGGAGCACACCAGCTGGAGGGTCTCCTCGGCGGACAGGGACTCGGTATAGCTGGCCCCGCAGGCGGCGCAGGTGTAGGTCATGGTGCCCTCGCCGCTGTCGCTGTTCACGGCAGTGAGCACGCCGGAGTCAAAGCTGCCGGTGCAGTCCACCTTGCCGTTTTCGTCGCAGTCGGGGCAGTCCACGGGGACCTCAATTTCGCCGGAGCCCTTACAAGTAGAACAGACCACGGCATCAGGGTCGGGAATCTGACCGGAGCCGGAGCAATTAGGACAGTCTATAGGAAAAAGTTCATACCCAAAATAGCAGAAGGGGTCGTCACAGCCCTTGCCATTACAGTGAGGGCAAGGACGATTCCAGTCCATGTTAAGGACCTGCCCCTCGCCTTCACACTTGGGGCATTCGACCATATCCACCTCCGCCGGGCCTTCACAGTCGGGGCAGTCCTGGGTCTCGGTGATCTTGTGAGTTCCATTGCAAGTGGAGCAGGCGACGGGGTTATGCGAATGCTCCGCCGCAGAGGTGTCAGTGTCCGCAGAAGGGGGACTATTGTCCTCGTCAGCGAATGCGGTCACGCCCAGCAGGCTCATAGACAGGCTGAAGGCTGTGACCAGGGCTAATAGCTTTCTCAGTTTACGTTCCATCTTTCGTTTCTCCTTTCTTATTTTCAGGAAAATCGAAATATGTGGTGGCCGGGCTGGCATGGCGGCGGTGCCGCTTTAGCCCCCATGGCTTTGCGCCCCGGCGTTTCCTCCGGTTTGCCGTTTCAGTTATTTCCGGGGACCGGGAAATATTGTCCCCCGCTTTCTGAGAAAAGTATAGCGCGTGGGGGTTGCAAAACTGGTTGCATCTTGTTGTTTTACCCATAAAATTCCCAGAAATCGATAAAAACCCAGAATTTTGTAGATACGCCCTAAAAAGAATCGGGTTTTTGTGCAAAGTGGCAAAAAAACGCCCGCAGGCCGGAAAACACCGGTCTGCGGGCAGAAAATGCGCAAAAATAGGGGGAGCAGTTAGTTCCAAAAGTCGGTTTTTTCTTTCAGGCCGATGGAGGCGGCTTTGAAGGCCGGGTCCTTGCCGGCCTTCTTCTGGGCCAGATAGTCGTTCAGGGCACGCATGGCGGTGCCGCCCAGGATCAGGATGACGGGCAGGTTGATGAGAGCCATTACGCCCATGAGCACGTCGGCCAGGTCCCACACCAGGCCGAACTTCATCTGAGCGCCCAGAAAGACCACCAGGCAGGCGATCACCCGGAACAGGTTCATGGGACCCTTCTCCAGGGTGTGCCCGGCGATGTAGTTCAGGCAGCCCTCGCAGTAGAACAGGTTGCCCAGCAGGGTGGTAAAGGCGAACAGCAGCAGGGCGAAGGTGATGAAATAGGGGCCCACGGGGCCGAAGGTGGTGGACAGGCTGGACTGGACAAAGGGCGCGCCCTTCAGCTCCTCAGAGGGGATGATACCGGTGCACAGGCACATCATCGCAGTGGCGGTGCAGACCAGAATGGTGTCGATGAACACGGACAGCATCTGCACCAGGCCCTGCTTGACGGGGTGGGACACGTTGGCGGCGGCGGCGGCGTTGGGGGCGGAGCCCACGCCGGCCTCGTTGGAGTAGAGGCCCCGCTTGATGCCCTGCATCACGGCGGAGGAGCCAAAGCCCGCAGCACCGCCGAAGATGGCCTTCACGTCGAAGGCGGCGGAGAAGATGCGCTGGAGCACCTGGGGCAGCATACCGATGTTCAGCACCATGACGATCACGGCCATGATGATGTACAGCACGCCCATCACGGGCACCAGCACGCCGGTGACCTTGACGATGCGCTTGCCGCTGCCCATGATGCAGATACCCACCAGAATGGCCAGCAGAGCCCCGCCGAGGACGGGGACCAGAGCGAACTGGCGGCCCATCAGGGTGACGGTGTGGGCATAAAAGCTGTAGTTGGACATGCTGTCGATGAGGTTGAAGGAGGCCAGCATGTTAAAGCCGCCGGCATAGGTGGCGACCAGGGCCACGGCAAAGACCACGCCCAGAAAACGGCTTTTTAAAGCGGCTTGGATATAATAGGAGGGGCCGCCATAGCTGCCGCCCTGCTCGTCCCGCTTTTTATAGATCTGGGCCAGGGTGCTCTCCACAAAGGCGGTGGCCCCGCCCACCAGGGCGATGAGCCACATCCAGAACACGGAGCCATAGCCGCCGATGGCGATGGCGTTGGCCACGCCCACGATGTTGCCCGTGCCCACCCGGCTGGCGGTGGAGACCATCAGCGCCTCAAAGGCGGAGACGGCGTGCTCGTCGTCCGACTTCTCGCTGACCACCCGGATCGACTCCCCCAGCAGCCGCAGCTGGACGAACTTGCTGCGGCAGGTGAAGTAAATTCCGGCGGCCAGCAGCAGGATGATCAGCAGATAGCTGTACATAAAGTTGCTGATGTTGGCGATGAGCCCGGCAAAGCCTGCGTACAACGCATCAAACATGATAATTTTCCTCGCTTTCTCTCTTCTTCTCTCCTAAAGTGTGTCCGGGCGGAAAAAAAGAGGCAGGCGTGGGGCCTTCCTCTTAAAAAATGTCCTCCCGGACATGTGACAGACATAGTATAGCATAACTTCTGTCATTTGAACAGCGTTTCTGGAAAATTTGAAAGAAACTCTGTATTTTTGTGAAAAGTCCTAAAAGAAAAGGCCGCCCAAACGGGCGGCCAAGTATGCCTTCCCCTTGGGGCCGATTCCCCTTGTCAAGGGGAAATGTCCCGAAGGGACAAAAAGGATAGGGCTAGCTGTCAGCGAAGCTGACTGAGGGATTCCGTTTTTAGGACAGTTTTCCGGGCGGATAATATCCGCCCCTACACCGGCTCCCCTGGTCTCTTGTAGGGGCGGCTATCATGTCAAGAGCAACATGGTTTACAGATTGTGCAAGCACATGGTTTACACATTTTCTCTTGGGTCATCTACCAAACGATAGATACGCTTCATGGTATAGGCCCGCTTTTCCAGGTCAATACGCCCGATTCGGAATTGCCGGAAAAGCAGGGTGATCTGGCCCGGAAGATGGGATTCACGGACCGCTATATACTTGCCGCGAAAGGCTTCGCTGAGGAAA
>NZ_JACOPN010000001.1 GCF_014287875.1 Flintibacter faecis | reverse complement strand
TTTCCTCAGCGAAGCCTTTCGCGGCAAGTATATAGCGGTCCGTGAATCCCATCTTCCGGGCCAGATCACCCTGCTTTTCCGGCAATTCCGAATCGGGCGTATTGACCTGGAAAAGCGGGCCTATACCATGAAGCGTATCTATCGTTTGGTAGATGACCCAAGAGAAAATGTGTAAACCATGTGCTTGCACAATCTGTAAACCATGTTGCTCTTGACAAGAGGTCCGCCCCTACAGAACGCTATCGGTGCCCGGTGTAGGGGCGGCCTTTGGCCGCCCGCATAAACAGATGCCTAAATCAACAACAAACGTGAGGAGGAAACATTTATGACCAACCACATGGAGACGGCCCGCCAGCTGCGGGCCAGAACGGACGTACATTTTAACTGCTGCCAGTCTGTGCTGGTGTCCTTTGCCGCCGACCTGGGGCTGACGGAGGAGCAGGCCTTCGCCCTGGGCAGCAACTTTGGGGCGGGGATGCGCATGGGCTCGGCCTGCGGGGCCCTCACCGGGGCGCTGATGGCCCTGGGGCTGATGGGCTGCGACGAGAAGAAAGCCGCCGAACTGCTGCGCCGGTTCCGCACCGACCACGGGGCCACCGACTGCGCCACCCTGCTGCGGGCCTCCAAAGACCGGGGCGAGGAGAAAAAGGCCCACTGCGACGGACTGGTCTATGAGATGGTCCAGGCGGTGGAGGAGCTGACGGGGGAGTGACCTTCAATCGTCTCCTGTCATTGCAAGAAGGCCCGAAGGGCCGACGCGGCGATCCGTGACTCCCGTCCCTTGGCCCCATGTTAATAGAAACTTTATCAAGAATTCATGTAAGAAACACACCCGCTTCTGCGTTTATATAACAGGAGAATAAAAATCCGGTCATAACATGCGTAAGGAGATGTGTTTTATGCGAAAGCGTATTTTTGCGTTAGCAGTTTTGGTTGTATTGGTCGTGCTGGGTGCCATATATCTTTTCTCTTCCGGGCACAGCGAAATTCAAACCTACACCGATCAAGATCATGGCTTCTGCGTCGATCTGATGAAGGATCAATTTATGATCGAGACAACATCCAATGATGAAGGAGCGGAAATATCGTTCCTGGATAAAAATATCCAAAGCAAATATCCAGAATGGACAGGCACGGTATTCACCATTTTCGTATATGACAGAGATGTTGTCGAAGAAAATCCGTTTGATGTTTTGGATGGACCGACCTATTTGGGGGAGAGCGACCGTTTCTATTATGGGGTCTATTTCCCCACAGATGTGAACTATCCGCCGGAGGAACCGGAAGCGGCAGAGCACTACGAAGAGCTAAGCGAATTTGCCCGTGACCGTGCTGCACAGAGTTTTTCTATATTGCCTTAAAGCATTCCCTCGCAACGCCGGCAAAACGGCAAACGGCCCTGACCGGGATGGTCAGGGCCGTTTGCCTGTGTGTGTTTGTAAAGGAGAGAGAGTAATAGGAGAAAAATCTTCATTCTTTCTGGGGACGCGTATAGAATACCGGATAATTGCGGCAGAATCGTGACGGCGGCATGAATTTTTTGTGAACATTGCAGAATCTTTTCCACTGTGGCCCCCTTGTGAAAGGGGGCTGGCATCGCCGCAGGCGATGACTGAGGGATTCCGTTTCCAAGATAGCTTTCCTGTGGTCGGAATCCTTCCGTCACGGGCTGCGCCCGTGCCACCTCCCTTTGACAAGGGAGGCTGATGGACGCAGAAACGAACTGCTTGGCGCAAGACGACAGAAAGCCCTGACCGGGGTAGGGTCAGGGCCTTCTGCCTGTGTGTGTTTGAAAAAAGGAGAGGGAGAAAAAAGAGGTAGGTTCTTTTGTTTGGTACAAGTACACTATAAAATATAATTGCGGCAAAATCGTGACCTTCCCGCGAACTTTTTGTGAATAAAACGATGCACGCCGCCATTGACCCACTGACCCAGAAACTTTCTTGACGGACCTTCCCATTGTATGGGATAATACAAGGCGTGCAGCGGGGCATTTTGACCCCCTCTCACAGAAAGGGAGGCGCACATGCTGAAAAAATTGATTGGCCTTTGTCTCCGGGGCGGGGACCCCAAGGACCCGGATGTCCGCCGCCGCTGCGGAGCCATCTCCGGCGGCATGGGCATCGGCCTGAATCTGCTGCTGTTTGCCGGAAAACTGCTGGCGGGCATTTTGTCCGGTTCGGTGGCTATGGTGGCCGACGCGGTGAACAACCTGTCTGACGCGGCCACCTCGGTGGTCACCTTGGTGGGCTTTCGGCTGGCGGGGCAGCAGGCCGATGCTGACCACCCCTTCGGCCACGGACGCATCGAATACATCACCGGCCTGCTGGTGTCCCTGGCGGTGCTGCTTATGGGGGTGGAGATCGGCAGGTCGTCTGTCGAGGCCCTGCTCCGGCCCCAGAGCGTGCAGATGAGCCTGCTGACCCTGGTCATCCTGGCGGCGGCCATCCTCATCAAGCTGTGGATCTTCGTCTTCAACCGGGCCCTGGGCCGGGCCATCGACTCCCAGGCCATGGCGGCTACGGCGGCGGATGCCCTGTCCGACATGGCCTCCACCGGGGCGGTGCTGCTGTCTGCGGTGATCGGTCAGTGGACCCGGCTGCCCATCGACGGGGCGGCGGGCCTTCTGGTGGCGGTGCTGATCCTGAAAACGGGGTGGGAGGCCGCCCAGGCCACCCTGGCCCCCCTGCTGGGCCGGCCCATGGACCCGGAGCTGGCCGCCGACATCGACCGCATTGTTCTGGACCACGACAAGATCCTGGGTATCCACGACCTGGTCTATCACGACTATGGCCCGGGCCGGGCTATGATGTCCTTCCACGCGGAGGTGCCCGCAGATGAGAATCTGCTGGAGATCCACGACATCATCGACCACATCGAGCGGGAGCTGAAGGCCCGCCACGGCATCGACACAGTGATCCACATGGACCCGGTGGTGTGCGATGCGCGCACCGCCAAGCTGCGCTCACAGGTGGAGCAGGTGGTCCATGACCTGGACCCCGCCCTGTCCATCCACGACTTCCGCATGACCCCCGGCCCCATCCACACCAACCTGATCTTCGACATCGAGGTGCCCTATGGCTTCCGCCTGACGGACCGGCAGGTGTCCACCGAGGTGGCCTGGCAGCTGAAAAAGCTCTCCCCCCGGTATTACCCGGTGATCCAGATCGACCACCCCTATATCAAGTCCCCCGACCCGGAGCAGCCCAGGGCCATCTGGCGGGGCCGGGACTGATTTTTACAAATTATTCACCCAAGCGCCCCGGTTCGTGTTACAATAAACAGAGTATATGATCTGTTCCTCCCGGAGCCCCGGGAGTTCCCATCTGCCTGAAAAAATGACAAACGAGAAATGGAGGAGACCTTCATGGCGAAGAAAGTCTTGATCGTAGAGGACGACGGCAACATCGCCGAGCTGCTGCACCTCTATCTGGAGAAGGAGGGGTTTGAGACCCAGGTGGCCGGCGACGGCGGCAAGGGGGTGGAGCTGTTCCGCTCCTTCCAGCCCGACCTGGTCCTGCTGGACATCATGCTGCCGGTGATGGACGGCTGGGCCGTGCTGAAGAAGATCCGGGAGCACGATAAGACCCCCGTCATCATGCTCACCGCCAAGGGCGAGACCGAGGACAAGGTCACCGGCCTGGAGGGGGGCGCAGACGACTATATCGTCAAGCCCTTTGAGATGAAGGAGGTCCTGGCCCGCATCCACGCCGTCCTCCGCCGCACCGGCGGGGAGGAGGAGCAGACGGAGAAAAAGCTGACCTTTGACAAGCTGGTCATCAACCTGGACTCCTATGAGCTGCTGGTGGACGGCAAGCGGGTGGACACGCCCCCCAAGGAGCTGGAGCTGCTCTATCACCTGGCCTCCGCCCCCAACCGGGTGTTTACCCGGAACCAGCTGCTGGACGAGGTGTGGGGCTTTGACTACTTCGGTGACAGCCGCACGGTAGACGTTCACATCAAGCGCCTGCGGGAGAAGCTGGAGGGCATCAGCGACCAGTGGCGGCTGAAGACCGTGTGGGGCGTGGGCTATAAGTTCGAGGTGGGCGGCGGGACCTGATCCCGCACCCACGGACCCGATCCTTAACACCAGGAGGCGATCCCCATGCGATCCCTTTATAAACGCCAGCTGACCATGATGGTGGGGGTGATGGTGCTGTCCTTCACCCTGCTGTCCACTGCCTTCATGCTGCTGTCCTATCGGTATATCATCTCGGAAAAGCGGGATGCCATGGCCCGCAACGCCAGCTATATTGCCACGTTCACCGCGTCCTATTACCAGCAGTATGACAGCATCCAGGACAAAATTTACAGCAACTATGTGGCCTCCATCGCCCGCATCTCCGACTCCTATGTCATCGTCACCACCCCCGGCGGGGAGATCATCTATGCCACCGACGGGGACCACCTCTATGACTATAAAAATACCTGTCTGCCCAAGGCCGTGGTGGACCAGGTGCTCCACGACGGGGACTACACCGGCATGACCAATCTGGACGGCATCTATCCCGAGCGGCGCTATATGGCCGCCCTGCCCGTGTCCGCCATGACTTTGTCCGGGCGGACGGTGGTGGAGGGGCTGGTACTGGTATCGGCGGATGCCTCCAGCCTGGCGGAGATGTGGTCGGCCATGGCCACCATTTTCTTCTTCTCCGCCGTGGTGGTGCTCATCATCTCCGTCATCGCCAGTACCATCACCTCCGCCCATCAGGCCCGGCCCCTGAACGAGATGGCCGAGGCCGCCCGAAAGTTTGGCCGGGGGGAGTTCGACGTGCGGGTCACCGGCTATGAGGGCCGATGCGACGAGATCAGCACCCTGGCTGAGTCCTTCAACACCATGGCAAGCTCCCTGGCCAAGGTGGAGAGTCAGCGGTCGGATTTCATCGCCAATGTGTCCCACGAGCTGAAGACCCCCATGACTACCATCTCCGGCTTTGCCGAGGGCATTCTGGACGGGACCATCCCCCCGGAGCGGGAGCGGGAGTCGCTGCAGATCATCGTGTCCGAGACCCGGCGGCTGTCCCGGCTGGTGCGGCGGATGCTGGACCTGTCCCGGCTGAACGCCCTGGCAGAGGACACCGTGACCGCGCAGGAGCAGTTTGACCTGACGGAGGTGGTCAGCCAGGTGCTCATCAGCCTGGAGACCAAGATCACTGGCCGAAAGCTGGACGTGGACGTGCAGATGCCAGACGGCAAGCTGATGGTGTGGGGCGACCCGGACTCCATCACCCAGGTGTGCTATAACCTGGTGGACAACGCCGCCAAGTTCGCCCCGGAGGGCAGCACCATCACCGTGCAGATATCCAAAAAGGACGGCAAGGCCTATACCACTGTGCAGAATCTGGGGGCGACGATCCCCCCCGACGAGCTGCCCCTGCTCTTTGACCGTTTCCACAAGGCGGACTACTCCCGCTCCATGGACCGGGAGGGCGTGGGCCTGGGGCTGTATATCGTCAAGACCATTTTGAATAAACTGAAGGAGAACATCAACGTCACCAGCGAGGACGGCGTGACCCGGTTCACCTTTACCCTCACCCTGGCCTGACGGCCGAAAAAGAAACAACAGCCGAAAGGAGGTGCGCGCCTTGGACGAACGAAACAACGACCTGTGGCAGGGCGGCCCCTGGGAGCGCTCCGATCCCCGGGGCAGCATGCCCGGAGCCATGCCGCCCCGGTATGTCCCGCCCCGCCCGGTGCTCCGCCCCCGGCGGCGGAAGCGGCGGTTCTCTCTGCCTGTCTGCATGGGCCTGGCCGCCCTGCTCGTCTCCCTGGTGGCCATCGGTGCTGTGATGGACTCCCTGTGGCCGGTGCAGCTGCTGCCAGGGGGAGACGAGGACTACGCCTATCGCCAGCCGGGCCGTGATGAGGAGAAGCTGGACACCACGCCTCCCGCCATTCCCCGGGCCGAAACGGGCACCGGCGTGACGGTGGAGCTGTGCCCGGACAGCGGGGAGAGCCTGACCTACACCCAGATCTATGACAAGAACCTGCCCTCCATGGTGTCTATCCAGGCGGAGGACGCCAAGAGCTATTCCACCGGCACCGGCGTGGTCCTCACTGCCGACGGCTATCTCATCACCAACGCCCATGTGGTGGCCGGGGCGGACAAGGTCCAGGTGGCCTGTGCAGACAACCGGGTGCTGGATGCCGCCCTGGTGGGCTTTGATGCCCGGGAGGACCTGGCCGTGCTGAAGGTGGAGGCCGACGACCTGACCCCGGCGGAGTTTGGGGACTCCTTCGCCCTGCGCTGCGGCGACCCGGTGGCCGCCATCGGGGACCCCCTGGGCTATCGCTCCACCATCACCGACGGCATCGTCTCCGCCCTGGACCGGGACGTGGAGGTGGACGGAACGTCCATGGTGCTGATCCAGACCAGCGCCGCCATCAACATGGGCAACTCCGGCGGGGCCCTCATCAACCAATATGGCCAGGTGGTGGGCATCACCACCGTGAAGATCGTCACCGACGACGGCTCTGCGGAGTCGCTGGGCTTTGCCATCCCCTCCCGCCGGGTGAAGTATGTGGCCGACACCCTCATCGCCGGAAAGCAGGTCCGCCGGGGCATCTTCGGCTTCACTGTGCTCACGAGAACGGCCCAGGGGGGCGGCCTGACCCTGGACAGCGTGGACAAGACCAGCGATGCCTATGCCAAGGGCCTGCGCGCCGGGGACGTGCTCACCGCCGCCGACGGCCAGAGCCTGAACGCGGTGGAGGACCTGGTGCGCTTAAAGCAGTCCATGGGGGCGGGGGACACCGTGTCCCTCACCTATGTGCGCAGCGGGCAGAGCCGCACCGTGTCCGTGACCCTCATCGACCCGGACGAACAGACCTAAAGACAGAAAACGCAGGAGGAGACCGAAAGCCATGGCATATGACGTAAAGTCGGTGAACACCACATTGTGCTATCTCCGCCGGGGAGAGGACTATCTCATGCTCCACCGGGTGAAAAAGCAGAACGATGTGAACCAGGACAAGTGGATCGGTGTGGGGGGCAAGTTCGAGGCGGACGAGAGCCCGGAGGACTGCCTGCTGCGGGAGGTCCGGGAGGAGACCGGCCTGAATCTGACCCGCTATCAGTACCGGGGCATCGTCACCTTTGTCTCCCAGCGGTGGGTGACGGAGTACATGCACCTGTTCACCGCCGACGGCTGGACCGGGGAGATCGGGGAGTGCAGCGAGGGCGTGCTGGAGTGGGTCCCCCGCGCCCGCCTGCTGGAGCTGCCCCACTGGGAGGGGGACGCCATCTTCCTGGAGCTGCTGGGGCAGGACGTGCCCTTCTTCTCCCTGAAGCTGTGCTATGACAAGGATGACCAGCTGCTGGAGGCCGTGCTGAACGGCGAAAAAATCCGATAAATCCGATAGAGAAACACAGTGCGGGCCGCCGGGTAAAAACTCCCCGGCGGCCCGCGTTTTATATTATCCCTGTTGCTCTGCCGCAGTGATGACCCGGATGCGGCCCCCCTGCTCGTCCGGGCGGTCGTACCAGGCGGTCAGATCGTCGCTCTGCCCCAGCTGGGCCAGGGTGATCTTGTAATAGGCCCCGTTTTTCACCCGGTACACGGCCACATTGTCCGCCAGGGTATAGGTCTTGCCCCCGGCTCGGAGGGTGCTGCCCTCCACCGTGCCGCCCCGCAAAGCGGTGAGGGAGTACAGTCCCGCCGGGGCGCTGGGGTCGCCCTTGCACCGCACGCCGCCCACGCCGTCCACCGGCAGACGGGTGGAGGACAGGGGGATGGACCCCGCCGTGCCGCCGACGTCATAGTCATAGCCCTTCATGCTGCCGTCCTTGGAGGAGGAGATACGGGTGACCACGCCATAGGCGTACATATCCCCGGTGGCATCCTTCAGTACCAGGCGGTCGATCTCCCCTGCACCGTTCAAGTGGTAATAGGACACGTTCCCCTCGTTAAGGCTCATCCCCGCCAGGCGCTGGGGGTAGACGCGCACGGCGGCGCTGCCGCTCACGTCCAATATCTCCACGTCGCCGGCGAAGGGATAGCGGCCCAAGCGGGCGGCGGAGCGGTCCACCGACCCGGACAGGGAGGCGGCGGTCAGGGGTCGCAGCGTCACCCTGTCGGCGACGGCCTCCGCCTGGACCAGACTCCCGGCAGACAGCCCGGCCTGGTTCTCATAGCGATAGGTCTGGCCGTCGGTGGCCAGGACCACGGCGGTGCGGGAGGTGTACGTGCCCCCCTTGCCGTCGGAATACTGGGCGCGCTCGATGGCCGTCACCACGCCGATGCGCTGGCTGGTATAGGCGGCGGAGCCGGTGCCCGAGGGGGTACCCGTCACGGCGGCCACCGCCCCGTTCCGGCCCAGCAGCAGGGTCACCGTGTCTCCCAGGCGATACTCCCCCAGGTCGGACAGGGCATAGGCCGCGGCGGCGCTCTCGATCTGACAGGTGCGGCCCGCCACCGTCACGGCGGTGGGACTGTCCGAATTCTGAACGGCCTGGATGGTCCCGGTGACCCGGTCACTGTAGGCCCAGATGGCGTTCATGGCCCGGTTCCAATAGATCACGTCCCCGTCCTTCACCGTGGACAGGGCGGACAGCTTCCCCTGGCGATAGACCAGGGCCCCGGACGCGTCCATGGGCAGCCGGTCTCTCCAGCCCCCGCTGACCACCAGGGGGCCCTCCATGGCATCGCTGACCAGGGCGACTAAGTCGATCTCCCCAGCGGCGTTTCGCTTGTGGCCCAGGGTCTCCAGATAGACGGCCCCGCTTTTATTTTTGGCGGTCATCAGGTTATAGAAGAGATACATGGCATCCCGCCGGGTCATGGGGCTGGCGGCGCTCTGGGCGGTGACGCCCCGGTCCAGCTTCAGGCTGTGGTACTGGGCCAGCTGGCCGGTGGGATAGGCCCCGGTGAAGTCGTCGGGGCCATAGTTCAGCAGCCGCAGGGCGATGGTCACCCCCTCGGCCAGGGTGATGGTGCTGGAGGGGCGAAAGCGTCCGTCGGAATAGCCGGACACCAGCCCGGCGGCCACCCCCGCCTCCACATAGCCCGCCGCCCAGTGGCTCCAGGGCACGTCGGGATAGGGGGAGGAGGCAGCCTGGCCGATCTGGCGGCCCATGGCCTTCAGGGCCATGGTGACAAACTCCGCCCGGGTGACGGAGCGGGACAGGTCCATAGACCCGGTGCGGTCCCCCACCATGATCCCCAGGGCGTTCACCGTCTGGATGGCCTGGTCCTCCGAGGCCGCGGCACCGGCTGCACCCACCGGCAGGACCAAGGAGAGAGACAGCACCCCGGCCAGGGCCAGGGAGAAAAGTCGGTTTTTCATAGGAAGTGCTCCTTTCAGAAGAGATCATATCTGCGGGCGGCCAAAGGCCGCTGGCCCTCTCCGCCCAGTGTACGCACTGGGCACCTCCCCCAAAGGGGGAGGCAAGTAAGACGAGGAACGGATTGCCACGTCGGGCGTTGCCCTCCTCGCAATGACAGGGCTGGGAACTTGGCTCCCCCTGTGGGGGAGCTGGCACGGCGATAGCCGTGACTGAGAGGGCCGTCCTCAATCATATCTCAACGCATCGATGGGATTCAGCTTTGCCGCCTTATTGGCTGGCAGATATCCAAACAACACGCCGATGCCCACGGACACGCCGAAGCTGACGGCCACGGCCATGGGGGTGGGAGTGGCAGAGAAGGTGATGCCGCCCCCCATACTCTGGGCCAGAGTCCCGCCTAGAACAGAGCCGATGCCGCTGGCGACTAAACAACCCAGGCCGATGCCCAGCAGGCCGCCGGCGGCGGAGGTGGTGCCCGCCTCGATGATGAACTGCCACCGGATGTCCCGTCGTTTGGCCCCCAGGGATTTGCGGATGCCGATCTCCCGGGTGCGCTCGGTGACGGAGACCAGCATGATGTTCATAATGCCGATGCCCCCCACCAGCAGACTGATGGCGGCGATGGCTACCAGCACGGACATGGCCACCCCCATCATGGCGTTGATCTGCTGCACCTGCTCCAGCATGGTGGTGATCATATACTGGTTATATTCCGCGTCCGGGTCGGGGAACTTCTGCACCATCAGATCCACCAACAGGGCCCGGGCCTGCTCCACCGTGTCCCGGCTGCGGGCGGTCATCTGGTAGAGAGAGACAAAGCCGCTGCCGGACAGCTGCATGGCGTTTTCATAGGGGACATAGGCCAGGTCGTCCCAGCCCCCCTCCTCCATGGTGGTCTGGGACTGGGCCATCACCCCCACAACCGTATAGGGTACGCCGCCAATGAGCAGCTCCCGGCCCAGGGCATCCCCCTGAAAGGCTTCCCGCTCCACATATGCCCCGATGACGCACACGTTTTTCCGCTGCTGCACGTCTACATACTGCAAAAACCGCCCTTTGCCCAGGGCATCCCCGTCCAAGGTGGTGCCCGTCTCCGGGCGGTACATGGCCTCGCTCACCCCGGTGATGGTCGTCTTTTTCAGCTGGGTGTCCCCCCGGCGCACCCCCGTCCCGGCGCTGACCCAGGGGGTCACGCCGCTGAACACGTCCGGGTTGGCCTCCACCAGGCCGTATATCTCCTGTGGGGTCACGTTGCCGGTGGTGCCGTCCCCCATGCCCCAGGTATAGGCCATGATCTGGGTCACACCCAGCTTCTCCACCCGCTGCTCCACCATGCGCGTCAGGCCGTTGCCCAGGGAGATGATGATAATGACGGCGGCCACGCCGATGATAATGCCCAGCATAGTGAGAAAGGCCCGCATTTTGCTGGTGCGCAGGGATTTCAGGGCCAGCTTGAAATATTGAGTGACGTTCACGGCGCGGCCCCCTCTCTGCTCTCGTCGGGCTGGACCACCGCCCGGGGATCGCGGGCGTCCCCGTCATAGATGATGTGCCCGTCCTGCAAACGGACGATGCGCTTGGCCTTTACGGCGATGGAGTTGTCGTGGGTGATGAGGACCACCGTGTTCCCCTCGTCGTTGAGCTGCTGGAGAAAGTGCAGCACCTCCCGCCCGGTACGGGAGTCCAGCGCCCCCGTTGGCTCGTCGGCCAGGATGACGGAGGGGTCCCCCGCCAGGGCCCGGGCAATGGACACCCGCTGCTGCTGGCCGCCGGAGAGCTGGGCGGGCAGATGCCGCCCCTTGTCCCCCAGGCCCACCCGCTCCAAGGACCGTTTGGCCCGGCGGCGGCGCTCCTCCGGGGCCACCCCGGCATACAGCAGGGGCAACTCCACGTTCTCCTCCACGGTGAGCTTGGGGATCAGGTTATACTGCTGGAAGATAAAGCCCAGCATTTTGTTTCGGATGTCCGCCTGTTGGTCGTCCCCCATGGTGGACACGTCCACGCCCCCCAGGCGATAGGTACCCGAGGTAGGGACATCCAGACAGCCGATGATGTTCATGGCGGTGGACTTGCCCGAGCCGGACTGGCCCACAATGGCCACGAACTCCCCCCGGTCAATGGTCAGGCTGACCCCGTCCAGGGCGTGGACCGTCTCCTCCCCCATGGGGTAAATTTTATAGATGTCCCTCAGTTCGATCAGGTGCTCTGCCATAGGCTCAGCCCTCCCCGCCGGAGCCGGCCATGGCCGCGCTGCCGTCTGGCTGGATCTGGACCTGGTCCTGGCCCTGGTCGGGCACCAGCACCGTCTCCCCCTGGGACAGGCCGGACAAGATCTGCACATAACTGTCGTCGCTGGCTCCCAGCGCCACCTGGCGTTCCTCTGTCTTGGTGGGGTCAAGCACCGTGGTCCCGTCTTCGGCCAGAGCGCCCGGCGCGGCCACCAGCAGCTTGTTCCCCCGGCTCACCGCCCCCACGGGGACGCACAGGGCGTTCTCCACCGACTGGCCGATGATCTTGGCGGACACGTTCATGCCCGGCCGCAGCCCCTGCCGGGCCAGCTCCGTCCCGTCTCCATCCAGGCGGACAGTGATGGGATAGGTGGTAAAGCCGTTGGTCGTCGTCCCGTTGATATTCACTTTGTCCACTGTGCCGGTGAAGGTCTGGCCGGACAAGGCCTGGGTGGTGATCTCCACCTGCTGGCCCACGGCCACCTTATTGATATCCAGCTCGTTCACCGCCATGCGGAAAGTGAGCTGGGACATGTCATACAGGGTGGCCAGGGTGCCGTTGGCGGCGGACAGAGCCTCGGACTCGATCTTGTCACCGGCCTTAAAGCTCTTCTCCACCACCGTGCCCGAGATCGGCGCGGTGATGGTGTAGTTGTTCAGGGCATCCTGGGCGCTCTGCAGGCTCAGGCGGGCGTTCTCTAAGGTGATGGCGGCGTTCTCCAAAGCGCTGGAGGCAGTGGAACCGCCCAGCACAGCCAGGGCATCCCCGGCGGCCACCCGGCTCCCCGCCGTCACCAGCACCTCAGTCACCTCGCCGCTGGTCTGGGCGGTGATGGTCTGGCGGGAGTTGGCCTGGAGCTTGCCCCCGGCGGCACAGGCGATGTCCCCCACCCGGGCGGTGGCGCTCTGGTCCGGGGACAGGGCACCGGGGTTGTGCAGCCGCAGCTTCACCTGGCGCACCAGGCTCCCGCCGTTGCCTACTAAATCGGCGGTGGACACCGACTCTACCGTGGCGCTCAGGGTCTCCATGGTCCCGCTCAGGGTGACCGTGGCGTTCTGGCCCAGGGTCAGGCGGGCCGCGTCGGTGGACTGAAAGGGCAGGGTGAGGGTCATCACCGACAGGTCCGCGATGTCCGCGATGGGCGTTCCTGCTGACACCTGGTCCCCCTGCTGGACGTGGACCTGCTGCACCACTCCCGCCAGACTGGCGGCGGGGTGCTGGGCGGCGGCCAGGTCTTGATAGGCCAGCTGGGCCTGACGCACGTTCAGCTGGGCCTGATCCAGAGCGGTCTGGGCCGCGCCCGGGTCCACCCGATAGAGCAGGGCCCCCTTCTCCACCCGGTCTCCCTCGGCAAAGGGGGCCTCTAAAATTTCTCCCGTCACCAGGGCTCCCACTTTGTAAGAGTCGGCGGGGGTCACCGTCCCCGTGCCCGACACAGAGACCACGATGTCCCGCATGGTCACCGGCGCGGCGGTATAGCTGGCCTGGAGGTCCGGCCCCTCGCCCCCTGGACGGAGAAACATCCAATACACCGCCCCCGCCGCCAGGGCCAGGGCGATGAGCCGCTTTACGGGCGGCTTCTTTTTCAACTTGGGAAATTTGATCCGCCCCTTCTTCTTAGGGCCCTCCCCCGGCTGGGCGGCCGGGAGGTCAGACTGTTCTTGCAGCAGCTCCTGTGCAGATGCCATATGCTCTTCTCCTTTTGCTGTGACGCTTGATGTATTGCACAGCATAGCAGAGAAGTTTTAGCGCCGGACAAAGAAAGTATTAAGATTTGTTTAAGATTGGGCGGGGACAAAAAATGGGCCGCCAAATGGGCGGCCCGCAGGTCGATGGATGTTACTCGGCAGTCAGTCTCTCCAGCCCCTGTACCGCCTCCGTCACCCGGGCGATGGCGGCGGTCAAATCGTCGCCCTCCGTCCGGTTTTCGATGCAGTGGGCCAGGGAGCTTTCTTCTCCCCGGTCACAGCACCCGGCCAGGGTCTGGAGGGTGTCCCGCAGCTGGGTCACTTCCTCGTCCGACAGCCGGGAGAGGGGCAGTTCGTCCAGCTTACAGGTGAGGGTGGCGGTGACCAGCTGTTTCACCGCCTTTTTCAGGGTATCCTGCCCCTGAAAAATGGCGTTGACCTGGTTATAGATGATCTGGTCCTGGGCCATGACGTTCACGCCCCGGCAGAAGCCCTGGAACCGGGCCTCCGCAGTGTCCCGCTCCTCCGACGACAGATAGTCGTCTGCTAACCGGGCCGCCTGGAAATATACGTCGTTCTGCCGGTCCAGGCGCGCCCACACGGAGTAAGCCAAAAGATCCAGGGGGACGTCCTCCTCTGTCCGGCTCTCCCCCCGACCGGCGCACCCGGCCAGGGCGCACAGGGCCAGCAGAGATGCGGCGGCAAGAAATAAAGCTGCTAACCGTCTTTTCTTCATGGGGAACCTCCTGTCTGAACGAAATCGGGCGGATATCTTTCCTCAAGACGATTTTACCGGAACTTTTACGAAAAAACAAGCCGTCTTTTTGGCGGCTTGCCTTGGCGTTACACCAGCATCACCAGCGTTCCCCCCACCAGCAGGACTAGGCCTAAGGCAGAGCGGCGGGGCAATGGGCGTAGGGGCCGCCGTCCCCGGCGGCCCGGTCGTGTGAATACAGTATAGCACAGTCCCGATGCAGGGGCTTAAAATTTTGAAAACCAGCAGAGGGCATCCGGTCGGATGCCCTCTGCTGGTTGTTCTGGAAGGATGGATGAAAAATGAAAAAGGAATAGTTAAAACAAAAGCTTTTTCAGTTCGGCTTGAGCTGGCCGGCCTTGTTAAATATTTAACTTTTGTTTCTGTTAAGAATTTACCACGGCGGACTTAAAAAAACCATTCCCAAATGTACTATGGCTTATATAAGTGTTTGGTTATAGGGAGAATAAAATCCAACGGGTTCCCCCGGGTTCAGACCGCCCTGCCGTTGACCGCAGGCGGTTCCCGGCGTATAATAACGGGGAAATTCCCCGAAACAGGAGGACCCCCATTTTGACGCAACTGGAACAACTGCCCATCCCCCTGCTGCTGTGGTATCGGGACAACGCCCGGGTGCTGCCCTGGCGCAGCGCCCCCACCCCCTATGGGGTGTGGGTGTCCGAGATCATGCTGCAGCAGACCCGGGTGGCGGCGGTGCTGGACTACTACCGCCGCTTTCTCGAAGCCGCCCCCGACCCGGCGGCTCTGGCCGCCCTGCCCGAGGACCGGCTGATGAAGCTGTGGCAGGGGCTGGGCTATTACAGCCGGGCCCGGAACCTGCAAAAGGCCGCCCGGCAGATCATGGACGACTTCGGCGGGGCGTTCCCCAGCACCTACGAGGACATCCACTCCCTGGCCGGGGTGGGGGACTACACCGCCGGGGCCATCGCCTCCATCGCCTTTGGCCTGCCCGTGCCTGCGGTGGACGGCAACGTGCTGCGGGTCACCGCCCGCATCACCGGGGACGAGGGGGACATCACCTCCCCCGCCATGAAAAAGAAGGTGACGGCGGCCCTGGCCGAGATCATCCCCGTGGATGCCCCGGGGGCGTTCAACCAGGCCATGATGGAGCTGGGGGCCACCGTCTGTCTGCCCAACGGGGCCCCCCAGTGCCACCGCTGCCCCGCCGCCTTTCTGTGCCGGGCCCATCGGGAGGGGACCACCGGCCGCATTCCGGTGAAGGCCCCAAAAAAGCCACGCCGGGTGGAGGAGCGGAGGGTCTATCTCCTGTTTCATAAAAACGCCGTGGCCCTCCGCCGCCGAAGCGCCCGGGGACTGCTGGCCGGGCTGTGGGAGTATCCCAACGCCCCGGCGGACGAGCCTGACTTTTTAAATGAACTGGGCCTTGCGCCCCAGGGGCTGACCCTGGCCGCCGTGGGCAAGCACATCTTCACCCACATCGAGTGGCACCTCACCGCCCTGGCGGGGGAGCTGCCCGGGGACGAGCTGCCCCCGGGGTGGGTGTGGGCCGAGCTGAGCCAGCTGCGGGAAATTTATGCCCTGCCCAACGCCTTTCAGTTTGCCGCCCCGGCGGTGGAGCGGCGGCTGGTAAAGACAGAGTCGGAAGGAGGGACCGCCATATGATCTGCCGCCTGTGCCCCAGAAACTGCGCTGCGCTGCGCACCGAGACCCAGGGGGCGGGCCTGTGCCGGATGCCGGAGGGGCCGGTGGTGGCCCGGGCCGCCCTGCACATGTGGGAGGAACCGCCCATCTCGGGCAGCCGGGGGTCCGGGACCATCTTTTTCTCCGGCTGCTCCCTGGGCTGCGTCTTCTGCCAGAACGAGAAGATCAGCCACCGGGACTTCGGCCGCCCCATTCCCCTGGAGCGCCTGGCGGATATCTGCCGGGAGCTCATCGCCCAGGGGGCCCACAACTTGAACTTCGTCAACCCCACCCACTATGCCCATGTGATCGCCCGGCTGCTGGCGGAGCACCCTATGCCCGTGCCCACGGTGTGGAACTCCGGGGGCTATGACCGGGTGGAGACGCTGCGGGGGCTGGAGGGGAAGATACAGATCTATCTCCCCGACCTGAAATACTTAGACCCCGCCGTCTCCGCCAAATACTCCGCCGCCGCCGACTATCCCCAGGCGGCCCGGGCGGCCATTGAGGAGATGGTCCGCCAGACGGGGCCCTGCCGATATGACGAAAACGGCCTGCTGGTCCGGGGGACGGTGATCCGCCACCTGATCCTCCCCGGCCAGGTGAACGGGGCCAAGGCGGTGATGGACTATGTGGCCGGGACCTTCCCGCCCCACACGGTGCTCTTCTCCCTGATGAGCCAATACACCCCCTGGGGGGACCTGTGTCAGACACCGGAGCTGGACCGCCGCCTGCGCCGGGGGGAGATGACCGCCGCCGCCGACTATATGCGCAACCTGGGGCTGGACGGCTTTTGTCAGGAGCGCACCTCCGCCAAGGAGGAGTACACCCCGCCCTTTGATTTGACGGGGGTATAAATGGGAAGGAGGGCATATCTATGACCGACCGTGAATCATTAGACCTGTTTTTTGACCGCCGCCGGGCCGCCATGGTGGAGGACATCCGCGCTTTGGTCCGCGTGGACAGCGTGAAGGGGGAGGCGTATCCCGGTGCGCCCTTCGGCTCTGGCCCCGCCGCCGCTTTGGACACCGCTCTGGCCCTGGCCCGGCGGGAGGGGTTCTCCGCCCGGAATGTGGACGGCTATGTGGGGGTGGTGGACTTTAACGGCGCACCCACAGAATTGGGTATTCTGGCCCATCTGGACGTGATGCCCCGGGGCACGGGCTGGACCTATCCCCCCTTCGACGTGACGGAGCACGAGGGCAGGCTTTATGGCCGGGGCACGGCGGACGACAAGGGCCCCGCTGTGGCCGCCCTGTACGCCATGATGGCGGTGAAGGCCATCCGGCCAGAGCTTGCGAAAAACGTCCGTCTGATCCTGGGCACCGACGAGGAGTGCGGCAGCGCGGACATCGCCTATTACTTTGCCAGGGAGGCCCCGCCGCCCCATGTATTCTCCCCCGACGGGGACTTCCCCGTCATCAACATCGAGAAGGGCCGCTTCGCTCCGGTGTTTCGGGGACGCTGGCCCCGGCAGAAGGAGGGGGCCCGGGTGCTGTCCGTGGTAGGCGGACAGCGGCACAACGCCGTGCCCCAGCAGGCCCGGGCCACCGTGGCCGGGCTGTCCCCCGCCAAGCTGGCCCCGGTGATAAGGCAGGTGGAGCGGGACACGGGGGTGGAGTTCCAGCTGGGGCGGACTCCGGAAGGCCTGACCCTGTACGCCCTGGGGACGGGGGCCCACGGGGCCCAGCCGGAGCGGGGCAACAACGCCCTCACCGCCCTGCTGTCTGCCCTGGCTGCGCTGCCGCTGGAGGACGGCCCCTCCGCCCGGACCATCCGGGGGCTGGCCGGCCTGTTTCCCCACGGGGACACCCAGGGGAAAGCCCTGGAGCTGGCCTGCGCCGACGAGATCTCCGGCCCCCTCACCCTGAATTTCAGCGTGCTGGAGCTGGACCAGATGGGCTTCTCCGCACAGTTCGACTGCCGCTTCCCCCTGTGTGCCCAAGAGGAGGCGCTGCTGTCCCGCCTGTCCGCCGCGCTCTCTCCCCTGGGGGCGGAGGTGACAGACCCCGGCCTGGTGCCGCCCCACTGCGTGCCCGAGGACGACCCCTTCGTCCAGACCCTGCTGGGGGTCTATCGAGACTACACCGGCCAGAGCGCCCGGTGCCTGGCCATCGGCGGGGGCACCTATGTCCACGACATCCCCGGCGGCGTGGCTTTCGGCTGTGCCATGCCCGGCGTGGACAACCGGATGCACGAACCGGACGAATTCGCCATCCTGGATGATCTGGTGTTGAGCGCAAAGATGTTTGCCCAGGTCATTCTGGATGTGTGCGGGTGAACCTGGTTTCACCTTCCCCATCCCAGGGGGCAGATGAGACCAACTATGAAAAGTCAAGCGGCAAGAGATGAATAATTAGGAATAAACGATGAATGATTTTTCAAGAGAGCAAAGACGAGGCGCACAAGTTTTTTCGCAACGTGCGAGCAGACCACATTGAAATGCTTTCCTTCGGCTCGCTTTTTGCTGGCGTATGCGGCAAAGGTTTGGTCGCGGAGGATGATACAGCGAGCGGCTTGGCCGAAGGCCCAGCGCAGATAGTGGGAGCCGTGCTTAACCATCCTTCCCGGGGCTGAGACGGATTTTCCGGAGCAGGTAATACTCGGCTCCAGACCGGCAAAGGAGAGCAGCTTGGCCGGAGAAGAAAAGCGGAAAATATCCCCGATCTCTCCCAAAATTGTAGCACCCAGGACAGTTCCAATGCCCGGAATGGTAGTGATGGGCGAGTCCATCTGCGCCAGGATCGTCCGCAGAGTGGCTTCACAGCGGCAGATATGGAAAGAAAGCTGCGTGATCTGTTCCAAATAGATCTGAAGCTGCAATTCCAGTGCAATGGAGGAGTTTCCCACCGAATGTACGGCCAGCGCGTGAAGCAGCTCTGCCTTCTCCAGGCCCAGTTGTCCTCTGGATGTCGTCCGGAGCAGGTCCGCCAGCTGTGGAACAGGGTACGCTGCAATGCGTTGGGCGGAAGGACACAGGGGCAAAATCGTCCGGGCAGTGGTTCCGAATACATCGGAAAATACCTGCGTCAACTCCGGAAACACCTGTGCCAGTACGCCCTTGGCCTGCGTTTTGCACTTGGAACGCTGCTGCACCAAAGAAAAACGCAATCTGCTTAGTGACTTTAGCTCGGAAATATGGTAAGATACGTCATGGTCGGGCTGAGAATTGTCCCACGTGAGGTATTGCGCCAAGAATTTGGCGTCCGCTTTATCTGTTTTTGTTTTTCTTAGAGTGGTTGCTTGAATGCTCTTATTGATGAGCAGAGGATTAAACGTGTAGGTTTTATATCCATTACGCCTAAGAAACTGGACCAGATTGCTGCCGTACACGCCGGTATTCTCCAGCCCGATCTTTATTTCCTCTGTAGGAGCAAGCTTGGTCAATGTTTTTTTCAGGAACTCAAACCCTTCTGCGTCATTGCGAAACACAAACTGCTTCAGCACCTGGCGTTCTTCCGTCATAATACAGCAGTCGTGCTTTTCCGCTGCGATGTCCAGACCGACATAAAACATGGTGATGTCTCCTTTTCTTTCTAGCACCGGCCCCACAGCTAGCTTGAGCAGTAACCTTGCCAGTAATAAAACGTCCAGCGTTAACCAACTCATTAACCGTTCTTCAAACTGCTGTGGCCGTAGCCTCATCCGACCAGTCCTTTCGGCTGTATGGGTGGCTGCCAGTCCACAGTGCTTGCCTTTAGTATACATCACTATTCACTTTGTGCGGTCTTGCTTATTATACAAGGGTGGGCCTCGTGGGTGCGGTGGTCATCGACGGGCGGACACAGAGGTCCGCCCCTACACCGACTTACGATGGCTCTTGTAGGGGCCGACCTCCGCGTCGGCCCACTCGACAACCGATGCACCCACGTTACTCCCCCTCATCCGTCATGGGCTGCGCCCATGCCACCTTCTCCCCTGCGGGGCGAAGGCTGAAACTCATCTCTCCTAACTCATCACTCAAAGGAAGTGTTACGATGACTTATCAGGAAGTATTGGCCAACGCCCGTACCTGCAGCGGGCCCTATTGCAAGGTGTGCCCGGTGTGCAACGGCCGGGCCTGCAAAAACACCATGCCAGGCCCGGGCTCCAAGGGGACGGGGACGGTGGCCGCCCGGAACTATGATGCCTGGCAGGACGTGCTGCTGAACATGGACACCATCTGCGAGAACGGGGCTGTGGACACCCGGTTCACCCTGTTCGGCCAGACCTATGACCTGCCTGTGTTCGCCGGGCCCGTGGGGGCGGTAAAGCTGCACTACGGGGACAAGTTCACCGACCAGGAGTACAACGGCATTCTGGTCCCCGCCTGCGCCCAGGCGGGCATCGCCGCCTTCACCGGCGACGGAGTCGACCCCGGGGTGTTTGCCGCCGCCTCCAAGGCCATCGGGGGGAACGGCGGCCGGGGCATCCCCACGGTAAAGCCCTGGGACCGGGACACCCTGTTTGCCAAGCTGGACGCCGCCAAGGCCTCCGGCGCCAAAGTGTTCGCCATGGACATCGACGCTGCCGGACTGCCCTTCTTAAAGGGACTCAATCCCCCCGCCGGCCCCAAGACGGTGGCCGAGCTGCGGGAGATCATCGAGTACGCCGGGGTGCCCTTTATCATCAAGGGCATCATGACCCCCGCCGGGGCCCGCAAGGCCCTGGAGGCCGGGGCGGCGGGCATCGTGGTGTCCAACCACGGGGGCCGGGTGCAGGACGGCGTGCCCGCCACGGCCCAGGTGCTGCCCGCCATCGCCCACGCGGTGAAGGGCAAGATGACCATCCTGGTGGACGGGGGCATCCGCTCCGGTCTGGACGTGCTGCGGGCCCTGGCCCTGGGGGCGGACGCCTGCATTCTGGCCCGGCCCTATGTCACCGCCGTGTACGGCGGCGGGGCAGAGGGGGTGCGGCTGCTCACCGAAAAGCTGAAGGCCGAGCTGACCGACGCTATGGCCATGTGCGGGGTGCACAGCCTGTCCCAGATCACCCACGCCCTGGTCTTTTAAGGGCCCGTTCTTCCCCTTTCGACAAAACTTTTAAAATTTTTATAAAATTCCGCCCGCCCCCCTTGCCGGGGCGGGCGGAAAACGCTATACTGGGAAAGCAGTTTCGTATTTATGGAAACCAACGGGGAGGGGAACGACCTGGAAGAGAGATATATCAGCGTCCACAGGGGCGGCAAGCGCCAGGCCCCTCCGGCCAGAAAGCCCCAGGGCCGCCCCCGCCGGGATCATGTTGACTACGACGATGAGTTTTACGACGATCCGTATTATGATGACTACGACCGGGGCGGTTACGGCGGCTATGATGACGACGACTACGACTACGACTATGACCCGCCCCCCCGGAAAAAATCCGGGCACTCCGGGCACGGTTCCGGGCATGCCCCCGCCCATAAAAAGCACTCGGTCAAGCGCCACCGCTCCCCGCTGGGGCGGCTGTGCAGCTGGCTCTATCGGCTGATCGTTGTCCTGTCGGCCATAATCGTGGTGGGCTATGGAACGGCCAAATTCGCCATCCGGCCCCCGGAGGTGCCGCCCGCCCCCGACCAGAGCACAGCAGTGCCGGATGTCAGCGCAGACACCTCCTCCGGTTCCGATGTCTCTGTCCCAGCAGACCCCAGCGCCCTGGTCCGCCGGGAGGGGGTATACAACATCCTGCTGGCGGGCACCGACCGGGACGGCTTCCGCACGGACACCATGATGGTGTTCAGCTATGACGTGCCCAACCAAAAGGTGGGCGTGGTCTCCGTTCCCCGGGACACCATTGTGAACCGGGGTTCCGGGAAAAACCCCAAGCTGGTCTACGGTGCCGGCGGGGTGGAACGGCGGATGAAAGAAATTTCTGAAATTCTGGGCGTCCCCGTGGACCACTACATCAAGGTGAATTTAAAGGGCTTTATCGCCCTGGTGGACTATATGGGCGGGGTGGACTTTGATGTCCCCTGCAACATGAGCTATGACGACCCCTATCAGAACCTGTCCATCCACTTTAAAAAGGGCATGCAGCACTTGAATGGCCAGCAGGCCATGGAGGTGGCCCGGTTCCGCAAGAACAACGACGGCTCCGGCTATACCGACGTGGGCCGCACCCAGGCCCAGCAGGACATTCTGGTGGCTCTGGCGAAAAAAGCTCTGGCCTGGAACAGCCTGACCAAGCTCAACGGTTTTGTGGATATCTTCAACAAATATGTGGACACCGACTTGTCCACGACGGAGATGCTCTATTTCGCCTCTCAGGCCATTCACATCGACCCGTCCTCTGACGTGGAGACCTGCACCCTTCAGGGCAACGGCGAGGCCCACTACCGGGGCTTCTCCTATTGCTATGCCCTGGACCCCACCTCCACCCTGGAGGCGGTGAACCGTTTGGTCAATCCCTATACCCGAGAACTGACCCTGGAGGACATGAACCTGCTTCAGGGCAGCTGAGCGCATCCCTGTCATAAAAATTCCCCGGACCTGTGAACGCAGGTCCGGGGAATTTTGCTTTGGGTTACTTCATCTGCAGATAGGCGCTGGCCACATAACCGGTCTTGCCGTTGCCGTAGTTGACCTTGGTCCAGTCGCCGGACTGCTCCAGGATGACCACGGTGGAGCCGTTCTCCGCGCTGGCCACCACATCATACTGGGAGCCGGGGCCGGAGCGGATATTCAGTCCGTCGCCGGCGTTGACGATGATGGCCTCTTTATTGGCCGTCAGGGTGCCGGTGGAGCTGGGGACGGTGACGCTGGGAGTGGTGGTTCCGGGGGTAGTGGTGGTGCTGCCGCCGGTGGAGCTGTTGTCGCCGGTGGAGCTGTTGTCGCCGGGGGTGGTGACCGTCCCGGGGGCGGGGGTGGAGCCGCCCCGGCAGTAGACGATACACTCCGCCGTCTTGTCCCCGGCGGCGGCGGTGATGGTGACCTTCAGCAGGCTGTCGCCGCTGTTCACGTTGGTCACGGTGCCCTCCTCGTCCACGATGGCCACAGAGGTGTCACTGCTGCTCCACTTCACGGCCACGTCGGCTGGGTCGGTGGTGGCGGTGATGGGATAGGGCTCGTTGGCCTGGAGGGTGAACTCCGTCCGGCTCAGGGTGATGGAGTTCACCGGCACGGTGGGCTCCTCCTGGGCGGAGGAGGAACTGCCGTCGATGGGAGTGAGGGAGGTGTCTCCCTGGCTGGAGCTGATCCCGCCGGGGTCGGTGCCGCCCTGGTTGTGGAAAATCAGGGGGCTGACGTAAGTAAAGACGATGAACACCGCCGCGGCGATGATGGCCAGGGAGATGACCAGGCCCACCAGCTGTACCGGGTGGCGGCCACTGTGCCCCACGCCGGGGCGGCCGGGGCGCTCGTCGCAGAAGGGGCAGCGCTTATAGGTGACGGAATAGTCCTCGCCGCACTTTTCGCAGCGGATCACGTCGTTGCGGATGAGGGGCTGCCGCTTGCGGGGGGCCTGGGTGTTCTGCATATGATTACTCCGGGACGGGGCCTTCTCCGCCGCGCCGTCCGGCTTAGCCAGTCGTCTGGAGGGGGCTTTTTTCTCTGCCATGGTTTTGATTCCTCCGTTTAGTAATTCAGTCTTTCAGACCATACAGCTTTATTGTACAAGGATTTTACATCCCCGTCAACGAATTCCCCGGAGATATAACAGAATATTCACATTTTATGTCACCCCGTCCCCGGCGTTGTCCTTGACCCTGCCCGTCTTTCCCTTTATAATGGTACAATAATGTTGCCACAAGAGAGGAGTGGGGTGCCGTGCAGACGCTTACCCCGGAGGAGCTTCATCAGCAATATGCGCAGACGGTGGCCGCCTATGGGGCGCTGCTTCCAGAGCCCGCTCTGCGGGTGGCCTTTGCCCATCAGGTGGACGGCTATTTCCGTCAGTATCTTCTGGCCTTGTGGAAGGCCGGGGGGGAGAGCGTGGAGCAGCACCAGGTGGACATTTATAACGCCGTCTGGTCCCGGGCCGATTCCGCCCCCGCCGCCCTCTATTGGGAGGTGGCCACCGGCGTGGCCCGGGCCGGGGACTTCTGTCCCCCCGCCTTCTTTGCCGACCTGCGGTCCTATGACCGGCAGCACGCCACCAGCCTGTCCCGACGCTTTGCCGACCAGCTCACCCTGCTCCTGCTGCTGTTTGCCTCCGCCGACGGCGGGGTGAGCGAGGAGGAGGCGGGCTATGTAAACGCCTGCAGCGACGCTCTGCTGGAGCAGTGCTGCCTGGACGGCATCCGGCCCGACAGCCCCGGGGTGAACGCCGGGGACTATGTCTCCCGCCGCACCTCCGGCAAGTCCGCCCCCCAGGCCCCGGCCGCTCCCCAAAAGCAGACCCGGGAACCGACCCAGGACCAGACGCAAACTCAGAAACAGCCCGAGGAGGAGCCCCTGCCCTCCCTGGACGAGCTGCTCTCCCAGCTGGACGGCCTGTGCGGCCTGGACCAGGTGAAGAAGGACGTGAAGAGCCTGATCAACCTGGTGAAGGTGCGAAAGCTGCGCCAGCAGGCCGACCTGCCCGTGCCCCCCATGTCCCTGCACCTGGTCTTTCTGGGCAACCCGGGCACGGGCAAGACCACCGTGGCCCGGCTGCTGGCCCAGATCTATCGGGCGGTGGGGGTGCTCAGCAAGGGGCAGCTGGTGGAGGTGGACCGCTCCGGCCTGGTGGCCGGCTATGTGGGCCAGACGGCCCTGAAGACCCAGGAGGCGGTGCAAAAGGCCCTGGGCGGCGTGCTGTTCATCGACGAGGCCTATGCCCTGGTCAACCAGGACAGCGCCAACGACTTCGGCCGGGAGGCCATCGAGGTCCTGCTGAAAAATATGGAGGACCACCGGGACGACCTTATCGTCATCGTGGCGGGCTATACCGATCTGATGGAGAAATTTATCCACGCCAACCCGGGATTGGAGTCCCGCTTCAACAAATACTTCTATTTTGAGGACTACACCGCCCCCCAGCTGCTGGAGATTTTCCGGTCCATGTGTACCCGGGGCGGCTATACCCTATCCGCTGAGGGAGAGGGGGCGGCCCGGAAGCTGCTGGACCAGCTGTATGAGGACCGGGACGAGAATTTCGGCAACGCCCGGGACGTGCGCAACCTGTTTGAAAAGGCGGTCACCCGCCAGTCTGACCGGGTGGCCCTGCTGGAATCTCCCACCCGGGAGCAGCTGATGGAGCTGCTGCCCCAGGACATCGACGAACCGGAGGAACCCTGATGAAAATTGCCTTTTACACCCTGGGCTGCAAAGTGAACCAGTATGAGACCCAGGCCATGGAGCAGATGATGACCGCCCGGGGGCACGAATTGGTGCCCTTCGAGGGGGAGGCGGACGCCTACGTCATCAACACCTGCTCCGTCACGGCGGTGAGCGACAAAAAGTCCCGCCAGATGATCCGCCGGGCCCGCAAGGCCGCCCCGGATGCCATTCTGGCCGTGTGCGGCTGCTACGCCCAGACCCACCCGGAGGATATGGCAGACCTGTCCATCGACCTGGTGGCGGGCACCGGGGACCGGACGGGGTTTGCCGACCTGCTGGAACAGACCTGGCGGGAGCGCCAGCCCATCACCGCCCTGGATAACGCCATGGGCCGCCGTCTGTTCGAGGTCCTGCCCGCCGGGGGGCTGGAGGGCCGCACCCGTGCCATGCTCAAGGTGGAGGACGGCTGCGTGAACTTCTGCACCTATTGCATCATCCCCTATGCCCGGGGGCCCATCCGCTCCCTCCCTCTGGAAGAGGCCAAGGTCCAGGCCGCCCAGCTGGCGGCCCAGGGCTATCGGGAGCTGGTGCTCACCGGCATTGAGATCTCCTCCTGGGGCCGGGAGTGGAAGGACGGCTCCTCCCTCATCGACCTCATCGAGGCCGTGTGCCAGGCCGCCCCGGACTGCCGCATCCGCCTGGGGTCCTTAGAGCCCCGGACCATCACCCACGAGTTCTGCCGCCGGGCCGTGGAGCTTAATAACCTGTGCCCCCACTTCCACCTGTCCATGCAGAGCGGCTGCGACACGGTGCTGCAGCGGATGAACCGGAAATATGACACCGCCCGGTATTATGAGAGCGTCCGGCTTTTGAACCAGTATTTTCACTGTCCCGCCATCACCACCGACCTGATCGTGGGCTTCCCCGGGGAGACGGAGGAGGAGTTTGTCCAGACCCTGGACTTTATCCAGAAGTGCGCCTTCTCCTCCATGCACATCTTCCCCTATTCCAAACGCCCGGGCACCCCGGCGGCCCAGCGCCCCGACCAGATTTTAAACCAGGTGAAGGAGGAGCGGGCCCACCGGGCCGCCGCCGTGGCGGAGGCGATGGAGCAGCGCTATCTCAGCCGGTGGCCGGGGGAGACGGTCTCCGTCCTGTTCGAGGAGCAGCGGGACGGGGCGTGGCACGGCTATACCACCCGGTATGTCCCCGTCTGTGTGGAGAGCGCAGAAAATCTCCACAACTGCCTGCGGGATGTGCATATTTTGTCGGCGGAGCACGGAACCCTCCGGGGGGAATTGGCGTAACTTTTGTTTTTTCTCCACAAACCAGAGAATTTTGTGGAAAAGATGTGGCGCGGCCCCGTCCCCGGTGTTATAATGGGGGCCGTGAAATGACCAAACAGGGGCGACCGGCCCCGTTTTTTGAGAGGAGCACCTGCCATGAGCGAGGAACTGCACAGCGCAAACCCGGGCAAGGAGCTGATCCGCACCGTCGACGGCGTGGACTATCAGCGCATTCCCGTAAAGACCCACCTGATCACCAACAAGGACGACTATGCCGACGTGGTGGTGAAATACGCCAAGGACAAGATGCAGGACGGGGACATCCTGTTCTGCTCGGAGAAGTCGGTGGCCTGCACCCAGAACCGGGCCATCCCCATGGAGGACATCAAGCCCCGCAAGCTGGCCGTCACACTCAGCCGCTATGTGACCAAGACCCCCGCCGGAATCGGCCTGGGCATCCCCGAGACCATGGAGATGGCCCTGCAGGAGTGCGGCACCCCCCGCATCCTGTTTGCCGCCTTCTGCAGCGTGGTGGGCAAGATCCTGGGCAAGAAGGGCTGGTTCTACACCGTGGCCGGCCCCAAGGCCCGGGGCATCGACGGCCCCACCGAGGGGACCATCCCCCCCTATGACCACTATGTGGTCCTCACCCCCGACGACCCCATGGGCACCGCCAAGCGCCTGGCCCGTGCCCTGGGCCACCCCGTGGCCATTGTGGACATCAACGACCTGGGGGCCAACATCCTGGGCTTCTCCCAGCAGCAGCCCACTCTGGACCAGCTGGCCAAGATCCTGGGGGACAACCCCCTGGGCCAGTCCAGCGAGTGTACCCCCATGGGCATCATCCGCAAGGCGTGAATTCAAAAAGCAACCCCCGGCAGCTGCGAAAAAACGCAGCTGCCGGGGGTTTTGTTCTGGCTTGTTATGCGGATTTATTTGGTGGACCAGGCGCCCGTGGCCTCGCAGGTGAGGTAGGCGTTGATGAAGCCATCCAGGTCGCCGTCCATCACGCCGCCTATGTTGCTGGTCTCATAGGCGGTGCGGTTGTCCTTCACCAGCTGATAGGGCATGAAGACATAGGAGCGGATCTGGCTGCCCCACTCGATCTTCAGCTGTACGCCCTTCAGGTCGGAGATCTTTTCCGCCTTCTCCTGCATCTGCAGCTCCACCAGCTTGGCCCGCAGCATCTTCATACAGTTGTCCTTGTTCTGGAACTGGCTGCGCTCCTGCTGAGAGGCCACCACCACGCCGGTGGGCTTGTGGATCAGACGCACGGCGGAGGAGGTCTTGTTTACGTGCTGGCCGCCGGCGCCGCTGGCGCGGTAGACCTGCATCTCGATGTCCTCGGGGCGGATCTCCACCTCCACATCCTCGGGCAGGTCGGGCATGACCTCCACCGAGGCGAAGGAGGTCTGCCGCCGGGCGTTGGCATCGAAGGGGGACACCCGCACCAGGCGGTGGACGCCGTGCTCTCCCCGGAGGTAGCCATAGGCGTTCTCCCCCTCGATCATGATGGTGGCCGACTTGATGCCCGCCTCGTCGCCCTCCTGATAGTCCATGATCTGATAGGTAAAGCCGTGGCGCTCGGTCCAGCGGGTGTACATGCGATAGAGCATCTGGGCCCAGTCCTGGGCCTCGGTGCCGCCGGCACCGGGGTGGATGGTCAGGATGACGTTGGAGGAGTCGTACTCCCCGGTGAGCAGGGTGGCCAGGCGGGCCTCCTCCATCTCGTGCTCCAGGGTCTGGAAGCTCTCCTCCAGCTCGGGCAGCAGGGACTCGTCCTCAAACTCGTTGCCCATCTCGCACATGGCCATCATGTCGTCCCACTGGCTCTGGCGCTTTTTCTGGCCGTCCACTTTGTCCTGCAGGTTTTTGATGCGCTGCTGCACCTTCTGGGCCTTGGCCAGGTTATCCCAAAAGCCGTCGGCGGCGGACTCGGCCTGGAGCATATCCAGCTCGCGCTCGGCGCTCTCCAGGTCCAGGGCCTGGGCCAGCTCCTCCAGGGCGGGGGCCAGGTTGTTCAGTTTGACTTTATACTCGTCGAATTGGAGCATAGGGTCCTCACTCTCTCTTGTAAAAACTCCCGGAAGTCCGGGGAACATGTTGTATTTAGGCCAAACTATTATATATGAAGGGGCGGCAAAAGTAAAGGAAAAACTGGCCGCTGCCCCCGAAAGGCGGACGAAGGGGCCGCCTTTCCGGAAAGACGGCCCCCCTCAGCGGTCGCTGACCCACCAGTTCTCGCCCCGGAAGATCAGATCGTCCAGGTCGTCCCTGGGGTCGGGCTGGGGCGGCAGCTGCAAAATAGGGGTGGAAATGGTCTCGCTCAAACGTCTCATAAATCGGTTCCTCCTGTCTCTGTTCCATTGGTAGTCGTCCGGCGAAAGCCGGTACATATCAGTATATGGCGGGCACAGGGAGAGAGTTGCCGATTTTTGTACACCGAAGCGGAAAATTTCGGAAATTTTTCTGCTTATTTCGCCGGGGAACGCTGTCGAATAAAATTTGAAAAATTCCTGTTGACAAAGGCGAAGATATATGTTAGACTATCCTAGCCTTAAAGATTGAGACTGGAGTACACAGTTTGCCGGAGTGGCGGAATTGGCAGACGCCCGGGACTTAAAATCCCGTGGGAGCGATCCCGTGCCGGTTCGACCCCGGTCTCCGGCACCATATCGCGGGGTAGAGCAGTTGGTAGCTCGTCGGGCTCATAACCCGGAGGTCGCAGGTTCGAGTCCTGCTCCCGCAACCATAAAAACAGCCGTTTTCTTATCGAAAACGGCTGTTTTTCTAACTTTTTGAGCATATTTAAAAATGGTCCCGCTCCAAAAGTTCAACTTTAGTTCAACTCGCCCCCAAAGTTCAAGCCTTTTTCAAAAACACGTCAGCCAGAATGTCGGCGTTCTTCTGGTCTGCCGCCTCCATCACGTGAGCATAGATATTTGCCGTGGTGCTGACCTGGGCATGGCCTAACCGCTTGGAGATAGACACGCTGTCCACGCCGTTGAAGTAGAGCATACTGGCCATGGTATGCCGGAATGCGTGGGGGTTGATATGGGGCAGGCCGTGGCGCTTGCTGAACTTTTTCAGCCAGTCCGTCACGCTGTCCGGGTGCATTGGGTTCCCGTTGTCCTGGGCAAATAGAAAGCCCTCGTCAACTGCCCGCACTGCGGGCAGAAGTGATTAGGCAGAGCGTCGGTTCCGACGCCAGCCCTTTATCCTGCTTTCTTTTTCGTCCTCAGAAAAGCCGCAAAAGCGCAGAAAACGCAGTCATACCAACGTTTCCAACGCATCGATCACACGGACTTCAACACCTCCGGCACAAACAGCCCACGCTTGCTTTCTCGGGTGAAAATGGGTACACACTCGGCCCTGCTCAAAGGATCGCACACAAGGGCACACACGGCGAAACAGGTGGCGTTTTGGGTGGGGGTGGTATCACTACCCTCGGATCGTTCCGCGCGTTTCGGAAACCCTGCGTGGCCAGGGGGTAGAACGGCAAACTTTGCCGCTTTGGGGTCTTGGCTGGAGGGTGCTCCCGAAGAACGCAGAGAGCCTCGGAACAGCGATGCGCTCATGCGTGTCGCTGTTCCGAGGCGTCGCGGCCCCGCTGGGCTGCGTGATCTTTTTGCAATTTGGTGATGTTGCTGTTTTTTCACTCTGTGCGCAGCACTTTCTGAACGTGCAAGGCTGGGGTGGTATCACTACCCTCGGCGTGCTCCGCGTGTTGCCGAAACGCTGGACGGCCGCTTGTCAAAGCGGCTCATTTGCCGTTTTCTGAGGTCGGGTGAGCAGCGTTCCTTGCGCAGTTCCTATTTTTTTCGAATATACAGAATTTTCTGTCGGCAGTTCCAGTTGCAAACACTTTTGCGCTATGGTACAATAAATCCAAAGAATTGGAAGAATTTCAGAACAATTATGCCGTTAAATTCCCGTTTGCAATTGCAAGTTCCTCACCGGGGCCACGCCCCAAACAACAG
This sequence comes from Flintibacter faecis, assembly GCF_014287875.1. GTDB lineage: Bacteria > Bacillota > Clostridia > Oscillospirales > Oscillospiraceae > Lawsonibacter > Lawsonibacter faecis_A. The sequence continues at coordinate 550,244 of NZ_JACOPN010000001.1, read as the reverse complement.
AAAGGAAGTGCTATCCCATGAAGAAACTCATCTCCTTGGCTCTGGCGGCCCTCCTGCTGCTGAACCTTGCCGCCTGCGGGGAAAGCTCCGTTTCCAATCCATCAGGTTCCTCCGACGATTCTTCATCTTCAGCCGATCCCGCCCAGCCGGATGCCTTCTCCCCCATCACCACGGAGGCGGAGGTTCGGGCTCTCTACGGGGACGACGCGGACCTCATCGCCTCCATCGAGGCGTACCAGGGCGACTTCCTGGTGCAACTGGGAACAGATGATTCCTGCCCCAGCTTGGACTGGGTCTACGGTGAGAGCGGCATCCGCCGCCGGATGCTGTGGCTGGATACGCCCCTGCTTCGGTGCGAGATCGAGTCCCAGGCATCCGTCCGGGTGGTCACTGGCGGGCCTAACATCTATAACGGCGTCCCCGGTTTTCCACGCGTGGAGTTGGCCACACTGAGCCTTCTCTACGATGAGCAGGGCTGCGACCGAGGCTATGATCCCTATGTTTCTCCTGGCACTGCCAGCTCTGAAATCTACTGGGCCGGGGCTGGGGAGCGCTATTCCATGGGGATGCAGGGCCGCCGGGAGGCCATCCGCTCCGCCCAGGTCGATGCAGGCGGCCTCACCGTGGCCTTCGCGCCCCTGGCGGACGGCAGCGACTTCGTGGCCGCCTACTGCGAGATCCCCTATACCGAGGTGGCTCTCTCGGAGGACGGTATGACCCTCACCGTCACCATGCACGACACCTTCCTCAGCAGCGGCACCCTCTCCAAGGATGTAGACCCGGACTTTTTGAAGGAGTACGGCTCCCTCTACCCAGAGAGCTTCCCCGCTGGGGAGCTGGCGGGAAGCTGCACCCTCATTGAGAATGCGGATCTGCGTCAGGATGGGAACAGCGCCGTGCTGACCGTCACTCTGGCTGACAGCCCCATCCACGGCAGGAACTTCGGTGACGGTTATTACCGCTTCACCGCCGAGACCGGCTATACTGGCATCGCCGACATCGGTCCCTACCTCCGGGTGACCCTCAACGCCACCAACGAGCTCTTTGCAGGCGACTGAGCAGTCCATACAAGCCGTGGACAGCGTGGGTGCGGGTGCACCGTGTCTGACCCAGTTTTGACCCAGAACGCGAAAAAAGCGGGCAGGGCTGGACGGAAACAATGGAAAATCCGCCGAGCGAACGGCGGTAAAAAGCACAAATTGAAGCCGAAATGACTCCGATTTGTGCTTGAGACTGCCTCATAACCCGGAGGTCGCAGGTTCGAGTCCTGCTCCCGCAACCAGAAAGGTCCTGATTTCGTAAGAAATCAGGACTTTTTTAGCGTGTCGATAAACCCTTTTCTGTCATTCCGAGGAGCGAAGTACCCGCAAGGGGTACGCCGCATCCGTATCCCCGTCCAGCAGCCTCCCTTGTCAAAGGGAGGTGGCACGGCGAAGCCGTGACGGAAGGATTCCGACCCCCGGAAAGCTATCCTAAAAACGGAATCCCTCAGTCAGCTTCGCTGACAGCCCCCTTTAACAAGGGGGCCAAGGGACGGGGGTTACGGATTGCCACGTCGGGGCGATGCCCCTCCCTATCCCTTTTGTCCCTTCGGGACATTTCCCCTTGACAAGGGGAATCGGCCTCGCAATGACAGGCTTTTTTGCGTCTTTTTATGACTTTTATTTACTTCTGTGCGGCCTGCTGCCTTGCGCTGTCCATGTTCTTCAGCAGGGGCAGGCCGCCGGTCTGCGCCCAGGTATCGGAAAAGTCCCAGCCGCAGGAGGCTAGGAAGGCCGCCCGCTGGGCGGAGGACAGGCCGGACAGGTCGGCGCTGGCGGAGACGGTGCCGCTGTTGGCACCGGCAAAGGCGATGGCGTTCTCGCTGCCCACAGGCCCGGAGCCCAGGGCAAAGCATTTTGCCACCGCCCCGCCCCGCAGACGGCCCACGATGCCGCCGGCGCGCACCCCGCCGCCGGAGGGCAGCTCCGCTGCGTTGGCCCAGCAGTCGGATACGTTACCGCCCTCATAGCAGGCACCGGCGATGCCCCCGGCGTTGGAAAACTCCGGGCCGGACAGGGCGATAACGGGCTTGGCCCAGCAGCCGGACAGGGTGCCATAGTTCAGCTGGCCCACAATGCCGCCGCAGTCGCTCTGAAAGCCGGCGTTTACGGCAGAGAGCCGGGCGGTGGACCAGCAGTTCAAAATGCCGTCGTTTTTCAGGGTGCCCGTGGGGGCGCTGCTCCCCAGATAGGTGACCAGGCCCGCAACGCCGCCCACGGCGGTCTGATAGCCGCCTTCTGCCGCCACGGTTCCGGTGGACCCGCAGCCGGTCATGCTGCCCTGGGGCACGATGCTGGCGAAGGGCACCGCCGCTGCACCGCCCACCAGGCCGCCCACATGGGCGTCGCCCACCCCCTTGGGCAGGACGGCCTTCACCGTGCCCGCAGCGGTGCAGCCGGTGAGCTGGGCAGCCTGGGTAAAGCCCGCCAGGCCGCCCACGTTCAGGTCCACGTTGCTGCCGCCCTCATAGCGGACGCAGATGTCCATGTCCGCCGTGCAGTTTGTCAGCTCCCGGTCCAGATAGGCTGCAAAGCCGCCGAAATAGAGCTTGCCGGAGCCCACCTGAACGGCCTTCTCGCTGAGGGTAAGGTCCATGGCCCCCTTCACCGTCAGGTTTTCACAGGGGCCATTCCAGCCATAAAACAGGCCGCCCCCGGCGCCGGAATAGCTGCGGCTCTGGATGCGATAGGCGACGGAGTGTCCGCCGCCGTCTAAATTGGTCTGAGGAAAGGCCCCGTCGGCGGAGGACAGGGGGGCCATGCCGTCGGGCAGGGCGAGGTCGGCGGCCAGCTTAAAATAGACGCTCCGGTCCAGGGTGTCAGTGCGCTGGGCCAGCAGGGCAAACTGGTCCGCCGTGGTGATGAGGTAGGGATGAGATTTAAATCCAAAGCCTGCGGCATAGCGTCCGTCAAAGCTCTGGCTCTGCGACAGGGTGCGGGTCCTGACCATGTCCTCCCTGACGTTGCCCCGCAGGGTCCAGGCGTTCTCCCCCTTCTGGGTGGCGAAGAAGGACACATGGGCGGGCTCTGTGCCGCCGTCGTTGGCGATGACCACATTTTTGTCCGCCTTGGCGGAGAGATAGACGTTGGAGCTCTTCCCGGGAGCTGCGCTATCCAGAAGAATGGTCACGTTGGGGCAGGTGACCAGGGCGTTCTGTCCGCAGGTCAGGTGATAGGTGCCGGGCTGGGTGACATACAGGTCGAACATGCTGTTGATGATGGTGATGACCTGGGCCCGGGTGACGATGTCCTTGGGCATCAGTCTGCCGTCGGCACTGCCCCGGACATGGCCCAGGCGGAGCATGGTACTCACCGCCTCGGTGAACGGATCGGACACCTGGGCATAGTCGCTGGGGGCCTTGCCGGAGCAGCGCATCCGGTCACGGCTGAGATCGGCCCGGCGGAAGCCGCTGGCGATCATATAGATGGCCTCCTCCCGGGAGAGGGGCTGGTCGGGCTGGATGTTCAGGTCGGTGTTCAGGGTCACACGATAGTAGTTCATAGCGGTGACGGCGTCATAGCACCAGGCCGTTTTAGGCAGGTCGGGATAGGAGTAGCCCGCGATGGGCTCTACCCCCAGGATGCTGTAGAGAATGGCGGAGAGCTGTCCCCGGGTGACGGGGTCGTCCGGGTGGAACTTCCCGTCGGGATAGCCCTTGAGAATGCCGGAGTCAGACCATCTGTCGATATAGGGCTTGGCCCAGTGCTTGGCCGTTACGTCGGGATATTGCGCCGCAAACGCCGTTGTCCCCATGCAGCAGACGAGCAGCGCAGACAGGAGCAGCGCTTGCAAGAGACGTTTTCCTGTGAGATGCTTCTTCATGGTGATCCCCTTTCTTTTCCTCGTATCAGAGCCGGGACTGTTTTTGGGCAAAGAACAGATGACTCTGACCTGAGTATATCATGGAAATATCTCACAGACAAGCAAAACCCAGAATTCAGGGATGCTTTCAGGGTATATTTGCAAAAAAAGGCTCAGGCGCACGCTGCGCCTGAGCCTTTTGGGGGGTTCTGGTCTTAGAATTCTGCGTTGCCCACCGTTCTGGGGTGGAGCTCCACGTCCCGGATGTTGCCGATGCCGGTGAGGTACATGACCATGCGCTCGAAGCCCAGGCCATAGCCGGCGTGGCGGCAGGAGCCGTATCGCCGCAGGTCGCAGTAGTACTTATAGTCCTCGGGGTTCATACCCAGCTCACGGATGCGGGCCTCCAGCACGTCCAGCCGCTCCTCACGCTGGGAGCCGCCGATGATCTCGCCGATGCCGGGGACCAGACAGTCGGCGGCGGCAACCGTCTTGCCGTCGTCATTCTGGCGCATGTAGAAGGCCTTGATCTCCTTGGGGTAGTCGGTGACGAACACGGGCTTTTTGAACACCTGCTCGGTGAGATAGCGCTCGTGCTCGGTCTGCAGGTCGCAGCCCCACTCCACCTTGTAATCGAACTTGTCGTTGACCTTTTTCAGCAGTTCCACCGCCTCGGTGTAGCTCACCCGGCCGAAGTCGGAGGAGGCCACATGCTCCAGACGATCCTTCAGGCCCTTGTCCACAAAGGAGTTGAAGAAGTTCATCTCGTCGGGGCAGCGCTCCATAACGAAGCGGATGATATACTTGATCATGTCCTCGGCGGTGTTCATATAGTCGTTCAGGTCGGCAAAGGCCATCTCGGGCTCCACCATCCAGAACTCGGCGGCGTGGCGGGCGGTGTTGGAGTTCTCCGCCCGGAAGGTGGGGCCGAAGGTGTATACGTTGCCGAAGGCCATGGCAAAGTTCTCGGCGTTGAGCTGGCCGGATACGGTGAGGCTGGCCTTTTTGCCGAAGAAGTCCTGGCTGTAGTCCACCTGGCCGTCCTCCGTCATGGGCACGTTGGCCAGATCCAGGGTGGTCACCTGGAACATCTCGCCGGCACCCTCGCAGTCGGCGGCGGTGATGATGGGCGTGTGGGCATAGACGAAGCCCCGGTCCTGGAAGAAGCAGTGGATGGCGTGGGCGGCCACAGAGCGCACCCGGAAGGCGGCGGAGAACAGGTTGGTGCGGGGGCGCAGGTGCTGGATGGTGCGCAAAAACTCCACGCTGTGGCGCTTTTTCTGCAGGGGATAGTCGGGGGCGGAGGGGCCCTCTACGGCGATGGAGACGGCCTTTACCTCCAGAGGCTGCTTGGCCTGGGGGGTGAGGACCACCGTGCCGGTGACGATGAGGGCGGCCCCCACGTTCTGACCGGCGATCTCCTTGTAGTTGTCCAGGGTGTTGGCATCCATGACCACCTGGAGGTTCTTGAAGCAGGAGCCGTCGTTGAGCTCGATAAACCCGAAGGTCTTCATGTCCCGGATGGTGCGGGCCCAGCCGCAGACGGTGATGGTCTGACCGCTGAGGGCCTCCTGGTCGGCGAACAGGGCCGCAATAACAGTGCGTTCCATAAAATGATCCTCTCCAATATTTTAAATGTTGATCGAACATGGTTGAAGCCGGCCCCGCAGGGCCGGACACATCTATTATAATGATTTTTTCCACATTTACAAGGGTCATGGGGGATTTTATCCCGGCTCAGGACAAAAAAGCTGCGGCTCCCACCGTTTGGGGGCCGCAGCTTTGCACAAAAGAGGAAAAATCAGAAGCGGAGGGAGCCGAAGGCGATGCACCGGCCGCTCTGGCGGTCGAAGAGCATGATGTTGTCCCCGGAGACGGACAGGGGGACCTTGGCCCCGATGGTGAACAGGGAGCTGCCGAAGATCACGCCGGTGAGCAGGAATTCGCCCACCCGGACCTTGATGGTGGACTCCATGCCGGTGGGCATGGCACCGTAGATCTCCCCCTCCAGAGTGCTGGAGTCGGCGATGTCCAAAAACTCGGGCCGGATGCCCAGCACCAGGTCGGTATCGGTGAGGACGGGGTCGTCCCGGAGGGAGTCGTCCTCCTCCTCCACCTTGGCGATGTGATAGCGGAAGGTCTCGTCCTTGTTGCTCTTTTCCACATAGGACTTCTGGGCGGCATTCTTCTGATGCTCGGCCTCCCGGCGGGCGATATCCTCGTTCCGGGCCCGGAACCAGTCGGGCAGACTGACGGGGCTGGCGGGGCGGAACACGGCCTTGCGGCCACCCAGCAGGGTGAGGGGGATGGTGCCGTCGGCGGCCTGGGCGCCGGTGGCCTCCACAAAGTTGATGGAGGGGTTGCCCACAAAGTCGGCCACGAACAGGTTGCTGGGCTTGTTGTACACGGTGAGCGGGGCCTCATACTGCTGGAGCACGCCGTTGTTGACCAGGCAGATCTGGGTGGCCAGGGTCATGGCCTCCATCTGGTCGTGGGTGACGTAGACAAAGGTGGAGCCCGTCTCCACATGGAGCCGCTGGAGCTCGTAGCGCATCTCCAGGCGGAGCTTGGCATCCAGGTTGGACAGGGGCTCGTCCATGAACAGCACCGAGGGCTCCGGGGCCAGGGTGCGGGCGATGGCCACCCGCTGCTGCTGGCCGCCGGACAGCTCGGCGGGGTAGCGGTCCATGAACATGCCGATCTTTACGATGCGGGAGACCCGGCGCACGGACAGGTCGATCTCCTCTTTCGTGAGCTTGCGCTTTTCCAGCACAGGCTGGCCGTTCTGCAGCACCCGGAACTGGTCGTCCAGGGTCTGGCTCTTCCGGGCGGCGGCAACTTTGCGTTCCAAAGCGGCGATGTCGGCAGCGGGGTCCTTCCCGGACTCCAGGTGATAGGCAAAGAGCTTTTTGGCGGTGTAGATGGAGAGGGTGAAGGCATCGATGAGCTTGATATAGGCCCGCTTCTCGTCCAGCTTTCCGGTTTTGTCCCGGCAGTCCTCCAGGATCTTGACCACCTCGCCGGGGGTCTTTAGGATCTGGGCCAGCCGGGCGGCATTTTTGGCTTCAAAATCGACCTTGGGCAGGGTGTCCTTCACGTTGCTCAGGCCGAAGGCGATGTTGTCATACACCGTCATGTTGGGCCACAGGGCATAGTTCTGGAACAGGAAGCCCACCTTCCGCTTGTTGGGCGGGACGTTGATGCCCAGGTCCGAGTCGAATACCACCTGGTCGCCGATGGTGATCCGGCCGCAGGTGGGGGTCTCCAGTCCGGCGATCATGCGCAGGATGGTGGTTTTGCCGCAGCCGGAGGGGCCCAGCAGGGTGACGAAGGAGTTATTTTTGATGACCAGGTCCAGGTCATCCACGGCGTAGAACTTGCCCCAGCGCTTGGTCACGTGCTCTAATTTGATTTCAGGCATGATTTAACCTCCAATTCCCTTGTCCAGACTGGCCCCTGTCACCTTGTTGACCAGGGTATTGCAGACCAGAATGGTGATGATCAAAATCAGGTTGATGCCGCTGGAGAAGGCGTACAGGCCCATCTCGTCGAAGTAATCCAGGGTGGTGGACAGGATGAAGCCCTGGACGCACAGCAGCATGAACAGGGACAGCTCTCTCAGGCAGGTCATAAAGGGGAGGAGATATCCGCTGATGATAGAGGACTTTTGAATGGGGATGATGATACGGGTCATCCGCCGGACCCAGGGGATGTCCTGGATGATGGCGGCCTCTTCGATCTCACCGGAGAGCTGGAGCATGGAGTTCAGCGAGCTGCGGCTGGCGAAGGGGATATATTTGATGGTGCCCACGATGATGAGGATGGTGTAGGTGTTGAACAGGTTCACATGCTCGTTGGAGAACAGGATGAAGAAGGCCACACCCACGGCGATGGAGGGCATCAGATATGGCAGAAAGGCCACGCTGTTGACATAGTTTGCCCATTTACTTCGCCTGTTTTTGGACACGGCATAGCCGATGAGGGTGCCGATGGTGCCCGCCAGCAGGGCGCAGCACACGCTGACCCAGATGGTCCCCCGGAAGGCGTGCCAGATGGTCTCGTTATGCAGGATGCCCTTCTGGCCGTACATGCCGTTTTCGGTGACGTTCTCGCTGGTGACCCACCACTTGGTGGTGAGATTTTTGGTGTCCCCGGTGTACAGGAAGGAGTAGTCCCCGGGGTTGGGCAGGAAGGTCTCGAAGGCGAAGGAGACAATGGGGAAGATGCTGGTGAAGAAGGTGACCACCACCAGGACAAGGGCGATGACATAGCGCCCCACCCGGCCCAGGTTGATCTTGGAGATCTGACCGGACTTGCCGGTGACGGTGGTGTAGTTTTTGCGGGACTGCAGGCTGAGCTGGTTGAGGAGCATGATGGCCACGCCGAAGATCATCATGATGATGGCCAGGATGCTGGCCTCGCCGGTGTATTTGGAGTTCATGGACACATACTTGGTGGCCAGGGTGGTCAGCCCCAGATAGTGGGGCACGGGGTAGGAGCCCATGGCGCTGCCGAACACCAGCAGGATGGTGGACAAAATGGCGGGCTTGACCATGGGCAGGGTGACCCGGCACATGATCTTCCACTTGGGGGTATCCAGAATGGTGGCCGCCTCCTCCAGGTTGGCATCCATGTTGCGGAAGATGCCGCCGATGAGGATATAGGCGAAGGGGGCATAGTGCAGGCCCAGCACCACAATGCTGGGGAACAGGCCCTTGCACCACCAGATAGGCATGGTGATGCCGGCGGTGGCGGCCAGCAGGCCGTTGGAGGTGCCGGTGACGGCATTGGAGTTGAACAGGTTCTGCCACACCACGGCCAGGGTCCACTGAGGCATGATATAGGGGAAGATGAAGATGGAGCTAAGATACTTTCTCCAGGCCAGATTGGTCCGGGTGATGAGAAAGGCGAACAGGCCGCCGAAGAGGATGGACACCACACAGGTGCCCACCGCCAGCCACACCGTGTTCAGCAGAGGCATCCACAGGTTGGACTTTGCCATGGAGCTGGTGAACAGGTCGATGTAGTTCACGGCGGTGTAGCCGCTGGACTGACCGGTGAGATAGGCGTCTATCGTTCCGGCGTGGATCTTGAACGTATCCTCGACAATGGCGATGATGGGGGCGACGGTGGTGACCGTGAGGACCAGGCCCATCAGCAGGAGGATCACGTTATGGGGTTTGGAAAAAAAGGTCTTTACCTTGTTCGTGCGAATGGCGGACCGGGAGGCCCGGGAGGTGGTTGTCTGATCCATGAAATCTCTCCTTCTTGTTACCGGGAAAAGCGCCCTTGGAGGCGGGGCAAGCCGGACTCCAAGGGCGCTTGTTCATGCGGTGCTCAGGGCCGGTCAACAGCGCCCGACAGAAACGGGGGAGCTTAGGTGGTGATGTACTTGGTGAGCATCTCTACCCAGCTGCCCACGGTGAAGGCGACGGAGGCACAGTACTCGGGGTCCTCCAGGACCAGCTTGCCGTCGGTAGTCCACCACTCGTAGCCCCGGTCGTTCTTGGCGGGGAACTGCACGGTCACGCCGTCCTCGGCCATGCCGCCGGTCTGGTGGTGATAGGTCTCCTCGTTCTCAGCCATGACGGCGGGGTTGGAGGAGTAGCCGCCCATGTCCTTGCCCCAGGCGGAGAAGCCGTCCTCGGTGCAGGTCATGTAGGCGATGAAGGCGCAGGCGGTCCAGGGCAGGGGGCTGTTGTCGGTGACGAACAGGTAGTGGCAGTAGCCGTAGCCGCCGATGCCCTGATAGCCGTCGTCATAGGCGGCCACGTTCACGTTGTTCACGGAGACGGAGGAGGACTCCTCCACGCTGCGCAGCTTGGAGTAGACCAGCAGGCCGAACTGATCGGTGGCGGACTTGTCCACCAGGGTGTTGCAGATGGGGCCGTCGTCGGTCTGCTCGTTATAGCTCTCTACCCACAGCTTGATCCAGGCCAGGGAGTACTTGGCATCGGCACCCAGACCCAGGTCGGCGGCCTCGGCCTCCATGGCATCGATGGTGGGCTGGAAATAGGCCTGCTCGTCGGCGGACAGGGCCTCGAAGGCCTCCTTCATCCAGGCGGCATAGTCGTCCCGGGTGAGCATGTACAGGAAGTTCTTGCCCACGATCTCGGAGTCGATGTCCATGAACAGGCCGTGCTCGCCCTCGGCTACGAAGTCCCAGCAGTTGTCATAGGTCTTGCTGCCGGTGTTGTTGTACATAAACACCTTGTTCAGGGTCTGCAGGGGCAGGAAGCCGTCGTAATCGGCGGCGGTGGTGTTGTTGGCCTCGGCCCACTCCTTGGGGATGAAGGTGTCCAGCACGCCGGGCTGGACCATCTTGGACTCGATCTGGTTGCCGTCCTGGATCAGGGTCATAGCGAAGGTGCCGGTGTCCTTCAGGGAGTCGGCGGTGAGCTGGTCGAAAATTTTGTTGTTCTTGGGCTGCTGCCACTCGAACTCCATGGTATAGCTGGGGTCGATGGACTGCAGATACTCGATGAACAGGGGCAGGGCGCTCTTGCCGCGGCTGGAGTTGCCCACGCCATAGAACATCTTGCCGTTGGACTCCTCAATGGCCTTTTTGGCCAGCTCCTCCAGGCTCATGCCCTGGGCCTGCTGGATGATCTGCTGGGTGGGGGTCAGGTCGCCGGACTTGCTGGAGCTGCCGCCGGCGCTGCCGGAGGTATTTCCGGCGCTGTTCCCGCCGCAGGATACCAGAGCCAGGCTCAGGGAAGCGGCCAGGACCAGAGAGATCAATCGTTTCAGCTGTTTCATGTTTTGTCCTCCTTTAAACAATTTCCATAAAAACGAAACGTCAAATGACATTTCTTACAGCACTTTTATTATATGGGAGGACCGGCGGAAAAAACAGGGGACAAATCTGCGCTTTCTTTGAAAAGGCTGATATCTGTGGTGAAATTGATGACAAAATTCGGGGCGGCTGTGCTATAATTAGTGAGATTTGAAAGAAAAGGGGGATGACCATGGGGCTTATGCGGCGGCTGGCGGCATTTGGGACGGCACTGGCCCTGTGTCTGGGGCTGGGCGGCTGCGCCGGGCAGGAGCAGGGGGAGAGCGGCTTTGCCCCGGAGGAGAGGGAGCGGCTGGTGATCTATACCTCCCACAAAGCGGAGGTGTGGCGGCCCATCGTCCGGGAGTTTGAGGAGCGCACGGGCGTTTGGGTCGTGGTGGAGACCGGGGGCAGCAGCGAGCTTTTAGAGCGCATCGACCAGGAGAAGGAGGCCCCCCGGGCCGACGTGATGTTCGGCGGCGGCGTGGAGGGGCTGGCGGCCTATGCCGACTGCTTCACCCCCTACACCGCCCGGGATGCGGACAAGCTGGATGCCCGGTTTTCCCGGGCGGACGGGCTGTGGACCCCCTTTTCCACCCTGCCCGTGGTGCTCATCTATAACAACAAGCTGCTGTCTGCTGCCCGGGTGACGGGGTGGCACGACCTGCTCTCCCCCGCCTTTCGGGGGCATATCGCCTTTGCAGACCCGGAGATCTCCGGCTCCTGCTTCACCAGTCTGGTGACCATGACCGCCGCCCTGGGGAATGACTGGCGGGAGGATATCCGCTCCTTTGCAAAAAACCTGGACGGGCGGCAGCTGGACAGCTCCGGAGCCGTGCTGGACCAGGTGGCCGACGGCGGGGCCTGGCTGGGGGTGACCCTGGAGGAGACGGCCCTGAAATATGTCTCCGGCGGGGCGGACGTGGGCATCGTCTATCCCAAGGAGGGCACCAGCGCCGTGCCCGATGCCAGCGCCCTGGTGAAGGGTGCGCCCCATGAGGATAACGCCAAAAAATTTTTGGACTTTACCATCAGCGCCGACGTGCAGCGGCTGCTGGGGGAGCAGTTTTACCGCCGCTCGGTGCGGACGGATGTGCCGACCGGGGAGAGCCTGCCCGATCTGGAGCGCATCTGCTTTGTGGACTATGATGTGGATTGGGCCAGCGAGAACCGGGAGGGCGTTCTGATGACCTGGGCCTTCTGTCTGGGCGGGGAGGAGACGGCATGAGAAAATTTTGGTCCGGCTCCTTTCGCAGACGGCTGTTCTGGGCCTTTCTGGCCGCGGCTATGGTCCCCTTGCTGCTGTGTGCCGGGTCGCTGCTGCAGATTTTTCGCCTGCGGCTGAACGACGCAGCCCGCACCGAGGCCCAGGCCCATCTGAACAGCGCCCTGTACGCTGTGGAAACGGCCTATGACGGCTTTGTCCGGGCGGCGGAGCGGCTGGCGGGGGAAGACGTGGTGACGGCGGCCCTGGCCGGGAGCCAGGAGGACAGCGCCCAGGTGTATAACAGCCTGTTTCAGGCGGTGCAGGAGGTGCGCAGCTATGCCCGGGTTGACCTGTACGACGGTCAGGGCCGGTGTCGCTATTCCACCCAGGCCGCCCCGGCGGAGCGGACCCTGCCGGTGAACTGGGGGGTGCTGCGGGCGGCCCGCCAGGCGGGGGGCCTGCGCTTTGTGGCCTGTGAGGACGTAAACGCCCAGGGGGAGCCCCTGCTCCAGGGGGCGGCCCCCCTTTATGGCCCGGAGGGCGGCCTGGACGGCTATCTGGTGGTGAGCCTGTATCAAAGCGGCCTGCGGCAGCTGGTGGCGGGGAAATACGGAGTGCAGAACAGTCTGCTGGTGGTGGACCGGTTCTGGCAGCCGGTGTACTGCGATCAGCCCTCCCAGGCTGCCGCCCGGGCTGCGCGGCTGCGGCAGCATCTGCTGGCGGGGGGCGATCTGGAGACGGCGGAGGAGGACTTTATCTGTACCGCCGCCCAGCAGCCGGATACGGGGCTGTATCTGATCCTTCAGCGGCCACAGGTGTTCAACCGGAACACCCTGGACCTGCTTTACACCGTCAGCCTGGGCTGTGCGGCCCTGGGGGTGCTCATCTGTGTGGGCCTGAGCTGGAAGCTGAGCCGACAGATGTTCCGGCCCATCCAGCATCTCCACTCCGCCATCCAGGCGGTGGGGCAGAACGATTTGAATGTGCGGGTGCAGCTGGACCAGGACGACGAGCTGGGGGAGCTGGCAAAGCGATTTGACGGCATGGTGGCGGCGCTCAAGCACAACCAGGAGCAGCTGGTGGAAAACCAGCGGGAGCTGAATCAGGCCCAGATCAGGATGCTCCAGGCCCAATTAAACCCCCATTTCCTGTGCAACACCCTGGACACCATGAAGTGGATCAGCAAGATCAACCAGGTGCCCCAGGTGGCGGTGATGTCCACCGACCTGGCCGACATCCTGCGCTTTTGCATCTCCCCGGAGGAGTTTGTCCCCCTGCGGCGGGAGGCGGAGATCTTGCAGCGGTATATGGAGATCCAGCACATCCGCATGTCCGGGGCCATCTCCTTCCGCCTGGACCTGCCGGAGGAGCTGGCCGACTGCCTGACCCCCAAGATGATCTTGCAGCCGCTGGTGGAAAACGCCGTGCTCCACGGCGTAGACGGGGCGGAGCACGGGGAGATCTGGGTCCGGGCCCGGGAGACCGGCGGCAAGCTGCAGATCCAGGTGCTGGACAACGGCCGGGGACTGCCGGAGGAGCTGTTGGGGCCCTATGCCTGCCGGGACCGGGAGCTGTCCCGGGGACATTTGGGGCTGTACAACGTGGACACCATTCTGATAAAATATTATGGTAAGGGCTTTGGCCTGTATCTGGAGAACCGGACGGACGGGCCGGGGGCCGTGGTCACGGCCACCCTGCCCATACGAAGGGAGGAGAAGGCGCAGTGCTGAAGGTGCTGGTGGTAGAGGACGAGGAGATGATCCGCAAGGGCATCGTGCTGGCCGTGGACTGGGCCGCCCTGGACTGCGTGGTGGTGGGCGAGGCGGCCAACGGCCTCCAGGCCCTGGAGGCGGTGGAGCGCTATGCCCCCAGCCTGATCATCACCGACCTGAAAATGCCCGTTATGGACGGGCTGGAGATGCTGCGCCAGCTGCGGGAGCGGGGCAACAACGCCTTTGTCATCATCCTCACGGCCTATGACAGCTTTGCCTATGCCCAGGCCGCCCTGCGCCTGGGGGCGGTGGACTTTCTGTTAAAGCCCTTTCACGACGGGGAGCTGGAGCAGGCCGTCACCCGCTTGAAGCAGCGCATGGACCGGGCCGGTCAGGGGGGCGAAAAGGGCCCTGCGCCCCTGCCCCTGCCCGAGCTGAAAAAAGGGGACAAGAGCAAATATGTGTTGGAGGCCATGGCCTACATCGGCGAGCACTATCACGAGCCCAATATCGGCGTGGCAGCCATCGCCCAGCATTTGGGTATCAGCGAGGGGCACCTGAGCCATACCTTCAAGAAGGAGACCGACTATACCCTGCTGAACTATCTCACCCGCTATCGCATCCACCGGGCCATGGAGCTGCTGCGGGACTGCCGGTTGAAGGTGTATGAGGTGGCCGAGCAGGTGGGCTATCGGGACATCGCCTATTTTTCCGCCACGTTCAAAAAGCTGGTGGGCATGAGCCCGTCGGAATACCAGGACGTGAGCAATTAACAGCTTATCTGAGCCATATCCAAGGAGGAACGACATATGATCCGGCTGATCGCCAGCGACATAGACGGGACCCTGCTGCACAACGGTGCGGCGGAGATCGACCCGGTGATCTTTGAGGAGATCCACCGCCTGAAGCAGAAGGGCATCCTGTTTTGCCCGGCCAGCGGGCGGCAGTATCACAGCCTTAGGCGGCTGTTCGCCCCGGCGGCGGACGAGCTGACCTATCTGTGCGAAAACGGGGCGGTGCTGTTCGGCCCGGGGAACCCCGGCAGGCTGCTGGGCAAGACGGTAATGGAGCGGGAAAGGGCCCTGGCCCTGGCCCACCAGATCATGGACATCCCGGAGTGCGAGGTACTTATCTCCGGGGTGAACACCAGCTATCTGTGCCCCAAGAAGGGGGACGTGGTGGACCACATCCGCTATTTCGTGGGCAACAACCTGGCCATCCTACCCACGGTGGAGGACATGCCGGAGAACATCGTAAAGGTCTCTGCCTACTGCCCCCAGGGGGCGGTGGAGGTCCAGCCTGTGCTGGGCCCCAAGTGGGAGGACGAATTTCACCATGCCATCGCCGGGGAGGCCTGGCTGGACTTTAATCTGGCCAACAAGGGCACCGGCCTGGAGCAGCTGTGCCAGGCCCTGGACGTAAAGCCGGAGGAGGTCATGGCCTTTGGGGATAACTTCAACGACCTGCCCATGCTGGAGGCCGCCGGCTGCCCCTATATCATGGACAACGCCGCCCCCGAGCTGCGGGAGAAATTCCCCAACCACTGCCGCAGGGTGGAGGACGTGCTGCGCACGCTGTGAGAGGCCAGACGGGACAGGCCGTCCCTACGAGAGCTACCGCACCCTACCGTAGGGGCCGCTGTCCCCAGCGGCCCGGCGTTACCCGGACGGCCATTGAACGGGCGGATGGGGACATCCGCCCCTACACCAGGTCACGATTGCTCTTGTAGGGGCGGCTATTATGTCAACAACTCAACTATCCAAGGAGGAATTTGTTATGATCACCATGGCACAGCGCATTGAGGAACTGCGCACCGAGAAGGGGCTCAGCCGCCCCGCCCTGTCCGCCGCACTGGGCTTTCCCAAGACGGCGGCGGAGAAGTTTGAGACCGGGCGGGCCACCCCCACCGCCGAGCAGCAGAAGAAAATGGCGGACTTTTTCGGGGTGTCCCTGTTCTATCTGAAGGGGGAGAGCAACGATAAGACCCGCCAGGAGACCTGGATGGACGGGGACTTTGTGGACGACGACGAGCCCGTCCGCCCCGCCCCCAAGCGGGCCGTGCGGCCTGCGCCCCAGCCCAAGAGCGGCGGCGGGGACCAGGGCACCGTGTTCGGCTCCCTCCTGCGTACCCCGGCCTTCCAGGAGATGGTCCGGGAGACGGTGCTGGAGGTGCTCCGCTCCCCCGAGGGGCAGGAGCTGCTGTCCCGCACCGTGCGCCGGGAGCTGGACCGGAGATGAGCGGAGTCCGCCTTTGAGCAAAAGAGAAGCGGCCCTCGGTTTGGCATATGCCGAACCGGGGGCCGCTTTTTCACTGTGTTTTATGGGCTGGGGTCAGACCAGCTTGTCCTGGTCGGGGAGGAGGTCGGTCATGCTGCGCAGGCTGACCCCCAGGGTGGACAGGTTATGCAGCATGGCGGAGGTGGCGGGGGGCAGGATGCCCAGAGCGCCCAGGGCGATGAGGGAGCCGTTGAAGCCGATGACGAAGCGATAGTTGGAGTGGATGCGGTCCATCAGCCCCTGGGCCACCCGGCGCAGGGCGACCAGCTCGTTTAAGTCCTCGGCGGCCACGGTGACATCGGCGATCTCCCGGGCGATGGCCGCTCCGTCGCTGATGGCGATGCCCACGCTGGCGGCGGACAGGGCGGGGGAGTCGTTGATGCCGTCACCCAGCATGATGACGGTGTGCCCCAGGGCCCGCTCCTGCTGGACAAAGTTGGCCTTGTCCTCGGGCAGGACCTCGGAGTGGTACTCGTCCACGCCCACCTGGGCGGCGATGGCGGCGGCGGTGCGCTCGCTGTCGCCGGTGAGCATGACGGTCTTTTTCACGCCCAGCTGGCGCAGGGTCTGGATGACCTGGGCGGCCTCCTTCCGCAAGGGGTCGGCGATGCAGATGACGGCGGAGAGCTGGCCGGCGATGGCCAGATAGAGGTGGGAGTACTCCGGGGGCAGGGCGTCGAACTTGTCCTGCTCCCCGGCGGGGATGGCACAGTGCTCGTCCTCGAAGACGAAGTGGGCGCTGCCGATGATGACCTTTTTGCCGCCCACCGTGCTGGCGATGCCGTGGGCCACCAGATATTGGACCTGGGAGTGGAGCTCCTCGTGGGACAGGCCCCGCTGCTGGGCGGCGCTGACCACGGCGTTGGCCATGGAGTGGGGGAAGTGCTCCTCCAGACAGGCGGCAAGGCGGAGCATCTCCTCCTCGCTGTTGCCGCCGAAGGGGACCACCTGGGCCACCACGGGGCTGGCATAGGTCAGGGTGCCCGTCTTATCAAAGACGATGGTGTCGGCCTTGGCGATGGCCTCCAGATATTTGCCGCCCTTGACGGTGGCACGGAAGTCGCTGGCCTCCCGCATGGCGGACAGGACGGCCAGGGGCATGGCCAGCTTGAGGGCGCAGGAGAAGTCCACCATGAGCACGGACAGGGCCCGGGTGACGTTTCGGGTGAGGAGATAGACCAGGCCGCTGCCCACCAGGGTGTAGGGCACCAGCTTGTCGGCCAGGTTGGCGGCCTGGCTCTCGGCGGCGGACTTGAGCTTCTCCGACTGCTCGATCATGGAGACGATCTTGTCATAGCGGCTGGAGCCGGAGTGCTGGCGCACCAGCAGGACGCACTCGCCCTCCTCCACCACGGTGCCGGCGTAGACGGCGGAGCCGGGGCGCTTGGGCACGGGGATGGACTCGCCGGTGAGGGAGGCCTGATTCACGGTGACCTCCCCCTGGTCCACCACGCTGTCCAGGGGGATCATGCCGCCAGTGCGGACGCAGATGCGGTCGCCGGGCTGGACCTGGGTGAGGGGGACCAGGATCTCGTCCCCGCCGGGGGTCTTCAGCCAGACCCGGTCGATGTTCAGGGACATGCTGCGGGCCAGGTTGTCCACCGAGCGCTTGTGGGTCCACTCCTCCAGCAGCTCGCCCAGGCGCAGCAGGAACATGACCGAGCCGGCGGTGCCGAAGTCCCGGCGGACCAGGGAGATGCCGATGGACAGGCCGTCCAGCAGCTCCACATGCATCTGGCGGCGGATGAGGCAGCCCAGGCCCCGCAGGACATAGGGAACGGCGGTGACCACCGCCCAGGCAGCCTGGAGAGGGGCGGGCAGGAAGAGGAAGCGGGCGGCTTTGCCGCAGACCAGGCCCACCAGTTTTTCCTGATAGGCCCGGTTGATGGCCCGGCCGCTCTGGACGCCGGAGAAGGCCTGGACGGCCTTGTCAGAATAAGAGAAGCGGCGCAGGGAGGAGAGCAGCTGCTCCCGGCAGTCGCCCCGGAAGGTGACCACGGCGCAGCAGGTGCGCTCGTGGACATCGGCCTGGAGCACATGGGGCTGGGCGTGGAGCCAGGCCTGAAGCAGGTCGGCCTGCGCCAGGGTCATGCGGGACTGGCACAGCTGCACCCGCATCCGCCCCCGGCTTTCGTGTTTGATGATGAATTTCATAGCGTATGCCTCCAAAGGAAAGAGGGCCGCCGAAGCGGCCCCCTACGGCGTGGTGGATTTACTCAGCGTCGGCGGGCTCGGCCTGGGCGGACTCGTCAGCCTGCTGGGCCTGCTCGGCCTGCTGGGCGCGCTGCTCGTTGATGTCCTTGGCGGTGGCCAGAACATCGGCGGCGTTCTCCTGCACGGTGTTCACAGTGGTCATGACGCAGTCCTTCATCCGCAGGACGGCGGCGGCGGTGTGGGCATAGGCGTTCTTGGCATCCTTGCTGGAGAGCAGCTTGATACCGGCAGAGCCAAACAGGGTGCCGCCGGCGAACAGGGCCAGTTTCTTGTAGATATTCATAGAGCGTTCCTCCTTAAAGTAAATAAGTAAGGCGGCATGTCAGGCGGGGAGCCGGACGGGCCAACTTTTTTGATGCAAGAAATATAGCACAAGGGACAAAAAAATGCAATTATTTTTGGAAATATTATCGTAGGATAACTGGAGAAAGTAAAAAGCGTGTAAAAAACAAAAAACAGCAAAATAGACAAAAGAGAGCGGCGGCCCCGGGAGGGACCGCCGCCAGAAGGGAAAAGAAAAGGGGTTCAGGCCCCGAAGCCTGTGAGAACAGCCAGGATCATCAGTCCGGCCTGGGTGAGGACCAGAGCGAGGCCCACGGGGATGGCGAACTTCCACCACTTCTCCACCTTGATGCCGGCCAGACCGGCCAGGATAGCGGGGTAGGCGGTGGGCCACAGAACGTTGGACAGACCGTCGCCAAACTGGAAGGCCAGCACGGCGGTGTCCCGGGACACGCCCAGCAGGTCGGCAAGGGGAGCCATGATGGGCATGGAGGCAGCGGCCTGACCGGAGCCGGAGGGGATGAAGAAGTTCAGCAGGGTCTGCATGACCAGCATGGCCACGCCGCAGAACCAGGAGGGGAAGGCGGCCAGGGGCAGGGAGAAGTAGTACACCACGGTGTCGATGATGTTGCCGGCCTGGAGGACCATCAGGATGCCCCGGGCCAGGCCGATCATCATACAGGCCATGGCGATGTCGGTGAAGCCCTTGGAATACAGCTCGCCGATCTTGTTGGGACCCCAGCCCATGACGAGGGCGCTGAGGACGCCCATGATGACGAAGACAGCGGACAGCTCAGCGAAGTACCAGCCATAGACCTTACAGCCATAGACCACAGCGATGATGCCGCCCAGCAGGATGAGCAGGACCAGCTTTTCCCGAATGCCGAAGGGGGAATTCTGCACGTCGTTTTCGCTCATGGTGATGTGTCCGGTCTCGCCGTAGACCAGGCTTTTGCTGGGGTCGGCCTGGACCTTCAGAGCGTAGCGGATGGTGAGGGCGGAGCCCACCACCAGCAGGGCCATGTGGCAGAGGAAGCGATAGCCCGTGCCGGACATGGGGGCCACCTCGGCGATGCCCTGAGCGATGCCCACGGTGAAGGGGTTCATCATAGCGCCGGAGTAGCCCGTGGCGGCACCGAAGGCCACAATGGCCATGCCCACAACTGCATCGAAGCCCATGGCCATGGCGATGCCGGCAAATACGGGGACGAAGGGGAACCACTCCTCGAACAGACCGATGGTGGAGGAGGCAATACCCACGATGAACATGAAAATGGGGATGATGGCCACGCGGGCCTTGCCCTTGAACACCTTCAGCAGGCCGGCAACCAGACCGTTGAATGCACCGCTGGCGATGATGATATTGATGGAGGCAAAGGAGACGAAGACAAAGAAGGTGACGGACCCGGCGTCGCACATGCCGTTATAGATGGACTGGAACATCTGGAAGATACCGACCGGCGACTGCTTCACCGTGTGGAAGGTGCCGGCCACGGCTACGGTACGGCCTGTGGCCTCGTTCATCACCCGGTCAAACTCGCCGGCGGGGAGGACCCAGGTGAGGATGGTGCAGACGATGATGACGCTGAACAGCAGAACATAGATGTGGGGAAGCTGGATGCCTTTTTTCTTTTTTAACATGTTTCCGCTTGACATGAAGAGCACTCCTTTTTCACACAAATAGTAGGGGCAGCGAGGATCAGGGGTCTAACTTTTTTTCCCGCTGGGTCAGATAGGACTGCCAGACCTGGTCCCGGAACTTCTCGTCGGTGAGGGTGCGCAGGATCAGGCTGCCGATGAGCTTGCCGCCGTCGGCAATGGCCTGGTGGGCGGGCTCCTTGAGGGTCTCCTCCCGGAACTCCGGGGTGTGCAGGGCGTAAAACGTGTCGCCGATGGTCAGCAGGGGCTGGATGGCGGGGCAGTGATAGCTCACGTTGCCCACGTCGGAGGAGCCGTTGGGAATCCGCACGGGTTCGCTGGCCCGTCCCATCTCATGGAGCAGCTCCTCCACCGTATCCTCCAGCACGGGGACCCGGACCATGTCGGCAAAGTCGTCGAAGGCCTTGGTGAAGTTCACGGTGCAGTCCATGGCGGAGGCTGCGCCATGGGCGCACTTTTTGATGATATCGTCCAGCCGCTCCAGCTTGGAGAGAGAATCGGTACGGAACTCGATGCGGAGCTCCGCACGATCCGGCAGGATGGCGGGGCAGAGACCGCCGTCGGTGATGATGCCGTTGACATGGACATCGCTGGTGAAGCTCTCCCGCCGGGCATCGATGAGGGACAGGAAGCCCCGGGCGGCGGCCAGGGCGCTGTGGCCCGCCCAGGGACCGGCCACGGCGTGGGCGCTGGTCCCCTTGAACTCCATGAGATAACACCGCAGACTGAGCACGTCCATGTCGGAGATGCTGGCCGGGCCGCTCCAGCTGTGGATCATCGTGGCCAGAGACATGCCGTCGAATGCGCCGTTGGCAGCCATGCCGATCTTGGCACCGGCCTCCTCCTCGGCGGGGGTGCCGAAGACGTATATCGTGCCCTGAAACCGGTCCTTGAGGTCGGCCATGGCCAGGGCGGCCAGCACGGCCATGGCGCAGTGGGCGTTGTGCCCGCAGGCGTGGCCCAGGCCGGGGAGGGCATCGTATTCCACCAGAATGGCGGCGGAGGGACCTTCCCCATTTTTCAGTACCCCCCGGAAGGCGGTGGGGTAGCCCATGTAGGGGTATTCCACCTGGTAACCGGCCTGGCGGAGCAATTCCACGACTTTCTGGCTGGAGCGGAACTCCTGATGGGCGATCTCGGGGTGGGCATAGAGGTCGTCGCTAAGGGCAACGGCGGTATGCCAGTGCCGTTGGATGGCCTGGGAGAGGTCGTTAGAGATCATGGTCTTTCATCCTTTTCGGTGTGATCTCGTCTGATGACAGACGGGGCAGCGGCGCATTTTGCATCCCGGCGGCAGATATGTTATAATCAAAAAACCGGTGGATACAGGCAGCGCCGAAAGAGGAAAACTTTTAAAAATTAAGGGTTCGACGAATCTAAACCAACAAAAGAAAAGAATTTTGCTGCCGGCGATAGAGATTATAAAGCTGGGTCGGACGAAGGGCAAATAACCAAACAGCGGGGCCCTATCCCATGGGAGAGCGTGGGCGGAGGGGAAAATTGATACTTTACACAAATAAACAGGTAGGATATGAGTGAAACAGCTGAAAAAGAGGGAACTGCTATCATAAAATCAACAAACCGTATTCCCGAGAGGAATATCTAAAAAGGAGGGGAAATCAGTGAACATACAGAATCTGCGGTATCTGCTGGAGATCGCCCAGCGGGGATCGGTGACGGCGGCGGCCAAAGTTCTGTATCTGTCCCAACCCAGACTGAGCAAGATCTTGGCGGAGACAGAGCGAAAATACGGCGTGGCCATTTTCAAACGGGAGAACAACGGCCTTACGCCCACGGAGGCGGGACAGAAATTTTTAAAGATCGCCCGGGACATTGTGGAGGAGGCGGAGGGGAAAGAGAAACTGCTGTATTTGGTGGACCAGGCCAACAGCGCCAGAATATCTGCAACCTTTCTGTCCTTTACCTGCGACGTGTTTTTGGAGTATGTAAGGACCTGGGGAGAGAAAGACGGCTTCCGATTTTTCTATAAGGAGACCGACCCCCTGGCGGCCATCGGAGACGTATTCACCGGGGAGTCGGAGCTGGGGGTGCTCCACCTGCACAACGGTGTGCTGGAGCTGGCCCGGCGGGAGGTGGAGAGCAGGGGGCTGTACATGGAGAAGCTGTCTGATACCGTGCCCCATCTGGTGGTGCGGGTGGGCCACCCGCTGGCAAGGCTGAATCGGCCCATCCGGGCGGAGGACCTGTATGGCCAGAGCTTTGTGATCTATCCCGAGCTGGACTGGCTGATGCCCGGCGGGTCCAGCATCCACTCCTCGGTGGAGCGGGGCATGAAGAATATGGACTGGAGCCGGATCGGGAAGATCATCTATGTCTCCAGCCGAGGGACCTTTTATGACCTGCTGACCCAGACCGATGCGGTGGCTGTGGGGGCCCAGGCGGTGAACAACCAGGAACGGGTGAATCAGGTGATGTCCCTGCCCTTTGACCCGGATTTTGTTGCAGGCTTTGAGGGAGCGATGAACGGGGGTGTGTACGTCGTGTACCGCCCCGGACAGGAACTGTCAGAGGCGGTGGATGGATTTTTACAGATGCTGAGGCAGGTCCAATATGAATAAAAAAGCATAAAAATACGGCGGTCCCAAAATATTGGGATCGCCGTATTTTTATGCGATCAGAGAGGATCAGCCCTTTTTGGCAATGGCCTGGCGGGCCTTGTCAGCCAGCACCTCGGGGGTGAGGCCGTAGGCGGCCAGGACCTGGTCGGCCTTGCCGCTGCGGCCGAACTGGTCGTTCACGCCGTGGCGGATGACGGGCACGGGGCAGTTCTCGCTGAGGAACTCGGCCACGGCGGCACCCAGACCGCCGATGACGTTGTGCTCCTCGGAGGTGACGATGGCACCGGTCTCCTTGGCGGCGGCAAGCAGCAGCTCCTGATCCAGGGGCTTGATGGTGTGGAAGTCCAGCACACGGGCGGAGATGCCCTCGGCAGAGAGGATATCGGCGGCCTTCAGGGCCATCTGGACCATCATGCCCACGGCCACGATGGTCACGTCCTTGCCGTCACGCAGGGTGACGCCCTTGCCCAGCTGGAAGTGGTAGCCGGGGATGGAGTCGGTGACGGTCTCCACAGCGGAGCGGCCCAGGCGCATGTAGGCGGGGCCCTCGTACTGCAGCAGGGCCTCTACGGCCAGGGTCATCTCGTGGGCGTCGCAGGGGCACAGAACGGTCATGCCGGGGATGGTGCGCATGAGGGAGAAGTCCTCGATGCACTGGTGGGTGGCACCGTCCTCGCCCACAGACAGGCCGCCGTGGGAGCCCACGACTTTGACGTTCATGCCGGGGTAGGCGATGGAGTTGCGCACCTGCTCCCAGGAGCGGCCGGCGGCGAACATGGCGAAGGTGTTGGTGAAGGGCTTGAAGCCGCAGGTGGACAGGCCGGCGGCCACGCCCTGCATGTTGCTCTCGGCGATGCCCATGTCGAAGAAGCGCTGGGGATAGGCGGCCTTGAAGCCCTTGGTCATAGTGGCTCCGGCCAGGTCGGCCTCCAGCACGACGAGCTGGGGATAGCGGTCAGCCAGGGCGACCAGGGCGTCGCCGTAGGCATTACGGGTGGCTTTCTTTTCAGACATGTCAGTTCCCCTCCAATTCCTTGATCTTAGCCTTCAGCTCGGAGACAGCCTGCGCCAGCTGCTCGTCGTTGGGGGCCTTGCCGTGCCAGCCGGCGTCGTTCTCCATGAAGGAGATGCCCTTGCCCTTGACGGTCTTGGCCAGGATGACCGTGGGCTGGCCCTTGGTGGCGGCAGCCTGCTGATAGGCGGAGAGAATCTGGTCGAAATCGTGGCCGTTGATGGTGATGACGTGGAAGCCGAAGGCGGCAAACTTCTGGTCCAGGGGCTCCAGAGGCATCACGTCCTTGGTGGCACCGTCGATCTGCAGACCGTTCACGTCTACAATGACGCACAGGTTGTCCAGCTTGTACTTGGCGGCGGACATAAAGGCCTCCCAGCCCTGGCCCTCGTCCAGCTCGCCGTCGCCCATGACGGCATAGACCCGGTAGTCCTTGTGGTTGAGCTTGCCGCCCAGGGCCATGCCCACGGCGGCGGAGACACCCTGGCCCAGGGAGCCGGTGGACATATCCACGCCCCGGACGTGGTGCATCTCCACATGGCCGGACATATGGCCGTCGATGCGGCGGAACATGTGCAGCTCGTCCACGGGGAAGAAGCCCCGCAGCGCCAGGACGGGGTAGAGGGCGGGACTGCAGTGGCCTTTGGACATGACGAAGCGGTCACGGTCGGGGTCCTGGGGATTCTGCGTGTCCACATGCATGACATTGAAGTACAGGGCAGTGACCAGGTCCATGCAGGACATGGAGCCGCCGGGGTGGCCGGAGGCGGCATCGTGGACCATGGTCAGGCCCAGAATGCGGGCCTCGTTGGCCTTGATCGCCAGCTGCTGATTAGAAAGTGGCTGCATATAGGATCAACCTTTCTTCTGTTTTTTCCGACAGGCGGAAAGTGAGGCCGCAAAGGCGGCTTGATCGGTACGAATCATTATACCATTTTTCCCAAAGAGGGACAAGGGCGCGGGGAGAAAAAGTGGGGCTTAGCGAGTGGGGACGTGCCAGATGTTTTCTGCGTATTCCTTGATGGAGCGGTCGGCGGCGAAGATGCCGGAGCGGGCGATGTTGGTCAGGGACATCTGGTTCCAGCGCTTGCTGTCGCCATAGACCCGGAGGGCCCGGTCGTGGGCCTGGCAGTAGCTCTGGAAGTCGGCCAGGAGCAGGTATTCGTCGGCGGGGGAGCCGCCGGCCCCATAGAGCAGGCGGGTGGCCAGGTCGGCATAGGAGACGTGGTCGTCGAAGCCGGCGGAGAGCTGGTCGATGACCCGCTTGAGGACGGGGTCCTGCTGGTAGTAGTCCATGGGGTGGTAGCCCTGCTGCTTGCGCTGGACCACCTCCTGGGCGGTGAGGCCGAAGAGGAAGATGTTCTCGTCCCCCAGCTGCTGGTGCATCTCCACGTTGGCGCCGTCCAGGGTGCCGATGGTGAGGGCGCCGTTCATCATGAACTTCATGTTGCCGGTGCCGCTGGCCTCCTTGCCGGCGGTGGAGATCTGCTCGCTGATCTCGGAGGCGGGGATGAGCTTCTCTGCCAGGGAGACCCGGTAGTTTTCCAAAAAGACCACCTGGAGCTTATCCTTGCACACGGGGTCCCGGTCGATCTGGGCGGACAGGGAGTTGATGAGCTGGATGATCTCCTTGGCCACATGATAGCCGGGGGCGGCCTTGGCCCCGAAGAGGAAGGTCTGGGGGACGAAGTCCATATTGGGGTTATCCCGGAGCTGGTGATAGAGGGAGATGATGTGCAGCACGTTGAGCAGCTGGCGCTTATACTCGTGCAGGCGCTTGACCTGGACATCAAAGACGGCATCGGTGTTCAGCACCACGCCGGACTCCCGGGCCACCCAGGAGGCAAAGCGCAGCTTGTTGTCGTGCTTGATGTCCGCCAGCTTTTTCAGCACGGTCTTGTCGGAGCGGTATTTCTCCAGACCCTGGAGAGCCTCCGGGTGAAGGAGGTAGGCATCCCCGCCGGTGCAGTCCCGGATGAGGGCGTCCAGCCGGGGGTTGATCTGGGACAGCCAGCGGCGGTGGTCGATGCCGTTGGTCACGTTGGTGAACTGCTCGGGCCGGGCCAGATAGGCGTCGTGGAAGACATCCTTCTTCAGGATCTCGGAGTGGAGGGCGGAGACACCGTTCACCGTCTGGCAGGCGCAGATGCACAGGTTGGCCATACGCACCTCGCCGCCCCAGATGATAGCCATGTTGGCGATCTTGCCGGTGTCATTGCCGTAGCGGTGCTCCAGCTCCCGCTGATAGCGGGAGGCGATCTCCTTGAGGATGGTCCAGATGCGGGGGAGCAGGGTCTGGATGAGGGACTGGGGCCAGCGCTCCAGGGCCTCGGCCAGGACGGTGTGGTTGGTGTAGCAGACTGTCTGGGTGACGATGTGCCAGGCGTCCTCCCAGGAGTAGCCCTCCACGTCCAGCAGGATGCGCATCAGCTCGGGGATGACCAGAGTGGGGTGGGTGTCGTTGATCTGGATGACGTGCTTTTCGTGGAAGTTGCGCAGGGTGCCGTATTGGGCGCGGTGCTTGCGGATGATGGACTGCACCGTGGCGGAGACGAAGAAGTATTGCTGCTTTAAACGCAGGGACTTGCCCTCGTAGTGGTTGTCGTCGGGGTAGAGGACCTTGGCGATGACCTCGGCCATGGCCTGCTGCTCCACCGCCTTGAGGTATTCCCCCCGGGAGTACAGGGACATGTCCACGGGGACGGGGCTTTTGGCATCCCACAGGCGCAGGACGTTGGTGTGGCGGGTCTGGTAGCCGGCGATCTCCATATCCCGGGGGATGGCCAGCACGGTGGTGTAGCCGGTGTGCTCGGGGTGGTTGTGGCCCTCGCTGTCCCAGCAGTCCTCCACTTTGCCGCCGAAGCGGACCTCCTCCGCCTCGTCCATCTTGGGGATGAGCCAGGCATCGCCCAGGCCCAGCCAGTTGTCGGCCAGCTCCACCTGCTTGCCATCGATGATCTTCTGCTTGAAGATACCCAGCTCGTAGCAGATGGAGTAGCCGGTGGCGGGGATCTCCAGGGTGGTCATGGAGTCCAGATAGCAGGCGGCCAGACGGCCCAGACCGCCGTTGCCCAGGCCGGCATCGGGCTCCAGCTCGAACAGGTCGGAGGCGGAGAAGCCCAGGCCCTCCAGAGCGTCCTTTAAGGTGCCCAGCAGGCCCAGGTTATAGGCGTTTTTCTCCAGAGAGCGGCCCATGAGAAATTCCAGGGAGAGGTAGTGGACCTGGCGCTGTTGGCCCTCCCACACCTGGTTGTCGGTGGCCATCTGGCGGCGGGACATGATGTCCCGCAGGACCAGGGCGCAGGCCTTGAACATGTGGGGGGGGGCGGCCTCGTCCACAGTGCGGCCAAAGTTGCGCTGGAGCTTGCCGGTGATCATTTCGGTGAGCTGCGCTTTGGTATATTCAGCCATAACAGTTCCTCCTGTACGGTTTAATTGAATTTTCAAGAAAAGTGGGGGCTGGAACGTATCTTTCCCCCGCTGAAACATTTTATCAGCTTTCAAAAGGTGCGTCAATCGGCAAAAGGGGCGTAAACACAGGGGAGTTCGGGGGCTGCGGGCGAAAAATGCACAAGAAAAAACGTCTCCCGCCGGGTTTGGCGGGAGACGTTTCGGACGGGGAGATCAGCCCATGGCTTTTTGATAGACCTCCAGATACTGCTTGGCGGAGGGGCCCCAGGAGAAGTCGGCGGTCATGCCGGCCTTCTGCAGGGAGCGCCAGGCGGGCTTGTTGCTGCGGTAGAGAGCGGCGGCCTCCCGCAGGACCCAGACCATGTCCCCGGCATTGATGTTGGTGAAGGTGAAGCCCCGGCCCTCGCCGGTATACTTGTTGTAGGGGGGGACGGTGTCCTTCAGCCCGCCGGTCTCCCGCACCACGGGGACGGAGCCAAAGCGCATGGCGATGAGCTGGCTGAGCCCGCAGGGCTCGGACACGGAGGGCATGAGGAACAGGTCGGACCCGGCGTAGACCAGGTTGGACAGGGCGGGGGAGTAGGCCAGATGGGCGGCGAAGCGGCCGGGGTACTGACCCTGGGCGCTGCGGAACGCCTCCTCATACTGCCACTCGCCGGTGCCCAGGACCACCATCTGTACGTCCAGGCCCATGATGTCGTGGAGGGCATCGGTCACCAGGGAGAAGCCCTTGTGGCCCACCAGGCGGGAGACGCAGCCGATGAGGGGGACATAGGGGTCCTCCTGCAGGCCCATGGAGCGCTGGAGGGCGGCCTTGCAGGCGGCCTTGCCGGTGAGGTCTTTGGCGGAGTAGTGCTCAGGAAGGTCGGCGCAGGCGGCGGGGTCGTAGAGGTCCATGTCGATGCCGTTTAAGATGCCGCAGAACTTGCCGTCCTGCTGGCAGATGACCCCATCCATGCCGTGGGCATAGAAGGGGGTGTGCAGCTCCTGGGCATAGGTGGGGGAGACGGTGGTCACCTGGCTGGAGGCCAGAATGGCCCCCTTCATCAGGTTCACGTCCCCGAAGTAGGCCAGCATGCCCTCGTTGAAATAGCTGCTGTCCAGACCGATGACATCCTGGAGGACCTGCTCGCCATAGCGGCCCTGGTACTCGATATTGTGGATGGTGAAAACGGCGTGGGCACCCGCCAGCTGGGGCACCCGGTAGCGCTCCTCCAGCAGATAGACGGGGATCAGGGCGGTCTGCCAGTCGTTGCAGTGGATGATGTCCGGGGCCCAGTCCATCTGAGCGGGGGCGGCCAGAACGGCCCGGGAGAAGAAGGCGAAGCGCTCGCAGTCGTCGAAGTGGCCGTAGACCTGGGCGCGCTTGAAGTAGTACTCGTTGTCCACGAACCAGTAGGTGACGCCCTCCCGCACCAGCTGGAACAGGCCGCAGTAGGCCTGCCGCCAGGACAGGGAGACATTAAAGTGCTTGAGGAAGGTCATCTGGTCCCGCCAGAACTGGCTGATGCCCTGGTAGAGGGGGAGGATGACGGTGACCTGGTGTCCTTCTTTGACAAGGGCCTGGGGCAGGGAGCCGGCCACGTCGGCCAGACCGCCGGTTTTGATGAAGGGAGCGACCTCGGAGGAGGCGAAAAGAATGTTCATAGATATCCCCTTTCCGGGGGCGGAGCCCCCGAAGAAACATGAGAATACGGATTGCCACGCCGCTGCGCTCCTCGCAAGGACAAGAGCGCGGGCAAGTCAGAGTTTACACGACGGAACCCTTGGCGATGGCCAGGGGATAGGTGCTGTGGCCCATAAGCATGCGGCCCTGGTTCACTGTGACGCTTTTGTCGGCGATGACGTAGGCCAGAGAGGCACCGGCCTTGACCACCGTTCCCTGCATGAGGACGCTGTTGACCACCTTGGCCCCGGGTTCGATGGTGACACCACGGGAGATGATGGAATTTTCCACGTCCCCCTCGATGTGGCAGCCATCGGACACCAGGGAGCAGGTGCAGGTGGAACTGGGGCCGTAGTAGGTGGAGGGGTTGGACTGGTCCTTGGTGCGGATGGGGCGCTGGGGGTTGAAGAGGTCAGCCCGGACGGCGGGGTCCAGCAGATCCATGGAGCGGTGGTAGTAGTCATCCACCGACTGGAAGCGGCCCACATAGCCCTTGTGGACATAGGGGATGAGCTTCAGAGAGTCCAGGCGGGGCTGGAGAACGCCCCGGCTGAAGTCCGTGACATCGTGGGCGGCGCAGTAGTCTACCATGCTCAGCAGCAGCTGCTTGGACAGAACGTACAGCTCCAGAGATTCCAGCTGGTCGCCGGCGGCGATGGGGTGGATGGACAGGTCGGTGATGCGGCCGGACTCGCTGACCTCCACATACTCGGAGGAGCGGGGCGCGCCCCGGAGGGTGGGGGTGCAGACCACGGTGACATCGGCCCCGGAGTCCAGGTGCTGCTGGAACACGTCGGCCACAGGCAGATTTAATGCCACATCCCCCCGGCCGAGGATGACATAGTCCTGACGGATGTTGTTTAAGTAGTCGGACACCCCGGCCAGAGCGTCCATGGGGCCCCGGTAGTCCCCGCCCCGGCGGGCATAGCTGAAGGGGGGCAGGATGCGCAGGCCGCCGTGCTTACGGCTCAGGTCCCAGTCCTTGCCCGAGCCCAGGTGGTCCAGGAGGGACTGATAGTTCTGGTGGACGATGATGCCCACGTCGGAGATGCCGGCGTTGACATAGTTGGAGAGCATAAAGTCGATGAGGCGGTAGCGCCCGCCGAAGGGGAGAGAACAGGTGTTGCGGGGACGGGTGAGCTCACCCAGGTTGGCATCAGCGCGATAGGCAAAGAGAAGTCCGTGGAGGTCGTTCATGCCTGCTCGCCTCCTTTCACATCTTCGCGGATCATGGCGCGAGGGGCGACAGTGGCCCCTGCGCCGATGGTGACACCGCCGGCCACCACGGCGATGCCCCAGTCAGGGCTGTCGTCCGGGGCGGAGCCCACATGGGCGTTTGCTTCGATGACGGCGTTTTCAGCCACGATGGCATAGGACACGTCGGCCCCGGCTTTGACCACTGCGCCGGGCATGAGGATGGAGTACTGCACCCGGGCGCCTTCCTCCACCACGACGGAGTGGAAGAGGACGGAGTTTTCCACGGTGCCGTCGATCTGGCCGCCGCCGGTGACCAGGGAATGGGAAATTTTTGCATGGGGACCGGTGGCGTGGGGGGGCTTGATGGGGGAGCGGGCGTAGATGGGCCACTCCGGGTCGTGGAGGTCGATGGAGTTGTGGGGGGCCAGCATGTCCATGTTGGCATCCCACAGGGAGTCGATGGTGCCCACGTCCTTCCAGTAGCCATGGAAGCGGTAGGCGGTGAGAAGTTCGCCGGCGGCGAGCATGTTGGGGATGATGTTTTTGCCGAAGTCGTTGGAGGAGCCGGGGTCGGCCTCGTCGTCGATGAGATATTGCCGCAGCTTGGACCAGGTGAACACATAGATGCCCATGGAGGCCAGATTGCTCTTGGGGTGGGCGGGTTTCTCCTCGAACTCGTAGATACGGTCGTGCTCGTCCACGTTCATGATGCCGAAGCGGGTGGCCTCCTCCATGGTGACCTCCAGCACGGAGATGGTGCAGGCCGCCCCCGTTTTCTTGTGCAGGTCGATCATGTGGGTGTAGTCCATCTTGTAGATATGGTCGCCGGACAGGATGACCACATATTCCGGGTCATACAGGTCCAGAAAGCCGATGTTCTGATAGATGGCGTTGGCGGTGCCCTTGTACCAGGTGCCCTGGTCCCCCTCACGCATGTAGGGGGGGAGGATATGTACGCCGCCGTCGGCCCGGTCCAGGTCCCAGGGCTGGCCGTTGCCCAGGTAGCTGTTCAGCTCCAGGGGCCGGTATTGGGTGAGGACACCCACGGTGTCGATGCCGGAATTGACGCAGTTGGAGAGAGGGAAATCAATGATGCGGTATTTGCCGCCGAAGGGGACGGCGGGCTTGGCCACGTGGCTGGTGAGGGCGTAGAGACGGCTGCCCTGTCCTCCGGCCAACAGCATGGCTACAACTTCTTTTTTCATACTGTCACCTCTTACGAATACTGGGTCGATATCATGCAGCGAAGGCGCTGAGTGTGGTCCTTCCGGCACAGGCAGAGCCTGTGTTATCTCCCTTTTACAGGGGAGGCTGAAGGCGGAGCTTTAGGAGCGCTTTTTTCGCTTGCTGGCTTTTTTGCGGCCCGTCAGCGCCTTGGGCTGGGGCGGAGCGGTGAGGGCGGCCTTGTCCTCCTTTTTGGGCAGGGCGGTCTGCTCCGGCTTTTTGGGCAGGGCGTGCTGCTTCTCCTTTTCCGGGAGGGCCTGCTTCTCTTCCTTTTTGGGCAGCGCCTGCTGGGGCTCTTTCTTGGGCAGCGCCTTCCGGGCGGGCTTCTCCGGCAGAGCGGCCTGAGGGGCCGCCTCCTGTGCGGGGGCGGCGGCTGCTTTGGCCTTGGCCGCACGCTTTTTGGGGGCGGCCTTTTTGGCTGCGGCCTGCTCCGCCTTTGGGGCGGCGGGCTTGCGCACCGGGAACCGGCGGGTGCAGCGGTAGATCATGGCGGACATGGGGGGCAGGTCGATGACCAGGGACTGGGCCTGGTCGTGGCAGGGGACCTTCTCTGTCTTGACGGGGTCGTGATCTCCCAGACCCTGGCCGCCGAACTGGGCATCATCGGTGTTCAGCACGGGGGCCCAGACACCGGCAAAGGGTGCGCCCACCCGGTAGCCCTTGCGGTGGTTGGGGGAGAAGTTGCACACCACCAGCAGAGGCTTGCCGTCCTTGTCCCAGCGGAGGAAGGAGACGGTATTGGCCGTGTTGTCGTCGGCGCACAGCCACTGGAAGCCGTGCCAGGAGTCGTCCTGCTGCCAGAGGGCGGGCTGCTGGAGGTAGAAGGCGTTCATGGCCTTGAAGAAATCCTGGGTCTGGCGGTGGGGGGGATACTGGAGCAGGTGCCAATCCAGGGAGTATTCATAGTGCCACTCGTTCCACTGGGCGAATTCAGCCCCCATGAAGGAGAGCTTTTTTCCCGGGTGGGTCATCATGTAGGCATAGAAGGCCCGGACCCCGGCAAACTTTTGGGGGTCGTCCCCGGGCATTTTGCCGAAGAAGGAGCCCTTCATATGGACCACCTCGTCGTGGGAGAGGGGGAGGATATAGTTCTCGGAAAAGGCGTACATGAGGGAGAAGGTGATGTCCTTGTGGTTGAACTGGCGGAAGTAGGGGTCCATCTTGATGTAGTGGCAGATGTCGTTCATCCAGCCCATGTTCCACTTGAAGTTGAAGCCCAGGCCGCCCTGGTCCACGGGGTGGGTGACCTTGGGCCAGGAGGTGGACTCCTCGGCCACCATGAGCACGTCGGGGTGGGCGGAGAAGACGGCGGTGTTCAGCTTCTGCAGGAAGTCCACGGCCTCCAGATTCTCGTGGCCGCCGTTGACATTGGGGACCCACTCCCCATCCTTGCGGCCGTAGTCCAGATAGAGCATGGAGGAGACGGCATCCACCCGCAGGCCGTCCATGTGGTATTCCTCCAGCCAGAACATGGCGGAGGAGAGGAGGAAGGAGCGGACCTCGCTGCGGCCATAGTCAAAGACGTTGGTGCCCCAGTCGGCGTGGGTGCCCTTTCGGGGGTCGGCGTATTCATAGGTGGGGGTGCCGTCGAACTGGTAGAGGCCAAAGGCATCCCGGGGGAAGTGGGCGGGGACCCAGTCCATGATGACACCGATGCCCGCCTGATGGAGCTGGTCGACGAGGTATTTCAGATCATCGGGGATGCCGAAGCGGCTGGTGGCGGCGAAGTAGCCGGTGCACTGGTAGCCCCAGGAGGCATCCAGGGGGTACTCGGTGACGGGGAGGAGCTCTACATGGGTGAAGCCCATCTCCTTCACATAGGGCACTAAGTAGGAGGCGGTGTCCCGGTAGCTGAGAAACTCGCCGTCGCCGGTGCGCCGCCAGGAGCCCAGATGGCACTCGTAGATGTTCATGGGGGCGGTGTAAGGTACCTGCTTGGCCCGGCGGTCCATCCACGCCTGGTCGCCCCAGGTGTAGCCGGTGTTCAGGTCGTAAATTTTAGAGGAGACATCGGGCCGGGTGGCGGCGTGGAAGGCGAAGGGGTCGGCCTTGCCCACATAGGAGCCGTCGGCCTGGAAAACGGCATACTGATAGGCATCGTAGCGCTGGAGGCCGGGGACGAAGACCTCCCAGATGCCGCCCTCGATCTTTTCCATGGGGGTGGCCTGGAGGTCCCAGTGGTTGAAGTCACCGATGAGGGTGATCTTGGGGGCATTGGGGGCCCAGACCCGGAAGAGATAGCCCTCGGTCCCGTCCTCTGTTTTGGCGGGGTGGGAGCCGAAGCAGCGCCAGGCATGGGCGGAGCGGCCGTCGGAAAAGGCCTGGAGCTCTAAAAACAGGTCATTGGGGTTGAGATTTTCTAAATATTTGGACAAAGTGATCACCTCTGGTTGGGATTTCCATGGTGGGATGGGCGAAAAAGCACAATTCCACATTGAAAGTGACTGGAATTATTTATATAAATTATACAACCATACAGCGGAGCCGTCAAGTAAAATAGCGGTAAACCAGGGCGGGAAAACGGGAGATGTATCCCCATCCGGCTGGCCGGGGGGCCGGATGGGATGGAGGCTACAGACGTTTCTTTGACGATTCAGCCGGCAAACAGCAGGCGGCGGAGAAGCTGGGAGAACAGGCCGGGGACGGAGAGACGCTCCACCCCCTGGGCGGCGACGATGGGGACGGTGTCCCGCAGCTGCTCCCCCACATAGACCTGAAACTCTCCCAGGGTCTGGCCGGGGTCTACCGGGGCCTGGACATCCCGGGCCAGGTCGACGCGGGTGGTGATTTGATCGGCCTGGGCCTTTTCTACCAGCAGACGGCATTCCCGCTGGAGCTGAGGCTGGACGGTCTTGCTCTGACCCAGGAGTACGTCGATGGGGGCCAGGGGGCCTTCGGGCTGGGGGGTAAGCAGGGCGTAGTTGGCAAAGCCGTAGTCCAGCAGGCAGGAGGCATCCTGGAAGCGCTGGGCGGTGGTGGGGGCCTTCATCACCACGGCGATGAGCTCCATGCCGTTTCGCTGGGCGGCGGCGGACATGCAGTATTGGGCGGAGGCGGTGAAGCCCGTTTTCAGGCCGGTGGCCCCGTCGTAGAAGCGGATCAGGCGGTTGGTATTGGTGAGGCCGAAGGCACCGTTTCGGATGGAGTCGGTCCAGATGGTGGTGTATTGCCGGATGTCCGGGTGGTGAAGAAGGAGCTGGCGGGACATGAGGGCGATGTCGTAGGCAGAGGTGAGGTGGCCGGGGGCGGGGAGGCCGGTGCAGTTGACAAAGTGGGTGTCCTCCATGCCCAGGGCCTGGGCCTTTTGATTCATCTGGTCCACAAAGGCGGACTCGCTGCCGGAAAGGCGCTCGGCCAGGGCCACGGCGCAGTCGTTGCCTGAGACCACGGCCACGCACTTGATGAGGTCGGAGACGGAGAGGCGCTCCCCCTCCTTTAAATAGACCTGGGAGCCGCCCATGCCGGCGGCGTGGGCGGAGACGGGGACGGACTCGTCCAGGGAGAGGCGGCCAGAGTCCACCGCCTCCATGACTAGGAGCAGGGTCATGACCTTGGTGACGCTGGCGGGTTCTAATTTTTGATGGGCATTTTGCTGGAGGAGGATCGTACCGGTCTCCTTCTCCATGAGCAGGGCGGAGGCGGAGGAGAGGGGGAGGGGCATGTTGTCCTCCTGGGCCGCTGCGGCGGGGAGCGGCGAGAAGAGAAGCGAGGTTATGGCCAGACTGAGGGCCAGAGCGGAAAGGCGGCGGAGCTGATACATAGGGGTCCCTCCTGTTTTGATGGCGGTGTTTGTCCATAGGATAGGAAAAAACGGGCGGACTATGCGGGGAAAAATTTTCTGGAGGGGGCTGTGCAGCTATAAAGACTAGTCCATGGGGCGGGAAAAGAAGGTCGAAACAAGAAAAAGAAGAAAAATTTCAGAAAAGAGGACGGGAACGTACAACTTTTTACGCTTGGGAAGCAGGGGTGAGGAGGGATAAGGTGGCAAAGGGAGCGACACCCGGACGGGAGCAGATCATCCGAAGGATGTGGAAGCTGGCCAACGCCGGGGTGGAGGATGCAGTGAAGCTGGCCTGTTTCCCCACGGAGGAGTGGGGCGGAGTGGAGGGCATGAATCTGGATGCCCTGACGGAGTTCAAGCGGGGGAGCAACGGCGTGGTAGAGCTGAAATTCACCGACCGGGCCCGGCTGCTGGAGCGGCTGTTGGATGCCGCCGACCACAGCGGGGAGGATCAGGTGGACCGCTTTTTAAGCGCCATGGAGCGCCAGGAAGAGGGGAAGTGAGAGACGAATGGAGTTTTCGCCCAAGCAGCGCAGGGTGCTGACCTGGTGGCGGCCCGGCTCGCCGGACCGGGACAAACAGGCCATCATCTGCGACGGGGCGGTGCGCAGCGGCAAGACCCTGTGTACGGGGCTGTCCTTTTTCTGCTGGGCCATGCAGAGCTTTCAGAACAGGCGGTTTGCCCTGTGCGGGCGGACCATCGTGTCGGTGCGGCGGAATCTGCTGGAGGAGCTGCTGCCCCTGCTGGAGGGGATGGGCTTTCGGTGCAGGCAGAAGACGTCGCAGAATCTGCTGGAGGTGCGGCTGGGCAGGAGAAAGAACACGTTTTATCTGTTCGGCGGCAAGGACGAGGGGTCGGCGGCCCTGATCCAGGGGCTGACTTTGGCGGGGGCGCTGCTGGACGAGGCGGCGCTGATGCCCCGGTCCTTTGTGGAGCAGGCGGCGGCCCGGTGCTCGGTGAGCGGGAGCAGGCTTTGGTTCTCCTGCAACCCGGAGTCCCCCGCCCACTGGTTTTATCAGGAGTGGATCTTAAAGGCGGAGGAGAAGGGGGTGCTGCGCATCCCCTTCTCCATGGAGGACAACCCGGGGCTGTCCCCCCAGATGCTGGAGCGGTATCGGACCATGTTTCAGGGGACCTTTTACCGCCGGTTCGTGCTGGGGGAGTGGGTGGCCGCAGAGGGCCTGGTGTATGACTTTTTTGACGAGAGCTTTGTGCGCCCGGCCCCGGAGGGGCTGGAGGAGTGGTATATCTCCTGTGACTATGGCACGGTGAACCCCACGTCCATGGGCCTGTGGGGGAGGAAGAACGGCATTTGGTACCGCACGGCGGAATTTTACTACGACGCACGGAAGAGACACCGGCAAAAGACGGACGAGGAGTATGCCGATGCCCTGGCCGAGCTGGCCGGAGGCCGGGACATCCGGGCGGTGATCGTGGACCCGGCGGCGGCCAGCTTTATCGAGACATTGCGGCGGCGGGGCTGGCGGGTGCGCCGGGCGGACAACCGGGTGTTATCCGGCATTCGCCTGACGGCCCGGCTTTTGAAGGCGGGGAAACTGGTGATCTGCCCGGGGTGCGGCGATGCCATCCGGGAGTTTGCCCTGTACCGCTGGGAGGAGCAGGGGGATGGACAGGACCGGGTGAGAAAAGAGAACGACCACGCCATGGACGAGATCCGCTATTTCGCCGCCACGGTGGCGGAGGGAAAGGGCGGGGGCGTGTATGCCGGGTGCGTGGAGAGAGGGAGATTTTGAGAAGTTAGGAGTTAGGAAGTAGGAGTGATGAGTTTTTGCGGAGGACGGGGTCCCGAAAGACGCAAAGACAAAAAGGAGGAACACACTTTGAAGTGGTGGGAGCGGAAGAAGCGGCGGGGGGCGGCCCCGGTGGTGCAGGTGCGCCAGGGGGAGGGCCATCCCTTCGGCGTATTAGACCGGTATACCCCTCTGGGGACCGGTGAGGTGGCCCTGTACCGGGCCATCCGGGAGGGGGTGCCTCTGCTGGATGCGGCCATCTGGAAGCTGGTGCGGCTGTGCGGCGGCGTGAAGGTGTTGGCGGAGGACCGGGCGGCCCAGGCAGGGCTGGAGGAATTTTTTCAGAAGGTGAACATCGGCTGGGGCCAGCGGGGCATCCAGGCCTTTTTGGACCGGTATCTGGACGACCTGTTTACCTGCGGCCACGGGCTGGGGGAGATCGTCCTTACCGGGGACGGGCGGGACATCGCAGCGGTTCTGTGTGCCGACCCGGAGCAGGTGGAGGCCAAGCGGGGGGACAACCCCCTGGACTTTAAGCTGTGTCTGCGTCAGGCGGGGGAGCCCAAAGAACTGCCCTGGCAGGAGCTGCTGCTGTTTACCCCGCTGCAGCCCACGGGGGACTGCCCCTGCGGGGTGTCTATGCTGCGGTCCATGCCTTTTTTGGCGGGCATCCTGCTGAAAATTTTTCAGGCCACCGGCCAGAACTGGGAGCGGGCGGGCAACCTGCGCTTTGCGGTGGTGTGTAAGCCGGGGGAGGACGAGGGGGCCTTTGCCCAGGAGCGGTGCAGGCAGATCGCCGGGGAGTGGTCGGAGGCCATGCAGGCGGGCCGGGCCGGACAGGTACGGGACTTTGTGGCCGTGGGCGACGTGGATGTGAAGGTCATCGGGGCGGACGGACCCATTCTGGACAGCCAGGTGCCGGTGCGGCAGATCCTGGAGCAGCTGGTGGCCCGGACGGGCATCCCGCCCTTTATGCTGGGGCTGTCCTGGTCGTCCACCGAGCGGATGAGCACCCAGCAGGCCGACCTGCTGACCAGCGAGATCACCGCCATCCGCCGCAGCGTGGAGCCGGCCCTGGAGCGCATCGGCGAGCTGTGGGTGAGGCTCCACGGCTTTGGCGGCGGCGTGAAGATCGACTGGGAGGACATCAATTTGCAGGACATTGTGGAGGAGGCCAGGGCGGAGCTGTATCGAGCCCAGGCGGAGGAGATCCGCCGAAGACACCAGGCGGAATGAATGAAAGAATTGCAAGGAAGGGAGACGGACGGATGCGGGTGACGAAGGCATCTCAGGCCGGGGAGGAGACCCGGCTGGGGCGGGAGGAGCTGGAGCAGATCAATCGATTGGCCCGGCGAGAGCTGGCGGAGGGAGAGGTGTATGCCTTTTCCGTGCGGCTGTGCGACAACGAGGTGGACCGGGACGGGGAGCGGTTTGAGCCGGAGACCTTGGAGGAGCTGGCGGGGCTGTTTGTGGGCAAGTGCGGCATTTTTGACCATCAGTGGTCGGCCAAGGGCCAGGCGGCCCGGATCTATCGCACGGAGCTGGTGCAGGAGCCGGAGAAGCGGACAAAGGCGGGAGACGGCTATTGCTGGCTGAAGGGCTATGCCTATATGATGCGCACCGAGACAAATCGGGACCTGATCGCAGAGATCGAGGGGGGCATCAAGAAAGAGGTGAGCGTGGGCTGTGCGGTGGAGCGCAGCGTGTGCTCTATCTGCGGGGCGGACCGGCGAAACGGCCAGTGCGGTCACAGGAAGGGGGAGCGGTATGACGGGGCGCTGTGCTTTACCCGGCTGATGGGGGCCAGCGACGCATATGAGTTTTCCTTTGTAGCGGTGCCCGCCCAGCCGGCAGCGGGCATCGTGAAGGGCATGGAGGGGCGCTTTTCTACCCTGAAAGCTCTGGCCCAGGGGCACCCGGAGTGTGCCGGGGAGCTGGAGGAGCTGGAGCGGGAGGCATTGCTTGGCCGGAGGAGCGGGGAGCGGGCCAGGAGAGAGGCGGTGCGTCTGGGCCTTCTGGCCGGGCTGGGGCTGGAGAAAGAGACCCTGGAGCGGTTGGTTGCGCCCATGTCGGCGGAGGAACTGGAGCAGGTGGAGAACGGCTGGAGACAGAAGGCGGCGGAGCGCTATCCCATCGTTCCCCAGCTGCGGTATGCGGAGAAGGATGCAAGCACAGAGAAGGGCCGGGACGGGGCCTTTTTGATCTGAGTCTCGTTTTTCGCCCTGTGGGGCGGATGAAACATAGGCGAGAGATTTTTTGAGGAGGAGAGACAGGTATGAGCAAGATCTCGTTTGAGGACATCGGCAGTGTGGTGGCTACGTTCCTGGCCGACAGCGGCGTGAAGGGCGGCCAGGTGGTGAAGCTGACGGGCAGCGGCCGGGTGGGCCCCTGTTCCGCAGGCGATGCCTTTTGCGGCGTGGCCCTGGAGCCCAGGGCCGGCATGGCCGCAGTGCAGGTGAAGGGCTTTGTCCCCGTGAAGACGGCGGACACCCTGACCGTGGGCTGGGCGGCCCTGGCCGGGGACGGCGACGGCGGCGTGAAGAAGGCGGAGACCGGCGGCGTGACGGTGCTGGTGGCGGATGTGAAGGATGACGGCACCGCCGTGATCTGTCTGTAATCGGGAAAGGAGAGAAAACGAATGGCTTTTTCTTATGACAATCTGAAGCTGGACAAGGGGATGTATCAGGAGGCGGGCCGCAGCTTTAGCCAGGTGCTGGAGCGGCAGGACCCCAGCGAGCAGTATAAGGGCACCAGCCTGGAGGGGCTGGACGCCTTTCAGCGGCAGCTGAAGCGCTTTGACATCAAGGTGAAGGGTGCGGGCAGCGACGTGGTGGAGAAGTTTTTCCGCACCGCCGATTCCGCCGTGCTGTTCCCGGAGTACATCGCCCGCTCGGTGCGCCAGGGCATGGAGGAGGGGGACATCCTGCCCCACATCACCGCCGCCGTGACCCGCTTTGACGGCATGGACTATCGCTCCATCACCGCCGAGGCCGGGGGCGACAGCAAACAGCTGCGCCACGTGGAGGAGGGCGCGGCCATCCCCGCCACCACCATTCAGGTGCAGTCCAACCTGGTGAAGCTGCGCAAGCGGGGCAGAATGCTGGTGGCCAGCTATGAGGCGGTGCGCTATCAGAAGCTGGATCTGTTCTCCGTTACCCTGCGGCAGATCGGCGCCCACATCGCCCGGGCCCAGCTGGAGGACGCAGTGGACGTGCTGAAAAACGGGGACGGAAACGGCAACGCTGCCAGCGTGTTCACCACGGCGGCCCAGGGCAAGCTGACCTATGACGATCTGGTGGACTTTTGGGCCAAGTTCGACCCCTATGAGATGAACGCCCTGCTGGTGTCCGGCGACGTGATGGTGAAGCTGCTGAAGCTCAGTGAGCTTCAGAACCCCCTCACCGGTCTGAATTTCCAGGGCACGGGCAAGCTGACCACCCCCCTGGGGGCCAATCTGCTGCGGACCTCTGTCCTGCCTGCGGGCACGGCCATCGGCCTGGACAAGCGCTTTGCCCTGGAGATGGTGCAGGGCAGCGACGTGACGGTGGAGTATGACAAGCTCATCGACCGGCAGCTGGAGCGGGCCGCCGTGACCACCATCAGCGGCTTTGCCAAGGTATTCAAGGATGCCAGCCGGGTGCTGGAGGTCAAGAAATGAGCGAGGACATCCTGGCATTGTGCAGGGCCATGGGGGCGGGGGAGGAGCAGGACGGCCTGCTCCTCCCCCTGATCGAAGGAGCCCGGGCGGAGCTGGAACATCTGCTGCGCCGGGGGGTGGCACCGGAGGAGTGCGGCGAGAGCTTTGCGCTGGCGGCTGCCATGCTGGCTGTGGACGGCTTGGCGGCGGCCCAGGGGGACGGTCAGGTGAGCGGCTTTACCGCCGGGGAGCTGTCCGTTCAGCTGCGGGGGGAGCGAGGGAGCGATCTGCGGCAGCGGGCCCTTCGGCTGATGGCCCCCTGGCTGGGACAGACGGGCTTTGCGTTCCGGGGGGTGCCTGGCTGATGGCTGAAAGGATAGTCGGGAAAATGACCGGGCTGGCCCGGCACTGGCGGGCGATCTTGGCCCAATATGGTCAGAACGTCACCGTTTTCCCCAGAAACGGGGAGGAGGGCACACAGACCCGGGCCTTTGTCCAGCCCCTGGCGGAGCGGCGGGAGGATCAGCGGGTCCCCTCGCCCCTGGGGCTGCGGCGGGAGGATCAGTTTTTGTATCTGGGTCCGGGGGAGATCCCCCTGGAGGAGGGGGGCCGGGTGCGCTGGGATGGAGCGGACTATGTGGCGCAGGCGGCCCACAGCATCGGGCCGGGCCTGTTCTGGCAGGGTGTGCTGCGGCCTGCGGACGAGGAGAGGGGGAAGTGAATTGGACCTGGAGCGTATCCCCAGGTATATGGCGGACTATCTCAGCGCCAACGGCGTTGCGGCGGAACCCGCCTGGTCGGGACGGGAGCGGACAGCCCTGGCAGGGGCGAAGGCGGTGGTGAGCGTGCGGAAGTGTCAGGTGGGCCCGGCGGGCTTTCAGGACTATCTGGGGGAGCGATTTGACAAGGACAGCGGCCAGTGGAGAGAACTGTATGGCCGGAAAGCGGAGCTGACCCTGGGGCTGGATCTGTACGCCCCGGAGGAGACGGAGGGGGCGGAGCTGGAGCGGGCGGTGTTCCGACTGGCCCGGGCTCTGGTGCGGGGCGGACCGCCGGACGTGGGAGTGAAGGAGCTCGCTTGGGGGGAGACGGAGCGGGACGGAAAGTCCCGGCTGCTGCGCCGGACAGTGCGTGCGGTGTGTGTGGTCTGTCTGACTGGGGAGGAAGAACCGTCGGCGGTATTTTCGGAATTTGAAGTGCGAGGTGGATTGAAAAAATGAATGTGACGGTACATCAGAGACCGGGGGTCTATTCCGCGTATGATGCCTCCTCGGTGGTCAGCGGCAGCGGCGCAGGCAAGCAGGTGGGGCTGGTGGCGGTGAACGCCAAGGCTGCGGCCAACGAGGTGAAGATCGTGACCAGCTATGACGGGGCGGTGAACGCCTTTGGTCAGGGGACCATGGCGGAGCTTGTCCGGCTGGCCCTGAAAAACGGGGCCGGGGCCGTGGCGGCGGTGCCCATCGCCGGGGGCGAGGGCTATGCCGACGGCTTTGCCGCACTGGAGGGACTGGAGGACATCACGGCGGTGATCTGTGACAGCACGGACGGGGACGTACAGAAGGCCATGAAGCAGAGCGTGGAGACGGCCTCGGCCAACC
Source organism: Flintibacter faecis (assembly GCF_014287875.1). Taxonomy (GTDB): domain Bacteria; phylum Bacillota; class Clostridia; order Oscillospirales; family Oscillospiraceae; genus Lawsonibacter; species Lawsonibacter faecis_A. The sequence goes on along the minus strand of NZ_JACOPN010000001.1, from coordinate 508,418 downwards.
GGCGGGAGCGGATCGCCGTGGCCGCCGGTGGGGCGGGGGAGACGGTGGATCAGCTGATCGCCCGGGCCAAGGCCCTGAACCACGAGCGGGTGGTGCTGGTGGCTCCCGGCGGCGTAAATCAGAACGGAGAGGCTGCGGACGGCCTGGGCGTGGCGGCGGCGGTGGCGGGAGCCATCGCCGGGGAGAGCGACCCCGCCGTACCCCTGGGCGGGGCGGTGCTTACCGGGCTGTATGGTCTGAGCGGGCGGTACAGCGACGGGGAGATGGACCGGCTGATCTTAGGCGGCGTGACCCCGGTGGAGAGCTTGGCGGGGACCATCGGCGTGGTGCGGGGCGTGACCACCCGGACCACCACGGGGGAGGCGGCGGACGCCACCTGGCGGGATCTGACCACCATCCGCATTGTGGACGACGTGATCCCCACCCTGCGCCGGGCCCTGCGGACGAAGTTCCAGCGGGCCAAAAACACGGCCCAGAGCCGGGGGGCCATCCGGGCCCAGGTGGTGCTGGAGCTGGAGAACAAGAAGGCCCGGGAGATCATCACCGGGTATGAGAACGTGACGGTGACGGCGGACAGTCAGGACCCGGCCCGATGCCTGGTGGACTTCTCCTTTACTGTGGCCCACGGGCTGAATCAGATCTGGCTGACGGCCCACATCACCGTTTGAGAGAGGGGAGCGTGAAGCGGGTATGACTGGATTTCCTACCAGCAGCGACATTTATCTGGAGGTGGACGGCACCAGGGTGGCCGTGGTGCAGAGCTATTCCGCCAAGGCCAGCAAGAGCAGCACGGCGGTGGAGGCCTTTGGCGAGGCCGAACCGGTGGCCACCATCGAGGGGCAGACCAGACATGTGGTGGAGCTGACGAGGTTGTATGCCACCGACGAGGCCATTCGGGACGGCATCGACTTTTACAGCCTGAGCGGGTTTTCTCTGGTGGTGTGCAAGCCGGACCGGAAGATCATCTACTCCAACTGCCAGTGGAGCAGCATTCAGGAGAGCGCCGCCCTGGGCAGCATGGTGCTGGAGAAGGTGACGCTGGTGGCCTCCCGCCGGATCGTGACGGAGGTGTGAGCATGGAGGGTTCTATCTTAGCCCAGCGGGAGCGGGTGAGCCTGGGCAACGGGATGGCGCTGCGGCTGCTGTCCGCCCTGGAGATACTCCAGGCCCGCCGGGAGGCGGGGGAGCTGGCGGGGGAGGACCGGGAGCGGGCCCTGTGCTCCAACGCCTGTCTGCTGGCCCGGGCCCTGGAGCAGGAAGAGGAACATAAGCCGGTGTTTTCCGACGGACGGGCGGTTCTGGCCGGGCTGACCGTGGAGGAGATCGGCGGCCTGGCCCGGCGGTGGTCCCAGCTGCGCCTGGAGAGCGACCCGGGGCTGAACGTGACGGAGGAGGAGCTGGAAAACGTAAAAAAAAACTCCGGAGCGACCCGGAAGAGCGGCTGCGGTGGCGGGTGCTGAGGGAGTTTCACGCCCTGCCCACCGAGAGAAGAGCCAGAGAGATGAAGGACCGGGACTATCTGTGGTGTCTGGCCAACGGGCTTTTGGACCGGGAGGAGCAGTTGGAACGGCTGTGTCCCGATTGCCGGGGGAAGGCGGAGCAGGCCCGGTGCCCCGTGTGCGGAAGGCCGGAAGAGCCTGGGGAGGGCGGGAGCAATCCCGCCTTTGACCCGGCGCAGTTTCAGAGGTTGAAGGAGGGCGGCGCATGATCGACTATCTGGAGCAGGAGAGCGGCCAGGCGGATGCGTTGGAGGAGCAGAGAAGGCGGCTGGCCGTCGCACTGACTTCTGCCGCCGCCGCGGGAGAGAGCGGCGGGGCCGACCTGTCAGGCGTGGGGGAGACGGCCCGGACGGAGTCGGACGGCGGACCGTGGAAGGCGGCGAAAAGCGAACTGCTCCCGGCGGAAGAGGCCCAGACGGCGGAGGGAACGCTGCCTCTGTTGGAGGAGACCGTGCGGCTGGAGCGGGCTTTGGACAGCGCCCGAGGGGAGCGGGCGGAGCTGTTTGCCGCCAGAGCCAGGGGAGAGAGCCGGCAGGCCGGGAAAGCTGGAGTCTTCAGCTGGGGACAGCTTGAGGCGGGGAGCGGGCGAAACGCGTCGGCTTTTTTGGACGGGACGGTCCCGGAGACGGGCCGAACGGGGGCCTTTTCCAGCGATCAGGACCCGGCGGCGGAGCGGGAGCAGGCCCGAAATCTGGACCGGATCTTTCAGCGGGACAGCCGCCGGTATGACGGGGGCTTTTCCCTGTATTGACAAGGAGGAGAGAGGATGACGCTATCGCCCATGCGGTATAAGGGCTATACCTGGCCCCACAATCCCAGGGTGTACTCCATCGACTATGAGCGGAAGATGGCGGTGAACAAGACGCCCTTTGGGCTGTTTCACCTGCAGGATCTGGGGCGGACCAACCGGATCATGGAGGGGGAGGGGGAATTTGTGGGGCCGGATGCCTATGCCCAGTTCGGCAAGCTTGCCAACGTGTTCTATGAGGACGGGCCGGGGCTGCTGGTCCATCCCCTGTGGCAGACGGCCAACGCCTATTTCGTCTCTCTGCGGCTGGAGCAGGAGCCCAGGCCGGACTATGTGCGCTATTCCTTTGCCTTTTGGGAGGACGACAGCTGGTATACCGGCCTGGCAGCCCAGAGGGCGGGGAACCAGAGCGGGGAGAGCGGCGCTGCCGCCGCCGGACCGGTGTATCACCGGGTGGTGAAGGGGGAGAGCCTGTGGGCCATCGCCAGGAAATATGACCTGGCCCTGGCCAAGCTCATCGCCATGAATCCCCAGATCAAGAACCCCAACCTGATCCATGTGGGAGACGAGGTGAGAGTGGGGTGAGAGGGTATGTGACAGATGCAGCGGGGCGGCAGTGGCTGCTGCCCCAGCCCACGGCCTGGCGGATGGAGTATACCGCCGGGATACCCTGCGACAGCTTTTGGATGCGCTGCCCCTGGGAGGCCGGCAGCGGGACGAGACCGGGGGACTGGCCCCGATTTTGGGCCGAGCATGAGGGGGAGCGGGTGTTCACCGGAGTGGTGGACGAGTGCCAGGTGGAGCAGTCGGGCGGCGGCAGCGTGTTGGAGCTTTCCGGCCGGGGGATGGCCGCCCTGCTGCTGGACAACGAGGCGCTGGGAGAGGACTATGGCGCAGCGACGATGGAGGACATCCTGCGGGACCACGTGCGGCCCTATGGCATTCAGACGGCGGCGGGGGCCAACCTGCCGCCGGTGAGCCCCTTTTCTGTGGCCACGGGGAGCAGCGAGTGGTCGGTGGTATACGACTTTGCCCGGTATTACGGCGGGGTGGCCCCCAGGTTCGACCGGGAGGGGCGGCTGGTGCTGACCGGGTGGCCGAAGGGAGAGACACGGCTGATCGGCAATGGGACGGCGGTGACGGAACTGGTGTATCGGGACCGGCGGTATGGCGTGCTGTCCCAGGTGCTGGTGCGGGACCGGTACAGCGGTCAGGTGGAGACGGTGACCGACGGGGAGTTTTCTGCCCAGGGGGGCATGGCCCGGCGAGTGATGACCATGCCGGGGCGGAGCAATTTTCAGACCATGCGCTACACGGGCAGGTTCCAGCTGGAGCGGGCCAAGGGAGAGCGCATCCGGCTGGAGGTGGAGATCGGGGAGGCCTTCTCCGCCTGGCCGGGGGAGCTGGTGCGGGTGCAGCGCAGCGGCTGGGACCGGAACGGGCTGTATCGGGTGGCCCAGAGCACGGTGGGGATGGACGGCCGGGGATATTGGACCCGGCTGGAGCTGGCTCCACCGGATTTTGTGGTTTGAGGTGAGGATGATGTGGCTATCGGAGCGGGACATACGGCGGGAGCAGGGGGAGCCGGCGGCAGAGCTGGGCGTGGTGACCCTGGGCGGCGACCCGGCGGGGGTGAGCCTGGGTGGCGAGCGGCGGCAGCTGCCCGTGTACAGCCCCGGCGGGGTGACCTGGAGACCGGCGGCGGGAGACCGGGTGCTGGTGCTGAAAACGGGTGCGGCGGGAGAGCAGCCCTGCGTCATCGGACGGACGCAGCAGGGAACTGATGGACTGGCCCCCGGTGCGGTGCGGCTGGCGGCCCCCGGAGGCGGGGGCGGCGTTCTGGCGGACCGGGAGGGCGTGAATCTGTACGGCACGGTGAAGGTGGGCGGCACGGAGATCGGCGACTATGTCCGGGCCGTGGTGTATCAGGTGCTGAGCGAGATGGTGAAGAGCTGAGAGGAGATGGCGGCATGGAGCGGATGCTGAGAGACGGGGACTATGTGCCCGACGGGGCGGGGGGACTGGAGACGGCGGAGGGGGCGGAGGAGGTGTTGGCCCGGGTGCTGTTCCGCCTGACGGCCCGGCGGGGGGCCATGCCCTTTCTGCCCGGACTGGGCAGCCGACTGCACGAGGTGATCCGGGAGAAGCCGGGGGCCCGGCAGACGCTGTGCGCCCGGTATGTGGCCCAGGCGCTGGAGGAGGAGACCGACCTGAGCGTGACGGACGTGGTCTGGAAGGACACGGACCGGGGCGCGGAGGTGACGGTGGAGCTGAACTGGAAGGGCCAGCCGCTGACGGTGACGGCGGCGGTGTGAAGAAGGGAGCAGGGTATGAAAAGCGTGGAGGAGATCTATCGAGAGATGCTGGACTGCTTTGCCCAGCGGACGGGGATGCGTCCGGCGGAGGGCTGCGATCTGGCGGCACGGCTGTATGCGGTGGCGGCCCAGGTGTACAGCCTGTATGTCCAGGCGGAGTGGCTGGGACGGCAGGTGCTGCCCCAGACGGCGGAGGGGGAGTTTTTGGACCGCCACGCCCAGCTGCGGGGCATCACCCGGAAGGAGGCCGCCCCGGCGGAGGGCGTGATCCGCTTTACCGCGGGGGAGACGGCGGATACCGCCCGAGTTATCCCCGTGGGCACAGTTTGCATGACGGCGGGCCGGGTGCGGTTTGAGACCACGGAAGAGGGGACCATTCCGCCAGGGGAGCTGACGGCGGAGGTGCCTGTTCTGGCGGCAGAGGCGGGCAGCGCGGGGAATGTGGCCGCCGGGAGCGTGGTGGTCATGGCGGTGGCCCCGGCGGGGGTGGCCTCCTGCACCAACCCGGAGCCCTGCACCGGCGGGGCGGACCGGGAGGGAGATGAGGGCCTGCGGGCGCGGGTGATGGACAGCTTCCGCCGGCTGCCCAACGGAGCAAACGCCGCCTTTTATCAGCGGGAGGCCCTGTCCTTTCCCCAGATCGTGGCGGCCAGCGTGATCCCCCGGCCCAGGGGCATCGGCACGGTGGATGTGATCGCAGCCACCCGGGCGGGGGCCCCGGACGAGGGGCTTTTGGCGCAGCTGAACGACTATTTCCAGGCCCGGCGGGAGATCGCCGTGGAGGTGCAGGTGAAAGCCCCCACCCTGGCGGCGGTGGCGGTGTATGTGCAGATCAAGCCGGCGGAGGGCTATACCTTTGCCCAGGCGGCGGAGACGGTGAAGGCGCGGCTGCAGGCGTGGTTCACCGGGGAGCGGCTGGGGCAGGGGGTTCTGCGCAGCCAGCTGGCGGACCTGATGTATCACTGCGAGGGGGTGGCCAACTATAACATCGTCTCCCCCAGAAAGGATGTGGCCGGGTCGCCGGAGGTACTGCCCCAGCTGGGGCGGGTGACGACGGAGGAAATGAAGTGAGCTATAGAGACTATTTAAAGGAGCTGCTGCGGCCCCTGGGGGTGTATGACGTGGAGGCACCCTTCAACGGCGGGGAGCTGACGGCGGCGGGGGAGGCCCTGGACGGAGCGCTGGGCGCACTGGAGGAGGTGGAGCGGGAGAGCAGCCTGGTGACGGCCCGCAGCTGGGGGCTGGAGGGGGTGGCGAAGCTGCTGCTCCACCGGCCGGCGGCGGAGACAGAGGAGGGGCTGAGCCAGGCCCTGGCCGCCCTGCTGCGCATCGGGGACGACAGCTTTACCCCCGGGGCCATCAACGACACCATCACCGGCTGCGGCGTGGCGGCGGAGTGTATGGAGACAGGGGTGGGCCGGGTGCAGGTTCGTTTCCCCGGCGTGGTGGGCATTCCGGCGCAGATCGACCGGCTGAAACGGATCATCCAGGAGATCGTGCCGCCCCAGGTGGAGATCGCGTGGTTTTACCGCTTCCTCACCTGGGCGGAGCTGGAGGAGCAGTTTCCCTCCTGGGCCGACCTGGAGAGAGCGGGGCTGAACTGGAGCCAGCTGGAGATGCAGGTTTTGCCATGAAAAGGCGCAAAAAAACAGGAAAACCCCCGGGCGGAGGACCCGGGGGTTTCCTGTTGACGTTTGATTGTAAACAGTTCGGAAGCAAGGCAACGGGTCAGACCAGGGGCGGGGCTGAATACCGCCGTCTTGTTTCCTGGTGTTTATTGTAAATGAACAGGGGGAATTTGTCAATCCTGAAAATGAAAAAATTTGGAGAAAATTTGAAGAAGATGGGACGGGGGTACGGATTGCCACGTCGCTGCGCTCCTCGCAATGACAGGGGGGATTGACAATGATTTGAAAGCGGGTATAATAATAGATGAAGGAAGGGCGCTGCCGGTGAACGGGGGCCCCTCCAGTGTTACAAGAAGTAACCGTGGCTTGGGAGCGTCAGCGGTTACTTCTTTTTATTATTTACCTGGATGACCAGGGAAATGATGCTGACGATCAGAATACCGAGCTGAAACAGGTCGGAATAGGTCACCATGTACATCACCCCCCTCCGATGGAGTGGAGGAGGAAACAAGAAGAAGTTCAGCCTCCTCCCGAAGGAGGGGCCCCGCCTACCGCCACTGGCAGCGCTTGGGTGGATTATAGCATATTATGTAGAATTTGGCAAGATACGGGTACGGATTGCCACGTCGGGGCTTTGCCCCTCCTCGCAATGACAGGAACGGGGGATTGACAAGGATTTGAAAGCGGGTATAATAGTAAATAGAAAGAGGGCGCTGCCGGTAGACGGCGTCCCTCCAAAGTGTTACATGAAGTAACCGCTTAGCTTGGGAGGCGTCAGCGGTTACTTCTTTTTATTGTTTACCTGGATGACCAGGGCAACGATCTGCACGATCAAGATCCCAAACTGAAACAGATCAGAATATGTGACCATGTGCATCACCCCCTCCGATGGAGTGGAGGAGGAAACAAGAAGAAGTTCAGCCTCCTCCCGAAGGAGGGGCCCCGCCTACCGTCTATGGCAGCGCTTGGGTGTATCATAGCATATTATGTCGGATTTGGCAAGATGCGGGGACGGAATCCCCCCTCCGCTTTCGGCGGTGTCCCCCCTTTGACAAGGGGGGCTGATGTGCTGCACCAATAGGCCCCCTTGTGAAAGGGGGCTGTCAGCGAAGCTGACTGAGGGATTCCGTTTTTAGGACAGCTTTCTGGTGGACGGGGTACGGATTGCCACGTCGCTGCGCTTCTCGCAATGACGGGACAGGGGATTGACAAGGATTTGAAAGCGGGTATAATAATAGATGAAGGAAGGGCGCTGCCGGTGAACGGGGGCCCCTCCAGTGTTACAAGAAGTAACCGTGGCTTGGGAGCGTCAGCGGTTACTTCTTTTTATTATTTACCTGGATGACCAGGGAAATGATGCTGACGATCAGAATACCGAGCTGAAACAGGTCGGAATAGGTCACCATGTACATCACCCCCCTCCGATGGAGTGGAGGAGGAAACAAGAAGAAGTTCAGCCTCCTCCCGAAGGAGGGGCCCCGCCTACCGCCACTGGCAGCGCTTGGGTGGATTATAGCATATTATGTAGAATTTGGCAAGATACGGGGGTGCGGATTGCCGCGTCGGCCCGTTGGGCCTCCTCGCAATGACGGGACGGGGGATGCGGGCCCTCTCCGCCCCCTGCGGGGGCACCTCCCCCAAGGGGGGAGGCAAGGGGGTCGGTGGGGTCCTCGGGCCCGGTCTTGGCTCCCCCTGTGGGGGAGCTGGCAGCGGAGCTGACTGAGAGGGCGGGGGTGCGGATTGCCGCGTCGCTGCGCTCCTCGCAATGACAGGAGGAGGGGGGACGCGGGCCCTCTCCGCCCCCTGCGGGGGCACCTCCCCCAAGGGGGGAGGCAAGGGTCGTTGGGGTCCTCGGGCCTGGTCTTGGCTCCCCCTGTGGGGGAGCTGGCAGCGGAGCTGACTGAGAGGGCGGGGGGACGGATTGCCGCGTCGCTGCGCTCCTCGCAATGACAGGCCCCCCTCTGCAACAAAGTTACCCCAATGTTACACCTTTGTTACATCTGGGCCGGGGCGCTTGACTTTGGTTTTGGGGTTTGATAGAATGCCATCGTAGCGAAGGAGTCGGTGGTGCGGCTCTGACGCAACGCAATATTCTACAAGGAGGAATTCCGAAATGAGAAATCTGAAGCGGGCTCTCAGCCTGGCTCTGGCTTCTGTCATGGTTCTGGGCATGACCGTTGTCGGTACCGGCGCGAGCTACACTGACGTGACTTCCAAGCAGAACCAGGAAGCCATCGAGGTTCTCCAGTCCGTCGGCATTATGGTCGGCGACAACAATGGCAACTTTAACCCTGACCAGAAGGTGACCCGTAACGAGATGGCCGTGGTCATGTCCAACCTGATGGACTACCGCGCCGCCACCTACGCCGGCACCTCTCCCTTCACCGATGTCCCCTCCTGGGCTGAACCCTATGTGGCCGCCTGCTGGACCAACGGCATCACTTCCGGTTACACCAAGACCACCTACGGCGGCAGCGACACCGTCACCACCAGCCAGGCCGCTCTGATGCTGATGAAGGCCCTGGGCTACTTCCAGTACTCCAGCGACTTCGGCTCTGACTGGCAGTTCTCCACCATCAAGAAGGCCACTCAGATCGACCTGTTCGACGACGTGGACTCCGGCGTGCGTGAGGCCATGACCCGCAACGACCTGGCTCAGCTGGTGCTGAACGCCCTGAAGACTCCCACCGTGGAGGCTGAGAAGGACGGCCAGGACATCGCGGTCAACGGCGTGATCATCTCCAGCAACGTGAAGTACAACTACATCACCAGCAGCAAGGACTATGCCAAGGCCATCGACAATCAGCTGAACTCCAACAACGACGGTACCAAGCTGAACGGCAACACCGTGGAGCTGGGTGAGAAGCTGTACAGCGGCGACCTGAAGAAGTCCAGCGGCTCTGACTCTTTTGGCCGTCCTGCCTCTACCTGGACCTACAAGTCCAATGAGATCGGCAAGTATGCTGACTCCGTGGATGGCGAGTGGACCGCCAAGGTCACCAACAAGGCCCTGTATGAGGCCGCCGGTTCCGATGCCTACGACAACTACAAGTGGTCCGTGTACCGCAACGGTGTCAACCTGGCCGGTGTGAATGCCAGTGCTACCAATGCTCACAAGAGCTATGCTTTCGGTAGCACCAGCAAGACCGGCACTGAGCGTGTTGCTACGTCCGGTGAGGGCGTGCTGACCCAGCTGTTCGTCGACTCCGACAAGAAGACCGCTGTTGTCTCCATGATCGACACCGGCGTGGCCAAGGTCACCAAGGTCACCGAGGACTCCACCAAGGGCGAGTACGAGGTCACCCTGTCCTTCAAGACCCGCATCCCCGGCGTGACTGCTGACACCAAGTACACCTCTGATATGAAGTTCGCCAAGGACGACGTGGTTGTTTACACCGCTGCTGACGGCGAGGTCCAGTCCATGGCCAAGGCCAAGACTGTTGCCGGTAAGGTCACCGGTCAGAGCGATGCCGACTATACCACTATCGACGGCACTAAGTATAGCTACAACTATGCCTATCAGAACAACGGCATCCAGAACGGCCTGTACAACCTGGAGGACAATGTCCGTGACGGCAACCCCGACGTGGACAAGGATGCCACCCTGTATCTGGACGCTTATGGCTATGCCGTAGCTTACGAGGGCAAGTCCAGCTCTGCTGAGGACTACCTGTTCGTGAAGAGCCTGGATGTTTCCTTCGGTTCTGACGTGTCCGCTAAGGTCGTCTTCTTCGACGGTACTCAGAAGACCGTTGATCTGGACCAGGTTACCTATGTGAATGCTCACAACCAGAAGGTCACCGAGGATGTTTCCTACACCCCCGCCGCTGGCGGCGTCGCTGCTTCCGGCAATGTCCAGGTGAACACTGTGTACAAGTACACCGCTGGCTCCAGCGACTATGATTTGGAGGCTGTCACCAACGAGAAGGATACTGGTGCTGCTGATAAGGTTACCATCTCCAACAAGACTCCCACCATTGCTGGTAACAAGACTAGCATTGTCACCACTGACAGCCAGACCGTGTTTGTCGACGCGGAGAACAACAAGACCTGGACCGGCTACAAGAACGTGTCCAACAAGACCAATGCCAATGTGGCCGCTGTGAAGAACAGCGACGGCGTGGCCGAGATCGTGTTCATCTATGGTTCCAAGATCAGTAGCTCCGCCAACGATGATGACTATGTCATCCTGAAGGGCACCGACATGGAGGCCATGAAGGACAGCAACAAGAAGACCGTGTACAAGCTGACCGCCGCCTATGATATCCACGGCAACCAGCGCACCGATCTGTACGTCACCAACACTTCTAAGAGCACTTTCAGCGCCAAGGGCCTGTACCTGATCACCAAGTATGACGGCGATGATTATGTCAGCGCTGCTACTCAGCTGACCAACTTCAAGGCTGGTAACGCTGTTGCTGCTTCCGCTAACGTCTATGCTGACGCTGCTAAGAATGGCGTTCTGTCTCTGCACAGCTCCATCAACCTGAACAATGATCCCAGCAAGGCTCACGATGTCTTTGCTTATGACAGCAAGACCGAGTTCGTGGTCATCGAGCTGAAGGAGAATAACAAGGACGTTAGTGCCATCCGTACTGGTGATATCGGCGATGTCGTGGCTTATGCCGATGCCAACTTCACCAAGGATGCCAGCGGCAAGATTATCAGCAGCGACCTGACCGGCGTGTATGTCATGACTGTCGACAACGACACTGACACCACTCCTCTGGCCACCTCCATCCTGGTTGTTGTCCCCTACGTCAAGTAATCAGACCTCTGTCTGAGCACTGACTAGGCTAACGCCAAAAAGAGCGCCCCTCCGCAAGGAGGGGCGCTTTTTCCCTCTCAGTCACGGCGAAGCCGTGACAGCTCCCCCACAGGGGGAGCCAAGCTGGGACTGAGTGGACCCCACCGCCCCTTGCCTCCCCCTTTGGGGGAGGTGCCCCCGCAGGGGGCGGAGAGGGCTTCCCCGGCAAAAAAGAAATCCCCCGGCGGGGGATTGGGGATTGACTTTTTTCCATATCATGTTATACTGAAGATAAAGAGAGGCGCTGCCGGTAGACGGGAGCCCCTTGGATTACTTAAAGAAGTAACCGTGCTGTTGGGACAGTTGGGCGGTTACTTCTTTTTGCTGTTCAAGAACAGGTTCATGATACTAACGACCAAGATGCCGATCTGAATGAGATCAGAATACGTGACCATCTGCATCACCCCCCTCCGATGTAGTGGAGGAGGAAAAGAGAAGTGCGGCCTCCTCCCGAAGAAGGGGCCTCCCGCCTACCGAATACTGGCAGCGCCAGCGCATATCCATGCGCCGAGGATATTATAGCACGTTTTGTAGAATTTGGCAAGATGGGAGAAAAGCCCCGAAGGGGGGATTCCGTTCCCCCGTCCTGTCATTGCGAGGAGGGGCAAAGCCCCGACGTGGCAATCCGTCCCCCGCCCTCTCAGTCAGCTGCGCTGACAGCTCCCCCACAGGGGGAGCCAAGCTGGGGCTGAGTGGACCCCACCGGCCCTTGCCTCCCCCCCTGGGGGAGGTGCCCCCGCAGGGGGCGGAGAGGGTTTCCCCGGCAAAAAAGAAATCCCCCGGCGGGGGATTGGGGATTGACTTTTTTCCATATCATGTTATACTGAAGATAAAGAGAGGCGCTGCCGGTAGACGGGAGCCCCCTCATGTTGGTTACGAGAAGTAACCGCCAAGTTGGGGAACTGGGGCGGTTACTTCTTTTTGCTGTTCAAGAACAGGTTCATGATACTAACGACCAAGATACCGATCTGAATGAGATCAGAATACGTGACCATCTGCATCACCCCCCTCCTATGTAGTGGAGGAGGAAAGAAGTTGCGGCCTCCTCCCGAAGAAGGGGCCTCCCGCCTACCGAATACTGGCAGCGCCAGCGCATATCCATGCGCCGGAGATATTATAGCACGTTTTGTAGAATTTGGAAAGGTTAGGAATTGCCTTCCCCCTCCCAGGGGGAAGGTGCCCCCGCAGGGGGCGGAGAGGGCTTCCCCGGCAAAAAAGAAATCCCCCGGCGGGGGATTGGGGATTGACTTTTTTCCATATCATGTTATACTGAAGATAAAGAGAGGCGCTGCCGGTAGACGGGAGCCCCCTCATAAGTTACTGAGTAGTAACCGCCGAGCGGACCAAGCTAACGGCGGTTACTTCTTTTTTATCTGGAAAACCAGAGAAATGATGCCGACGATCAAAATACCGAACTGAAACAGGTCGGAATAGGTCACCATGCCATCACCCCCCTCCGATGTAGTGGAGGAGGAAAGAAGTTTCGGCCTCCTCCCGAAAGAGGGGCCTCCCGCCTACCGAATACTGGCAGCGCCAGCGCATATCCATGCGCCGGGGATATTATAGCACGTTTTGTAGAATTTGGCAAGATGGGGGAAAAGCCCCGAAGGGGGGAATCCTTCCGTCCCCCCCGTCCTGTCATTGCGAGGAGGGGCAAAGCCCCGACGTGGCAATCCGTCCCCCGCCCTCTCAGTCAGCTGCGCTGACAGCTCCCCCACAGGGGGAGCCAAGCTGGGGCTGAGTGGACCCCACCGCCCCTTGCCTCCCCCCTGGGGGAGGTGCCCCCGCAGGGGGCGGAGAGGGTTTCCCCGGCAAAAAAGAAATCCCCCGGCGGGGGATTGGGGATTGACTTTTTTCCATATCATGTTATACTGAAGATAAAGAGAGGCGCTGCCGGTAGACGGGAGCCCCTAAGAGTTACAAAGAAGTAACCGCTTAGCTTGGTGGGCTGGGGCGGTTACTTCTTTTTGCTGTTCAAGAACAGGTTTATGATACTAACGACCAAGATGCCGATCTGAATGAGATCAGAATACGTGACCATCTGCATCACCCCCCCTCCTATGTAGTGGAGGAGGAAAGAAGTTTCGGCCTCCTCCCGAAGAAGGGGCCTCCCGCCTACCGAATACTGGCAGCGCCAGCGCATATCCATGCACCGGAGATATTATAGCACGTTTTGTAGAATTTGGCAAGGTTAGGAATTGCCTTCCCCCTCCCAGGGGGAAGGTGCCCCCACAGGGGGCGGATGAGGGGAACGCCGAAGAGTTTGCAGTCTTTCCATCGAAAGTGCCCGGCTGTCGATACCCTTCCCCTCATCCGTCACGGCTTCGCCGTGCCACCTTCCCCCAGGGGAAGGCAAAAAAGAAATCCCCCGGCGGGGGATTGGGGATTGACTTTTTTCCATATCATGTTATACTGAAAATAAAGAGAGGCGCTGCCGGTAGACGGGAGCCCCTCAACGATTAAGAAGTAGTAACCGTCGAGCGGCCAAGCTTTGGGCGGTTACTTCTTTTTTATCTGGAAAACCAGAGAAATGATGCCGACGATCAAAATGCCGAACTGAAACAGGTCGGAATAGGTCACCATGCCATCACCCCCCTCCGATGTAGTGGAGGAGGAAAAGAGAAATGCGGCCTCCTCCCGAAGAAGGGGCCTCCCGCCTACCGAATACTGGCAGCGCCAGCGCATATCCATGCGCCGAGGATATTATAGCATGTTTTGTAGAATTTGGCAAGATGGGGGAAAAGCCCCGAAGGGGGGCGGAATCCTTCCGTCACGGGCTGCGCCCGTGCCACCTCCCTTTAACAAGGGAGGCTATTGGTGCAGGACATCAGCCCCCCTTGTGAAAGGGGGGACACCGCCGAAGGCGGAGGGGGGATTCCGTCCCCCCGTCCCCCTTGCCTCCCCCTTTGGGGGAGGTGCCCCCGCAGGGGGCGGAGAGGGCTTCCCCGGCAAAAAAGAAATCCCCCGGCGGGGGATTGGGGATTGACTTTTTTCCATATCATGTTATACTGAAGATAAAGAGAGGCGCTGCCGGTAGACGGGAGCCCCCGTTTGCTAAAAGAAGTAACCGTTAGCCGGGAAGCTGTGGCGGTTACTTCTTTTTATTGTTGTAAATATGGACGAACAGAGTCAGAACGCTCACGATGAGCTGACCAATCAGGATCAGTTCCGAATGAGTCACCATATGTACCACCTCCCCCCAAGAAAGAGGAGGCTTTATAAAAGAAGTTTGGCCTCCTCAAGGGCAATGCGAATGAGGGGCCTCCCGCCTACCGAATACTGGCAGCGCCAGCGCATATCCATGCGCCGAGGATATTATAGCACGTTTTGTAGAATTTGGCAATCACAACTTCGATATGTTCTAATTTACGTCCTCCGGCTTGCGCCGGGGGGCGTTTTGTGTTATGGTATAGCGAGAAAAATCCGGGAGGTCTTTTTATGAGTCATCGCAAACGCCGGGGGCAGATGTCTGAGGCCCTGCTGACGGCGGCGTTTTTGTCCATGTCCGGCGGGCTGCAGGATGCCTATACCTACATCGCCCGGGGCGAGGTGTTCGCCAACGCCCAGACGGGCAACATCGTCCTGCTCAGCCAGAATCTGTTCACCGGGAACTGGGCCAAAGTGCCCCATTATCTGGTGCCGCTGGTCTTCTTCGCCCTGGGCATCGCTGCCGCCGAGGGTATGCGCTACCGCTTTCAGCAGGGGACGCGCATCCACTGGCGACAGCTTATCCTGTTGGAGGAGATCGTGACCCTGTTCGCCGTGGGCCTGATGCCAGCGTCCCTGAATATGCTGGCCAATGCCACCGTCTCCTTCTCCTGCGCTATGCAGGTGCAGGCCTTCCGCAAGGTCAACGGCTATGCCTTCGCCAGTACCATGTGCATCGGCAACCTGCGCAGCGGTATGGACTCCCTGTGCGCCTTTTTCCGCACCCGCAACCGCGAGCCCCTGCGCAAGGCAGGACACTATTTCGCCATCATCCTGTTTTTCGCCCTGGGCGCTGGCCTGGGCGGCTGGGGCATCACCCAGTTCGGTATGGGCACTATCTGGCTCTCCTGCGCCCTGCTGGTGGTGGGCTTCCTGCTCATGTTCCTGAAAGAGGACGTGGAGGAGATCGAAGAGGAGATCGAAGCGCTGGAACAGCGGAAATAATCAAAAAATGGTCGTCTGCCAGCCTGCGGGGCGTGTTTCTATGATTCAACGGTCAATCGCCCGGATACTATCGTTGGCGAATGAAGAGAAATAAAGGATGGCTCTATATTGACAGTATAACCATATCGGGATAAAACAATAGCCAAACTGTGATACCAGGTGACTGTTTGCGAAGCACCGGAAAAATCATCTTGTTGGGCATGTATACGTGAACCGTGACGGGATCAGAAAATTGATCCAGCATCATAGAAAGACACAGGACGGCGTATGGAAAAAAATAATTCGGAAAAACATCTCTTCAGCAACCATGATTTATGGATGCTTCTGGTTCCTCTTGTAGTGGAACAACTCTTGAATTCGCTGATGGGAACAGCGGATAGCATTATGGTCAGCAATGTGGGATCGGCAGCAATCTCGGCTGTATCGCTGGTGGACTCCATCAATATCTTGGTGATACAGGCATTTTATGCGTTGGCAGCAGGCGGCACCATCGTCTGCTCCCAGTATATCGGGCAGAGGGATAAGGAAAATGCAGAAGAATCGGCCAGGCAGCTGGTATTCGTAGTAGCAAGCATCTCGACGGCGGTGATGGCGGTATGCCTGCTGACGAGGGGACCGTTGCTCCGGTTGATTTTCGGCAGCGTGGAAGCGGATGTTATGGAGGCGGCACGGATTTATTTCTTTTACACGGCGCTTTCATTTCCTTTTATAGCTCTTTATGATGCCGGCTCATCGATTTACCGGGCGCAGGGGAATACACGTCTTCCGATGACCATCGCGGTTGTCTCTAACGGACTTAATATTGCCGGAAATGCGGTGTTGATCTGGGGATTTCATCTGGGAGTGGCTGGAGCGGCTGTTGCCACGCTCGGTTCCAGGGTGATCTCAGCGGTGGTTGTCCTGGCTTTTTTAAGGGATCCAAAGCAGGAGATCGCTGTCTATGGATATGGGAGAATCCGTCCAGATGGACAGCGGATCAGAAGAATTCTGTCTCTTGGAATTCCAAATGGAATCGAAAATGCAATGTTCCAGTTTGGAAAATTGGCCATTCAGTCAACGGTATCGACCCTTGGAACCGTCGCCATTGCGGCTCAGGCCATGACCAACATTCTGGAGAATTTAAACGGTATTGCGGCCATCGGCATCGGAATCGGCATGATGACGGTGGTGGGCCAGTGCTTGGGTGCCGGACGCCAGGATGAGGCCATCTATTACATCAAAAAGTTATCGGTGATAGCGGAGGTTGTGATCATCGGCTGCTGTGCCCTGGTGTACATTCTGACAAGACCGGTTACGATGTTAGGCGGCATGGAACCGGAGAGTGCAAAGATGTGCTTTTACATGATAGGATGGATCACAGTCGTAAAACCCATTGTATGGACACTTGCTTTTGTTCCGGCCTACGGCATGCGGGCAGCAGGAGATGTGCGCTTTTCCATGATCCTCTCCTGCATCAGCATGTGGCTGTTCCGGGTAACACTCTGTATTTACCTTTGCCGTGTCCATGGATTTGGCCCGATTGCCGTGTGGATCGGTATGTTTACAGATTGGACCGTTCGTGGAATTGTATTTACGATACGGTTTAAGAGCCGCCGTTGGCTGGCCCATGAGGTAGTGTAGTAATGGATAATAGTTACTGTTCGCAGTAACGCAATTTGCTTGCGATCCATAAATCTCGATAGTATAATCCCATTTTTTACAATTTAAGAAGAATAAAACCGCTACAATCCTTGTAATTACAAGCATTGTAGCGGTTTTTGCGCCCGTTTTTTGTTCGATTTTTGCACCGAATATTTTTTGAGTTTTTTCGGTTACAGATGCAGCACCCGCGCTTTGATCTCCTTGGTCTTGCCCACGTTCCAATAGTTCTCGCCCAGGTAGCCGCAGGTGCGGCGGGTGACGTTCATCTTGGCCCGGTCCTTGTTGTGGCAGACGGGGCACTCCCACTGGTTGTCATCGTTGATGATGATCTCCCCGTCGTAGCCGCACACCTGGCAGTAGTCGCTCTTGGTGTTGAACTCGGCATACTGGATGTTGTCATAGATAAAGCGGACCACCTCTTTCAGCGCCTCCAGATTGTGACGCATGTTGGGGATCTCTACATAGGAGATGCACCCGCCGGTGGAGATCTTCTGGAACTGGGACTCGAAGGTGAACTTGTGGAAGGCGTCGATGTGTTCCCGCACGTCCACGTGATAGCTGTTGGTATAATAACCCTTGTCGGTTACGTCGGGTATCGTGCCGAAGCGCTCCTTGTCGATGCGGGCAAAGCGGTAGCACAGACTCTCCGCCGGGGTGCCGTACAGGGCAAAGCCGATGTTGGTCTGGGCCTTCCAGTCGTCACAGGCCTTGCGCAGGCGGTTCATCACCTTCAGGGCAAACTCCGTGCCGCCGGGCTGGGTGTGGCTCACGCCGGTCATCAGCTTGGTCACCTCGTACAGGCCGATATAGCCCAGGGAGATGGAGGAGTAGCCGCCGTAGAGCAGGGGTTTGATGGGCGCGCCCTTGGGCAGACGGGCGATGGCGCCGTACTGCCAGTGGATGGGGGAGGAGTCGGAGCGCACTTTTTTCAGGGCGTTGTGGCGGCACATCAGGGCCTGATAGCACAGGTCCAGCCGCTCCTCCAGCAGGGACCAGAACTTGTCCATGTCTCCCCGGGCCAGAATGCCGATCTGGGGCAGGTTCAAAGAGACCACGCCCTGGTTAAAGCGGCCCTCGAACTTATAGTTGCCGTTCTCGTCCTTCCAAGGGGCCAGGAAGGAGCGGCAGCCCATGGGGGAGAACACGTTGCCGGCATAGTTTTCCCGCATCTTTTTGGCGGAGATATAGTCGGGGTACATCCGCTTGGCCGAACACTTCACGGCAAGCTCGGTGATGTAGTCGTACTTGCCGCCCTTCAGGCAGTTGTGCTCGTCCAGTACATATACCAGCTTAGGGAAGGCGGGGGTGATATAGGCCCCGGCCTCGTTCTTGATGCCCTCCAGGCGCTGACGCAGCACCTCCTCCACGATCATGGCGTTCTCTTCCAGATAGGGGTCGTCCTCCTGCAGGTTCAAAAACAGGGTGACGAAGGGGGACTGGCCGTTGGTGGTCATCAGGGTGTTGATCTGATACTGAATGGTCTGTACGCCGGACTTCAGCTCGTCCCGCACCCGGTCCTCCACCAGCCGCTCCAGCGTCTCCGCATCGGCATGGCCGGCACAGTCGGCCTCGATATGGCGGCGGAACTTCTCCCGGCTGCGGCGGAGGTATTTGCCCAGGTGGCGCAGGTCCACCGACTGGCCGCCGTACTGGTTGGAGGCCACGCAGGCGATGATCTGGGTCATCACGGTGCAGGCCACCTGAAAGCTTTTGGGGGACTCGATCAGCTTGCCATTCATCACGGTGCCGTTGTCCAGCATGTCCCCGATGTTGATGAGACAGCAGTTGAAGATAGGCTGGACGAAATAGTCCGCGTCGTGGAAGTGGATGGCGCCCTCGTCGTGGGCCTTGGAGATGACATCGGGCAGCAGCAGACGGCGGGTCAGGTCCCGGCTCACCTCGCCGGCGATGTAGTCCCGCTGGGTGGCGGCGATCATGGTGTTTTTGTTGGAGTTCTCCTCGGCCAGCTCCTGGTTCTCATTGCGCAGCAGGGACAGGATGGACTCGTCGGTGGTGTTGGCCTTGCGCACCAGGGCCCGGTTATAGCGATAGATGATATAGGTTTTGGCCAGGTGGAACTTGTTCTCCTCCACCAGCCCCTGCTCCACCAGGTCCTGGATATCCTCCACCAGCATCCGGGGGCGTTTGAGGGCCTCGATGCGGTCGATCACCGCGTCGATGCGGTCCTTGGACAGCCGCTCATCGGGGGCTACCTCTGCATTGGCCTTCTCTATGGCACGGACGATCTTACTCCGGTCGTAATCGACGATGTTTCCGTCTCGCTTGATTACTTTCACGGTGCGCACTCCTCTCAAGTTTTCTGTTTGGTAGGAACAAACAGATGGAAAACGGCGGCAGGGCTGCCGCCGGAAAGTTATTTGATCTCTCTGATCACCGGGAATGAAGTATATCACGCTTTGTCTCGTTTGTAAATTGTACGGGTCTACAAGATATTGTGCCTGTTCGCTGTATAAAAACCAAGCAATACAATATGTATTCGGAAAGGCCGTTTTCCTGCAAACGGTTGGGCCTGTGGGGTTTGGCGTGATTTTCCCGGTGGTTGCCGACGGAAAAAAAGTGTGATATACTGCAAAAAGTATTCTCAAGCGGTTGGGCAAAATGACCGTTATCCATTTTGATTTTCCTGATACTGGGCGTTATGTAACCCAGTGCTCCAGAGAGGGGGACGCAGCATGTGCGCAAAGGTGGCCGTTGCCATGAGCGGCGGCGTGGACAGCTCCACGGCGGCCTGGATCTTGAAACAGGCGGGCCACGACCTCATCGGCGTGACCATGAAGCTGTTTGACAACGGAGATGTGGGCGTGGAGGGGGAGAGCAGCTGCTGCTCCCTGGACGATGTGGAGGATGCCCGGGCGGTGGCCCGGCAGCTGGGCTTTCCTTTTTATGTGTTCAACTTCTCCCGCCAGTTCCATCACCAGGTGATGGACCGCTTCGCCTGCGCCTATGAGCGGGGAGAGACCCCCAACCCCTGCATCGACTGCAACCGATATCTCAAATTCGGTGCCCTGCTCCAGCGGGCGAAGGAGCTGGACCGGGACTATGTGGCCACGGGGCACTATGTCCGCCTAAGCTATGACCGAGGCAGCGGCCGGTGGCTGCTGCACAAGGCCCTCCACCCGGAGAAGGACCAGAGCTATGTGCTGTATAACCTGACCCAGGACCAGCTCAGCCACAGCCTGTTCCCCCTGGGCGGGCTGTCCAAGGACGAGATCCGGGCCATGGCCGCCCGGCAGGGGCTTATCAATGCCAAAAAGCACGAGAGCCAGGACATCTGCTTTGTGCCCGACGGGGACTATGCCGCCTTTATCCGCCGCCACACGGGAAAGACCTATCCCCATGGTCCGTTTTTGGACCAGGAGGGCCATGTGTTGGGGGAGCACACGGGGATCGTGGGCTATACCGTGGGCCAGCGCCGGGGACTGGGGGTATCCTCCAACCGGGGACGGCTGTATGTCAAGCAGGTCCGGCCCGAGGACAACGCCGTGGTTCTGTCGGACAACGCGGCCCTGTTTTCCACTGCCCTCACCGCCTGTGATATAAACTGGATCCCCTTTGACCGGTTAAACGCCCCCCTGCGTCTGCGGGCCAAGATACGCTACCGCATGGCCGAGCAGCCCTGCACTGTAGAGCAGATATCCCAGGACCGGGTGCGGGTGGTCTTTGACCGGCCCCAACGGGCCGTCACCCCTGGCCAGGCTGTGGTCTTTTACGATGGGGACCTGGTGGTGGGCGGCGGTGTCATTGAACGAGAAGGAGCATGACCTATGAGCAAATCGAAAAAACGACACAGCAACTCCAGCGCCGTGGTTCGTGCCAGAGCACGGGACAGCGCCTTGGCAGATAAGCAGGTGCGGGACCGCGCCCGCATGGACCCGGTGGCCCGGAACCTGCTGTTCATCAACCTGATCTTCCTGGCCGCGGGACAGATGCTGTACACCCACGGAATGCTGCCCGATTGGGCCTCCGGCGTGGTCAACATCCTGGGCATTATTCTGCTCATCGCCGCCCTGGCCCGCCAGTTCGGCGGCAAGAAGCGGGACGACAAGCTGCGGCACAAGTAAAAACCTGTGAAAAACCGGAAAATCATCCGCAGAGGGACCGGAAGCCGGTCTGCCGCCTTGATTTTTTGCCCCGGCGGGTATATCATAAAAACAGCGTCTAAAAATCTGTACCAAAGAAAAAAGGAGCGTTCACCATTGATGGGAAAGAACGTATATCTGCCCGGGCTGGCCTTGCTTAGCGGCATCCTGGGGCTGGGACTGCGCCTGTGGCAGCGGCGGGTCAGCTTTGACCCGGAGACCCTGCTGTTCCTCTCCGGCTGCCCCGCCCCCACCCTGCTGCTGGCCCTGACGGCGGCGGTGGCGGCGGTGCTGCTGGTGTCCCTGCGCCGGGAGAGCCCGCCGAAAACGGCGGCGGAGGTCCTGGCCTGCCCCTCCACCCTGTATATGACCCTGATGGCCGCAGGGGCCCTGCTGATGCTGGTGGGAGGAGCCCTCAGCGTGCAGGAGGGCCTTTACCAGCTGACGGTCTGGCGGGTCGATCCCGCAGCAGAGCCCGTCACCTATCCCATCGCCCTGCTGCTGTGCGCCCTGTTCAGCTTTCTGTCCGGCCCGGCCCTGCTCATGCTGGGGCGGGAGAGCTATCGGGGCCCCATCACCCAAAAAGCCGGTCCCTGGTCCCTGGCCCAGCCGGCGGCGGGTCTGGCCTGGCTGTTTGCCACCCATTTAAAGCACGGCACCGACCCGGTGCTCATGGACTACGGGCCCGCCTTGGCGGCGGTGGCCTTTCTGATGCTGGGCAGCTATGAGCTGGCCGCCCTGCGCTATGCCCACCCCCACCCCCGCCGGGGGCTGTTCTGCTGCCTGATGAGCGTCTATCTGGGGCTGCTCAGTCTGGGGGACAGTCTGGAGCCCTTCCGGCTGGCCCTGGCGGCGGCCTTTCTCCTCAGCAATCTGGCCGGGGCCATGGCCCTGTTGAGCCATATGGGTCCGGTGCGCTCCGGCGGAGCGCGGCTGGCCCCCAAAAAGGAAATTAACAACGAGGGAGATCACAACAATGGAGAATAAGAAGCGATTTTATATCACCACCCCCATCTATTACCCCAGCGACAAGCTGCACATCGGCCACACCTACTGTACCGTGGCCACCGATGCCCTGGCCCGGTATAAGCGCCTGGCCGGTTACGACGTGATGTTCCTCACCGGCACCGACGAGCACGGCCAGAAGATCGAGAACAAGGCCGCCGAGGCGGGCGTTACCCCCAAGGAGTTTGTGGACCGCATCGTGGAGGGCCCCCGGGGGGTGAAGGACCTGTGGAAGCTGATGAACATCAGCAACGACCGGTTCATCCGCACCACCGACGACTATCACGTCCAGTCCATCCAGCGTATCTTCAAAAAGATGTACGACAAGGGGGACATCTATAAGGGGACCTATAAAGGCAAATACTGCACCCCCTGCGAGTCCTTCTGGACGGAGAGCCAGCTGAAGGACGGCTGCTGTCCCGACTGCGGCCGCCCCGTCACCGACGCGGAGGAGGAGGCCTATTTCTTCCGCCTGTCCAAGTACGCCGACAAGGTCCAGGACCTGCTGGAGAACACCGACTTTCTGGAGCCCCGCAGCCGGGTGAACGAGATGGTGAACAACTTCATCAAGCCTGGACTGGAGGACCTGTGCGTCTCCCGCACCAGCTTCACCTGGGGCATCCCCGTGGACTTTGACCCCAAGCATGTGGTCTATGTGTGGCTGGACGCCCTGTTCAACTATATCACCGCCCTGGGCTATGAGAACGACCGCTATCACGATTACCAGGCCTATTGGCCCGGCGTGAACATCGTGGGCAAGGAGATCGTCCGCTTCCACTCCATCATCTGGCCCGCCTTCTGCATGAGCCTGGACATCCCCCTGCCCAAGAAGGTCTTCGGCCACGGCTGGCTGCTGCTGGACGGCGGCAAGATGTCCAAGTCCAAGGGCAACGTGGTGGACCCCTATCTGCTGGCGGAGAAGTTCGGTGTGGATGCCCTGCGCTTCTTCCTGCTGCGCACCTTCCCCTTCGGTTCTGACGGCAACTTCTCCAACGAGCTGCTGATCCAGACCATCAACACCGACCTGGCCAACGACCTGGGCAACCTGCTCAGCCGCACCACCGCCATGGTGGGCAAATACTTCGGCGGCCAGCTGCCCGCCGGGTGCAAGAGCTGGGATGCCCCCGAGCGCTTTGACACGGAGCTTACCTCCATGGCCTGTGCCCTGCGGGGCGTGTACGAGGGCCACATGGAGGCCTATGCTCCCCACAAGGCCCTGGACGAGGTGTTCAAGGTCATTGCCCGGGCCAACAAATATATCGACGAGACCATGCCCTGGGCCCTGGCCAAGGACATGGAGCAGAACGGCGCTCGGCTGGCCCATGTGATGTATAACCTGCTGGAGACCACCCGCATCTGCGGCATCCTGCTGACCCCCTTCATGCCCGACAGCATGGCCAAGCTCTTCACCCAGATCGGCGCGGAGCCCGCCGCCCAGACCTGGGAGAGCGCCGCCGCCTGGGGCAGCCTGTCCCAGACCGCCACCGTCACCAAGGGCGAGAACCTGTTCCCCCGCGTGGATGCCGAGAAGGCCCTGGCCGAGCTGGAGGAGCTGGAGGCCGCCGCCCGCAAGGCAGCCCTGCCCCCCCTGGAGCTGGAGCCCCAGCTGGAGGAGAAGGTGGACTTCGACACCTTCTGCAAGTCCGATTTCCGGGCCGTGAAGGTGAAGGACTGCCAGGCGGTGAAGAAGTCCAACAAGCTGCTGCGCTTCACCCTGGACGATGGCACCGGCACCGACCGGCAGATCTTGTCCGGCATCGCCCAGTTCTACAAGCCCGAGGAGCTCATCGGCAAGACCCTGATGGCCATTGTCAACCTGCCCCCCCGGAAGATGATGGGCCAGGAGTCCTGCGGCATGCTGATCTCCGCCGTTCACACCGAGCGGGGGGAGGAGCGGCTGAACCTGCTCATGCTGGACGACAAGATCCCCGCCGGCGCGAAGATGTGCTGAACCTCAAACAAAAACAGAAAAAAATCCTGTGTCCGGCCGGACACAGGATTTTTTTGCGCTTAAACTTATTTCTTGTTGCTCTTGCGCCAGATGTGCATCTTCTCGGCATCGGCGATAAGCTGCTCCCGGAAATCGGGGTGGGCGATGGAGATGATGGCCTCGGCCCGCTCCCAGGTGGACAGGCCCTTCAGGTTGATCATGCCATACTCGGTGACGATATAGTGGACGCAGGTCCGGGGGTCGGTGGCGATGGAGCCGGGGGTCAGGGTGGGGACGATGCGGCTCTTCACGGTGCCGTCCTTGCCGGTGACGGTGGAGGACATGCAGATGAAGCTCTTGCCGCCCTTGGACTGATAGGCGCCCATGGCAAAGTCCAGCTGACCGCCGGTGCCGGAGATGTGCTTGATGCCGGCGGACTCGGCGTTTACCTGACCGAACAGGTCCATGTCGATGGCGTTGTTGATGGAGATGAAGTTGTCGATCAGGCTGATGACGTGGACATCGTTGGTGTAGTCCACAGGGGCGCCCATCACGTCGGGGTTGCGGTCCATGTAGTCATACAGCTTCTGGGTGCCGGCGGCAAAGGCGAACACCTGGCGGCCCTTGTCCAGGTTCTTGTGCTTGCCGGTGATCTTGCCGGCCATGGCCATGTCCACAAAGCCATCCACATACATCTCGGTGTGGACAGACAGGTCCTTCAGGTCGGACTGGGCGATCATAGAGCCGATGGTGTTGGGCATGCCGCCGATGCCCAGCTGCAGACAGGCACCGTTGGGGATCTCAGGCACCACCAGGTTGGCCACGGCACGGTCCACGTCGGTGGGCTCGCCGCCGCCGCCCAGCTGGGCCACGGGGGGATTCTCGCCCTCCACCACCATGTCCACGTCCTTGATGTTGATCTCGCAGCCGGTGAGACCGTAGACCAGGGGCAGGTTCTCGTTGACCTCTACGATGACCACCTTGGCCCGGTCCAGCATGTCGGCCAGGTGAGAGGCGGCCAGGGCGAAGCTAAAGTTGCCGTGCTTGTCCATGGGGGTCACCTGGATCATGGCCACGTCCACGGTCAGGTTGTCCCGATAGAACCGGGGCAGCTCGGAATAGCGCATGGGAGAGAAGAAGCCCATGCCCTTGGCGATGATCTTCCGGTCGATGCCGCTGCAGTGCCAGCTGTTCCAGGTGAAGTGCTCCCCGGCATCCTCGGCCTTGGCGATCTCGGGCATCCACATGGTCACACCGCCCCGGATCTTCACGTCGTGCAGCTCGTCCTTTCGGGCGGCCAGGGCCTTATCCAGGGCCACGGGATGGTTGGTACACCAGCCGTAATCCACCCAGTCGCCGGACTTGACGACCTTCACCGCCTGCTCGGCGGTGGTCAGCTTCTGCTGATACAGTGCCTGATAGTCCATGTTCGCATCCTCCGTATCTGTTAAAAAATTTTTTAAAATGGGAAATTTCTCTTGGCCCCTTCTCCGGCAGAAAACCGGGGAAGGGGCAATTTTACTTTAATCTATCACTGCATCGACAAAGAATCGTCCATTTTTTTCGAGAGAGCGGCCGAATGCTCCGGCCCGTCCGGCTTAGAGAAAGCTGCCCTCTTTTTCGACGCTTGCCGTTTGTGTCGATTCAGCGGCCCACGTTGATATAGAAGGGCTTCATCAGGCTGGGCTGCTCGGTGGAGTCCTTCTGCTGGCGGTGGGGCTCCGGGGGCAGACCCCGCTGATAGCCGCCCCGGCTGCGCTTTTGGGGCGTGGTGCGGTCCTTGCGGCCCTGGTGGGCGGTTTTGTCGCCTTTGGCGCTCTTGCCGCCCGGGGCGGACTTGTGGGCGGCGGGCTGCTGCTTGGGAGCGTGCTGGGTCTGGACAGCCTGCTCCTGGCTCTTATGGGCGGGCTTCTTGCCCTTGCGGCGGCGGCCCGTGTTCTGGTCCTGACCGCCGGACAGGGTCAGGGGCCGGGGGGCCAGCAGCCGGGCGGTGGCATCCATGATCACGTCGCTGTCCAGGGGGCTGGGCCGGTGGAACTCGGTGCGGGGCATAGCATCCCCGGTGTCCATCAGTGTCCCGGAGCGCACGCCCCGGCGGGGGCGCTTGTCCCGGGCAGACGGGCTTTCGCTCTGGGGCTCCATCACCTGGACGGTCTCGGCAAATTCGCTTTGGGCCTTGCCCCGGCCTCTGCGGCGGCGCTTTTTGGCGGCAGGCTGGGCCTGCTCCAGCACCTGGGCGGCCTGGACCTGCTGCTCCTGCTGGACCTGGCGCTTCTCCTTGGCCGCGGCCTTGGCGGCCTCGTCCCTGGCCCGGCGCTTCTCCCGGGCGGCGGCACGGGCCTCCTGGTCCTCCTCGTTGACCACCCGGCCATTCTTATCCCGCTTGGGGGCCTGGAACACCTCCATGGGATAGGGGTGGTCCTCCACCACGGGCAGCTGCTTGCCGATCAGCTTTTCGATGTCCCGCAGCAGGGGCTTTTCCCCGAAATCGCAGAAGGCGATGGCTGCGCCCCCCCGTCCGGCACGGCCGGTGCGGCCGATGCGGTGGACATAGGTCTCGGGCACCTCGGGCAGGTTATAGTTGAACACGTGGGACAGCTCTTCGATGTCCAGCCCCCGGGCGGCGATGTCAGTGGCCACCAGGCAGCGGATATTCCCCGCCTTAAAGTCGGACAGGGCCTGCTGCCGGGCGGTCTGGCTCTTATTGCCGTGGATGGCGGCGGCAGTCACCCCCGCCTTCTCCAGATCCCGGGCCACCTTGTTGGCACCATGTTTGGTGCGGGTGAACACCAGGGCGTTTTTCACCCCAAGCTGCCCCATCAGGTGGGCCAGCAGGCGGATCTTGTTGTTCTTGTCCACAAAGTACACGCTCTGCTCAATGGCCTCCACCGGGGAGGAGATGGGGTCCACCGCCACCCGGGCGGGGTCGTGGAGGAGAGAGTTGACCAGGTCGCTGATCTCCGGGGGCATGGTCGCGGAGAAAAACAGGGTCTGCTTCTGTCGGGGCAGCCACTTTAAAATCTTCTTCACGTCGTGGATAAAGCCCATGTCCAGCATCCGGTCGGCCTCGTCCAGAACGAAGATGTCCAGCTCGTCCAAAGAGACGAAGCCCTGGTCGTGCAGGTCCATCAGCCGGCCGGGGGTGGCCACCAGAATGTCCACGCCCCGGCGCAGGGCCTCCACCTGGGGATTCTGGCCCACGCCGCCGAAGATGACGGCGTGGCGCAGGGACAGATATTTGCCATAGGCCTCAAAGCTCTCGCCGATCTGGATGGCCAGCTCCCGGGTGGGGGTGAGCACCAGGGCCCGGATGGGGCGGCCGGAGACAGTCTCGGCGGAGAGCCGCTGGAGGATGGGGGCGGCGAAGGCGCAGGTCTTGCCTGTGCCCGTCTGGGCGCAGCCCAGCACGTCCCGGCCCGCCAGGGCGGGGGGGATGGCTTTTTCCTGAATGGGGGAGGGGGCGTGATAGTCCAGCTCCTTCAATGCGTTTAAGATGGGGGCGTTCAGCCCCAGCTGTTCAAAAGTCATGCAATACTTCCTTTTCTGCGTCTCCCGGCGGTACGCCGGGCGCTCATTCAGGCGGAGGGACCCTCCGCCTGGCCCACGTTCTCCCTGTGGGCTGGGGTGTTTTCAGCGCAAAAGCCCGTTGAGCCGCTCCAGCACCTGCCGGGCGGTTTGAGCCAGCGTCTGTCCGCCGCCGCAGTCGATGACCAGGTCGGCGTATTTGTCATACAGGGGGGCGCGATAGGCCATCACGTCGGCCAGGGTCTGGCCGGGCTCCATGGCGATGCCCCGGGTGCTCAGGTTCTGGATGCGGCCGCTCAGCTCGGCCAGGGGGACCTTCAGATAGACCACGGGGCCCAACGCTTTCAGGTGCCGGGCGGCCTTCTCCCGGCATACGGCGCTGCCTCCCGGGGCGATGACGGTGTTCTCGCAGGAGACCGAGCAGATGGCATCCTCCTCCGCCTGCAAAAAGGCATCCAGCCCCCGCTCGTCCAGGATGTCCTGGAGCAGGGCGTGCTCCCGCTTTTGGATCACCAGGTCCACGTCCAGAAAGTCATAGCCCAGGGCCTTGGCCAGCAGGACCCCCACCGTACTTTTGCCCGAGCCGGGCATCCCGATCAGCACCACATTTTTCACTGCGCGTCTCCCAACCTTTGCAGACAAATTTAACTGATATATTATACTATACCCCGACGCAAAAAGAAAGAGCCCAATGTGGAAAAATCAGCGCGGTTTCCGGGGAAAGGGGTCGGGTGTGCCCCGGAACGGGCGAAGTTTTCCACATGGGCTGTCGGGGTTGTGTAAAATGGACCTCACAGCAGGGTCCACTGAAAGTCCTCCAGCTTCAGGGTGCTGCCCACGTCGGTGCCCTCGGGCAGCAGGAACATGGTCACGGACAGCTCCGCCCCCTGTTCAGAGCGGAGCAGGGCATAGTCCCCGTTGATGGACTGCACGGTGTAAAAGATTGGGTCCACAGGTATCCTCCTTTTTCAAACGGGCTGAAATTTGGCTCCCGTCCGGGCACAGTCCGGTTTATAGGACAGTGTGTCCGGTAAACTGGAGGCAACAAAACCGGAAAGGGGAACGGGAGCATGGAATACGAACTGGTTTGGGTGCGGGAGCACATCGAGGTATACGACGGCGCAGGGCGCTTCTGCTTCTCCGCCGACAACGAGCGGGAGGCCCGGGAGGAGCTGGGTCTGGCCGGCTGAGGGCCTGACCGGAAGCTCAGGAGTCGATGAAGCTGCGGATGCGCAGCGTTACCCCCAGCTTTTGGGCGATATCTTTGCAGGTCTGGATCTCCTCCGGGCTCTTGTCCTTGTCCACAATGGTCAGGATGACGTGGGGGACATACTGCTTGCACTCCCGGGCAAAGTCCAGCATGGCCTGATAGGCGGCCTCCCCCTGAACGGGGTGGCACAGGGCCACATACTCCCGGGCGGTGACGGCGTTGAGGGAGATGGACACGGTGTCGATGCGGCCTTTTAATTCAGGGCACACGTCCCGGCCTAAGATCAGGTTGGCGTGGCCGTTGGTGTTGATGCGCACCGGGGGCAGCTTGTCCCCAAAGCGGGCTTTCAGCTGGTCCACCAGCCACAGGATGTCGTCTAAGCGATAGGTGGGCTCGCCATAGCCGCAGAAGACGATCTCCCGATAGGAACACACATCCCGGCTGAGAAAGCTGTCCATGGCCTCCTGGCGGGAGGGCTCGTGTTCCAGCCACAGGGAATCCTCGGTATAGATGGAGCCCTGGGCCTTGCCGTGGCGCAGGCAGAACTCGCAGTTGCAGTTGCAGCGGTTGGTCAGGTTGACATAGAGGGCATCCTCGTATTCATAGGTGATGGTCATGGATATCCTTCCTTTATGCAAATATGTAGGGCCGCCTGGCGGCAAAAATTTAGATGCGGAAAAAGCGTCTGCCGTTTTCCAGGGTGATCCGGGCGACCTCCTCGGGGTCCAGGCCCTTGCGCCGGGCGATGGCCTCGGCCACCAGATGGACCCGGCCGGAGTCGTTCCGGCGGCCCCGGAAGGGCTCGGGAGAGAGGTAGGGGGAGTCGGTCTCGATCATGATCCGGTCCATGGGCAGCAGATCGATGACCTCCAGGGCCCGGCGGGCGTTTTTAAAGGTGATGCTGCCGGTGAAGGAGATCATCCAGCCCAGCTTCATCAGGATCTTCGCATCCTCCACCCCGCCGGAGTAGCAGTGATAGACCCCGGTGACCTTGGGATGGGCGCGGACGATGTCCAGGCAGTCGTGGTGGGCATCCCGGTCGTGGACGATGACGGGCAGGTCCAGCTTCTCCGCCAGCTCCAGCTGGGCGTGGAACACCTGCTGCTGCAGCTCCCGGGGCGGGTTATCCGGCCAGTGATAGTCCAGGCCGATCTCCCCGATGGCCCGCACCTTGGGGTTCTGAGCCAGGGCCTCCAGCGCGGGGATATCGTGCTTCGCGTCCCAGTCGGCGCACTCCTCCGGGTGGACCCCCACGGCGGCATAGACAAAGGGGAAGCGCTCTGCCAGCTCCACCGCCGTCTGAGAGCTTTTCAGGTCGCAGCCGGGGTTTAAGATGAGCTCCACCCCCTGGCCGGGCATAGAGGCGAGCACCTCCAGACGGTCAGCGTCAAAGGCGTCGGCATCATAATGGGCGTGGGTATCAAAAAGGCGCATGGCGTTCCCTCCAAAGTCCGGCCCCACCGGGCGATATTGCCTATATCATAGCCTGTTCCAGGCAAAAAAGCAAGGCACGGCAGGCCGTGTCTTGCTTTTTAAAATAATTTGAGACTGTCAAAAAAGCCTGTCATTGCGAGGAGGCCCAACGGGGCGACGTGGCAATCCGCTTCTAAAACTCACGAGTATCAGCACATTTCCGACTTTTGGGTTACGGATTCCCACGTCGCTGCGCTCCTCGGAATGACAGAAATGGGTTTATTGACACGCTGATAATTGGAGTGATATTTTCGGCAATAGCCGGATTTTAAAGCACTGTCAGGAAGCAGTAAAACCCCAGGCCGCTGGCCGCACAGGCCCCCATCATAAAAAAGTCCCGGTTTACGTTGTTGGGGTCACAGGCCCGGGTCATCAGATAGGGCAGGAACACGGCGGCGATGATAGAGACCCAAATTACCATAGAATATCTCCTCCTGTTCACGCTGGAATGGGCATGAGGTACATGATGGTTCAAATGGCTACCATCTAATAATTTAATTATATAACAAAGCAGCGAAATTACAAGAGAAATCTGGAACTATTCACAAAACATGTTTAAACGGCATGAACCTTACCGAAAAATTGCCGTAAACGTGATGATGTCCTCCGCCGGCCTGGCGGCGATGCTGCGGGCTGGACAGGGCGGCCGGGCTGTAAAAAATTTCAGCAAATTTCCCAAACTGGGCCGTTCCCCCGTTGAATCCAGGGCGAAAGGCTGGTATAATATGCGGCAAAGGCAGTATTCCGCATCCCGTATTTCATGGGTCTTGTTTTGATATGGGCCGCGGAGCCGTCCAGGCCCCGTCTGCCGCGCCGCAACGCGCATGCGGAAGAGCGCCGGAACATTGGATAATCAGGAGGAAACTCACCATGGAAGAGATCAAAATCACCCGCGCCGCCAAACTGAAGGAAAAGCCGGACTCCTCCACTCTGGTATTTGGCAAGAACATGACCGACCATATGTTCATCGTGGACTATGACGAGGGTAAGGGCTGGCACGATCCCCGCATCGTCCCCTATGGCCCCCTGCAGATCGACCCCGCCGCCAAGGTGCTGCACTACGCCGAGGAGATCTTCGAGGGTCTGAAGGCCTATCGCACCGCCGACGGCTCTATCCAGCTGTTCCGCCCTGACTGCAACATCGAGCGCATGAACAACTCCGCCGAGCGTATGTGCCTGCCCCAGATCCCCGCTGAGCTGGCCATGGCCGGCATCACCGAGCTGGTGAAGCTGGAGCGGGACTGGGTGCCCACCGAGAAGGACACCTCCCTGTACATCCGCCCCTTCATGATCGGCCTGGACCCCGCCCTGGGCGTGCACGCCTCTCACCATGTGCAGTTCATCGTCATCGTCTGCCCCGTGGGTGCCTACTATCCCGAGGGCCTGGCTCCCGTGAAGATCTATGTGGAGCAGGAGGACGTCCGCGCCGTGAAGGGCGGCACCGGCATGGCCAAGACCGGCGGCAACTACGCCGCCTCCCTGCGGGCCGGCGACCGGGCGGAGAAGGCCGGCTACAGCCAGGTGCTTTGGCTGGACGGTGTCCACCGCAAGTACATCGAAGAAGTGGGTGCCATGAACGTGATGTTCAAGATCAACGGCAAGATCCTCACCCCCGACCTGAACGGCTCTGTGCTGCCCGGCGTGA
Organism: Flintibacter faecis; assembly: GCF_014287875.1. Taxonomy (GTDB): domain Bacteria; phylum Bacillota; class Clostridia; order Oscillospirales; family Oscillospiraceae; genus Lawsonibacter; species Lawsonibacter faecis_A. The sequence goes on along the minus strand of NZ_JACOPN010000001.1, from coordinate 476,740 downwards.
CCCGCCGCTCCTGCATCCAGCTGCTGAAGGACTGGGGCTATGAGGTGGAGGAGCGCCGCATCTCCGCCGAGGAGCTGTTCCAGGCCGCCAAGAACGGCACCATGGAAGAGGCCTGGGGCACCGGCACCGCCGCCGTGGTCTCCCCCATCGGCGAGCTGGCCGAGGGCGACGAGAAGGTCATCATCAGCGGCAACAAGATCGGCCCCGTCACCCAGCGCCTGTATGACGAGCTCACCGGCATCCAGTGGGGCCGCCTGCCCGACACCCACGGCTGGACCGTGAAGGTCTGCTAATATCAACAAAGTGGCAAAGCCACTTTGTTGAGGGGGCTGCGCCCGGTGCGCGCACTCGCTGCGCTCGCACACTTACCGGGCGAGAAGTGTTTTTCGTCACGCGCATGTCGCGGCGAAAAACGGATCTCAATTTATTTCGCGGCGTGCGCGCCGCGAAACTCTGCGAGGCTCTCTTGAATTTTTGCAAAACCAACTAAAAACCTGGCCTGCGAGTGTTCACAGGCCAGGTTTTCAAAATCTTTGTGGACTTTTGGGGAGGAAATCCGTATGCTCGACGCATTGCAGCCATTTTTAGAGGACAAGAAGCAGACCCTGGCCCTGAACGGCGGGGACGACCCGATCCGGCTGATCCTGGCGTACTTTTCCACGGACAACCAGAACATCGACGAGCTGGAAAAGCTGAAATATAACAAGGCGCTGTACCGCCGCCTTGGGTGGCAGGACGAGGAGTGGTTCGACGTGATCAGTTCCTTCTACCAGGTCTATTGCTGCGGCCTGGCGTGGGTGTGTTCAGGCAAGACCTGCAACGACTACGGAGCCGACTGGTCCGACCTGGACGGGGGAGACCTGCCGCCGTTCCGCCTGGAGCAGGACGGCACATTCAAGGCCCTGTTCCGGCTGCCGGACCCTCAATATACGTTTGTGAAAAAGAAGACGCTGGCGGGCAAGATGCTCAAACCCACCACCATATACAGTGCGGTCAGCAGGGAGCTGATCGCCCGGAAGAGCCAGTATAGGGAGTTGGCAGCGCTGACCCACACCGTGGCCAACTTTATGCCCTGTCCCTGCTTCTCCTATAACGCCCTGAAGGGCACCAGAGAACAGGTGCGGGATTTCCTGCCCCTGATGGCGGACTACGCGGAGCGGCAGGGAAATCAGGAGTGGAAAGACTGGTTTCTTTTCAATCGGGAGAAGTATTGCCTGGAGGATTATTACTATATTTATACCGGCGAAGACCACACGGCGCACCTCAAGGGCATCCCGTTTTTCCGGTCCCAGAGCCTGGACCATCCCCTCCCCCGGACGGAGGAGGAGCTTACCGAGTGCCTGGACGAGATGATAAAGCGCATCCGGGTCAGGGCGTGCAGACTGTCCGGCATCCCGGACTGACGAAATGACAAGGACGGGGAGATCTATGATCTACGCAGTTTCAGATATTCACGGGCGGTGGGAGAAATACCGCGCTTTGCTTGAGCGGCTCTCCCGGGAGGACCCGGACTACACCCTGTATCTGCTGGGAGACAGCATCGACAGGGACAAGGGCGGCTGCCGCATCCTGCTGGATGCCATGAAGCGGCCCAACGTGATCTCGCTCCTGGGGAACCACGAGTTCAGCGCCGCCGTCTGCCTGCCCTGGCTGCTCCAGGACGTGACGGAGGAGACGTTATCCGCAGTGGACCAGGAGCGGATCACCTCGGTCCAGGAGTGGATCTTCAACGGCGGAGCATCCACCCTGGAGGAGCTGCGAGAGCTGAACCGCCAGGAGAAGGCGGCCATTCTGGACTACATCCGGGACATGGACGTCTATGCCGAGGTGGAGGCCGGTGGCCGCTCCTTCCTGCTGACCCACGCGGGGCTGGACCACTTTCAGCCGGAGAAGGACCTGGAGGACTATGCCCTGCCGGACTTTCTCTTTGGCCGCGCCTTTGCCGAGCAGCGGTTTTATGAGGGGGAGTTCCTGGTCTTCGGCCACACGCCCACCCGGGAGATCCACCGGCAGTTGGGGCAATCGCCGGTGGACAACGTGATCTTTGGTGAGAACAAGATCGCCATCGACTGCGCCTGCGGCTATGACGGCGGGCGGCTGGGCTGCCTGAATCTGAACACCCTGGCGGTGTTTTACCTCTGAGCCAGGGCCGCCTGATACTCCGCCAGCACCTGGGCCACGGTGGACATCTCGTTCACCTGGCCCACCTCTGCCCCGCAGAAGAACAGGCCCTCCTCCCAGTCGCCCTCCACGGCCCGGATGAGGGCGTGGGTGATGCAGTAGGGGGTCTGGGCGGGGTCGCAGGTCTTGATGCACCCGGCGCACCACTGAGGGGCCTGACGCTGTCCCGCCTCCATGCGGGCGATAAGGGGGCTGTAGATGGCCCGACCGGGCATTCCAACCGGGCTGTGGATGATGCGCACGTCCTCCGCACGGGCCCGGAGGATGGCATCCTTATAGCCCTGGGAGGCATCGCACTCCTCGGTGGCGATGAGCCGGGTGGCAATCTGCACCCCGGCGGCCCCCATGCCCCGGAACCGGGCCATATCTTCCCCGGTCAGGCCGCCCCCTGCCACAAAGACGGGGATATTCCGGCCATATTTCTCTTGATAGGGGGCCAGCTCCGCCAGCACCTGGGGCAGGATGTCCTCCAGTGGCTGGGCCGTGCCGCCCAGCAGGTCGTCCTCTTTAAAGCCCAGGTGTCCCCCGGCCTTGCAGCCCTCGATGACCAGAAAGTCCGCCGTCACGCCATAGCGCTTGTCCCAGGTTTTCAGAATGAGCTTGGCCGCCCGGGCGCTGGACACGATGGGGGAGAGGGCGATGTCCGCGCCCTTCACCAGGCCGGGCAGCTCCAAGGGCAGGCCCGCCCCGGAGATGATGGCGTCCGCCCCCGCCTCCACCGCCGCCTGGGCCAGGGAGGCGTACTGCTTCATAGCCACCATCAGATTGACAGCCACCAATCCGTGTCCGTTGGAGAGACGGCGGGCTTTTTCGATCTCCTGCTTCAACCCCCGCAGGTCGGCTTCCTGGGGATTTTGACGGAAGTCTGGCTCCCGATAGCCCGCATGGGCCGCGCTGACACATCCCATGCCTCCGCAGGCGGCCACCGCCCCGGCCAGGCCGCCCAAAGACACCCCCACGCCCATGCCCCCCTGGATGACAGGCAGGGCCAGCTGCTTCTTCCTAATTTGAACCATATTATATCAAACCTCATACAATCTGATTTTTAAAACCGGATTATATGATATCATAAAAATGATCTTTGTCAATGAGAGGTCCAGATAAAAAAAGAACACCTGCACAGCAGATGTTCTTCTTTTTGGTGCGCGAGGCGGGAGTCGAACCCGCACGCCCTTGCGAGCACTGGCACCTGAAGCCAGCGAGTCTACCAATTCCACCACTCGCGCATCCATATTTGGTTGGCGTTGAAGCATTGCGTTCAACGTGAGATAAATAATACCACAGCTTTTTCCCGTTGTCAACACTTTTATTTGGGAGAGAAAAAGAAAAAACATCTGCCGAAAGCAGATGTTTTTTCTTCTGGTGCGCGAGGCGGGAGTCGAACCCGCACGCCCTTGCGAGCACTGGCACCTGAAGCCAGCGAGTCTACCAATTCCACCACTCGCGCATCCATATTTGGTTGGCGCTGAAAGCCGTTTGACTTAGCGCAGGACATATACTATCATAATTCGAGCCGGACTGTCAACTGTTTTTTTTCGATTCTTTTAAATTTTTTCTGAGACATCGCGGATGGACGGTCTGCCGGAAAAATCTGCTTTTTTTCGGTTTTCACTGGAACGGCCTTGACAAGGGTGCAGGGGCGTGATAGGATACTTGCAAATCAAATGATTCGGATAGAGGCGCGGTACTCATGCGTATCAAAAAGCATTCGGCCAGGCAGCCGGCTTTTTGAGAGAGGGTGTACCGCCGAAGGGAGTCGGACCTGCCTGGGCCGTCCCCCTGGGCCGCGGGAGAATATCTTGCGGACTGTCACAAGCACGTGGAGCGCTATCCTGCCGTTTTTCTGCCACCCCGTACAGCAAGAGGGGGCAAAGGCGGCGGTATTGAGGAATGGGCGCTTTCAGCGTCCATATTTTTTTGCGCTGCGTGTTGTCCGGCTTATTTGAGCGCGTGTGTGTTCCAGGGGCACGGCCCCAAAATTGTTTTGGAGGGAAAATGAAATGAACGCAAGAAGAGCCTGGCCCATGCGCCTCATCCTGGTCGTGATGATGGTGCTGGCCATGACCACCGCCGCCTGGGCGGCCGCCGACCCCACCGAGGAGCCGGGGACCACCATGATCGAGTGTCCCGACTGCGGCACCGTAGGCATCTGCATGAGCTGCTATGGACTGGACGAAAACTGTGAGGTGTGCGGCGGCACCTTTGTCTGTGCCACCTGCGGAGGAGAGGGCTATATCCAGTCCCCCAGCCACTTCTATAACACCCCCCTGTCCCTGCTGCCCCCGGTGATCGCCATCGCCCTGGCCCTGCTGACCAAGGAGGTCTACTCCTCTCTGTTCATCGGTATCCTGATGGGCGGCCTGCTCTATTCCAACTTCCAGTTCGAGGGGACCCTGCTCCACGTCTTTGAGGACGGCATCGTGGCCTCCCTGTCCGACAGCTATAACGTGGGCATCCTGATCTTCCTGGTCATCCTGGGCGCTATGGTGTGCATGATGAACAAGGCCGGCGGCTCCGCCGCCTTTGGCCGCTGGGCCCAGAAGAATATCAAGACCCGGGTGGGGGCGCAGCTGGCCTCTATCCTGCTGGGCTGCCTCATCTTCATTGACGACTATTTCAACTGCCTTACCGTGGGCAGCGTCATGCGGCCCATCACCGACAAGCACAACATCTCCCGGGTGAAGCTGGCCTATATCATCGATGCCACCGCCGCCCCCATCTGCATCATCGCCCCCATCTCCTCCTGGGCCGCCGCCGTGTCCGGCTTTGCCGAGGACGGCCAGGGCCTGAACCTGTTCATCCGAGCCATCCCCTATAACTTCTATGCCCTGCTCACCCTGGTGATGATGATCGGCCTGGTGGTGATGAAGGTGGACTTCGGCTCCATGGCCCGGTATGAGCGCAACGCCATTGAGAAGGGCGACCTGTTCTCCGGCTCCAACCCCTATGCCATGATGGACGATGAGATCGACGAGAACAAGGGCTCCGTCATGGACCTGGTGTTCCCCATTGCGGTGCTGGTGGTCTGCTGTGTCATCGGCATGATCTATTCCGGCGGCTTCTTCTCCGGGGCCGACTTCGTCACCGCCTTCTCCAACTCCGATGCCTCCGTGGGCCTGATGCTGGGCTCCGCCTTCGGCCTGGTGTTCGCCATTGTCTATTATCTCATCCGCCGCTCTATGTCCTTTAAGGAGATGATGGGCTGTATCCCCGACGGCTTTAAGGCCATGGTCCCCGCCATCATGATCCTCACCTTCGCCTGGTCCCTGAAGGGCATGACCGACTCCCTGGGTGCCAAGTACTTTGTCCGGGACTTTGTGCGCACCTCCGCCACCGGGGTACAGCTGCTGCTGCCCGTCATCGTGTTCGCCGTGGGCTGCCTGCTGGCCTTTGCCACCGGCACCAGCTGGGGCACCTTCGGCATCCTGATCCCCATTGTCCAGAACGTGTTCTCCATGGACAACCCCCTGGCCATCGTGTGCATCTCCGCCTGCATGGCCGGTGCCGTGTGCGGCGACCACTGCTCCCCCATCTCCGACACCACCATCATGGCCTCCGCCGGGGCCCAGTGCGACCACGTCAACCACGTGTCCACCCAGCTGCCCTATGCGGTGTCCTGCGCCGTCATCTCCGGCCTGTGCTATATCCTGGCCGGTGTGCTGGTGGAGGCCGGCCTGCCCGGTCTGCTGGCCCTGCCCGCAGGCATCGTGGGTATGCTCGGCTTCCTGTATGTGATGAAGCAGAAGCAGCGCGCGTAACAGCCGTTTTCCGCAGCCGCCGTTCTCCCGGGAGAACGGCGGTTTTCTTTTCAGCGGCTGCGTGCTATACTACATGAAAAAGATACACCCAAGAAAAGGAGCGCTTGCCATGGAATTTTACGCCACCCTGGGGACGGCCTGCAGCCGGAGAGAGACACTGGAGGACATGTTCCGGGCAGGGATGACCGGTATCCGGCTGAACCTGTCCCACACGTCCCTAAAGGAATGCCGCCCCCTGCTGGAGAGCCGCTTTTTCCCCGCCGCCCGGACCGCCGGGGTGATGCCCCGACTGATGATCGACCTCCAGGGGCCGGAGCTGCGGGTGGGACAGCTGCCCTATCCCATCCAGCTGCGGGAGGGAAAGGACGTGCTGCTGGGGGACGGGGGCATCCCGGTGCCCGACACGGTGCTGGATATGGCCCGGCCGGGGCGCAAGATCGCCCTGGACGACAGCGCCATGCTGCTGGAAGTGCGCCGGGCCAGCCACTCGGTGCTGCTGTGCCGGGTGGTGCGTGGCGGGACCCTGAACAGCAAAAAGAGTCTGGCGGTTCTGGGGCTCGACACCCCCGCCCCCACCCTCACCCGGGAGGACCTGGCCAACCTGGATCTGGCGGGGGAATTGGGCGTGACATGCGTGATGCAGCCCTTCGTCCGGGGGCGCAAAGACGTGGAGAACCTCCGCCAGGCGTTGGACCAGCGCGGCCTGGACATCCCCATCATGGCCAAGATCGAGAGCCGCCAGGGGGTGGAGCGGCTGGACGAGATCTTATCCGCCGCCGACCAGCTGTGCATCGCCCGGGGCGACCTGGGGAACACCATGCCCCTGTGGCAGCTGCCCGGGGTGCAAAAGCGCATCGCCCGCCGGTGCCGGGAGGGGAAAAAGCCCTTCTGCCTGGTGACCCAGCTGCTGTGGTCCATGCAGGAGAACCCCGTGCCCACCCGGGCGGAGGTGGCCGACATCTATAACGGGGTGCTGGATGGGGCCGCCGCCCTGATGCTCACCGGCGAGACCGCCATCGGCAAGCACCCGGTCCAGGCCATGACCTATCTGGTCAAAACCGCCCGGTGCGCCATGGAGGATATGGGGAAGGGCTGACCGAAAGGGTCTGCGGCAATATAAGAGACCGTCAAAAAAGCCCGTCATTACCCCGTTCCTGGGGCAAGAAACAAAAAGCCTTCCCCCTGGGAGGGGGAAGGCTAAATTCGCCCGCACAATGCCTTCCCCTGGGGGAAGGTGGCACGGCGCAGCCGTGACGGATGAGGGGAACGCCAAAGTGTTTGCCGCAACGACGTTAAAACGGCCAAAGCCTTCGCCCCGCAGGGGAGAAGGTGGCATGGCGCAGCCATGACGGATGAGGGGGACCACGGGGGTGCGGAATCCCTCAGTCACGGGCTGCGCAGCCGTTGGCAGCTCTGCTGCCTTACGGATGCGGCGTACCCCTTGCGGGTGCTGCGCCCGTGCCAGCTCCCTTTCACAAGGGAGCCTGATGATGCGTAACAGCAGCCCCCCTTGTGAAAGGGGGGAGGGCCGCAAAGCGGCGGGGGGATTCCGGGCCGCTGGGGACAGCGGCCCCTACGAAATCTATCGTAACCCTGCGTAGGGGCGGATGTCCCCATCCGCCCGTTCGATGGCCTCCGCACCCACGATACCCACCCTCATCCGCCCCCTGCGGGGGCACCTTCCCCCAGGGGAAGGCTTAGGGACGTGGGGCCGGAATCCTTCCGTCACAGGCTGCGCAGCCGTTGGCAGCTCTGCTGCCTTACGGATGCGGCGTACCCCTTGCGGGTGCTGCGCAGCCGTTGGCAGCTCTGCTGCCTTACGGATGCGGCGTACCCCTTGCGGGTGCTGCGCTCCTCGAAATGACAGAAACGGGTTTATTGACACGCTGAATATAATATCCGGTGTTTGGGAGACAGGGTGGAGTGCGATCACCGCCCTGTTTTTCTTGCCTGTTTTCGCAAATACTGATATACTGACTTTTGAATCACCGCCCGGACTGCCGGGCAGAGGGGAGCGCAACATGAACAAGCTGATGGTCCTGGACGGCAACTCCATCGTCAACCGGGCCTTTTACGGCGTGAGCTCAAACCTGACCACCCGGACGGGCCAGCCCACCAACGCCGTGTTTGGCTTTTTGAATATTCTGAACAAGCTGCTGGACGAGGAGCAGCCCCAGGCCCTGTGTGTCACCTTTGACCGCAAGGCCCCCACCTTCCGCCATCTGGCCTACGAGGGCTATAAGGCCCAGCGCAAGCCCATGCCCGAGGAGCTGGCCAGCCAGATGCCCATTTTAAAGGAAGTGCTCTCCGCCCTGAATATCCCCATGTACGAGCTGGACGGGTGGGAGGCCGACGACCTCATCGGCACCATCGCCAGACGGGACGAGGGGGCCGGGTGGGACACGGTCATCGTCACCGGGGATAAGGATTCCCTCCAGCTGGTCACCGACCACACCACGGTAAAGCTGGTGTCCACCCGCATGGGCCGCACCACCACCAAGGACATGACCCCGGAGAGCTTTCGGGAGGCCTATGGCTTTGCCCCCATCCACATCATCGATTTAAAGGCCCTGATGGGGGATGCCTCGGACAACATCCCCGGGGTGAAGGGCATCGGGGAGAAGACGGCCATGGCCCTGCTGGCCCAGCAGCCCTCCATCGACGGGCTGTATGCCAACCTGGACAAGATGGACGTGAAGCCCGCCGCCCGGAAGAAGCTCGTTGAGGGCGAGGAGGCCGCCCGCATGTCCTATGACCTGGCCACCATCCGCACCGATGCGCCCATTGACTTTAAGCCCGAGGACAATCTGTGCCGGAAGCCGGACGAGCCCAGGCTCTATCAGCTGTTTCTGGACCTGGAATTTGCCAAGCTCATTGACAAATACCACCTCACCGCCCCCCAGGGGGAGGGCGCGGCGGCGGAGCAGCCGGAGTGTTCCGCAAGCTGCGAGAGCGAGGTGGTGGACGACCCCGCCCGGGCCCGGGAGCTGCTGGCGCTGTGGGCCGGACTGGACCGGGTGGCCGTGCTGGCCCTGCCCAGCCTGGACGGGGTGTGTGTCACCTGGGAGCAGGGGGAGGAGGGCCATGCCGCTCTGCTGCTGGCCGACCGGCTGGCGTGCTATAACGACATTCTGAACGGGCTGTTCGCCCCCGGCATCCGAAAGATGACCCACGGCGCAAAAGAGCTGTGCCGCGCCCTGCTCTCCGAGGGCATCGCCCCCGGCGGCTTTGTGTTCGACACGGAGGTGGCCGCCTATCTCCTGGCCCCCGCCGACGGCAGCTATGACCTGGAGAAGCTGGGCCTGACCTATTTTAACCACCAGTTCCCCAAGGCCGCCGACTATCTCTCTGACGGGGCCTTTGGCCCTCTGGCCGACCTTGGCGTGTCCGCCGGGGCGTTTCTATCCCACTGTGCCCTCGTCGCCGCACTGGAGCCTGTGCTGACCGGGCGGCTGAAGGAGCTGGGCATGTGGGAGCTGTATCAGACGGTGGAGCTGCCCCTGTGCCCCGTGCTGGCGGAGATGGAGCAGGAGGGCTTTCTCATTGACCGCAAGGCCCTGGCCGAATTTGGGGAGATGCTCTCCGGCCGCATCCAGACCGCCCAGAAGAATATCTTTGACCTGGCGGGGGAGGAGTTCAACATCAACTCCACCCAGCAGCTGGGCCGCATCCTCTTTGACCAGCTGGGCCTGCCCCCGGTAAAAAAGACCAAGACGGGCTATTCCACCAACGCCGACGTGCTGGACAAGCTGCGGGGCTCCCACCCCATCATCGGGGAGATATTGGAATATCGCCAGCTGACCAAGCTGAAGTCCACCTATGCAGACGGCTTGGGCAAGGTCATCGCCCCCGACGGGCGTATCCACACCTGCTTTCAGAACACCGTCACCGCCACGGGCCGCCTGTCCTCCACCGAGCCGAATTTGCAGAACATCCCCATCCGCACCGAGCTGGGGGCCCAGCTGCGGAAGATGTTCGTGGCCCCGGCGGGCCGGGTGCTGGTGGATGCGGACTACTCCCAGATCGAGCTGCGGCTGCTGGCCTGCATGGCCGGGGACCGGGCCATGATCGACGGCTTTAACTCCGGGGAGGACATCCACCGCATCACCGCCTCCCAGGTGTTCGGCGTGTCCCAGGAGGAGGTCACCCCCCAGATGCGCCGCAGCGCCAAGGCGGTGAACTTCGGCATCGTCTATGGCATCTCCCCCTTCTCCCTGTCCCAGGACATCGGGGTCACCGTGGCCCAGGCGAAGGAGTATATGGAGAAGTATTTCCAGCACTATTCCGGGGTGCGCTCCTATATGGACGGCGTGGTGGCCCGGGCCAGGGCCGACGGCTATGTGACCACCCTGTTTGCCCGCCGCCGGTGGGTGCCGGAGCTGAAGTCCTCCAACTTCAACACCCGCTCCTTCGGCGAGCGGGTGGCCCTGAACGCCCCCATCCAGGGCACCGCCGCCGACATCATCAAGGTGGCCATGATCCGGGTGCGGGACCGGCTGCTGGCCGAGGGGCTGAAGGGCCGCCTGGTCCTTCAGGTCCACGACGAGCTGATCGTGGAGTGCCCGGAGGAGGAGGCCGAAGCCGTCCGCCGCCTGGTGAAGGAGGAGATGGAGGCCGTGATCTCCCTCCCCGTCCCCCTGGTGGCCGACACCGCCGTCGGCAGGAGCTGGGCCGACGCGCACTGAGCAGAAATAGGCGCTTAACTTATCACGAACGGAAGTGTTTTCATGTATTACGAGATCGTTCCCATGGACCGCAGCCACATCGAGCAGATCGCAGCGCTGGAGCGGGAGTGCTTCTCCACCCCCTGGACGGAGCAGATGCTCTCCGACGCCCTGTTCGACAGCCAGGCCAGCTTTATCGTGGCCGAGGCGGAGGACGGCCACATCCTGGGCTATGCCGGGCTCCACGTCATCGTGGACGAGGGCTATATCGACAACATCGCCGTGGAGTCCGATGCCCGGCGGCACGGGGTGGCCTCCGCCCTGTTGGACGTCTACTGCCGCTTCGGCGCAGTGAACCTGGCCTTCCTCACGCTGGAGGTCCGGGCCTCTAACCAGGCGGCCATGGGCCTGTATGAGAAATACGGCTTCCAGCGGGCGGGCCTGCGCCCGGGGTATTATCAGCACCCCAAGGAGGACGCGGTCATTATGACCCGCTATTTTAACGAACAGGAGGGGGAACAGCCGTGAACATTCTGGCCATTGAATCCTCCTGCGACGAGACGGCGGCGGCGGTGGTCCGGGACGGGCGCACCGTGCTGTCCAACTGCGTCTCCTCCCAGATCGAGATGCACACCATCTATGGCGGCGTGGTGCCGGAGATCGCCTCCCGCAAGCATGTGGAGGCCGTCACCGCCCTGGCCGACCAGGCGGTGGAGCAGGCGGGTCTGACCTGCGCCAATTTGGACGCCGTGGCCGTCACCTATGCCCCCGGCCTCATCGGGGCGGTGCTGGTGGGGGTGAACTTTGCCAAGGGGGCCGCCATGGCGTTAGACCTTCCCCTCATCCCCGTCCACCATGTGCGGGGCCACATCGCCGCCAACTACCTCACCCATCCGGATCTGGAGCCCCCCTTCGTCTGCCTGTGCGTCTCCGGCGGCACCACCGCCATTGTGGATGTGCGCTCCTACACGGATATGGCCGTGTTGGGCGGCACCCGGGATGATGCGGCGGGGGAGTGCTTTGACAAGGTGGCCCGGGTGCTGGGCATCGGCTACCCCGGCGGCGGGCCCATGGACCGGCTGGCGGCGGGGGGCGACGACCGAAAGTATGACCTGCCCCAGGCCCACGTCAGCGGCCACGAGCTGGATATGTCCTTCTCCGGCCTGAAGACCGCCAGCCTGAACCTGATCCACAACGCCCAGCAGAAGGGGGAGGAGCTGGACCTGCCCTCCTTCGCCGCCAGCTTTGGCCGGGCAGTGAGCCAGTCCCTGGTGCCTCGGGCTATGGCCGCATCCAGAAAGCTGGGCTATGGCAAGGTGGCGGTAGCCGGGGGCGTGGCCGCCAACAGCCGCATCCGGGCGGACCTCCAGGCCGCCTGCGCCCAGAGCGGAGATAAGCTGTTTTTGCCCGAGCTGCGCTACTGCGGGGACAACGGGGCCATGATCGGCTGTCAGGGCTATTATGAGTTTTTGGCCGGGCACACCGCCGGGGCGGAGCTGAACGCCTACGCCACCCGGGATATCTCCCTGGGCTGAAGATTTGGAGCTGAAATTTCGCCGGAATGGGTGCTTTTCCACATTGCCTGTGGAAAACTCTGTGGAAAATGTGCATAACTTCGGTTTTATGTCTCCCACCCCACCGGCTTTCCACATCCATCGCCCGGTAAATTTTCGGAAAACCGATTGTATTTTCTCCCGATTTCCTGTAGACTAGAGACAAGCATAAAATATCAGCCCCGCCGGGGGCCATGAGGAGGTCAAGAATATGAAAGTCGCCCGTTTTGTGTTGAAGATCGTGGCCCTGTCCCTGGGTGCCGCCGCCGCCGTGTGCGCCATCATCGCCTATTGGGACAAGCTGGCCCAGCTGGGCAGCTGCGCCAAGACCAAGATCCAGCGCACTGCCTGCGCCTCGGAGTATGACGACTACGAGGAGTAAGAAAGACAAAAATATCGTCCCGCCGGAGTATATCGTGTCCGGCGGGACGATATTTTTCTGTCAAAAACGCCTTACCCCAGCAGACTGGAAATAAACTGCCGGGCCACCCGGGGGGTGCGGCCGGAGTGGCGGATCTCCCAGGTCATGGCCCGGGCGTGGAGCTCCTGGGCGGGGAGGGTCAGCCCGTTTTGCCCGGCCAGATAGTCCACCAGGGCCAAAAAGTCGGCCTTGCTCATGGACAGATAGGGGATGCGCAGGCCAAAACGCTCGGCCAGGGCGGTCTTTTCGGCGATGGTCTCGGCGGCATCCACCTCGTCGTTGCCCCGGTCGCTGAAGTTCTGCCGGACCAGATGGCGGCGGTTGGAGGTGGCATAGATGACCACGTTGGCGGGCCGCTTCTCCAGGCTGCCCTCCAGAATGGTCTTCATGGAGGAATAGGTCTTGTCGTCCTGGTCAAAGGCCAGGTCGTCGATGAACAGGATAAATTTCTGCCGCCTGTCCCCAAGAGAGCGCATCAGCTGGGGCAGACCGGTGAGATTCTCCTTCTGGATCTCGATGAGCCGCAGGTCCTCCATGCCGGGGAGATAGAGCATGGATTTCACCGTGGCCGACTTGCCCGTGCCCCCGTCGCCGAAGAGGAGGACGTTGTTGGCATAGTGCCCGGCCATCATCTGCCGGGTGTTGGTCTCCACCTGGCTGCGCTGCTGCTCATAGCCCAGCAGGTCCTCCGGCTTGGGGCAGTCCGGGTCGGCCACGGGGACCAGCTGGCCGTCCTCCCACAAAAAGGCCCGGTAGCGGGCATACAGCCCCGCCCCGTGCTCCCGATAGAACCGGACCAGGCGGTCAAAGTCAAAGGGGGCGGAGGCGGTCCACCGGGGCATGGCCTGGACCATAGAAGATTGCTCCGGGGGCAGCAGGGCGGCGATGGCTGCCAGGATCACGCCGCAGTCCAGCTCGGCCAGGGCCAGCAGAGCGTCCACGTCCCGGCGGGCGGCCTGCTCCAGGGCGGGGGAGGCGCTGTCGGACTGGGCGGAGAGGGCAAAGGGGGTCTCGGTGTAGCGCAGCTTGTCCCACAGCCAGTCCCCGATGCCGTCGAAGCCCCCGTCGCACAGGGCCTGGAACAGACAGGCGTAGGCGGACAGGGCATTTTCTCCCCAACCGGCCCGCTCTTCCTCGTCCTGTTCCTTCTGGCCGTTGGACAGGGTATAGAGCACGGTGGTGACATAGTCCAGCACCGTCTCGTTCTCGTCATCCAACAGGATGCGATAAGCGGACAGGCCCCGCAGGGCGTACCGCAGAGAAGAAAAGTTCATGTTGTTTCGCTCCCATTTCGATTTGGTTTGCCCCTATTTTAATGGGAGGTGGAAGGCTTGTCAATCGGCAGACAGATATGTTACAATAACCAGACTATGAAATGAAAAGAACGAGGTTCCTATATGGTCAATATCGGTGGAATTTTAATTGAAACGCCCCTGGCCCTGGCCCCCATGGCGGGGGTGACGGATGCGTCCTTCCGGGCTATCTGCCGGGAGCAGGGGGCGGGGCTGACCTGCACGGAGATGGTCAGCGCCAAGGCCCTGTGCTTTCAGGACAAAAAGTCCGTGCCCCTGCTGAAGCTGGGGGAGGGGGAGCACCCCGCCGCCGCCCAGATCTTCGGCAGCGACCCCGTGTGCATGGAGGAGGGGGCGGCCATCGCCGCCGAAATTTCCGGGGCGGACATCATCGACATCAATATGGGCTGCCCCGTGCCCAAGGTGGCAAACTCCGGGGACGGCTCCGGCCTGATGCGGGACCCGGACAAGGCGGTGCGGGTGGCCGAAGCGGTGATCCGGGGGGCAAAGCGCCCGGTGACGGTGAAGTTCCGCCTGGGCTGGGACAAGGGCTCCATCAACTGCGTGGAGTTTGCAAAGGCCATGGAGCAGGCCGGGGCGGCCGCCGTGGCCGTCCACGGCCGCACCCGGAACCAGATGTACGCCGGAACGGCCAACTGGGACTATATCCGGGCGGTGAAGGAGGCGGTACGCATCCCCGTGATCGCCAACGGCGATGTGTTCAAGCCGGAGGATGCCCCCCGCATCCTGCGGTACACCGGGGCGGATATGGCCATGATCGGCCGGGGGGTGTTCGGCAACCCCTGGCTGTTTGCCCAGTGCAAGGCGGCCCTGGAGGGGAAGCCCATCCCCCCCATGCCCCCTCTGGCCCAGCGCTGCGACACGGCGGTGCGGCAGTTTGAGCAGTCCGCCGCCATCAAGGGGGAGAAGATCGCCTGCCTGGAGGCCCGGCGGCACTACGCCTGGTATCTAAAGGGTGTGCCCCATGCGGGCTTCTATAAGGAGCAGATCGTAAAGATCACCACCCTGGAGGACGTGTACCGGGTGACCAAGGGGATCAAGCGGGACTTGTGCGGAAGTGATGAGTGATGAGGGAGGAGTTAGGAGTTCTGCGCGAACTCATCACTCATCCCTCCTAACTCCTAACTGAAAGAGGGTGACATGGTGGCAGAGGAGAACGACAAGGAGCTGGTCCGGCGGGCCAGAGCCGGAGACCATCAGGCGTTTGCACGGCTGGTGGAGGAGAATCAGAACCGGGTGTATTCCCTGGCCTTTCGCATCACTGGGGACCGGGAGGAGAGCGCCGACCTGGCCCAGGAGGCCTTCCTCAAGGCCTGGCAGGCCCTGCCCAATTTCCAGGGGGAGAGCAGCTTTGCCACCTGGGTCTATCGCCTGACCACAAATTTGTGCATCGACTATATCCGGCGGCAGCAGCGGCGGCGGGAGACCGTCTCCGCCGTCTCTTTGGATGACAGTGACAGCCACTTCCCGGAACCCGCCGACCCCGGCCAGGACCCCCACAGGGCCCTGGAACAGACGGAACTGCGCCGGGCGGTGGAGCGGGGGCTGCAGGCCCTGCCCGAGGCCCAGCGGCAGGTGCTGGTGCTGCGGGAGCTGTCCGGCCTGAGCTATCAGGAGATCGGGGAGCAGCTGGACCTGGATCTGGGGACGGTGAAGTCCCGCATCGCCCGGGCCAGGCTGGCGCTGAGAAAAATTTTGCTGCAGGACGGGAACTTTTTTGGCACGCCTGCGTCTAATCCCAGCGAACGAGAAGAGAAGGGAGGCGCGCGGCGTGGAGCGCTGTGAACGATTTGAAGAACTGCTGTCCCAGCGGCTGGACCAGCCGCTGCCCCCCCAGGAGGAGCGGGAACTGGAGGACCACCTGGCCCGCTGCCCCCACTGCCGGGCCCTGGCGGAGGACCTGGAACAGCTGTGCGGCCAGTTCGCCTGTCTGGAGGAGCTGCCCGCCCCGGAGGGCTTTGCCCGGGGGGTGATGGACCGCATCCGGGCCTTAGAGCCGGAGCCCGCCCCGGCGGAGGGGCCGGAGGAGCGAAAAGAGGAGACAGAGCCGCAGGAGCAGAAAGTGGTCCCTCTCCGCCGCCCCATGCCCCGGTGGGCCCGGACGGCGGCGGCCCTGGCCGCCTGCTGTGTGCTGGGCTTCGGGGTGTATCAGGCGGGACTGATAGATCAGATATCCCCCGCCGCCCAGAGCGGGGAGAGCGCCGGTGTCTCCGACAGCGTGGCCGCCTATGCGGCCCCCGCTCCCGGAGAGGACGAGGAGACATCCGGCGCAGCAGCCGCCCTGCCCGCCCCGGAGGAGGGGCAGCAGCCCGTCTATGACAGCCGGGCCCAGCAGGGTGCCGGTAGCGGGACGAAGGAAGAAGATCATGCGTCCCCCCAGAAGCGCACCGCCCAGGCCCCCATCCACAGCCAGACGGCCGCCCAGGACCAGCCGGTGACCATGCCCCCCAGTCTGAACGATGGGCAGAACGCCGCCGGGGACACGGGGGATGGCAGCGGCAGTACCGAATCTGTGGTGGGTGATCAGGCTGTCCTCTTGGCCCCGCAGCCCAGCGGCCTGACCCTGCCCCAGATGCCCCGGGGGGCGGAGGAGGTCCTGGATGAGGAGACCGCCTGGACCGACAACGGCGACGGCACCCGCAGCTGCACCATTACCGCCGACCAGGCCCGGCAAATTCTGGCCCTGGCCCGGGAGCAGGGGATAGACTGCCCCGAGACGGAGACAGCGGGGGAGGAGACGCTGGTTCTGACGGTGCCCAATCCCAATGAAGAGTGATGAGTTAGAAGTGATGAGATAGGAGTTTTTGCGCGAACGCATCACTCATCCCTCCTAACTCCTAACTGAATCATCCCGTCGATATGACGAAAGACCTGTGTTTTTATAAGGTTCCAGTGCCTGTTCAAAATGACAGCCGGAGCTTGAAAAAACACGGGTCTTTTTTGTGTTTACCTGCGTTTTGTAAAAAATGCTGGCATGAAAAATATTTCTGTCCTTGTTTTTGGCGCGAAATGGAATAGAACAGATAAAAAAGCTGTGAAACTTAGCCAAAATGTGCAAAAATATTAAGATACACGGTGCGGCCTGCAATTATTCAACAAAGAAACGGTTGCTATAATCCGAATTTTGATATATAATTACTAACAGATTGTGGCGCACGGAAAATCTGCTCTCTGGGCAGAGCGTGCGGCGCAAGGACCCCAAAATAAGGAGTGGAAACAAGTTATGAGGTATTCTGTTCAAAACATTCGCAATGTCTGTCTGCTGGGCCACGGTGGAAGCGGCAAGACCGCTCTGGCAGAGAGTCTGCTTTATATGACCGGCGCCATCGACCGCATGGGCAAGGCTTCAGACGGAAATACGGTTTGTGATTATGATCCCGAGGAGATCAAGCGTCAGATCTCCATCTCCATGGCGGTGGCTCCCCTGGAGTTCAAGGGCTGTAAGATCAATGTGCTGGATACCCCGGGCTCCTTCGACTTCTCCGGCGAGGTGATGGAGGCCCTGCGGGCCGCCGATGCCGCCATTATCGTCTGTTCCGCCAAGGACGGCATCTCCGTGGGCCTGGAGAAGGCGTGGAAATACTGCGAAGAGCGGAATATGCCCCGCTTTATCTATATCTCTAAGACCGACGAGGAGAACGCCGACTATAACGCCACCTTCGATGCCCTGCGCGCCAAGTATGGCAACAAGATCGCCCCCGTGGTCGTGCCCATCTGGGACGAGGACAAGAAGATCATCGGCATCATCGACGTGATGAACAAGCGCGCCTATGAGATGCGGGACGGCAAGCGGGAGGAGATCGAGATCCCCGAGGGCAAGGAGGACGTGGTCACCCAGTTCAACGATGCCCTGAAGGAGTCCGTGGCCGAGACCAGCGAGGCCTTTATGGACAAGTTCTTCTCCGGCGAGGACTTCACCTATGCCGAGATGATCCAGGGCCTGCGCCAGGGCGTGCGGGAGCTGAGCCTGTTTCCCGTGCTGTGCGGCTCCGCCGTGAACACCATGGGCTCCCTGATGCTGCTGGACTACATCTCCGAACTGCTGCCCACCCCCATGGAGGGCAACTATCACAAGGCCACCCGTCAGGATGGCGAGACCGAGGAATTCGTGGTCTCCCCCGGCGGTGTGCCCACCGCCTTCGTCTTTAAGACCGTGGCCGACCAGTACGGCAAGTATTCCTATGTGAAGGTCCTCTCCGGCGTCATCAAGCCCAACATGAGCCTGGTCAACGCCACCACCGGCGAGACCGAAAAGCTGGGCCGCATTTACATCATGCGGGGCAAAAAGGCCACCGAGACCGACGAGCTGGGCGTGGGCGACATCGGCGCCATCGGCAAGATGGAGAAGGTCCGCACCGGCGACACCCTGTGCGACCCCCGTAAGGTCGTGGCCCTGAAGCAGATCCCCTTCGCCGAGCCCTGCTACTCCGTGGCCATCGCCCCCAAGACCAAGGGCCAGGATGACAAGGTGGCCCAGGGCCTGTACCGCCTGAACGAGGAGGACCCCTCCTTCTCCGTGGTGAACAACGCCGAGACCCACCAGATGGTCCTCTATGCCGCCGGCGATATCCAGGTGGATGTGCTGGTGTCCAAGCTGAAGAGCCGCTTCAACGTGGAGGCCGAACTGAAGGCCCCCCGTGTACCCTATCGTGAGAAGATCCGCAAGACCGTGCAGAAGCAGGGCCGCCACAAGAAGCAGACCGGCGGTTCCGGCCAGTTCGGCGATGTGTGGGTCCGTTTCGAGCCCAACCCTGAGGAGGAGCAGATGGTCTTTGCCGAGGAGGTCTTCGGCGGCTCCGTGCCCAAGAACTTCTTCCCCGCAGTGGAGAAGGGTCTGCGGGAGGCCTGCGTCCACGGTCCCCTGGCGGGCTACCCCGTGGTGAACCTGAAGGCCGTGCTGTACGACGGAAGCTATCACCCCGTGGACTCCTCCGAGATCGCCTTTAAGACCGCCGCCCAGCTGGCCTATAAGGCCGCCATGCCCGAGGCCAACCCCGTTCTGCTGGAGCCTGTGGGCGAGCTGAAGGTGGTCGTGCCCGACAGCTACATGGGCGATGTCATCGGCGATCTGAACAAGCGCCGGGGCCGGGTGATGGGTATGAACCCCACTGGCGACGGCGAGCAGGAGATCGAGGCCGAGGTGCCTATGGCGGAGATGACCTCCTATGCCATCGACCTGCGGGCTATGACCCAGTCCCGCGGCTCCTACACCTTCCATTTCGTCCGCTATGAGGATTGCCCCCCCGCTGCCCAGGAGAAGGCCATCGCCGCCGCCAAGGCCATGGCCGACGAATAAGACAAATCAACTTGTGTGTTCTGCCCCCGGACCTGTCTAAAGTCCGGGGGCATTCTTTGTGGAAAAAAGGGACGGATTGCCGCGTCGCTGCGCTCCTCGCAATGACGACACATAGAAGTCATCCCTACCCTGTCATTGCGAGGAGGGCGGAGCCCGACGTGGCAATCCGTATTATCCTCATCAAAAATAAAAAGTAATAATTATTATTTTTATCTTGAAAGAGAGAGCATAATATGCTATGATGGAGATAGGAAGAAAGACCTGCGAACATGAAGGAGGATTGTCCCATGAAAGACCCGAAAGCCATGTACGCCCTGAGCTATGGCCTGTTTGTGCTCACCGCCCGCCGGGGGGAACAGGATAACGGCTGCATCATCAACACCGGCATCCAAGTGACCAGCCAGCCCAACCGGGTGCTCATCGCCGTGAACAAGAGCAACTTCACCCACGATATGATTCTGGAGACGGGGGCGTTCAACCTGTCCGTCCTCACGGAGAAGGCTGACTTCTCCCTGTTCCAGCGCTTCGGCTTTCAGTCGGGCCGGGATACGGACAAGTTCCGGGGCTTTGACCGGGTGCAGCGCACGGAGAACGGCCTGCTGGCCGTGACGGAGGGGACATCCGCCTGGCTGTCCTGTAAAGTCGCATCCACCGTGGACCTGGGCACCCACACCCTGTTTGTGGCCGACGTGACCGACGGCGATGTGCTCAGCCGGGAGCCCAGCGCCACCTATGCCTATTACCAGGCCAACATCAAGCCCAAGCCCGCCGCCGCCCCGGCCCAGCCGGGGAAGAAGCGCTGGGTGTGTACCGTGTGCGGCTATATCTACGAGGGGGAGACCCTGCCCGCCGACTTCATCTGCCCCATCTGCAAGCACCCCGCCAGCGATTTTGAACCGGTGGCGGACTGAACGAAAATTTCCCCGGACCGTGAGCGCGGTCCGGGGAAATTTTTGCCCGGGTCTTGGGATCGGCGGGGAAAAGCGGCTGGAAATTTTCTGCTGCTTATGGTATACTGCAAGCAAGCACAGCCCACACAAAAGGAAACAGAAGGAGGATGTTCCCATGTCCTATCAAGATACCTATGAAGCCTGGCTGAACAGCCCGGCCCTGTCCGCCCAGGAAAAGGCGGAGCTGGAGTCCATCCGCACCGACGAGAAGGAGAAGGAGTCCCGCTTCTTCGACCAACTGTCCTTCGGCACCGCCGGCCTGCGGGGCA
Organism: Flintibacter faecis; assembly: GCF_014287875.1. Lineage (GTDB taxonomy): Bacteria > Bacillota > Clostridia > Oscillospirales > Oscillospiraceae > Lawsonibacter > Lawsonibacter faecis_A. The sequence goes on along the minus strand of NZ_JACOPN010000001.1, from coordinate 456,335 downwards.
TTATGGGCGTGGGCCTTTATCGGATGAACGTCCACGTCATCCGCCACGCCACCCAGGCCTTTGCCCAGGTGATCCTGGAGGAGGGAGCACAGGCCGCCCAGCGGGGCGTGGCCATCTGCTTTGACTGCCGGAACAACTCCCAGACCTTCGCCCGGGAGGCCGCCCAGGTCATGGCCGCCAACGGCATCCCCGTGCGCCTGTTCCAGGCTCTGCGCCCCACCCCCGAGCTGTCCTTCGCCGTGCGGGAGTATGGCTGCATCGCCGGCATCAACATCACCGCCAGCCACAACCCCAAGGAGTATAACGGCTATAAGGTCTATTGGGAGGACGGTGCCCAGCTGCCCCCCAAGCACGCCGACCAGGTGGCCAAAAAGATGAAGGAGCTGGACGTGTTCGCCGGTGTGAAGACCATGCCCTATGACCAGGCGGTGGCCCAGGGCAAGATCGTCCTTATGGGAGCGGAGACGGACGAGGCCTTTCTGTCCCATGTGATGGCCCAGGTGAACGACCGGGCCGCCGTGGAGAAGGTGGCCGACACCTTCAAGATGGTGTACACCCCCTTCCACGGCACGGGCTACAAGCTCATTCCCGAGGTGCTGCACCGCCTGGGGATGAAGCACGTCATCTGCGTGCCCGAGCAGATGGTCATCGACGGCAACTTCCCCACTGTGGTCTCCCCCAACCCGGAGAACCCGGAGGGCTTCTATCTGGCGGTGGACATCGCCAAGAGAGAGGGGGCCGACTTCATCCTGGGCTCTGACCCCGACGCGGACCGGGTGGGCATCATGGTGAACACCGGAAACGGGGAGTTCAAGGTCATCTCCGGCAACCAGACCGGCGTGCTGCTGCTGGACTATCTCATCGGTGCCATGAAACGCTCCGGTAAGCTGCCGGACAAGCCCGTGGCCCTGAAGACCATCGTCACCACCGAGATGGCCCGGAAGGTGGCCGAGGTGAACGGCCTTACCTGCTACGACACCTTTACCGGCTTTAAATTCCTGGCCCAGAAGAAGGACCAGCTGGAGGAGTCCGGTCAGGGGAAGGTCATCTTCTCCTATGAGGAGTCCTATGGCTATATGCTGGGGGACTATGTGCGGGACAAGGACGCCGTCACCGCCTCTCTCCTGCTGACCGAGATGGCCGCCTGGTACGCCGGCCAGGGCATGACCCTGTACGATGCCCTACAGGCCCTGTTCGCCAAGTATGGCCACTACGGCGAAAAGACCCTGAACCTGGTCATGCCCGGTCTGGACGGCCTGAAGAAGATGGCCGCCCTGATGGATTCTCTGCGCAAGCAGCCCCCGGCGGACATCGGCGGAACTCAGGTGGTCTGCCGCAAGGACTATCAGGACGGCAGCGTGGTGGACGTGAAGACGGGGGAGCGGTCCGCCATGGAGCTGTCCGGCTCTAATGTGCTGCGGTTCGAGCTGGCCGACGGCACCTCTGTCCTGGTGCGCCCCTCGGGCACCGAGCCCAAGGTGAAGGTCTATGTGCTGACCCAGGGGGACAGCCAGGCGCAGTGCGACGAGCGGGTGGCCCGCTATGCCGCCTGGGCCGAGCGTTTGAAGCAGTAAGTTCTTGCTGGAATGAGATTTTTTTCAGTCACTCTGGGGCCGTGTCTGTCCTTAAAGGGTAGACACGGCCCTGGAGCGGCCCTGTTTTGTGCAAAATAGCCAGCAAATACGGGGCAAAAGGGGATTGACAATAACAGATGATTGGGATATGATAATGAACAATCATTCAATGCAAAATGCAATGAGCGGGATAGTAGGACCGTCTGGAAGCGCAGAGAGGGAGCGGCTGGTGAAAGCTCCCCGGAAGGGCGGACCCCGAACCTCACCCGTGAGCATTTCCGCTGAACCGGCGAAAAGCCCCAGTAGGCGGAAGCGGCTTCCCTCCGTTATCAGGGCAATGAGCGCATGGCAGAGCGGCAAAGCCGTTTGCCATGAATTTAGGTGGTACCACGGAGCGATGGCTTCGTCCTATCGAGATTTGGGATAGGACGGGGCCGTTTTTGTTTTTTTGCCCAGGGACCGTCCCACGACAGAGCGGACAGAGATTTTACGGAGGTGACGTTCCCATGAATGGAGCACAGGCACTGATCGAAAGCCTTTTGCGGGAGCAGGTGGACCACATCTTCGGCTATGCCGGAGCCACCATCTGCCCCGTTGTAGACGTGTTGAAGGAGCACCCGGAGATCGGCTATACCCTGGTGCGCACCGAGCAGAACGCCGGACACATGGCCTCGGGCTATGCCCGTATCTCCGGCAAGGTGGGCGTGTGTATGGTCACCTCCGGCCCGGGGGCGACCAATCTGATCACCGGCATCGCCACCGCCTATATGGACTCCATCCCCATGGTGGCCATTACCGGACAGGTGCCCAGCAATCTGCTGGGCCGGGATATCTTCCAGGAGGTGGACATCACCGGTGCGGTGGCCCCCTTCTCCAAGCACAGCTACCTGGTGAAAAACGCCAATGACATCCCCCGCATCGTGAAGGAGGCCTTTCACATCGCCGCCACCGGGCGGCCCGGACCGGTGCTCATCGACATCCCCATCGACATTCAGAATCAGGAGCTGAAGAAGTTCCAATACCCGGAGGAAGTGAACATCCGGGGCTATAAGCCCAGCGTAAAGGGCAACGACCTGCAGATCAAGCGGGTGGCCGAGGCCATCTCCAAGGCCAAACAGCCCGTCATCTGCGCCGGGGGCGGCGTGTGGCTGGCCCACGCCCAGAAGGAGCTGCTGGAGCTGGCCCAGCGCAATCAGATCCCCGTGGTCAAGACCATGATGGGTCTGTCCGTCATAGCCACCGACCACCCCCTGAATATGGGGATGATCGGGGCCCACGGCAACCACTGCGCCAACAAGGCCCTGGCCAAGGCCGACCTGCTCATTATGGTGGGCACCCGGGCGGCGGACCGGGCGGTGGTGGACCCGGCGGAGATCCAGCGCCGCATGGCCACCATCCACATCGACGTGGACCCGGCGGAGATCGGCAAGAATATGCAGGCCGCCATCCCCCTGGTGGGCGATGTGAAGGTGATTTTGCAGCAGCTGCTGGACCGGGACATCACGCCCCCGGATTCGGCGCAGTGGCTGGCCAAGCTGCGGGACTACCGCACGGCGGAGCTGAACCGGACTTTCCCCCGGCGGGAGGGCTATGTGTTCCCCGGTACCGTCCTGCGTAAGCTGGGGCAGAAGCTGGACGACGACGCCATCGTGTGCGTGGATGTGGGCCAGAACCAGATCTTCACCTGTAAATACCTGCCCCAGAAGCATGGGCGGCTGCTCACCAGCGGCGGCCTGGGCACCATGGGCTATGCCCTCCCCGCCGGCGTTGGGGCCAAGGTGGCCGCCCCGGACCGCCAGACGGTGGTCGTCTGCGGCGACGGCTCCTTCCAGATGGCTATGAACGAGCTGTCTGCCATTGTGTGCGGGCACATGGACGTGAAGATCGTCCTGTTCCAGAACCAGGTGCTGGGCCTGGTGAACCAGATCCAGAACACCGCCCCCTACCACGGGGCCTTCGGCGTGGCCCTGGACGGCTCCCCCGACTTTGCCGCACTTGCCGGGGCCTATGGCATTCCCAGCATGTGCGCCGATGACGAGGACAAGCTGGACGGGGTGCTGGAGCAGTTCCTGTCCACCCGGGGCAGCTGCGTACTCATCTGCAAGGTCCACCCCGACGTGGGGACCAACGATTAAGGAGGCAGGGGCATGAAACAGACCATTTCCGTGCTGGTGGAAAACCAGGCCGGCGTTCTGAACCGGATCACCGGCCTGTTCTCCCGCCGGGCGTTCAACATCGAGTCCCTGGCCGTGGGCGTCACCGACGACCCCACCATCTCCCGCATCACCATCATCGTGGACAGCGGCAACAGCGTGGTGGAGCAGGTGGAAAAGCAGCTGAACAAGCTCATCGAGGTCATCAAGGTCCGCACCCTGGAGGACACCTCCTACATCGGCCGGGAGCTGATGATCCTGAAGGTGAACGCCAACAACAAGACCCGCAAGGACATCATGACCATCTGCGAGATCATGGGGGCCAAGGTGGACGACATCTCCCCCACCTCCTTGACTATGGAGTTGTCTGACACCCCAGAGAGGCTGGACACCTTCCAGTCCATGATGCGCCCCTTCTCCATTTTAGAGGTGGCCCGCACCGGTATGATCGCCGTCCAAAAGGGCGGGGGCAAAATTTGATCGATCTGCCATTGCGAAGCGGTCCGAAGGACCGACGCGGCGTACCCCTTGCGGGTGCTGCGCAGCCGTTGGCAGCTCTGCTGCCTTACGGATGCGGCGTACCCCTTGCGGGTACTTCGCGCCTCGGAATGACAAGTGCTGATATCGAAAATATATTTGGAGTTGAGATTTCCATGAAGATCAGAGCCACACAGGCTATCATGGAGTGCCTGCTGGAGCAGGAGGTGGATACCGTCTTTGGATATCCCGGCGGGACCATCCTGAATGTCTATGATGAGCTGTATAACTACAAGGATAAAATACATCATGTTTTAACGGCCCACGAGCAGGGGGCCTCCCACGCCGCCGACGGCTATGCCCGCTCCACCGGCAAGGTGGGCGTGTGCTTTGCCACCAGCGGCCCCGGTGCCACCAACCTGACCACCGGCATCGCCACTGCCTATATGGACTCCTCCCCCGTGGTGTTCATCACCTGCAACGTGAGCGAGCCCCTGCTGGGCAAGGACTCCTTCCAGGAGGTGGACATTACCGGTATCGCCATGCCCATCACCAAGGCCACCTATCTGGTGCGGGACCCCCAGACCATCCCCGACGTGATGCGTCAGGCCTTCGCCGTGGCCGCCACGGGACGGCCCGGCCCGGTGCTCATCGACTTTTTGAAGAACGTCACCGCCCCCTCGGTGGAGATCGACTATGAGTTCATCCCCTGGAAACAGAACCGGGCCTGCTCCAGCATCCAGGCTCTGGCCACCAGCCACGACCTGAAGCCCCCGGAGCCCGACCAGGGAGACGTGGACAAGCTGGCCGAGATGATCGCCCAGTCAAAGCGCCCCCTGCTCCTATGCGGCGGCGGCGTGGTCCGGGGCCGGGCGGACAAAGAATTTAAAGAGCTGGCTGAAAAGCTGGACGCCCCTGTGGCTATCACCGTCATGGGCGGCGGCGGCTTTCCCGGCAACCACCCCCTGACCACCGGCATGATCGGCATGCACGGCTCCCGGGCCAGCAACGTGGCCTGCAACGAGTGCGACCTACTCATCGCTGTGGGCTGCCGCTTCTCCGACCGGGTGGCCCTGGACCCGGCCTCCTTCGCCAGCCAGGCCAAGATCGTCCAGATCGACATCGACCGCTCGGAGATCGACAAGAACGTCCTCACCGACCACCACATCGTGGGCGATGCCAAGCGGGTGCTGGAGCTGCTCGATCAGCGCATCCCCCGGTATCACCACAGGGAGTGGACTGAGTATGTCCGCACCCTGAACCCCGCCCAGGAGCCGGAGAGCAACGCCCGGCTGACCCCCCAGCAGGTGCTGGAGACCATCCGCCGTCTGGCCCCTCAGGACGCCATCGTGTCCACCGACGTGGGCCAGCACCAGATGTGGTCCATCCAGCATTTCCACTTTGACTATCCCGGCCAGCTGCTCACCAGCGGCGGCTTCGGCACCATGGGCTTTGGCCTGGGGGCCGCCATCGGGGCCCAGGCGGGCAACCCGGACAAGGTGGTGGTCCACACCACCGGCGACGGCTGCTTCCGCATGAACTGCCACGAGCTGTGTACCGTGGAGCACTATCACCTGCCCATCATCACCGTCATCTTTAATAACGGCACTCTGGGCATGGTCCGCCAGTGGCAGCACCTCATCTACCACGAGCGGTACTCCGAGACCACCCTGGACCGGGGCCCCGACTTTGTAAAGCTGGCCGAGGCCTATGGCCTGAAGGGCTTTCGGGTGACCACGCCGGAGGAGATGGAGCGGGCCTTCCGGGCTGCGCTGGACGCCAAGTGCGGCTGCGTCATCGACTGCCGCCTGGATATGGACGAGATGGTCCGGCCCATGGTGGCCGGCGGGGCCCATATCACCGACTTTTTGCTCAATTAAGGGGGTGGACGCTTTGAAACGTGAATTTGATAAAGAGAAAAAGCTGTACACCCTGGCCATCCTGGTGCGGGACATCCCCGGTGTCCTCAGCCAGGTGGCCCGGCTGTTCTCCCGCAAGGGGTATAACATCGAGTCCATCGTCTCCGGCGAGACGGACAAGCCCGGGGTCACCCGCATCACCATCGTGATCCTGGCCGACGAGCTGATGATCGACCAGATCGCCGCCCAGTGCAGCAAGCTGATCCCCGTTCTGGCGGTGAAAATTTTGGACGAGGGGGCATCCATCCAGCGGGAGTTTGCCCTGATCAAAGTGGCCGCCGCCGACCGGGCCGCCCGGGACGAGGTGGTGCAGATGTCCAACATCTTCCGGGCCAACATCATCGATGTCAGCCGGGAGACGCTGACGGTGGCCATTTTCGGGGACAAGCAAAAGACCTCTGCCCTCATCGGCCTTTTGGAGGACTTCGGCATTCTGGAAATCGCAAAAACGGGTACTCTCGCCATCGAAAGAGGGCGCAGCACTATATATGACGACAATAAACTCAAGGAGGAATACAACTATGGCAAAAATGTATTATGAGAAGGATTGCGACATCAGCTATCTGGACGGGAAGAAGATCGCCATCATCGGCTATGGCTCCCAGGGTCACGCCCATGCGCTGAACCTGAAGGACTCCGGCTGCGACGTGTGCGTGGGCCTGCGCCAGGGCTCTAAGAACTGGGCCAACGCCGAGAAGGCCGGCCTGCAGGTGAAGACCATCGAGGAGGCCGCCCAGTGGGGCGACATCGTCATGATCCTGATCAATGACGAGGTCCAGGCCGACGTGTACAAGAAGAGCATCGCCCCCTACATGACCGAGGGCAAGGCCCTGGCCTTCGCCCACGGCTTCAACATCCGCTATCAGCAGATCGTGCCCCCCAAGGGCGTGGACGTGTTCATGGCTGCCCCCAAGGGCCCCGGCCACACCGTCCGCTCTACCTATGTCAACGGCAAGGGCGTGCCCTGCCTGGTGGCCGTGGAGCAGAACGCCACCGGCGATGCCTATAAGATCGCCCTGGCCTACATCGTCGGCATCGGCGGTGCCCGCGCCGGCGTGATGGAGACCACCTTCCACGACGAGACCGAGACCGACCTGTTCGGCGAGCAGGCCGTTCTGTGCGGCGGCGTGGTGGAGCTGATGAAGTGCGGCTTCGAGACCCTGGTGGAGGCCGGCTACGAGCCCGAGAACGCCTATTTCGAGTGCATCCACGAGATGAAGCTGATCATCGACCTGATCAACAAGGGCGGCGTGGCTGCCATGAACTACTCCATCTCCGACACCGCGGAGTTCGGCGAGTATGTCTCCGGCCCCCGTGTCCTGCCCTATGAGGAGACCAAGAAGAACATGAAAGCGGTCCTCAACGACATCCAGGACGGCACCTTCGCCGGCCGCTGGATCGCCGAGAACAAGAGCTTTGGCCGCACCTTCTTCAACTCCAAGCGCGCCCAGCTGGCAAAGCACCAGATGGAGATCGTGGGCGAGGAGCTGCGCCGCAACATGATCTGGGGCGGCGACAAGGACCTGGACACCGCTTCCAACTAATTGCCCCCAACGGCGTACCCGCGCCGAGCAAAAGCACCCCCGGCACAGTCGAAAAAGCTGTGCCGGGGGTGCTTGCTTTGCTTGGAATAAAATGGGACGTCAATAGAGCTTGCTCAGTCCGATCTTTTTCTCCACGATGTAAATGATGACAGCGACCACCACAATAAACAGGGTGGAGTAGGCGGAGATGAGGGGCGTAAAAGACTCGGTAATGTAGGAGTAAAGCCGCAGGGGGAAGGTGACGGTGCGGGCGCTCTTCATAAACAGGATGATGACGCATTCGTCAAAGGCCACCACAAAGGAAAACACCGCACCGCCGATGATCCCTTGACGGATACAGGGCAGGGTGACGTTGAACAGCGTTCGGATGGGAGAAGCGCCTAAAACCAAAGAGGCCTCCTCAAAGCTGGTGTCCAGCCCCACCAGATTGGCGGTGACGGTACGGATGACATAGGGCATCTCGATCACTGCATAGGTCAGGCACAACTTCCAGTAGTTGGTAAACAAGCCCTGAAATAGTGCGAAATACTGGAGAAAGGCCACGGCACTGATGATGGTGGGGATCACGATGGGGGCCAGGAAGATGGACTCGAACACCGCCTTTGCCCGGCTGTTGGACTTCCAGAACCACAGACTGATCATAGTGCCCAGCACACAGGCGATACACACACTGACCACAGCAATGCGCACGCTCAGCAGCAGGGAGGAGGTGAATTCCGCACTGTGAACGGCCTTTTGAAACCAGGCCAGGGTAAAGCCCTTGGGCGGGAACACCACCCGGTTGGTATTGCTGAAGGCGGTGAACACCACCACCAGCAGAGGCCCAAGCAGAAAGAGATACACGGCGGCTCGGGCGATGCGCCCGGCGAGCTTGGTATAGTTCATTTGTCAGCCTCCTCTCCCCGGACTGCTTCCCGCAGCAGCTTGGCAGAACGCTCCGCCCGCTTGGCGGACCAGCGGTCCAGAATTGCGCCGGAGTTGGTGATGGCCATGGAAACGATGAGGAAAATCACCGAGATGGCAGAGGCAAAGCCCCAGTCATAGATATAGGTGGCCTGCTGCTGGATCAAGGTGGTCATGGTGACGATCTTGCCATTGCCCAGGATCACGGGCACCACGAAGGCGGCGGTGTTCAGAGCAAAGACCAGCATGAAACCGGAGGCCAAGCCCTTCAGCGTCAGGGGAAAGGTGATTTTGAAGAAAGTGGTCCAAAAGCCCGCCCCGCAGACATAGGAGGCCTCCTCCACGCTTCGGCTGATGTTTCCGATGGGACCGGTGAGGATCATGATCATATAGGGAAGACCGCAGTAGACAAGGCCCATTTCCACGGCGAACAGGGTCCCGGTCTCCAGAATGGCCATCATGCCGAACAGACGCACGGTGATGGGTACCCACAGAGGCAGCAGGGCCAGAGCGGTGAGGATATGTTTGACCTTCGCTTCCGTGCGGCATAGGTAATAAGCCACGGGATAGCCCATCACAGCGCAGATGATGGCGGAGCAGAAACTCAGGCCCACGGTAAGGCCGAGTACCTTCCAGTAGTAGGGGTCCAGCAAAAAGCGGGTGTAGTTGCCCCAGGTGAAGGCCCCAAGTTCTTTGCCCACCCCTTGGAACTCAAAAAAGCTCATGGACATCATTTTCAGCAAGGGAAAGACGAAGAAGAGGCAGAGATAGGCCAGGGGGATAATCAGATACCAGATGTTAATGTATGACCAAGTGTCTTTTTCGCGTTCCATATAGTTCCCTCCCCGAATGGTCTGAAATTCAGAAGTATGACCGGCGCACAGGGAGGGAACCAAGGTCCCGTCCCGAAACGGCGGCTTTACTTAAAGTCCCGGTTCCAACGCTCAATAAGCTGGGGCTTGACAGACTCCAGTGCAGCGGAGTCCATATAGGCAAGCTTGGAGACCTGCTCCTGTCCGTAAGGCATGTAGGTCTGCAGATCTTGCTCGATGACCGTCTTGGAGTTGGAGGGAGCGTAGTAGTTGTTCTCGGCATAGGCCTTCTGGGCATCGGTGCTCAGTAGCTGGTCCAGGAAGACGTAGGCCAGCTCCTTGTTGGTAGAACCCTTGGTGATGGCGGCCAGAGAGGTCATGGCAATAGAACCCTCCTCGGGCTGGCAGAACTTCACGGGTACGCCGTTCTTCATCAGACCGATGGCGCGGCCGTTGGTCTCAACGGAGATCTGAACATCGCCGCTGGTGAGGGCGCTCTCCAGGTCGGCGTGCTGGCTAGCATAGATGCCGATGTTGCCCTTGAGGGACTGGAGCTGATCAAACAGGTTGTCCCAGTTGGCGGTATCCTGAATGTGGGTGCCCTGGATGCGGGAGATGGCCTCCAGAAATTCCAGGCCACCGCCCATGCTGTAGTCGATCATGCCCACCTTACCGCCGGCATAGGCGGGATCCCACAGGTCCATCCAGCTGGTGGGATTTTTGGCCACCAGATCAGAGCGATAGACCAGACCATAGACACCCCAGTTGGTGACCACGGCGTTATCATACATAAACGCTTCCTTATAGAGGTCGGGGGCGTTGGTCAGCTTGCTGGTGTCCAGCGTCTCCAGCACGTCCATATCGGTGCCCTGAACAACCTCGAAGGTATCCACATGGAGCACGTCGATGGAGGCGTTGTTCCCCTCAGTGGCCAGCTGGGACAGGGGGGCGGCACCGCTGACGACTTCGACCTTGGCCCCAGTGCTCTCTTCAAAGGCGGGAATTACATATTGACGCAGGGTCTCCTCGTAAGTTCCGCCCCAGACCTGAACTACCAGGCTCTGTCCGGCGTAGGGCTTTGCGCTGTCTCCACTGGAGGAGGCGGCAGGGCCGGAGGGGGTGCTCCCGCAGGAGGCAAGGGCCAGGGACATGGCTGCGGCCAGCAGCAAGGCAGTGACTTTCTTCATTCTGAATGCTCCTTTCAAAATTTGGAATGTATCTTTATCTATCAACCAAGATCAGCTTGCCCGGGTCAACGGAGAAGCGAAGAGTGTCCCCCTCCTGAAGTCCGGTGTGATACTTGGGTTGAAGATCTACTTCCAGCTCCTTGCCCTCTCCGGCATCCACCAGATAGCGGATGGTGGAGCCCAGATAGATGCGGGCCAGGATACGGCCGGAGAGCTGATTTGGGGCATCCGGGGTCAGATCCTCCACCCGGATATTTTCAGGCCGGGCCACCAGCGTGACTGCCTCACCCACGGCGGGCCGGTCAGCCTGGGGGATGGCAGCCTGGAGCACATGGCCCCCGGCGGTGTTTACAGTGACCAAATCGTCCTGTACGGCGGCCACGGTTCCCTCGAAGAAGTTGGCGTGGCCTACGAATCCGGCAATAAAGCGGGTGGCCGGGTGGGTGTACAGCTGGGCGGGGACGGTGATCTGCTCAATTTTTCCCTTGTTCATCACGGCAATGCGGTCGGAGATGGTCAGGGCCTCCTCCTGATCATGGGTGACGTAGATAGCGGTGACGTTCATCCGTTTGAGCAGGTTGCGGATCTCTACCCGGGTGCGCTCCCGCAGTTTGGCATCCAGGTTGGACAGCGGTTCGTCAAACAGCATGACCTTGGGCTTGACGATCATGGCCCGGGCCAGGGAGACCCGCTGCTGCTGACCGCCGGACAGTTCCCGGGGCAGCCGGTTTTCTACACCGCTGAGCTGGACGATGTCCATCATCTCACGGGCCCGCTCCATCAGAACTTTTTTGTCCCGAATTTTTCGCATTTTCAGGCCGTAGACAATATTTTCGTACACGGTGAGGTGGGGGAAAAGGGCGTAATTCTGAAAGACCATGGAGATGTCCCGCTTGTGGGGAGGGATACCGGCCATGTCCTGGCCCTGGATACGGATGGTGCCGTGGGTGGGCTCGATCAACCCAGCCACCATGCGCAGGGTGGTGGTCTTGCCGCAGCCACTGGAGCCTAATAGGGAAACGATCTCTCCGGGGGCGATCTGAAGGTCTACGCCGTCTACGGCCACAAAGTTTTTGTAGTGTTTGGCAATATTGGTCAGTTCCAGCTGATAGTCCATAGTGGTTCCCTCCCGTTCGGTGTATGTTGCACTCTCCTGCCCCGGGGGACAAGAGTCGGTCAGTGCAGATGTTCGGCCAGATGGGCGAAGATCACGCCCAGGGCGTAGGCTCCGGCGTCCGGGTATCCGAGGCTCCGCTCGCCCACGGTGCCGGCCCGGCCCATGCGGGCCACGATGGTCTCGGTGTACTTGGCCCCGGCGGCAGCGGCCTGGGCTCCCATCCGGAACATCACTTGGGCGGAGAGGCCCTTGCCGGCGTTCTCTGTCCAGCACTGGGCACAGGGGATGAGAGCATCCATCAGGGTCTTGTCCCCAATTTGAGCGCCCCGGCCAAAGGAACGCTCTCCGGTAGCCTGGATGCCCAGGACCACCGCCTGAAGCATCTGGGCGAACTGTTGCTGATCCAAAGCATCTTTGCCCTGACAGTACCGAGCGGCGGCACGGAAGGCAGAGCCCCAGATGGGACCGGAGGCCCCGCCGCAGTGCTCCATGATGATCATGGAACAGCTGTGCAAGAAGCCGTGAAGGGTGTCAGAGGCACCCACCACCTCGTTCCAGCGCTCTTTCAGACGGCGGAACCCCTTGGCCACGCTCATGCCGAAGTCGCCGTCCCCGGCGTGGGAATCCAGCTCGCAGAAGGGTATCTCGTTGGAGATGATGCAGTCACTCATGGCATCCACCAGAAAGATCATATTCTGCAGCGTGAACCGGTCGTTCTCCACATGGGACCAGGCGGGGTCACTCTCCAGGTGGTAGTTGGCTGGTGCGGCGGTATCCCGGTTGGGAATGGGGAAGTAGTCCACCGGGGGAACGGGACCGGATAGCTTGAGGGCTGCGGTATCGCAGGGGTCGAAGAGCAGCTCCCGGAGCATATCGTCCAGGTGGAGGATGGAGATGGAAGCGCCGGCCATGTCGATGCTGGTCATATAATTGCCCACCAGTGAGAACACCACTTGGATGCCCGGATGGGTCTGGGCCAGGGCCTGACGCAGGGAGTGGTTAAGCAGATAGAGCTCCTGGAGAGGTGTGCCGCCCAGGCCGTTGACCAGTATGGCCACCTGGGCCTGCTTGTCTGTGAGATCCAGGGCGGAGAGCAGCTGGTCGGCCATGCGGGCGGCCAAGGTGTCAGCATCGGTCAAAGGTTCTCGCCTGATGCCGGGCTCCCCGTGGATGCCTACACCAAACTCCATCTCGTTCTCCTCCAGGGAGAAGGTGGGGCTGCCCTTGGCAGGTACGGTGCAGGAGGTGAGGGCAAAACCGATGGATCTGACCCGCTGGGCAGTCCGCTGGGCCACGGCCTTCACCTGGGCCAGATCCCAGCCCCGCTGTGCGGCGGCACCGGCGATTTTATGTACAAAGATGGTGCCGGCCACGCCTCGATGGCCCACGGTGTAAAGGCTGTCCTCCACGGCGATGTCGTCGTCCACCTTCACGTAGTCCACCTGGATGCCGTCCTCCTGAGCCAGATAGGCGGCATTTTTAAAATTCATCATATCGCCGCTGTAGTTCTTGATGATGAGCAAGGTGCCTTTTTCGCCCTTGGTTGCTTGGATGGCCTGATAGACCTGAATTTGAGAGGGGGAGGCAAACACATCGCCGCACACGGCGGCATCCAGCATACCATGGCCGACGAAGCCGGCATGGGCGGGCTCGTGACCGCTGCCACCGCCGCTGATGAGCTTGACCTTTTCGGACTGAAGCTGGCTGCGGCGGAGAATGTTATAATTCGGGTCCCAGGTCAGTCCGGGATGGGCCAGGGCCAGACCGTGGCACATCTCAGAGACCACGCCCTCCGGACGATTGATGATCTTTTTCATACGGCGGCTCCCCCTTTAAAGGCTGCAAGTTTGCAAAAATAGAATTTGAAAGACTATTATAGACTAAACAAAAAAATAAATAAAGTAAAAATAGAATAAAAAGGAAAAGACAGGAAACTTTAATGGAAATTTGACAATGGCACACATAAATCATAGAAAAATCTTGCAATCTTTCTGATTGCATTGTATAGTATGTAAGAATATTTAGCAACTGAATGATATGAATATATTCCATTCAAAAAGTTTATGAGGGGGAGGACGCTGTGAGTATTCTGAAGTATCGTGCATTTTTGACCACCGTGGAATGCAAAAGCTTGACCCGAGCGGCGGAGCGGCTGGGCTATACCCAGCCGGGGATCAGCCACATGATCGCCTCGCTGGAAAAGGAATTCGGATTTCCTCTTCTGGTGCGAACCAAGGACGGGGCGGTGCCCACAGAGAACGCCCAGTATCTGCGGGACTACATGCAGCAGATCGTCTCCGCCCAGGAGACCATGGAGGAGCTGATCTATCAGATCAAGGGAGTGGAAGTGGGCTCATTGCGCATCGGCAGCTTTTTCAGCCCCTCCACCCAGTGGATGCCCTCCATTGTGGCCACCTTCCTGGAGAAGCACCCCAACATCGACCTGCGGATATTCGAGGGGACCTATGACGAGGTGATGGCCCAACTGGTGCGGGGGGAGATCGACCTGGCGGTGGCCTCAGAGCCCGCACCGGACAACTATGACTTTCTGCCTTTGATGAAGGACCCCATTCTGGCCGTGCTCTCCCGAAAGAACCCCTTGGCCCGGGGAGAGACGGTGGACATCCGGGAACTGATCCGATATCCCTTCATCCTCCCAAACGAGGGGGCGGACGAGAGTGTGCGGAACGTGATGCAGGAGGAGGGGCTGACCCCAAACATCCGCTTCCGCATCAAAGGTGACATGGCCACCCTGGCCATGATCGGCCAGGACCTGGGGGTGTCCCTGATCCCCAAACTGGCCATCCTGCCGGTGTGGGACGATTTGGTCACCCGCCCCCTGCGGGAGCCCCATTTCCGCACGTTGGGTATCTGTATCCGCTCACTGAAATATGCCTCGCCAACGGCCAAGGCCTTCATTCAGGAAACACGGGACTATGTGCAGGAGCATTGGACGCAGCGGGAAAGTGAATAGACATAACGCAGAGGAACCTTCCGCCGGGGTATGGCGGAAGGTTCCTCTGTTTGGTAAAGCGCATGGAAAAGACGAATCGAAAGGAGACGAAGATTACAGATACTTGGAGAAATCCTGCTTGGCAAAGCCGTTGAACACGCCCCAGGGGATGACCAGGTCGACCCACATGTGGTGGCGGTTGAAATACATCAAGGCGGCTTCAGTGAGCTTGATGAGCTGCTCCAGGTTCTCCACAGAATCCAGAGCCTTGATGTACATATTCAGCAGTTCCCCGGCCATGGGGACACCGGTGAACTTGAAGAACTTGGCCTTATAGTCCAGCAGGTTCTTGGCATAGCGAACCAGAGTGTGCAGGTCCACACTGCCCTCCTTGGCGGTCTCCACCAGGTAGAACAAAATCTCGTCGCACAGGGTGCGCATCTCAGAGTCGGCATACAGGGCAGTCATCACATACTGCCCATACACGTTGGTGTCGCCGGGGACCACGCCATTGCTCAGGTCGTAAACATCATGGGGCATATTCTCCCAGATGGCCAGACGGCGCTCCTCAAACTTGTCAATCGCAGCTTTCCAGTCCATAGATATCCCTCCTTATTCCACTTCGCCCACAATGGTCATGATGCTGCCCTGCTTCAGCCAGTTTTTGATGCCGGCCACCTGAAGTGCCTCTTTGCCCTCGATGATGCGGCCGATACGGCTGATGGGAAGGGGCTCGTCGGTGCACACACCATAGGGGATGCACAGCTGGCAACGGGGGGGATAGTACGCCAGATCGAACATATCCAGGTCGCCGCCGCGGCACTTGTTCTCAAAGCCGCAGGGATAGGGCAGGGTGCCGAAAATCAGCTGGCCGTTCAACTTGGCGTGCTGAACCACGGCCCGCTGGCCGGGGTTGCTCAGGATCATGTTGCAGATCTCCGGGGCCTTGTCTACATAGAGCTCCGCCACAATACGGGTGTCGTCGATGGTGATCGCAATTTTCTTGTTCGCCATAACTTCCATCTTCCTTTCTGCTGCAAGTTTGCTGGATGATGATATTATCTTATCGCAGCATTATTGATAAATCAACTGAATAAATATTATAGTATACATGCAAAAACAGAATGCAATGTAAATTGATGCTGACATAGATGTTGTGCGTTCTGACGACAAGAACAGAAAACAAACTTGAGCCTTTCAGCAATTCCTACGTGCGCTGGAGACGGGTGAGGACGCTGAATACAGCTAAAACGGCAGTGCATGGCAGACTTCCCTGGAGTCCACCAATCTGACCGCCAGGACCACCTATGCCTTCCGGGTCCGCTATGGGGAGACAGATACCCGCGCGGTTTTTGACCTCAGCGATGCGGCAGAGTTTGTGGTCCAGCGGGGTCTGATGTCCAGCGTGGGAGAAAACCTGTCCGGCGGCAGTTGGAACGCCACCCGTGCCGAGATGGCCGTGATGCTCCAGCAGTTTGTCAAGCTGACGGAGAAGTAAAGACAGACCAAGATAGCAAAACCCCGGCGGTCTGCGGGCCGCCGGGGTCAACTATTTTGGAACGGATCGCCGCGTCGGGCTATGCTCTTCTTGCAATGACGCGGGCGGCCAAGGCCGCCCCATTGCAAAAAAACAGAGCAAGCGATAAAACGCTTGCTCCGTTTTTTGGTGACCCAGCGGAGATTCGAACTCCGGACACCCTGCTTAAAAGGCAGGTGCTCTGCCAACTGAGCTACTGGGTCAGGTATTGAATTGAGGTATCCTCTGCCAAATCGAAGCCCAGCGAAGCGGGTTCGATTTGGAAATGAGGAACATGAAGCCTGTGAGGAGTTGGCAGGGATGGCTGGACTCGAACCAGCGAGTGAGGGAGTCAAAGTCCCTTGCCTTACCACTTGGCTACACCCCTATGTCCGCAAGAGACGAAGAAAACGGAAGAAGGACCGGAGCCGAAGCTCCGGCCCTTCCGCCTTATATGTGGGGTGGGTAAAGGGATTCGAACCCTCGACACCCGGAACCACAATCCGGTGCTCTAACCAACTGAGCTATACCCACCATATCTGGCTGGAACGCTGTATTCGGGAATCCGTCTGCGCTGTGTCTGCCGCTTTAAAAAAGTGGCACGCCTGAAGGGACTCGAACCCCTGACCCACTGCTTAGAAGGCAGTTGCTCTATCCACCTGAGCTACAGGCGCATATGGAGCGGGTGATGGGAATCGAACCCACGCGACCAGCTTGGAAGGCTGGGATTCTACCATTGAACTACACCCGCATGGACGGCGTATTCTCTCACGTCAGCTTAGATATAATAGCATAATTCCAGCCGCCTTGTCAATCCCCTTTGCTAATTTTCCAGGCTAAATTTTCGTGCCGGGCGCTGCCCCGCTTCGTCAAAAATTTCCCCTTTACAATCAGAAAAAATTCTGTTATAATATCAAAGTATCCAATAGAGATGCGTCCGTAGTTCAATGGATAGAGCGTCAGATTCCGGTTCTGAATGTTGGGGGTTCGAGTCCCTTCGGGCGTACCAGAGACATTTGCCTATGGCAAATGTCTCTTTTTTTATTCTGGACAAGCAGAACAGTACAGAACCGTACAGGGAAAAAGACAGATGAGAAAAAGGGCTGCTGCACAGACGATCGCCTGCGCAGCAGCTCTTTTGCTTCAAAACAAGGAGTCTGGGCTTTTGGGATACCGGAGGACCTTACCCGGCGTAGCCCAGCAGTCTGGGGATGGTCAGGCTGACGGCGGGGATATAGGTGATGATCAGCAGGCCCAGCAGCAGCACCAGCAGGAAGGGGATGATCTTTTTGACCAGCTGAGCGAAGGGGATGTTGCCGATGCCGCAGGCCACGAACAGGTTGACACCCACAGGCGGGGTGATGAAGCCGATGGCCAGGTTGACCACCATGATCAGGCCGAAGTGGACGATGTCCACGCCGAAGTTGGCTACCACGGGGTACAGGATGGGGGCCAGGATGAGGATGGAGGAGTTGGTCTCCAGCAGGCAGCCACAGGCGAGGAGCAGCACGTTGATGATCATCAGCATGACGATCTTGTTGTCGGTGAGGCTGAGCATGGAGGTGGCGACCATGTCGGGGATCTGCTCCAGGGTGAGTACGCGGCCCAGGATGGTGCTGGTGCCCACGATGATGTTCACGGTGCCGTGGGTGCAGGCAGCGTCAGCAAACTTGGCGTACAGGGTCTTCAGGTTCAGTTCTTTGTAGATGAACAGGCCCACCAGCAGGGCATACACCACGGAGACCACGGCGGCCTCGGTGGGGGTGAAGATACCGCTGTAGATGCCGCCCAGGATGATAACGGGGGAGAGAATGGCCCAGAAAGCATCCTTGAAGTTGGCGGCCACCTTGGCCCAGCTGAACTGCTCGCCGTTGCCGGTGAAGCCGTGTTTCTTGCAGGAGAGCACGGCAGTGATGATGAGCAGCAGGCCCAGGATGATGCCGGGCATAAAGCCGCCCATGAACATGGTGGCGATGGAGGCGTTCACGGAAATGCCGTAGGAAACCATGGGGATGCTGGGGGGGATGATGACACCCAAACAGCCGGAGGCTGCCACCAGGGCCATGGCGAACTTCTTGTCATAGCCCTTTTCCACCATGGTGGGGACCATGATAGCGCCCACAGCGGCTGTAGTGGCAGGCCCGGAGCCGGAGATGGCACCGAAGAACATGCAGGTGATGACGGTGACGATGGCCAGACCGCCGGTGAGGTGGCCCACCAGAGAGTCAAAGAACAGCACCAGCCGCTTGGACAGGCCGCCGCCCTCCATCAGGGCCCCGGACAGGATGAAGAAGGGAATGGCCATCAGGGGGAAGGAGTCGCAGGAGGCGAACAGGCCGGAGGCGATGTATCCCATGTTCACCGACCCGGTGGCCAGGGCATAGGCCACCACGGACAGGCCGATGGAGAAGCCGATGGGCACCGAGGTAAACACGCACAGCAGGAACACGATAAGAATGATCATTGCACCCATCAGACAGCACCTCCCTCTGTACCCTTCGTGCCCTTGCACAGCTGACGATAGGACTTGATGTGGAACACAACGTTTTCAATGGAACGGAAGGCGCACAAAAGCATACCGAGCACAGGGCCGGCATACGCATAACCCATGTTGATTTTGGTGGCAGGGGCATACTGCACATAATCAAAGGCCACGTGCTGCAGTGTCTGCCAGCCGTAGAACGTCATGGCGGCGGCAAAGACCAGCACGCCTACGTCGCCGATCAGATTGAAGATCAGCTTTCCGGTGTCACCGCAGAGGATGGGGAAGATGTCCACCTTCTGGTGTGCCCGGCGGCGGGTGGCATAGGCCGCGCCCACATATACGGCATAGATGAAGAGATAACGTCCGATCTCCTCGGTCCAGGCCATGGGTATCGTCACATACACGCTGATGGCACGGATGATGATCTGGATGAAAATGACCAGCGTCATCGCTGCCAAGACGAACACGCAGATCATTTCTTCCAGGCGCTCGTCTAAAAATTTCAATAGTTTCATAGTACTTTTCCCCTATTACACAGATGCGAGTGCGAAAATTCGTTCGTGCGCCGCCCGGTGCGGATGGCACCCCAGCCGGGGTGCCATCCGCGGCCTGCGTACAGGGCCGGACGGGGGTGCGGGTCATACTTGTTTGGGAATGAGGGCAGAGAAGCGGGAAAATCAATAGTTGGCAATGTCGGCCATGATGGCATCCAGATCATACTGGGGATACTGGCCGCGGTACCAGTCGTACACGGGCTGGCAGGCGTCCTTAAAGGCGGCGCGCTGGTCGTCGGTGAGGATGGTGACATCCATGGTCTTCTTCATCTCGTCCAGATAGGAATCCAGCTTGTCAGCATAGTCCTGGCGCTCCTTGGCCACGGCCTCCTGAGCGGCCTGGACCACCACCTGCTGCAGGTCCTCGGGCAGGCTCTGATAGAAGGCCTCGGAGATAAAGATGACGGAGGTATCCTGGACGTGGCCCAGGTCGGTGTAATAGCCCTGGACCTCGTTGAACTTAGAGTCCATGGACAGGATCAGGCCGTTGTCCTGGCCATCCACGGCACCCTGCTGCAGCGCGCTGAACAGCTCGGAGAACTGCATGGAGACGGGGGCGGCGTTCAGGGCCTCGAAGGTCTTGATGTACACGTCAGAGGTCATCACGCGCAGCTTCAGGCCGGCGCAGTCGGCGGGAGTGGCCACGGCGTGCTTGGAGTTGGTCAGAGCGCGGGCATCGTTGTAGAAATAGCCCAGCACGCGGACGTTGGTGTCCTTCAGGAACTGGTCCTCAATGGCCTTCACGGTCTCGCCGTTGTCAAAGTAATCGAAGGACTGCTCCTTGCTGGAGAACAGGAAGGGCAGGGCGAAGGGGGTGTACAGGTCAGAGAACTGGGTGACGGAGGCGGAGGACACGTCGCCCATCTGCACGGTGCCATTAGGCTGCTGCATCTGCTGGAAGCAGTCGCTGAACGCGCCCAGCTTGTTGTTGTTGAACACGGTCATCTCAATGCGGCCGTTGCTGAGCTCTTTCATCCGGTCGGCCATATACTTGGCGTTGATGGCCTGGGGGTTGGAATCGGCAACGGTGTTGGCATAGGTGATCTTATAGACCTTGCCATCGCCGCTGCCACTGGAAGCAGCAGCGCTGTTGTCGCCGCCGGAAGTCTTGCCGCCGCAGGCGGCCAGGGACATGACCGTCACCAGGGACAGGGCCAAAGCGATGATTCTTTTCATTTTAAAACCTCCAATATAAATTTGTTTCTCTGCCGTTTATCAATCAGACCGAGCCCGCAGCCGGGCCGGTCAGATCTCCTGACTGACTCCCTCCAGAACGGCGCTGCCGTCTGGGAGAAGGGCACCGCCGCAGCCGTCTACCCGGCCGGTTCCGGCGGCGTAGTAATCGCCGTCCACTCTCATCACGCTGTTGAGCATGGTGCTCATGGCCTGGTCCACGGTGTTGCGCACCAGGTGGTGCCCCCGGGCCTCCAGCAGCTTGAGGGTGTCCTCGGAGATGCCGTATTCCACCTCAAGGCCCTGGGCGTTGGTGATCACGTGGATGTAAGGCAGGTTGACCAGCCGTTCGGGGGTCATGCCATAGTCCACCGCGTTCACGATGCCCTGCAGGGTGCCGGTGATGATGCGGGGCCCGCCCGCCGCGCCAATGGCCAGGAAGGGCCTGCCGTCCCGCAGGACCATGCAGGGGGACATGCTGGACAGGGGGGTCTTGCCGCCCTGGATGGCGTTGGCACTGCCATAGGTCAGCCCCTGACTGGTGAGGGCTCCCACCGCCGCGGAGAAGTCGGACATGGCGTTGTTCAGCACAAAGCCATAGCCGCCCACCACGATGCCGCAGCCGAACCAGTCCCGAACGGTCTGGGTCTGGGAGACGGCGTTGCCGAAGCGGTCCATCACCGCAAAGTGAGAGGTGTTGCCGGGATAGTCCTTGGCGGCGATGTTCTCCGCCGCGGCGTAATCCTGGGCCCGCGCCCCGCTCTGGGCAAAGCGCTGGGCGGCAAACGTCTTGGAGACCAGCCGGTCGGTGTCCACGTGGACAAAGTCCGGGTCGCCCAGGGCCTCGCTCCGGTCTGCAAAGCCCAGCTTGATGGCCTCGGCCAGGGCGTGCAGGCTGTCCGCCGTGTTGTGGCCCATGGCCTTCAGGTCGCTGTGCTCCAGGATGTTCAGCATTTCTACCACGGCGCAGCCGCCGCTGGGAGGGGCGAAGGCCACCACCTCGCAGTCGCGGTAGGCAGAGCGGACGGGCTGGCGGAATTTGGGGGTGTAGTTTGCCAGGTCGTCGGTGGTGAAGCAGCCGCCCCGCTGGTTGATGAGCTCCACCAGATCCTGGGCCACCTTGCCCCGATAGAAGTAGTCCGTACCCTGTTCGGCGATGTTTTTCAACAGAGTGGCCATCTCCGGGTTCTTCTGCACCTCGCCGAAGCGGTAATAGCTGCCATCCGGCTTGAGATACAGCTTGCGCATGGACTCAGACAGCTTGAGCTTGCGCTGGACGGAGTCGTCGTCCATGGTCAGCGCGCCGGTGAAGCTGGTGCCAAAGCCCTCCTCCGCCAGACGGATGGCGGGGGCCATCACCTGGGAGAGGGTCATGGTGCCGTATTTCTCCAGCATGACCTCCAGGGTTTTCAACAGGCCGGGAATGGCCACCGATTGTCCACCCAGGTCCTTCCACTCGTCCTGTACCACGCCGTCCTTCAGGAACAGGTCCTCTTTGGCGTTCTGGGGGGCCACGCCCCGGCCGTCTACCGAGTGGAACGCGTTGTCCTTGGCGCTGTAGATCAGGCTGAAACAGCCGCCGCCGATGCCGGAGTGGTGGGGCTCCACCACAGACAGGGCCAGGGATACGGCGGCGGAGGCATCAAAGGCGTTTCCGCCCTGCCGCAGGATCTCAAGTCCGGCCCGCGTGGCATAGATACTGTTGCTGCTCACCGCGCCATAGGGGCCGTGAGCGACCGGGCGGCCCCAGTGGGACGGCCACATGTACTGATCTTTCTGTTCTGCCATAGCGTTCACCTCTAAAACATCCACCGGTTTCCGGGTGGAAGTGTGTTTTGTTTCACGATATGAAATATGTAATATATTACACATCACAGGTAAAAAGCCGTCTGGCTGGGGACGGCTATTTTACGGCTTCTTGGTCCAATAGTTGCCTAAGGTACGGCGGTATGCATTTTCAAGATGAGAGGCGGCGGCCTGCCGGGCCTGTTGAGCGTTCCGGTTTTTTACCGCCTCGTACAGGGCCTGGTGCTCATCCACAATGGACTGGGCAAAGGTCTGGCTTTGATAGACGGTGAGGGTCTCGAACCGGAGATAGTGGTTGAGCACATCGTCCAGTGTGTTGTAAAGCAGGGCGTTGTGGGCCGCCTTGGCCACAGAGCGGTGGAACTGGTGGTCGATGCGGTAATTCTGGATGATGTTGTCGGTGCTGTGATGGCGCTGATTGGCCTCCAGACATTCCCTGATATAGTCAAGGTCGCTCTTGGTGGCCCGCTGGGCGGCAAGCTCAGCACCGGCCATCTCCAGATAGATGCGCATTTCCAATATATCGTGGATGGCCTGGTCGTCCAGGGAGACGATCTGGATACCCTTACCCCGGCAGAACCGGATGTAATTCTCCTTCTGCAGCTCCAGCAGGGCCTCTCGCACCGGGGTACGGCTGATGCCCAGCTCCTGACAGATGGCCTCCTGGGAGTAGATGGTGTCGGCCTGAAAGCGCTGATAGAGAATGGCCTCTTTGATCAGGCGATAGGCCTGCTCTTTATAGGTGGGTGTTTTGATCTGCCCGTGCCCGGAAAAGATCCCAGCGACAGAATTATTCTCGGACATGGTGAAAGCCTCTCGTTCCGATTGTATTTCGTATGTAATATATTTCTACTACCACGCTAAAGTATAAACGCTTTTGTCCGGCAATGCAATAGCGCCATCCACGAAAATTCTAACAAAATATGAATAGCAAAAATAGATATATTGCCGAATGCACCGGGGAAGGGGGGCGGCCCATCCTGTCATATCTCTATGCCGGCCCATAAAGAATATGCCAAGAAAAAACCCGGCCCCCGGCTCAGGGCCGGAGACCGGGGAAAGGGGCGAAATAAAAGAACAGATCCCGTCAGAACGGGCAGAACCCCCAGGCCACCAGCGGGATGACCAGGGCGGAGATGAACAGGAACACGCCGCTGGTAAAGCCGTCCTGCCCCGTGTGACCGGCATAGCCAAAGCGGAACCAGCGGGCCGTCAGGGCAGAGACATCGGGCAGCAGGTCGTGGTTCTTCAGCCACAGATACACCTGACACAGGAAGGTGTGGACCGTCCAGACCACCAGGGCTATATAGATCGCCACCTCCACAGGGATCGCCAAGGCTTGACGGCTTTTTAAAAGACCCCGGACGGCGATGAGCACCACCGGGAAAATACGCCAAAGAAAGGTCTTCATGTGTGCGCTCCTCTCCTCTCTGCGCCGCACCGGGCGCTTGCTCATCGATTTACGGAATTGCCACTCTCTATTTTTAGTATAGCAGGCAAAACGGAATTGTCAATAATATATCAAGAAAGTTTTTAAGATATAAATTTTTCGTTAAAACTGACGGAGGCCGTATAAAAGAAAATACCCGCTCTCCCAAAGAGAGCGGGTAAAAGGGCCTGAATCGGAAAACCGGGGGCCGGGGGCGCAGCTTCAGCGGTCAACTTGCCGCAGCACCCGCCGGAACCAGTCGGGCAAGGGACACTCCAGCTCCACCAGTTTGCCCGTGGATGGGTGGACAAATTTCAGCCGACGGGCGTGGAGACACTGCCCCGCCAGGCCGGGCCAGGGCTTTTTGCTGCCGTACACCGTGTCCCCCAGCAGGGGGTGGCCGACGGAGGCCATATGGACCCGGATCTGGTGGGTGCGGCCCGTCTCCAGGCGGCACTCCACATGGGTGCCCAGGGCATAGCGGGCCAGCACAGACCAGTGGGTCACGGCGGGGCGGCCATTCTTCCAGTCCACCGCCATGCGCTTGCGGTCCACCGGGTGGCGGCCGATGGGGGCGTTCACCGTGCCGCTGTCCTCTTTCAGGCCGCCCACCGTCACCGCCTCATACACCCGGGCCAGGGAGTGGTCCTGCAGCTGGGCGGCCAGGGCCAGGTGGGCCCGGTCGTTTTTGGCGGCGATGATGAGACCGGAGGTGTCCCGGTCGATGCGGTGGACAATACCCGGGCGGATGGCCCCGTTGATGCCGGACAGGGAGCTGCCGCAGTGGTAGAGCAGGGCGTTGACCAAAGTGCCGTCCGGGTGGCCGGGGGCGGGGTGGACCACCAGACCCACCGGCTTGTTCACCACGATCACGTCGTCGTCCTCGAACACCACGTCCAGGGGGATGTCCTGGGGCTGCACGTCGATGGGCTCCGGGTCGGGCAGGGTGAAGACCACCTGGTCCCCGGGATTGGTTTTATAGTTTTTCTTCACCGCTGCGCCGTTTACGGTGACGGCCCCCTCCTCCAGCAGACGCTGGGCGGCGGAGCGGGTCAGGTCGGGGACGGTGCGGGCCAGAAAGGCGTCCGCCCGCTCTCCGGCCCGGTCAGCGATCAGCGTCTGCGGTCCCATGGGGCACCTCCTTGTGCTCCAGCTTGTCGGCCAGCAGCAGATAATAGGCCGCGGCGGCAATGCCGCCCGCCACCACGCAGATGTCGGCCACGTTGAACACGGCAAAGTTCATAAACAGCAGCTGGAACATGTCCACCACAAAGCCCCGCAGGGTCCGGTCGATGAGATTGCCCACCGCCCCGGCCAGCAGCAGCGCAAGGGTCACCTTGCCCAAGGGGTGGGTAAAGAAATTTTTCCACAGGGCAACGGCCAGCACCACCGACATGATCAGAGAGATGAGGGCCAAGATCCAGGTGTGCTGGGAGAACATAGAGAAGGCGGCCCCGGTGTTCTGCACATAGGTCAGGCAGGCGATGTGGGGCAAAAAGGGCACATATCCACCCAGGGGGATATAGGTCAGGACAAGATATTTCACCACCTGGTCCAGGATCACCAGGACCAGGGCGAGCAGGGCATAGGGCATGGGCAGGTTCCTCCAAAATCTTAACTTTACCCGATTATATCATATCCGGCCATGGGGCAAAAGGTTTTCTGCGAAAATTTTTTCAGCGGTCCAACGGGTCGAAAAACGTCTAAAATGAAAAAATTTCAGGAAGAAATATTGGACGGATAGGCCAAATTTGACGGCAGCATCCTAAACAGGAAAGAAAAGCCCTCTTGACAGGGACAAGCTCCCTGTGTATACTGACGGCAGAAAAAGAAAATATCAGTCTTCAGGGCGGGGTGCAATTCCCCACCGGTGGTACAGCCCACGAGCCGTAAGGCATGATTCGGTGAGATTCCGAAGCCGACAGTATAGTCTGGATGAAAGAAGATTTCGTATGGCAGGATAGACCCGGTCTATCCCGGTTTCGGCGACCTTGGCTCTGGAATTTGTATTCCAGAGCTTTTTTGTTGCCGCCCGGCGAGGACCGTGGGCGCTTGTCGGCAGTTCCCCGCCCTGGACTTGATCGGTCCGGGGCATTTTTCGTCCCCGAAGGGAGCGCAGCAAGCATGACGGAAACAGATAAGCGATATATGGCCCTGGCCCTAAAGCTGGCGGAACAGGGGGCCGGATGGACCAGCCCAAACCCCATGGTGGGGGCTGTCATCGTAAAGGACGATCAGATCATCGGTCAGGGATATCACGCCCGATGCGGCGACCTCCACGCTGAGCGTGCCGCACTGAAAAACTGTACCGCCGACCCGGCGGGAGCCACGCTGTACGTCACGCTGGAGCCCTGCTGCCACCAGGGCCGCCAGCCCCCCTGCACCGAAGCCATCTTAAAGGCGGGCATCGCCCGGGTGGTGGTGGGGTCCCCCGATCCCAACCCCCTGGTGGCCGGGAAGGGGAACCGCCTGCTGCGGGAACACGGCGTTCAGGTGGAGGAGCATGTGCTGCAGGCCCAGTGCGACCGGCTCAACCGGGCCTTTCTCAAGTATATCAGCACCGGGCGGCCCTATGTGGTGATGAAGTACGCCATGACGATGGACGGGAAGATCGCCGCCCACACCGGAGCCTCCCAATGGGTCACCGGAGAGGAGGCCCGGCAGCACGTCCAGACCCTGCGCCACCGCCACCGGGCGATCATGGCCGGGGTGGGCACGGTGATCGCCGACGACCCCAGGCTCACCTGCCGTCTGCCGGGAGGGCGTGACCCCATCCGGGTGGTCTGTGACACCCATCTGCGCACCCCCCTCACCGCCCAGGTGGTGACCACCGCCGGGCAGACCCCCACCTGGATCGCCACCTGCTGCGCCGACCCGGAGCGCCTGGCCCCCTATGAGCGGGCGGGCTGCCGAATGCTGGTGCTGCCGGAGCGGGACGGACATGTAGACTTAAACGCCCTGATGGACTGCCTGGGGAAGCAGGAGATCGACTCCGTCCTGCTGGAGGGGGGAGGCACCCTGAACTGGTCGGCTCTGGACCAGGGGGTGGTGGATGCCGTGATGGCCTATGTGGCCCCCAAGCTCTTTGGCGGGCGGACGGCCAAGACCCCGGTGGAGGGCCGGGGCGTGGACGCCCCTGCGGCGGCCTTCCCTTTGAAAAACACTGTGATCACCCAGATCGGGGCGGACTTTTTGCTGGAGAGCGAGGTGGACCGGGATGTTTACCGGCATCATTGAGGAACTGGGCACCGTAGAGCGGGTGACCCGGGGCCGGGTCTCCGCCATACTTGCCATCCGGGCGGAGGCAATTTTAAGCGATTTGAAGATCGGCGACAGCGTGGCGGTAAACGGGGTGTGCCTGACAGCCACCAGCCTCACCGGTCACGGCTTCACCGCCGACGTGATGCACGAGACCCTGGACCGCTCCTCTCTGGCGGGGCTGGGCCCGGGCAGCCCGGTGAATCTGGAGCGGGCCATGGCGGCAGACGGCCGCTTCGGCGGGCACATCGTGGCCGGGCATGTGGACGGCGTGGGCACCATCACCGCCATCGAACAGGACGACAACGCCATTTGGTTTACCATAACGGCACCGGAGCAGGTGCTGCGCTATGTGGTGGAGAAGGGCTCCATCGCCATCGACGGCATCAGCCTGACGGTGGCCCGGGTGGAGCCGGACCGGTTCGCCGTCTCCGTCATCCCCCACACCGCCGCCGTCACCCTGCTGGGCCGGCGCCGGGTAGGCGACCGGGTGAATCTGGAGAGCGATATCATTGGCAAATATGTGGAGCGGCTGCTTCGTCCCACCCCGGAGCTCAAAACCAAAGAGAGCAAATTGACCATGGAATTTCTGTCGAAACACGGATTTTAAACAAAAATCCCTCAGCCATCCCCCTTTCATGGGGACGGCGAGGAGAATCGGAGGATTTGAATTATGAGTCAGTTCAACACAGTGGAGGAGGCCCTGGCCGACCTGCGGGCGGGCAAGATCATTCTGGTCACCGACGACCCGGACCGGGAGAACGAGGGCGACTTTATCTGTGCGGCCCAGTTTGCCACCACGGAAAATATCAACTTTATGGCCACCCACGGCAAGGGCCTGATCTGTATGCCCATGTCTGCGGAGTTTGTGGAGAAGCTGCAGATCCCCCAGATGGTCTCCAAAAACACGGACAACCACGAGACGGCCTTTACCGTGTCCATCGACGCCGCCAACACCACCACCGGCATCTCCGCCGCCGAGCGGTCCGTGACCGCCATGGCCTGTGTGGCCGAGGATGCCAAGCCGTCGGACTTCCGCCGCCCCGGGCACATGTTCCCCTTGCTGGCCAAGCCCAACGGCGTGCTGGAGCGGGAGGGCCACACCGAGGCCACCGTGGACCTGTGTCGTCTGGCGGGGCTGAAGGCCTGCGGACTGTGCTGCGAGATCATGCGGGAGGACGGCACCATGATGCGCACCCCCGAGCTGATGGAGCTGGCAAAGCGCTTTGGCCTGACCTTTATCACCATCAAGGACCTGCAGGAATATCGCAAGTGCCACGAGAAACTGGTGGACCAGGAGGCCGCCGTCCACATGCCCACCAAGTACGGGGACTTTACCGCCTATGGCTATGTGAACCGCCTGAACGGCGAGCATCATGTGGCCCTGGTGAAGGGGGACATCGGCGACGGAGAGGACGTGCTGTGCCGGGTCCATTCCGAGTGTCTCACCGGCGACACCTTCGGCTCCCTGCGCTGCGACTGCGGCCAGCAGCTGGCCGCCGCCATGAGCCAGATCGAGAAAGAGGGCCGGGGCATCCTGCTGTATATGCGCCAGGAGGGCCGGGGCATCGGCCTGATCAACAAGCTGAAGGCCTATGCCCTGCAGGAGCAGGGGATGGACACCCTGGAGGCCAACCTGGCCCTGGGCTTTGCCGCCGACCAGCGGGAGTATTATATCGGGGCCCAGATCCTGCGGGACCTGGGGGTGAAGAGCATGCGCCTTTTGACCAACAACCCGGACAAGCTGTATCAGCTGGCTGAGTTCGGCATGCACATCAACAGCCGGGTGCCCATCCAGATGGACGCCAACACCCACGACCTGTTCTATCTGCGCACCAAGCAGAAGCGGATGGGCCATCTGGTGAATTATTGATCCTACGCTGTCATTGCGAGGAGCGAAGCGACGTGGCAATCCGTCCCCACGTTGGCGCAGAGAGCGGATTGCCGCGTCACCCCTTTGGGGTTCCTCGCAATGACAAATTGAAAGATAGAAAACAGTAACAGTAGGGGCGGATATCATCCGCCCGCATAACCGAATGTATCAACGCCGGGCGGATGAGGACATCCGCCCCTACAGAAAAGAAAAATCTGGAGAGGAAGATCGATATGACAAAGACATTTGAAGGAAAGTTAGTCGCCCACGGCATGAAGGTGGGCATTGTGGCCGCCCGGTTCAACGAGTTCATCACCAGTAAGCTGCTGTCCGGGGCCATGGACGGCCTGCTGCGCCACGAGGTGCGGGAGGAGGACATCCATGTGGCTTGGGTGCCCGGGGCCTTTGAGATCCCCGTCATCGCCGCCAAAATGGCCCGCAGCGGCAAGTATGATGCCGTGATCTGCCTGGGCGCGGTGATCCGGGGCAGCACCAGCCACTATGACTATGTGTGCAGCGAGGTGTCCAAGGGCGTGGCCTCCGTCTCTCTGGAGACGGGAGTACCCGTGATGTTCGGCGTGCTGACCACCGAGAATATCGAGCAGGCCATCGAGCGCGCCGGGACCAAGGCGGGCAACAAGGGCTATGACTGCGCCCTGGGTGCCGTGGAGATGGTGAACCTGATCCGGGAGATCGACGCCTGATAACAGCAAAAGATAAAAAATATCCACAGGACCGGCCGGCCCTGTGGATATTTTTTGCGAATCTGGCTTGAGAGTCGGCTTACAGCCCGTCCATCTCGTCCTGGTCCACCACACGGATCCCGTGTTTGTGCAGAGCGGACTCGGCGGAGGCGGGGTCCTCCACCCGGAAGATCATATAGGCGTGGTCCACGTCCTTGCCGCCCAAAAAGGCGTACATGTATTCCACGTTCACCCCGGCCCCGGACAGGACCCGCAGCACCTGGTCCAGACCGCCGGGGGTATCGGGGATGGCGGCCCCCACCACGGGGGTGACGGAGTGGACATAGCCCGCGTCCTTCAGTGCGGTGGTGGCCTCGTACACCTTGTCCACGATGATTCGGACGATGCCGAAATCCTTGGTCTCGGCCAGAGACAGGGCCCGCATATCCACGCCCTGTTCGGCCAGCACCTGGGTCATGGCGCTCAAGGCACCGGGCTTATTCTCCACAAAGACAGAAATCTGTTTGATGCTCATCCTGATCTCCTCCTCGTTTTAAATCTTACGGTTGTCGATGACACGCACCGCCTTGCCCTCGCTGCGGACGATGGACTTGGGGGCCACCAGAGTGACCTTGGCGGCCAGGCCCAGCATGGCGCGCAGGCCGTCCACCAGCTGCTTCTGGCGGCGCTCGATCTCGCCCACGTTGTCGGTGAACATCTCGGGGGTCATCTCCACATGCACGTCCAGGGTGTCAGTGGATTTCACCCGGCCCACGATGATCTGATAGTTTGCGGGGTAGCCGTGGTTGAGCAGCACCGTCTCGATCTGAGAGGGGAACACGTTCACGCCCCGGATGATGAGCATATCATCAGAGCGGCCCATGGGCTTGCACATCTTCACCAGGGTGCGGCCGCAGGAGCACTTCTCCCGCTTGAGGATGCAGATATCCCGGGTGCGGTAGCGCAGCAGGGGGAAGGCCTCCTTGTCGATGGAGGTGAACACCAGCTCGCCCTTGCTCCCCTCGGGCAGCACCTCGCCGGTATCGGGGTCGATGATCTCGGCGATGAAGTGGTCCTCGTTGATGTGCATCCCGCTCTGAGCGGAGCACTCAAAGGCCACGCCGGGACCGGACAGCTCGGTGAGTCCGTAGATGTCATAGGCCTTGATGCCCATCGTATTCTGGATGTCCTGGCGCATCTCCTCGCTCCACGCCTCCGCACCGAAGATGCCCGCCTTCAGGGGGATCTGGTCGGGGGTCATGCCCATCTCGTGCATACTCTCGCCCAGATAGGCGGCGTAGGAGGGGGTGCAGCACAGGATGGTGGTCCCCAGGTCACGGATGAACTGGATCTGACGGTCGGTGTTGCCCGAGGAGATGGGCACGGTGAGGCAGCCCACCCGCCTGGACCCCTGGTCCAGGCCGATGCCGCCGGTGAACATCCCGTAGCCATAGGCGATCTGACACACGTCCTCCTCGCTGCCGCCCACGGCGGTGATGGCACGGGCGCAGCAGTCGGTCCACAGGTCGATGTCGTGCTGGGTGTAAAAGGCCATGACCCGCTTTCCGGTGGTGCCGGAGGTGGCGTGGACACGCACGCATTTGGAGCGGGGCACCGCCACCAGTCCGTCGGGATAGTTGTCCCGCAGGTCGGCCTTGGAGGTGAAGGGCAGCTTATACAGGTCGGCGGAGGACTGGATGTCCTCGGGAGTCACGCCCTTTTCCTCCATCTTCTTGCGGTAGGACGGGACATTGTCCCACACATGGCGCACCTGCTTGACCAGACGCTCGTCCTGCCAGGCTTTGAGCTGTTCCCGAGAGGCGCACTCGATCTCGGGCTGGAAATATCTCTCCATGGGTATCATCCTTTCTTCGCTTGTGCGTTCTGTTTTGCAGCCGGGCCGCCCCGAAGGGCTCAATGCGGCTTATACGCCCCGGCGGCTGAGCCACTGTCCGGCCAGCACCCCCGCTAGACACAGTCCGGCGCTCAGTGCCATATAGGCCAGGGCCAGTCCGGTCCTGCCCCGCTGCAGCAGGGTCACGCTCTCCAGGGAAAAGGTAGAAAAAGTGGTAAAGCCGCCGCACACGCCGGTCTTCCAGAACAGGGTCCAGCCGGAGGAGAGGCGCTCCCGGCCCGCCAGTCCGGCCACAAAGCCGATGAGGACGGCTCCGATCAAATTGGTCAGCAGGGTGAGCAGAGGAAATGCGCTGCGGCAGGGCAGCAGACTAAGACCATAGCGGCCCACCGCCCCCACTGCGCCGCCCAACCCCACAAGCAGGGCGTTCATCAGGCGTTCTTGCCCAGCTGGAAGGCCTTCTTGTTCAGCTCCAGGAATTTGGCGGGGACCATGGCCTCCAAAGACTTCTGCCAGGCCTCCTCGGGCAGGTCGAAATAGTGGGACAGGCGGCCCATCAGCACGATGTTCACCGCCTTGGCGGAACCGGCCTGCTCGGCCAGGGCCAGACAGTCCAGGGCGTCCACCTTGGCCCCGGTGGCCTTCATCTTGGCCACCAGGTCCTGGGGGTATGCCGCCGCGCCGGTGATGACGGGCATGGGGTCGATCTGCTGGGTGGAGGTGACGATCTGCCCGTCGGGCTTGAGGAAGCCCAGCCAGCGGGCGGCCTCCAGCAGCTCGAAGGAGACGATAAAGTCCGCCTCGCCCTTGTCGATGATGGGGGAGGCCACCTTGTCGCCATAGCGCACATAGGTGACCACGCTGCCGCCCCGCTGGGACATGCCGTGTACCTCGGACACCTTCACGTCATAGCCCTGCTCCATCAGCAGGTGGCCCAGCAGCTTGCTGGCCAGCAGGCTGCCCTGGCCGCCCACGCCAACGATCATAATATTCTTGGTTTCCATTGCTCAGCCCTCCTTTTTGGTGCTGTGGAAGGCTTTCACGCCGCACAGCTGCTCACACACGCCGCAGCCCACACACAGGGTGTTGTCCACGTGGGCCTTGCCCTGTCGAATGGAGATGGCGGGACAGCCGATCTTCATGCAGTTCTTGCAGCCCACGCACTTGTCCGTGTCCACCGCCAGGGGGGCGCTGTGCTTGACATATTTCAGCAGGGCGCAGGGGCGGCGGGAGATGATGACCGAGGGCTCGTCGGCGGAGAGCTCCTCCTTCACGGCCTGGTCGCAGGCCTTCAGGTCATAGGGGTCCACCACCCGAACCCGGTTGAAGCCCATGGCCCGGCACAGGGCCTCCAGGTCGATCTTCCCGGCGGGGTCGCCCTTGATGTTATAGCCGGTGGTGGGGTTCTGCTGGTGGCCGGTCATGCCGGTGATGGAGTTGTCCAGGATGATGACGGTGGAGTTGGACTGGTTATAGGCGATGTTGGCAAGGCCCGTCATGCCGGAGTGCATAAAGGTGGAGTCGCCGATGACGGCCACCGTCTTGCCCTGGCTCTGCTCCCCCAGGGCCTTGTTAAAGCCGTGGATGGCGGAAATGGAAGCGCCCATGCACAGGGTCATATCCATGGCGGCCAGGGGGGCCACTGCGCCCAGGGTATAGCAGCCGATGTCGCCCAGAACGGTACACTGATTCTTGCTCAGGGTGTAGAACAGGCCCCGGTGGGGACAGCCGGCGCACATGACGGGGGGACGGTTGGGGATGACCTCGTCCAGGCCTGCGCCGGTATGTACCTGCCCGCCCAGTCTGGCGGCGATCAGGTTCTGGGAGAACTCGCCCTCCATGGGCAGCACGTCCTTGCCGGACACCTCCAGCCCCAGGGCACGGCAGTGGTTCTCAATGATGGGGTCCAGCTCCTCCACCACCACCAGTTGATCCACCTTTGCGGCGAAGTCCCGGAGGAGCTTGACGGGCAGGGGGTTGGCCATGCCCAGCTTCAGCACGGAGACGGAGTCGCCAAAGACCTCCTTCACATACTGATAGGAGGTGGAGGAGGTGATGATGCCCATCTTGGTGCCGCCCATCTCCACCCGGTTGATGGGGGCGGTCTCCGCCCACTCCTGCAGCTTGCGGGTGCGCTCCTCCACAAAGGGGTGGCGGCGGATGGCGTTGCCCGGCATCATGACATATTTGGCGAGGTTCTTCTCATAGGGGATGCAGGGCCGCTCTTCCCGCACTCCCAGCTCCACCAGGGACTGGGAGTGGGACACCCGGGTACACATCTTCAGCAGCACCGGGGTGTCGAACTGCTCAGACAGGTCGTAGGCCAGCTTGGCAAACTCCAGGGCCTCGGCGGAGTCAGAGGGCTCCAGCATGGGGACCTTGGCGGCGATGGCGTGGTGGCGGGAGTCCTGCTCGTTCTGAGAGGAGTGCATCCCCGCGTCGTCAGCCACGCCGATGACCACGCCGCCGTTCACGCCGGTGTAGGACATGGTGAACAGGGGATCGGCGGCCACGTTCAGGCCCACATGCTTCATGCCGCAGAAGGACCGCTTTCCCGCCAGGCTGGCACCAAAGGCCACCTCCATGGCCACCTTCTCGTTGGGGGCCCACTCGCAGTAGATTTCGGGGAACTTCACGGCCTCCTCGGTGATCTCGGTGCTGGGGGTGCCGGGATAGCTGGAGATCACGCAGCATCCCGCCTCATACAGCCCACGGGCAACGGCGGCGTTGCCCAACATCAGTTGTTTCATACTTAGCTCCCTGCTTTCTCTTTATCTTCTCATTATTCGGGTTTCTTAGCTTCAGACTCATCCCGCTGGCCCAGGCCCTCCCGGCGGATGACCGTCTCCATCACGCCCCCTGCGCCGTTGTCCAGCATTGACCGCCGGACCCGACTGATGGTGGCACTGCTGGCCCCCGTCTTGTCCAGAATGTCCAGATAGACCAGTCCCTGCTGGAGATACACCGCCACATCAAAGCGCTGCTCCATAGAGCGCAGCTCTGTGGGGGTACACAGGTCGTCGAAGAACTTGCAGCACTCGTCCAGGTCCTTTAATTTCAGGATGGTCTCGTAAAGCGCCAGACTGCGCTGCCGGTGTTCTGTTTTCGCCATAACGCTGCTCCTTTCGGCTGTAGACCGATAGCGCCACGACAGGCCGTGCCGCTTCCTAATAACTATAACGCATTAAAGCGTGACTGTAAACAGGAAAAGCAAACTTTTTTGCTTTTTGGCGGAAAAGTTTTGCGATGAGAGACGGATTGCCACGTCGCTTCGCTCCTCGGAATGACAGAAAGGGGGTTATCGACACGCTGCGGGCGGATGAGGACATCGACCCCAGCTTGTTTCCCGCTGTGAGGGCCAAGATGGGCATAAAAAACGGCCGCACCCAATGGGTGCGGCCAGAAAAAGCCAGTCACAAATTAGTCGGTGACGTAGGGCAGCAGGGCGATCTGACGGGCGCGCTTGATGGCCTCAGTCAGCTGGCGCTGATGCATGGCGCAGGTGCCGGTGGTGCGGCGGGGCAGGATCTTGGCCCGCTCAGAAGTGAACCGGCGCAGCTTGGCGGCGTCCTTATAGTCGATGCACTCCACCTTGTCAACGCAGAAGGCGCAGACCTTGCGGCGCTTGCGGCCGCGGGGAGCTCTGTTATCACGTTCCATAGCCATGGATGTTACCTCCTTTTACGACCAGATACGGTCAAAGTCAAAACGGCAGCTCGCCGTCGTCATCAGAAAGCTCGGCAAACTGGTCCCCGTCCGCGGGAGGGGCCCCATAGCCGGAGGGTGCGGCGGGCGCGGAGTAGCCGGAATTGCTGGGGGCATAGCCGCCCTGCTGCTGGCTGTAGCCGGCGGAGTAACCGCCGTTCTCGCTGTCCCGCTTGGAATCGCCGAAATAGACCTGGTCAGCCACCACCTCGGCAGAGCGGCGCTTGTTGCCCTCTTTATCCGTCCAATCGCGGATCTGAAGACGGCCCTCCACGATGGCCATGCGGCCCTTCGTGAAGTAACGGCTGACGAATTCCCCGGTCTGCCGCCAGGCCACGCAGTCGATAAAATCGGTGGTGCGCTCGCCGGTGTTCCGGTCCTTGAAGTCCCGGTCAACGGCCAGGGAGAAGGACGCCACAGGCGTGCCGGTCTGGGTGCGGCGAAGCTCGGGGTCACGGGTCAGGCGGCCCATGATGAAAATTTTGTTGAGCATAGTGCTCCTCCCTTACTGGTCCTTGCAGACGATCAGGGAACGCATCACGCCGTCGGTAATACGGAAGATACGATCCAGCTCAGCGGGGATCGCGGCGGCGGCGTTGAAGGTCATCAGAACGTAGTAACCCTCCATCAGGTCGTTGATGGGATAGGCCAGACGGCGCTTGCCCCACTCGTCAACCTCGGAAACGGTACCGTTGGCTTCCACGACGGCCTTGAACTTGGCCACCAGAGCGGCGATCTGCTCCTCGCTCAGAGAAGGGTTCAGAATGTAGACCGCCTCGTAGTTCGCATTGATCTTTGCCATTTTACTTGCACCTCCTTATGGACGTATGGCCCCCGGCCTTGCACCGGGAGCAAGGATATGCCTGCATCATCGCTTGAAACAGACTTTATTATTATATCGGAAAGTCAGAGATTGTCAAGAGTTTACATGCGAAAAAACGAGAAAAAAACGCCGTTTTTTTTAAGACTCCAGCCGCACGCTTGTAAAAGCCAGCCAAATCATGTATAATCGACCTGAATTCAGACAGATGAGAGAAAGCGGGGGAGCTCTGTGGCGGATAGTTATATCAAGTACAGCGATCAAACTGTAAATTCGGCATTTCAGGATTTTTATGTTGTGCCGGACTATCAGCGGGAATATGTATGGGAGGGCGCCCAGGTGGAACAGCTGCTGTTCGACCTGCTGGAAGCCTATGAGGCAGACCCCAAGAAGGCGTATTTTTTAGGGACGATGGTCACTTACGCCAACGAGAATAATTTTGAGCTCATCGACGGCCAGCAGCGGCTGACAACTTTTTTTATCATCCTGTGTGCCATCAAAGCGGCGCTGAAGCGCTTTGGAGATCAGACCGGGATCATTGACAACTTGATCTTCAGCTCTGCCTATAATGCAGACGGAGACATCGACCACCGCTATCATGTGCAGCTTCAGTATGAGGATGCAAAAGGGTATCTGGAGCAGATCGAAAAAAATGAACCCGGAGCTGGGGAACTGTCCCAATCTGGGCGGCGGCTGTTTGAGGCGTTTCATCTGGCACAAAAATGGATAGACGATCACTTCCCGCAAAAGGAGGAACTGCGGAAATTCGTAGCCTTCTTTCTTGTAAAAACCAGCTTTATCCGCATCGAGACCCATGACATTACCGACGCACTGAAAATATTTGAGACGATTAACCAGCGAGGCAAGGGTCTGGACCCCATGGATTTAATGAAAAATATGATTTTCCGTCAGGTAGAGCGGGAACAATTTAAAGAGTTAAATCTGACCTGGAAACAGATTATCCGCAAGCTGGAGCAGATTGACGAAAAGCCCCTGCGGTTTCTGCGTTATTTCATCATGGCCAATTACAGCACAGAGATGGAGCGGGACCAGATATTGCGGGAGGACCAGATCTATACCTAGTTTAAAAACAACAATGACCAGTGCCACTATGAGGACAGGCCCTTTCAGTTTGTTCAGAAGCTGGAGCACGGGGCGGAACTCTATGCAAGATACCGCTTTCCGGCTGACCATGCTGACGGGAATGAACATCTGGAGAATATCCCGCTTTTGGCGGGACGGTCTTATCGGCTGCATTTGATGCTGCTTCTGGCTGCCTCTAACATGGAACAAAGCGCACTGGCCCGGTTTAAGGGCCTGGTTGAATCCATTGTCTACTATGCCGTCATCAATCATGTGGCGACCAATGTGACGGAGCGGCGGTTCTCCCTGTGGTGCAGGGAGATACGGGCCATTCAAACAAATGACCAGCTGACCACATTCATTGACCGCGGAGTGATGCCCGTGATACAGGAGTGGAAGCAGGATAATGAGCTGAACTTTATGCGCCTGGGGCTGAACAGTATGCAGCAATACCGGGTCAAGTTTATTTTGGGAAAAATCACGGCCTATGTAGAGGCCATGTGTATGGGGCAGCAGGAGCCGCAGAGCATCGCCCTTTATACTGGTCCTGGTGTAGAGATTGAACACATCATGCCCCAGACATGTGAGGATAAACAGGTCTATGGCGTGAGTGAGGAGGAATTCCCGGTTTATTTGAATCGTCTGGGAAATCTGACCCTGCTGGAAAACAGCATAAACCGCTCCATCCAAAACAGCACATACAAGGAAAAGTGTGAGGCGTACCGAAAATCCAGATTCTATCTGACAAAATCTCTTCCGGCGCTGGTGGACCAGGGGAAGGATACTGCGATCAATCGGACCAATGGGATGTTGACGGCCTGGACGGAGTGGAACAAGCAGAGCATTGAGGAGCGGCAAAGAATGCTCTATCAGCTCAGCGAAAAAATCTGGAGCATTTGAAACGAAGGAGCATGGCCATGAACAAAAAAGACCTTCTGGACCGCTGCGCCCGCAGCGGGGAGGAGCGGGTGCTGCTGGCCCGGGTGATGGACAAGCTGGAGCTGGCCCAAAACCGGGGGGTGCCCGCCCACACGTCCTTCCTCTCCCCCGGGGAGCGGGGGGCGGTGGAGGACATGCTGCGGCTGTGCGGGCCGGTCAGAAGCCTGTTCTGGGGCGGCTATCCCGACGCCGAGCGCACCGCCTGCGTCTTTCTCCCTGATTGGCAGGAGCCGGAGGACGTGACGGGCGACCCGGAGGGTCCGGTAGCGGCGGTGGAGGGCACCTTCCCCGCAAACGCCGACCTGGGGCACCGGGATGTACTGGGGGCCCTGATGGGCCTGGGGCTTACCCGGGAGAAGCTGGGGGACATCCTGTTCCCGGAGAAGGGCCGCTGTCAGGTGGCCGTGCTGCGCCAGACGCTGCCCATTTTGCTCTCCCAGTGGGAGAGCGCCGGGCGGTGGAAGGTCTCGGTGCGGGAGATCCCTGTGGGCGAGCTGTGCCCCGCCCAGGCCGCCGTGAAGACCATCCGGGACACGGTGGCCACCCCACGGCTGGATGCGGTGCTGGCAGCGGGCTTTTCCCTGTCCCGGTCCAAGGCGGCGGGCTATGTGTCCGCGGGCAAGGTGGCAGTGAACCACCGGGAGTGCCTGAAGGGCGACCATCAGGTGGAGGAGGGTGACGTGCTCACCTGCCGGGGGCTGGGCAAGTGCGTGGTGAAGGAGGTCCCCGGCCAGTCCCGGAAGGGCCGCACCATGCTGGTGCTGGAGCGCTATATTTAAATCTTTATCCACAAAACTGCCGGAGAATGTGGAAAACCTTCCGGCGGATGTATCATTAGGAGGAACAGATCATGGAAGCAGAAAAGATCGCCCGGATCAACGAGCTGGCCAAGAAGAGAAAGAGTCCCGAGGGGCTGACGGCCGAAGAGGAGGCCGAGCGGGCCGCCCTGCACCGGGAGTATATCGATGCCCACAAGCAGCAGCTCATCGCCCACCTGGAGAATACCTATGTCCAGTACCCCGACGGAACAAGAAAAAAGCTGCAGAAGAAGCAGTGAGCGCTGCTTGACTTCTGTCATAGGGAGGCTATAATGGCTTCTTGTAAGGGAATGTTATTTTTCAAGAGAGGTATATTATGCAGAAGATCGCCATCGTGACGGACAGCAACAGCGGCATCACCCAGGCGCAGAGCAAGCAACTGGGCGTGTGGGTGCTGCCCATGCCTTTTTATATCAACGACGAGCTGTTTTTGGAGGACATCACCCTGACCCAGGAGCAGTTTTATGACTATCTGGCCCAGGGGGCCGATGTAAAGACCAGCCAGCCCGCCCCCGGCGATGTGACCGAGCTGTGGGACACCCTGCTGAAGGACCATGACGCGGTGGTCCACATCCCCATGTCCAGCGGGCTGAGCAGCTCCTGCCAGACGGCCCAGATCCTGGCCGACGACTATGACGGGCGGGTGCAGGTGGTGAACAACCAGCGCATCTCCGTCACCCAGCTCCAGTCGGTGATGGATGCCAAGACCATGGCGGAGAAGGGCTTGACGGCGGCCGAGATCAAGGAAGAGCTGGAGCGGACCAAGTTCGACTCGGACATCTATATCACGGTGGACACCCTGAAATATCTGAAAAAGGGCGGCCGCCTCACTCCCGCCGCCGCCGCCATCGGCACGGTGCTGAATCTAAAGCCCGTGCTGCGCATCAAGGGGGAAAAGCTGGATGCCTTCTCCAAGACCCGGGGCTGGAAGGCCGCCAAAAAGGCCATGATCGAGGCCGTCCGCCACACCATGGACACCGACTTTGCCGACAGCCAGGGGCCGGAGAACCTATATGTGGCCGCCGCCTACACCGGCGATGCCGACAGCGCCCAGGAGTGGAAGGGCGAGCTGGAGGAGGCCTTCCCCGGCTATGAGATCTACATGGCCCCCCTGTCCCTCAGCGTGGCCTGTCACATCGGCCCGGGGGCAAGGGCTGTGACGGTGACCAAGCTGCTGCATATCCGGGACAGACGTTAAAATCAACAAAAAATGCCGGAAGCCGAGAAAAAATCGGCTTCCGGCAATTTTTTTGTGCGTTTATCCAATGGCGATGAACACATAGGTCTGGTTTTCCATGTTG
This sequence comes from Flintibacter faecis, assembly GCF_014287875.1. Taxonomy (GTDB): domain Bacteria; phylum Bacillota; class Clostridia; order Oscillospirales; family Oscillospiraceae; genus Lawsonibacter; species Lawsonibacter faecis_A. The sequence continues at coordinate 416,398 of NZ_JACOPN010000001.1, read as the reverse complement.
GCGGCGGCGTACATGAACTCGTTGCTGTAGTGGGCGTAATAGGCGGTGAAGCCGCCGGTCTGGATGGCCACCACGTCGTGGCCGCCCCGCCAGGTGACGGCGTTCTGTCCCGTGACGGCCAGACCGCCGTAGGTATAGGTGGTGCCGTTGCCAGAGCCCTCGGGGATCCACAGGGTGCCGCCGTGACTGGGGCAGACATACACCGCCTTGGGGGTGAAGGGGAGGGAGATGCTTTTGCTGGCTGTCCCGTCGCCCACATAGGAGCCGGCGGCCACTTTTGGGATGGTCTGCTCCGCCGCGGACAGCTGGTCGTTTCCCGCTTTGGTAGCAAGGGCGGCGGCCAGAGCGGCCAGGGCGTTTTCCAGTTTCAGGTTGTCACTGTTGAAGTCCTCCCGCAGCACCGGGTCCCCAGCCTGCCACTGGTTGAGCTGATACTGTGTGGTGTGCTTGCTGCTTGCCATAGAAAATTCCTCCTTGATATCCGGGACGAAAAAAGTCCCTTTTACCCAAAGAGAAACCGTCCCGAGAGTGGGACGGTTTCGTACATCTATGACAAAAATTTTGGGCAAAAATTTTATGGCTTGCACCGCCCGCAGGGCTGATAGCCCTGGTCGATGAGGGCCTGGCGGGGGCCGGTGTAGTCCTGGCGGTTTTCCGACTTGATGTCCTTCACGCCGCCGCAGCTGGGCAGGTGGAACTTTTTCGAGCTGATGTTCAGCACATAAGTCCCCTGGCTGCTGTCGGGCTGGCTGGCATCCCCGGCGCTCTGGCTGTCAGAGGCGCGGTTGTCCCCGGTGGCGTAGTCGATGTCCACCCCGGGCTGCACGTTATAGGCGTAGACACAGAAGGTCACGCCCTCGCCGCTGTCCTCCACGGACAGGCCCTCCATCAGCACGCCCCGGGCCACTAGATCCTGGCCCTGGAACACGGGGGTGACCCGATAGAGCACATGCTGGTCCGTCTCCTTTACATAGTCGGCCACCAGGTTTTCAAAGGGGAGCATCCCCTCGATGTTCAGATACCGGGTGCCGGTGATGAGGTTCTTGGGGTTGGCGTTCTCCCCCGCCAGCTGAAAGCCGATGAGGTGGCAGCGGTTGTACAGAGACTTGCCGTCCACAAAGTCATATTTCACGCTCTGCCAGCCCGTGGGCTTTACCGAGCCGATCTCCCCCCGGGGCTCGGTTGGCATCAGCTCCCGGCAGATGTTGGCGTAAGCCGTGCCGCAGCGGCCCAGGCTGTCCAGCTCGCTGTATGTTTCAAACGCCTGTGTGGTCAGCTCGTCCTGGGTAAAAAATGGCTGGTTGTCGTTGACGGCGATGTAAGCCTGGCCGGAATAGGCGGGGATGTCGTCCAGGGAGACGGCCCCGCCTCCCGCATAGCTCCAGTCTCCGGGCAGAGCGCCCTGGCAGGCGGACAGGGCCAGCACCAGGGCAAGCAGCAGTGGGAAGAGCTTTAACTTCCAGTGGTTCAGTCGTGTCATGGTCTGTAGACCTCCTCTGTGATCTTCTCGTGGGATGTGCCGGGAAAGTCAGCCGTCTCCGTCAGGGTCCAGCCTGTCAGGGGCCAGGGGAAGGTCACGTCCCCGGGATAGCTCCGGTTCCAGCGGTAGAGCACCAGCTCCTCCGCCCCCCGGGCCCCGATGAGCTCCCGCCCGTCCTCCACAAACCACAGCTCTCCCGTCCCGGCCCGGTCGGCACAGCGGTCGCTGACCCGGATGTTGTTGGCCGGACAATCGGCAAACTGCCGGGCGGAGTATTCCGACATCCAGACGGGCCGCCCCGCCGCCCGCTCCAGCAGACGCTGCCGCAGAGCAGAATCCTGGCTCTGGCGGCGGCGGTTGAACAGCATCCCCATCCGGTCATCCACGCAGGCAATGACGATCATGGTCCTCTCTCCTTCCGTACTTCGTAAAAGTTTTTGTATTCCTCCCCCACAGGGGGCGGGAAACACGAGACAGAATGTATTTATCATACCTGATTCCTCGGAAAAATGCCACCGCTATTTTCTTCCTCGGATAAAAATGCAGCCATTCTTGCAAGAAACAAAGGGTTTCCGAACAGGAAACGCTTGACGCTGATTTGGAAACCCTGTACAATGGCATAAACATGCTTTTGGAAGGAGCAGAACTATGAATTCAGCTGAAAAGACTGCCGCCCTGCTCAAGCTGCTGGGGCTGGCGCCTTATGTCCACGGCGTGACCGAGCTGGGGGAGAAGATCGGGTGCAGCAAAAGCGGCACCTATAAGCTGCTGGCCGCACTGGTCCAGAACGGACTGGCCGCCCAGACGTTAGATCGGAAATATACCCTGGGCCCGGCGGTGTATATCCTGGGCAAGACCTATGAGGACCGCATCGGCCTGTCCCGGATGATACGGCCCTATCTCATCCGTCTGCGGGACCTGACGGGGGAGAACGCCTCCTTCAGTATGCTGGTAGGGGGGAAGGCCAACCTAATCTACCGGGAGGAGAGCCTGCAGCTGGTGCGGGTGGCGGGCAGCGTGGGCCAGGAGCGGCCTCTGTACGCCGGTTCCACCGGAAAAGTGTTGGGGGCCTTTCAAGATGAAGAGGAGATCCGCCGCCGCCTGATGGACGAGCCCCTCACCCCATTTACCCCCCGCACCATCACCTCCCCCCAGGCCCTTTTGGAGGAGTATGCCAACATCCGCAAGCAGGGGTATGCCATCAGTGACGGGGAGCTGAACATCGAGACCATCGGCATCGGCGCGCCGGTGCGGGATGAGTCCGGCTCTGTGTGGGCGGCCATCTCCATCGGGGCCCCCCGGATGCGGGTGGACGATGCCAAGCGGGAGCGGTATATCTTCCTGGTGACGGAGATCGCTGCCGAAATGTCCCGGGACCTGACCCGGGGAACCGTGGGTGACTCCCTGAAATAACCGGAAACGATACGCTGGAAAGTTTCTCATCAGAAAACTTTATTGCTTTATTCTATCAATTTGGAAACCTGAAATTATTCACAACTCCGAACTTGCTCTGGGACACTCGAAAATCCTTGAAGTGTTTCTTGCATTATGCTAGGATATCGGTGAACTTAGTTTCCCCTCTGGAAACGTTTTGAATGAACGGATCATTGCAAAGGAGTTGCTGAAAGTATGGATCTCAGTCAGGTCGAAGTGTACAACAAGGAAGTGGCGGAGCTGCGTGCCCAGCGGGACAAGGACTACGCCGAGTATGAGGCCGCCGGCCGCATCTGGGGCCTGGTCCCCCGTGAGCGCATCACCAAGATCAAGTTCCCCCGGGTGAAGAAGGAGATCATCGACGGCTATCTGTCCATGGACGACATGTCCACCACCGTCTCCGACGTGCTGGACAGCTATGGCATCGACGGGGCCATCCCCTCCTCCTATCTCAAGCCTGTCATCCCCGGCAGCAAGATCTGCGGCCCTGCCGTGACCATCCGCAATATCCCCGTGCGCAAGACCCCCACCCAGGGTGCCCACGACCACGACTTTATCGCCATGTCCACCCGTGACATCTATTATATCGGCGAGCCCGGCGATGTGCTGGTGTCTGACTTCGGCGGCAACCTGGATGTGTCCAACATGGGCGGCCAGAGCTGCACCGTGGGCAAGAATTGCGGCTTTGCCGGCAACATCGTTAATGGCTGCTGCCGGGACGTGTCCTCCATCCGGGACTATAACTACCCCGTCTTCTCCTGCGGCACCACCCAGATCACCGGCAAGTACCGCATGGAGTGTGTGGAGATGAACGGCCCCGTCACCCTGTGCGGCAAGCTGGTCATCCCCGGCGACCTGATGGTGGCCGACGACTCCGGCGTGTGCATCGTCCCCTATGAGCTGGCCGAGCCCGTTCTGGAGCAGTGCCTGAAGATCGCCGCCAGCGAGGAGCGTATGCGCCAGCTCATCGAGAGCAAGGCCCCCATCTCCGAACTGCGCCCCCTGTTCCGCGCCCGGTATAAATAAGAAAATAAATAAAAAATAGATAAAAGTTTTTTGGAGGTGCGTCCCATGAAAAAGATCCTTGCCTTTGCCCTGGCCTGTGTGATGTCCCTGTCCATGGCCGCCTGTAGCAGCAGTGCCCCCGCGGCCTCCGCCGGCAGCTCTTCTGCCGGTGGCTCTGCCTCCGGTGACAGTGCGTTCTCCTTTGACTCCCCCATCACCGTGGTGGTTCCCTTTAAAGCTGGCAGCGCTACGGACAACCAGATCCGTCTGATGCAGTCCAAGCTGGAGAAGGCCCTGGGCACCAACCTGGTCATTGTCAACGCCGAGGGCGGTTCCGGTACCATCGGTACCACCGAGTATCTGTCCAACTACGCCGCTGACGGCTATACCATTCTCTACACTCTGGCCACCCCTGTGGTGTACAAGCCTCTCGGCGGCGACACCGCCTATACCTATGACGATCTGACCTCTGTGGCACGCACCTCCAGCCAGCCCATGTATCTCATCGTCCCTGACAGCGAGACCCGCTCCGCCCAGGAGATTCTGGACTATATTAAGGAGAACCCCGGCAAGTTCACCTATGCCAACGTAGGCAACGGCGGCAACGGACACCTGGCCTTTGCCTCCTTCCTGGTGGGTGAGGGGCTGGACGCTGTCTCCGTGCCCTACTCCGGCGGCACCGCCGACTGCTACACCGCCATGATGGGCGGCGAGGTTAACGCCGCCGTCTATGGCGAGGCCGACCTGCTGGCCCGCGAGGACAACCACGCCGTCATCAACCTGGGCAGCAAGTCCACCGTGGAGTCTCTGCAGGACGTGCCCACCCTGTCCGACCTGGGCTATGAAGGGTATGAGACCAACAATATGGCCGGTTTCTTCTATAACAAGGATGTACCTGCCGAGGCCGTGACTGCCTTTGAGAATGCCGTAGAATCCGTGCTTACCGACCCTGAGTTTGTCGCTGAGGCCACCGCCGCCGGCTTTGTCCCCAGCTTTGGTACCGGTGCTGAAATGGATCAGCAGGCCGAGGCCGCTATCGAAAAGGCCGTGCCCGTGCTGGAGTCCCTGGGCTGAACCCATTGTTCCATCTACTATCTTTGCGGACCGCAGGACGAAAATAGCCTCCTGCGGTCCACTTAATAAGGAAGTGTAGTATGCAAAAACGGAATTGTTTCACCTCTCTGCTCTGTGCCGCCCTGTTTCTCTTCATCCTTGTTCAGTGCAACGCACTGGCTGAGTCTGCCGCCCTGTGGCCCCGGCTGGTCTGCTGTGTAGGGCTGGGCCTGGCGGGACTGGAGATCCTGGTGGAGGGTATCCAGTGGGCCCGGCACCCCGGGGAGCAGCAGGGCCTGTGGGCCCTCACCCCAGAGCAGACCAAACGCAGCGCCATTCTGCTGGGACTGCTCCTGCTGTGGATCGCCGGATTGACCACTATCGGCTTTTTGGTCAGCTCTGTGGCGGCTCTATGTGCTATCGCCTTAGTCTTCGAGCCTGTGAAGAACAAACAGAACATGGTGCGGGACATCGTCGTGTGCGTCATCTTTGGAGTCGCATTTTATTTCCTGTTCAAGTTCCTGGGCATCCACTTCCCCAGGACGCTGCTGATGTAAGGAGGGCGGAATCGTGCAAGACATTCTAACTTATTTTCTCCATGCCCTCGCCCCCTCGAATCTGCTGGTCATTCTGACCGGGACTGTGGTGGGTATTATCGTGGGTGCGCTGCCCGGCTTCACCGCCACCATGGGTATCGCTATTCTCATCCCTTTGACCTACACCTGGAACGCCTCCACCGCCTTGATTTTCCTGGGGGCCATCTACTGCGGCTCTATGTACGGCGGGTCCATCTCCGCCATACTCATCAACACCCCCGGTACCGCCGCAGCGGCGGCCACCGCTATGGACGGCTATGCGATGACCCGCCACGGGCGGCCTCACGAGGCCCTCACCGAGGCGGCCGTGGCCTCCTTCTGGGGTGGCCAGGCCAGTACCATCGCCCTGTTGTTCTTCGCCCCCGTGATGGCCAAGTGGGCGTTTAATTTCGGCGCTCAGGAGAAATTTTTGATGGCCGCCTTCGGTCTGACCATCATCGCTTCCCTGTCCACCAAGAGCATTTTAAAGGGCCTGATGATGGGTTGCGTTGGTCTGCTGCTGGCCTGTGTAGGCATGGACCCCGTTATGGGCCGGGCTCGATTCACCTTCGGCACCACCTATCTCATGGGCGGCCTGACCATGATCCCAGCGGTCATCGGCCTGTTCAGCGTATCTCAGGTGTTCAGCACCTTGAGGGATGCGCTGAAACCAGCCAATCCCGAGGACATTGCACGGTATAAGTCCTCCCGGGTCCACCTGAAGGACTTTGTCCGCTATCCGCTGACCTATCTGCGTTCCTCCATCATTGGCATTATTGTGGGTATCATCCCCGGTACCGGCGGCGACGTATCCAGCTATGTGTCCTATAACATGGGCAAGCTGTTCTCCAAGGAGCGGGACCAGTTCGGAGATGGCTCCCGGGAAGGCGTGGCCTGCTGCGAAGCGGCCAACAACGCCGTTACCGGCGGCACCCTGATCCCTACTTTGACCCTTGGTATCCCTGGAAATGCTACCACCGCCATTCTGCTCTCCGGTCTTACCATCCACGGTCTGGCTCCGGGCTACAGTCTGTTCACCTCCGGCAAGAACATCACCTATCCTTTTATCATGGCCCTGTTCCTGGCCAACCTGGCCTTTGTCATCATCGGTTTGCTGGGAGCGAAGTATTTCGCCCGGGTCACCTTGACCCCCCAGAGCATTCTCTCCGCCTGTGTGCTGAACCTGAGCTTGATCGGCTGCTATGGCGTGCGGGGCAATATCCGGGATGTTTATGCCATGCTGGCGTTCGGCTTGGTGGGCTATCTCTTAAAGCTCTATAAGTTCAATATTGTGCCCATCGTTCTGGGCATGATCCTGGGTGATATCGCAGAGGAGGCCCTGCAGCAGGGCCTGATCCTGTACAACGGCAGCGTTCCGGCTATGTTCGCCACTTTCTTCCAGCGTCCCATCTGCGTGGTGCTGATGCTCCTGATGGTCGTCTCCGTCTGCGCCCCCTTCGTTATGGAGGCCCGCAAAGGAAAGCAGAGCAAATCATGTTAACCCCCCTTTTTCCCGTCTAAAAAAGCCGGCGTATCTGTCAAAAGCGATGGACAGATGCGCCGGTCCCATTTTATAATGGTAGCAGACAAAACTTCAGGAGGGTCTGTTATGCGCGTTGCACTCATCCAGATGTCCGTCACGGCGGACAGAGCGAGGAATATCACCGCCGCTTGTCAGCACATCCGCCGGGCGGCGGAGGGGGGAGCGGACATGGCGGTGTTGCCGGAGATGTTCTGCTGTCCCTATGACAACGGCTGCTTCCGGGCCTATGGGGAGGGGGCGGGCGGCCCCGCCCAGATGGCCCTGTCCCAGACGGCGGCGGAACTGGGCATCTATGTGGTGGGCGGCTCCCTGCCCGAGCTGGAGGGCGGAAAGGTCTATAATACCTCCTTTGTCTATGGCCGCCGGGGGGAGCTTTTGGCAAAGCACCGGAAGGTCCATCTGTTCGACATCGACGTGGCGGGGGGCCAGCGCTTTATGGAGTCGGACACTCTGTCCCCCGGGGACCAGATCACCACCTTTGACACGGAATTCGGCCTGATGGGCCTGTGCATCTGCTTTGACCTGCGCTTTGAAGAGCTCTCCCGGTGTATGTGCCTGCGGGGCTGTCAGGCGATCATCGTCCCGGCGGCCTTTAACATGACCACCGGCCCCGCCCACTGGGAGCTGCTGTTCCGCCAGCGGGCGGTGGACAACCAGTGCTTCACCCTGGGCTGCGCTCCCGCCCGGGACGAGGGTGCCGGATATGTGTCCTATGGCAACTCCATCGCCGTGGACCCCTGGGGCACGGTGCTCTGCCGGGCTGACGAGAAAGAAACTATTTTGCACGCCGACCTGGACCTGGCCCGCATCCAAGCCGTGCGGCAGCAGCTGCCCATCCTCTCCGCCCGCCGCACCGATCTGTATGAGATAGGAGAGAAATAGAATGACAGAAAGTCCGATTCTCCGCCTGGAGAACCGGACTTTTTGCCGAATTTCTGATTTTTCCCCTTGCTTTTGCTACAGAGCGCCGTATAATAAAGTTGCATGCGGAAAAGAAAAGTCCATTTTTGGAAAAATTTGAAACTTGGGAGGTCTTTTTCGTGAAAAAATTGTTTCGCCGCCTGATGGCGGTGGCCGTAGCGGCAGCGCTGACTGCGGGGATGTGCATCACCGCCTCGGCCTACACCTATCCGTCCGCCTATTGGAAGCTCCACGACGCCTGGAGCCAGGCCGTGGCCGCCAAGAGCGCCGACCAGGTGCTCACCGTGGCCCAGCAGACCTATGACCTGCTGATGAAGGACCCGCTGTGCGCCGACATCTGCAACAATCTGGAAAGCAAGTGCGCCCGGGCCTCCTGGTGTGCCGAGATGAAGGGCGACCTGGCCGGGGCCGTGAAGTGGCTGGAGCGGGAGCGCACCTTTGCCCAGTGGCTGGACAAGAACGTGACCAGCTACAAAGATGCCCTGCTGAACATCGATGCCCGGCTGGAGCAGCTCAACGCCGCCCGGGGCGTGGAGGTCTATGCCCTGCAGGAGGGGGCGGGCAAGTCCTTCTCCGGCTCCGGGGCCGCGGCCAACGGCACCTGGTACGGCTCCGCCGTGGGCGGGTCCCGCACCGGTGAGTCCGCCAGCCTGATGTATGTCAACTTTATGGATGGCTATTCCGTGGACTACTGGATCGACTATTATAAGAGCACCTCCTCCGCCTTTGCCGCCGCCGCCGACGGCGGGGTCATCGAGCTGGCCTGGAATTTCAGCCCCGAGTCCACCGCCGGGGCCCAGCGGGTGCTGGACAGCGCCGCCGACAGCTACATCGCCGAGGGCCTGCAGGCCATGGGCAACCTGAATGCGACAGTTCTGCTGCGCATCGGCGGGGAGATGAACAACTGGTCCAACATCGACAGCGGCACGTTCATCCAGGCCTTCCAGAAGATCGCCGCCCAGGCCCACCAGTATTCCAACATCAAAATCGTGTTCTCCCCCGCCACCATCAGCGACCGGAACCACACCATTTCGGAGTTCTACCCCGGCGACCAGTATGTGGACTGGGTCGGCGTATCCGACTATCAGAACAGCGCCTACGCCGGACAGGCTCCCGCCTATACCTTTGATGCGGCGGCCTATGGCAACGATGCCTACTATGGCCGGGGCCTGTACTCCTCCGACCCTCTGACCCTGGTGCGGCCCATTGCTCGCCTGGCCCAGCAGCATAACAAGCCCCTGATGATCAGCGAGTGCGGCTTCTCCTACACCAGTGCCGCCGGCGGCGACCAGACCGCCTATGCCGCAGACCAGCTGAACAAGCTCTATTCCTATGCCAACATGATCTTCCCCCAGACCAAGGCTGTGTTCTATTTTGACAAGGACATGTCCGGCTCCGCCTATCACTATGCCCTGTCTGGCAGCTCCACCCTGGCCAGCACCTATGAAAACGCCATCCAGGCCAACGGCTCCTATCTGAAGGAGGGCCAGACCTCTGCCCCCTCCTGGACCGCCCTGTCCAACGTCAGCCAGGGCCAGGGACAGCTCCGGCTGGCCACCTACGCCGTGTTCCCCTCCTCCTCCGCCACCACCGTGACCTATTATGTGGATGGCAAGGCGGTGTACTCCAGCAGTAAGGCCCCCTATTACTATACCCTGGACTGCGATGCCCTGTCCGCCGGCAGCCACAAGCTGTATGTCACCGCCACCAACGGCAAGTTCACCGTCAACGGCAGCGCTGTCGGCAAGACCTATACCCTCCAGACCCAGGAGAGCGAGGGCTATCACCCCGGCTCCGCCGACAGCTGGGCCCGGGCCCTGCTGGACACCGCCTATGAGAAGGGCCTGCTCACCGAGCGCACCGACAGCGGCTTCCAGAACCAGATCACCCGCCTGCAGTTTGCCGACCTGGCGGTGAACCTGATGGAAAAGGCCACCGGCAAGAGCGTCACCCCCGCCGAGAACACCTTCCAGGACACCAGCGACCCCGCCGTGCTCAAGGCTGTGGCCGCCGGGGTCACCTCCGGCAAGGGGGAGGGACGCTTCGCCCCCAACGACAAGATCACCCGCCAGGAGATCTGCGTCATGCTGAACCGGGTCATCGAGTATGTGGACCAGAGCCGTGACAGCCAGGCTCTGGCCAACACCAGTACCCAGATGGACCCCAAGTTCACCGACTCCTCCAACATCGACAGCTGGGCTGTAAACTCCGTGGCCCTGCTGACCAACAACGGCCTGATGTCTGGCAAGGACGGGGGCCGGGTGGCCCCCAAGGACAACACCAAGGTGGAGGAGGCCGCCATCCTCATCCTGGCCCTGTATAACAAGTTCTGAGTTTCTCTCTCAGCAAAGAAAGGCCCCGGCCCGCAGGAGCATGTCCTGCGGGCCGGGGCCTTTCTGGGATCGTGAGAAAAGAGAGGAAAGAAAAGAGAAAAGAAGAAAAAGAGGAAAATCAGAATGATCGGAAACTTGAATCAGGCGTAAGCGGCGGGCTTACCAGTTGAAGCCGCCGAAGGGCCACTGGTAATAGTCGCCCTGACCCTGCTGGCCCTGCTGATACTGCTGGCTTTGCTGGGACTGCTGGTTCTGCTGCAGCTGGTTGTTGGCCTCGGTTTCGGAATTTTTCTCGTCGAAGGTGATGGTCAGCTTCTGCTCCTTCTGCTCCCGGACGATGGTCAGCGTGGCCTTGTCCCCGGCCTTATAGTTGCTGGACAGGGCGGCGGTGAGGGCGGAGGAGGAGTCGATGGCGGTGTCGTCGATGGCGGTGATGATGTCGCCCACCTTCAGGCCCGCCTTCTCAGCGCAGGAGCCCTCGGCCACATACTGCACGGCGGCACCGGCCACCACGCCATAGCGCTGGGCCTCGTCCGAGACGTTGGTCACCTGAACGCCCATATAGGGCTTGCCGGTGACATAGCCGTGCTCCATCAAATCGGACAGGATGTCCTTCACGTCGTTGATGGGGAGGGCGAAGCCCAGGCCCTCGGCGGACACGCCGGAGCCGGACTGGGTATACTTGGCGGAGACGATGCCCACCACGTTGCCATAGCTGTCAAACAGGGGGCCGCCAGAGTTGCCGGGGTTGATGGCGCAGTTGGTCTGCAGCACGTTCAGGGTGGTACTCACCGCCCGGCCGTTGGCGTCGGAGCTGCTGGTGGTGATCAGCCGGTCCAGAGCGGAGACGATGCCGTCGGTGAAGGAGTAGGTCAGCTCGCCCAGGGGGTTGCCGATGGCATAGACGCTCTGGCCCACCACCAGCTTGCTGGAATCGCCCAAGGTGACGGGGGTCAGGCCGGTGGCATCGATCTTCAGCACGGCCACGTCGTTGTCCTTCTCGCCACCCACCAGCTTGGCGGTGTACTTGTCGCCGTTGGCGAAGGCCACCTCCACAGACACGGAGGAGTCGTTGGCTGCCTCCTCGATGACGTGGTAGTTGGTGACGATGTAGCCGTCCTGGGTGAGGACAAAGCCGGAGCCGGAGGCCGCCGAGGTGGTGGCCTGGCCGAAGATGTTCACCGTGGTGGTGGAGACGGTGATGCCCACGCAGGAGCCCAGGTTGGCGGCGTACAGCTGCTCGGGAGTCATGGCCTTGCCGCTGTTGCTGTTCACCACGGTCTGGACCTGGGGGTGCTCCACCGCCTCGTAAATGGTGGTGGAGCCGGAGCCGCTGAAGTGGCTGTACAGGGCCGCGCCGCCCACGCCCGCGCCGCCGCCTACGATGGCACAGGCCAGGATCAAGGCTGCGATGCGCTTGCCGCCGCCCTTTTTACGGGGGGCCTGTCCGGGCTGGACCGGTCCGCCGCCGGTGGGGATGGGGTCGCTGTAGTCACCAAAGCCGCCCCGGTATCCGTCGTTCTCGCTGTTATAAAAATTGAAGTCGTCCATACTGGTCAAACTCCCCTCAAATTTTTGTCTTATTTCGGGTTCCCCTTGGAACTGTGGATATGATAGCGTAGAAATATGAAGAAAGCATGAAGAAAAACATAGCATTTTTTAAACATTCCTGAAATACGCCGTGAACGCGCTTCAGGGGTCCTCCGGTCTGCGGGAGAGGATAGCGGCCACGTCCCACGCCGCTGCGGCCAGGTCTGACCGCAGCCCCCGGAACATGCCCATGCCCGCCAGGTTCAGCAGGACCAGGGTGAGCACCGGGCCCAGGATCATGCCCAGCACGCCCCCCAGCTTCATGCCCACATACACGCTGAGCAGGGACAGCACCGGGGACAGGCCCGTCTGGTCCCCCACAAACTTGGGCTCCATGGCCCGGCGGAACAGAGCGATCACGCCCCAGATGACCATGAGGGAGATGGCGCTGGAGAAGTTTCGGGTGATGAGCTCCACCACCGCCCAGGGGACCATCACCGTCCCGGCCCCCACGATGGGGATAAAGTCCAGCACCGCCAGCCCCAGGGCCAGCAGCAGGCCATAGGGCTGCCGGGTGAGGACAAAGCCCCCAAGCAGGATGAAGAACACCCCCACCGACAGCAGCAGCTCTGCCTTTAAATAGCCGCCGAAGGCCCCCAGAGCCACCGTTCTGACCTCCCCAAGAAAAGCCAGCAGCCCCTGGTCCATACCCCGGGCGGCCCTGGCCCGGAGATAGGGATAGTCCGCCGTGAGGAAATAGGCGGCCATCACATATACCACCAGGGCCACGCAGAAGGAGGGTACCCCCATGGCCTTGTTCGTGGTATAGTCGGCCAGCCGCTGGACCAGGGCGGGGGTGGTCTGGTTCAGCCAGTTCAGCAGACCGGTCATGGCCTCCTGCATCGGGTCGCTGAGCTGTTCGGGCACCAGGGCCCACAGCCGGTCAGACAGGGACTGGAGCTGGTCCATCATGCGCTGCAGACTCTCCAGCAGACCGTCCCGGTTCTGGGCCAGGGCCACGATCTCCTGCCCGGCGATATAGCCCAAAAAGCCCAGCCCCGCCCCCAGCAGACCGAACAGCACCACCAGCAGCACCATGGTCAGCGCCCGCCGGGACCAGCACAGCCGCCGCTGCAAGCGGCGCACGAGCGGATTTAAAATGGCCGCCGTGATCAGCGCCGCCACAAAGGGGGCCAGCAGGGACAGCATAGGCCGCCCCACCCAGATCACCAGTCCCGCAGCCAGCAGGGCCAGCAACAGCCGCACCATCAGCCGCAGCCACAGCCATCCCCGCTGCCGCCAGGTCAATAATTTCCCGTTCAAAGCACTCGCCGCCTTTTCTGCTCCCACACCTGATGTCCCGCCCCGCCGCCGGCGGGGGCAGGAAACATAAAAGTTGGGGAGCTTCTTTTGTGATATACCCTATATCATAGGCCAGCATACCACAAAATGCGTAAATAAAATGTTAAACTTCGCGGGCAGAGCTTAGGATGGGGTGAGAATGGGAGCACGCCTGAAAGCGCAAAAAATTTCCGGCCAGCCGAAGCTGACCGGAAACTTTTTGAACGAATCTTACTTGTGGTCGACGGAGTACATGTGCTTGATGAGCTCCAGGACCTTGTTGGAGTAGCCGATCTCGTTGTCGTACCAGGACACGACCTTGACGAAGGTATCGGTCAGGGCGATGCCGGCATCGGCGTCGAAAATGGAGGTGCGGGTGTCGCCCAGGAAGTCGCTGGAGACAACGGCCTCATCGGTGTAGCCCAGGATACCCTTCAGCTCGCCCTCGGAGGCCTTCTTCATAGCGGCGCAGATCTCCTCGTACTTGGCGGGCTTCTCCAGGTTGACGGTCAGGTCCACCACGGACACGTCCAGAGTGGGAACGCGCATGGACATACCGGTCAGCTTGCCGTTCAGGGAGGGGATGACCTTGCCCACGGCCTTGGCGGCGCCGGTGGAGGAGGGGATGATGTTGCCGGTGGCAGCGCGGCCGCCGCGCCAATCCTTCAGAGAGGGGCCGTCAACGGTCTTCTGGGTGGCGGTGACGGAGTGAACGGTGGTCATCAGGCCGTCCTTGATGCCCCAGTTGTCGTTCAGGACCTTGGCGATGGGGGCCAGGCAGTTGGTGGTGCAGGAGGCGTTGGACACGAAGTTCATGTCGGTGGTGTACTTGTCCAGGTTCACGCCGCACACGAACATGGGGGTGTCGTCCTTGGAGGGGGCGGACATGACGACCTTCTTGGCGCCGGCGTCCAGGTGGCCCTGGGCCTTCTCCTTGGTCAGGAACAGGCCGGTGGACTCCACCACATACTCAGCACCCAGCTTGCCCCAGGGCAGGTCGGCGGGATTGCGCTCGGCGGAGATGGGGATCTCCTTGCCGTTGACGATGATGGCGTTCTCGGTGTGGCCGATCTCCGCCTCGCACTTGCCATGCATGGTATCATACTTCAGCATGTAAGCCAGGTAGTCGGCGGGACACAGATCGTTGATGCCCACGATCTCGATCTCGGGGTGGTTCAGGCTGGCGCGGAACACCATGCGGCCGATGCGGCCAAAGCCATTGATGCCAACTTTAATGCTCATGTTGAATGACTCCTTTTTGATTCATATTCACGCTTTGGAATTTTGAATGCTTGTTGCTTAGGACTGTTCCTATTATACCCCCGTTGCAAAAATTTTGGTAGTGTTTTTTTTCCTATAAATCCAAAAGATTTTTTATTAAAATTAGCCATACCGTGGGTAAGCCCGGCCTTATACTAAAAAAGCGGGTGTGGAGAGAGCTTAAAAGAGAAGTAAAATGGAAAAACGACAAATTTAGCCCTTTTTCACTTTTGTTCTTGTTGAATGGAAAAAAGTTTGGTATAATCTGGGCAGGTATAAGCTGGCCCGGGCAGGCGGAACACACCGCCAACACAGTGGGAGGGGACAGAATGTCCGATATGCAAAAGCTGCAGGAGAACCTGCTGAACGCGTTCCCAGAGGCGGCCCTGCTGCTGAGCCGGGGCCATGTGGCGGCGGCCAACCAGGCGGCCCGGCATCTGCTGCCCCGGCTGGAGGACGGCGGGGAGGTCCCCCTGGAGCTGGAACGGCTGCCGGAGGAGAACGGCGGCCTGGTAACGGTGGGCGGTTCGGCCTGGCGCGTCCAGATGACCCAGACCCAGTGGGGGCGGCTGATCGTTCTGTTCCCCGCTGTCCAGACGGCGGTGACGGCTGCCCAGCTGGATGGGTCCCTGCGCCAGATGCGCACCTATCTGGCCCAGATGCAGCTGGCAGCGGAGGACATCCCCCTGTCAAGCCGGGGCATGTTCTGGAAGAGCTACCACCAGATGTTCCGCCTGATGGATAATCTGGACCTGCTCCGTCAGCTGGGTCAGCCCGGCGGGGCGGCCCTGCAGCTGGCGGCGCTGGACCTGACAGCGCTGTGCCGCAGGGCGGTGCAAAGCTGTACCTGGCTGCTGGAGCGGGCCGGGGTGAAACTGGCCTATGACAGCCCGCCTGCCGCCCTGCTCGCCCCCGGGGACGTAGCGCTGCTGGAGCGGGTGCTGCTGGAGCTCATCGCCAACGGGGCCCGGTGGACGGGGCAGGGGACACTGAAGCTGTCCCTGCGGCGGCTGGGCACCCGGGGCGTGGTCACTGTGACCCCCGGGCGCGGTCTGCCCCGGCAGCGGCTGGACGAGCTGCTGCGCCGGGAGAGCGGCTATGGCATCCCCCGGCCCGGCACAGGGGCGGGGATCGGCATACCCCTGGCGGAGACCATCGTCAAGCTCCACAGGGGCAGTCTGCTGATGAACACCGGAGAGGACGGCATCCCCGTGGCGGTGCTGGCCCTGCCCACCGGGCCCATGCCCACCCGGGTGACGGTGCGCACCCCAAAAGTCCAGCGCAGCGGCGGCCTGTCCGCCCCCCTGGTTGCCCTGGCCGACATTCTGCCGGCTGAGAGCTTCTGCCCGGAGGAAGAAGCGAACTTATCGACATAGGGGCATAGGACATAGGGAGGTATGCTTTTATGACACCAAACAAATGGAGAAAATGGGCCGCGCTGCTGTGGGCCGCCTGTCTCTTCGTAACAGTGATTGGGTCAGCGATTGAAAATCGGGGCGCAAAGATCATGGCAGGGCTCGTCGTCCTGGCCGGCTGCCTTGCATTCCTCATCGGGACCTGGAAATACTGGCGCTGCCCGGAATGTGGCGGCCTGCTGCGGCTGGACCGGCTTTTCGCCCCGCCGGAATGCCCGCACTGCGGATATAAGGTTGAAAAGTGAAAATTTGCCCGCTTGACAATCCCCTTTCCCGGTGATATAGTACCCCTGTTAACATGGCTGAGACGGAGAAGCATCCGCCGGTGGCGCACAGAGAGGGACATGTTTGCTGGAATTGTCCTGCGCTGATAAGGCGGACGTACCACTCCCGAGCTGCCCGGGACTTGAATCTAACCGGGACGGGCCCGCCCGTTACAGCGGTCACTGAGAAAGCGGCGGTTTTTTTTAACCGCAAGCAGGGTGGAACCGTGGAGCGCTTGATGCGCCTCACCCCTGGACAACACAGGGGTGAGGCGCTTTTTGCTTTGCCCCAGGGGCGGCAGAGCCGCCGGGAAAGGAGAATTTCACATGGCTGAAGAAAACAAGGAGTTTACCTTTGAGAATGAGCAGTACCGCCAGACCTATTGGCACACCTGCTCCCACATCATGGCCCAGGCCGTCAAGCGCCTGTGGCCCGAGGTGAAGCTGGCCATCGGCCCCTCTATTAAGGAGGGCTGGTACTACGACATGGACGCCCCCTTCGCCTTCACCCCCGACCACATGGCCCAGATCGAGGCCGAGATGAAGAAGATCTGCAAGGAGAAGCTGAAGCTGGAGCGGTTTGAGCTGCCCCGGGAGGAGGCCATCAAGTTCATGGAGGAGAAGAACGAGCCCTATAAGGTAGAGCTCATCCAGGACCTGCCCGGCGATGCCCACATCTCCTTCTATAAGCAGGGCGAGTTTACCGATCTGTGCGCCGGCCCCCACCTGGACTCCACCGGCCGGGTGAAGGGCAACGCCCTCAAGCTGCTCACCTGCAACGCCGCCTATTGGCGGGGCGACTCCAACCGGGAGACCCTGCAGCGCATCTATGGCATCGCCTTCCCCAAGAAGGACGAGCTGGATGCCTATCTGGAGCGGCTGGAGGAGGCCAAGCGCCGGGACCACCGGAAGCTGGGCCGCGAGCTGGGCCTGTTCATGACCAGCGACCTGGTGGGCAAGGGTATGCCCATGTTCCTGCCCAAGGGCTATACCGTGTGGCAGATCCTGGAGAACTATATCAAGGAGAAGGAGCGCAAGCTGGGCTATCAGCACGTGATGACCCCCTGCGTGGGCACCGTGGACCTGTACCGCACCTCCGGCCACTGGGACCACTATAAAGAGAACATGTTCCCCGCCATGGAGGTGGAGGACGAGAGCTTTGTCCTGCGCCCCATGAACTGCCCCCACCACATGATGATCTACGCCAACCGGCCCCACTCCTATCGCCAGCTGCCCGTGCGCATCGGCGAGGTGGCCCACGACTTCCGGTTCGAGGCCAGCGGCACCCTGAAGGGCATCGAGCGCGCCCGCCACTTCTGCCAGAACGATGCCCACCTGTTCGTCACCCCCGACCAGATCAAGGACGAGGTGGCCGCAGTGTGCGATCTGATCTTCGACGTGTATAAGGACTTCAATATCACCGACTACCGCTGCGTCCTGTCCCTGCGGGACCCCGCCGACAAGAAGAAGTATCACGACGACGACGAGATGTGGAACAAGGCCGAGAGCGCCCTGCGGGAGGTGCTCACCGAGCTGGGCATCCACTTCACCGAGGAGATCGGCGAGGCCGCCTTCTACGGCCCCAAGCTGGATGTGAACGTGAAGCCCGCCGTGGGCGGGGAGTACACCCTGTCCACCTGCCAGCTGGACTTCTGCCTGCCAGCCAAGTTCCACCTGCAGTACGCCGACAAGAACGGCGAGGAGCAGACCCCTGTGGTGCTCCACCGGGCCATCCTGGGCTCTCTGGACCGCTTCATGGCCTACCTCATCGAGGAGACCATGGGCGCTTTCCCCTGCTGGCTGGCTCCCGTCCAGGTGAAGGTCCTGCCCGTCACCGACCGGGCCGCCGAGTATGCCCGGGAGATCAGCAGCTATCTGGACGACCACGGCTTCCGGGTGGAGGTGGACGAGCGCAACGAGAAGATCGGCAAAAAGATCCGGGAGACCACCCTGGAGAAGGTGCCCTTCATGCTGGTGGTGGGCGACCGGGACATGGAGAACAAGACCGTCTCCGTCCGCACCCGCGCCGGCGAGGACCTGGGCGCCATGAGCCTGGAGGACTTTGCCGCCAAGCTCCGGGACATCGTGGACAACAAGACAGACAAGTAAATCCTGCCTTGACAACGAAAGGGCCGCCCAGCCGGGCGGCCCTTTTGCGCGCTTTGGGGCGCTGGATGTTCAGTTGATCCGGTCACGATAGCGATATTGGGTCTCATAGACGGCAGGAACGGTCCGGCTCTCCTCCCAATAATAGCTCTGGCCGCTGGGGGACTTATACTCCTTCCACCAGGGCCGCCCGTCGGAGCTGAAGTGGTCGTACCCGGCGTGACTGCCCCGGCAATAGCCGCAGGACCAGTCCCGCCCGCTGGTGCCGTACTTGGTGCTGCTCCAGCCGGTGACGTCCAGGCTGGCCCGGCCATAGCCCAGGCCCTCCAAATAGAGCGAGCACCAGCAGTCGTGCCCGTTGGCCACATAGCGGCCATAGCGGTACTGGGTATAGGCCTCAGAGACCTTCACCGTCCGGGTCTCCACCTGACGGGTGGCAGAAGCGGACACAGGAGTGGTGCTCCAGCCACTCCAAGGTTCATAAATCGGCTCGGCCGGGGCGATAGTCTCCGGCTGCTGGGTCTGGTCCTCGACAGGCTGGACCTCTGTGGGTATCTCTCTCCACAGGGCGAAGAGGTTAGTATCCTCTGTAAAGTCAGCGCCGCAATTGTCAGTGGGGAGTATGAGCAGACCGCTGCCCTCGTAGAGCTTCCAGCCCAGGAACTCATAGCCCGGGCGTGTGGGGGTAGGCAGTTTCCCGCAGGTATCTCCCTCCCGCCAGGTGATGGAGGTGGGAGAGACGCTTCCGCCCCTGGCATCAAAGGTGATGGTATACTCCGCCACCTGCTCAGTCTCCGGTCTGATGACTGCGGCTCCGCCGGACCGTGCGGTCCAATAGCCGTATTGACCCTGGGCGGTGGTCTTCAGGGGTACGGCGGTCAGGCTCTTCTGTCGCCCGTCCCAGGGGTCCAGGATCAGAATGTCGCTCTGGCTGAGACGGTTCGGGTCACAGGAGGCCCGATAGCCGATGGCCACTATGTAATGAAAGGATGTAGAGCCCTTGGCTCTCAGCATCACGGGACGGCCCATGTTGATGTTGTCATACACCACCCGAAGGATCGTCTGCTGAGAGGTGGTGTTTACGCAGGAGTTATAGCCTGCCACAAATGGGCCGCAGGCCCTCTGACCGCTGCTGCCATCGCGGTAGCGGGTCCAGGCATAGGGGGTGTTGTCCAGGATGATCCTGCTGTAAGTAAAGGCAAATGCCTGGCACGCCTGCTTATAGCCGGTGCTGACCTGGCTTCCGCACTGGGAGATGTAGTTCCAGGGCACGGACAGGGTGACATAGTCGCTCTGCTCGACAGCAAAGGCCGTGGCCATAGAAGTGAGCAGAATGGAACACAATAGGATACACGAGAAAAGCCGTTTGGCAAATTTTTTCACTTTGATCCTCTCCAGTATTTTTAGTTATTTTGCAGATTGTAAATCAGCATGGCCACTTCGGCCCGGGAAAACGCCTGGCCCTTTCCGCTGCTGATCCCCTCCAGCAGGCCGAAGGACTGGGCCAACTTCACAAAGCCGTCAGGATAGCCGCCCAGTTCCGTCGCCTCGCCGCCGCCCCCGGCGGCCTGGACCACCATAGTGATAGCCTGCTCATAGGTCACTTTGTCCGACGGGCCAAACTTGCCGTTTCCATAGCCGCTGACCAGACCCAGCTCCGCTGCCTTGACCACATAGCGGTTGGCCCAGTGCTGGGCCGGGACGTCAGTAAAGACGGAGCCGTCGGTGGTCAGGCCCTGGTTTTCCTCCAATACGTTGCACAAAATGGTGGCCATCTCCGCCCGGGTCACCGTTTTCTCCGGGGCAAAATTGCCCTTGTCGTCCCCCACCATGATCCCGGCCTGGCTCACATAGTCCACAGCCTGGGCATAGGCCGCGTTCTCCGCCACGTCGGGGAAGGATGACGCCGCCAGGGCGGGACTGACGGCCAGGGCCAGGGCCAGCAGGGCGGACGCCCCCTTTTGGAAGATGCGCTTCATGTTCGATCACCTTGCTTTCTGATAATTTGCCGTGGGATGTATCCTGTATAAGCCGGGATCTGCTCCACTCCTCTCCTCTTACATTTTAACTATATGCACATAAATTCGCCTATACAGTTTATTATACTCTAGCACAGCTACCTATACAATTCAAGTGGATTCTAATTATATAGGCAGGAATGTTATGGACTATTATGTGATCGGGCAGCGGATACGAAAGACGAGAAAGGCCCACGGCCTGTCCCAGGAGCAGCTGGCGGAGCTGGTGGGCATCTCAACCACCCATATGAGCCACATCGAAACAGGCAATACCAAGCTGAGCCTCCCCGTGTTGGTGTCGCTGGCGGAGGCCCTGGAGGTGAGCACCGACGAGCTGCTGCTCCAGGGCAGCCCCACCGAGCGCGGGGGCGTGCTGGACGAGCTGGCGCAGTTGCTGGAGAGCTGCACGACCCAGCAGATGAAGATCGTGGTGGACGTTGTAAAGGCCACTATTGTCTCTCTGAAAAAATATCTGTAGCGCCGCTCCTTGGGAGCGGGACAGGGGCCGAAGGGCGGGCCCCTGTCCAATCGTGATGGAAAGAAAGGATAGACAAACGGGCCCGGTGTGGCTATAATGCAAGGTAGCATACTGGATAATTGGGCGGTTTTTTGCCGCGTTCGATCTGGGCCGCGCCGAGGAGAAAGGTGTTTTGACCGTTTTTGTGTCGTTGTGGAGGCTTGGATCGCAAAACTGCACACGAGACAAAAAGGAGCGAAACACAAAAATGGAGATCAACGGACAGACGGTATCCCCCCAGGCGGAATACCGCCAGCTGGGCCTGTCAGACGAGCTGATGCGGGCCATTGACAAAAAGGGCTATGTTCAGGCCACCCCGGTACAGGCCGGGGCCATCCCCTATTTCATGGACTGGAAGGATGTCATTGCCAAGGCCCCCACGGGCACGGGCAAGACCTTTGCCTTCGGCATTCCCATGGTGGAGCACATCGACCCGGAAAATGCCGATGTCCAGGCCCTGGTGCTGGCCCCCACCCGGGAACTGGCCATCCAGATCCAGGACGAGCTGCGGGACCTGTGCGCCTTTAAAGAGGGGGTGCGGGTGGTCTGCCTCTATGGCGGCCAGCCCATTGACCGGCAGATCAACCAGCTGAAAAAGGCCCCCCAGATCGTGGTGGCCACCCCCGGCCGCCTGATGGACCACATGAAGCGGCGCACCGTCCGCCTGGACAAGGTGCAGACCGTGGTGCTGGACGAGGCCGACCGGATGCTGGACATGGGCTTTGTCCGGGACGTGACCCACATTCTGGACACCATGCCCCGTCGGCGGAATCTGGGCATGTTCTCCGCCACCATCTCCCGGGAGGTGCTGGACATCTCCTGGGTCTATCAGCGGGACCCGGTGGAGATCACCGTCCAGGCCGACCAGGAGAACCGGCCTGACATCGTCCAATACAGTCTTCAGGTGGAGCGCAGCGAAAAGGCCGAGGTGATGGCCCATCTGCTGGACATGGGGGGCTATGAGCGGGTCATCGCCTTTTGCAACACCAAGAATATGACCGACCGGCTGGCCGGGCTGCTGGATATGCGGGGCATCTCCTGTGCAGCCATCCACGGGGATATCCCCCAGGTGGTGCGGGAAAAGACCCTGCAGAAGTTCCGGGAGGGCAAGATGCGGGTGCTGGTGGCCACCGACGTGGCTGCCCGGGGCCTGGACATCGACGACGTGGATGCGGTGTTCAACTACGATGTGCCCGACGAGAACGAGTATTATATCCACCGCATCGGCCGAACCGGCCGGGCCAAGCGCCACGGCGTGGCCTTCTCCCTGGTGTCCTCGGTGACGGAGAGCATCCGCCTGGACGACATCAAAAAGGCCACCGGCAGCCAGATCCGGGCCGTCCACTTCAACGACCACGGGGACCTGGTGGCCGCCAAGGCCTGACTGGACCGAACCGGCCAAACATCATACCATAAGAACAAGGGCAGTTTCTGCCCACTGTGACGGAGGTGCTGAGTATGGAACAAAAGCGGCTTTACCGAACGGAAGGAAACGACAAAATGCTGTGCGGCGTGTGCGGCGGCTTTGGGGAATACTTTAACGTGGACCCCAATCTGGTCCGGGTGGGCTGGGTGCTGCTCAGCCTGTTCACCTGCACCGTGGGCGTGGTGGCCTATGCCGCCTGCGCCCTCATCCTGCCCGCAAAGAGCGAGCTGTATTAAACACGCAAGAGCATAAGCATGAAAGTAAGGAGAAAATGATCCATGGAGATTCTGCTTCGTCCCTCCGTGCCGGAGGATGTGCCCGTTCAGCGGACGCTGTGGTCCCTGTCCTTTGGTGACGACCGGGCCTATATCAACAACTTCTATAAGAACTACTACCGGCCCGACCGGGTGCTGGTGCTGGAGGCGGAGGGGGCTGTGCGGGCCATGACCGCCTGGTTCAGCACCGTGTTGAGCATCCCCGGCAAGGACCAGATCTTCCGGGCGGCCTATCTGTACGCCGTGTGCGTCCACCCCGACTGGCGGGGCAAGGGCCTGGCCGGCAAGCTGCTGGAGGGGGCCGGGCTCTATTTCCGGGACCGGGGCATCCAGGCGGTGACCACCGTGCCTGCCAGCCGGGAGCTCCACGGCTTCTTCGCCAAGCAGGGCTTTTTCGAGTGCTTCACCCAGGACGAGCATCACTGGACCCCGGAGCTGGGCCAAAAGGCCCCGGAGACCCTGCCCAAGATGAAGCTGGTGAACGCGGCGGAATACGGCGTGCTGCGGGAGGGCCTGCTGTCCAAGCTGGGCCACATCGCCCTGCCCATGGATGCCCTGCTCTATCAGGCCGGGTGCTGCCGCATCGACGGCGGCGGCATGTACCTGGTGGGTGCCCCAGCCGGCCCCGCCGCCCTGTGCGCCGAGGGCACCGGGGACAAGAACCTGCTGGTGAAGGAGCTCATCGGCAGCCCGGAGGCGGTGGACCAGATCGCCGCCGTGCTGCCCCAGCTGCTGCCCAAGTTCGGCGGGACCTACCGCACGTTGGGCGACAGCGTCCCCTTCGGCATGATGAAGTGGCTCTCCCCGGAGCTGGATCAGGCTTGGGACCGGGACATCCGGGCCTATCTGGGCCTGGCATTTGACTGAAAACTTGCAAATTGCACAAAAACAGCCCTTCCATTTTGTGAAAAGGGCTGTTTTTCTTTGCGCCACAGGCGAACAGAAGAGGAAAAATAGAGGACCACAGCCATTTGCCTGTGGTAACCCCAACAAAATTTATGATTTACACCTGGCCGTTTTGTGATATCATAGACACATCGGAAGAGGAAAAGGTTCCCTGAATGCGAAATGAAAGAGAACCTTCAAAACATAAACCGACTGAAAAAACTTTTAGGAGGAACGAAACAATGAACAAGTACATTGAGCGCGTCATTGAGGCCACCAAGGCCAAGAACTCCCACGAGCCCGAGTTTCTGCAGACCGTCGAGGAGGTCCTGACCTCTCTGGAGCCCGTCATCAACGCCCACCCCGAGTATGAGAAGGCCTGCCTGCTGGAGCGGATGGTCGAGCCCGAGCGCGCCATCGAGTTCCGCGTGACCTGGGAGGACGACAACCACGAGTGGCACGTCAACCGCGGCTACCGCGTGCAGTACAACGCGGCCCTCGGCCCCTTCAAGGGCGGTCTGCGTTTCGACCCCTCCGTCAACCTGTCCATCATCAAGTTCCTGGGCTTCGAGCAGGTCTTTAAGGACGCTATGACCGGTCTGCCCATCGGCGGCGCCAAGGGCGGCTCCGACTTCGACCCCCGCGGCCGCAGCGATGCCGAGATCATGCGCTTCTGCCAGGCCTTTATGACCGAGCTGTATCGCCACATCGGCCAGGACATCGACTGCCCCGCCGGCGACCTGGGCGTGGGCGGCCGTGAGATCGGCTACCTGTATGGCCAGTATCGCCGCATCGTCGGCGGTTCCGAGTTCGGCGCCGTGTCCGGCAAGTCCGTTGTCACCGGCGGTTCCATCCTGCGCCCCGAGGCCACCGGTTTCGGCGCTGTGTACTATCTGGTCGAGGCCCTGAAGCACGACGGCGTGGACATCAAGGGCAAGAAGATCGCCATCTCCGGCTACGGCAATGTGGGCTGGGGCATCATGAAGAAGGCCGCTGAGCTGGGTGCCGCTGTCACCTACTTCGCCGGTCCCGACGGCTACATCCACGATCCCGACGGCGTCGTGACCGAGGAGAAGCTGAACTACATCCTGGAGATGCGCGCCAACGATCCCAAGCACTGCAAGCCCTATGCTGACAAGTTCGGCTGCGAGTTCGTTCCCAACCAGAAGTGCTGGGGCGTCAAGGACGTGGACATCTACATGCCCGCCGCCACCCAGAACGATGTCAACCTGGAGTGGGCCAAGAAGATCGCCGAGTCCGGTGTGAAGTACTACATCGAGGTCGCCAACATGCCCACCACCAACGATGCTCTGGAGTTCCTGAAGGAGCAGAAGCACATGGTCGTGGCCCCCTCCAAGGCTGTTAACGCCTGCGGCGTGGCCGTGTCCGAGCTGGAGATGGCTCAGAACGCCGAGCGTCTGTACTGGACCGCCGAGGAAGTTGATGAGAAGATGCACGCCATCATGAAGAACATCTATCACAACTCCGTCGAGGCTGCTGAGCGCTATGGCCTGGGCTATGACCTGGTCGCCGGTGCCAACATCGTGGGCTTCCAGAAGGTTGCCGATGCCATGATGGCTCAGGGTATTTTCTAATCGAAAACCCAAACAAGTCTTTCTTTCGGGGAAGCGGCAAATGCCGCTTCCCCGATTTTTATGCCCATTCCCTATAGATTTCCGCTGTTGAGCATGATATAATAACTACGCTTGCGGCTGCACGGATCATCCAGTTTATTCAGCCGCCTTTCTATGCGAATTTTTGATAAGGGAGTGGACCCTTTTGTCCAAATACGAAGCGGAAATCAAGCGCAGACGCACCTTTGCCATCATCTCTCACCCCGACGCGGGCAAGACCACCCTGACGGAGAAATTCCTGCTCTATGGCGGAGCCATCGCCCAGGCCGGTCAGGTCAAGGGCAAGAAGAACACCCGGGCTGCCACCTCCGACTGGATGGAGATCGAAAAGCAGCGCGGCATCTCCGTCACCTCCTCGGTGATGCAGTTTCAGTACGAGGGCTTCTGCATCAACATCCTGGACACCCCCGGCCACCAGGACTTCTCCGAGGATACCTATCGCACCCTGATGGCCGCCGACTCCGCCGTGATGGTCATCGACGCGGCCAAGGGCGTGGAGGCCCAGACCCGCAAGCTGTTCAAGGTTTGCGCCATGCGGGATATCCCCATCTTCACCTTCATCAATAAGATGGACCGGGAGAGCCGGGACCCCTTTGAGCTGTGCGAGGAGCTGGAGCATGAGCTGGGGCTGGACACCTATGCCATGAACTGGCCCATCGGCTGCGGCAAGGACTTTCAGGGCGTGTACGACCGGCAGAACCGAAAGGTCATCCACTTTACCTCCAACACCAACGCCCGGGCGGCCACCGCCACCGAGATCGAGCCCGACGACCCCGCCTTGGCAGACCTCATCGGACAGGCCCGCCGGGACCAGCTGGTGGACGAGATCGAGCTGCTGGACGGGGCCTCCTGCGACTTTGACATGGACCGGGTGCGCCACGGCAAGCTGTCCCCCGTGTTCTTCGGCTCCGCCCTGACCAACTTCGGCGTGGAGCCCTTTTTGGAGGAGTTCCTGCGCATGACCACCGCCCCCCTGCCCCGCCGGGCCGGGGACGAGATCATCGACTCCTTCGACGACGACTTCTCCGCCTTTGTCTTTAAGATCCAGGCCAACATGAACAAGGCCCACCGGGACCGCATCGCCTTCATGCGGGTGGTCTCCGGCAAGTTCGAGGCGGACAAGGAGGTCTATCACATGCAGGGCGGCAAGAAGATCCGCCTCTCCCGCCCCCAGCAGCTGATGGCCGCCGAGCGGGAGATCATCGAGGAGGCCTATGCCGGAGATATCATCGGCGTGTTCGACCCGGGCATCTTCTCCATCGGCGACACCCTGTGCGCCCCGGGGAAGAAGTTCAAGTTCGACCCCATCCCCACCTTCGCCCCGGAGCATTTCCAGCGCATCCGCTCCATCGACACCATGAAGCGCAAGCAGTTCTTAAAGGGTGTGGAGCAGATCGCCCAGGAGGGTGCCATCCAGATTTTCAAGACCCCCTACACCGGCATGGAGGAGGTCATCGTGGGCGTGGTGGGCACCCTGCAGTTCGACGTGCTGGAGTACCGCCTGCGCAGCGAGTATAACGTGGAGCTGTATAAAGAGGGCCTGCCCTACGAGTACCTGCGCTGGATCGTGCGGGACGACCCGGATGCCCCACCCCTGAAGGAGGAGGACCTGCTGCTGCCCAACGACGCCAAGCTGGTGGAGGACTACAAGGGCAACCAGCTGCTCCTCTTTGCCGCCCAGTGGTCCATCCAGTGGGTGCAGGACAAGAACAAAGACCTGAAACTGGCCGAATTCGGCGGCGCGAAGTTCTGATAAACAAAAGTCGATCCCCCGGACGGGGATTGACTGAGACTGTCGAAAAAGCCTGTCATTGCGAGGAGGCCCAACGGGCCGACGTGGCAATCCGTAACCCCCGTCCCTTGGCCCCCTTGTTAAAGGGGGCTGTCAGCGAAGCTGACTGAGGGATTCCGTTTTTAGGACAGCTTTCCGGTAGTCGGAATCCTTCCGTCACGGCTTCGCCGTGCCACCTCCCTTTGACAAGGGAGGCTGCTGGACGGGGATACTGTGGGTGCATACACCGACGGCGGGCCGCTGAGGACAGCGGCCCCTACGGACAAGGTTCGTCACATTCCGTAGGGGCGGATGTCCCCATCCGCCCGCAATGCTTGCCTTGTACGCCGACGGCGGGCGGCTGATAGCCGCCCCTACAAGAGACCAGTGAAGCAGGTGTAGGGGCGGATATCATCCGCCCGCCCTCTCAGTCACGGATGCGGCGCACCCCTTGCGGGTGCTGCGCAGCCGTTGGCAGCTCTGCTGCCTTACGGATGCGGCGTACCCCTTGCGGGTGCTGCGCTCCTCGGAATGACAGAAATGGGTTTATTGACACGCTGGGTCGATCCCCCGGCGGGGGATTGACTTTTTACCAAATCATGTTATACTGAACATAAGAGAAGGCGCTGCCGGTAGACGGGAGCCCCTTAAGCTACAGAGAAGTAACCGTTAAGTGGGCAAACTTAGGGCGGTTACTTCTTTTTTATCTGGAGAACCAGAGAAATGATGCTGACGATCAGAATGCCGAGCTGAAACAGGTCGGAATAAGTGACCATAACATCACCCCCTCCTATGTAGTGGAGGAGGTACAAAGAAGTGCGGCCTCCTCCCGGAAAAGAAGGGACCACCCGCCTACCGTCACTGGCAGCGCCGGCGCATATCCATGCGCCAGAGATATTATAGCATATTATGTAGAATATGGCAATCAAAGTATTTTAAAATTGGAGGACGGTTCCTGTGACCTAAATCACAGGAACCGTCCTCCTGACTTTGGTGAGGATCACTCCAGCACGAATTCCCAGCTGAAAAACTCCCGGCTGCCGTGCAGGCCGAACACAGCCCGGTATTGTCCGGGGGGGAGGCTTGCGCGGTAGGGAACCAGGGAGAAGTCAAAGGAGTCAGAAGTCCCGGGGGAGACGTACAGCAGGTTGGCGGTCTCGCCGGTCTGGTCTGTGGGTGGGACGGAGTACCATACGCCGCCTTTCTGTATCTCTAAACAGGGCTTGTCCAACTCCCCCGCATAGCCTCCGATGTTGGAGACATGGAAGGTGATCTGCTCCGTGTCCAGGGGATACCAGTCCGCGTCGGCGGTGCAGAGAAATTGATCGGAGGGCTGTCCGGTGTAGGGGGACAGTCCGGCCCTGTGGTGCAGCCACAGGAGCAGCCCGGCGGCGCAGAGCAGGACGGTCAGCGGCAGAAGCAGTCGTCTTTTACGGGAAAGGTTGCGGGCGGTGGGAACGGCAGACATGTGTCATCCCTCCTGTGATCCATGATCTAAATCAGCGGCAGACGTTCTTCCATCTAAAGTGTATCATGCCGGAATCGAAATCGTCAACAAAAAAGAACCGCCGGCGGCGGCCCTTTTTGCGATAAACCGGAGATTCACGCCGTTGCCGGGAACAGCTTTCTCAGGCGGCGGATGCAGTGGATGCAGGCGGGGAGGAGAAACAGATCGGCGCACAGCCAGGCGGCGGGGGAGGCAAAGCAGGCGGCGGTGTAGCCGAAGAGGGGAACGAAAATGCTGCCCACGGCGGTGCGGGCCAGCATCTCCAGTACCCCGGCCAGGATGGCGAACATGCTGTAGCCCATACCCTGGATGGAGAAGCGCAGAATGTTCACCAGGGCCAGGGGAAAGAAGAAGGCGGCCAGGGTGGTGATGTATTGGGCGGTGAGGCGCACCAGCAGGGCCAGCTGCTCCTCCCCCGGGTCCAGAAAGAGCATGGCGCACGCCGGGGCGAACAGGAGCATCCCGACCAGGGCGATCACCGCATAGACAAGGCCCAGCAGGCTGCAGGACCGCACCCCCTGGCTCAGGCGGTCCAGCTTAGCCGCCCCCACGTTTTGGCCGCAGTAGGTGGCCATGGCTGCGCCCATGGCGTCGTAGGGACAGGCCAGCAGCTGGAACAGCTTGGCCCCGGCGGCCACCGCCGCCACATAGGTGCTGCCCAGGGTGTTCACGGCGGACTGAAGGACGATGGAGCCGATGGCGGTGATGGAGTATTGCAGCCCCATGGGGATGCCCATCATGCACAGGGTGCGGCAGGAGTGCCCGTCCAGCCGCCGCTCCTCCTTGCCGGTGCGGAGGATGGTATACTTTTTCCGCATGTACACCAGACAGGCCAGGCCGGACACCGTCTGAGAGGTGACGGTGGCGATGGCCGCTCCCGCCACCCCCGCCTTGAAATACAGGATCAGGGTGAAGTCCAGGAAGATGTTTAGGAAAGAGGACAGGGCCAGAAAATACACCGGCGTTTTGCTGTCCCCCAACGAGCGGATGACGGCGGCCAGCAGGTTGTAGAGGAAGGTGGCCGGGATGCCCATGAAGATGACGAAGATATAGGCATAGGCGTTGTCGATGATGTCCGCCGGGGTGCGCATCACCACCAGAATGTTCCGGCAGAACAGCCCCGTGACCACGGTGAGCACCAGGGCGAACAGGGCGGAGAGATAGGCGGCGTTGACCACGAAGCGGCGCATCTGGGAGTACTCTTTGGCCCCCATCCGCTGGGCCACCGGGATGGCAAAGCCGTTGCACACCCCCATGCAGAAGCCGATGACGAAAAAGTTGATGGACCCGGTGGAGCCAACCGCCGCCAGGGCCTGGGCCCCCAGCAGCTTGCCCACGATCATGGTGTCCACCAGGTTATAAAACTGCTGGAACAGCATGCCGCACAATGTGGGCAGGGCGAAGGCTAAGATCAGTTTCATGGGGCTGCCGGTGGTGAGGTCCTTGGTCATAGATACGCTCCTTTGTGACATAAAAACTTGGGTTCCGATTGGATACCGGATTATTATAGTCATCCGCCCCGCCCCTGCCAAGCGGCTTTTTTCACAATTTTCAGCCCGGATATGGCCCCATCTCCCACCAGAATAGAAATGCCCCCGCCGGTGAGGGCGAGGGCAGAATATAGGTTTACGCTTTTACTCCTCCCGCTGCCGGTGGGCGGCGGACAGGGCCATGCGGCGGCAGGACAGAAGGGTGGCCAGGTAATAGCCCCCGTACACCGCCAGCAGCAGGGCGGCGGCGGACAGACTGCCGGAGGAAGAATCCAGGTTACCGGTGACGGTGATGACCTGGTTTACCGCAGACAGGCCCACGGCGGCATGAATGAGACCAAGCCCTAAAGGCAGGAGAAAGGCAAGGGTGACCTGGTGGGCGGCGGAGCGGGCCAGAGCCTTCTCCTCCACCCCCAGGCGGCCCAGCAGAGCATAGCGCCGGGCGTTGTCCGCCCCCTGGGACAGCTGCTGGAGGGCCAGCACCGCTGCGGCGGCCAGCAGGAAGGTAAAACCCAGATACAGCCCCAAAAACAGCACCAGGATCTTTGAGCCCATGGTCTCCTGATACAGGTCCAGGCGGCTGTCTGTCCTGATGTCCGGGCCATCCAGGCCCTGCGTGGCACCGCTGATCAGGGGGAGGATCGTCCCCTCCGCCGTCTGCTTGTCCCCGGCGTAGTCCGCCGACCACAGCTGACGACGGACCTCCAGGCGCTGGGCCACGTCGTCCTCCACCAGAATGCACTGCATCCCAAGGCCGCCGGTGGCGGGGACATCCTCCTCCCAGGTGAGAAGGTGGGGCAGGGGGCCGGAGTAGGCGGGGCGGCCCAGGTGCTCTACCAGGGCGTTATAGTCACTCAGGGCGATGGCCCCGCTGGCCTCCTCCAGGCCGGTGACGGCGGGGTCGTTATAATAGAGTAGGCAGTCATAGCTCCAAGCCAGGGCATTTTCGGCCCCACCCGCCCGAATGGCGGCATCTAGATCCACTGGGCCGGACTGGTCTGCCGAGCGGTTCTGCACGGTGAGGTCGAAGGGGGCCTGTTCGTCGGTGAGGGACTGAATGGTGGAATTGAGGCCCACGGAGCTGGCGGTGATGCCCATGGCCAGCAGGAGCAGGATGGCGATCACCGTCTGAGACAGATAGGTGGAGTGGACCCGGCTGAGCCACTGGCGCAGGGTGAACAGGTTCAGCCCCCGGTAATAGAGGGCCGGGCGCTTTTTCACCCCGTGGAGCACAAAACCAGGGAGGGAGCGGAAGAGGAGCAGAGTCCCCGCCGTGCCCAGGATCAGCATGGCGGCGCACAGGGGCAGGATGACCAGGGCCGTCACCAGGCCGAAGTTCAAAAGAATGCCGTAGGCGATAAGCAGGCAGGCCACCCCCGCCACGAACTGGATCACCGACGCGGACAGGGGCCGGAGGGGGAGCACCTCGTTTTTCCGCTCCCCCCGCAGCAGGTCGATGAGCCTGGCACGGGTGACCTCCACCCCGCTGAGGGCCATGACCAGTAGCAGGATGGCCCCGAAGCACACCGCCGTCTTCATGGCTGCCCCGGGGGAGAAAACCAGCCCCAGCTGGGCGGACACGTCCATCTGGAACAGGGACAGGGTAAGGGCGGACAGCCCCGACGAGGCGGCAGAGCCTAAGATAAGCCCGGCGAACAGGGAGATGAGGCCGGTCACCACCGTCTCCAGAATCAGCAGCCGGGATACCTGCCCCGGGCTCATGCCCAGCAGCAGATAGCAGCCCAGCTCCTTTTTCCGGCGGCGGAGGAGGAACCGGTGGGCGTATAAAATAAGACAGGCCAGCACCACCGCCACAAAAACGGACAGGACGCTAAGCACGGTGAGGATGGCCCGCACCGTCTCGTGGCTCTTCTCCCGGAGATAGAGGATGGCCCCCTGGTCCTCCACGGAGTTGAAGGTGTAGAACAGGCACACGCCGAAGGTGAGGGTGAGGAGATAGACACCGTAGTCCCGGAAGGAGCGGCGCACGTTGCCCAGAGCCAGCTTACAGAACATTTTGGACCTCCCCGCCCAGCTGGGCCACCACGTCCATGATCTGCCGGAAAAAGTCCCGTCGGTCCCCCTGGCGGAGGAGCTGGGTGAAGACCTGCCCGTCCCGCAGGAAGATGACCCGGCGGCAGCAACTGGCGGTGAAGGCATCGTGGGTGACCATGAGGATGGTGGCCCCCAGGTCACGGTTCAGGCTCTCCAGCCGCTCCAGCAGCAGCCCGGCGGCCCGGGAGTCCAGGGCCCCGGTGGGCTCGTCGGCCAGGACCAGATCGGGCCGGGTGACCATGGCCCGGGCGGCGGCGCAGCGCTGCTGCTGCCCCCCGGACATCTGATAGGGGTACTTGTCCAGGCAGTCCTCGATCCCAAGGCGCTGGGACATCTCCCGCACTCGACCCTCGATCTCCTTTGCCGGGGCCCTGGTGATGGCCAGGGCCAGGGCGATGTTCTCAAAGGCGGTGAGGGTGTCCAGCAGGTTGCAGTCCTGAAAGATAAAGCCCAGCCGCTCCCGGCGGAAGCGGGTGAGGGCCCGGCCCCGCAGGCCGGTGAGCTCCTGCCCGCCCACCCGGATAGAGCCGGAAGTGGGCCGGTCAATGGTGGCGATGCAGTTGAGCAGGGTGGTCTTGCCCGAGCCGGAGGGACCCATGATGCCCACGAACTCCCCCCGCTCCACCGACAGGGACACGCCGCCCAGGGCCTGGGTGGCCGCCGTCCCCCGGCCATAGACCCGCTTTAAGTCCCGGACGGATAAAATTTCTTCCATATATACGTCGCTCCTTTTCCGCCTGTACGGCGGGTGATGTGCCATTAGGATAGCACCGGGAAGCGGCGATTTTCTGGAAAAAAGTTTTAGGATTTATTTAAGAGCATGTGAAGATTTTCACAGCAGAAACAGCCACCCCAGCCACCCGGCGCTGGCCGCCGCTGCGCCGATGGCGGCCCACAGTGGGGCGGGCAGCCGCTCCAGCCGCCGGTTCCAGGCCTTGCCCTGCTTCAAATAGCCGTCCGCCGCCCGGCGGGCCTCCTTCAGGACATGCTCGGCGGTGACCCCCTCACGGGCCAGGGCCTCCTCCTTCACGATGAAAATGGCCTCCTCAAACAGGCGGGGGTCGGGGGACTTGACCAGGATGACCTGGCGGGTAATGCCCTTGACCATGACAGCACTTCCTTTCCCGGGCCTTTCAGCCCGCGCTTTTCCATATTCTGCCCCGGTGGAAGAGAACTATTCGCTTTGACAGAGGGGGAGTGGGAGGGTATACTGGTGGCAATGCTTTGATCGATCTGTCATTGCGAGGAGGGGCGAAGCCCCGACGCGGCAATCCGTGATTCCCGCAACATCGGCCTCCCTTGTTAAAGGGAGGTGGCACGGCGAAGCCGTGACGGAAGGATTCCGACCACAGGGAAGCGATCCTGGAGACGGAATCCCTCAGTCATCGCCTGCGGCGATGCCAGCCCCCTTTCACAAGGGGGCCTGACCTCTCAGTCAGCTTCGCTGACAGCTCCCCTTTCAGGGGAGCCAAGGGGACGAGAGTTACGGATTCCCACGTCGCTTCGCGCCTCGGAATGACATAGACGGAGGAGGGAGAATTTTATGAGTCTGGAGCGCGTCCGCCGCCTGGAGCTGACGGTGGCCCCGGCGGATGCCGGGGTGCGGGTAGAGCTGCTGCTGCGCCGGCGGTTTGGGCTTTCGGGCACGGTGATCCGCCGCATCAAGTGGCTGGAGGACGGCATCCTGCTGGACGGAGTGCGGGTGAATACCCGGTGCGTCCCAAAAGCGGGACAGGTCCTGTCCGTCCGGCTGTCCGACCCGGAGCGGCGCAGCGGCGTGGTCCCCGCCCCGGGAGAGCTGGACATCCGCTATGAGGACGGGGATATGGTCGTGCTGAACAAGGCCCCTGGGGTGACGGTCCACCCGGGACCGGGGCACTTTTACGATACAGTGGGTAATTTTCTCCTGTGGCATTACGATCAGGAGGGCTCGGAGGCGGATTTTCACCCCGTCCACCGGCTGGACCGGGGCACCTCCGGCCTGATGGTGGTGGCCAAGCACCCACACGCCCAGGAGAAGCTGAAGGAGCAGCTGCACACGGCGGACTTCTTTCGGGAGTATCTGGCGGTGTGCGACGGCTGCCCCCAGCCTCGGGCCGGAGTCATCGAGGCTCCCCTTGGACCCAAGCCGGGGTCATTGGTGGAGCAGATGATCCGCCCGGACGGCAAGCCCGCCCGCACCCGGTATGGGGTGGTGCTGGAGCGGGAGGGGCGCAGCCTGCTCCGTCTGGCCCTGGACACCGGCCGCACCCACCAGATCCGGGTCCACATGGCCAGCCTGGGCTGTCCCCTCACCGGGGATTTTCTCTATGGGACCGAGGCCCCGGAGCTGATCCGCCGGCCCGCCCTCCACTCCGCCCGCCTGTCCTTCCGCCACCCCATCACTGGCAGGCGATTAAGCTTTACCCAACCCATACCCTGTGACATGGCCGACCTGATCGGATCGGCGGAGAAGAGCGAACAGGGAAAAGTCCTGTACAACCAGCCGGATTTATGATACAGTTACAAGCACGAGACGCCCCGCCTCCCCGGACGGTTGGCAGGCGGGAGAGATTACAAAAAGGACGGGATCGACATTGGATTACGCAGCGGAATCGTTAAAGCTCCATTATCAGTGGAAGGGTAAGATCGAGGTGACCGCACGGGCCGCCGTGGACAGCAAGGAGGCCCTGTCTCTGGCCTATACCCCCGGCGTGGCTCAGCCCTGCCTGGAGATCCAGAAGGACATCAATAAAAGCTACGAGCTCACCCGCCGGTGGAACACCGTGGCCGTGGTCACCGACGGCACCGCCGTGCTGGGCCTGGGCGACATCGGCCCCGAGGCCGGCATGCCCGTGATGGAGGGCAAGTGCGTGCTGTTCAAGGCCTTCGGCGATGTGGATGCCATCCCCCTGTGTGTGCGCAGCAAGGATGTGGACGAGATCGTCAACACCATCGCCCTGCTGGCCGGCTCCTTCGGCGGCATCAATTTGGAGGACATCGCCGCCCCCCGGTGCTTTGAGATCGAGCGGAAGCTGAAGCAGCGCTGCGACATCCCCGTGTTCCACGACGACCAGCACGGCACCGCCGTGGTGGTGCTGGCCGCTTTGACCAACGCTCTGCGGGTGGTGGGCAAGAAGATCGAGGACGTGAAGATGGTCTCCTCCGGTGCAGGCGCCGCCGGCATCGCCATTATGAAGCTGCTGATGGCCTGCGGATTGAAGCACGTGATCATGTGCGACAAGCAGGGGGCCATCTACGACGGTATGGAGGGCCTGACACCCGCCCAGGCGGAGATGGCCAAGGTCACCAACCCCGAAAAGCGCAGGGGCTCCCTGGCCGAGATGCTGGTGGATGCCGACGTGTTCCTGGGGGTCAGCGCCCCCAATCTGGTCACCCCCGAGATGATCAAGACCATGGCCCCCAACCCCATTCTGTTCCCCATGGCCAACCCCGTGCCCGAGATCCTGCCCGACCTGGCCCGTCAGGCCGGGGCCGCCGTGGTGGGCACCGGACGCAGCGACTTCCCCAACCAGATCAACAATGTGCTGGCCTTCCCCGGCATCTTCCGGGGCGCTTTGGATGTGCGTGCCGCCGACATCAACGACGAGATGAAGATCGCCGCCGCCAAGGCCATTGCCGGCATCGTCTCCGACGAGGAGCTCAATGCCGACTATATCCTCCCCGCCGCCTTCGACCCCCGTGTGAAGGACGCCGTGGCCGCCGCTGTGGCCCAGGCCGCCCGGGACTCCGGCGTGGCCCGCATCTGAACATGAAAAATCGCCCCGCTGCAAACGCAGTGGGGCGATTTTTGTAAAACTTATGCTTCGGCTTCTAATGGCTTCACCCGGATCTCCAGCACCCGGCGGTGCTCCACCCGGGTGACGGTGACATCCAGCCCCTCGGCCTGGAAGTGGTCCCCCTCCTCGGGGACACGGCCCACCTGCTCCATGACCCAGCCGGAGACGGTGGCCGCATCGCAGGAGCCCTTCACCTGGAACAGGTCATACAAATCGTCCAGATTGGCCGAGCAGGCGATGAGATAGCTGCCATCAGACTGCTTGCGGAAGGTCTCGATGACCTCGTCGTGCTCATCCCAGATCTCGCCCACCAGCTCCTCCAGAATGTCCTCCAGAGTGGCGATGCCCTGGGTTCCGCCGTACTCGTCCACCACCACAGCCATGTGGGCCTTGTTCTTTTGGAGGATGCGCAGCAGCTCGGATATCTTGGTGTTGCCCGTGGTATAAAATACGGGGGTCTTCAGCTGCCGGAGCATGGTCTCCCCCCGATAGCGGGCGGCGTAGAAGTCCTTCTCGTGGATAACGCCCACGATGTTGTCGATGGTCTCGTGGTAGACGGGGATGCGGGAGAAGCCGCTCTCGGCAAACAGGGCCGCCAGCGCCTCCATGGAGTCGTCCTCTTCAATGGCGGTCAGGTCCACCCGGGGGGTGAGGATCTCGGATACCTCCATGTCGTTGAACTCGATGGCGTTGCGGATGAGGTCGCTCTCGTGGCTGTCCAGTCCGCCCTCGGTCTCCGCCTGGTCCACCATGCCCACCAGCTCCTCCTCGGTGATGCCCTCGTCGTCCTTTTTGCGGAACAGGCGGCCCAGCAGGAGCTTCCACTGGCCGAAGAGAAAATTGGCCGGGGTAAATAGGACCATGAGTATCCGCAGCAGGGGGGTGGCGAACAGGGCCCAGCGCTCGGCGTTCTCCTTGGCCAGGCTCTTGGGCGAGATCTCGCCGAAGATCAGGATGATGACCGTCAGGGCCACGGTGGACACGGTGGGGCCATACTGGTGGAACCACCGGGTACACAGCACGGTGGCTACGGTGGTGGCGCTGATGTTCACCACGTTGTTGCCGATGAGGATGGTGGACAGCAGCTTGTCATAGTCCTCCGCCAGCTTCAGCGTCCGGGCGGCCCGGAGGTTTCCGTCGTCGGCCCGGGCTTTGAGCCGGATGCGGTTGAGCGAGGTGAAGGCCGTTTCTGTGGCGGAAAAATAGGCGGAAAAAGCCACCAGGATGATGAGGGCCGCAAGCATACCGATACTGGCACTGTCAAGGTCCATAATAAAGGGATCAACTCTGCTTTCTGTTTCACAAATTTTCGTCTCCCGTGGGAGCGATTTCCAAGGAGTATACCATACCTTTTCTCTGATTGCAATGGATAGCCAACAAACCAAACAGATTTTATACGGATTTTCCGGCTTCTTTGCCTGATTTTCACGCCATGAAAGGCTCGCAAGCAAAATCCGCTCCGATTTGCAAAGAAAAAAGGGTGATAGGCCAAAGCTGGCCCTTGCTTTTTGAAAAGAATAATGCTAACATACCCTTGATTTGATAGGCAGGGCATCTGCGCGGGATGTCCCAATCTTTGTTTCTGGAGGAACTGCACTTATGTTTAAGAAGCTGATCGAAATTCTGAAGGCCCACCCCCGGAAGATCGTCTTCACAGAGGGCGCTGACCCCCGTATTCTGGAGGCATCTGCCCGGCTGCTGTCCGGTACCTTCCTGACCCCCATCCTGGTGGGCAACCCCGAGGAGATCCGTCAGGCCGCCGAGGATGCCGGTTTCAACATCCGCGGTGCCATCATCATCGACCCTGAGAACTATGAGGAGATGGAGGCCATGGTTGCCCGCATGGTGGAGCTGCGCAAGGGCAAGATGACCGAGGACGACTGCCGCAAGGCCCTGAAGAAGAGCAACTACTTCGGCACCATGCTGGTGGCCATGGGCCAGGCCGACGCCCTGCTGGGCGGTGCCACCTACTCCACCGCCGACACCGTCCGCCCCGCCCTGCAGCTGGTGAAGACCAAGCCGGGCAACTCCATCGTGTCCTCCTGCTTCATTCTGGTGCGCCCCTCCGCCACCGGCGACAACGACGTGCTGGCCATGGCCGACTGCGCCATCAACATCAAGCCCAACGAGGACGAGCTGGTGGAGATCGCCGCCGAGACCGTGGACTGCGCCAAGATTTTCGGCGTGGACCCCAAGGTGGCTTTCCTGAGCTACTCCACCTTCGGCTCCGGCAAGGGCGAGGATGTGGACAAGATGCGCAACGCCGCCAACAAGGCCAAGCTGGCCATGCCCAACGTGCCCATCGAGGGCGAGCTGCAGTTCGACGCCGCCGTCTCCCCCCGTGTGGCCAAGACCAAGTGCCCCAACTCCAAGGTGGCCGGCTATGCCAACACCTTCATCTTCCCCGACATCAACGCCGGCAACATCGGCTATAAGATCGCCCAGCGCCTGGGCGGCTTCGAGGCCTATGGCCCCATCCTGCTGGGCCTGAACGCCCCCATCAATGACCTGTCCCGGGGCTGCAACGCCCAGGAGGTCTATTCCATGGCCATCATTACCGCCGCTCTGGCCTGATGACAGCCTGAAAAGAGACACATAACGTAAAAAGCGGGCTGCACATCCGTGTGCAGCCCGCTTTTTGCCTTCCCCTGGGGGAAGGCTATAGGATTCCTGCTAATTGAGGGGTTGTCTCATGTGATTGCTGCAATCATTTTAAGGCAGCCCGCTTTTTCAGCGTCAGATCGGTTCATCATCGCCTGCGGGCCGGCCCAGAGCGGCCAGGGCAAAGCCATAACAGGCGACGGAGCACAGCAAATACAGCAGGGAGAGGAACCACCCGTGGGTGCAGCCCCACCAAGCCAGCCAGATGCCGAAAATCACGTGGGGCGTGTACAGCACGGCGAACCAGCGCCTGCGGTGGGCGTTCTCAGTAAAGACCAGCTTTTTGGTGGGGTAGGTGAGAAAGAGACCGTAGACCACGAACACCCGGATGACCGCAGCCTCTACTCCGGCAGTTTCAGAAAACGAGAGAGCGTACAGGCAAAAGGCCAGGAGGGGGAGAAAGTTCAACGCCTCGGTCCAGAACTTGGGGTAGCGGAAGAGTGGGTTTGACATTCGGCTTCACCTCACAGCTTGAAGATCAAAAAGATCAAAATTCGGCTCGGCGGGGCTTGGCTTGATGCGTTCTCTAAGTACATTGTACCAGCGATACAGAAAAAGTCAACGGTTCCAACAGAGAGAAGGGCAGGCACGGGCCGGAGCGGGAAAACTTTTGGCTTTACTTGCGCAAAGTGCAGTGATATAATTTCAGTCAGGTTAAATTATGTTCACGGGGGCTCTGCTTCCCGTGCAGGAGGTTTTGATCATGGTCAACCAACGTATGCTGGGCCTGGGCACTGCCCGGTCTGTGATCCGGGAGCTGTTTGAGTATGGCAAGCAGCGCTCCGCCGTGGTGGGTGCGGAGAATGTGTTCGACTTCTCCCTGGGCAACCCCAGCGTCCCCGCCCCCGACGCCATCAACGAGACGGCCATCCGCATTCTGAAGGAGCAGCCCGAGCTGATCCACTGCTACACCAGCGCCCAGGGGGATGCCGCCGCCCGGCAGCGCTTTGCCGACTCCCTGAACCGCCGTTTCCAGGGCAGCTACACCGCCGACCAGTTTTACATCACCGTGGGCGCGGCGGCCTCTCTGTGCTGCGTGTTCAACGGCCTGACCTGCCCGGGGGACGAGTTCATCGTATTTGCCCCCTATTTCCCTGAATATAAAGTATTCATCGAGGGGGCCGGGGCCAAAATGGTGCTGATCCCCCCGGAGATCGAGCACTTCCAGATCGACTTCGACGCCCTGGAGCGCTCCATCACCCCCCACACCAAGGGCGTGGTGGTAAACACCCCCAACAACCCCTCCGGCGTGGTCTATTCCCGCCAGACTCTGGAGAAGCTCTCCGCTGTCCTCACCGCCAAGAGTCAGGAGTACGGCCACCCCATCTATCTCATCTCTGACGAGCCCTATCGGGAGATCGTGTTCCAGGGCTTTGAGGTGCCCTGGGTGCCCCATATTTACAAGGACACCATCGTGTGCTACTCCTTCTCCAAGTCCCTGTCCCTGCCCGGCGAGCGCCTGGGCTATGTGCTGGTGCCCGGAGATATTACGGACGCTCAGGAGGTCTATGCCGCCGTGGCCGGAGCCGGCCGCTCCCTGGGCTATGTGAACGCCCCCAGCCTGTTCCAGCAGGTCACCTCTCTGTGCTGCGATATGACAGCTGACTTGGCGGTGTACGAGCGCAACTGCAAGCTGCTGGTCACCGCCCTGCGGGAGATGGGCTATCATGTGGCCGAGCCCGGCGGAGCCTTCTATCTGTTCCCCCGCTCTTTGGAGCCGGACGACGTGGCCTTCAGCCAGCGGGCCAAGGACTTCGACCTGCTGCTGGTCCCCGGCTCCGGCTTCGGCGCTCCGGGCCATGTGCGGATCGCCTATTGTGTCCAGACCGAGCGCATTGAGCGGGCCCTGCCCAAGTTCAAGGCGTTGGCGGATTCCTACAAGTAAAGATCAAAAAATCCACAGGACCCATCGGTCCTGTGGATTTTTTTAGAAATTCCCATCCCGGTTGAACCGCCGGTAAAACTCCTTTGTCAGGTCGATAAAGGCCCGGGCGGCGGGGGAGAGGAAGCCGTTTTTCTTGTACACCACCGCCGTGGGGCAGGTGAGGGGCGGGTCCCCGATGGTAAAGCAGGCAAGCCGGTCCAGATAGGGGGTGCGGGAGATGCCGCTCTCCTGCAAAAAGGCAAAGCCCATGTTCTCCGCCGCCAGGTTGATGGCGGTGGTGTTGTTGGTGGTGACCAGGATGTTCTGGGGATCGATGTTCAGTACGGAGAAGGTGTTGTGCAGCAGCTTGGCCAGCCGCCAGTCCGAGGGAAGCATAATGATACGCTCGCGCTCCAGCTGCCGCAGCTGGGTGAACTGGAGGGGGCGGTCATAGGGGCTGTCCAGCCCCCGCAGCAGGGGGTGGCTTTTATGGCCGATGAGAAAGACGTGCTCCCGCATGATGAGCTCATAGGACAGCTCGGTCAAATCGCTGGGGATGTGCATGATGCAGAAGTCGATGACGCTGTCCTCCGCCAGTTTGGTCAGCTCGGGCACGGCGGCCTCGTGGAGGACCACCTGCACGTCGGGAAACTGGGGGGTGAACAGGGGCAGGATGTCGGGCAGCAGCATGGCTCCCCGCCAGGGGGACACGCCGATGTGCAGCACCGGGCGGTTCCGGTCCTGGATGTCCCGCAGGTCGCTGAACAGCTGCCGGTCCAGATAGCTCTGCCGCTCCAGGTAGGCATAGAACACCTCCCCGGCGGTGGTGAGGGTGAGGGGGGTGTGGGAACGGTCCATCAGGGCCACCCCCAGGGTGTGCTCCAGCTTGGCCAGATACTGGCTGAGGTAGGGCTGGGAGAGATACAGCTGCTCGGCCGCCTTAGAGATGCTGCGCTCCTTGGCGATGGTGAGGAAATATTCAGGATTTTTGACGAACATAAGCGCCCCTCCCAAAATTTAGACCAAACAGGCCGGTAAAGCTATCATATCACAGAATGGGGTGGGAGAAAAGATAAAAAAACCGCTGACCGCGTGTATGCGCACGGTCAGCGGCCCGTCTGTCGGGGATGCCTGTCCCGAAAGACTTTCTGGTGGTCAGAGAAATCTGGAATAAAAGGGGTAGGAAGAAAGCAGGGAGGTGTGAGGAGGGGGGAGTTAGCTTTCTCTAACCAAGCATAGGTTAGCATAAACTAACCAACATGTCAACAGGAAATTTTCAAATTTGAAAATTTTTTTGTGGGGAGACGGATTGCCACGTCAGGGCTGCGCCCTTCCTCGCAATGACAGGGTACAGAGGGCCTGTACTCGACACAGAAGACTGTATTTTTGTCATTGCGAGGAGCGAAGCGACGTGGCAATCCGTTTCACTTGGTCATCTCTTGTTTTCTCTGTACCAGATGCTCCATCATGTTCCGGTCAAATGTAAGACAGGCCCCCATGGGGTCCACCACAAAACCGGCGGCCCGGCAGTCCCGCAGGACCATCCCGGCGTAGTGGTCAAAGGTGAGGACCACCGTCTGCTGATTTTTGGGGCCGCACAGCTTGCGCAGCTCCTCCCAGCCGGTGAAGGCGGGGAAGAAGGGCTGTCCCTCCTGATTGGTCAGCAGCTGAAAGCGCAGGGCGGCCTCCTTCCCCTCTGTCTCGGGGACGATGTCCGCCGGGGCCAGGAACTGGGCCTGAGAGATGACCAGGTCCAGCACCGCCTCCCGGCTTTCCCGGCTGTTCTCCGTCTGCATCCGGGCGATGGCCCGGAGGAGCGGGGCGTTGTCCAGGCTGTGGTCGTTTTGTTCCATTTTGGGGACCTCCTTCATGTTCTTGGTCCCATTGTACCTGATTTGCCGGAGGGAGGCAAGGGTACGGGGCTCTTTGTCCATTTATCCAGTGGACAGCGGGACGGGGCTGTGATAAGATACCTCTTGACGAGTTTCCACATCTCGTCCAAGCACAGCCAACCGCCCCCAGAAGCGTGGAACGCCCGGCCACGGAGGGGAGCGGCGCTGTGTTCGTTCGGGGGGACTGAAAAAAGACGAGTCCCGCCGTTCTCTAAAGAAGAAAATGGAGGTTTTTTTATGTCTAAATTCTCGATCCGCGATCTCACCCTGGCGGCCATGCTGGCCGCGGTGTACGCCGTACTCACCATGGCCCTGCCCATCCCCCAGTATGCCGGAGTGCAGATCCGCTTTGCCGAGGCACTGACCGTGCTGCCCTTCCTGTTCCCCGCCGCCACGCCGGGACTGTTTGTGGGCTGTCTCATCGCAAACCTGCTCTCCCCTTATGGGCTGCTGGATGTGGTGGCCGGTTCCGCCGCCACCCTTATCGCCTGCCTGTGGACCCAGAGCCTGCGTAACCGCTGGCTGGCGCCCCTGCCCCCGGTGGTGTGCAATGCGGCCATCGTGGGTGCGGTGATCGCCTTTTCCGTGGGGGGCACCGGCGGGGCCTTTTGGCCGGCCTATGCCCTGAACGCCTTTACCGTGGGCCTGGGCGAGCTGATCGCCAGCGCCGTGCTGGGCCAGCTGCTGTTGGGCGTGCTGCCCCGGGTGCGCTTTTTCCGGGAGATGATCCCCGCCGACCGGCTCTCCCGCCTGGGGCTCAGCCCCGCTGTGGGCAGCGGGAGCTGACCGGAATGCCGGGCGACGGGCGGCCAGACAGGTGGATGTCTGGCCGCCCCTGTTTTTTTCAGGGATATGTTCATACTTTCGTCACGATTTGTTTACACTTACACCGGGATTTTGTCCCGGCCTTTTGCTAGTATATCCATTAACCGGTTAACGATTTGAACCACACACCCAGAGAGGATGATCTTCAGATGCAAGAGATCAAACAGCCATCGAAAAAACCCCTGGTATACTACTATCTGCTCGCCCTGGCCATCCTGCTGCTGCTCAATGCCACCCTGTTCCCCGCCATGAACAAGAACCGCATCGAGAATGTGACCTATGATGTGTTTATGTCCATGACGGACAAGAAACAGATCGACCAGGTGGAGATCCGGGACGACCAGATCCTGTTCACGGACAAAGAAGGCAAAATTTACGAGACCGTGGCTACGGAAGATGCCGGGCGCACCCAGCGCCTTTACGACTCCGGGGCCAAGTTCCAGCAGATCGACACCCAGCCCTCCGCCATGACCACCCTGCTGATGAACTGGGTGCTGCCCCTGGTGCCCTTTATGCTCATCGGATATTTCCTCAACCGCCGGATGCAGAAGGCCATGGGCGGCAAGGACGGCATGATGTTCGGCATGGGCGGCGGCTCCGGGGCAAAAGTATATGTGCCCTCCTCCACCGGCATCCGCTTTGCCGACGTGGCCGGGGAGGACGAGGCGAAGGAACTGCTCAACGAGATCGTGGACTTCCTCCACGACCCGGAGAAGTACCGGGAGATCGGTGCCAAGCTGCCCAAGGGCGCTCTGCTGGTGGGCCCTCCGGGCACCGGCAAAACACTGCTGGCCAAGGCCGTGGCCGGTGAGGCAAACGTCCCCTTCTTCTCCATCGCCGGGTCGGAATTTGTAGAGATGTTCGTGGGCCGGGGGGCGGCCAAGGTCCGGGACCTGTTCAAGCAGGCCAACGAGAAGGCCCCCTGCATCATCTTCATCGACGAGATCGACACCATCGGCAAAAAGCGGGACGGCCAGTTCTCCGGCGGCAACGACGAGCGGGAGCAGACCCTGAACCAGCTGCTCACCGAGATGGATGGCTTTGACGGCAGCAGGGGCGTGGTGGTCCTGGCGGCCACCAACCGGCCCGACTCCCTGGACCCCGCCCTGCTGCGTCCGGGGCGCTTTGACCGGCGCATCCCCGTGGAGCTGCCCGACCTTCAGGGCCGTATCGATATCTTAAAGGTCCACGCTAAGAAGATCCGTCTGGCCGACGGAGTGGACTTTGCCCCCATCGCCAGAATGGCCTCCGGCGCCTCCGGCGCGGAGCTGGCCAACATCGTCAACGAGGCCGCCCTGCGGGCGGTGCGGGACGGACGGAAGTTCGCCACCCAGGAGGACCTGCAGGAGAGCGTGGAGGTGGTCATCGCCGGGTATCAGAAGAAGAGCCGGGTGCTGTCTGACCAGGAGAAGAAGATCGTGGCCTATCACGAGACGGGCCACGCCTTAGTCGCCGCCATGCAGACCCACTCCGCCCCCGTACAGAAGATCACCATCATCCCCCGCACCTCCGGGGCCCTGGGCTATACCCTCCAGGTGGACAACGGGGACCACTTCCTCATGTCCAAGGAGGAGCTGCTGAACAAGGTCTGCACCTACACCGGCGGACGGGCGGCGGAGGAGCTGGTTTTCGGCTCCATCACCACCGGGGCCTCCAACGACATTGAACAGGCGACCAAACTGGTGCGCTCCATGATCGCCCGCTTCGGCATGAGCCGGGAATTCGGTTTTGCCGCCTTCGAGACCATGAGCAACCAGTACCTGGGCGGGGATGCCTCCCT
Source organism: Flintibacter faecis (assembly GCF_014287875.1). GTDB lineage: Bacteria > Bacillota > Clostridia > Oscillospirales > Oscillospiraceae > Lawsonibacter > Lawsonibacter faecis_A. The sequence continues at coordinate 371,760 of NZ_JACOPN010000001.1, read as the reverse complement.
GGCCTGCTCCCCGGAGACCCAGGCCCGCATGGACCGCCTGGTCACCGAGACCATCCAGAAGGAGTATGACAAGGCCATGACCATCCTCCGGGACAACCGGGACAGCCTGGACAAGCTGGCCAACTTCCTGTATGAGAAGGAGACCATCACCGGGGAGGAGTTTATGGACATGCTCCGTACCGACGGAAAAGTGTAAGAGATTTCCTAAAACGGCGGACCCGGACAACGGGTCTGCCGTTTTATCATATTCATATAAATAAAATTTGCGATAGATTTGCATATTGACAAGCGGAAAGTGGGATGGTATACTCTGCTACTGTAAAATGCGATTTCGTCGCAAATTGGAGGCGCATGACCTTGCCCAGGTACAGCACCAGGCAGAGAAAGTTGCTTTTGGACTATTTAAGCGCCCACCCCCATCAGCTGCTGTCTGCGGGAGAAATCGCCCGGGACCTGCGGGAGCGGGAGGTCAGTCTCAGCGCAGTCTATCGGAATTTGGCCCAGCTGGAGGCGGAGGGAAAAGCCCGTCGCTGCGCCAAGCCGGGTAGTCGGGAGACTCTGTATCAGTATATGGCGGCTGCGCCCTGCCAGGGGGCACTGCACATGACCTGCATCCAGTGCGGAAAGACGGTCCATATGGCCGCCGACCACGCCAGACTGCTTGCCGAACAACTGGCCCGGAGCGAGCAGTTTACCCTGGATACGGCGGACACAGTGCTCTATGGCACCTGTGTGGACTGCGCTGGAAAAGACAGCGATTGAATCAACACGAAAACCGGAACCGGAAAAGGAGGGAGAAGGGCATGACGAAGAAAACGCGTATGTTTACCGGGCTGGTGGCTGCGGCTATGGCTCTGGTCCTGCTGTTCTCCGCTTTGTATATCGCAGTGGAAGCAGACCACAGCTGTACCGGCGAGGACTGCGCTGTCTGCTGCCAGATCACCCTGTGCCGGCAGCTGCTGGAGGGCCTGGGGCTGGCCGGGACTGCCGCCGTCCTGACGGCGGCCCTGCCCCGTTTTATGCTCCGGGCAGCTCTGCCCACGGCGGAGTGTGCCGTGGTTTTTACCTTAGTCGCACTCAAGGTGAAACTTTCAGATTAAGTCAGAACAGAACATACAGGGGCGAAGTCTATCCCGTGGGGGATAGGCTCTGCGGTGCTACCGTCGCCCTTGTTTTTTGCGCCCATTTTTCCATTCTGACCATAAATCTGGAGGTTATTTTATTCTATGAAACGTATCATTTCCCTGATGTTATCCCTGACCATGGCGGGCAGCCTGCTCTCCGGCTGCGGTAGCAAGCCTCCCGCCGAGGGCGGCAGCGGAACACAGAGCGCGGACAAGCTCAGCGTGGTCACCACTATCTTTCCCGAGTATGACTGGGTGCGGCAGATCATGGGCGACCAGGCGGACAGCGCCGAGCTCACCATGCTGCTGGACAACGGCGTGGACCTGCACAGCTATCAGCCCACGGCGGACGATATCATCAAGATTTCTGACTGCGACCTGTTTGTCTATGTGGGCGGCGAGTCCGACGCCTGGGTGGACGACGCCCTGAAAGAGGCCACCAACAAGAACATGAAGGTCATCGACCTTTTGGATGTGCTCAAGGACACCGTGAAAACGGAGGAGGCCATGCCCGGGATGCAGGCCGAGGAGGGGCATAACCACGGCTATTCTCACTTTGCCGACAGCGACGTGCAGGACAGAAGCCTGTCTGACTGGGACGGCGACTGGCAGTCTGTTTATCCCTATCTGCAAGATGGCGTGTTGGATGAGGTGATGGAACGCAAGGCGGAGACCGGAGACAAAACCGCTGAAGAATACCGGGATTACTATGAAACCGGCTATAAGACTGACGTTTCCCAGATCACCATTGATGGAGAAAACAACACCATGTGCTTTGTGACCAATGGTGTTGCCGCAAAGGCGGTCTACTCCTACAAGGGCTATCAGATATACGATTATAAATCTGGCAGCAGAGGAGCGCGGTATTTCTTTGAAGCCACTGGCGGCGATGCCGCCGCACCCAAGTATGTGCAGTTCAGCGACCATGGAATTGCCCCGGGAAAGGCAGAGCACTTCCACATTTACTGCGGAAATGACGGCTTTGAGGCTCTGTCTCAGGAGATGGATCATTGGCCCACTTACTACCCCGCAGGTATGAGTGGAGATGAGATCAAGGAGGACATGCTGGAGCATGAAGAGAAAGAATACGACGAGCACGTCTGGCTGTCGCTGAAAAATGCCAAGGTGCTGTGCAGCGCTATCTCGGATGCCCTGCAGGAGCTGGACCCCGACCACAAGGATGCCTATGCCGCCAACACCAAAACCTATCTGGATGAGCTGGCGGAGTTAGACAGGGAATATCAGACGGTTGTGGACGGCGCGGCACGCAAAACCGTTTTGTTCGGGGACCGCTTCCCCTTCCGCTATCTGGTGGACGACTATGGCCTGAACTATTACGCCGCCTTTGCTGGCTGTTCTGCCGAGAGCGAGGCCAGCTTTGAGACGGTCTCCTTCCTGGCCAAAAAGGTGGACGAGCTGGCGCTGCCCTGTGTGCTGACCATCGAGGGCAAGGACCATAAGATCGCCCAGACCATTGTACAGAACACAAAGCAGAAGGATCAGAAAGTGCTGACCATGGATTCGATGCAGGCCACCACATCTGATGACGTGAAAAACGGCGTGACCTATCTGTCTGTGATGGAAAAGGACTTGGCTGTGCTGAAGCAGGCCCTGAACTAAGGGGGGCGAGACGATGACTCAGCTTACCTGTCAGAACCTGGCCGTGGGCTATGAGGGCCGGGCCGTGCTGGAGAACCTGAACTTTTCCGTCTGTCCCGGGGACTATCTGTGCATCGTGGGGGAAAACGGCTCGGGAAAAAGCACTCTGATGAAGACCATTCTCGGCTTGCAGCCGCCCGTCCGGGGGAAGGTCCTGACGGGTGACGGGCTGAGAAAGAATGAGATCGGCTATCTGCCCCAGCAGACCCCGGTGCAGCGGGACTTTCCAGCCTCGGTGCGGGAGATCGTCCTGTCCGGCTGTCAGGGCCGCTGCGGCGGCAGACCCTTTTACAGCAAAGGGGAGAAGCAGCTTGCACAGACGGCCATGGAGCGGATGCAGGTGGCGGCGCTGGCAAAGCGCTGCTACCGCACCCTGTCCGGTGGCCAGCAGCAGCGGGTGCTGCTGGCCCGGGCCCTGTGTGCGGCACAGAACATGCTGCTGCTGGACGAGCCTGTCTCCGGTCTGGACCCCAAGGTCACGGGGGAGATGTACGGCCTGATCCAACGCCTCAACCGGGAGGACGGAGTGACGATCCTGATGATCTCCCACGATATAACTGCCACCCTGACCTATGCCAGCCATATCCTCCATTTGGGCAGGCGGGTGTTCTTCGGAACCAAGGCAGACTATCTCCGCGAATTTCCACAGGCGTGGAAGGGGGGCGAGGCCCTGTGAGCGGGATCATGGAAAAGCTGGCCCTGTACTGGGCCTATCCCTTTGTGCGCTATGCCCTGGTGGTGGGCGTGCTCATCGCCCTGTGCTCCTCTCTGCTGGGGGTGACGCTGGTACTGCGCAGGTTCTCTTTTATCGGGGACGGCCTGTCCCATGTGGCCTTTGGGGCCATGTCTGTGTCCGCCGTGCTGGGGCTGACCGACCACATGCCCCTGACATTGGGAGTCACGGTGGCCTGTGCCATTTTACTGCTGCGCACCAGCCGGGACACGAAAATACAGGGAGATGCCGCCATCGCCATGCTGTCGGTGGGGGCGCTGGCCATGGGCTATCTGCTGATGAACCTGTTTTCCACCTCCTCCAACCTGTCCGGGGATGTGTGCAGCACCCTGTTCGGGTCCACATCCATCCTGACCCTGACGAAGGCGGAGGTGTACCTGTGTGCTGGACTGTCCGTTGTGGTGGTGGCGGTGTTCCTGCTGTGCTACAACAAAATTTTTGCCGTCACCTTTGATGAGGACTTTGCCCGGGCGGCGGGGACCCGGGCGGATGCCTATCAGCTGCTGCTGGCCGTTATCATCGCAGTGGTCATCGTGCTGGCCATGAATCTGGTGGGTTCGCTGCTTATCTCTGCCCTGGTCATCTTTCCGGCCCTGTCCGCCATGCGGGTGTTTCAGAGCTTTCGGGCTGTGACCGTCTGCTCGGCGGTGCTGTCGGTGAGCTGCGCGGTGCTGGGCATTTTAACGGCGATCCTGGCGGGGACCCCGGTGGGCTCTACCATTGTAGCAGTGGATATTCTGGCCTTTGCCCTCTTTTCGGCGGCAGGCCGGGTGATGGGAGGGGGCAGAGGATGAAAAGAAGATGTTCTGTCTTGCTGGCCCTGGTCATAACCTTGTCCCTGTGTGCTTGTGGGCGCGGCGGGGAGACGGCGGTTACCTCTTCCGACAGCGGCGGTGCCGCTTCCAACGTGCTCCCTTCCCCAGCGCGGGCTCAGGCCGAGGAGGACGGGCCGGAGGTCATCCCTTCTTCTGGCGTGGACATTGACCTGACGGCGCTGAGCAGCACCATGGTCTATTCCCAGGTATATGATATGCTCTATTTCTCCCCGGAGAGCTACCGGGGCAAGACGGTAAAGATGAGGGGCAGCTTTGAAGCCTATCAGTGGGTGGACAAGGACGGCCAGCCGGTGAAGGACAAGGTGAGCACGGCCTGCGTGGTGGCCGATGCCACCGCTTGCTGCGCCGAGGGCATCGAATTTGTCTGCGGGGACGGCTCCGTCTACCCCCAGGATTACCCGGAGATCGGCACGGAGATCACCGTGACCGGGACCTTCCAGATCGACGAAGAGGAGGGCTTTACCTGGTATTATCTGGCCGACGCGGAGATGGATCGAGGCTGAGTAGCCATGCCGCGTCTTGACAAATCCCGGCCGGGGGCGTATGATAGACCCTGCAAGCAGGGGAGCCCGGGCTGTCGGGCTGAGAGGGAGCAAGCGCGCTCCGACCCTTTTCAACCTGATGCGGGTCATGCCGCCGGAGGGACGTTTGCCGCAGTCATAAGCAGATCTGGCGGGGGCGGTCCTCTTGGGGCCGCCCCCGTTTTCGGTGTATCCACTTTTTTCAGGGGGGATGTGGAAAAAACCAGGCGTCCCGGTGAAGAACCGGGGGCGGACCGAGGGGGAGCGCCCTGGGTCCGGGCCCAATAGGCAGCGATGGGAAGCCGTGTTCCGGCGTGAGAGGAGACCAGCAAGTCTCGACCGAACCGGGGAGCGATATGCTTTTCCGGCCCTGTTCACCGGCCAAACGGCCGAGAGAGAGGGAAACGCTGCGGGCCTTTGCGCGGTTTTTCCCCGTTTGAAAAAGGAGTTTTACACCATGAATCAGTCCAATGTGAAAAAGCTGGCGGTGGCCGGGCTGCTGTGCGCCCTGGCCGTGGTGGGCAGCATGTTCATCGTATTTCCCGTCTTTGGCAGCAAGTGCGCCCCGGTGCAGCACATGGTCAACATCCTGTGCGCCGTGTTCCTGGGCCCCTGGTACGGGGTGGGCGTGGCCTTTGGAGCCAGCCTGATCCGCAATCTGCTGGGCGTGGGCAGCCTGATGGCCTTTCCGGGCAGTATGTGCGGGGCGCTGCTGTGCGGCCTGGTGTTCTGGAAGACCAAGAACCTGACCGCCACGCTGGTGGGCGAGGTGTTCGGCACCGGCATCATCGGCGGTCTGGCCGCCTATCCCGTGGCCGTGCTGTTTATGAACGTCAGCGCTGCTGCGGTGGCCTTCTACGCCTATATCATCCCCTTCCTCATCTCCACCGTGGCCGGGTCCGTCCTGGCCGGTATTTTAGTGGCTGCCCTGAAGCGCACCGGGGCCCTGAAGACCATGGGTGCCGCCCTGGAGCAGTGAGAAGCCGTTTGAACGCATTATTGTTGTAAATACATGGACAGCCGCACCTTCTGCGTATGGGAGGTGCGGCTGTTTTTGATCGAAACTGTATACAGGGTGTAGACAATGTTTAGATTGCGTAAAGATGTCAGTCACTGAATAAAAAATCACTTTAAAACACTTGCATTCAAAATGGCAAAGAGTATAATACGGGTGATTGAAAGTTACCTATTGTTAGAGTAGGAAACGCAGAATGCGCGACGTGAAAACGAGGCGAGGAACATGAAAGAACGGAAAAAGGTGCTGTTGTGGCTGCTGATCGTAGCGGTGCTGCTGGCGGCTTCGATCTTTACTGGGAACCATGCCGGCCAGTCGGAGACCATTCAGCAGACCATGCGGGATGCGGTGCTCCACAACGAGAACCGGATCGATCTGCTGGGCTGGAAGGCGGTGAACCCTGGGCTCATTTCGGGCTTTGTGGTCACGGCGATCTTATTGATCACAGCGGCAGTGCTCCGAATCTGTTGGATCCCCCGGTTCAAGTATGTCCCCGGCCGGTGCCAGCTGGTGCTGGAGGAGGTCGTGGGCCTGTTTGATCGCATGGCGAAGACATCCGCTCCCCGGATGAACCGATTCTTAGGGGCGTATATCTTCGGCGCAGGTACCTATATTTTTGTGGGCACCCTGTTTGAACTGTTCGGCTTTCAGGCCATTACCACCGGCGGACGGGCCATCACCCTGCCCGCCCCCCTGTCCGACGTGAACGGGGCCATCGCCCTGGGCTGCCTGTCCTATGCGGTCATCCTGTCCGGCGGCATCGCGGGCAACGGCTTGCGGGGCGTAAAGGCCACGCTGAAGGAGTTCTCCCTGCCCATCTCCATGAGCTTCCGTCTCTTCGGCGCGCTGCTCAGCGGCCTGCTGGTGACGGAGCTGGTGTACTATTACATCAATTTGAGCTATATCCTCCCCGTGGTGGTGGGTGTGCTGTTCACCCTGCTCCACGCGGTCATTCAAAGCTATGTGCTGACCATGCTCACCGCCATGTTCTACGGCGAGGTGTCCCAGCACGAGCCCGAGCCGGAGAAGGAGCCCAAGCCTGTCCGGGCGCAGCACCACAGCCGGAAAGACACGCCCCAGGTGGCGTGAGGTTGAATCTGTATCCGAAGCGAATGCTTCCTTGTTAGAAATGGAGGAGTTTATCATGCACAAAATGAAGAAGATCGTTGCGGCCCTGTTCGTTATCGCGGCCCTGTTGGCCATGGCCATCCCCGCCTTCGCCGCTGGGAATGGTGCCGCGCCTGCCCCGGATGCCGCCCAGACCCAGCAGAGCGAGGCGGCCCAGACGGCGGACAGCAGCCTTGGCCTGAAGGCCGTGGCCACCGGCATCGCCATCGGCCTGGCCGCCGCCGGCGGCGCCGTGGGCATGGGCATCGCCGCAGGTAAGTCGGTGGAGGGCATTGCCCGCCAGCCCGAGGCGGAGAGCAAGATCCGCACCACCCTGATGCTGGGCCTGGTATTTATCGAAACGGCCATTATTTACGCCCTGTTGGTGGTTATCCTGATCATCTTTGTCCTGTAAGGTAGGTGAAGCGCCGTGAATATCCCACTGAATATTGACTGGCAGCAGATCATCCTTCACCTGCTGAATTTTTCCATTCTGGCGGGGGGCCTGTATTTCCTGCTGTACCGTCCGGTGCGCAAGTTTATGGACCAGCGGGAGGAACACTACCGCCAGATGGAGACGGAGGCCCAGCAGCGGCTGGACCAGGCCAAGAAGACGGAGGAGGCATATCATCAGCAGCTCAAGCAGGCCGATGAGGAGATCCGCCAGGAGAAGGCCCAGGCCCAGCAGACCATGAAGCGGGCTGCCCAGCAGCGCATGGACGAGGCCGACAAACAGGCCCAGACCATTCTGGCCACGGCCAGAGAGGCCGCCGAGCGCTATCACGACAAGGCGGTGCAGGACACCCAGAAAGAGCTGCAGGAGTTGGCAGTGACGGCGGCGGAGAAGCTGGTGCTCCAGTCTGACGGCGATGCCCTGGACCAGTTCCTGGATGCGGCGGAGAGGGGGAGCGGCCATGAGCACACCCAGCAGTGACGAGAAGCTGACCGCAGTCCTGCAAAGCGCCAAGGCCCCCACGGACAAGCAGTGCAGCCGCCTGCTGGCCTTTTTAAAGCGGACCTATGGCCAGGAGGCAGAGCTGACCTGGGAGCGGGACGACAGCCTGGAGAAGGGCTTTCGTCTGAAAGTCGGTTCTGACGTATACGATTGGAGCCTGGAGGGCCGCATGCGCCAGTTCCAGGAGAGAATGCAGCAGCTGGAGCCCGGCCAGGAGAACATCGTTCCCCTGATGCGCCAGGCCATTGAAAACTGGACCCCAGCCGCAGCGGCGGAGGAGGTGGGCCAGGTGCTCACCGTGGGCGACGAGATCGCCACCGTCTCCGGTCTGGAGCGGGCGGAGTATGGCGAGATATTGGTCTTCTCCAACGGTGTGAAGGGCATGGTGCAGGATCTGCGCCGGGACTGTGTGGGCTGCATCCTGTTCGGCGGCAGCGAGGACATCGTCCAGGGCAGCATCGTCCGCCGCACCGGCAAGACCGCCGGTATGCCGGTGGCTGAGGGCTATCTGGGCCGGGTGGTGGATGCCTTGGGTACCCCCCAGGACGGCAAGGGGGACATCGCCCCGGACAAGTACCGTCCCATCGAGGCGGCGGCCCCGGGCATCCTGGACCGCCAGCCGGTGAACACCCCCATGGAGACCGGCCTGCTGGCCATCGATGCCATGTTCCCCATTGGCCGGGGCCAGCGTGAGCTGATCATCGGTGACCGGCAGACAGGCAAGACGGCCATCGCCCTGGACACCATCCTGAACCAGAAGGGCAAAAATGTGGTGTGCATCTATGTGGCCATCGGCCAGAAGGACAGCTCTGTGGCCCAGCTGGTGCAGAACCTGACCCGCCGGGGGGCCATGGACTATACCGTGGTGGTAAACGCCCCCGCCAGCGCCCCCGCCTCTCTGCAGTATATCGCCCCCTATGCCGGATGCGCCCTGGGCGAGTATTTCATGTATCAGGGTCGGGACGTGCTCATCGTCTATGACGATCTGTCCAAGCACGCCATCGCCTATCGGGCCCTGAGCCTGCTGCTGGAGCGCTCCCCGGGCCGTGAGGCCTATCCCGGCGACGTGTTCTATCTCCACTCCCGTCTGCTGGAGCGCTCGGCCCACCTGTCCGACGAGCTGGGGGGCGGCAGCATGACCGCTCTGCCCATCGTGGAGACCCAGGCCGGCGACGTGTCCGCCTATATCCCCACCAACATCATCTCCATCACCGACGGGCAGCTGTTTCTGGAGAGCAACCTGTTTTTCTCCGGCCAGCGCCCCGCCGTGAATGTGGGCCTGTCCGTGTCCCGTGTGGGCGGCGATGCCCAGACCAAGGCCATGAAGTCCGCCGCCGGAGCCATCCGGCTGGACCTGGCCCAATACCGGGAGATGGAGGTGTTCACCCAGTTCTCCAGCGACCTGGACGAGGTGACCAAGCGCCAGCTGGTCTATGGCCAGGGCCTGATGCGTCTGCTGCGCCAGCGGCAGTATCACCCCCTGAACCAGCACCAGCAGGTGATCACCCTGGTGGCCGCCCTGGGCCACCTGTTCCAGGACGTGCCCGTGGATCAGATCGACCAGGCTCAGCGGGAGCTGATCGAGGAACTGGAGGGCCAGGCCCCCGACCTGTGCCAGCGCATCGATCAGACAGGTAAGCTGCCCGATGAGGACCGGCAGGAGATCGTCAGGCTGGCCAAGGCATTTTTGACCAGGCGAAATTCGCCGGAACAGCGTGGTGAGTGACATGGCCGGCATCAAGGAGATCAAACAGCGCATCGAAAGCGTGCAGCAGACCCGAAAGATCACCAACGCCATGTATCTCATCGCCTCCACCAAGCTGCGCCGGGCCAAGGACGACCTGAGCAAGACCCGCCCCTATTTCCAGGCCCTGCGGGTGGAGATCAAGCGCATCTTCCGCACGGCCAACGGGGTGGAGAGCCGTTATTTCTATCCCCCCGACGTGACGAAGCCCCGGGAAGGCACCTATGGCTGCCTGGTCATCACGGCGGACAAGGGCCTGGCGGGGGCTTATAACCAGAACGTCATCAAAGAGGCCCAGCGTCTGCTGGACCAGCACCCGGACACCAAGCTGTTTGTGGTGGGGGAGTATGGCCGCCACTTTTTCAAGCAGCACAACATCCCCGTGGCCAAGAGCTTTCTGTATACGGCCCAGAACCCCACCATGGAGCGGGCCCGGGAGATCTGCGCCCTGCTGCTGGACGAGTATGACCGGGGGGAACTGCAGGAGATATTCGTGGTGTACACGGATATGGAGAACAGCCTGACCTCTCAGGCCCTGTCCACCCGTCTGCTGCCCTTCCACCGGACCTATTTTTCCATTCCAACCAAGGAGAAGGCGGTCAGCGAGCCCTTTGAGTTTGTGCCGTCGGTGGGTGCGGTGCTGGACGGTATGATGCACAGCTATGTGGCCGGATTTATCTACAGCGCCCTCATAGACAGCTTTTGCAGCGAGCAGAACGCCCGCATGACGGCCATGGACGCGGCCAACCGGAACGCGGAGAAACTGCTGGGGGAGCTGTCCTTACAGTATAACCGGGTCCGCCAGGCGGCCATCACCCAGGAGATCACCGAGGTGTCCGCCGGAGCCAAGGCCCAGCGCCGCAAGCACAGGAAGGAAGGCGGAACAGCGTGAAGATCGGAACCATCGTACAGATATCAGGTCCCGTGGTGGACGTGGAGTTTCAGGCGGGGCACCTGCCCCACATCCGTGAGGCCCTTACCGTAAAGAAGGACGGGGCTGTCCGGGTGATGGAGGTGGCCCAGCACGTGGGGGACAGCACCGTCCGCTGCGTGATGCTTGCCGGCAGCGAGGGCCTGGCCCGGGGGATGAAGGTAGAGGCCCCCGGCCACCCGATCCAGGTCCCCGTGGGCGCGGCCACCCTGGGCCGTATGTTCAACGTGCTGGGCCAGCCCATCGACGGCGGCCCCGCCGTGGCCGACGACGTGCCCCGCAGCAGCATCTATCGCCCCGCCCCCTCCTTTGAGGAGCAGAGCCCCGCCGTGGAGATCCTGGAGACGGGCATCAAGGTCATCGACCTGCTGGAGCCCTATCCCAAGGGGGGCAAGATCGGCCTGTTCGGCGGTGCCGGCGTGGGCAAGACCGTGCTGATCCAGGAGCTCATCCACAACGTGGCCATGGAGCACGGCGGCTACTCCGTCTTTACCGGCGTGGGCGAGCGCAGCCGGGAGGGCAACGACCTGTGGCACGAGATGCGTCAGAGCGGCGTGTCCGACAAGACGGCCTTAGTGTTCGGCCAGATGAACGAGTCCCCCGGCGTGCGTATGCGGGTGGCTCTGTCCGGCCTGACCATGGCGGAATACTTCCGGGACCAGGAGCACAAGGACGTGCTGCTGTTCATCGACAACATCTTCCGTTTCGTCCAGGCCGGCAGCGAGGTATCCACCCTGCTGGGCAGAATGCCCTCCGCCGTGGGCTATCAGCCCACCCTGGCCAACGAGATGGGCCAGCTGCAGGAGCGCATTACCTCCACCAAGGACGGCTCTGTCACCTCCGTCCAGGCTGTCTATGTCCCCGCCGACGACCTGACCGACCCGGCCACCGCTACCACCTTTGCCCACCTGGATGCCACCACCGTCCTCAGCCGCAAGATCGCCGAGCAGGGCATCTATCCGGCGGTGGACCCCCTGGAGTCCTCCTCCCGTATTCTGGAGGCGGACATCGTGGGACAGGAGCACTACCGTGTGGCCCGCCAGGTGCAGGAGACCCTGCAAAAATACAGCGAGCTGCAGGACATCATCGCCATCCTGGGCATGGACGAGCTGAGCGACGAGGACCGGACCACCGTCACCCGGGCCCGGAAGATCCAGCGTTTTCTGGCCCAGCCCACCCATGTGGCGGAAAAGTTCACCGGTATCCCCGGCGTATACGTCCCCCTGAAGGATACCCTGGAGGGCTTCCGTGCCATCGTGGACGGCGAGGCCGACCAGTATCCCGAGGCCGCCTTCTATAACGTGGGCACGCTGGAGGACGTGGCCGCCAAGGCCAAGCAGCTGGAAGCGGAGGGAGCATAAATGGCCAGGGAGTTCCATCTGCGGGTGCTGGCCGCAGACCGCCCCTTTTACGAGGGGGCGTGCGTCAGCCTGACCGTCCCGGCGGTGGACGGCTCCATGGGCATTCTGGCCGGCCACAGCAACACCATCGCCGCCCTGGTGCCCGGGGCCATGAGCGTGACCCTGCCCAGCGGAGAGCGGCGCACCGCCGCCGTGTCCGGGGGCCTCATCAAAGTGGAGAATAACGAGGTGCTGGTGCTGGTAGACTCTGCCGAACGCCCCGAGGAGATCGACACCAACCGGGCCAAACGGGCGGAGGCAAAGGCCAGAGAGGCCCTGCTGCAGAAGCAGAGCATCCAGGAATACAAGTTTACCCAGGCGACGCTGGCCCGGGCCATCAACCGTCTGCGGGTCAGCCATATCCACGATACCAAGTGAGTTTGAATTCCCAGCCCGAAACACGCTTGTCATTCCGAGGAGCGAAGCACCCGCAAGGGGTACGCCGCATCCGTAAGGCAGCAGAGCTGCCAACGGCTGCGCAGCGACGTGGGAATCCGTAACTTAAAACCGGAAATATGCTGATAATCATGGGGTTTAGGAACGGATTGCCACGTCGGCCCGTTGGGCCTCCTCGCAATGACAGGTTACGGACGGGCTGGGAATTTTAAAATTTTGCTTGACAAGGGCAGCGCACGGTGGTAAACTATCCGAGTACAAGAAAGTAGGTACGGTTCCTCGTCCTCACCCCAGGCCAGAGCCAACGGGTCAACATGAAAATTTCGCCGGTTTTCCGGCGTTGTTTTGTTGCGATACGGGGGCCTTACCGGCAGCCGTATTTTTATTTTGTCTGGAGGTGCTTTCCCATCGCTAACACAGGTCATCAAACCAATGAAGAAATCCGGGATAAGGAGGTCCGCCTGATCTCTGATGCCGGAGAACAGCTGGGCATCGTGTCCGCGCAGGAGGCTCTGCGCATGGCAGAGGAGCAGGGACTGGATCTGGTGAAGATCTCTCCCAACGCCGTCCCTCCCGTGTGTAAGCTCATGGACTACGGAAAATATCGGTTCGAGCAGACCAAGCGCGAGAAGGAAGCCCGCAAGAATCAGCGCGTGGTGGAGATCAAAGAGGTTCGGATGTCCCCCAGCATTGACGTGAACGACTTCAATGTGAAGCTGAGAAATGCCCAGAAGTTTTTGTCCGAGGGCAACCGCTGCAAGGTAACGGTCCGCTTCCGCGGCCGCGAGATGGCGCATACCAACATCGGCCAGGACCTGCTGATGAAGTTTGCTGAGGATTGCGGCGAGATCGCTGTTGTGGACAAGAGCCCCAAGCTGGAGGGACGGCATATGTCCATCTTCCTGTCCCCCAAGCCTGCCAAAGATACGAAAAAGTAAGTAAAGGAGTTCTCTGTTATGCCGAAGATCAAGATCAAGACTCACAGCGGCGCCAAGAAGCGTTTTTCCCTCACCAAGAGCGGCAAGGTCAAGCGCGCCATGACCAAGAAGCGTCACCTGCTCAATGGCCACGGCAAGACCACCAAGCTGAAGCGGGCTCTGCGCGGCACCACCTATGCCGACAAAACCAATGAGGCCGCCATCAAGCGCATGATCCTGTATAAGTAAGAAGAGGGAGGGAACGAACAATGGCAAGAGTTAAGGGCGCGATGATGACGCGCAAGAGAAGAAACAAGATCCTGAAGCTGGCCAAGGGCTACTGGGGTTCCAAGTCCAAGCACTATAAGATGGCCAACCAGGCCGTGATGAAGTCCGGCGTTTACGCCTACACCGGCCGTAAGCTGAAGAAGCGTGACTTCCGTCAGCTGTGGATCACCCGGATCAATGCCGCCTGCAAGCTGAACGGCATGAACTATTCCACCTTCATGAACGGCCTGAAGAAGTCCGGCATCATGATCAACCGCAAGATGCTGGCCGAGCTGGCTGTGAACGACAAGGCCGCTTTTGTCCAGCTGACCGAGACCGCCAAGAAGGCCCTGGCCTGATTTTTGGCCCATTCTCCATATGCCTATTAACAGAGCTCTGCCCCCTGGGCGGGGCTCTGTTTTTCCTGTTGACGCAAAACGGAGGCGTTTATGAAAAAGAGATTTCTGGCTGTTCTGCTGTTGGCGGTCCTGCTGCTGCCCGGCTGCGGCGGAGAGAAACAGACGGCGTTTCAGGTGGGGGACAAGGTAGAGACCTATTGGTTTCAGTTCACCGTGGACCAGGTAAAGACTACCGACCGCTGGATGGACTATCAGCCCCAGGAGGGCGACCGCCTGGCGGTGTGCTATCTCACCCTGGACAGCACCTTCTCCGAGGCGGTGCCCATGAACTGGGCGGACTTTGTCCTGCGGTGGGGCGACGGCGAGGATGACGGGACCTGTCCCATCGAGTATCAGGGACAGGAGCAGCTGCCCGACGAGTATGACCTCGTCAAGGGGGAGGAGCGCACCGGCTGCCTGGTGTTTGAGGTGCCCCAGGGTGTGACCCAGGCCAAGCTGGTCTTTCAGGAGCTGTTCAACGAGGGGGACAGCGACAGCGTCTATACCGAAGGGGACACCTATTACGTGGACGTGGACCTGCCTATCTGACGAGAATAAGGCAAAACAAGACCGATGCACAGTTTATTTGGCTGTGCATCGGTCTTTTGCTGTCTTTGTATTTGTGTGGCGTTACGCCTGGACGGCGGGGGCGCTGTTTTTCTGCTTTTTCTTCCGGCCACGGCCCAGGTGGCTCAGGTTGTCGATGACGGAGTAGTAAACGGGGGTGAAGACCAGAGTGACGATGGTGGAGATCACCATGCCGGAGATCATGGTCACGCCCATGTCGCTCATCATCTCGTTGCTTTCCCCCAGGCCCAGGGCCATGGGCACCATGGCCAGGACGGTGGTGAGGGTGGTCATCATAATGGGCCGGATACGGAGGGGACAGGCGTGGAGAATGGCCGTCTCGCGGTCCTCGCCCATGCTGCGGCGGATCTTGATGTACTCCACCAGGATGATGGAGGCGTTGACCACCGTACCGGCCAGCATGATGATGGCCACTAGGGCGATCATGGACATGTCCCGCCCGGTGAGGGGCAGGGCGAACAGCGCCCCGGTGAAGGCCACAGGCAGGATGAGCATGACCATGACGGGCATGGCGAAGGACTCAAACTGCACGGCCAGCACGAAGTAGACCAGCAGCAGGGCCACGGCCAGGGCCAGCCCCAGGTCGCCGAAGCTGTCCATCATGTCCTCATAGGCACCGGCGGTCTGGGCGGTGTAGCCCTGGGGCAGGGTGTACTGGTCCAGAATTTCGTTGATGGCCTTGGTGATGGCGGCGCTGTCGCCACTGATGGTGTCGCCGGTGATGGTCACCTGGCGGGTCTGGTTGTGGCGGGTGATGCTCTGGGAGGCCTGCTCCACCGTGACATCGGCCACGGAGGACAGGGGCACGGTGCCGCCGTAGGCGGAGGAGACGGGCATGGAGCGCAGGGCATCCAGGCTGACGGAGGAGGCCCCATCGCCCTTGACCATCACGTCATACTCCTTGTTATTGATGGTCACCTTGGTGGCGGTGGCACCGGTGAGCTCGGCACGGACGGCGGCGCCCACAGTGGCGGCGGTGAGCCCATACTGAGAGGCGGCCTCCCGCTTCATGGTCACCCGCACCTGGGCCACCTTGTCGGCCAGGGAGCTCTCCACATTGATGGCGTCGGGCAGGGCGGAGATCTGCTGGGCCAGGTCGTTGGAGATCATCTCCAGGGTATCATAGTCGTCGCCCTGGATCTCCACATCGATATCGTCGCCGCTGGTGCTTCCCATGGACATGGAGGAGGCGGACACGGTGATCTCGCACCCGGCGATGTCCTGAAGGGCCGTGCGCAGGGCATCTACAATGTCAAAGGCGGAGCGGTCGCGGTCTGACTTGTCCACCAGATTCAGGCCCATGGTGACCGAGTTGCCCGCGGACATCATAGAGGAACCATTGCTGGCCAGGTAATACATCTCATCCAGCTCGGGTACCTCCCGCTGGACGATGGCGGTGACCCGGTCGGCGATGGCGGTGGACTCCTCCAGGGAGGAGCCGGTGGGCATACTGATAGACACGGACACGCTGCCCTGGTCCATGTCGGGGATCATGACCATCTTGGTGCTGGCCAGGGTGGCCGCAAAGAATACCACCAGACCTACCGAGACCAGCATCCCGATCTTCAGATGGCGGATGAAGAAGTTCAGCAGCCGCAGATAGACGGCGTTCAGCTTGGAGAGGAAGCCGGACAGGGGGTTCTTCTTGACCCCGGCGGCCTGTCTGGCCGCCTCCCTGGCCCGCAGCTTTTCCACCTTTTCCTCGGTGAGAGTGAAGTAGCACAGCAGGGGCACCAGGGTCAGGGAGATGAGCAGGGAGGCCCCGATGAGGGAGGCGATGGTCAGGCAGAAGTCCCGGAACATCTGGCCGGCGATGCCCCCGGAGAGCCCCAGGGGGACAAACACGGCCAGGGTGGTCAGGGTGGAGGCGATGACGGAGGAGGTGACCTCCTTGGTGCCGTCCACACAGGCGCTCATCCGGTCATGGCCCTCCAGGGCAAAGCGGTTGATGTTTTCCAGTACCACGATGGAGTTATCCACGATCATGCCCACGCCCATGGCGATGCCGCCCAGACTCATCATGTTCAGGGTCAGGTCAAACACGTTCATCAGCACGAACACGGACAGGATACAAACAGGCATGGAGACGCAGATGGTGAAGGTGGGGCCGCCCCGGCGCAGGAACAGAAAGACCACGATGGCGGCCAGCACCACGCCCTGGATGATGTTGCTGAAGGCGGCGTTTACCGACTGGCTGATATACTCCCGGGCGGAGTAGGGGATGGTGTATTGCAGGGTGGGGTCGTCGGCCTTCAGCTCCTCCAGGCGCTTTTCCACCGCCTGGGCGGCTGCCATTTCGTTGGCCCCGGACTGCTTGGACACCTGCAGCATCACGCAGCCGGTGTCCCCCACCTTGGCGATGGCGGTGGAATCCTCGTCCTCCAGGGCGACAGAGGCCACCTCGGACAGGCGGACGGTGCCGCCGGCGGGCAGGGCGATGATGGTGTTGGCCACGTCGTCCACCGACTGGAACTTGGCATCGGTGGAGACGGTGAGCTTTTGGGTGCCGTTTTGCAGGTCGCCGCCGGGATAGAGCAGGTTCTGCCCGGCCAGGAACTGGGAGATATAGGAGTTGGACAGGCCGAAGCCGGCGGCCTTGGCCGGGTCGATGCGCACGGCGATGTGCTGCTCGGTGCCGCCCATCACCTGCACCTGGGCCACGCCGTCGATGCGCTCCAGGGCGGGGGCGATGTCGTCCTCGGCCTTGGCCTGCAGCTGGGACAAGTCGTCGCCCACCAGGGCGATCATGGCCGTGGGCATCAGCTCGCTGATGTTGATGTTCACGATGATGGGGTCAGAGGCATCGTCCGGCAGGCTTACCCGGTCAAACTGCTCCCGCAGCTTGGTGGCGGCGATGTCCAGGTCGGTGCCCTCCAGATAGGTGATCTGGATGGTGCTCACGTTTTCGGCGGAGGTGGAGGTGATCTCGTCCACACCGGAGACGGACATGATGGCCGACTCCAGGGGCGAGGTGACCAGCTCCTCGATATCGCTGGGGTTTGCGCCCACATAGGTGGTCATGACCACGGCCATGGGCATCTCCATGTTGGGCATCAGGGCCATCTGCAGCCGGGTGCCGAACAGCACGCCGAAGATGACCACCATAATAACGGCCAGCAGGGTGGCCACTTTATGCTTGATACACGCCTTTGCAATATTCATCTGGCCTTAGTCCTCCCCGGAGACCACCCGAACGGCGGCTCCGTCGCTGAGATAGGACTGGCCCACGGTGACCAGCTGCTGCCCGGCGGACAGGCCGGAGGTGATCTCGGTGACACCGTTTCCGGTGAGGCCGGTGGTCACTTCGATGTACTTGGCGGTGTTGTCGTCCTGGACCACATAGACATACTGGGTGGAGCCGCTGGTGAGGATGGACTCGGTGGGTACCACGATGGCCCCGCTGGCGGTGTCGGTGTGGAAGGTCACGTCGGCGAACATGCCGGACAGCAGGCCGGACACGTCGCTGGGCACGGACACGGTGACGGTGTACAGCTTGGTCTGGGCGTTGGCCGCCTGCTCCACCGAGCGGATGGTGCCGGTAAAGGTCTGGCTGGCGGCGCTGACGGTGACATCCACGCTGTCGCCGATGGTCAGCTTAGGCACCAGGGCCTCGGACACGGACACGCTGATCTTCATCTGGTCCACCCCGTCGATGACGGCCACGGGCATGGAGGGGGAGACAAAGGCGTTCTCCTCGGCATTCAGGCTGACCAGAGTGCCGGAGATGGGGGCGATGACGTTGCCTGCCCCGTCCACGTTCTCCAGCACGGTGGACAGCTGCTCCACGTTGGACTTATAGCTCTGCATCCCCGCCTCCAGCTGGGACAGGGTGGAGTTTTTGGTGGCCTGGGCGGACTCCAGCTGCAGCTGGGCCTGGTCGATCTCGGTCTGAGAGGCGGCGCCGATCTCCTTCAGAGCCTTGAGATCGTTGACGTTTTTGGTGTACAGGGCGATCTGGCTGTCAAAGACGTTCTTCTGGTCCTGATAGCTCTGCACGGCGGAGTTATAGCTGATGTTGGCGGCGTTGTAAGAGGAGATGGTGCTGGCCAGGTCCAGGGTGCACAGCTTCTGCCCGGCGGAGACCATGTCGCCGGCATCCACATACACGGCGGTGCACTTGGCGCTGCTGGCCACGAAGACGGAGCTCTCGTTGTCAGAGACGACCTTGCCGGAGACCTTGTTCTCCGTAGAGATGGTGTCTGCAGTGACGGGCTGGACCTGGACGGCCACGCCAGTGGGGGTGTCGTCTGCGCTGCTGGAGGAGTCGCTCTTGCTGCCGCAGGCGGTGAGGGACAGGGCCATGGCGGCAGCCAGGGCCAGGGACAGGATGCGTTTTTGATTCATAATGTGTGGTTCCTCCTGAGTCTCAGTTCAAAATGCCGTGGTCCACGGCCCAGCGGTAGTTGTTATAGGCGGAGAACAGGTCGATGGCGGCACCATCCACCTTGTCCTGGGCCTCAGACACCTTGTCCTGGGCATCGGCCAGGGCGTTGTCCGACAGGTTGCCCAGATCGTGCTTCTTCTGGGCGGCAGCAAAGTTGTCCTGTTCGGTGGCCAGGGCGGTTTTAGCGGCCTGGAGCACCTGCTGATAGTCCTTCACCTGGAGATACAGGGTGCGGAAGCTGGTCTCAAAGCTCTGGACGGCGGCGTTGTATGTATACTGGGCGGCCTGCCACTGGTGCTGGGCGGCCACATACTGATACTTGCCCGTGCTGTACATATTGGCCTCGGCGGTGTCCTTAAAGTCGTCCCGGGCGTCGTCCAGGGTGCGCTGGGCGGCAAAGAGGGTGTAGCTGGCCTCCTTGGCGGCGGCCAGGTCCTTGTCCAGGTCCATGGCGGCCAGCTGCTGACCCGTCACCTGGGGCAGGCCCTGGAGCTTGATCTTGCCGGTGAGCTCTGCGCCGATCATCTGCTCCAGCTGGGTCTTATAGGTGCCGATGTTCATAGTCAGGGTCTCCTGGCCGCTGAGGGCGCTGGTGCGGCCGGCCTTGGTCTGCTCCAGAGTCAGGGCGGAGATCTGGCCCAGGTCATAGCGCAGGTCCAGCTCTTTGATGGTGCGGTCCAGGGCGGTGATGGAGCGGGACAGGGTCTGACCGTTCAGCTCCATCTCGGTCAGGGCGATGTAAAGGGATTCCCCCGCCATGGCCACCTGGTCCTGGGCGTTCTCCAGCTGACGGATGACGGCCTCGTTGTCCTCCTGCAGCTTGCCGTCCCGGATGTCGTCGAAGGTGTCCTTCAGGGATTCGTAGCTGCTGGACATGCTCTTGGCGGCAAAGGAATTGCCGCTGATGGTCATGAACCACTGGGCATCGGCGATGCTGTTCAGGCTCTTGCGGACATCGTCGCCCATCTTCTCATAGTCGATTGCATTGATGGCGTTGATGTTCTCCTCCAGAGAGAGGACGGACAGGTTGTTCTCCCGCAGGCGGCGGCTCACGTTGGCAAAGGAGACGGTACCCACCGCATCGGGGGGGATGATCTCCGGCTCCGGGTGCTCCTCGGTCTGGGAATCCTGGGTATCCTGGGCAGCCTGGTCCTCGCCGGCCTTGCCGGCCTGGCTGCTGTCGGCGGCGGTATCCCCGGAGGAGGCATCCTCGGGGGTGCCCCCCACGGCGGCGCTGCTGTCCGCCTGATCGGCCTGGGCGGACACAGAGCTGTCCGGCGCAGCGGAGCTGTCCGCCTCCCCGTCTGCCACGGCGGACACGCCGCACATAGTCAGGGTGAGGGCGGCGGCCAGAATGGCGGCGATGGTTCTACGATCTTTCATCATATTCCTCCTTAGATCACGATCTGGAATTCGGTTATTCAGAAATCGCCGGGGCCACAGCGCCCATGCGAATGATTTGCAGCCGCTGTTCCAGCAGCGCCCGCTGGTGTTCCCACTGCTCCGGGGCACGCAGGGTCTCCATCATGGCAGAGGCCAGGGGGGCGATGGTCAGGAAAAAGACATTCCCCACAAACTCCCGGTCCTGGCTGCGGTAGTTCCGATTGGAGACGTGGCGGAATATCTCCTGCTCAGAGACCTCCCGGTCGCTGCACATAAAGCGGTGAAAGTCCATACCGGGGTTTAGCTGGATGATGTGGATGAGCTTGGCGAGGACCGGGTCGGTGATGCCGCTGCGGTCTAAAAATCGCTCGAAGGCGATGACCACCGCCTGGAACAGGTCGCCCTCCACCTCGGCCAGGATGTTCCACATCAGCTTGGAAAAATAGTGCCGCATCCCCCCCAGCATATAGGCGGTCAGGTCCTCCTTGTCCGTGAAGTACTGATAAAAGCTGCCCCGAGAGATGTTGGCGGCGTGGATGATCTGGTTGATGGACGCATCGGCAAAGCTGACCCGGGAAAATTCCTCCCAGGCGGCGTCCAGCAATCGCTGCCGCTTCTCCTCCGGCAGACGGAAAAAGGTACTGCTTGGCATCGTCTCTCTCCTCAATGTGACAGGTTGTCATTGTGACAAGCTGTCACTTATTATACCCGGCAGATTTTCACCTGTCAATCGGTCAATCTGTTAAGGATATGTGAATCTTTTTGGGACCCTGCGGGGGAAGCGCCGGGGAGAGGTGAGCCGGCAATATAAGGGAGGAAACAGACCGGGGCCCATTGCGGATTAGAATGCGGGGGAGGCCATCCGCTGCAGAGACTTGCCGCTCCAACGGAAATGACACCCTTGACGATAAAAAAACAACGTCAAGCAGGAAATAAATGGGAAAAATCTGTGTGCCGCAACAATTTCATCTAAAAAGACGGAAAGAGCACCGTCAAAATACACAATATCGAGAGAGCGGCAAAAAAAGCCATGAAACTTTTTATAAAACACCGCTGAATTGTAATACATGTTATATTCTGCTGAGATGGGGAGGGGAACGGAGTGAAAAAATGGCGAAAAAACGCAGGAAAACTTGTGAAATAGTCGACAATTTTTCAACAAGAGACAACTTTCCTGTCGCATTTTTGCAGAGAGAACAGACTGGGGAAAAAACAGCTTGTGTACTTTTACGATTGACATTTGTTTTTCTGGAACCTATAATGAGCGACAAATCCAGGGCCGGACAGGACGGCCCCCGGCGGAACGGGCCGCCGGGCGGAGTGGATATTCCTATTCTATATAGGGTCCTTAGGAGGTTATCAAAATGAAAAAGTATCTTGCCATGCTTCTGGCCGGCGCCCTGAGCGTCAGCCTGCTGGCTGGCTGCGGCGGCAGCAACGGTTCTGACAGCGCCGCCTCTAACGCCGGCTCCGCTTCCAACGGCTCTGCCGATCAGAGCAGCGTCATCAAGATCGGCGGTATCGGCCCCCTGACCGGCTCTGCCGCCGTGTACGGCATCGCCACCAAGACGGGCGCTCAGGTCGCCGTGGATGAGATCAACGCCCTGGGCGGCCTGCAGTTTGCCCTGGACTTTCAGGATGACGAGGGCGATGCCGAGAAGGCCGTCAACGCCTATAACAACCTGAAGGGCAAGGGGATGCAGGTGCTGTACGGCACCACCACCACCACCCCCTGCGTGGCCGTGGCCGCCGAGACCTTTAACGACCGCATCTTCCAGCTGACCCCCTCCGCCTCCTCCACCAAGGTGACTGAGGGCCGCGACAACGTGTTCCAGGCCTGCTTCACCGACCCCAACCAGGGCAAGGCCGCGGCCAACTACATCAAGGAGCACAACCTGGGCACCAAGGTCGCTGCCATCTACAACAACGGCGATCCGTACTCCACCGGCATCTTCAACGCCTTCCAGGCGGAGGCCCAGGAGATCGGCCTGGAGGTCGTCTCCGCCAGCACCTTCCCCGACGACACCAATGCCGACTTTACCGTGCAGCTGGGCGAGGCCCAGAAGGCCGGTGCCGACCTGGTGTTCATGCCCATCTACTACACCCCCGCCTCCCTGATCCTGAACCAGGCCAAGACCATGGGCTATGAGCCCACCTTCTTCGGCTGCGACGGCATGGACGGCATCCTGGACCTGGAGGGCTTCGATGCCAGCCTGGCCGAGGGCCTGATGCTGATGACCCCCTTCAATGCCTGGGGCGAGGACGAGCGCACCGTGAAGTTCGTCAGTGAGTATCAGGCGCTGGCCGGCGGCATCCCCAACCAGTTCGCCGCTGACGGCTATGACTGTATCTATGCCATCTATCAGGCCTGCCAGCAGGCCGGTGTCACCGCCGACATGGGCCCCCAGGAGGTGTGCGAGAAGCTGACCAAGGTGTTTACCGACGGCTCCTTCGCCGTGGACGGCCTGACCGGCTCCGGCATGCACTGGCAGACCAACGGCGAGGTCTCTAAGGACCCCGTGGTGGTCAAGGTCGAGTCCGGCAAGTATGTGACCCAGTAACGGCCATCCTTAGTTCATCCATCTCAGGAGAGGACCGCCCCAACTGGCGGCCCTCTCCTGGCCGCATTTTCCCATGGCGAAAACGTCGGCGGGACCGGTATCTGCCGCCGAGGTTTTCGCTATGGGCCGCACCCGTTCCCGGGGCCGCACCCCGGCAAGAAAAGAGAGAGGTGAGTGGTTTGAGTATCCTCAACAACCTGATAAACGGCATCAGCCTGGGCAGCGTATATGCCATCATCGCCCTGGGCTATACCATGGTCTATGGCATTGCCAAGATGCTGAACTTCGCCCACGGCGACATCATCATGGTGGGCGCTTATATCTGCTTTTTCACCATGAGCAAGATGAGCAGCTCTCTGCTGGTGGGGGCCGTGGCCGGAACGCTGCTGGCCATGGCGGTGTGCACTGTGCTGGGCGTGGTCATCGAGCGGCTGGCCTATAAGCCGCTGCGCCAGGCTCCGTCTCTGGCTGTGCTGATCACCGCCATCGGCGTGAGCTATTTCCTGCAGAACAGCGCCCTGCTGCTGTGGACCTCCAACCCAAAGTCCTTCACCTCTGTGGTGGGCACCAACTCGGTCAAGCTGCTGGGGGGACAGATCACCGTGACCTATGCCGCCCTGCTCACTGTGGTGGTGTGCGTGGTGGTGATGCTGGGCCTGACCTGGTTTACCGGCAACACCAAGATGGGCAAGGCCATGCGGGCCTGCTCTGAGGATAAGTCCGCTGCCCAGCTGATGGGCATCGACGTGAACACCACCATCTCCATGACCTTTGCCATCGGCTCCGCCCTGGCGGCGGTGGCCGGCGTGCTGTTCTGCTCCAGCTATCCCAATCTGATGCCCACCACCGGCTCTCTGCCCGGCATCAAGGCGTTCACCGCCGCCGTGTTCGGCGGCATCGGCTCCATCCCCGGGGCCCTGCTGGGCGGCATTCTGCTGGGCATCATCGAGATCTTTGCCAAGGCGTTCAACACCAATATCTCTGACGCCGTGGTCTTCCTGGTGCTGATCGTGGTGCTGCTGGTCAAGCCCACCGGCCTTTTGGGCAAGGTGGTCCGAGAGAAAGTTTGAGGTGGCAGAGATGAAACAGACCGCATCCGCCAAGAGAAAGCTGGCGGGAAAATTCGTCACTTACGGCATCGTCATCGCCTTTTACGTCATCATCCAGGTCCTGAACGGGGCGGGGATGGTCTCCCCCTCCATCGCCGGGCAGTTGGTGCCCATCTGCGCCTATGTCACCATGGCCGTGTCCTTGAACCTGGTGGTGGGCTTCTCCGGGGAACTGTCCTTGGGCCACGCGGGCTTTATGAGCGTGGGTGCCTTCTCGGGCATTGTGGCCGCCATGTCCCTGCAGCAGGCCATCCCCAACGGCATCGCCCGGTTGGCAGTGGCCATGCTGGTGGGCGCAGTGTGCGCCGGTGTCGCCGGCGTGATCGTGGGCGTGCCCGTGCTGCGTCTGCAGGGCGACTATCTGGCCATCGTCACCCTGGCCTTTGGCGAGATCATCAAGAATATCTTTAATATCCTGTATGTGGGCGTGGATGCCGAGGGGCTGCACTTCTCCATCACCAACGAGGCCGCCCTGCACCTGGGGGAAGGGGGCATCTCCATTCTTCAGGGCCCCATGGGGGCCACGGCCAATGTGAAGCTGTCCACCTTTACGGTTGGCACAGTCCTGGTGCTTGTGTCCCTGTTTGTGGTGCTCAATCTGGTCCACAGCCGGGCCGGCCGGGCTATCATGGCCATGCGGGACAACCGCATCGCCGCCGAGAGCGTGGGCATCAGCGCCACCAAGTATAAGCTGATGGCCTTTGTCACCTCCGCCGTGCTGGCCGGTGCCGCCGGTGCGCTTTACGCCATGAACTACTCCTCTGTGGCCGCTAAGAAGTTCGACTTCAACGCCTCCATCCTGGTGCTGGTCTTTGTGGTTCTGGGCGGACTGGGCAACATCCGGGGCTCGGTCATCGCAGCGGCCTTCCTCACGGTCCTGCCGGAATTCCTGCGCAACCTGGGTCTGGACAAATACCGGATGCTGGTGTACGCTATCGTCCTTATCCTGGTGATGATCGCCACCAACAACGAAAATTCCAAGGAGTTCTTCGCGGGGCTGCGGCGCAAGCTGGTCCGCTCCGCCCCGGAGAAGGGAGTGGGTGACCGTGGCTAAGAAATTTGAAAAAGGAAAAATGGTCCCCGTGCCCAGCCACTCCATCGTGCCGGAGCGGGACCTGGGCAAGATGCCGGTGCTGGAGTGCCAGCACCTGGGCATCGACTTCGGCGGCCTGACCGCCGTGAACGAGTTCAACCTCACCGTGGGCCAGACGGAGATCGCCGGCCTCATCGGCCCCAACGGCGCGGGTAAGACCACCGTGTTTAACCTGCTGACCAAGGTGTACCAGCCCACCCGGGGTACCATCCTGTTAAACGGCAAGGACACCCACGGCATGTCTATCGCCCAGGCCAACCGGGCGGGCATCGCCCGTACCTTCCAGAATATCCGCCTGTTCAACAACCTGTCCGTGGAGGACAACGTGAAGATCGGCCTGCACAACCAGGTGCGCTATCCCATGTGGGACGGCGTGTTCCGCCTGCCGAAATTCTGGAAGCAGGAGAAGCTGGCCCACGAGAGCGCCATGGAGCTGCTGTCCATTTTCGACATGCAGGACCTGGCGGGCCACGAGGCGGGCTCCCTGCCCTATGGCGCTCAGCGCCGCCTGGAGATCGTCCGGGCCCTGGCCACCAACCCAAGCCTGCTGCTGCTGGACGAGCCCGCCGCCGGCATGAACCCCTCTGAGACGGCGGAGCTGATGGAGAACATCGTCAAGATCCGTGACACCTTCCACATCGCCATCATGCTCATCGAGCACGACATGAACCTGGTCATGGGCATCTGCGAGGGCATCTGTGTGCTGAACTTCGGCCAGATCATTGCCAAGGGTACCGCCGAGGAGATACAGGCCAATCCCAAGGTCATCGAGGCCTATCTGGGCAGCCAGAAGAAGGAGGGCAGCAAGGGATGAATACTATCTTAAAGGTAGACGACATCAACGTCTATTACGGGGCCATCCATGCCATCAAGGGCGTCTCCTTTGAGGTCAACGAGGGGGAAGTGGTCACCCTCATCGGGGCCAACGGCGCAGGCAAGTCCACCATTCTGAAAACGGTGGCAGGACTGCTGTCCTCCCGCACCGGCTCCGTCCAGTTTATGGGCAAGGACCTGGGGGGCATCCCCGCCCACAAGATCGTACCCATGGGCCTGGCCCTGGTCCCGGAGGGACGGCAGATTTTCCTGCAGATGACGGTGGAGGAGAATCTGCAGATGGGCGCGTTCACCCGCCCCGCCAGCGAATATGACGAGAGTATCGCCGACGTGTATCAGCGCTTCCCACGCCTGAAGGAGCGGCAGAGCCAGATCGCCGGCACCCTGTCCGGCGGCGAGCAGCAGATGCTGGCCATGGGCCGGGCGCTGATGTCCAAGCCCAGCCTGCTCATGCTGGACGAGCCCTCCATGGGCCTGGCCCCCATCCTGGTGGAGCAGATCTTTGACATCGTGCGGGAGCTGAACCAGCACGGCACCACCATCCTGCTGGTGGAGCAGAACGCCAACATGGCCCTGTCCGTGGCCCACCGGGGCTACGTGCTGGAGACCGGCAAGATCGTGGCCACCGGCACCGGAGCCGAGCTGCTGGAGGACGAGGCCGTGAAGAAGGCCTATCTGGGCGGCTGAAAGCGGACAAAATGACAAGATAAAAGGCAGACCTGCGGAAATTCCCGTGGGTCTGCCTTTTTATGCAAAAGCCAAAAAAGTTTTAGGAAAGGTTTAAATTTAGAAAAACACTTTGAAACCAACGGGAAAACTGATAGAATACAGACAGAAGAACAGGCACAGACCAGGAAAGGAGCGGCCATGAAAAAGGAATTTCAGGACAGGACCTATCAGGTGCTGGGCGTGATACTGCTCTTCACGTTCACGATCACAGCCGTCAGCGATCTCCTCTTCACCGGGGTCATCCGCACCGCCCTTGGGGCAGTGATTTTGGGATATGTCTCCGAGGTGCGGTTCAAAAAACCGGAGCTGAACGCAGAATACCCCCTGGCCTATCTCCAATACTTCTGGGTCACGGCAACAGTCTTCTGCCTGTGGAGCCTGCTGGCAGCCATGGAAGTCCGGTTGCCGACAGAACTGCTCCTGGGCACGTTTGCCCTTTTTCCCATCATCAGCCTTGGGGTGATCTGGAGAAAACGGGAGTATAAAATCGTCTCACCCTATGCGTTCGTGCAGATCGCTTTTTTCGTTGCCGTGCTGCTGGATCACGTTATCAATGCATAAAAGAAATGCGCTGTCTCCCCAGGGCCAAGCTCCCGGGGGACAGCGTGTTTTTTGTTTTACTTACCGGATGAAGTGGGGACCCACCGGGGTTCGAGCTGGGGGAGACCATATTTTTCCTTGCCCAGGGCGATGCTGCGCATGAGGAAGGTCATGTTCCGGGCCAGGGTGCGCATGGTCTGCTTGCCCTCCTCGTCCCGGTCGGCGTCGCCGGGGGCACGGCCGTGGATGGAGTTCCAATATTGGCTGGAGGCGATGGGCATGTTGGTGATGGTGAAAAACTTGTTCAGCTGGTCAAAGGTGGCAGAGCAGCCGCCCCGGCGGGCGCACACCACGCTGGCCCCCACCTTCATGGTCTTTTCAAACTGGGTGCTGTAGAACAGCCGGTCCAGCACGGCGATGAGGGTGGCGTTGGCGGAGGCATAGTACACGGGGCTTGCCACCACCAGGCCGTCGGCCTGCTCAAGCTTGGGGGCCAGCTGGTTGACCACGTCGTCAAAGACGCACCGGCCTGTCTCGGCGCACCGGTTACAGGCGATGCAGCCCCGCACGGACAGATGGCCCACCTGGACGACTTCGGTCTCCACCCCCTCGGACTGAAACACCCGGACCATCTCGTCCAAGGCGATGGCGGTGTTCCCGTGGGGCCGGGGACTGCCGTTTAGCAGTAATACGTTCATGTTCGATACCCCTTTCTGGGGAGTTAAACTCCCTGCGCTCCTCCAGACCATTCTAGCATGGGAGCCGGGGAGTTTCAAGGGAACCGGGGGGCCTGAAGGGCTCTCCACAAAATCCCCTCCGGCGGTGGACTCTCCCCGCAGACGGCGGCTCGCCAGCCGGGGCCGGAGTAGATGCGAAAGCACAGCCCGTCCAGCGCCAGCACCCCGGGGGCGGGCAGGGGGACCTTGATTTCGGCGATGGGGGAGGTGAGCCCTGCGCCGGTGTACTTGGCCCGGCTCTCTTTCAGGGCCCAAAGCTGGGCGAAGGCGGTCCACAGGTCGGGCTGCGTTTCCAGCCAGTCCCGCTCCGCCGGGGAGCATACCCGCTGGAGAATGCGGGGGCGGTGGGGGCCGATGATCTGAATGTCCACCCCGACGGGGCGGCTGTCCAGGGCGCACAGGGCATAGGGACCGCTGTGGCTCAGGTTGAACTGCCGCTCCGGCAGGTCGGGGAAGAAGGGCTTTCCGAATTCGGCCCGCTCTGCGGCGGGCAGGGGGGAGAGGTCCCAGTGCTCCGCCGCCGCCAGGGTCAGCAGCCGGTGGGCCTGGTCCCGGCGGGTCAGGCCGTCTGCGCCGTACAGGATCATAAGCACCCTCCTGAAAATTTTCCACATAAATGCCGCCGGCGGTGGAAAACTAGTTGAAAATGATGAAAGGCAGGCTTCTGCGGTGAACATCACAAAGGAAGAGTATGCTGCCCTTGTCAGGCAGCGGGCCCAAAAGTCCCCTCTGGGCCGGGATATGGCCTGGGCCTTTTTGGTGGGCGGGGCCATCTGCGCCCTGGGGCAGTATCTGTTGGGATTTTACCGGCGCCTGGGGCTGGACCAGGACATGGCGGGCACGGCCGTATCAGTCACCCTCATCGGGGCGGCGGCCCTGCTTACCGGCCTGGGCTGGTTTGACAAGCTGGCCAAGCGGGCGGGGGCGGGGACCCTGGTGCCCATCACCGGCTTTGCCAACGCCATGGTCTCCCCGGCATTGGAGTTCAAGACCGAGGGTCTGGTGGCGGGCACGGCGGCCAAGCTGTTCACCGTAGCCGGCCCAGTGCTGGTCTTCGGCATCAGCGCCAGCGTGGTATATGGGCTGGTATATTATTTTTTATTATAATGGAAATGCGGAAAAGTGCAAGCTTGCGATCACGCCAGCAGTCCCTTCTGTTCCAGGAAGAGAGCTGGAGCATAGAAGAAAAGCGGGCGCTGATGGGAAGAACATCAGCGCCCGCTTGTGCTGTGCGGAGAGCGGGTGGACGCAAAGTTGACACGCTGCTGTCCACCGTGATAGAATAACCGCTGTACCCCGGAAACACTGGATATTCCCTGCTTTTCTGCGGGTTTTCGGATTTTTGCGGGAGCCATTCTATGATCGACCGGAACGATACCGCCGGATGTCCGGCGGGGTGCAGAGGAGGAGCACAAATGAGCCGTGAATTGACCCGGTGCCAGCGCATCGAGCAAAGCATTCTGAAAACATATCGCAAGGAGCTCTGGAGGCCCTTTACCCATGCCATCCGGCGCTATCAGCTCATCCGGCCCGGGGACAAGATCGCCGTGTGCATCTCCGGGGGGAAAGACTCCATGCTCATGGCCAAGCTGATGCAGCTGCTGCAGCGGTTCAGCGACTTTCCCTTTGAGGTGCGCTTTCTGGTGATGGACCCGGGGTATAACGAGGTCAACCGCCGTAAGATCGAGAGCAACGCCGCCCTGCTGGAGATCCCCGTCACCATCTTCGAGACCGATATTTTCCAGGTGGCAAACAGTACCGAAAAGTCCCCCTGCTATCTGTGCGCCCGGATGCGCCGGGGCCACCTGTACAGCAAGGCCAGGGAGCTGGGCTGCAACAAGATCGCCCTGGGCCACCACTTTAACGATGTGATCGAGACCACGGTGCTGGGCATGTTCTTCGGCTCTCAGCTCCAGGCCATGCCGCCCAAGCTGCACAGCACCAACTTTTCCGGCATGGAGCTCATCCGGCCCATGTACTGCATCCACGAGGACAGCGTCATCGCCTGGCGGCGGTATAACGACCTGGAGTTTATCCAGTGCGCCTGCCGCTTCACAGAGAGCTGCGCCGCCAGCGGCGGCGGCTCTAAGCGCCAGGAGGTGAAGGAGCTGCTGCGGCGGCTGAAACAGGACAACCCCGACATTGAAAAGAGCATCTTCAACAGCATCCACGCCGTCAGCCTGGACACCATGATCGGCTATAAGACCCACGGGGAGCTGCACTCCTTCCTGGAGGGCTATGACGAAAAGCCCCCGGTGGAGGAATCCGAGGGCGAGGAATAAAGGAGAGAGAAGCATGAGCGGCTATCAGGACATCGATTTTCAGCAGGCCCGGGACATCCTGGACCGGGAAGCGGACAGCGTGCTGCTGGACGTGCGGGAGGAGGAGGAGTTCATCACCGGCCACCCCATGGAGGCTGAGCTGCTGCCCCTGAGCACCCTGGGGCCTGCCACGGCGGCGGAGGTCATCCCCGGAAAAGACAGCCCCGCCCTGGTCTATTGCCGCAGCGGCATCCGCAGCCGCCAGGCCGCCGAAAAGCTGGTCCAGATGGGCTACACCCGGGTCTACGATCTGGGCAGCTTAGTCGGCTGGCCCTATGGGATGGTGTAAACGAGCCTTTCCGCAATGATGATGCGCCCCTGCTGATCGGAATTGCCTCCGAACAGCGGGGGCTTTTTGCCGAAAATTTCTCTAAAGGTACGTTTAAAAACGCTTTCTATGCAGAAAAATATCCACTTTAGCACGATGATTTGATGATAAAATGGCGGAATATCGGTGATTTTATCCACAAACCGGCCCTTCGTTAAAATGCTGGCCCTTCGGTACTTTTGAAAAAACAGTCTGATTCATATTGACAGACGGGGTTCTGGGCTTTATAATAAGTTTAAATTGAAACGGCAGTTGTGCGACAAAAAATAAAAGGCATCGTGCTTTTTATTTTATTTTTTAAATCGGCTGTATACAGGACGAATACCTGGGGAATACACAAAGAAAACAGCGCTTCTTGACGGGAGCGGTTCTTTTTCAGCAGATCCTGTATACAGCGTGGATGAAGCTTGCATAACTGCATATTGATACATTGCTTTCGCTATATTATTTTAAAGGAGGAACTGCAAATGCCGATCCTGCTGCAAGAGGACCTGGAACGGCCCCTGCCCCCCATGTATTGGGTTAGACAGCAGTTCAACGACGAGGTGCTCACCGATGTGGTGGGTGCGGTGAAGGAGCAGCTGGCCCGGCCCGAGGTGGCCGGTCTGGTAAAGCCGGGAGCCCGCGTGGCTGTGGCTGTGGGCAGCCGGGGCATCCGGGACCTGTTCCCCGTGGTCCACACCACGGTGGAGTGTCTGAAGGCCCTGGGGGCCAAGCCCTTCATCGTCTCCGCCATGGGCAGCCACGGCGGCGGCACGGAGGAGGGCCAGCGGGAGGTGCTCTCCGGCTATGGCATCACCGAGGAGAAGCTGGGCATCCCCGTGGTCACCACGGTGGACACCGTGCTGCTGGGCCATGCGGCCAACGGACGGCCCATCTGGTTTGACCGGGCGGCCTACGAGGCCGATCTGATCGTCCCCATCAACCGGGTGAAGCTGCACACCGACTTTGTGGGTCCCCTGCAGAGCGGCCTGTGCAAGATGCTGGTCATCGGTCTGGGCAACCACAAGGGCTGCTCCGCCGCCCACGAGGAGGACTCGGACCACTTTGCCGCCATGCTGGAGGAGACCGCCGGGATCATCCTGGAGAAG
This sequence comes from Flintibacter faecis, assembly GCF_014287875.1. GTDB lineage: Bacteria > Bacillota > Clostridia > Oscillospirales > Oscillospiraceae > Lawsonibacter > Lawsonibacter faecis_A. Next base: position 340,059 of record NZ_JACOPN010000001.1, on the reverse strand, counting down.
GCCCCCATCGGCTTTGGCGTGGCCATTCTGGAAAACGCCTATGACAAGACCCGCCGCATCGAGGCCGTCCCCGCCAAGGGCTGGATCGAGAAGGAGAAGGAGCTGGTCCAGGAGGCCAAGGCCAACATGCCCTGCATCATGCTGCCCCAGGCGGATGTGATCGTCTGCCAGGAGATCGGAAAGGATGTTTCCGGTGCGGGCTTCGACCCCAATATTCTGGGCCGCAGCTCGGTTCTAAAAACCTTTGTCCTGCATATTCCCAAGTATCAGCGCTTGGTGCTCAACAGCGTCACCGCCGCCAGCCACGGAAACGGCATCGGCGTGGGCCTATTCGACGTGATCACCAAGCAGGTGGCCGAGCATCTGGACCTGGAGGCCATGTACGCCAACGCCATCGCCTGCAACTGTCTGGGAGATGCCAACATCCCCTGCACCGTGGAGGACGAGGCCACGGCCATCCGGGTGGCGCTGAAATGCTGCCGGGGCATTGACCGGGACGACCCCAAGATCATCCGCATCCAGAACACCCTGCATCTGAAATATATCCAGGTCTCCCGGGCTCTGCTGCCCGATGTGGAGGCCGACCCCCGGCTGACCCTGGTGGACGGACCGGAGGACTGAAAAAACGAAACCAGCCATAAGCTCTGAAATATGTATGCAATTTAAAGGGAGGAAACGACATGATCCTGAACGATGAACAAAAGGCCATGCTGAACGGTGACCTGGGCGAGGGCGCGGCCTACGCCATGAAGATCCAGTTTGCCCTGGGCGAGGCGTTTGATGCCCAGCGCATGGTGCCCATCAAGCGGGCCCACGTTGCCCTGAGCAACCAGGACGGCGACCTGTGGTTTGCCGAGAAGCTGGTGAAGGCGGGTGCCCACTGCAAGGTGGCCCCCACCGTGAACCCCGGCTTCTGCACCGGTCACTTCACCGGTGCCTGCGGCCACCCCGCCGATGCCGAGGACATCGCCCACATGATCCGCACGGACAACGCCTATCGGGCCCTGGGTGCGGTGCTGTCTTACAACTGCACCCCCTACATCGCCACCAACGTGCCCAACTTCGGCGAGGTGTGCGCCTTCTCCGAGTCCAGCGCCACCCCCTATGTGAACTCCGTGTGGGGCGCTCGCTCCAACCGTGAGAGCGCCAACAGTGCCCTGTGCGCCGCCATCACCGGCTATGTGCCCGAGTATGGCCTGCTGCTGGACGAAAACCGCAAGGGCGACATCCTGGTCCGGGTGGAAGCCGACATGAAGACCCCCTATGAGTACCACCTGCTGGGCATGATGGGCGACAAGATCGGCGAGGGCATCCCCGTCTTTACCGGCCTGCCCCACACCATCTCCGCCGAGGCCCTGCGCAACCTGGGCGCTCAGCTGAACACCTCCGGCGCTTACGGCATGTACCACATCGTAGGCTGCACCCCCGAGGCTCCCACCGTGGAGGTTGCTCTGGGCGGCAAGAAGCCCAAGTACGAGGTGGTCATCACCAACGAGGACCTGCAGAACGTGGAGGCTACCTTCAGTGACAAGCGGGACAATGATAAGGTGGACTTTGCTATGTTCGGCTGCCCCCACTTCACCCTGGAGGAGGCCCAGCACATCGCCGAGGGCGTGAAGGGCAAGAAGCTGGCCATCCCCATGTACATCCTGGTCTCCAGCCATGCGCTGCAGATGGCCCAGCGTATGGGCATCGCCGACGTGCTGGCCGAGGCCGGTGCCGAGATCATCGCCGACAGCTGCCCCGACCAGCCCTGCTGGCACTATCTCAAGGGCAAGGTGGGCATCACCGAGTCCCCCAAGTGCGCCTATTATCCCCGCCGCCGTGGCATTCACTTCATCATCCGTGACCTGGACACCTGCATTCAGGCCGCTCTGACTGGGGAGGTAAAGTAAAATGAGCAAGCGTTATTCCTGCCACAAGATCTCCGAGGGCAAGGCCCAGGCCGAGGCCATCAAGACCCATGACCGCATCATGTTCTATCAGGTCCGTCCCGAGGACGGCGTGATGGAGGAGAAGGACCACGAGCTGGTGGGCCGCTCCATCGCCCAAAAGGTGCTGCTGTTCCCCGGCGGCAAGGGCAGCTCTGTGGTGCAGCAGGACGGCCTGTATCACCTGGACCGCTTCCACAACATGCCTGCGGCCCTCATCGTTCAGGACCCCGACCCCGTGCTGGTGGCCGGCGCCATCATCATGGAGATCCCCATGGTGGACCGTCTGCCCCAGGAGTTCTATGACGCCGTGAAGGACGGCGACCAGATCCTGGTCAATGCCGACGAGGGCTATGTAGAGGTCCTGTAAGGCAAAATTGAATTTTGGCCGGGCCTATGGCTTGGGGCCCGGCTGAGAGATAGATACCCTGTTTGATCCCGCAAATTTGCTTCAACATTCCAAATCACAACGATCACAAGGAGGAAACGAATCATGAAAAAAGCTCTTGCCCTTGCCCTGGCTCTGGCCACTGCCCTCTCCCTGACCGCCTGCGGCGGCGGCGCTAAGACTCCTGCCGCTTCCGGCAGCGGCAGCACCGCCAACAATGGCGGCGGCAACGCCTCCACCGTCCTGAAGGTGGCCCACGTGGAGGCCGAGGACCGCTCCACCCACAAGGCCCTGCTGGAGTTTGAGAAGGAGGTCGAGGAGAAGTCCGACGGCCGCATCGACGTTCAGATCTATCCCAACGCCGAGCTGGGCGGCGACGAGGAGCTGTGCGAGGCCGTGGCCATGGGCACCATCCAGATGGCGCTGCCCTCCACCTCCGTGCTGACCTCCTACAACGAGGAGATCGGCGTGCTGGATATGCCCTATCTGTTCAAGGATTCTCAGAGCGCCTTTGACGCCCTGGACGGCGACCTGGGCAGCCAGATCAGCGAGTGGATCGCCGGCAACGGCTTTGTCAGCCTGGGCTACACCTATAACGGCCCCCGCTGCACCACCAACAGCGTTCACCCCATCAGCACTCCCGCCGACCTGGCCGGCCTGAAGATCCGCGTGATGAGCTCCCCCGTGTTCATCCGCATGTACGAGGTGCTGGGTGCCAACCCCACCCCCATGAGCTTCTCTGAGGTGTTCACCGGCCTGCAGCAGAACGTCATCAACGGCCAGGAGAACCCCCCCACTCTGATCTATGCCTCCGGCTTCCAGGAGGTCCAGAAGTACCTGACCCTGGATAACCACGTCCACAACTTCCTGGCCGTGCTGACCAACGAGAACTGGCTGAACAGTCTGAGCGCCGACGACCAGCAGCTGGTGAAGGACTGCGTGGCCGAGATGGTCACCACCCAGCGCAGCATGGAGCTGGAGGACAACGATGCCGTTGTGGCCAAGCTGCAGGATGCCGGCATGGAGGTCAACGAGCTGACTGACGAGCAGTACCAGGCCTTTGTGGATGCCGTGCAGCCCATGTACGACGAGTATAAGCAGCAGTGGGGCACCGAGATCTTTGATCTGGCTACCTCCTACAACAAGTAAGCACCCCTGATATCTCATCGTATCCCCATTCAAATGCCGGGCGGGCCAGAGGTTTCGTCCCTCTGGCCCGCCTTGCTTGTGTTTCCTTGAGAGGAGAGGAGTCATTCCCTTATGAAAAAAGACAGTTTCTTGGGCAAGCTTGTCTATGGCTATGACAAGCTGGAGGAATATGTCCTCTGCGCCAGCCTGGTGGTGACCACCCTGATCATCTTTGTTCAGGTCATCATGCGTTCTGTGTTCAACAGCTCCCTCACCTGGAGCGAGGAGCTGACCCGCTACATCTTCATCTGGCAGATCTGGATGGGTGTGAGCATCGCCCAGAAGGACAAGGCCCACATCAAAGTGGAAATTTTGAAGTCCTTTGTAAAAAATCAGAAATTCCTCGCGGTGGTGGATGTGATCGCCACGATCCTGCTCATCGCGTTCAACATCTTCCTGGTCACCAGCGGCATCGACCTGGTGCAGCAGATGATCACCCGCGGCAATGTGTCCAGCGCCATGCGTATGCCCATGTGGATCGTCTATATCGTGCTGCCCCTGGCCTCCGGCATCTTCACCCTGCGGCTCATCGGCCAGGTAGTAGAGGACATCAAGGGCCTGTGCGGCCACGGTTCCGACGACAACAAGGAGGTGGCCTAAATGCAAAGCGCAGCTGTTCTGTTTCTCACCTTTTTCATTCTGCTGATCCTGATGGTGCCCATCGGCTATTCCATCGGCATCGCCACCCTGTTCACCATTCTGGTCTGCGGCGACGGGTCTATCCCCCTGCTGATGATCACCCAGAAGTCCATCACCGGCGTTGATTCCTTCCCTCTGATGGCCGTGCCCTTCTTCATGCTGGCCGGCAATCTGATGAGCGGCGGCGGCATCGCCAAGCGTATCTTGAACTTCTTCGACACGTTCATGGGCTTCATCGCCGGCGGTCTGAGCATGGTCACCACCGTCACCTGCATGTTCTTCGCTGCTATCTCCGGCTCCGCCATTGCCACCACCTCCGCCGTGGGTGCATTCATGATCCCCGCCATGAAGGACAAGGGCTATGACGAGGGCTTCAGCGCCTCCATCTGCGCTGCCGCCGGTACCATCGGCGTCATCATTCCCCCCAGCGTCCCCTTCGTCATCTACGGCGTGGCCACCGGCACCTCCATCACCGATCTGTTCAAGGCCGGCATCATCCCCGGCCTTGCCATGGGCGTGGCCCTGATGATCGTGTGCTACATCATGGCCAAGAAGTATGGCTTTAAGGGCGAGACCAAGAAGTTCAGCTTCAAGGCCGTGGTCAAGAGCTTTGTGGATGCCATTTGGGCCCTGCTGTCCCCCGTCATCATCCTGGGCGGCATCTACTCCGGCAAGTTCACCCCCACCGAGGCCGCTGTCATCAGCGTGGTCTATTCCTACATCGTGGGCCGCTTCGTGTATAAGGAGCTGGACAACAAGGGCGTTTACAAGGCCCTGCGGGACACCATCGTCATCAACGGCTCCACTACCTTCATGGTGGGCCTGTCCTCCGCCTTTGCCGCTTACCTCAGCCTGACCGGCATCCCCCGCACCCTGGCTGCCGCCCTCATCGGCGTCACCGACAACAAGATCATCCTGCTCATCCTCATCAACATCTTCCTGCTGGTCATCGGCTGCCTGGTGGACAACATCCCCGCCACCATCATCCTGGCCCCCATCCTGCTGCCTGTGGTCGAGGCCCTGGGCATGAGCCCCGTCACCTTCGGCATCATGCTGACCATGAACCTGGCCATCGGTTTCTGCACGCCTCCTTACGGCATCGACCTGTTCGTGGCCTCCGCCATCTCCGGCGTGTCCATCGGCAAGATGATGAAGTTCATGCTGTGGTTCATCTTCTCCCTGCTGGTGGTGCTGATGCTGGTCACCTATTGGCCCGCCTTCACCATGTTTGCCCTGGCGTAATTTTTGACGGTATTCTTACTTTTTTCCTAAATTCCAAAACCCCCGCCCGGAGCGCCCCTGTGATGGGGCCTGTGGGCGGGGGTGCTTTCCTTTGTTGGGGGGTGGGCGCTTTTCATGCGTTCTGCACCCCTTCCGCATTCAATTCCCGATGGGTTTTTGCGATGATGATGGCCGAAATGAGAAAGGTCAGAATATCCGACACCGGCATGGAATACAGCACGCCGTCCAAGCCGAAGAACACCGGCAGCAGCAGAGCAAAGCCCACGCCGAACACCACCTCACGGAACATCTGATCTACGATGTTGTAAAGCGCACCCACCAACAGCGAGATGATGCAGGGGATGGCGTACTGCCCCATGAGCTTGCCTATACGCTCCGTCCCCAAAAACTGATTTCCGGTATCCATAAAAATCACCTTTCTCTCAAAAAATAAGAAATGCGTAAGTCCGCCAAACCCGGACTTACGCATTTCTGCTACACGATTTGTCTATGAAGTTTTCCTTCATCTTGCCATTTCTCACCCGATTCCATCAAAAAGGCGTGTGGCGGTTCTGCAACTGGATTTACGCAGAAACGCCACACGCTGTATGCTTATTATAGCAGGGGTGGATGGAGATTTCAAATGTTTTTTGGACCAATTACGGATGCCTTTGCCGGTTTCCGTGTTGGGGATCAGATAAAAACCGGAACCCGCTTTTTGGGCGGGTGCCGGTTTGAAACGGTTGTTTTTTGCCGCAGCTTAGTACATGCCGCCCTTCAAAACCGCAACTTTTTGAAGCAAAACGCATATAACGGAAAATGTAGATTTTCGTAGAGTTATCAAGGCTTTGAACCGCTTTTTGCGGCTTCCTTGATTTTGACGAAATTCACACATTTCTACGCAAATCTACGCCACTTGACAGGGAATTGGCGTAAGTTGTGGCGTAAGCCAACCAACTTCGTACAATGAAAATTACAGGCTGCTGGCGATCTGTTCAAAGGCTCTCTCGACAGAATAAAAGCTGCTGTGGGTGTAAACATCCAGCGTCACGCTGACATTGGAGTGTCCCATGAGATATTGCAGACTTTTCACATCAATGCCCCCTTGCTACATATTCGTACAGAAGGTGTGGCGCAGAACATGGGGCGTTACCCTGGGAAAGGAATTTCCATAGATTCGGTTGATTTTCTTCTGGATGCCTCTCCTGTAGCTCTGCAAGTGCATCGCAACCTTTGGCATATTCTGTCAGCGTCATGCCATTGGCATCCGATTCCTCTTCATCCTCTGTTGTGCCGTTGTATTCCCATCCGCAGTGTTCACAAATCCAATAAAAATCCAGGGTTTTCATTCCACATACAGGGCAGTCAACGATGCGATGCATTCCAGAACGAACCTCCGGTGTATTGTGTAAATGAAAAGACTGGTTCATTCGTTCAGCTCCCAACTGATGCAATTCAGGCACCCACCTTGTTTGGCAATTTCATAAATCTGAACCGGTACAATTTCTTTGCTGAAAATCTGTTGGGCTGTTCTAACCGCTGTTTTGTCCATATCCAAGCCAAACACCGGCAGAAAAATGCAGTTTTCTGTTTCGAGAAAATTTAAGTAGCAGCCCACCGCACTGATGCCTTGACCATCTTGATAAGGAAAGTCCATGACATCAATGCCATGGTTGCGGAGAATGTGTTTGATGCGCTGCTCCAAACCGTTCGTGGACGGCACATCGTTGCCAATGGCGGTATATTCATCCGCAAACCGCACCATACCGTCGGCATGGCCGGTCATATCACTTCTTAGGGACGGGATGATAATAATTTCCGCCTCCAACCAATTTTCCAGTTCCCGCACCAACGCTGCGGGTGGGGATACCGGATTCTCTGCAAAAACACGGTCGCTCACGATCACCTTTTGGTGCGAGGGCGAATACACCATATTTCCACCATCCAGGTTAATGTCGGAGTATGTGACCGGCAGATGGAGTTGCGGTGCAATCTCTTGGCGGAAATCGGTTCGCAGTGAGGGAAAGCCGTTTAGGTAGGACGGCTCATAGCGGAAAGAAACCAATCGTCCGGAGCCTGTCCGCACCGGCATAAAATCCCGCAGCCAGATGTCCTTGGTATTGGAGAGAAAACGATAGAGAATATTGTGGGCTTCAAGCGCTGCGGTGAGGTTGGCGGCAGAATGGCGAAAGATATGGCTATCAAAAATGCTTGATGGCAGTAAAATCATTATATTTTCCCAAATTCTTTCTCCAGCAAATTCTTGCTCCCATTTGGATACAACTCTTTGCGGAGTTGGTTCAACTGGTTTGTAGTAATATTGGGATTTTCTTCCTTCGCTTTCTTAAGATATTGAATAACAATCCAGTCGCCACCGTAACCTGTTTCAAAATTAAACTGTGAAGATGTATGTTCCTTTAGCTCAATTAAAGAAGCAATCGGTCTCGCATTGAATTGATTCTGCTCCGCCTTACTAAAATCAGGCCTTTCCTTAATAGATAAAAGCCCTTTTCTTACGGTATTGAACACAATATCTTCCCTTGGATACTCTCTCTTTTTCAAGACTACTTGATTATCACCAATCTGAAATCCAATTTTTTTGAGAAATATTGCAACCCCATACTGTTTGGCGAAAGGTTCTACGACCTTGCCGCCTACTGAAATGCGCGAGTTTTTGATTAAGCATGAATACGCATAGGTCTCTTCAAGTGACAATACGATATCTACGCCACTATAACCGGGATGAACATATAATTGACCAAATCGATTCCGTTGGCAGGCACCATAAGGAGCTTTTTTGTTTGGACGGTGAATGAATTTGTCTTCAAATCTGCCGTCCACATATAGATACGCTTCGACACGGAGTGGTTCAATGACGATATCTTTCACTTGAATAACATATTGTGTCAAAATCATTGCATTAATATCTTGCAAAAGTTCATCTCGGATTTCTCCCTGGCGGTCTACCAGTTCGGCAATTTTGCGCTTCAATTTTCCGAAATATTCCACTTCATTTTCTCCAAAATCTTGATTTGATATGACGATCATATCAAAAAAGGTGAATAATAACAAGTGTAGCAGGTCCATCAACAGTATTGATTTCTTCTGTGCTCCTCCAGCCTGCGCAGGATACGCTGCTTGAGCTCATCCACTTTCTCATCTTCTGAAGGTTCTTCGGAGCTGTCATACCCCGAAGCTGCCTCGTCTCCCGGCGCGGATTTTTCTTTTGCGAAGGCACCGTGAATGCTTTGGATATCAGAATAAAGCAGCGTTTTCTTCTCAAGAAACGCCTCGGTGATTTTCTCAAAAAACGCTTGATTCGCTGAGAGAATGTTTTTGGCTTTGTTGTAGCACCGCTCCAGTTCCATCTGCACCGCTGCTTCGCTGCGGGCATTCAGACTCTCGGACATACCGGCAGAGGAACCGCTTTCAACATCCAGTAGCGAAAAACCAAGTGTTCCCTCTTTGGCAGTTGCCTCGCGAATGCGGTTGACTACGCGCTTAATGTCACTGGCGCATCCGTCGGCAATCTGTCCTGCATATCGCATCTCTACGGCGGCTTTGCCGCCCAGCCCGATGATCGCTTCATAGGAATCGGGAAGTACCTTGCAATTATGGACAAAGCCGCCGCAACGATTTTCCCTGGAGGGAAGCAGCGACGCAAACCCAACGCTGCCGGGGCACAGAATTTCGCTTACCACCAGATGTCCGGCCTCATGAAGAGCTACCTTTTCCAGAATTTCGTTAGCAACATGAGAGATCTCCTCCTGCGCGCCATATTGCTGCTTCAGCACGGTGCTCGTGATATCCTCCATGCCGATGCTCTCTTTGCGCGCAAAGGCTGCACGGACAGCTGCTTCATTCAGAATCGTTTCCAGCTCGGCGCAGGAATGATAGCTCATCATCATGGTCAGGTCTTTCATGTTAATGTCATCGGAAATACGTTTCTCTGTCAGGTAGTGGGCAATGATTGCTTCAGCGTCGGCAGCCGACGGCGCGTAAACTCCAATCTTTCGGTCAAACCGGCCGGAGCGGAGCAGGGAGTCCGGCAGCTTGCGAATCTCATTTGCCGTGGCGATGACAAAGACCTCGGTTTCTTTTACATCATCGATCCCTGCCTGTACTGCTACATATTCCGGTGCGTCACAGCGGGAATCATCTTCGTTGGCAAATTTATCCATATCATCAAGAAAGAGTATGGCCGGCGCCTCGGCCTTTGCTTTGGCAAATGCCTGTGTAATGCTGTTGACAAAGGCATCTCCGCCCTGATCCCGCCGCACCGTTATGGTGTTCAATCCGCTTTCTTCCGTAAAGCATTTTGCCAGAAGCGTTTTTCCCAAGCCCGGATCGCCATACAGCAGCAATCCATGAGGCAAGCGGGCACCCATTTCCTCATATATTGCGCGGTTGCGGATCATATCACAGACCTGCAGCAGTTCCCGTCTGATGGATTTGTATCCGATCACCTTGTCAAATGCGTTCATATGTGCAACTCCTTTTCTTTTTTGTCGTCAGTATAGCACCCTTATAATTAAGACCTTAGTTTTTGATATAATTTAAAAACCAGTGCATTCTTCAAGCTCCATCCTGCCTTTCTGCATTACCAGCCCAGTTCTGTCTTGCGCTGTTTGATACGAAGTTCTGCGAATTTTCGATACCACTCCGCAGCTTCACGATACCGCTCCGCTCGTTTATAAAACTGGGCCAGATGGTGCATACCGGCCAGCCAACCCTGCTGGGCAGATTTGCGGTGCCAGTACTCAGCCGCTTTATGATCTTCTTCAAGGCCGTTGCAGCCAAGAGCATAGCTGTGGCCTAAACAGTCCTGTGCTGCCGGATCGCCAGCTTCTGCGGCAAAGGCAATTTCATCTATGGCTGCATCTTCCTGTAAATCAAGCTGAGCATATGCGGCATCATCCATTTCTGCCGCAAAGTAGGGATCCTCACGATATAGGCGAAGCCGCTCCTGTTCCGTTTTCTCTACAAACTCTGAGTGATCAGCGATGTCGCTGGCAGCGCTGATTTCCGCGCGCAGATACCACATAATCGCCATTTGTTCGCTCCGTCTGATTCCTGTGCCGTTTTCGCAGCACACTCCCATCATGAACTGTGCTTCTGCATATCCGAATGCGGCCGAGATTTTGTACAGCTCATAGGCCTTCCGCTTCGCTTCCTTACCGTTCATGTGTGAATAAACCTGAGCCAGTTGATACAATGCTGTGGGTTCCCGTTTTTTGAGCGCCCGATTTCGCAGCTCCAAATATTGCACAAATCTCGAATCAAGAGTGATTTCCATACAGATTTCCTCCTATCAGGTGTTTTCGCACAGTATAGCACCTTTTTTCTTTTGACCTTATTTTTTGATTTATAAATAAACTGTCGGCACAATTTGGAAACAGATATCATCTGATAGTCTTAACGGAACTGAATTCTCAGTGAGAAAAGCTGTGTACTAAAGTGCCGGATATGTCAAACGGCTCAAAGCATTGTGACACCACAATACTCTGAGCCGTTTGACAAAGAAAGAAGAACTATATGAATCAATCGAGCCCAATCAGAATACTCCACTCTTTACTGCCATCTCAATCGGGCCTATGGACTATCGGGCGATTCCAATAGCGTTTAAAGGTAAATAAAAAGGAACCTCCCCGATGCAAAGCATCGGGGAGGTTTTTGCCTATTAAGCGCTGAATTGGTGTAAATTTGGTGTAAATCAGCCACACCACTTACAGAAAATCCAGCAATTTCAAGGGTTAGCAGCTATCTCTTAGTACATGCCGCCCATGTCGGGGGCAGCGGGGGCCACGGGAGCGGGAGGCTGGGGCTTGTCGGCCACCAGGGACTCGGTGGTCAGCAGGGTGCTGGCGATGGAGGCGGCGTTCTCCAGAGCGGAGCGGGTCACCTTGGTGGGGTCCACGATGCCGGAGGGGATCATCTCGCAATACACCTCGTTATAGGCATCGAAACCATAGCCCATCTTGCCGGACTCACGGATCTTCTCCAGAACCACGGAGCCGTCGATGCCGGCGTTGGTGGCGATCTGCTTCATGGGGGCGGTCAGGGCCCGGGCGATGATCTGCACGCCGGTCTTCTCGTCGCCCTCGGTCTCAGCGTAGAGCTTCTCCACGGCGGGGATGGCGTTGAGATAGGCGGTGCCGCCGCCGGCCACGATGCCCTCTTCCACAGCGGCGCGGGTGGCATTCAGGGCGTCCTCGATGCGCAGCTTCTTCTCCTTCATCTCCACCTCGGTGGCAGCGCCGACCTTGATGACGGCCACGCCGCCGGCCAGCTTGGCCAGGCGCTCCATCAGCTTCTCCCGGTCATAGTCAGAGGTGGTGGTCTCGATCTGGCTCTTGATCTGGGCCACACGGGCCTTGATGGCCTCGGAATCGCCGGCGCCGTTGACGATGGTGGTGTTCTCCTTGGTCACGTTGATCTGGCGGGCCTGACCCAGCATGTTCAGCTGAGCCTCCTTCAGGTCCAGACCCACGTCGGCGGAGATGACGGTGCCGCCGGTGAGCACGGCGATATCCTGCAGCATCTCCTTGCGGCGGTCACCAAAGCCGGGGGCCTTGACGCACACCACGTTCAGGGTGCCGCGCAGACGGTTGACGATCAGGGTGGACAGGGCGTCGCCCTCCACGTCCTCGGCGATGACCAGCAGCTTCTTGCCAGTCTTGACCACCTGCTCCAGCAGGGGCAGCATCTCCTGGATGTTGGAGATCTTCTTGTCGGTGATGAGGATGAGGGCGTCGTCCAGATTGGCCTCCATCTTCTCGGTGTCGGTGACCATATAGGGGGTGATGTAGCCCCGGTCGAACTGCATACCCTCGACCACCTCGGAATAGGTCTCGGCGGTCTTGGACTCCTCGATGGTGATGACACCGTCGTGGCCCACCTTCTCCATGGCCTCGGCGATCAGCTGGCCGATGCCCTCGTCGCCGGAGGAGACCGCGCCCACGCGGGCGATGTCAGCGCTGCCGTTGACCTTCTGACTGTTGGCCTTCACGGCCTCGATGGCGGCGGTGGTGGCCTTGGCGATGCCCTTCTTCATGACCATGGGGTTGGCACCGGCGGCCAGGTTCTTCAGACCCTCACGGACGATGGCCTGAGCCAGCAGGGTGGCGGTGGTGGTGCCGTCGCCGGCCACATCGTTGGTCTTGGTGGAGACCTCCTTCACCAGCTGAGCGCCCATGTTCTCAAAGGGGTCCTCCAGCTCGATCTCCTTGGCGATGGTCACACCGTCGTTGGTGATGAGGGGAGCGCCGAACTTCTTCTCCAGCACCACGTTGCGGCCCTTGGGACCCATGGTGATCTTCACGGTGTCGGCCAGCTGATTGACGCCCTTCTCCAGGGCCTTGCGGGCCTCTTCGCCGTAGCAAATGATTTTAGCCATAAAGCATAACCTCCAATAAATGAGATGAGAATATCAAGGCGCTTCATGCGCCTGAAATTTTGTTGTGGGGGAACTTACTCCACGATGGCCAGAATGTCGTTCTGGCGGACGATAGTGACTTCCTCGCCGTCCAGCTTGACCTGGGTGCCGGCATACTTGCTGGTGATGACCTTGTCGCCCACCTTCACAGTCATAACGACCTCCTTGCCGTCCACCATGCCGCCGGGACCGACAGCCAGGACTTCGGCCACTTCGGGCTTCTCCTTGGCGGCGCCGGCCAGGATGATGCCGCCCTTGGTGGTCTCCTCCGCCTCTACCAGCTTGACGATCACACGGTCAGCCAAAGGTTTGAGTTTCATAATGGGTCTCCTCCTTATATGATAGATATTGGTATCAACAAAATCAAAACAGGACCGCCCGACGGGCGTCTCCTGAGGGTTTAGCACTCTTTTTAATTGAGTGCCAACCACAACTATGATAATAACCGTTTCAAGCAAAAAAATCAACCCCTAATTTGAAAAAATCGGGGTTGATTTTTCTTGAATTTACGTTCTGTTCACAAATGAGCGGCGTGAGTGCTAAACTTATCGTTTTTTCTGTTGGCCCAGATACATGAACAGGTCGCACTTGAGCATGCCGTTGTACAGCTTGCGCTTTTTGTCCGCCGGGCGGCCGAAGGTCCGCTCGAACTCGGTGTGGGAGGACAGCAAAAACAGCTGCCACCGGTCGGGGAACTTGGCCCAGGCCTTGCCGAAGGCCCGGTAGAGCTCCTCGGCCTCCCGCCGCTCCATAATGCGCTCGCCATAGGGGGGATTGGTGACCACCCGGCCATAGAGTCCGCCCCAGTGGAAGGTACAGGCGTTGGCCTGTTCAAAGCGGACCAGGTCATCCGCCTCGGCCAGCTGGGCGTTGTGCCGGGCCAGCTCCACCGCCTGAGGGTCCAGGTCGCCGCCCCAGATCTCATAGTCGCCGTCAAATTCCTTGTCCATGGCCTCGTCTGCGGCCTGAAGCCACAGCTTTTTGTCCACACAGGTCCACTTCTGGGCGGAGAAGGTGCGGTTTAAGCCGGGGGCCCGGTTTTTGGCGATCAAAGCGGCCTCGATGGGGATGGTGCCCGAGCCGCAGAAGGGGTCGCACAGGGGGTCGCGGCCCCGGTAGCGGGATAGAAGCACCATGGCGGCGGCCAGGGTCTCCCGCAGGGGGGCGTCCACCCCCTGGGCCCGATAGCCCCGCTTATAGAGCCCCGGCCCGCTGGTGTCCAGCATCAGGGTGGCGGTGTCCTTCATGATGGAGAACTGGATCTGGTACAGAGCCCCCGTCTCCGGCAGGGTGTTCAGGCCGTATTTGGCCCCCAGCCGGGCGGCCACCGCCTTTTTCACAATGGCCTGACAGGCGGGGACGGAGTGGAGGGCGGAATTCAGACAGTGCCCCTTCACGGGGAACTGGCCGCCCTTGGGGATGAACCGCTCCCAGGGCAGGGCACGGGTCCCCTGGAACAGGGCCTCGAAGTCCCCGGCGGGGAAGGTGCCCAGCACGATCAGCACCCGCTCGCCGGTGCGCAGATTTAAATTCAGCCGGGGCAGGTCGGCCCAGGTGCCGCCGCACAGCACCCGGCCATTTTCTGCCTGTACCTGGGGCAGCCCCAGACGGCGCATTTCATCGGCGCACAGGCCCTCCAGGCCGAACAGGGTGGGCACGGCGAAGGTCAAATTTTCCATAAGATAATACCTCGTTCTTTCGTGTGGTCAGTCCAGGGACATGGGGGGATAATAGGACACGGAATTTACCGGGTCCAGCCCCACCTGACGGGCCCGCAGGGCGTATTCGTCCACATCTCCGGTGGTGAACACGTCCAGCCGCCCGGGCAGACCTGCGTTCCGCAGGAGATCGGACCGGGTGAGATAGGCGCGCAGCTCCTGGGCCATCTGCTGGGCCGGGTCGATGAGGGGCAGGCCGGGATAGAGCTTTTCTATGGTGTCGGACACCAGGGGATAGTGGGTGCAGCCCAGCACACAGCACTGGATGTGATCGTCATAGACCATGTGGTCCAGCTCCTGGTGCAGGTCGGCCTCCACCGCCGCCATGCCGCCGGGGTCGCCCAGATTATGTTCCACCAGCCGGGCCAGGTCGGGGCAGCCGCAGCTGAGCACCACCAGCTTTTTGGGGCTTTGGGCCAGAATACGCTGGGGATAGCACCGGGAATTGTGGGTGAACACGGTGGAGATGACCCCGACCTTTTCCACGTCCAGCCGGGATACGGCGTTTGCCCCCGCCTGCACGGCGTTAAAGGTGGGGCAGGACACCGCGTCGGCGCACCGGTCGATGACGCAGGAGATGGTGTTGCAGGCCACCAACAGGGCCTTTACCTGTTTTTGCTCCAGAAAAGAGAACATATACCGGGCCATGGCCACGATCTTGTCCTCGGGATGATTGCCATAGGGGATATGGGCACCGTCGCCAAAATAGATCAGCTGCTCGGCGGGCAGCAGCTGCTGCACCGCCCGGGCCACGCTGAAGCCGCCGATGCCCGAATCCAGAACGCCGACGGGGCTGTTTGCGTCAAACACAGGGTTCACGATCCTTTCTCATCACGTTTCACTCGCTCAGGCGCGTGACTGCGCCGGAGACCAGGTCCAGCTGATAGACCACCGTGTCGGTGCTTACCTGCCACACGGGGGTGAGCAGGGTGACACCGGTGAGGGCGGAGCGGGCGGCATAGCCGGGCTGGATGCCCACGATGCTGCTGCACACATCTCCCAGCTCGTTGATGCCCTGAAGCAGCTGGATGAGGGCGGAGGCGGGGGGGAGGGCCTGGCGGGTGCCGTCCTCGGTGGGGGTGCCGCCCAGCCGCTGGCCGGAGGTGATGGCGGTGAAAAAACCGTCCTGCATCGCCAGGGTCACCTGATTGAAAAATAGAGGTGCGCCCTGCCAGGTCTGGCGGAAGGTGAGGGAGTCATCTGTGTGCTTGATCAGCTCCCCGGTGAAGTCCAGCCGTTCCAGCAGGACGGCCGCGCTGGCGGCGGGGTCATTGTCGGTGGGGAAAGCCCCCTGGGCAAAGCGGGCGGAAAAGGACCCGTCGTTATGAAACTGGATGGAGCCGTTCTGACCGGAGTAGCGGTACACCGCCCCGCCGGAGACCTGGCGTTCCACGTCGCTGCCCAGCAGCCGGGCGGCCAGAGTGGCCTCCTGTTCCAGATCCCGCACCACCGTCAGGGGGGGCATGGTATCCCGATCCCGGGGGAGAATGTCCGGGTCCACGGTGATGCTGCGGCTGGCCAGAAAGGCCACCACATCCTTGCGGGCCTGGTTTTGAAAGTGATACTGCTGCCACTCCCGTTGGGCCACGAAGAAAAACAGGCACAGGTTGGTCATGACCAGAATGACCAGAATGATATTTTTCAGTTTTGGCCACTCCATGGTCAGCCCTCCTCCTGGGAAGATGTCCCCGCGGCGGCCCAGTCGGCGGACGTGGTATCTCCGCCTGCGTCCCGATAGACCAGCAGCAGCTCATGGCCCGGATGCTCGACGGCCAGGGCGGCGGCGGCCTGACGGGTGGGCAGCAGGGCGGCGGTGCCCGCCTGTTTGGCATAGCTGCGGAAACTCAGCTCAAATTTGACGATCTGGCCTTGGCTGACCCAGAACCGGGCCGCGTGGCCGGAGGACAGCTGCACCGGCGCGCCGCTGAGACTGTAGTCAAAGCAGACCTCCAGGCCGTCCTCCTGCTGGGTGACCCCGGACAGATACAGACGGGCCTGGCTACAGTGAGATCCCACGGTGGCGGCGGCCAGACGGCGGCAGGCATCCACCGCATCGGCCAGGGTGATCTGGTCCCCGCGGACGGGGACGGGAAAACGGCCGGAGCGGGCCTCGCCGGCCTCATAGGTGGCAAAGCCAGACTGAGACAGGCGCAGAGAGTCGCTCTCGCTGCGGGCCACCTGCTCGCTGCCGGCGGAATAGAAGCTGCTGGCATCGGCGGAGATGTTCAGATAGCCCATCAGGGTCTCCAAGGAATCCCGTCCGTCCCCCATGGGGTCTGATACAGCGTAGACGGGCATGGACGCAGTCTGGGGAAGAAGCAGGGTGTCCGGGTCCAGGCGGTCGTAGTCCGGGTTTTCAAAGGCGAATTGGGAGCCATTTGGGGTGAGCGTGCTGAGGGCATCGGTGAGGGCCCCGGCATCAACGCCCTGGGCGCTGGCGTGGAAATAGGCCCCGGAGGTCTCGTCCCGCCAGCACAGGGCCAGACCGTCCCCCTGGACATACAGGGCCAGCCGCCGGGCCTGGGCGGTGAGTCCGGCATCCTCCCCGGCCAGCCAGTGGACCAGCACGGGCAGGGGCATGGGGCTTTGAAAGTCCAGCACCACCCCGGGGGCGGCGGACAGGGCCTGCTCCCACTGCTGGCGGGAGACCTGCTCCGGCGTGCCTGCGGCGGACAGGGCCTCGGCCAGGGGGGCGGCCAGCTGCTGGAACAGGGCCTGACAGGCGGCGGGATCATACTGCAGCCCCAGCCGGGCGGGAGCTCCTCCGGTGCCGGGGAGGCTTACCGCAATGCGCAGGGGACAGGCGGCGTCGGCCTGGATGCCGGAGACAGGCTCCACCGTGCCGGTCTGGCGGGTGTCCTGGCCCCCGAACAGCCGGGGGGCAGAGGCGAACAGCTGCCCCCGCATGGCCAGCAGAACCGCGGTGCAGCACAGCAGCAGGATGAGGAGGTCTTTGCCCAGCTCAATGGCCAGGCGCTTTTTTGCAGTGTTATTCATGGTCCGGTCCCTCAATTTTCAGTTCCAGGCACACGGCAAGGCCAGGGCCTTCTTTATCCAGAATGCGCAGGGAGCCCTGGTGCAGGGCCACGATCTCCTTGGCGATGGACAGTCCCAGACCGGTGCCCCCGGACTGACGGGAGCGGGCCTTGTCCACCCGGTAGAACCGCTCGAAGATGCGGGGGCGGTCGGCAGCGGGGATGCCGATGCCGTCGTCATCCACCACCATCCACACCAGGTCCCCCCGCCGTCCGGCAGAGATGGTGATGTGGCCCCCGTCGGGGGTATATTTGATGGCGTTGGACACCACGTTCATCATCACCTGGACGATGCGCTCCCGGTCGGCCACAATGGCGGGCAGATCGGGCTCCAGCTCCAGCTTCAGCTGGTGGTCGTGGCGGCGGGCCTCCATATACACCGCATGGTAAAGGCTCTGCACCGCCTCGGCAAAGGAGAAGCGGGTGAGCTTCAGCTCGTCCTTGCCCGAGTCGAACCGGGACAGGGTGAGCAGGTCCTGGACAATGTGGGTCATGCGGTCGGTCTCGTTGAGGATGACGCCCAGGAACTTCTTTTCCATATCCGGGGGCAGATCGCCCACGCTGTCGGAGATGGTCTCGGCATAGGAGCGGATGTTGGTCAGGGGGGTGCGCAGCTCGTGGGAGACATTGGCCACGAACTCCCGCTGCAGCTCCTGGCTTTTGCGCTGCTCGGTGACGTCGTGGATGACCACCAGCACGCCGCCCCCCTCCCGGCCCCGGTCAAAGGGGGCCATGAGCAGCTGGAGATAGCTGTCCCGCACCTGGCGCTCCGCCTCCAGATGGTCGGGGGCGGCCAGCACCTGCTCCAGCGGGGCGGCTTCACCGAAGAGCTGACCGTAGGAGGAGGTCTCGTCGATGCTCTGGTGGAGCATCCGGGCGGCGGCGGGGTTGGAGTGGATGACCTGCCCCTGGCGGGAGAAGGCCACCACGCCGTCGGTCATGTGGAGAAACAGGGTGTCCAGCTTGTTGCGCTCGTTCTCCACCTGGCGCAGGGTGTCCTGCAGCTGTCCGGCCATGTCGTTGAAGGTGTCGGTGAGCACGCCGATCTCGTCCTGGGAGGCCACCTCGATTTTATGGGAGAAGTCCCCCCGGGCCACCCGCATAGAGCCCTCTGTCAGGCGGCGGATGGGGGTGACCATGGTGCTGGACAGGGGGAAGGTGAGCAGCACGGTGATGACCAGGCCGAACACCAGGGCCTCCATAATGAGGAGGAACATCTGGTCGGTCAGGTCGTTGGCGGTGGCCTTGTTGTCCAGAATATAGATGATATAGCCGTCATCCCCCCGGTGGATGGGGATGGCCACGTCCATATAGTCCACGGCCAGATTGCTCTCGTCGCCGGACTCCCCCGTCTCCAGTCCGGTGGTCAGGGCAAAGGTCAGGTTGCTGGTATAGCGCAGGGGATCGGTGTCTCCGGCGGGACGGACCCGGCACTGGCCGTTGCTGTCCAGGATATACAGCTTGCGGTTGCGGCCGTCCACGCCCAGCTCACCGGCGTAGGCCTTTAAGATCTCGCCCAGCTTGGCGGCCCCGTCCTCCTCGCCGTCGACCTTGGTGGTCAGGTCACGGCACAGCTCCTCGTCCAGAAAGACCTGGGCGATCTGAGAGTAGAAGTCCTCCAGATAAAAGGCGCTGACGGAGTTGATGAGAAAGGCACCCACCACCGTCATCAGACAGACGATCAGCAGCACCATGATCATCACCAGCTTCATGTGGACGCTGCCCATGGCGCCTGACCCCTTTTTCACGGGATGCTCCACGGCGGCCCTGGCCGTGGTCCCGGCGCTCTGGCCGCTCATCCGGCAAAAAAGTAGCCCATGCCCCGCTTGGTCACAATGAACCGGGGGGAGGCGGGGTCGTCTTCAATTTTTTCCCGCAGACGGCGGACGGCCACGTCCACGGCCCGCACGTCGCCCACATAGCCCTCGTAATTCCAAACGTGCTCCATCAGGGCCTCCCGGGAGAACACCTTTCCGGGCTGGGCGGCCAAAAAGCAGATGAGGTCATACTCCCGCTGGGTCAGGTCCAGGGGCTGGCCGTCCTTGCTCACGGTGGCCCGGGAGCGGTCGATGGACACCCGGCCCAGACGCAGGGTGTCCCCGTCGGGCTTTGCCGCAGGGGCGGCCTCCTGATTGGCGTTGGCGGCCATGGACACCCGGCGGATGTTGGCCTTCACCCGGGCCAGCAGCTCCCGCACAGAGAAGGGCTTGGTGATATAGTCGTCCGCCCCCAGCTCCAGCCCCAGGACCTTGTCGGCCTCCTCCTCCCGGGCGGTGAGCATGAGAATGGGGGTGGAGGAGCCGCTCTCCCGCACCCGGCGGCACACCTCAAAGCCGTCCATCCCGGGCAGCATCAGGTCCAGCAGGATGAGGTCGGGGTTCTGCTCCAGGGCCAGCTGAAGGCCGGTGGGGCCGTCCAGAGCCTCCAGGGTCTGATAGCCCTCCCGGCTGAGGTTGAAGGACAGGATGTCCACGATGTTCTGTTCGTCCTCCACGATGAGAATGGTCTTTGCCACAGACTTCCTCCTTTGTCAAGCGGGCCGGGTCACAGACCCAGCAGATATTTCGTCTTTAAAACCGTGGCCACCGTCTTGGCATCGGTGACGGTGCCGTCCATCACCTGGGCGAACAGTTCGTCAAAGGGCATGGTGAGCACGTCCAGAAACTCGTCCTCGTCCGGGTGCCGGGGGGTGGGGGTCAGCTGGCGGGCCAGGTACATGTGCAGCACCTCGCTGGAAAAGCCGGGGGAGGCCAGAATACAGCCCAGATAGGTCCAGTGGGCGGCCTCCAGTCCGGCCTCCTCGCTCAGTTCCCGCTTGGCCCCCACCAGGGGGTCCTCCTCCGTCCCGTGGTCCAGCTTGCCCGCAGGCAGCTCCAGCAGCAGCTTTCCGAAGGGATAGCGGAACTGGCGCACCAAAGACACGTTGTTCTGTTCATCCAGGGCCAGAATGGCCACCCCGCCGGGATGATAGACCACCTCCCGGGTGGCGATGCTCCCGTCGGGCAGCCGGGCCTGGTCCACATCCAGACGGACGATCTTGCCGTTGAAGATCGTCTTGCCGGAGACTTTATGTTCTGCAAGGTCCATGTTGAGGTCCTCCTTTATTGCAGATAATATATCATGTTACAGTATATCACAAGGAACACGTCGGGTAAAGCGCTTGTGTCTGCGAATGGGCGAAAGACAGGACCGGGAGATGATCGGGAACAAAACCTCCCCGCCGAACGTCTAACGGGATAGATAAGATCGAAGGAGGAATTCCCATGAAACAAGGCAGTTCATGGTTCCTTGCCGCTGCGCTGCTCTGCACCCTGCTTGCGGGCTGTTCAGAGAAAATGCCCCACTTGTCCGCAACGGAGGGTGGCGTGGACGCTATATCCCCAGAAGAGGATACGGTCATGCGCTGCCGGGTGGTTGCGGTGGATGGCGAGAATCAGCTGCTGCTTGCAGACGTGGACGGCGACCACCCCGATATCTATACGCTGGATGCCAGCTCTGTTCCCCTGTACCGCAAGGAGACGGAGGGGGGCACGCTGTTGGCCGACGGCCAGCTCTCCGCCGGGGCGATGATCCGGGTCGCCTTCTCCGGCGGCATAATGGAGACCTATCCCGCACAGTTCGGCGAGGTCACCGGCATCACCTTCCTGCCAGATGAATTTGACGACCGATGCGGACTCTATCTCCGTGTCCTGGGGGACCTATGGGAAAAGGACGAGGGACTGAACCATACAGCGGAGTATATCAGCGTGGACCTGACGGCGACCTCCCTCACACCTGCCGAGCGCAGCGCAGTGGCGTGGAGCTTTGCCCGGTCTCACCAGGCCCAGCCCATGGAGTTGAGCTATGAGCAGCTGTGTCAGGAGGGGTACATCAGCGGCCTTGATGAGGAGGACGCTTTCCCCGCTTGGGAGGACGGCATCCTTTTCACCATCGCCGAGAACGATGACCCGGAGGGGGAGGCTGAGCCGCCCCTGGGGCAGAACAAAGGGAAGGATACCGTCAGCTTCCATGCCGACAAGTGGCGCAGTGCGCTGGGTGCCTATGGCCTTTCCCAGTGCGTTGCCGTTCAGAACGACGATGGTCTGTGGGGGGAGTACACCGTCAACGGTGGTGCGTGGATCAGCTGAAAAGCTACAGGGTCTGGGGATGCTTCTGCCGGAATAGGGGCAGCCGAGCACCGTCGTGCTTGCGCATGGGTGAAAAGACCGCTATAATGGGGAAAACGATATTGCGAGAGAGGAAAGGAACCTGATACTATGATCCGAGGGGCACAGCAGGCCGATTGGCAGGACATCACAGACATCTATACCATTGCCCGCAGCTTTATGCGTCAGGCGGGCAACCCCACCCAGTGGGGGGACAAAAATCCCGACCCGGCGGTGATCCGGCGGGACATGGCGGAGGGAAATTTTTATGTGCTGGAGCGGGAGGGCCGGGTGCAGGCGGTGTTCTCCTTCCTCCCCGGCGAGGACCCCACCTACGGCGAGATCGACGGGGCCTGGCTGAGCGACGGGCCCTACTGCACCATCCACCGGGTGGCCAGCCGGGGGGAGGCCCACGGACTCACCGGGGAAATTTTTCATTGGTGCATGGACCGGTGCGGCCACCTGCGCATCGACACCCACGCCGACAACAAGCCCATGCGGCGGGCCATTGAAAAATTCGGCTTTGTCTACTGCGGCATCATCAAGGCCCACGACGGAACGCCCAGGATCGCCTTTGAGAAAATCGAACAGGCATAACAGAGCGGGCCGCTTCTTCCAAGGAAGCGGCCCGCCGGACTGTCGTTCTGATAGAGATAGGTCGTTGGTGCCATCTGGGTGTTCTTTCATTTTTTATCTCGAAATTAGTGGCTGAAGGTGTCGATCACGTTGCCCTTGAGGTCATACACGTCCCAGACCACGTTGGCGGGGCGGTTGGCGGCCCGGAAGTCGGACAGGCGGACATAGCCGCTCCGGTCGTTGTCGCCAATGACCGCGATCAGCTGGGGAGGATAGCCGTACTTGTCCCGGTCACCATAGGAGCCATAGGTCTCGCCGTTGGCGGTGGTGGGGTAGTCGTGCTTGACGGGGATAGGCTGGGCGCTGGGCAGGAAGTCGGCGGACTTGCCGCCGGTCATTTCATCCAGCTTCTGAACAACTACGGGGTCAGGATTGCTGTGGTCCTGAGTGGTACCACGGACGAAGGAGCCGATGACCTTGCCGTTCAGGTCGTACAGGGGGATAACGGGGTTTGCATCCACCTGGGCCTGATACTGGCGGATCTCCTCCAGGGTGAACAGCTCGGGGGCGATGTCGTTCAGACGGATATAGCCCTCCACGCCGTTCTCACCCATGGCGGCGATCAGGTCAGGGGCCTGGCCCACGGTGTTCCGGTCCAGATAGGAGCCATAGGTCTCGCCCTTGGCGTTGGTGGGATAGCTGGTGACGGCCATGCGCTCGGCTGCGGAGCGGGAGGTGCTGTAGCGGACCACAGGGGCGGAGCCGGAGGTATAGTCGCCGTTGTCGTGATAGAAGCGATAGTCGCCCTCCACCCGGATGTCGCCGGACACGGCGCGCTTTTTGGTATCCAGCAGGTGGATATAGGAGCTGCTGGTGGACCAGCCGGCCTCCTCCACCAGATTATCGTTCTCATAGAGATAGGTCTTCAGCGCCGCCTGGGCGTCCTTCTTGTTCTTCTCCACCGCCCACAGGCAGCCCTTGCTGGCGTTGCCATAGTACAGCGTGGTATAGCAGTCATAGGAGTAACTACCCGCCGAAACAGTCTTGTGGGTGGACTCCTTCTCCAGGTCATAGATACAAGGAGACACATCCGCCGCACCCGCAGAGAGACACATGGCGCAGGTCATGGCGGCAGCTAACAGAGCGGACAAAATCTTTCGGGTTTTCATGGTGAATGCTCCTTTCATTTTTTCTTATCCCGGAATAGATACAATAACAGGATAACTGTTACATAGTACAAGCTGCCGATGATGTATTCGGCCAATGTACTTTGACCAAAATTACTGGGGTCTCTTCCAAAAATAGATACCCAGATGATTCTGGTCCCCACGATTATCAGCAAAATCTTTATGATCCGCATGATGATATATCCTCAAAACGTGTTTTACATTGAAATAATTTCAAATTGAAAACGTAGAGTTTGCAGTTGCCCCTTCCTCGGCCCCATGATATACATCTACTTCACTCGAATCAGCAGGCACCTCCGCCGCACCCACAGAGAGACACATGGCGCAGGTCATAGCGGCGGCAAGCGGGACCGACAAGAGCTTTTTCTTTAACATAACATAAGACCCGCAGGGATGTAAAGCGTTATTTACTTACATTCCCGCAAGTATTACTTATGTTGCGTTTGGTGTTACAAATGTTCTGTTTTAAATGATTGAAAACTAATTTGCTATTTTCCGATAATTTTTCCAAAGTCATATAGTTCACTTGGAACGTCAGACCAGTGGATCACAAAAGAACGCTTTGAGTGGTAGTCGATGACGTAGTTTGTGACCTGCCGTTTTCCAAGATCATCATCCGATTTGCCAGTCCCGTCCACCTCAAATATTCCATCGGACAATTTTTTAACTGAATTGACCCGGTAATAAATTGGCGGAGAGTTTTGAAGACCAGTCAGAAGAAACTCATCATCGAACATGGTATCAGGAGAACGATGTAGCAAACCGAGCGCTGTGTCGTAGTCCTTTTGAATCAGTGCGTTATAATACCCACTGGCAAAAGATGCTACGTCGGCATAGGGGCCGTGATAGGGAGTCTTTGAGCGGAAAACTATCACGCCTGCGGCCAAAAGAAGGCCGATTGCCAGTACGAGCAACGTAGTTTTTGTTTTGGATAGCTTCTTGATGTTCATTTGTGGTTAGTGCTGGGAGAGATGCTCCAATCCAGTCGGTTGGTAGCTCTGGCCGAATGATTGTCCCAATCTGAAGTGTAAAACTCCAAATCAGAAATTTCGATTACGCTGTTGGCTGGGATGATGTTGGTGCTTTCCTGGGAGATCGCCGATGTGGGAACCTGTGCGCCGTATAAAGTGGCGGCGCACAGCAGGGCAAGTGCGACAGGTTTCACATTCATAATAAGACCTCTTTTCTAGTTTCTTGTTTTCACCAAAAGCTGCCGTCCTCTACAGTAGCAGGGTCGACATACTCGACGTTCAGATCACTCACATCCAGCACATCTGGTTCTTTTTCTCGGGTGAGGAATAATGTGACTAGGACCGAGATCAAAACGACCAGGAACAGGGTGAACAGATAGAGCAGGATAATTACGCTATGTTTTCTGAGCATATCTAATTTACTATATGTAGTTGGCTTCGCCGGTTCCGGTGGAGCTTCTTCCTTCTTATCGACCTCCTTTTCTGTGACGGGGACTGACATCGGGTCTGTATCACCATTTAATAGATGGTCAACCGGGACCTGATACAGTCGGCTCAGAGCAAGTAAATTGTCTGTGGACGGGAGCACAGCCCCCGTTTCCCAGTTGGAGATGGCCTGGCGAGAGACATCCAGTGTTTCGGACACCTGAGCCTGGGTCAGTTTGTTCTTCTTTCGCAAAGAAAGCAGCTTTTCATTCAGTTCCATGTTTTCTCCTAATTCTTGTGCTCAGTTTAAGCAAAATTTGTGGGAAAGTAAACCACATCCAGTTTACATCCCGGTTGCATTCGCGCAAGTATCACTTGCATCACGCTTTTTTCACACCTTTTTCAAAAAAACAGCACCTCTTTGTCAACTCTTTGACAGGGTAGAACAAAGGGGCCCCAGCCCGGTCAGGTTGGGGCCCCAGTTTTGTGGGAATTGGTTGGATGCGGGGGTGATGGTCAGCTCTAATCAGATACATCAAGGCGCAAGGAACTGCGTAGGATCATCCTGAATTGCGGAATAGAGGTAGCGCTGATCAGGGAAGTGAAGGGTAGTGCCCATTAAAGTGTCAGAATAGGTATTCGATGCGCCGACCTGAATGTTTACGGCGTAGTCAGCGGCATCCATGGTTGCCTGCTCTACATAATAGAACACATGGGTGTTTCCGCCGGGGTACTGAACTGTATGTTTGATGATCGTTCCGTATAGTACGCCAAAGGCCATTCGGTGGGTGGCTAACTGCCCGTTATAAAGGGTGGTCCTGTCGGCAGGGCCCTGGCATGTATAGGACACCGACTTAGAAACTTTTGCATTGATCGCCGCACCGTACAGGTCGGACCCGGAAGCGATGAATATTGTTCCGGTCTTAATGTCCATTCCTGTAACTCCAGTGGGGATGAGTGTAAAGCATTCACCGTACAGAGGACCGAAAGGACGATATACGGTGATTTCTGCCGCAGGATCGCCAGGGAATGCTACGATTTTGCTGCATCGGTTGCCCACGTAGGCAAGCGCAATCTTGTCCATCAGGTCAGCGAACTTGTAGTCTGGATCGCTGAGGTTGGAAATTGCTTCTTGCCTTAAAAGGGAGAGGGTCTCTTTGTCCAAGGTCTCAATATGCAGATCATATTTGCGTTCCACATAGCTGATTTCGGCGGGGAATTCAGATAAGATGTTGAGGGAGTCAGAAGAGGACAGGGCTGCGTTGTCATTGGCCGGGAGGTTTAACACCATGGCAAATCTGCTTGCAATAACAATAAGAAGAGAGACGATGATAGCCGCAATTACGAAAAGAGAAGTTCGCTTTTTCATATGTTGTTATCCTCCTGAACTCATTATTGCAGATTGCGAGAAAGTTGTCAATAAGATAAAAATGACGCAAATCGGCCTGCGAAAAGTTAGCTGCTATGTCCTGTCGCCTTTCCCTTTGAGTTTATCCGATTATTACTGCCCAATGGAACCAAATTCGATTGACATCTGCGCAAGAATAGCTTGCATTTCTATATTTTTATGTTTTCAAACCATTTTGTGTTAAAAAACCGCCCCCAAGTCTGGTGAGACTCATGGGCGGTTTGCAGCTTGCTTTTGGCGGAGGGGGTCAGACCTCCTCCATGTCCAGGTCCATGTGGTCCATGTACTGGTCCTTCAGCTCGGCGATGCGGGCCATGTGGGGCTGTTTCAGGTGGGTCTGCTGGGCCTGGAGACTGGTCCACTCCTCCTCCAGCAGGACCAGGTCGGGGATGCCCTCGGCGGGGATGTACTCATATTTCAGACAGCCGTTCTCGTTCAGCACGGCATCCTGCAGGGTCTTCTCCGTGACCCCGGCCAGAAAATCGGCCTGGGTGCCCGGCTTCAGATGATACTTAACGTGAACTTTCAGCATAATAATACCTCCTGTTGTTACTTCTGCAGACGTTTATAGTCCAGATAGCCCTCCAGAATGAGGGAGGCGGCTACTGCGTCTACTGTTTTTTTGCGCTTTTTGGCGTTCTTGCCCGCCTGCTGTAAAATGCGGTGGGCGTCCACGGTGGTGCGCCGCTCGTCCCACAGGACGGGCTTTAGGCCCGTGGCCTCCTCCACCCGGCCGGCGAAGGCCCGGTACAGCTCCGCCCGGGGCCCCTCGGTGCCGTCCATATTCCGGGGAAAGCCCATCACGATCTCCTCCGCCCCCTGCTCTTTTGCCAGCCGGGCCAGTTCAGACAGCACCACGTCGGCGCTGCGGCTGTGGATGGTGGTGGTGGTCCCGGTCAAAAAACCGGTGGGGTCGGAAAAGGCGACCCCGGTGTGGGCATCGCCATAGTCAATGGCCATGATCTTCATGCGTGTTCCTCCTGCTGTTTCCTCTGGTCTTGTTGAGGATATCATAGCGTAAAAACGGGGAAGTGGCAACAGGACATTCTCACAATGACAGAATACGGGAAAATATAGAAATTTTATTCTGGATGATTTTCTAGTTGATAATTTTTCAAACCCATAGTATAATATAACCTACCTTTGTTCCGAGCTGCGGCGCGGAGCGAGGCCGCACTAGTCGGGGAGATAGCGGTGCCCTAGACCCGCAATCCGCTATAGCGGGGATGAATCCCGGCCCCCGGACGTGTGGATGTGTCGTTTGACCTGAATAAGCAGCGATGATAGACCGGTCCCGCGCAACGCGGCTCCGTGAACCGTGTCAGGCGGGGAACCGAGCAGCACTAAGCGGCCTGCCGCGTGTGCCGCGGGGTCACTGTTCTTGAGCCGGCTGTTCAGGTACCGGGCATATCCCACGCTTCAAAGGCCGGTGTGCGGCCTCGCTCTGCGCCGCGTTTTTATCCGCTTTCAGGGGGGAAACAGAATGTATCAGGCTCTATACCGCAAGTGGCGCCCCCGCACCTTTGACGATGTGGTGGGCCAGGAACATATCACCGAGACCCTGAAGCAGCAGGTGGCCGGGGACCGGCTGTCCCACGCCTATCTGTTCACCGGCACCCGGGGCACGGGCAAGACCACCTGCGCCAAGATCCTGGCCCGGGCGGTGAACTGCCGGCAGCCGGAAAACGGCAATCCCTGCAACCAATGCCCCGCCTGCCTGGGCATCGAAAACGGCTCGATTTTAGATGTGCTGGAGCTGGACGCCGCCTCCAACAACGGCGTGGACCAGGTGCGGGCCCTGCGGGACGAGGCGGTGTATACCCCCGCCGCCGTGCGCAAGCGGGTGTATATCGTGGACGAGGTGCATATGCTGTCCACCCCCGCCTTCAACGCCCTGCTGAAAATCCTGGAGGAGCCCCCCCCCCACCTGATGTTCATCCTGGCCACCACCGAGCTGCACAAGGTCCCGGCCACCATCCGCTCCCGGTGCCAGCAGTTCGCCTTTAAGCGCATCCTGCCCGGGCAGATCGCCCAGCGGCTGGGCTATGTGGCCCAGGAGGAGGGCATCGACCTCACCGCCGACGGGGCCGCCCTGCTGGCCCGGCTGGCCGACGGCGGCCTGCGGGACGCCCTGTCCCTGCTGGATCAGTGCTCCGGCGGGCGGGCAAAAGTGGACGAGAAAGAAATTCTGGACGTGCTGGGTCTGGCGGGCAATCTGGAGACCGCCGCCCTCATGGACCAGATCGCCCGGCGGGACACCGCCGCCGCCTTAGATACCCTGGCCCGCCTGTATGCCGGGGGGAAGGACGTGGCCTCCGTCCTGGGGGAGCTGTCCGCCCTGGCCCGGGACCTGCTGCTGCGGAAGACGGCCCCCCAGGGGGGCGCATCCCTGCTCACTGGCGGCTATGACGAGGCCACCATGCGCGCCCTGGGGGAACAGTTCACCGCCCAGCGGCTGCTGCAGACGCTCACCGTGCTCCAGAGTGCCCTGGCCGACCTGCCCCGCAGCGGCAACCGCCGCACGGACACCGAGCTGTGTCTCATCCGCCTGTGCGACGAGAGCCTGGACCAGTCTCTGACCGGGCTGGCCGCCCGGGTGGCCCGGCTGGAGGAGCGCCTGACCCAGGGCGGTATCCCCACCCAGCCCCCGGCCCAGAGCCAGGCCGTCTCCAGACCGGTCTCCCGCCCGGCTCAGACTCCGCAGAAGAGACCTGCGGCGGTCCCAAACGTTCAGGAGGACCGCCCCCCTTGGGAGGAGGAGCGGCCCCCGCTGCCCGAGGAGCCCCCGGCCCCCGGGGAGATGGAGCGGGTGTTCGACGTGCCCGAGCCGGAGCCCGTCCGGCCTGCCCCCCGTCCCGCCGCCCGTCCGGCGGTCCAGCCCGCCCCGCAGCAGAGCGTCCCGGCAGGAGGCCCTCCCGACGGAGACCGGGCCTTCTGGCCCTCCTTCGCAGCGGGACTGAAGGGGAAGATCCCGCCCACGGTGCACCCCTATTTGAGCAACGGGCAAAAGGTCACCGGCGTGTGGAAAAACGGCAGCCTGACCCTGTGGACGGACAGTGAATTCACCCGGGCCATGCTGAACAAGCCCGCTGTGTTGGCGGGACTGAAGCGGGCGGCGGCGGATTCCTTCGGCGGAGCCCCCCAGGTCAGCGTGGTGTGCGGCACCCCGCCCCCGGAGGAGCCCGGACCGGCCCCGGTACAGAGTGCGGCCCCTGTGGAGCGTGAGCGGGAGAAGCCCGCAGAGCCCCCGAAAGAGGATGCCATGGATGCTCTGTTGGCCTTTGGGGAGCAGTTTGACAACGTGACCATCCAGTGAGCTTTCACAAGCGACCTGAACAATCAATATTTAAAGGAGTTTGAACGAAATGGCGAAAGGTTTTGGCGGCCGGATGCCCGGCATGGGCGGCGGCATGAACATGAACATGCTCAAGCAGGCCCAGAAGATGCAGCAGGACATGATGAGAATGCAGCAGGAGCTGCAGGAGAAGGAGTATCAGGCGGCGGCCGGCGGCGGTGTGGTGTCCGCCACGGTGAACGGCAAGCACGAACTGAAGAACCTGGTCATCGACCCGGAGGCCGTGGACCCCGAGGACGTGGAGATGCTCCAGGACATGATCGTGGCCGCCGTGAACGAGGCCATGCGTGCCGCCGACGCAGATGCCGCCGGGACCATGTCCAAGCTCACCGGGGGCCTGAACCTGCCCTTCTAAAGGAAACAAGCGTTCAGACCGACCGCCAGACCCAAAGCAAGGGCCTGGCGGTCTTTTCTCTCTAATTGTAAACCAACTAAAAAATACAAGTTGACATTCGCTTGCGGGGACAGTATAATCGTAAACACAAAACAAAACGGAGGTTTACGAATGAGTAAGACAAAGGCGCTGGTCTACTGCAGCCTGTTCACGGCCCTCATTGCGGTGGGGGCCTTTATCCGGGTGCCCATCCCGGTGCTGCCCTTCACGCTGCAATATCTGTTCACCATGCTGGCCGGACTGCTGCTGGGGCCCCGACTGGGCACCATCTCCACCGTGGCCTATATGCTGCTGGGTCTGGCGGGACTGCCCATCTTCACCGAGGGGGGCGGACTGTGGTATCTGTTCAAGCCCAGCTTTGGCTATATCATCGGTTTTTGCGGCGGGACGTTCGTCACCGGCCTGCTGGCCCAGCGGCTGAAAAAGCCCACGGTGCTGGGCTATCTGGGGGCCAATTTCGCCGGGCTGGCGGTGGTCTATGTGGTGGGCATGGGCTATTACTACTTCATCTGCAACTATGTCATCGCCTCGCCCATCGGCCTGTGGCCCCTGATCCTGTACTGCTGCATCCTGGCCATCCCCGGGGACATCGCCTTGAGTATCCTGGCGGCGGTGGTGGTCAAGCGCTTGCAGCCTGTGCTGGGGGCGGACCTGCGCCCTGCGGCCAGAAAAGCCTGATGCCCTGATTTTTTGGAAGAGAGCAGCAACGCAATTTTTGAGGAGGAGCACTTACTTATGGATGTACTCGCATTAGCCCGGGAGATCATCTCCGGCCGCCGGCTGGGCCGCCAGGACGATCTGTCCTTTTTTCTTACCTGTGATTTAGACCAGCTGTGCCAGGGGGCCGACCAGATCCGGGCCGCCTGCGTGGGGGACAAGGTGGACCTGTGTTCCATCATCAACGGCCGCAGCGGCCGCTGCCCGGAGGACTGCAAATACTGCGCCCAGTCCGCCCACAACCACACCGACTGCGAAGTCTATGACTTCCTGCCCCAGGAGGAGATCTTGCGGGTGTGCAAGCTCAACGAGCAGGAGGGCGTGGACCGCTTCTCCATCGTCACCGCCGGGCGGGCCCTCACCGGGGCGGAGTTCGACCAGGCCATCCAGGCCTATGAGGCCATGCACCGGGCGTGCAAGATCGACCTGTGCGCCTCCATGGGCTTTCTCAACGAGGAGCAGCTCCACCGGCTGCACCAGGCGGGGGTGACCAGCTATCACCACAACATCGAGACCTCCCGCCGGAACTTCCCCAACATCTGCACCACCCACACCTATGACATGAAGGTGGAGACCCTGAAAAAGGTGAAGGCGGAGGGCATGTGCGCCTGCTCCGGCGGCATCATCGGCATGGGGGAGACCTGGGAGGACCGGCTGGACATGGCCGTCAGTCTGGCGGAGCTGGGCATCGACTCCATCCCCATCAACGCCCTGATGCCCATCCCCGGCACCCCGCTGGAGCACATGCCCCGGCTCACCGAGGACGAGATCCTGCGCACCATCGCCTTCTTCCGCTATATCAATCCCGAGGCCAACATCCGCCTTGCCGCCGGACGGGCTCTGCTGACAAACGACGGAGAGACGGCATTCAAGGCCGGGGCCTCGGCCACCATCACGGGCAACATGCTCACCACCGCCGCCTGCGCCACCATCCGCAGTGACCGGGCCATGCTGGCCGACATGGGCCGGGACGTGACCCCGGACTATTGGAAGGAGGGGTGAGAGATGGCCAAGGCGCTGTTTGTCACCGGCACGGGCACCGACGTGGGCAAGACCTACATCTCCGCCCTGATGAGCAAAGCACTGAGAGAGGCGGGGCTGAACGCCGCCTATTATAAGGCCGCCGTCAGCGGCAATGTCCGCCGCCCGGACGGCACCCTGATCCCCGGGGACGCCCGCTTTGTAAGGGAGTATGCCGGACTGAGCCAGGGGGAGGAGACCATGTGCCCCTATGTGTACGAGCACGCCTGGTCCCCCCATCTGGCCGCCCAGGCGGAGGGAAACCCGCCGGAGCTGCCCGTGATCCGGGCGGGCTTTCAGGCGGTGTGCGACCGGCATGAGATCGTGACCGTGGAGGGCAGCGGCGGCATCCTGTGTCCCCTGCGTCATGACGAGAAGGAAAAGCTGTGGCTGGAGGACGTGGTGCAGCAGCTGGGGCTGGCCAGCGTCATCGTGGCCCATGCGGGCCTGGGCACCATCAACAGCGTGGTGCTCACAGCGGAGTATATGCGGGCCCGCAATCTGGCCGTGAAGGGCATCATTTTCAATCACTTCCACCCGGGGGACCGGATGGAGGAGGACAACGTGGCCATGTGCCAGGAGCGCACCGGGCTGCCCGTGCTGGCGCTGGTGCAGGACGATATGGAGCGCTTCCCCATGGACGGACAGGCCCTGGCGCAGCTTTATGATGAGGTGAAATGAAATGATTTGGTACCCCTATGAACAGATGAAGACCATGAAGGCCCCCTATAAGATCGAGGATGCCAACGGCGTGTATCTCTACACCAAGGACCAGAAGCTCATCGACTCGGTGTCCTCTTGGTGGTGTATGATCCACGGCTATAAGCACCCGGAGCTCACCGCCGCCATTCAGGAGCAGGCGGGCAAGTTCTGCCATGTGATGCTGGGCGGCCTGACCCACGACCCGGTGCAGAAGCTGTCGGCCAAGCTGGAGGAGTTTCTCCCCGGCGACCTGAACTATTGCTTCTTCTCCGACTCGGGCAGCGTGGGTGTGGAAGTGGCCCTGAAGATGGCCCTGCAGTATAACACCAACCGCCTGGACGACCGCAGGCTGGTGATGCAGCTGGACAACGCCCACCACGGCAGCGAGCTGAAAAAACGCACCATGGTCCTGGCCCTTGAACACGCCTATCACGGCGATACCTTCAAGGCCATGGAGGTGGGGGACGACGAGGACTATCACTTCGCCTTTGACAAGAAGGAGGGCGTGGTCCACATCCCCACCGAGATCCCCGCCCTGGAGGAGGCCTTTGCCAAGTACCACGACCGGCTGAACTGCTTCATCGTGGAGCCCCTGCTCCAGGGGGCCGGGGGGATGCGGATGTACGACATCTCCTTCTTAAAGCGGGCCCGGGAGCTGTGCGACGAGTATGACGTGCTGCTCATCTTTGACGAGGTGGCCACCGGCTTTGGCCGCACAGGCCACCGGTTCGTGGCCGATCTGGTCCTGCCCGACATTCTGGTGCTGGGCAAGGCCCTCACCGGCGGCTATATCGGCCACGCCGTCACTGTGGCCAACGAGAAGGTGTTCCGGGCCTTCTACAGCGACAACGACCGCCACGCCCTGATGCACGGCCCCACCTTTATGGGCAACGCCCTGGCCTGCGCCGCCGCACTGAAGGGCATCGAGATCTTCGAGCGGGAGGACTATATGTCCAAGATCGCCCGCATCGAGGCCATCTCCCAGCGGGAGATGCTGGGCTTTACCGACCCCCGCATCAAAGAGGTCCGGGTCATGGGCGGCTGCACCTGTGTGGAGGTGTATGACGAGGCCACCCTGGAGGGCTTCCAGCAGTTTGCCTATGAACGGGGGGTATTCAGCCGCCCCTTCCTGAAGTATATGTACTCCATGGTCCCCTATGTCATCCAGGAGGAGGAACTGGTCCACATCTTCGACGTGATGAAGGAGTGGTTCCGGCGGGGATAAGCCCATTACGGTTTTATATAGAAAAGCAGCAGCCCGCTGCGGAAGAGAAATAACTCTTTCGCAGCGGGCTTTGCATTGCTTCGGATTACACAGACGGTGCAGCGGCAGAAAAGTGAAATCCGAGAAAAGGAGAAGTGCAAAAACGATTATGCAGGAAGTCGGAAGAAAAACTTCATAATTTAGTACAGTAGAATATGAGAACGGAAATAAAACGCAAGATAAATGACAGATTGTCAAAAAATAAACAAATATTTATGTGCAAAACGCTGAAAATATCCAGAAAAACTGAATGTTGAGTTCTTTTCAAGACAAACTTTAAAGAAATTTAACGTGATCTCTGATTTCTTGGATCATCTTTTCACTTGCAAGAGAGATATGCCGCCCTCGCAAAGTGGCCAGAGCGATGGTGCGGTAGATATTGTCCTCCAGGGGGAAGGTCTGATAGTGGCCGACACGGGTCTGCAAGACCAGCTCTGGCACGATGCTCACCCCCATGCCACCCTCCACCAGGGCGATGACGGAGCTCTCCAGGGTGATATTGTGCTGGTGGCAGGGCTCCAGCTGGTTCTGTGTTAAATATTGCTCCAGACTGCGGTCATAGCCCCGGTGTGACAGCAGCAGGGGGTGGCCCCGCAGATCATCCGGGGTGACATAGGGCGGGTCCTTGGGGGTAAAGCCCTGGGGAGCGATGCACAGCAGCCGGTCGTGGACCAGAGTGATGGTGCTGAACCGCTCGGAGGCGGGCAGAGAGACAAAACCCATGTCCAAAACGCCCTCCAGCAGCATGGATTCGATGGATTGATAGCCGTCCTGATACACCTGGACCTCAATGTGGGGATATTTCTGCTGAAACGAAGTGAGGATGCCGGGCAGCCAGTTGGTACACACGCTGTCCAGTACGCCCAGGCGGATACGGCCCTGCTCCAAGCCATTGATCTTGGCCGCCTCTCCCCGCAGGCGTTCTTCCTCCTCCAGCACGGCCTGGAACTTAGGCAGCAGCAGCTCGCCATAGCTGGTCAGGCTCACCCCGTTCCGGTCCCGGTTCAGCAAGGGAAAGCCCAGTGAGCGCTCCAGAGCGTTCATGGCATGGGTGGCGGCGGAGGGGGTGATGTGCAGCTGCTGGGCGGCGCGGCTCATATTCCTCTCCTCGGCGATGACGCAGAACAGGCGGTATGCGGTCATGGACATCAGGATACCCTCCCTTGAATTGAGTGTTATTCAACTAAAAATAGAATATTATGAAATTTACAAAAGGTCAAGGCAAAATTATAATGGAGCCATCCAGAAAGGAGGGCAGGGCATCTAAGGCAGGTCAAATATGTTTGGTTGTAAAAAGAAGAAATCAGCGCATATCCCATCCCCGCAAAACCGGATCACACAGTTCGAGCCGCCCCGGCCAACGCCCGGCGGCCCCGAGGATAGGAGGTAATTATGGAACAGACGAAGAAACAGGAACGCAGAGCCCCCACCCTGGCAAGGTCCATCATTGTGCTGCTGTCTATGGTCTTTTTTGTCAGCATTGGCTATGGCGTGTTCAAGCTGGAGCTGCAGATGATGCTGCTGTGCACGGCAGCGTTTACCGCCTTTATGGCCATGTCCTTAGGGATGAAATGGGCCGAGATCGAAAAGGCAATCTCCCAGCGTATCGTAAAGGTCATGCCTGCCGTGTATATCATGTTCACGGTAGGTGCGCTCATCGCGTCCTTCATCTTCTCCGGCACCATTCCCATGCTGATCTACTACGGGATGCAGATCATCAGCCCCCACCTGCTCATCCCCTGCAGCTTTTTGATCTGTGCCATCCTGGCCACCGCCACCGGCACCGGCTGGGGCTCGGCGGGTACCGCCGGTGTGGCCCTTATTGGTATCGCAATGGGTCTGGAGATCCCCCTGGCCCCTGTGGCCGCCGCCGTGGTGGCCGGGTCCACCTTCGGCGACAAGCTCTCCCCTCTGTCTGACACCACCCTGCTGGCCGCCCTCAGCGCCGGCACTGACCTGTATGCCCATGTGCGCTCCATGCTGTGGACCACCGTCCCAGCCGCCATCGTTACCGTAGCTGTCTATGCCGTGTACGGGCTGCGCTTTGCCGGTGACTTTGTCATGCCGGAGAACGTGGTGTCCATGCTGGCCGACCTGGACAAGATATACACCTGGAACCTGCTGCTCCTGCTGCCCTTCCTGATCATCCTGGCCGGTTCCCTGCTGAAAAAGCCCACTCTGCCCGTGATGTATATCAGCATCGCCGTGGCCCTGGTACTGGGCATGGTTTTCCAGCACTTCACCCTGAAAAACGGTCTCACCGCCTGCGTCAGCGGCTTTAAGATCGGCATGGTGCCCGGCATGACTGCCGAGACCACCAACGCCAGCGTCCTCACCCTGATCCAGCGGGGCGGCCTGACCTCTATGTCCAATATCATCCTCACCATCTTCTGCGCCTATGCTTTTGCGGGCATCGCCGAGGAGGCGGGCTTTATGGAGAAGATCATCGACTCCTTGGCCCACAAGGTGAACACCCGGGGGGCCACCGTGGCCGCCGCCGTGTGTACCGCCATTGTGCTGACCATCATCGGTGTCAGTGGTTACATCTCCCTCATTATGACCGGCGAGCTGTTCCGCAAGCCCTATCTGAAGCAGCGTATGGACCTGTGCAATCTGTCCCGCACCTGTGAGGACGGCGGCACCATGATCTGCAGCATCGTACCCTTCAGCACCTCCGGCCTGTTCTATGCCGGGGCGCTGGGCGTGCCTGTGCTGGCCTATCTGCCTTGGCACTTTATGGCCTTTATCTGCCCTGTACTGGCCATTATCTACGGTTTTACCGGCGTCGGCATCAAGATGATCTCTCAGGAACAGGCCGATGCTAAGCTGGCCGAACTGGGTTTCAGCGACGACTGAATAAGGGAGGAAAAGATTATGTCCAAACACAACGTCCTCTTGATCCATCCCACCATCCAGCCCAACGGCGTGGCCTATTTTGAGGAGAACGCCAACGTGTTCTATGCCCCCGACGG
Organism: Flintibacter faecis; assembly: GCF_014287875.1. Lineage (GTDB taxonomy): Bacteria > Bacillota > Clostridia > Oscillospirales > Oscillospiraceae > Lawsonibacter > Lawsonibacter faecis_A. Next base: position 303,367 of record NZ_JACOPN010000001.1, on the reverse strand, counting down.
GCAGGAGGACACCCTGATCCGCTGCATGAACAAGCACCAGATCGAGGCCGTGGCCCTGCGGTGCGAGCCCATTACCCGGCGCATCATGGACGCGGTGCCCACGCTGAAGGTCATCGGGATGCACGGCGTGGGCGTGGACCACATCGACGTGAAGAGCGCCACGCAGCACGGGATCCGGGTGCTGAATGTGCCCGATGCCAACTATCTGTCTGTGGCCGAGCACACCATGATGTTCTTGCTGGCGCTCAGCCGCAGTCTGGGCATCAATGACCGCAGTGTGCGGGACGATGCCTGGTACAGCCGGGAACAGCGCTATACCATGGAGATCTATCAGAAAAACCTGCTCATCGTGGGATTTGGACGCATCGGAAAGACGGTGGCCAAGCGGGCGCAGGCCTTCGACATGCACGTGATGGCCTATGACGGCTTTGTCCCCCAGCAGGCCATGGAGGAACTGGGGGTGGAGAAGGTAGACCGCCTGGAGGACGGGTTGGCCGTGGCCGACTTCGTCACCCTACATGTCCCTCTGACACCAGAGACCCGGGCCATGATGAGCGACGAACAGTTCAAGCAGATGAAAAACAGCGCCTATGTCATCAATATGGGCCGGGGCCCTGTGGTGGACGAGGATGCTCTGGTCCGGGCCCTGGAGGCCGGAGAGATCGCCGGAGCGGGCCTGGATGTGCTGGAGACCGAGCCCCCCCGGGCTGACCACCCCCTGTTTCACATGCACCAGGTGCTGCTGACCCCCCACATCGGCGGCGACACCATCGAGGCCAAGCGCCGGACTTCGGATATCCTGTCCCGCACGGTACTGGAGGCACTGGACGGAAAAGACACCTATAACTGGCTCAATCGCCCCAAGTAATGGACATTTCAGAATCGAATATGCTATTTCAACAAATTGAAAAGGAGAAGATCGCCATGATGAAACTGGAAGGTATTATGACCGCCCTTGTCACCCCCTTAAAGCAGGACGGCACCGTGGACGAAGGCGCCCTGAAAGCGCTGATCGAGTATCAGATCGCCCACAAGGTCAACAGCCTGCTGCTGCTGGGCGGCACTGGAGAGTATACCTCCATGACCATGGAGGAGCGCTTTAGAGCTGTGGACATCACCATAAAGGCGGTGAACAAGCGGGTCCCTCTGATCGTGGGCGTGCTGGAGCCCGGGGTAGGCGAGTGCCTGAAGTTCTGCAAGTACTGCCGCCAGGCCGGGGCGGATGCCATGCTGGTACTGACCCCCTACTACATCATGGGCACCCAGGATGCGCTGGTGGAGTTCTACTGCACCATGGACCGGGAAGTGGATATGCCCATCCTCATCTATAATATCCCCTACCGCACCAATGTGAACGTGCTGCCCGACACGGTGGTCCGCCTGACCCGGGAGATGAAGAACCTGGTGGGCATCAAGGAGTGCGCCGCCATGAGCCAGGCCATGGAGCTGCTGGTGAAGGTGGGCGACAAGATCAACGTGCTCACCGGCGATGAGTTCAGTGCCGTCAGCCTGATGGCCATGGGTGCCAAGGGCGCGGTAATGGCCACGGCCAACGTGGTGCCAGATGCCTGGGTGAAGATGTATGAGCTGGTGAAGGCCGGGGAGATCAAACAGGCCATGGACATGTCCCTGGATTACTTCTCCCTGTTCAAGGCCCTGTTCAGCGAGAACTATATCAGCCCCCTGAAATATGCCATGGACAAGGCAGGTGTGCCCTGGGGCGAGGCCAAACTGCTGCCCCTGCTGGAGGCCAAGGACGAGACCAAGGCCTGGGTGGACCGGGAACTGACGCGCCTGGGCGTGATCTGAGCCCCGGGATCGAACAGCGGAACAGACGCAGATACGACAAGATGACAATAGGAGGTCATTGCTATGCCCAACGCCTATTTTACCATTGCCAAGCCCGCCAACGACCCCTTTAAGGGCTATCTGCCCGGCAGCCCCGAGCGGACGGAGCTGAAAGCTGAATTGAAGCGCCAGTCTGAGCAGGTGGTCCGTATCCCTCTGATCATCGGCGGCAAGGAGGTCTGGACGGACCATACCATCAAGGTGACCATGCCCCACGACCACCAGCACGTCATCGCCGAGTGCTGCATGGCCGGGGAGACGGAACTGAAGCAGGCCATCGGCGCAGCCCTGGAGGCCAAGGAAGCCTGGGAGGAGATGCCCTGGGAGCACCGCTCCGCCATCTTTCTGAAGGCCGCCGACCGCATCACCGGGCCGTATCGCCAGGTGCTCAACGCATCCACCATGCTGGGTCAGTCCAAAACTGTGTTCCAGGCGGAGATCGACATTGCCGAACTGGCCGACTTCCTGCGCTTTGGCGTATGGTCCGCCCAGGAGATTTTCAAGGACCAGCCCCTGAGCACCGACGGTATCTGGAACCGTCAGGATTATCGCCCCCTGGACGGCTTCATCTGCGCCATCACCCCCTTTAACTTCACGTCCATCGGCGGCAACCTGCCCACAGCCCCCGCCATCGTGGGCAACGTGGCCCTGTGGAAGCCCTCCCGTACTGCGGTGCTGGCCAACTACTATTACATGAAGCTGCTCATGGACTGCGGCCTCCCCGCCGGGGTCATCAACTTCGTCCCCTGCGACGGTGCGGATATGTCCAAGTATGTCATCCCCCACCCCAAGATGGCCGGCTTCCACTTCACCGGCTCCACCGCCGTGTTCCAGGGCGTGTGGAAGCAGGTGGGCGAGAACATCGCCTCCTATGCCAATTACCCCCGTCTGGTGGGCGAGACCGGCGGCAAGGACTATATCTTCGCCCACCCCACCGCCGACGTGGAGCCACTGGTGGCTGCGCTGGTCCGCGGGTCCTTCGAGTTCCAAGGCCAGAAGTGCTCCGCCTGCTCCCGGGCCTTTGTCCCAGCGAGCCTGTGGCCCCAGGTGGAGCGGGGTCTGAAGGAGAAGGTGGCCGCGCTGAAGGTGGGCGACGTGCAGGAATTCGACACCTTTATGGCCGCCGTCATCGACCGGGCCTCCTTCCAGACCTGCAAGGGCTATCTGGATCGGGCCGCCGCATCCCCGGAGTGCGAGATCGTGGCGGGCGGCACCTGTGATGACAGCAAGGGATGGTTTGTGCAGCCCACCGTCATCCGGTGCAGCAGCCCCTATTACGAGTCCATGGTGAAGGAGATCTTCGGGCCCATCCTGTCTGTGTATGTCTATCCCGATGACCAACTGGATGAGACGCTGAAGGTGTGCGACACCGCCTCTCCCTATGCCCTCACCGGTGCGATCTTCGCCCAGGACCGCCAGGCCATCGTGAAGATGGAACGGGCCTTGCGCAACTCCTGCGGCAACTTCTATATCAACGACAAGTGTACCGGAGCTGTGGTGGGCCAGCAGCCCTTCGGCGGGGCCCGGGCCTCCGGCACCAACGACAAGGCGGGTACGGGGCTGAACATCATTCGCTGGCTCAGCGCCCACGCGGTGAAGGAGGCCTTCACGCCCTCCGCCGCCATCAACTACCCCTATATGGCTCAGCCCTGAGCCAGGCTTCCCCTTGGACTTCCTTTTTGTGATAAGACCGGCCCCTGTGCAGTTCGTGATGCGCAGGGGCCGGTCCCTTTGCATTTGACGGACGGGCCGGGGGCGGCTATACTGAAAAGAAAACAGAGAGGGGAGAGGGAACATGTACGATCTGCCGCCCCAGGTGCTGCGGGCCATGGAAATGCTCAACGCCGCCGGCCACCGGGCCTATCTGGTAGGGGGCGCAGTGCGGGAGCTGCTGCGGGGCAGGGGAGCCCTCACCGATTTTGATTTGACCACCAGCGCCCGGCCGGAGGAGACCGAGCGGGTCTTTTCCGGCTTCCGTCTGGTGGAGACGGGGCTGAAGCACGGCACGGTGACGGTGCTGATGGACGGCCTGCCCCTGGAGATCACCACCTTCCGGGTGGACGGCACCTATTCCGACGGGCGGCACCCCGACGGGGTGGCCTTTACCCCCAGCCTGGAGCGGGATCTGGAGCGGCGGGACTTTACCATCAACGCCATGGCCTATCACCCCGGGGAGGGGCTCATCGACCTCCACGGGGGCCGGGAGGACCTGGCGGCGGGACTTGTCCGCTGTGTGGGCGACCCGGCCCGGCGCTTTCAGGAGGACGGCCTGCGGATGCTGCGGTGTATGCGCTTTGCCGCCGTGCTGGATTTTCGTGTGGAGGAGGACACCGGGGCGGCGCTGCTGGGCAGCCGTGCCCTGCTGGACGGTATTGCCCGTGAGCGGGTGCGGGAGGAGCTGACCCGGCTGCTGTGCGGCCCGGCGGCCGGCCGGGTGCTGGAGGCATATGCCCCGGTGGCCGCCCAGGTCCTGCCCGAGCTGGTGCCAGCCTTCGGCTTTGACCAGCGCAATCCCTGGCACGATAAAGATGTGTGGCACCACACCCTGGCGGCGGTGGATGCCGCCCCGGCCACGCCCGTGCTGCGCTGGGCCGCCCTGCTCCACGACCTGGGCAAACCCGCCTGCTTCACCCTGGATGAGAAGGGCGTGGGCCACTTCTATGGCCACGGGGAGGAGAGCGCCCGACTGGCCGGGGAGATCCTCAGCCGTCTGCGCTTTGACACGGACACCCGGCAGAAGATCACAGCCCTGGTGGCCCTGCACGACCGGCCCATCGTCCCGGAGCGCCGCCCCATCCGCCGCCTGCTGGCCCGGCTGGGGCCGGAGGGGACGGCCCAGCTCATCGCCCTCCACCGGGCGGACAACGCCGCCCAGTCCCCCCTGGCCGCCGGGCGGCAGGAGGAGCTGGACCGGGCCCGGGCCGTGCTGGACCAGCTGCTGGCAGAGGGGGCCTGCTTTCAGAAAAAGGACCTGGCGGTGAATGGCCGGGACATGCTGGAGCTGGGGCTGAGGGGCCCGGAGATCGGCCGGGCGCTGGACCGCTGTCTGGAGGCCGTGCTGGCGGAGCAGCTGCCCAATGAGCGTGGGGTTCTGATGAAATTGGCGGGGGAGTCGATGGGATAAGAAAATGGAGTCTGTGGACCAATGTCATTAAGTTAATCTAAAGACCCAGCCGTTGAGGGGTGGAAAGATGCTTTCCTCTTCTCAACGGCTGGGCGCTTTTTGGGCTGTTGCATTTAATTAACCGCAAATTTTGAATAAAATGTAAAGAATTTCTCTATCCGCTTGCTTTTTCCGCCGCATGGAGATAGAGTAAATGAAACGCCGTGGTGAACGGTGTTCGCAAGCAGAATTTGAGACAGCCAAAATGTGAGAGTTTAGCCAAAATTGATTGAGTTTTAGAAGTTTTTGATTGCTTTTGTTTGGCTGCCACTTCTCTGCCCCCGTCCTTTACGCTTGCGGATATTCGGGAACTGTATCATCTCCGTTGGGGCTCGTTCCGTGACCTCAAGTACACGCTGGGTCTTGTCGATCTGCATGGCAAGTCCGACGCTTTCGCGGAGCAGGAAATTTACGCCAGCCTGACCGCATTTAACTTTGCAAGCCGCGTCTGTAAAGAAGTCGTTGTCCGTCAGCCGAAAAACGGCGTTTACGCCTACAAGGTCAATTTCAAAATGGCGGTCATGCTCTGCAAAGAGTTCTTGCGAACGCCCCGCGCGGGCGGTGAAAAGCTGCTGGAGGAAATCGCGCGGCATACCGTTCCCATTCGTCCCGACCGACAGGACGAGCGCAATTTGAAAGTGAAAGGTTGCGCGGGATTTGTCTACCGCGTAGCCGCGTAAAAAAGAGGGGGTGGTGTTTGCGGACACCGCCCCCTCAACGCATTTTTTTCAAAAAGTCTGTTTTTCCCCCTCAAAAACGGCGTTTTTCAAAAAAGAAATGCCGCCTTAACTTAACAGACCTCTAAAACCGCCACAACAGCGAATGTCATGCGAAAATTTTAACAAGTCTCGCGAAAACAGCAGAAATCAGCTTTTTTCCAATCAACAGGCAGAGAAATGTTCTTGGTGAAATCTCAACTTGTCCGCGTCATGTTGTAAAAATGGCGGTATCAAAATTTTCGCGGTGGGTATTTTTTCGAGAAATTTTCCGAGAAAAACCGTTAAGTTAAGGAAAGCATAAAATATCAACCAGTCTGCGAAACGGTTAAAAAATTGAACTTAAATTACCAAAAAGGGAAATACGAGCGAAAATCATAACAAGTTCTGCGCCTGTATCAAAAATCTGTGGAAAAATCGTTCTGCGAAATATGGAAAAAAGCGGACAAACGCCCGCTTTTGCTCTTGCCTTTTATCGATAGTTGTTGTAAAATCAAATCGGAAACGCGAATAAGCGGCAGCCCATAGGGTGTTACCAGCACCCTATGGGCCTATGAAGAGTGTCTACACCACTCAACACAATGACCATCACGGTCACACCACAGAGCCTATTATACCCGCCGACAAGAGCTTTTTCAAGGCAAAGATGGTGGGGGCGGTAGGTAATTTGTGTTATGCTTTTTTAGCGGTGTTGAGTTTTACGCTCGGCACCGCTTTTTTTGCGTTTCCGGCTGGCACCCGCGGACGGGGAGCGTTCCCCGTTCCTGCGGGCGGCTGGTCGGAAATACGAGGGCTGGCTTTTTGTTGTTTTGTGTGTTGTGCCGCGGGGGGAGTACAGCCCAAAGGGAGAGGAGCGCAGAGGGCAAACGGCACAACAAAAACACAAACAAAAAGGAAGGTTTACAAAATGAAAAAGTTTGCAAGTCTGATTTTAGCACTGGCCCTGTGCATGGGGCTGGCCGTTCCCGCGTCCGCCGCAGACTATGGTTCCGTATCGGTTAAGACCGAGGATGGTGTCGTGACTTTTGAGGCAGCCATTAAGGGCGAGGCTACTACGGTAAAGTTCAAATCCCCTGAAACCGATGAACTTACAGACGAGGTGTATGTTCCCATTACGCTGAAGCCCGGCAGTAACCTGAAAGTTGAAGGGTCTGTCCTCTATGGTATCTACGGGGTTACCGCCGAGGGTGTACTGTTTATTACAGGTTTTGCAGACTACTTAGATACTGGCAGCGTCGATGAGTACTTCGACAAAGGCAAATACTCCCTTGAAGGCAACAATAGTTGTGCGATGGAGTTATGGGGTGCAGACGGCACACAATATTTGGTGAAGCTGGGCGACGGCACTGCTACTGCGCCTACCACCCCGGTAAAACCCGAACAGCCCGCCGAGTCCACCGCTCCCACGCAGCCTACCGCTCCCACGCAGCCTACCACTCCCACGCAGCCTACCACTCCCGCACAGCCCGCTGCGCCCGCTGCCGCTGGCTCTTATACCGTGAAAAAGGGCGATACCTACGGCACGATCGCGCTGAACAACTACGGTACTTACGGCGTGTGGAAGGCACTCTACAAGGCCAACAAGGGCGCAAAGCTGACCGCCGGTGTAACGCTCACCCTGCCCGAGAAGCTGGGCAAGACCGCTAAGATCGCCAATCCCGTTGCCGCACAGGGCGAGACTCTGTACACCGTCAAGGCTGGCGACACCCTCGGCACGATCGCCAAGGCGCACTACGGCAGCAGCCAGAAGTATCAGGCGATTTTCCAGCGCAACACCGATCGTCTGAAGAATGCCAATACCATTTACGAGGGACAGGTCATTGTCCTGCCCGCGAAGTAAGCACAATCAAACCGCATAACGAAAGCATAAAAAATGCCCACCTCGAAAAATCGAGGTGGCATTTTTTCGTGTGCGCGGATTTGCTTAACTTAATGACATTGGTCTGTGGACTGCTGTTTTTGGCGGTCCGCAGATTTTTTTGATTGGAAGAAAAAATTTTGAAATAACGCTTGACTTTTCTGCTTCTCTGCGTTAAACTGCAACGCAGCAAAGCAACAAAATGTGTGTGAGAGGAATGATCCATATGGTTATCAAGATCACCCTGCTGTTGGTGTTCTTCGCCGTGATGGTGGGCATCGGCCTTTATTGCCGCAAGCATGCCACCGACGTAAACGGCTTTGTGCTGGGCGGGCGCTCGGTGGGCCCGTGGCTCACCGCCTTCGCCTATGGCACGTCCTATTTTTCCGCTGTGGTCTTTGTGGGCTACGCCGGACAGTTCGGCTGGAAATACGGCATCGCCGCCACCTGGGCGGGCATCGGCAACGCCCTGCTGGGCTCCCTGCTGGCCTGGGCCGTGCTGGGCCGCCGCACCCGCATCATGTCTCAGCACCTGGACAGCGCCACCATGCCGGAGTTTTTCGGCAAGCGTTTTGGCAGCAAGTCCCTGAAGATCGCCGCCTCGGTCATCATCTTCATCTTCCTCATCCCCTACACCGCCAGCCTGTACAACGGCCTGAGCCGCCTGTTCGGCATGGCCTTTCACATCGACTACTCCCTGTGTGTCATTGTTATGGCGGTGCTCACCGGCGTGTATGTCATTGCCGGGGGCTATATGGCCACCGCCATCAACGACTTTATCCAGGGCATCATCATGATCTTCGGGATCTGCGCCGTCATCGCCGCCGTACTTCACAGCCAGGGCGGATTCATGGCCGCTTTGGAGGGCCTGGCGCAGGTCCAGGACCCGGAGGTCTCCCAGGCCCCCGGCGTGTTCGCCTCTTTCTTTGGCCCCGACCCGATGAATCTGCTGGGCGTGGTGCTGCTGACCTCTTTGGGCACCTGGGGCCTGCCCCAGATGGTGCAGAAGTTCTATGCCATCAAGGACGAGAAGGCCATCGACACCGGCATGGTCATCTCCACTGTGTTCGCCGCGCTGGTGGCCGGCGGGTGCTACTTCCTGGGCGGCTTCGGCCGGCTGTTCTCCGACAAGGTGGACCTGGCCGCCGGGGGATATGACTCCATCATCCCCACCATGCTCTCCGGCCTGCCCGACCTGCTCATCGCTGTGGTGGTCATCCTGGTGCTGTCCGCATCCATGTCCACCCTGTCCTCCCTGGTACTGGCCTCCAGCTCCACCCTCACCCTGGACTTTTTGAAGGACAACATCATCAAGGACATGAGCGAAAAGCGCCAGGTGTTCATCATGCGCTGTCTCATCGTGGTGTTCATCGCCATCTCTGTGGTCATCGCCCTGGTGCAGTATCACTCCAACGTTACCTTCATCGCCCAGCTTATGGGTGTCAGCTGGGGGGCGCTGGCGGGTGCCTTCCTGGCCCCCTTCCTGTTCGGATTGTACTGGAAGCGGGCCTCTAAGGCCGCCTGCTGGGTCAGCTTCTTTTTCTCCACCATCGTGATGATCGCCAACATCTTCCTCCGGGCCTCCTTCCCCGCCCTGCTCCGCTCTCCCATCAACGCGGGCGCGTTCTGCATGATCGCCGGGCTGATCCTGGTCCCCGTGGTCTCGCTGTTCACCCCCGCCCCGGACAAGAAGCTGGTGGACGACGCCTTTTCCTGCTATGACGAAAAGGTGCTGGTGCGCCAGACCCAGGCCCTGGGCGACCGGCTGTGAATTTCTTCTCCCTTCTCTCTTTTCAAACGCCGAGACCTGTGGTATGCTTCAAGAAGCGTCCGCAGGTCTTGCGCGTTTTTTACAGATCAACAATCGGTGCGGCCCTCTTGCCGCCCTTGACAGAAAGGAATCTCTTCCATGATCGTCGATATCCACACCCACACCTTTCCCCAGGCCATCGCCGCCGCCACCATTGAAAAGCTGGCGGGCATGAGCCATTTAAGCCCCTTCACCCACGGCTCCAACGCCAATCTGGCCGCCTCCATGGCCAGGGCGGGGGTGGACCGGTCCATCGTCCTGCCCGTGGCCACCAACCCGGCCAAGGTCAGCCACATCAACGATGCCGCCGCAAAGGTAAACGAGAGCTATGCCCAGACGGGCATCTTCTCCTTCGGCTGTATGCACCCCGATGCCCCCAACTGGAAGGAGGAGCTCTCCCGGGTGGAGCGCCTGGGGCTGAAGGGCATCAAGCTCCACCCCATCTATCAGAGCGTAGACCTGGACGACCCCCGGTTTCTGCGCATTCTGGACCGGTGCGGCGAGCTGGGGCTGGTGGCGCTGGTCCACGCGGGGCTGGACATCGGCATCCCCGGCAAGGTGAACGCCTCCCCGGAGATGAGCCTGAATGCGATAAAGCAGGTGGGCCCGGTGAAGCTCATCCTGGCCCACATGGGGGGCTGGCGGAACTGGGACCAGGTGGAGCAGCTGCTCTCTGACACCCCCGTCCGCCTGGACACCGCCTTCACCCTGGGGGACATGGCCCCGGCCAACGACGGCTTCTACAGCCCGGAGGAGCTGCACATGATGGGGGCGGAGCAGTTCACCCGGATGATCCGCCTGTTCGGCTATGAGCGCATCTACTTCGGTACCGACTCCCCCTGGGGCGGCCAGAAGGAGAGCCTGGACCTGATCCGGGCCCTGCCCCTGCCCCAGGACCAGCTGGATGCCATCCTGGGCGGAAATGCCCAGAAGCTGCTGGACCTGACCTGAACCAAGAACAAAAAACCCCGCCGACCGTGTTGCTTGAACCGGTCGGCGGGGATTTTTTAGAATTGCAGCACCACGCCCACGACAGCGGAGAAGGCGATGAACAAAATGGGGTGGAGCTTTTTCAGGGGGGTGTAGCGCATGGCGATAAAGACCACCACGGCCAGGATCAGGGCGGGCCAGTGGATGGAGATGGTCTCGCCCAACGTGACCAGCACGGTCATGGCCACCGTCAGTCCGGCGGAGGCGATGAGGGCGGTGGAGGCGGGGCGCAAGCCATAGAACACGGCATCCACCGTTTTGGACTGGCGGAATTTTTCCAGGAAGCCGGCGATGATGACGATGACCACGATGGAGGGGAAGGTGAGGCCCAGGGTGGCCACGATGGCCCCGATGATGCCGGGAATGCCGTGGAGCCGGGCGATGGTAAAGCCCACATAGGTGGCCATGTTCACGCCCATGGCCCCGGGGGTGGACTCGGACACGGCGATCATGGTGCTCAGGTCGGCGGCGGAGAACCAGCCGGTGCGGGCGCCCAGGTCCTGAAGGAAGGGGATGGTGGCAAGGCCCCCGCCCACGGCGAACAGGCCGGTCTTGGCAAACTCAAAAAACAGGCGCAGCAGGATCATTTGCCCTCGCCCCCCTTCCCGTTGTGCTCAAAGCCCCGGATGCGCCGCCAGGCATAGCCCAGCACCCCGGCGCACACGATGAGGATGGCGGGGGACAGCCCCACGAAGAAGGCCAGGGCCAGCACCACCAGGAAGATGCCCACGGTGAGGGCATCGATGATGGTGGACTTGCCCAGCTTGATGACGCTGGAGGCGATGAGGGCCACCACGCAGGCGTTCACCCCCCGCAGGGCGTGCTGCACCACGGGGATGTCCGCAAAGTTGGACAGGCATACGGCGATGACCGAGATGATGAGGATGGAGGGGGAGATGACCCCCAGGGTGGCCAGAATGCCCCCGGCCAGACCCTTATACCGATAGCCGATGAAGGTGGCGGTGTTCACGGCGATGACACCGGGGGTACACTGGCCGATGGCGTAGTAATCGGTCAGGTCCGCGTCGGTGGCCCAGTGCTTTTTCTCCACGACCTCCCGCTGGAGAATGGGCAGCATGGCATAGCCGCCGCCAAAGGTGCACGCGCCGATCTTGGCGAAGGTAAAATATAGGTCCCACAGCAGTTTCATGGCGTTCTCCCGCTTACACGTTGAAGCGGAACAGGATGATGTCCCCGTCCTGGACCACATACTCCTTGCCCTCGGAGCGGATGAGGCCCTTCTCCCGGGCGGCGGCCATGGTCCCGCAGGCCATCAGGTCGTCATAGGAGACCACCTCCGCCCGGATGAAGCCCCGCTCGAAATCGGAGTGGATCTTGCCCGCGGCCTGGGGGGCCTTGGTGCCCCGCTTGATGGTCCAGGCGCGGCACTCGTCCTCGCCGGAGGTGAGGTAGGAGATGAGGCCCAGCAGGGAGTAGCTGGCCTTTACCAGCCGGTCCAGGCCGGACTCGGCGATGCCCAGGTCGTCCAGGAACATCTTCTTCTCCTCGGCATCCAGCTCGGCGATCTCCGCCTCCAGCTTGGCGCACACGGGGATGACCTGGGCCCCCTGGGTCTGGGCCCGCTCCTCCACCTGGCGGTAGTACTCCACGCCGTGGGGGTCGGCAAAGCCGTCCTCGTCCAGGTTGGCGGCATAGATGACGGGCTTGAGGGACAGCAGCTCGCAGTCGGGATACTCCTGGGCGATATCCACCGCCTCGTAGGTCCGGGCGGACTTGCCGTCGTTCAGCCAGTCCCGCAGACCCTCGAAGTCAGCGGCCTCCTGCAGGAACTTTTTGTCCCCCTTGGCGGCCTTTTTGGCCTTGTCGATGCGGCGCTCCACCATCTCCAGGTCGGCCATGACCAGCTCCAGGTCGATGGTGTCCATGTCCCGGATGGGGTCGGTGGAGCCCTCCACGTGGATGACGTTCTCGTCATCAAAGCAGCGGACCACATGGACGATGGCATCGGTCATGCGGATGTTGCCCAAAAACTTGTTGCCCAGGCCCTCCCCCCGGGAGGCGCCCTTCACCAGTCCGGCGATGTCCACGAACTCGATGACGGCGGGGGTGGTCTTTTTGGGGTGATACATCTCCGCCAGCTTGTCCAGCCGGTGGTCGGGCACGGCCACCATGCCCACGTTGGGGTCGATGGTGCAGAAGGGATAGTTGGCGCTCTCCGCGCCGGCGTTGGTGATGGCGTTGAACAGGGTCGATTTGCCAACATTAGGAAGACCCACAATACCCAGCTTCATGTGACACATTTCTCCTTTATTTTTACCGAAAAACAAAAGAATCTTCGGAAATATTATGAAATCAGTCGGATACTGTCATTCCAAGGAGCGCAGCGACGTGGGAATCCGTTCTCTGCGTCTTGTGGACGAAAATAACGGATTGCCACGTCGGCCCATAGGGCCTCCTCGCAATGACAAGGCCCTTCAGTCTGTTCCGATTCAAAATTTACGGAAAATTCCTGTGTTTTTCAAATATAGACACAACAAACAGTCAAACAGGACCGCACTGTGCAACGATACATTTTACCATGGGATGGGAGGTTTCTCAAGGGGGGGAATAAATATTAACCTTGAATTAACACGGGAATAAGAGAAAAGTCGTTTTTTGCATGTTGCATACGGTAAATTCGCACAGGGGTGTTTTTGTAATGGTGAAGAATCTCGCGCTCAAAGTGTTCTTCTATTCGCTCCCCAAGATATACGCCTGTGATGTAATCAGCCAAAAAACAAGCCAATTTAGGAATATCGGGAGTGGTGAGATATCTGGATATAACTAATCGCCATTCTCGTTCATAATCCCATTTTTTCGATTTATAGAGAGTGTAATTTTTGATTGTTTCACTAAGCTGAGATTGCCCCACATCATCAAGAAAATCCCAAGGGATTTTTTCACGCTTATCTATATACTTGACGGGACTGATATGTTCTTTGCATTCCCAAGCATTTAAGTCATATTCGATAGCGAATCCGCTATTGTCTTTTGCATAGTGTGACCACATTAAAGTTGAATTGTTCGCGTCTGAAAAGCAAATAACTCGTAGATTATTTCTATAGTTATTCAAAAGATTATGAAGTTCCCTTATCATCATCTGGAAAATATTTTTTGTTCGCACACCGTAATATTTCCGTAAAATTGACCGCACTACAGATTCTAAATCGTTTGAATTATAGATAAGTTGCTTTTCAATAATGGAAAGTGGACACCGAATTGACAGTTGTTTTTCTATCAGTTCACGGCCTGTCTTACTATCAGTTCACGGCCTGTCTTACTATTTAAGAAATTATCATCCAATAGAAAATCGCAATCATACAGGTCGTTGAATGTACTCGGTGAAGCAGGCAAGAGAATTCCATCATATAAGACGCTTTGCCATTGAGCAATTTGCTCACCATCAGAAGAACCGATTCTTGGAACTTTATCTTCGATAAAATAACGATATTTATATAGCTTTGGAATATCCATAAAACATATCACCTTTCACTCAAAAGCTGATACATCCTCATCAGCTCCGCCACACAGGCGCTTTCGCTGTTCAGCTTTCCCCAAAAGCCGTATGCCTGCATCACGGCCTTGTCGTTCTGCTGGTGGGCCTTGCGCAGTTCCGGGGGCATGGTGGCCTCGTCATACAGGTCGGCAAGACTGCAATCCGGGTAAAGCTCCCGGGCATCCAAAATCGCCTGTGCGGTCTGCTCGATCCTGGACTTCTGCTCGTCCGTGGGCGTGGGCCAGGGGAAGTTATTGTAAACCACATCTTTAGAATAGCGATATCGCATTTCTAAGCGACCACACACGGCCCGCATCCATGCCATGTGGACATTAGAGGTCAGAATGCCGAAGTGGTACAGCGTTGCATCTGGAATTGTAATGACAAGGTTTGTGGCAATAGTTTCTTTGTCCAAAAATCCAATGGGAACATACTTTCGGCGTTCAGAAGAGACTGCGGGAACAACGATAAAAGTGTCTGGATTATTGATTTCTCTGAATTGTGTCGGACAATCAGCCAGTTTGCGGCGGCCTGCATCTGGTGCATTTTCGCGGTCTGCTTTACATGCTTCTACTCGCTTCATGACCAATGGCATTTTCCGTAATTCAGCGGGGCTAACGCCGACTAGCCACAAGCACCAGCGTTTTTTATTGTTAATAAATTCAGCAGCACCAATCAGTTGTTTGATATACGGCTTTGCAGAGGGTTCTTCTTTAATAAAGTCAGCATAGTCGGCATCTTCAATGATTAAGTGCCCACCATCGGCCGGACGATTTCCAGTTGTCATTAGGGGAACATTGCAAAGCGGTTTATTTCGACTACCGATGAATACATTTGGTGCATCCATCAAATAAGCGTTGATATTTTCTGCTTCCTGAACTCGCTCACTGGTAAAAAGCCACTTTTTTTCGGTGAAGGGTGCCACGCTGAATCCCACGATCACACAATGCACATGGGCTTTCAGGCTGGCTTCGCTGTCCCAGCGGAAGGTGCGGTGGGCGAAGTCGATGTGGATGCCGAAGCGGTCATAGAGGGGTTTCCAGACACCAGCCACCTGCTCCCCCTGGGTGATGGAGTTGGTGGACACAAAGGCGGTCCTGATGGGGGTATCCTGCATATATTGGGACGCTTTGAAATACCAGCCGGAGACGTAGTCGATTTTTCCGGCGGTCTTATAGGGCTTTCCTTTTTCATCCACATAAATGGACAGAATATCCTCTTTTTGTTCTTTGCTCTGCAAAGAGTAGCCCACAAACGGCGGGTTTCCCATGATGTAGTTCAATTTTTCCTTGGGTACAACATCCTCCCAGTTCAGGCGCAGGGCGTTGCCCTCGGTGATGTTGGCGTAGGATTTCAGGGGGAGGAAGTCGATCTGATGGGCGACGATGTCCTCGGTCTCTTTCAGCATCTGGCTCTCCGCGATCCACAGGGCGGTTTTGGCCACGGTGGCGGCGAAGTCGTTGATCTCGATGCCGTAGAACTGGTGGATGGAGACCTGGACCGGGTTCAGGGCCCCTTCGCCCCAGGCCACCTGACCGGCGACCTGGTATCCGTGCCGGCCTTTGTCCAGAATGATCCGCTCTTCAATGACCTGGTTTTCCAGCCGCCGCAGGGAGATATAGCTCTCGGTGAGGAAGTTGCCGGAGCCGCAGGCGGGGTCTAAGAAGGTCAGGCTTGCCAGCTTGTCCTGATAGGCGGCCAGCCGTGTCTCCCGGGTCCGCTCCACCGGAATGCGTTTGATCTCCTCCAGCTCGGCTTTCAGGCCGTTTAAAAACAGGGGGTCGATGACCTTGTGGATGTTCTCGATGCTGGTGTAGTGCATCCCGCCGGAGCGGCGGGTGTCCGGGTTCAGGGTACTCTCGAACACGGCGCCGAAGATGGTGGGGCTGATGGCGGACCAGTCAAAGTCCTGGCTGGCCTTGGAGAGCAGCAGGCTTTTCAGCTCTTCGGTAAAGGGCGGGATCTCGATATCCTCGTCGGCGAACAGGCCGCCGTTGACATAGGGGAAGGCGGCCAGGGTGGGGTTGTCGTCAAAGAGGTATTTGTCCCGGTCCTGGGGCTTTTGGTCCAGGGTGCGGAACAGCTCCACCAGGGCCTTTCGGATGCCGTGGGCGGGGATGTCCCTCAGATAGTCGTGGAACATATCCCGGCGGTGGTTGAAAATGCCCGCATCCTCGGCATACAGGCAGAACACCAGCCGGACGCACAGGGCGTTCAGGCTTTTCAGCGTCTTTGGGTCGGTGGGGTCTTTGTACTGCTGCAAGAGGGCATCGTACAGCACGCCCACCAGCTCGCCGGCCTGGAGAGAGACCTTTTCTTCATGCTTGATGGCATCGCTGCCGGTGTTCACCAGGAAATTCAGCTTGGAGCAGTCTGCGGCCAGGTCGGCCAGGGTCAGCACCTCCGGCTCCCCGTTGGGGAAGTTCATGTCGTGGACCTCAAAGGTCTGGAAGTTGCACACCACGATCCACCGGGGCTGCTCCGACTGGGGCAGATAGGCCCCATACCGCCGGGCCTGCTGATAGGGGGACAGGAGGGAGCCGTCGGACTGCTTATAGCCCCGGGTCAGCACGATGTCCCTGCCCTTCTGCTCCACCAGCACCCGGGTCTGGGGGATGTAGCCGTCGATGAATTTGGTGGTGCGCTTCCCCGTGCGGGGGTCATCCACCTCCACACGGCGCTCGAAGCTGATGTACTTCTCCGGCTCCTCCACCCCAAAGACCTTTTGCAGCAGCGCCAGCCAGAACGCCTGGGTCTCCTGCTTCTCGTCCCCGCGGTCCTCCCAGTCCGCCGCAAATTGTCTTGCCGCCGCCCGCTGCTGCACGTCCGTCATGGTGTAAGCCCTCCTGAATTCGTGTTTTCTGGCAATATCATACCATATTGCGGCAGAGTTGGAAAGCGGGGAATCAAAAATGCCCCCGGGCAACGGCTCTCACACCGTTGTCCGGGGGCGCTGCTGTTCTATGCGGCGGTCAGCCGTTCTGCCGGCCGTTGTCCTCGGGTTTCTCCTCCGGGGCGCTCTGGGGCTGGGCGGGAGTCTCAGGCTGGGTCTGGGGCTGGTCCGCCGGGGTCTCGTCTTTCTGACTGTCCTGCTCGCCCTGGTCCTCCTCCTGAGGAGCGGGGGCGGGGATGCTCTCGCTGACCATGTGGATGTTCCGGGCGGGGGGCTCGATGTCTCCGGGCAGGGGCCGCTGGCGGCTGTGGGTGGAGGCGTAGGCATCCTCTACCAGGGCGGGGTCCCGGCCCTGGATGATGGCCACCATCTCGCCACCGGTGATGGTCTCCTTCTCCAGCAGATAGGCCACCACCTTGTGCATGTCGTCCATGTTCTCTTTCAGCAGCTCCACCGCGTCTTTATAGCACTGCTCCAAAATGAGCTTCACCTGCTTATCCATCACGGCGGCGGTATCCTGGGCGCAGTCCAGGCCATAGCCCCCGTCCAGATACTGGCTGCGGACAGAGCCCAGGGCCATCATGCCGAACTCGTCGCTCATGCCGTACATGGCCACCATGTTTCGGGCGATGTTGGTGGCCTCCTGAATGTCCTGAGAGGCCCCGTTGGTCATGGTGTGCAGCACCACTTCCTCGGCGGCCCGGCCACCCATGGAAACGGTGATCTTGGCCATGAGCTCCTCCCGGGTGCGCAGGTTGGTCTTGTCCTCCTCGGGCATCAGCAGGGTATAGCCCAGGCTGCCCTCGGTGTGGGGGACGATGGTGATCTTCTGCACCGGCTCGGCATTTTTCTGCTTGTAGGCCACCATGGCGTGGCCCACCTCGTGATAGGCCACCAGCTTCTTTTCAAACTCGGTGAGGACGGAGTTCTTCTTCTCGCTGCCGGCGATGACAAACTCGAAGGAGGCCAGCAGGTCCTCCTGGGTGACCAGGCGGCGGCCGTTGCGCACCGCCCGCAGGGCGGCCTCGTTCACCAGGTTGGCCAGGTCTGCGCCCACGCAGCCGGCGGTGGCCAGGGCGATCTTCTTCAGATTCACGTCCTCGGCCAGCTTGATCTTCCGGGTGTGGACCTGAAGGGTGGCCATGCGCCCGGCCAGGTTGGGCCGGTCAATGGTGATGCGCCGGTCAAAGCGGCCGGGCCGCAGCAGGGCCTTGTCCAGCACCTCGGGCCGGTTGGTGGCGCCCAGGACGATGACACCCTTGCCGGGGTCAAAGCCGTCCAGCTCGGCCAGCAGCTGGTTCAGGGTCTGCTCCCGCTCGTCGTTGCCGCCCATGCGGTTGTCACGGGATTTGCCGATGGTGTCGATCTCGTCGATGAAGATGATGCAGGGGGCCATTTTGCTGGCCTCTTTGAACAGGTCGCGGACACGGGACGCGCCCACGCCCACGAACATCTCCACAAAGTCAGAGCCGCTGATGGAGAAGAAGGGCACCCCGGCCTCGCCGGCCACGGCCTTGGCGAGCAAAGTTTTGCCCGTGCCCGGAGGGCCCACCAGCAGCACGCCCTTGGGCAGCTTGGCACCGATGTCGGTGTATTTCTGGGGGTTGTGGAGGATGTCGATGATCTCCTGCAGGGACTCCTTGGCCTCGTCCTGACCGGCCACGTCCCGGAAGGTGACCCCCGTCTTTTTCTCCACATAGACCTTGGCGTTGGCCTTGCCCACGCCGCCGAGGCCGCCCATGCCGCCCTTTCCGCCCACGCCCCGGAACAGGAACATCATGGCGCCCACCATGATGACCACGGGCAGCAGATAGGACAGCAGCAGATACATGATCTGGGTGGAGCTGTCCACCGGCTTGTCATAGTAGTCCACGCCGTGGGTCCCCATCAGGGAATAGAGCTCCAGGTCGGCCACCGGGGTGGGGGTGGTGACATAGACGGTCTCCCGGTCCTGATTACCCATCCAGCTGTAGAAGATGGAGCTGGTGGAGCTGGTCTGCTCGGGCACCTCCACCGTCACGCCCTCTTTCAGGGTGATGGTGTATTTGCCCGACTGCATCAGCACCCGGTCCACCTTGTCCTGCTGCACCCACTCCTTAAAGGTGGAGTAGTCCACCTGCACCTCGTTGGCGCTGGCATAGGACGAGGAGCAGCTGCGGAACAGGAAGGTCAGCACCAGCGCCCACAGGATCAGCGTGATGAGACCGAACGTATTTCTTTTGTTGTTCCCTTTGTCTGGCTTCAAAGGAGTATACCTCCCGACACTGAAAATTAAATCATGCAGAGACTGCGCAATTTATCCTATATCATACCACACCCCGCCGGTAAAAACAAGAAACGGCGGTGTAAACTTTCTGTGAAAGTAAAAGAAAACCAGATTGACAGGATAGTACAAAAGAAATATGATGGATTTATCCGAAATCGCATGAGGGGAGCGGATAAGCATGGATCAGAATGCCCTTGAACGCCGGGAAAAGCTGCTGAAACTGCAAGAGGAGCTGCTGGTCGTGGAACAGGACCGCCTGGCCGGGCGGTCCGGCTGCACGCTGGAGGAGCTGGAGGCCCATCTGGACCGGATCATAGCAGAGACGTAAAAAATAAAACAACAGGGGAGACCGCCGGCTGGTGCGGTTTCCCCTTTGTTTTTGAAAATTTTTCTTTTCCCCGGCGGGCAAATGTGCTATACTCTCCCATGTATGCAAAACTGATGAGAATTGGGAGGAACCCCCTATGGATACCAGAAAGCCTCTGCGCCGCTCCGCTCCGGTGGAGACGGAAAACGACGGCATCATCGAGGGCCGCAACGCCGTGGTCGAGGCCCTGCGGGCCGGCGTGACCATCGACAAGATCTATATTTTAAAAGGTGAGACCGATGCCACCCTGGGCCACATTGCCTCCACCGCCCGGGAGAAGGGCGTGGTGGTGGTGGACGCAGACCGGCGGAAGCTGGACGGCATGAGCCGCACCCACTCCCACCAGGGCGTGATCGCCGTGGCCGCCGCACGGGAGTACGCCAGCGTGGACGACATCCTGAACATCGCCCGGGAGAAGGGGGAGGCCCCCCTGATCGTGGTGTGCGACGAGCTCAGCGACCCCCACAATTTGGGCGCGGTCATCCGTACCGCCGACGCGGCGGGGGCCCACGGGGTCATCATCCCCAAGCGCCGCTCCGCCGGACTCACCGCCGTGGTGGCCAAAACCTCCGCCGGAGCCGTGGCCCATGTGCCCGTGGCCCGGGTGCCCAACATCACCGCCCTGCTCAAGCAGCTCAAGGACGAGGGCGTGTGGGTGTTCGGCACCGCCGCCCAGGGGAACACCAGCCTGTATAAGGCCGATCTAAAGGGCCCTGCCGCCATTGTCATCGGCAGCGAGGGGGACGGCATGAGCCGTCTGGTGGCGGAGAACTGCGACTTCACCGTGTCCATCCCCATGTTCGGCAAGATCAACTCCCTGAACGCCTCTGCCGCCGCCGCCGTGCTGCTGTATGAGGCGGTGCGCCAGCGTACCGGCAACTAAACCGCCCCACGGGGCCAGCGAGGAACATCCATGAGTGACCGCAAGGACGAAAAACTGAATAACGGCGACCTGCGGGAGATCAAATCGCTGATCGGCGACGCGGACAGCGGCGGCTTTTCCCTGGACGATATCCTGGCCGAGTTCGGAGGAAACCCCTCCGCCCGGCCCGGGGGCATCCCCGTCCGGCCAAAACGGGATAGCCGGGACGGCCGGGACAAGGTAGTCGCCTTCCCCGGCGCAGCCAAACAGCCGGAGCCGGAAGAAGAGCCGGACGAAGCGGAAGAACAGCCGGAGACACCGGGGGAGGAGGACACCGGCAAATGGCCGGAGGGGGATGCTGACGAAGCGTCTGACGATGCCCCGGAGGACGAGGAGCAGCCGGAGGACGAGACGGACGAATCTGCCCAAGACGACCCTGAGGACGAAGGAGCCGACGAGGAGGAGCCTGGTCCCAACGGCGGCGATGACCGCATCGTGGAATTCCCCCAGCCGGAGAGCATTCTGTCCGCCTTTCTCAAGCGCCTGGGCCGCAAGGCCGACGACTACGCCGACCAGATGTATGCCGAGGACGAAAATACCGACCTGGACGAGGTCCACCGCCTGGAAAAGCTCATCCCCGGAACGGATCGGGAGGAGCACCGGGAATTTGACCTGGGCCGTCTGCGCAAGGCCCGCCCGCCGGAGCCGCCGCCCCCGGACACCGACCCCCACGACCTGGCCAAGACCTATAGCCGGGGGCTGAAAGCCCTGCGCCTGCGGGTGCTGGTGGTGGCCATACTGTTTTTCGCCGCCCTGGCCCAGCTCATCGTGCCCGCCGCAGGCCTGGTGTGGCTGCCCCCACTGGACAGCGCCGCCGTCCAGTGCTGGGGGGCGGCGGGCCTGATGGCATTGGGGACCCTGCTGGGGCTGGACGTGCTATTCGCCGGACTGGGCCGGGCCTTCCGCGGAAAGGTGGGTATGGACAGCCTGGCCGCCCTGGCCTGCCTCACCACCCTGGGGGACGGCGTGGTCCTGGCCCTCTCCGGGGACCAGACCGCCCGGCTGCCCTACACGGCGGTGGCTCTGGCTGGCCTGTGGTGTCAGCTCCACGGCAGCTACCACAAAAAATGCGCCCTGCGCCTGTCCTGCCGCACGGCGGCGGCCTCCTCCCACCCCTACCGGGTCACCCTGGACGAGGGAAAGTGGAACGGCCGGGACACCTATGCCAAGTGGTCCGGGGACTGCCGGGACTTTGGCAGCCGCATCCAGATGGATGACGGGGCCCAGCTCGTCTTTCGGCGCTATTGCCCCCTGCTGCTGCTGGGGGATATCCTGCTGGCCGTATTGGCCACGGTGGGCCGGGGCCGGAGCTTAGACCTTTTATGGGGCATGTCCGCCCTGTTCTGCGCCACCGCCGCCTTTGGCGGGGCATTGGTCTATGGCCGCTCCTTCCACAAAATCGCCCGGCGGCTCATCCAGAGCGGCGGAGCCCTGGCCGGCTGGCCCGGGGCGGCCTGTGCCCGGCAGGGCGACCGGGTGCTCCTCACCGACGGGGACCTGTTCCCGCCGGGGTATGTGGAGCTCAACGGCTATAAGGTCCTGGGGGACTTCCCCATGGAGCGGGTGGTGGCCTACACGGCCACCCTCATCCGGGACTCGGGCAGCGGCCTGACCAAGCTGTTCCACGACCATTTAAGAGCCCTGGGTGGACTGATGCGCAACGCCGACCACCTGCAGTGCTATGAGGGCGGCGGCCTGTCCGCCAACATCCGGGGCGACCAGGTGTTGGTGGGCTCGGCGGCCTTTATGAACCTGATGGAGGTCTCCCTCCCCGTGGGGCTGAATGTGAAAAACGCCGTATTCTGCGCCATCGACGGGGAGCTGGCGGGTATCTTCGCCCTGAGCTACACCCTGCCCGACACAGTCTTCCCCTCCATCGAGGAGCTGATGCGGGAAAAAGTCGGCCCTGTGCTGGCCACCCGGGATTTCAACCTGATCCCCGCCATGCTCAAGCAGCGCTTTAAGCTGGCGGCGGATAAAATGGACTTTCCCCCCGTGGAGCGGCGGCGGGAGCTGTCCGATCCCGACCAGAGCCACAGCGACCAGCTGGTGGCCCTGCTGTGCCGGGAGGGGATCTACCCCCTGGCCGAGTCCGTCACCGGCGCCCGCCGCCTGCGGTGGGCCACCGTGGTGGGGGCGGTGCTGTGCTGCGTGGGCTCCACCCTGGGCCTGCTGCTGGCCGCCTATCTGGTATCCGCCCAGGCCTATGGCTCCCTGTCCCCTCTGAACCTGCTCATCTTCCTTATCACCTGGCTGGCCCCCGTGTGGTTCTTGTCCGGGTGGGTACACCGGTATTGAACCGGGCGATTGCAAAGCGAAAGGACGGCTGCTGTGATTCGTGATATCACAGCAGCCGTCCTCTGATCCATGGTCTCCATAACACTGGGACAATACGGCAGTGCGCCGATAAACTCTTTTTTGACAGTCTCGATCCCCCAGCGGTTTACTGGCCGCTGGGGATTGACAAACTTCCAAATCATGTTATACTAAAGACAAAGGGAGGCGCTGCCGGTAGACGGGAGCCCCTCTATGGATTACAAAAGGAAGTAATCGTTAGCGGGGCAAGCTAAGGCGATTACTTCTTTTTGTTTATCTGGACGACCAGAGAAATGATGCTGACGATCAGAATGCCGAACTCAAACAGGTCGGAATAAGTGACCATGACATCACCCCCCTCCTAAGTAGTGGAGGAGGAACAAGAAGAAGCGGCCTCCTCCCAAAAAGGAGGGGCCCCGCCTACCGAACTACGGGCAGCGCCAGCGCATATCCACGCGCCAGATATATTATAGCATATTATGAAAAATCTGGCAAGAAAAACTGCTGCGCACAGCGCCGGTCCAATACAAAAGGTATTACCGGAAGTGAATATTCCGTTTTGGAGCATAAAACCAGACGCTTTTTCATGCCGTCCCATGTTGGGGCGGCATTTTTGCTGCCATTTTACATTTTACAAAGGTTTAACGTTGCGCTGGTTTTGCATTTTACAATGGGCCGGTATACTGTGGGCTGTAAGGTGAAAGCCAAAGAAAACACGGGCGGCAGACAGCCGCCCCACAGTAAGGAGAATTACTATGAAAAAGTTATTCAGTCTTGCCCTGGCCGCCGCCATGGCTCTGTCCATGCTCACCGGCTGCGGCGGAAACAGCGGCAATGCGAACGATACCAACGGCTCCGATGCCCAGGGCAGCCAGGCCGGCCAGACCGAGCAGCTCAGCGGCGTGGTGAACACCAACGGCTCCACCTCCATGGAGAAGGTGATGCAGGTGCTCATCGAGGCATTTCAGGAGCAGCAGCCCAACGTCACCGTGAACTACACCGGTTCCGGCTCCGGCGCCGGCGTGACCTCCGCCATCGACGGCACCGCCGATCTGGGCCTTGCCTCCCGCGCCCTGAAGAGCGAGGAGGAGGGCAAGGGCGCTCAGGCCCATATTGTAGCCCTGGACGGCGTGGCCATTGTGGTCAACCCCGAGAACACCGTGGAGGACCTGACCGTGGATCAGATCGCCCAGATCTTCAAGGGCGAGATCACCAACTGGAAGGACCTGGGCGGCACCGATGAAGAGATCGCCGTATATGGCCGTGAGGCCGGTTCCGGCACCCGGGGCGCCTTTGAGGAGCTGGTGGGCGTGGAGGATGCCTGCAAGTACCTGAACGAGTACTCCTCCACCGGCGATGTCATCGGCAACGTGGCTTCTAACCCCAGCGCCATCGGCTATGCCTCCCTGTCCGCTGTGCGCGACAATGTGAAGGCCGTGAAGGTGAACGGCGTGGACTGCACCGAGGCCACCGTGCAGGACGGTACTTATGAGATCCAGCGCCCCTTCGTGATGATCACCAAGGACGGCACCCAGCTGAGCGATGCGGCCCAGGCTTTCCTGGACTTCGCCATGAGCGCCGATGCCGCCAGCCTGATCGCCCAGGCCGGGGCTGTACCTCCCGCCGCAAAGTAACAAGCAAACGATCTGGGGGAACACGCAGGCCCCGGCTTGCGTGTTCCCCCTGTGTCTGACGATAGAAAGGTGGATATCACCGTGATACGAACCAGAAAATTGGACCCCCTGGAAAACGCCATGCAGCTGCTGTTCTTCCTGTGCGGGGCGGTGGCAGTGGCATTTGTGCTGGTCATCACCGTGTACCTGGTGGTCTCCGGGCTGCCCGCCATCCAAAAGGTGGGGCTGGGCAACTTCCTGTTGGGAACGACCTGGGCCTCGGCAAGCAAGACCGATCCCCAATATGGCATCCTGCCCTTTATCCTCACCTCCATCTATGGCACCGCCGGGGCCATCCTCATCGGCGTGCCCGTGGGCTTTTTGACGGCCATGTTCCTGGCCAAGGCCGCGCCGGCCAGGCTGGCGGCGGTGGTCCGTCCTGCGGTGGACCTGCTGGCGGGCATCCCCTCGGTGGTCTATGGTATGGTGGGCATGGCGGTACTGCTGCCCGGCATCCGGGGCCTGTTTCACCTGAAGGCCGGCGACACCCTGCTGGCCGCCATTCTGGTGCTGGCGGTGATGATCCTGCCCTCCATCATCTCGGTGAGTGAGACCGCCCTGCGGGCGGTGCCCCGGGAGTATGAGGAGGCCAGTCTGGCCCTGGGGGCCACAGAGATGGAGACCTATTTCCGGGTGAGCGCCCCGGCAGCCAAAAGCGGCATCGCCGCAGCGGTGGTGCTGGGCGTGGGCCGGGCCATCGGCGAGGCCATGGCCATCATGATGGTGGCGGGCAACGCGGCCAACATGCCCGGTCTGTTCAAAAGCGTCAAATTCCTGACCACCGCCGTGGCCAGCGAAATGTCCTATGCCGCCGACGGGTCATTGCAGAAGATGGCCCTGTTCTCTATCGGACTGGTGCTGTTCCTGTTCATTATGATGATCAACGTATTTCTGAATCTGGTGTTAAAGCGGGAGAAGGAGTGAGGAGTATGGAGAGCGTCAACTGTGTAACGGCGGACAAGACCGCCGTGTTAGAGCGGGAGCGGACTGGCTGTGCCATGAGCCTGAACCGACGGGTATATGACCGGGGAATGCGGAGCCTGCTGTGGCTGAGCGCCGGGATCACCTGTGCCCTGCTGGTGTTTCTGATGGGCTATATCCTGCGGCGGGGCATCCCCCAGCTGAGCTGGCAGTTCCTCACCTCGTCCGAGTCGGTGCTCAAGGGCACTCTGGGCATCCTGCCCGCCGTCTGCAACACCCTGTATGTGGTGTGCGTCACCCTGTGCATCGCCCTTCCCCTGGGCGTGGGGGCGGCAGTGTACCTCACCGAGTACGCCACCAACCACAAGCTGGTCTCCGCCATCGAATTTGCCGCCGAGACCCTGTCCGGCATCCCCTCCATCCTGTACGCCCTGGTGGGCTATCTGGCCTTCTGCAAGACGCTGGGCCTGGGCTACTCCCTGCTGGCGGCCAGCCTGGCCCTGGCCATGATGAACCTGCCCACCATCATCCGCACCACCCAGGAGTCCTTGAAGACAGTGCCCCAGTCCTATCGGGAGGGGGCTCTGGGCCTGGGCAGCGGCAAGTGGCACATGATCCGCACGGTGGTGCTGCCCAGCTCCATCGACGGCATCGTCACCGGCTGCATCCTGGCCGTGGGCCGCATCGTGGGCGAGTCCGCCGTGCTGCTGTATGTGGGCGGCATGGGCAACGCCATGAACGACTTCTTCGCCAGCCCGGACAAGTTCCTCCACAGCTCCGGCGCCACCCTGACGGTGCAGCTGTATGTCTTTGCTAAGGAGCGGGCCATGATGGACCCGGCCTTCGCCGTGGCGGTGGTGCTGCTGGTGCTCACCCTGGCTATCAATCTGGCGGCCAAGGCGGCGGGTAAAAAGCTGAGACAGAAGCAATAAGCGCCGCAAGAATTTGCGGACATAAGGAGTTTTATGTGTATGGAAAACACCATTCTTTCCGCCCGTGATCTGAACCTGTACTACGGGGAAAATCATGCGCTGAAGAACATCAACATCGACATTCCCGCCAACGAGATCACCGCCCTCATCGGCCCCTCCGGCTGCGGAAAGTCCACTTTTCTGCGCACCCTGAACCGGATGAACGACCTGATCCCCATCGTGAAGATCACCGGCTCGCTGACCTATCGGGGCCAGGAGGTCTATGCCCCGGACCAGGACGTGACCGACCTGCGCAAGCACATCGGCATGGTGTTCCAAAAGGCCAATCCCTTCCCCATGTCCATCTATGACAACGTGGCCTATGGCCCCCGGACCCATGGCATCCGCAGCAAGGTAAAGCTGGACGAGATCGTGGAGGAGTCCCTGCGGGGGGCGGCCATCTGGGACGAGGTGAAGGACCGGCTGAAAAAGTCCGCCCTGGGCCTGTCCGGCGGCCAGCAGCAGCGGCTGTGCATCGCCCGGGCTCTGGCTGTTAAGCCCGACGTGCTGCTGATGGACGAGTCCACCTCTGCCCTGGACCCCATCTCCACATCTAAAATCGAGGACCTTGCCGCCGAGCTGAAAAAAGATTATACTATCGTCATGGTGACCCACAACATGCAGCAGGCGGCCCGCATCTCTGACAACACGGCGTTTTTCCTGCTGGGCGAGCTGGTGGAGTTCGGCAAGACGGACCAGGTATTCTCCATGCCCCGGGACAAGCGCACCGAGGATTACATCACGGGGAGGTTCGGATAACCATGAGAGACCGTTTTCACGAACAGCTGCAGCAGCTCAGCGAGGCGCTGATCACCATGGGGGCCCTGTGCGAGGAGGCCATCTCCGATGCGGCCAAGTCCTATTTCACCGGGGACCGGCGGCTGGGGGAGCGGGCCGGACAGCTGGAACAGCAGATCGACCAGCAGCAGCGGGACATTGAAAGCCTTTGTATGCAGCTGCTGCTGCGCCAGCAGCCGGTGGCCCGGGACCTGCGGACCATCTCGGCATCCATGCGCATGATCTCGGACATGGAGCGCATCGGCGACCAGGCCGCAGACATCGCGGAGATCGCCCGGGACGTGCAGGCGGGCAAGCTGGCCGACGAGACCCCCATGGGAGACATGGCCCGCACCGCCATCAGCATGGTGACGGACAGCGTGGATGCCTTTGTCCGGGAGGACCTGGACCTGGCCCACCAGGTCATTGCCCGGGACGACCGGGTGGACCAGCTGTTTTTGAATATGCGGAAACAGCTGGCCAATATGATCGGCCGGGGAGAGGATGCCTCCGCCTGCCTGGATATGCTGATGATCGCCAAGTATTTCGAGCGCATCGGGGACCATGCCTGCAACATTGCCCAGTGGGTGGAGTATGCCCTCACCGGCCAGTATGAGGACGACTGAAGGCGCTTTTTGACAGGAGTTTTGAACGGATATGATCTACGTTCTGGAGGATGATGCCAGCATTCAAAAGCTGGTGGTTTACACGCTGAACAGCCAGGGCATGGAGGCCCGGGGCTTTGACCGCCCGTCCCAGTTCTGGAGCGCCCTGGCCCTGGAAAAGCCGGAGCTGGTGCTGCTGGATATTATGCTGCCCGAGGAGGACGGCCTGCAGGTGCTGAAAAAGCTGCGGGCCGACCCGGCCACCCGCCGGACCCCGGTGCTGATGCTCACCGCCAAGAGCACCGAATATGACAAGGTGCTGGGCCTGGACCAGGGGGCGGACGACTACATCGCCAAGCCCTTTGGGATGATGGAGCTGATGGCACGCATCCGCACCGCCCTGCGCCACGCCGGGGGCCGGGAGGAGCCGGAGAACGTCTATCGCCTGGGACAGCTGTATGTAGACCCGGGCCGCCACATCGTCCGGGACGGGGAGCGGGACGTGGCCCTGACCCTGAAGGAGTTCCAGCTTCTGTGCCTGCTGCTGGAGCATCGGGGGACCGTGTTCACCCGGGACCAGCTGCTGAACACCATCTGGGGCTATGAGTTCGACGGGGCAAGCCGCACCGTGGATGTCCATATCCGCACCCTGCGCCAGAAGCTGGGGGAGTCCGGCGGCTGCATCGAAACGGTGCGGGGCGTGGGCTATAAGATCGCCGAGGGCTGAGCGTAAAAGCGGCCCTGGGCAGAATGGAGCGAGAAAATGGCCGCGAAGATTTTTAAAAACGCCATGACGGTGGGCCTTGCCGTGTTTCTGCTGTCGGTGGCCCTGTTCATGGGGATGCTGTACCAGTATTTCGGCGACCAGCTCACCCGGGAACTGGCCACCGAGGCGGCCATGGTGGCCCAGGGCGTGGAGACCACGGGCCGGGACTACTTAGACACGCTGAATGTATCCAGCCGGGTGACCTGGGTGGACAAGGACGGCACCGTGCTGTATGACAACCGGGCAGACCCCGCCCAGATGGAGAACCACGCTGACCGGGCGGAGATCCGCCAGGCCATGCTGGCCAGCCAGGGCACGGCCCAGCGGGAGTCGTCCACCCTGTCCCGCCGGACCTACTATGCCGCCCGCCGGTTGAGCGACGGCACGGTGATCCGCCTGGCCAGCGCTCAGTCTACGGTGGTGGTATTGCTGGCCTCTATGATCCAGCCGCTGCTCATTATTCTGGTGCTGTCCATGATTTTGGCGGCGGTGCTGGCCTCCCGGCTGGCCAAGGGCATCATCCGCCCCATTCTGGACCTGGACCTGGAGGAGCCGGAGCAGTGCCGGGGCTATGACGAGCTGGCCCCCCTCATCACCAAGATCCGCCGGCAGAACGACACCATCCGCTGTCAGATGGATGCCATGCGCCAGCAGCAGCGGGAGTTTGCCACCCTGGCGGAGAACATGTCCGAGGGGGTGGTGCTGCTGAATACCAAGGGGCGCATCCTGTCCTATAACTCCGGGGCCCTGCGCCTGCTGGGGGCGGTCAGCCCCGCCGAGCAGGCCAGCGTCCTCACCCTGGACCGCAGCGATGCCTTCCGCACGGTGGTGGAGCGGGCCCTGGCCGGTCAGCGGGCCCAGGGCCGGCTGGAGCGGGGAGAGCGGTGTGTCCAGCTGCTGGCCGACCCGGTGTTCCACGAGACCCAAGTGGAGGGCGCAGTGCTGGTGCTGGTGGACATCACCGCCCAGGAGCAGGGGGAGCGGCTGCGGCGGGAGTTTACCGCCAATGTCTCCCACGAACTGAAAACCCCTCTCACCGCCATCTCCGGCATGGCGGAGATCATCAAAGACGGTATTGTCAAGCCCGAGGATATCAACGGCTTTGCCAGTGACATCTACCGGGAGAGCCAGCGGCTCATCGCCCTGGTGGAGGACATCATCCACCTGTCCCGCCTGGACGAGGGGGGCGACGGGCTGAAGATGGAGCCGGTAGACCTGCTGGAGCTGGCCCGTCAGACAGCCGGCCGCCTGGAGCCGGTGGCCCGGCGGGCGGAGGTGTCCATCCAGGTGAAGGGCAGTCCGGCTAAGGTCTGTGGGGTCCCCGCCGTGCTGGACGAGATGGTCTTCAACCTGTGCGACAACGCCGTGAAGTATAATCAAAGAGGGGGCTCCGTCACCGTTTCGGTGGAGCCGGGGGAACACGAGACCGTCCTCACTGTGGCGGACACGGGCATCGGCATCCCGGACCAGGACCGGGACCGGGTATTCGAGCGGTTCTACCGGGTGGACAAAAGCCACTCCCGCCAGATCGGCGGCACCGGCCTGGGGCTTTCCATTGTGAAGCACGCCGCCGCCCTCCACGATGCCCGCATCGACCTGGACAGCGCACTGGGCAAAGGCACGACTATCCGCATCCGCTTTCCCAAGGAACAAAAGCAATGATCGCCGCCGCCGTTCGTCATCTCTTGACGGACGGCGGCCTTTCCTTTATCATGGAGAAGCAATTCTATTCTTATGTATGGTAAAGGAGCCTATTATGGATCTTTGCAACATCAATGAGATCAAGGCGCTGTTGGCCCGGAACGGCTTTCGCTTCTCCAAGTCCATGGGTCAGAACTTTCTCATCCAGGCCTGGGTACCCGAGGACATCGCCGCCGCCTCCGGCGCAGGGCCGGGTACGGGCGTACTGGAGGTGGGACCGGGCATCGGCCCTCTCACCCGGCAGCTGGCCCGGCGGGCGGACAAGGTGGTGTCGGTGGAGCTGGACCGGGCCCTGCTGCCCATCCTGAAGGAGACCCTGGCCGACTGCCCCAACGCGGAGATCGTCCCCGGTGACATTTTAAAGACGGACATCCCAGCCCTGGTGGGAGAGAAATTTGCCGGATTGACGGCGGTGGCCTGTGCCAACCTGCCCTATAATATCACCACCCCCGCCATCACCGCCCTCATCGAGGCGGGTTGCTTTGCCTCCATCACGGTGATGATCCAGCGGGAGGTGGCCCGGCGCATCTGCGCCAGACCGGGTACGGGGGACTATGGGGCTTTCTCGGTGTTCTGCCAGTATCACACCGACCCGGAGCTTTTGTTCGACGTGCCCCCCGACTGCTTCATTCCTGCCCCGAAGGTGACCTCCTCCGTGCTGCGCATGGTCCCGCGCAAGCCGCCGGAGGAGGTGGACGACCCGGAGCACTTCTTCCGGGTGGTGCGGGCCGCCTTTGCCCAGCGGAGAAAGACCCTGGTCAATGGATTGTATGCTGCGTTCGGACAGCAGCTGACCAAGGAGCAGCTGGCAAATATCCTCACCGGCTGCGGTCTGCCCGCCGATGTGCGGGGGGAGCGGCTGGGTATTCCCGAATTTGCAGGAATATCGAGAAAAATCCGTCAGACCCAGGGGTGATTTTCGGCGCTTTTCCACAGGGCTGAATCTTGCCTTTCTCCCCCGGATAGGGTAAAATGAACCATAGTATGAAGTGAATTTGCAGACTGAATGGCTGAAAAACTTCATCGGGCGGCTCTGACCGCAAAAGGTGCGGCCCGTCTTTTGCACAACAAATCAAGGAGGAACTGTTATGGAAACTTATGGTTTGGAATCTCTCGGGATCGTCAATCCCAGCGCTGTTTACCGCAACCTCACCCCCGCCAAGCTGGTGGAGAAGGCCCTGTGCCGCGGCGAGGGCAAGCTGAGCGCCACCGGCGCGCTGTGCGTGACCACCGGAAAGTATACCGGCCGCTCCCCCGACGACAAGTTTATTGTTGACTCCAAGGGCGTGCACAACGACATCGCCTGGGGCAAGGTGAATGTGCCCACCACCCAGGAGGTCTTTGATGCCCTGTATGAGAAGATGGTGGCCTATCTGCAGAACCGGGAGATCTTCATCTTCGACGGTTATGCCGGTGCCGACCCCAAGTATACCAAGGCCTTCCGCATCGTCAACGAGCTGGCCTCTCAGAACCTGTTTATCCACCAGCTGCTGCTGCGGCCCACCGAGGAGCAGCTGAAGAGCTATGTCCCCGACTTCACCATCATCGCCGCCCCCGGCTTTAAGTGCGTGCCCGAGCGGGACCACACCCACTCCGAGGCCGCCATCATGATCGACTATGAGAAGAAGCTGGTCCTCATCGCCGGCAGCCAGTACTCCGGTGAGATCAAGAAGTCCGTCTTCTCCGTGATGAACTATCTCATGCCCAAGCAGGGCGTGTTCCCCATGCACTGCTCTGCCAACATCGGCGAGGCGGGCGACTCCGCCATCTTCTTCGGTCTGTCCGGCACCGGCAAGACCACCCTGTCCGCAGACCCCAACCGCAAGCTCATCGGCGATGACGAGCACGGCTGGGCCGACGACTCTGTGTTCAACTTCGAGGGCGGCTGCTATGCCAAGTGCATCGACCTGACCGAGGAGCGGGAGCCTGAGATCTACCGGGCCATCAAGTTCGGCTCTCTGGTGGAGAACGTCATCATCGACGAGGAGACCCGCCAGGCCGACTATGCCGACGGCTCCCTCACCGAGAACACCCGCGTGGGCTATCCCGTGGACTATATCCCCAACGCCGCCATCCCCGGCATCGGCGGCACGCCCAAGACGGTGATCTTCCTCACCGCCGATGCCTACGGTGTCATGCCCCCCATCTCCAAGCTGAACGCCAAGCAGGCCCAGTATTACTTCGTGTCCGGCTTTACCTCTAAGCTGGCCGGCACCGAGCGTGGCATCACCTCCCCCGTGCCCACCTTCTCCACCTGCTTCGGCGCGCCCTTCATGCCCCTGGACCCCTCCGTCTATGCGGAGATGCTGGAGAAGAAGGTGCAGCAGTCCGGCGCCAACGTCTATCTGGTCAATACCGGCTGGTGCGGCAACAGCGGCAAGCGCATGAACCTGAAGTATACCCGTGCCATGGTCACCGCCGCCCTGAACGGTGAGCTGGAGAAGGCCCAGTTCGTCACCGACCCCTATTTCGGTGTTCAGGTGCCCACCTCCTGCCCCGGCGTGCCCGACGAGCAGATGATCCCCGCCAAGCAGTGGGGCGACGATCAGGCCGGCTATGAGAAGAAGGCCAAGGAGTTGGCCCACTCCTTCGTGGAGAACTTCAAGAAGTATACCCACATGCCTGCGGACGTGGTGGCCGCCGGTCCCAAGGCTGAATAAAACGACGAAAGAAAGCCTTTAAATTTGTGAAAGGAAGGGTGTTCCCGTGGGACACCCTTCCTTTTTTAAGCTCAAAAATCGGCAAAATGAGTAAAGTTTCGCAACACAAATTTGCCATACTATTTCGATATAGCAAATATACAATACAAGTTCTTTTCTTTGGGGGTGTTTTCTGTTAAAATGTGCCCATAGGAAAAAGAAGTCACCAAGATGTGTAACGACGATTTTCACAAATTTCATAGAAAGAAGGAACTATAATGACAGCCAACGAAGCCATGACCATTAAGCTGGACTACGACCTGCCTGAGTATCCCAAGATGGATCCTCAGTATCGTCGTGCTCCCCGCCGTGAGTCCCACCTGTCCGAGTCCGACAAGGCTCTGGCCATCAAGAACGCTCTGCGTTACATCCATCCCGACCATCACGAGCAGATGGCCAAGGAGTTCGCTCAGGAGCTGGAGGAGCACGGCCGTATCTATGGCTACCGCTTCCGTCCCGAGGGCAAGCTGTACGGCAAGCCCATCGAGGAGTACAAGGGCAACTGCACCGAGGCTAAGGCCTTCCAGGTCATGATCGACAACAACCTGGACTTCGAGGTCGCTCTGTATCCCTACGAGCTGGTCACCTACGGCGAGGCCGGTCAGGTCTGCCAGAACTGGATGCAGTATCGTCTGATCAAGAAGTACCTGGAGGTCATGACTGACGAGCAGACTCTGGTCGTGATGTCCGGTCACCCCCTGGGCCTGTTCCACAGCCACAAGCTGGCCCCCCGCTGCATCATCTCCAACGGTCTGATGATCGGTATGTATGATGATCAGAAGAACTTCAACCGTGCCGCCGCTATCGGCGTTGCCAACTACGGCCAGATGACCGCCGGCGGCTGGATGTACATCGGGCCCCAGGGCATCGTCCACGGCACCTTCAACACCCTGCTGGGTGCTGGCCGTCAGAAGCTGGGCATCCCCGAGGATGGCAACCTGGCTGGCAAGCTGTTCGTCTCCGCCGGTCTGGGCGGCATGTCTGGTGCTCAGGGCAAGGCCGCTGAGATCGCCGGCGCTGTCTCCATCATCGCCGAGGTCGACCTGTCCCGCATCATGACCCGTTACAACCAGGGCTGGGTCAGCGAGAAGTCCGACAACCTGGACGAGGTGCTGGAGATGACCAAGAAGCACCTGGCCGACAAGACTCCCTGCGCCATCGCCTATCACGGCAACGTGGTGGACCTGCTGGAGTACCTGTATGAGAAGGACATCCATGTGGATCTGATGTCCGACCAGACCTCCTGCCACATGGCTCACGACGGCGGCTACTGCCCCCAGGGTCTGACCTTCGAGGAGCGCACCGAGATGCTGGACAAGGACCCCGAGGAGTTTGCTAACCGCGTTGACGCCACTCTGCGTCACCACTATGAGATGATCTGCAAGTTCCACGAGAAGGGCACCTACTTCTTCGATTACGGCAACGCCTTCCTGAAGTCCGTGTACGATGCCGGCGTGCAGAGCATCTGCAAGAACGGCGAGAACGACCTGGACGGCTTCGTCTTCCCCTCCTACGTGGAAGACATCCTCGGGCCCTTCCTGTTCGACTTCGGCTATGGTCCCTTCCGTTGGTGCTGCCTGTCCCGGAAGCCCGAGGACCTGGACAAGACCGACGCGGCCGCTGCCGATTACATCAAGGCTCACAACCGCCGCTATCAGGATCACGACAACTATGTCTGGCTGCGTGATGCTAAGAAGAACAAGATGGTCGTCGGTACCCAGTGCCGCATCCTGTATGCCGATGCTATGGGCCGCATGAACATCGCTCTGAAGTTCAATGAGATGGTCCGCAACGGCGAGATCGGCCCCGTCATGCTGGGCCGTGACCACCACGATACCGGCGGAACCGACTCCCCCTTCCGTGAGACCTCCAACATCAAGGACGGCTCCAATGTCATGGCTGATATGGCTACCCAGTGCTACGCCGGCAACGCTGCCCGCGGCATGAGCCTGATCGCCCTGCACAACGGCGGCGGCGTTGGTGTCAGCAAGTCCATCAACGGCGGCTTCGGCATGGTGCTGGACGGCTCCGAGCGCGTGGACCAGATCCTGAAGATGTCCATGCCTTGGGACGTTATGGTCGGTGTTTCCCGCCGCGCCTGGGCTCGCAACGAGAACGCTATGCCTGTCGTTGCCGAGTACAACAAGATGTACGAGGGCAAGGATCACATCACCCTGCCTTACATCAATGAGAAGGACGACGAGTACATCGCCGAGGCTATGAAGGCCCTGAACATGTAATTGTCGCTGTCATACGGCAAAACTCCAAAAAGGGGCCCGTTTTCGGGCCCCTTTTTCTTATCAAAACAAATATCCGGGCGGCGTTTGGCCGCCCAGGCTGCGCTTGCTGAAGCGCAAGGAGGTTTCATTATGGGAAACATTCTGGTTAAAAACATCGGTATGCTGGCCACCCCCCAGGGCAAGGCCGCCAAGAAGGGCGCGGAGCAGGGCCAGATCCAGATCCTGAAGGATGCCTGGGTCCTGGTGAAGGACGGGGTCATCGACTCTGTGGGCACCGGTGCGGCCCCCGCCGCCCCCGGCGCTGAGGTCATCGACGCCCAGGGCAACCTGGTCACCCCCGGTCTGGTGGATGCCCACACCCACCTGATCTTCGGCGGCTGGCGTCAGAACGAGCTGGGCATGAAGCTCCATGGCAAGACCTATCTGGAGATCCAGAACGCCGGCGGCGGCATCCAGTCCACCACCAACGCCACCCGCAAGGCCACCGAGCAGGAGCTGGCCGAGAAGGCCACCAAGGCCCTGAACGAGATGATGGGCTTTGGTGTGACCACCGTGGAGGCCAAGAGCGGCTACGGTCTGGCCACCGACCACGAGCTGAAGGCCCTGCAGGTCATCAAGGACCTGAACGACCACCACCCCATGGACGTGGTCGCCACCTTTATGGGCGCCCATCTGGTCCCCGCCGAGTATAAGAGCAACCGTGCCGAGTACATCCGCCTGGTGTGCGAGGAGATGATGCCCAAGGTGAAGGAACAGGGCATCGCCAAGTTCTGCGACGTGTTCTGCGAGGCCGACACCTTCTCTGTAGAGGAGTCCCGCCAGGTGCTGGAGGCCGGCCTGAAGTACGGCCTGCGGCCCAAGATCCACGCCGACGAGATCGAGGCCATCGGCGGCTCCGTCCTGGCCGGTGAGATCGGCGCCATCTCCGCCGAGCACCTGATCGTCTGTCCCCCTGAGGGCATCGCCAGCATGGCCAAGGGCGGCACCATCGCCTGCCTGCTGCCTGCCACCAGCTTCAACCTGGGCTCCACCTTCGCCCCCGCCCGGGACATGGTGAATGCCGGTGTGGCCGTGGCCATGGCCACCGACTTCAACCCCGGTTCCTGCCCCTGCCTGAATCTGCAGTTTGTCATCAACTTGGGCTGCCTGAAGTATAAGCTGACCCCCGAGGAGGTCCTCACCGCCGTCACCCTGAACGGTGCCGCCGCCATCGACATGGCCGACCAGGTGGGCTCTGTGGAGGCCGGCAAGAAGGGCGACCTGGTCATCTGGGATGCCCCCGACCTGGATTACATCTGCTACCGTGTGGGCAGCAACCTGGCCAAGACCGTGATCAAGGCCGGCAAAGTGATGTAAGTTCTCCCGTTTTGGGAAAAAGAGTATATGGGAACAGTTGGGCGGACGGCTTAAAAAACCGCCGCCCAACTTCTTTTTTACCATGGTTTTTGTCGGAAAATAGGGAAGAGAATTGACTTTGCTTCCCCATCGGATATAATACAAAAAATGGTCTGCCTGTAATAGGCCAAAAGAAAAAGAGGATAAATAGGAAAGGATGACCCACAATATGGAAAGTTTGACCCCTGCGGAGATCGCAGCCAAATACGCTGCAGCCGGTGAAGGAAAGGCCAAGCGTGCCACCTCGCTTTTGGTGGTCCTGGGCATTCTGGCCGGAGCACTCATCGCTCTGGGCAGCGCCGCCACCAACACCGCTGTCTATGGAATCGAAGAAATCTGGACCGCCCGCACCATCTGCGGCCTGCTCTTCCCCTTCGGGCTGGGCATGGTGGTCATCATGGGCGCAGAGCTGTTCACAGGCAACTGTCTGATCACCATCTCCGTGCTGGACCGCCGCTGTACTGTGGGCCAGATGCTGCGCAGCTGGGTCATCGTCTATCTGGCCAATTTGGTGGGCTCCCTGCTGGTGGCCGCCGGCTGCGCCTGGTTTGGCCAGATGAACTACTCCGGCGGGGCCCTGGCGCTCTACACCATGAAGGTGGCCCTGGGCAAGTGCAATCTGCCCTTCCAGAACGCGGTGGTGCTGGGCATCCTGTGTAATTTCCTGGTATGCCTGGGCGTGCTGATGGCCATGTCCGCCAAGGACAGCGCCGGGCGTATTATCTCGGCCTTCCTCCCGGTGTGCTACTTCGTGCTGTGCGGCTTTGAGCACTGCGTGGCCAACATGTACTATATCCCCGCCGGTCTGATGGCCAAGGCGGTCCCCGCCTATGCCCAGCTGGCAACGGAACGGGGGCTGGACCTGTCCGCCCTGACTGTCTCTAATTTCGTGGTGAAGAACCTGATCCCCGTGACCATCGGCAACATCCTGGGCGGCGTGATCCTGTCCTGGCTGATGTGGTTCTGCTATCTGAGAAAGAAAAAGTAAATGTTTTGCCCCGTCTGGCCCCGTCCAACCGGACGGGGCCCTTTCTTTTGACTTGTATGGGATAAAATTTTTAGGTCTTGCAAAAATAGGGACTATCTGATAAAATATAAGGACATATGGGCAATGATACCGGAAAGAAAACAAGACGAATTTAGCCGGAGCGAACCCGTCGCCCCGATTTGAGGAGATTGAACGCGAATGGATAAAAATCAAAGAGAGGTCCGCCTGCGTCAGGAGGACGCAGACCTCAACCGCGGCCTGCTGTGGGTCGTGGGAGCGGTTCTGTTAGAGTGCCTGCTGATGGTGGTCAACCGCTGGTATATCAACTTTTACCCGGCGGAGATCGGCGTGGCCGAGGCCATTTTGAACGTGATGCGCGTTCTGCGCCTGGGCGGCGGCGTTGTGGGCATCCTGGCCCTGGTGTGGGCGGCCCTGTGCTTCCACAGGGGGAGCAAAGCCGGTTGGCCCGCAGTGGCAGGTCTGGTGCTGCTGGCCCTGGCCGTGTGTTCCCACGTCACCCTAAGCTATGAGAAGAACGGCGTGCGGATGCTGTTTATGCTGGTGCCCGCCTGGGCGGCCCTGGCCCTTGTGTACTATCTCTATCAGCCCGAGTGCTTCCTGGCCGTTACCGCCGGAGGCTTTGGGGCCGTTGGGCTGTGGTTTGTCCGGTTTGGCGGCATGACAGTGGACGTGGCCCTGTGCCTGGTGGGCGCGGTGCTGGTGGCCCTGGTCACCCTGGGGCTGAAGAAGAGCGATGGGGCGCTGATGCGCGCCGGGGGCGAAAAGGTCCAGTGGGCGCCTCAGGGCATCTCCTACGCCCTGGTGCTGGCCAGCTGCGTGCTGGGTGTTCTGGTGGTGGTTGCCGCCGCCGCCCTGGGCAGCAACGTGGCCTATTACCTGATGTTCGCCATGGTGGCCTGGCTGTTTGCCCTGGTGGTCTATTACACTGTGAAGATGATGTAATGGCCGGTAAATTGGAAAGCTGAATGCGTTGGAAGGCAATCTTGCCGATCGCGAAGTCGATCCGGTACAGGTTGCCTTCCTTTTGCGGCCTGTCCGGCCAAGACCGGGGGCGGTTCAAGGGAAAAGGAGGAAGAAAATTTGGAGCAAAACGTGAGAGAAAATAAAATGGGTATCATGCCGGTGAATCGGCTGCTGCTGAACATGGCTGTGCCCATGATCGTATCGATGCTGGTCCAGGCCCTTTATAACGTGGTGGACAGCGTGTTCGTGGCCAAGCTCAGCGAGGATGCCCTGAACGCCGTGTCCCTGGCATTTCCGGTGCAGAATCTGATGATCTCGGTGGGCGTGGGCACCGGCGTGGGCATCAACGCCCTGCTCTCCCGCAGTCTGGGCCAGAAGGAGCAGGACAAGGTGGACCGGACGGCCATGAACGGCCTTCTGCTGGCCGCCATCAGCTGTCTGGTGTTTATGCTCTTCGGACTGACCTGCGGGCGGCGGTTCTATGCCATCCAGACGGACATCCAGACGATCATAAGCTATGGCGGGGACTATCTCACCATCTGCTGCGGCATGTGCTTTGGCGTGTTTGCCCAGATCACCCTGGAGCGTATCCTCCAGGCCACCGGGCGGACTTTTTACACCATGATCACCCAGGCCACCGGTGCCATCATCAACATCATCCTGGACCCCATCCTGATCTTTGGCCTGTTCGGCTTCCCCCGGATGGAGGTGGCGGGTGCAGCCCTGGCCACTGTCATCGGCCAGATCTGCGGCGCGCTGCTGGCCCTGATGTTTAACCTGCGGAAAAACACCGATGTCCACTTCCAGCTGAAAAACCTGCGGCCCAGCGCCCCCATCATCGGCGGTATCTACAGCGTGGGCGTGCCATCCATCGCCATGCAGTCCATCGGCTCGGTGATGGTGTTCGGCATGAATCAGATCCTCATCGCCTTCACCGCCACAGCAACGGCGGTGTTCGGTGTATATTTTAAGCTGCAGTCCTTCATCTTCATGCCCGTGTTCGGACTGAACAATGGCATGGTGCCCATCATCGCCTATAACTATGGGGCCCGGAAGCCGGAGCGCATCGTGAAGACCATCAAGCTCAGTGTGATGTATGCCGTGGGCATCATGCTGCTGGGGCTGCTGGCCTTCCAGCTGATCCCCGATGTATTTCTGAAGATGTTCATGGCGGAAGATTCAGGCAGCGACATGCTGACCATCGGTGTCCCCGCCCTGCGTATCATCTCCATCAGCTTCCTGCTGGCCGGGTTCAGCGTGGTCTGCTCCTCTGTGTTCCAGGCCCTGGGCCACGGGGTGCTCAGTCTGGCGGTATCCGTCATCCG
Source organism: Flintibacter faecis (assembly GCF_014287875.1). GTDB lineage: Bacteria > Bacillota > Clostridia > Oscillospirales > Oscillospiraceae > Lawsonibacter > Lawsonibacter faecis_A. Next base: position 263,677 of record NZ_JACOPN010000001.1, on the reverse strand, counting down.
TCAGCTGGTGGTGCTGCTGCCTGTGGCCTTTGTCCTCTCCAGAGTCCGGGGGCTGGACGCGGTGTGGTGGGCCTTTCCCATCGCGGAGCTGTTCGCTGTTACCCTCAGCGCCCTGTTCCTCCGTCGGGTGTTCCGCCGGGAGGTGGAGCCGCTGAAGAAGCTGACGGCGCTTTGAATACAAAAAATAGCGCTCTGAGCAGATCAGAGCGCTGTTTTTATGCCGTTATAGCATTACAGAAAGGCAATCACCGTGTACATCATCACAAAATGGGCGATGCTGCCCAGCAGGATGAACAGGTGGAAAATTTCGTGGCAGCCGAAGCGGGGGTTGTTCCGGCCAGGCCACTTGGCGGCATAGAGCACGCCGCCCGCGGTGTACAGAAGTCCCCCGGCCAGCAGCCAGGCAAAACCGGCGGCGGGCAGTGAGCGGTGCAGGGGGACGATGGCGAAGATGGCCAGCCAGCCCATGAACAGATAGATGGCGCTGGTGAGCCACCGGGGAATGGACAGCTTGGCGATGGTCAAAATCATGCCCAGCAGACCCACTGCCCACACAACCGCCAGCAGGATGGCTCCGCCGCTGTCTCTCAGGCCCAGCAGACACACGGGGGTATAGCTGCCGGCGATGAGCAGATAGATGGAGCAGTGGTCATACTTTCGCAGGGCGATGCGCCCGGCCACCGAGGTGTTCACGCAGTGATAGAGCATGCTGGCGGTGTACAGCCCCGTCATGGACAGGCCATAGATGAGAAAGACCCAGAAGTCCAGGGCGCTGCCCAAAGCGGCGGAGCGCAGCAGCAGGGCCACAGTGCCCACAGCGGAGAGGACGGCTCCAATGCCGTGGGTGATGGCCGACCAGGGCCGCAGCCCGTCATAGGGGTCCCGGACCTCCTTTTTGCGGCGGGGTCGGGAGGGGAGGGTGAAGTCTGGGAGGTTCTGAATGGAGGAAGAGGGGAGAGAAACGGCGTTGCTGCGCATAAAAAACGCTCCTTTCAACATGCCGGATATGATGTCAGCTTTTATTGTGACCATAGTATAACCGTTTCTCTGAGAAAAATCAATATTAAAAACAATGAAATCTAATATTTAATATTATATTAACAGATATAAAAAACAGCGCCCTGCATACCGGGCGCTGTTTTTTAAGTAATTAGCCCTGAGAAATGGCGCTCATGGGGCAGGTATCCGCGCAGGAACCGCAGTCCAGACAAGCGTCGGCGTTGATCACATAGTGATCGTCACCCTGAGAAATGGCACCCACGGGGCAGGCATCCGCGCAGGAACCGCAGCTGATGCAGGCATCGCTGATAACATAAGCCATTGGAAATACACCTCCCTAAGAATCTAAATGTATTCTACCATATCTCAAAGAAATTGCAATGGCAAAAATATTAAATTTTTGAAAAGAGGGCATGATGAAATCAGAGGTTACGACGAGGTGATGTTGTATGACGGACAGTCGTTTTACGTCCACGGCCCTGGGGGCCATCCGTTCGGCCCAGGAGAACGCGGCCAGGTTGGGCCACAGCTATGTGGGCAGCGAGCATCTGCTGCTGGGGCTGGCCAGTCTGGAATACAGCCCGGCGGCCCAGGCCCTGCGCCGGGCGGGGGCGGACAGAAAGACCCTGCGGGCGGGAGTGGTCCGGCGGGTGGGGGTGGGCGTGCCAGCCCGGTGTCCCCGCCAGGGGCTGACGCCCCACTGCTGTCAGGCCATCCGGGGGGCGGCGGAGGAGAGCCGCCGCCTGGGCCAGCGGGCGGTGAGCGCCGAACATCTGCTGTTGGGTCTGTTGGGGGAGACGGACAGCGGGGCCTTTCGGGTGCTGGACAGCTGCGGCGTGGATATCCCCGCCCTATACCGCCGGGTGACGGCGGCTTTAGGAGGCGAGGAGACCGCCCCAAGATTCCGCCCCCGGGAGCCGGAGACCCGCCCGGGGGGTGATACCCGGCAGCTGGACCAGTGCTCCCGGGACCTGACGGCTATGGCCGCCCAGGGACAGCTGGACCCGGTGATCGGCCGGGAGGCGGAGCTGGAGCGGGTCATTCAGATATTGTCCCGGCGGAGCAAGAACAACCCGGTGCTGCTGGGAGAGCCGGGGGTGGGTAAGACCGCCGTGGCGGAGGGGCTGGCCCTGGCCATCGCCGACGGGACGGTGCCCGCCCATCTGCTGGGGCGGCGGGTGTGCGCATTGGACCTGGCGGCCATGGTGGCGGGGACCAAATACCGGGGGGAGTTTGAGGAAAAGCTCCGCCATGTGTTGGCGGAGGTGCGCCGGGCGGGGAACATCATCCTGTTCATCGACGAGCTGCACACCATCGTGGGGGCGGGCAGCGCCGAGGGGGCCATCGACGCGGCCAACATCCTAAAGCCCGCCCTGGCCCGGGGGGAGCTGCGGGTCATCGGGGCCACCACCCTGGACGAGTACCGGCGGCACGTGGAAAAGGACGCGGCCCTGGAGCGGCGCTTTCAGCCCGTCACCGTGGCCGAGCCGGACCGGGACGGAGCCCTGGCCATCTTGCGCGGGCTGCGCAGCCGGTATGAGAGCTATCACCATCTCACCGTCACCGACGGGGCGCTGTCGGCGGCGGTGGACCTGTCTATCCGCTATCTGCCGGGGCGCTTTTTGCCGGACAAGGCCATTGACCTGCTGGACGAGGGCTGCGCCCGGGCGCGGCTTTCGGGGCGGACCCTGCCCCCGGAGCTAAAGAACCTGGAGGAGCGGGCGGCCCAGGCGGGACGGCAGATGGCCCTGGCCATTCGGGAGCAGAACTTTGAAAAGGCGGCCATGCTGCGGGACGCGGAGGGGGATTTTCGCCGAGCGCTGGAGGAGGGCCGCCGCCGCTTTCTGGCGGGCCAGCAGGCCAGGAAAGTGGGGGAGGGGGACATCCGGGCGGTGCTGGAGCAGTGGACGGGGGTGCCCGTGTCCGCCCCGGACCAGGCGGATAAAAAGGCCCTGGCCGGGCTGGAGGACAGCCTGCGCCGTACCTTGATCGGCCAGGATCGGGCGGTGGAGACGGTGGCCCGGGCCATCCGCCGCAGCCGCCTGGGGCTGGGGGACCCCCGCCGTCCGGTGGGGTGTTTTCTGCTGCTGGGGCCCAGCGGTGTGGGCAAGACCCAGCTGTGCCGCAGTCTGGCATCGGCCCTGTTTGGCCGGGAGGAGGCCCTGCTGCGCTTTGACATGTCTGAATATCGGGAGGCCCACACCGTCTCCCGCCTGGTGGGTTCGCCCCCGGGCTATGTGGGCCACGAGGAGGGGGGGCAGCTCACCGAACGGGTGCGCCGAAACCCCTGGTCGGTGGTGCTGCTGGACGAGCTGGAGAAGGCCCACCACGACGTGTGGTCCGTCCTCCTCCAAGTGATGGAGGAGGGGGTGCTCACCGATGGAATGGGCCGCCGCACCGACTTTCGCAACACCGTTTTGGTGATGACCAGCAACCTGGGGGCCCGGCGGTTTGAGCAGGGCCAGCGGCTGGGCTTTGCCAGCGGCCCGTTGGCGAAGCGGGAGCAGCTGGAGCGGGAGGTCATCGCCGATGCCCGGCGGACCTTTGCCCCGGAATTTTTCAATCGCCTGGATGCCGCCTTGGTCTTTCCGCCCCTGGAGCAGGGCGAGCTTTGCCGTATCGCCCGCCGCCTGCTGGACGAGACGGGAGCACGCCTGGCCGCCCACGGGGTAAAGCTGGATGTGGCCGAGGAAGCCCTGTCCCTCCTGGCCCGGGAGGGCAGCAGCCGGGAGTATGGGGCCCGCCCCCTCCGCCGGGCGGTGGCCCGCCTGGTGGAGGACCCCGCCGCCGACCTGCTGTTGTCCGGCCGGATGAAGAAGGGGGACACCCTCCACGTCGTCGCCCGGGAGGGCACCGTGGAGGTGAGCCTGACGTAGGGCCGGGGGGCGGAAGAAAACCGAAAAAGAGCCCGCGGCCCGCGCCGCCTGGTTGGGACGGCACGGACCGCGGGTGGAAGAGGGAAGAAAGGACACTGGGGGGGTTACCCCAGTCTGACAATGTGGTCGATGGGCAGGGCACAGAGAATGGTCTGGGCCTCCTGCCGCAGGCCGTGGGCGGTGTTCACCGCGTCCATAATGGGGCCGCGCTTGTCCCGGGGGACCACAATGGCCACCACCTCACGCTCGGGGGTCAGATTCAGACCATAGGCCTGTTCTAAGTCCTCTGACCCGGACAGGCGGCCCTTGATGACCGTGCCGCCCCGGGCCCCGTGGGCCTTGGCAGTGGCCATCACGGCATCGGTGTGTCCCCGGCGGCAGACCGCCAGGATCAGGGTGTTTTCCGTGGTGGGTTCCATAGTGGTTCCTCCGTTTCCGTGTTTCCATTCCTCCGCCTTAAAGTCGATGAGGGCGGCGGACATTCCGTTCAGGGCGCTCAGAGGCAGGGAGAATACGATGCCCGAGGTGTCCACCCCGCCCCGCAGGTCGTTGTCCAGATCGTGGAGCAGGGCGGCGGCGGGGGCCTGAGAGGCGAAAGAGAGCACCACGTCCTTTTCTGTGGAGCCCAGACCCAGAATGTCCATGATCTCTGAGGTGGCGGTGCCGCGCCCGGCACACTGCAGGTGGAGAAAAAGCTGATATTTGCCATAGAGCCGCTGCATGGCCACCCCGTGGCCCCGCTCTACGATGGAGACGAGGAGCTTCATCTGGTCCATATCTGTCCTCCCCCTTTAATCGAAGTAGACCACGGCATCCTCCACCCGGTCCACACGATAGCGCAGACGGCGGCGGGCCAGGGCGTGCTGGATCTGACTGTACAGGCCCATGGTCTGGATGGTCACCAGGGGCGTCATGGCCACCATGGCCACGATGCCAAAGGCGTCGGTCATCATGTTGCCCCCCAGGGCGGAACAGGCCCCCATGGCGAAGGGCAGCAGGAAGGTGGCTGTCATGGGGCCGCTGGCCACGCCGCCGGAGTCGAAGGCGATGCCGGTGAAGATGGCGGGCACGAAGAAAGAAAGCCCCAGGGAGACGGCATAGCCGGGTACCAGCAGCCACAGGATGTTCAGCCCGGTGAGCACCCGCACCATGGCAAGGCCCACAGACAGGCACACGCCGATGGACAGGGCCCGGCCCATGGCCTTTTGGGAGATGGAGCCGTTGGAGACCTCCTCCACCTGCTTGGTGAGCACGGCCACGGCTGGCTCGGCCTTGACGATGTAAAAGCCGATGAGCATGCCGATGGGGATCAGCAGCCAGGAGGTGCTCTCCTGGGCGACTGTGGCCCCCAGCAGGGAACCGGCTGGCATAAAGCCCACGTTCACGCCGCACAGGAACAGCACCAGACCGAGATAAGTATACAGCAGGCCCGCGCCGATACGCAGCAGCTGGTTGGAGTGAAAGTGCCGGGTGACGGCCTGGAACAGGACGAACACCCCGGCGATGGGGGCCAGGGCGGCGGCCACCTCTTTGAAATAGCCGGGGAAGGCATCCCGGAAGCACCGGGCGGCATCCGCCGTGGTGGCAAGCTCGGGCAGCTGGGTCATGGAGTAGCCCGCCGACTCAGGGCGATAGCAGATGCCCAGCAGCAGCACCGCCAGAATGGGGCCGATGGAGCACAGGGAGATGAGGCCGAAGCTGTCGCTGGCGGAGTTGGCATCGCTTCGGGTGGAGGCGATGCCCAGGCCCAGGGCCATGATAAAGGGCACGGTGATGGGCCCGGTGGTCACGCCGCCGGAATCGAAGGACACGGGGATAAAGTCCCCCGGAGCCAGGGCGGCCAGCAAAAAGACTACGCAGTAGAACATCAGCAGCAGCCGCCGCAGGGGGATGGCCAGGCGGATGCGCAGGGCGGCCACCACCAGGAAGAAGCCAACGCCCACCGCCACGGTGAGGATGAGCACCAGATTGTCGATGGCGGGCACCTGCTCGGCCAGCACCTGGAGGTCAGGCTCGGCCACGGTGGAAAGCACGCCCAGGAGGAAATAGCCCACCACGGGCAGCAGAAAGAATTTGCTGCGGCTCATGGTCACGCCCACGACCTCGCCCATGGGGATCATGGACATGTCCACCCCCATGGTGAACAGCCCCATCCCGCCGACCAGCAGCACTGCGCCGAAGAGAAACAGCACCAAAACGGCGCTGTCCAGCGGAGCCACGGTGATAGACAGCAGCAGGACAATGGCGGTGATGGGCAGCACCGAGGCCATAGACTCCTGGATCTTTTCCATAAGCTGATGATTGAAATGCAAAGCGGACCTCCCCTTAAATAGTTCGATTCTTGTCATCTATTATACGGGAGAAAAAGCCGCCGGTCAAAGCGAAAGTTTGGGGAGTGTTAAGAGATCTCAGGTGGAAAAGTGGACAAAAAAGCGGGAAGAGACCGCACAAACAGCCTCTTCCCGCAAAATACCGGGGAGAAGTTCCACAAAACCAATAAAACCGGTGGAAAATCAAAGAGTTTGATTGACGCTTTCTTAACACCAGAGGGCGGGTTTTAACGCTTAGCCCTTCAGGTCATACTGCATGTCCACCCCGGCCTTGCGGCGGGCGCGATACTCAGCGGCGGCGGTGAACAGCACGTCGGAGGAGGAGTTCAGGGCGGTCTCGCAGGAGTCCTGGATCACGCCGATGATGAAGCCCACGCCCACCACCTGCATGGCGATGTCATTGGGGATGCCGAACAGGCTGCAGGCCAGGGGGATCAGCAGCAGGGAGCCGCCGGCCACGCCGGAAGCGCCGCAGGCGGACAGGGAGGACACCAGGCTGAGCAGGAAGGCGGTGGGGAAGTCCACAGGGATGCCCAGGGTGTTGGTGGCGGCCAGGGTGAGCACGGAGATGGTGATGGCGGCGCCGGCCATGTTGATGGTGGCGCCCAGGGGGATGGAGACGGAGTATTTGCTCTCATCCAGGTGCAGCTTCTCGCACAGGGCCATGTTCACAGGGATGTTGGCGGCGGAGCTGCGGGTGAAGAAGGCCATCACGCCGCTCTCACGCAGACAGTGCAGCACCAGGGGATAGGGATTTCTCCGCACGCACAGGAAGACGATGATAGGGTTGACGATGAGGGCGATGAAGAACATGCAGCCCACCAGTACCAGGATCAGATGGGCGTAGGAGGCGAAGGCCTTGAAGCCGGTGGCGGACACGGTGGTGTACACCAGGCCCATAATGCCGAAGGGGGCGCAGTTGATGACCCAGCGAATGGAGGTGGACAGGCATTCGGCCAGGTCAGACAGGACCTTTTTGGTGGGCTCGCTGGCGTGGCTCATGGCCAGGCCGAAGATGACGGCCCACAGCAGGATGCCGATGAAGTTGGCATTGGACAGGGAGGCAATGGGGTTGCTTACGGCGTTGTTCAGCAGGGAGGCCAGCACCTCGCCGATACCGCCGGGGGCAGCGGTGGCACCGTTGGCCTCAGGCAGCAGCAGGGTGGAGGGGAACAGGAAGCTGGCGACAACAGAGCTCAGGGCGGCCAGGAAGGTGCCCACCAGATAAAGTACGATGACGGAGCCCATGTTGGTGCTGCCGCCCTTCTGACGCTGAGCCAGGGCGTGGATCACGATGAAGAACACCAGCAGGGGGGCCAGGGCTTTCAAAGCGCCCACGAACAGGGTGCCTAAGATGCCGATGACGGTGAATTTCGGCAGGGCCACACCCAGGATGATACCCAGGAGCATGCCCGCCAGAATGCGTTTGATCAGACTGATGCGGGTCCATTTTCTTAGTAGTTCCATTTTTCATTGATCCTTTCTTTCTTCTTCTCTTCTCTTTTTGCCGGGATGCTGGGGAAACGCGCTGTTTCCTCAGGGGAGGACCGGGTCTGAACGCTTTGGCTCAGTATTTGACGCGGCCCTCCCCTGAACAAGCAGGGGCGCTGGAACGATTGCATTTTCACCTGAGTTCCGCTAAAATAAAAGGGAAACGCCCGGATCGCCGGGAAAAACTTTGAGTCTGCGAGGCAATACATATGAATCAAAAAGAGTTAAACGAGCTGCGGCGGCGGTTCCGGCTGGACCGGACGGGGTTCAACCGGGTATATGGCTGCTTTGTCAACGGAAATAAAGAGATCGTCTCTGACCTGGACGAGTCCTTCGGCTATATGCCCGAGGCGGAGGCGGAGCGCTATCTGGGGCTGCTGAAAAAGGTGCTGTCCGGGCGGCTGGGGAAAAACCTCATCGACATCGTCTTTTCCACCCAGCAGGTGATGGAGGGGGAGGAGCACAAGCTGCTCACTGCCCTGCGGGATTCGGAGCTGAAGGACCGGGAGACCCGCACCGCATTCTATCAGAAGGTCATCGACCAGCTGGACATGGAGGGCTGCAGCTATCTGCTGCTGATGAGCCACGAGCGGTATGACGTGCCCCACCGGGGCGGCGACGACGAGCTTCAGGCCGATGCCTCGGACCGGACCTTCTCCTACTTTGTCTGCGGCGTGTACCCGGTGAAGGAGGGCAAGACGGAGCTGGGCTACTTCCCCCAGGAGAACGAATTCCACAACCTGGCGGCGGGGCAGATCGTCTGTCCCCCGGAGCTGGGCTTCCTGTTCCCCGCCTTTGATGACCGGGCGGCCAACATCTATAACGCCCTGTACTACAGCCGCCGCCCGGATGAGCTGCACCAGGAATTCATCGACGGGGTGTTCCACACCGAGCCCCCCATGTCCGCCGGGGAACAGAAGGCGGCCTTTGAGACCGCCCTGTGCCAGGGGCTGGAGGACCAGTGCAGTATGGAGGTGCTCCAGGCCATCCACGAGCGCATCCACGACCAGCTGCAGGAGCACAAGGAGCGCAAGGACCCCGAGCCCCCCACCCTGACCCCTGCCGATGTGGGCATGATCCTGGCCGACCAGGGGGTGGAGCGGGAGCGTATCGCCGCCTTTCAGGAGAGGTGTGGGGAGGAGTTTGGGGAGAACGCCGTGCTCAACCCGGAGAACCTCATCGACCCCGGCAAGTTTCAGGTGAAAACCGAGCAGATCACCGTATCGGTGGACCCGGAGTTCAGCTATCTGGTGGAGACCTGCATGATCGATGGGAAGAAGTACATCATGATCCCCGTGGGCAAGGGGGTGGAGGTGAACGGTTTGGCCGTGAATGTCTCTGCTGCGCAGACAGAGGAGCTGTCCTGACGGACAAAAAAGGGGATAAAAAAGGGGCCGAAAGGCCCCCTTTTTAATTTTAGTTTCAGCGCCGTCCGCCCCGGTAGTTGCGGCGGCCACGGGACATGACCCGGGCTCCATAGCGGCGCTCCTTGCGGAAGACCAGCACCTTCAGCAGCACGGCGATGACAAGGATCAGGACGATGACGGCGATCACACGGACACCGAAGTTCTGGAAGAAGGCGGCCACCTGGGCTTTTTTATACAGCAGCTCAGACCGCTCCACCGACGTAACGGCCACCAGGTCCAGCGAGCCGTAGTCCGTCCCCTCATAGGACAGGGTCATGGTGCCCAGCACCTGGCCCTCCTCCACCGGAGCCTCCACCGTGTCCGAATTCAGGTGGATGGTGGTCTCGATCAGGCTGGGGTCCAGGTCCTTGGGCAGGGTGCGCACCACCTCGCCATCGGGCTTTACCATCACCTCGTCCGCCTGGCGGGACAGGGTGACGGCCACCTTGTCCACCGGGTCGCTGCCCTGGCTGATGGTGACCCGGCGGAAGTTGTCAAAGCCCCATTTCAGCAGCTTGGTGCTCTCGGTGAACTGGCCCTGGCGCTTGGCCCCGTTGGGGTCCACCACGCCGGAGCCCAGGATGACGGAGATGAGCAGGGTGTCCCCCGATTCCGCCGCTGCCACCAGACATTTTCCGGCCTCGTCGGTGGTGCCCGTCTTGCCGCCGATGCACTTGTTATAGACATAGCCGGAGTAGTGGAAGTTGGAGATCAGGGCGTTGGTGTTATAGAAGGTCTGCTCCCCCTGGTGGGCGGTGGCGGGCAGGACATAGGTGGCGGTGTGGATGATGGTGCGGAACAGCTCGTGCTTGAGGGCCTCGGTCATGTACAGGGAGATGTCATAGGCGGTGGTGTAGTGGTCCGGGTCGTGGAGGCCGTGGGGGTTGACAAAGTGGGTGCCCTTGCAGCCCAGCTCTGCTGCCCGGGTGTTCATGTGCTCCACAAAGGCCTCGATGGAGCCGTCCACCGCCACGGCCAGGATGTTGCCCGCCTCGTTGGCGGAGGGGAGGAGCAGGCAGTACAGCAGCTGCTCCACTGTGAGGACATCCCCCGGTTCCAGCTTGGCGGTGGAATAGTTGCCAGACATGTCCTGGAGGGTGGTGGGCCCGGCGGTGATCTGCTGGTCCTTCTTCAGTTTGCCGCTGTCCATGGCCTCCAGTACCAGCAGGGCGGTCATCACCTTGGTGATGGAGGCGGGATAGGCCTTTTCGTCCGCCTTTTTGGCATAGAGCACCTCGCCATAGTTGGCGTCCACCAGGATGGCGTTGGTACACTGCAGCTCCGGCTCCTCCAAGGCGGCGGCGGGCAGGGCCAGCAGATTCAGCATCAGGACCAAAGAGAGAAGCAGGGCGGGAATGCGATATTTTTTCATAGGAAAATCTCCGTAGTTATGTTATACTAAAGTGGACACGTGAATGGTCCCCAAACCGCCCCTTCGGCAGAGCTCCGCCGGAGAAATACAAAAGGGCCTGGGGAAACACGGGAAAATTGTCGATGATATGTCCCCATTATACCAAAGAACGGCACAGTCTGCAAGAGCGGGGGGAAGAAAAATGGCTGGGATATCCAGGTATGAAAAGGCGGCCCTGGGACTGACTGCGGCCTTTCTGCTGTTCACCGGGGGCTGGTTCTATGCCAGGCAGAGCGCCGCCCAGCCCTATACCGTCACGGTGAGCCAGTCCGCGCCGGAGGAAAGCCCGGCTCCCGCGGCTTCCGGCAGCGAAGAGGAACGGCCGGACAGTCTGCTGGAGGGGGAGGTCATCGACATCAACTCCGCCCCGGCGGAGGACCTGGAGCGCCTGCCCGGCATCGGGGAGAAGCGGGCTCAGGCCATCGTGGCCTGGCGGGAGGAGCACGGCCCCTTCCGGTCGGTGGACGAGCTTGTTCAGGTCTCCGGCATCGGGGAAAAGCTGCTGGCCGGCCTGCGGGACTATGCCGCAGCAGAGCCGGTGAGCTAAAGTCCCGCACCGTTGAAACAAGAGGAGGATAACATGGCCAAAATATTAGTGGTGGATGACGAGGCGGTGCTGGTGAAGGGCATCCGCTTTAACCTGCAGCAGGAGGGCTATCAGGTGGAGACGGGCTCCGACGGGGAGCAGGCGGTGGAGCTGGCCCGGGAGGGCAGCTTTGACCTCGTTATCCTGGACCTGATGATGCCCAAGATCGATGGGCTGCAGGCCTGTATGCGCATCCGGGAGTTTTCTGACGTGCCCATCATCATGCTCACCGCCAAGGGGGAGGATTCGGACAAGCTGATGGGCTTTGCCTGCGGAGCGGACGACTATGTGACCAAGCCCTTCAACATTCTGGAGCTGAAGGCCCGGGTGCGGGCCCTGCTCCGCCGTACCGCCGCCGCCGCTGTCAAGCAGCAGGAGACGGGGGAGCTGACCGTGGGCCACATCCATCTGGACCCGGCGGAGCGCTCGGCCTGGAAGGACGGGGCCCCAGTGGAGCTGACGGCCAAGGAGTTCGACCTGATGGAGCTGCTCATGCGCAACCCGGGCCGGGTGTACAGCCGGGAGAACCTGCTGAACGTGGTGTGGGGCTATGAGTATGTGGGGGACTACCGCACAGTGGACGTGCACATCCGCCGCCTGCGGGAAAAGCTGGAGCTGGACCCCGCCAACCCCGAGTACATCCGCACCAAATGGGGCGTGGGCTATTATCTGAGCAGCCAGAAGAGCAGCTGAAAGCCCTCTCCGCCCAGTGTGCGCACTGGGCACCTCCCCCAAAGGGGGAGGCAAGGGGGCGGATTGCCACGTCGGCCCGCTGGGCCTCCCTATCCCTTTTGTCCCTTCGGGACATTTCCCCTTGACAAGGGGAATTGGCCTCGCAATGACAGGGCTGGAAACTTGGCTCCCCCTCTGGGGGAGCTGGCACGGCGTTAGCCGTGACTGAGAGGGCGGCATCCGCCGACAGAAAATGCGCAGAAAGAAGGGACCACCCATAGACAGCGAAAAGAAGAAAAAAAACCGGGAGGGGGTGCCCTTTTTTGCCTCTCTCCAGGTAAAATACGCCCTGAGCTATCTGGTGGTCATCACCCTGGTGCTGGCCCTGCTGAACACCTATCCGGTGCTGGCCTCTCAGGACCTGCTGTTCACCTCCAAACGGGACTCATTGAAAAGCCAGAGCGCGGTGATCGCCTCGGCCCTGATGGAGCTGGAGACGCTGACCTCTGACCAGGTAGTCCGGGTGATGAACCTGCTGGACGACATGGGATTGAGCCGCATTCTGGTCACCGACCCGGCGGGCCTTGTGCTGTATGACAGCGCCACCGATAAATGGAACAGCAGCGGGAAGGAGGAGCCGGAGGAGCCGCAGTACCGCTATGCCCTGTATCAGGAGGTGGCGGCGGCCCTGGAGGGAAAGGACGTGTTCTATTCCCACTATGCCGATGGGGTGTTCACCTCCACCGCCGCCGTGCCCATCGTCAGCCGGGGCATGACCACCGGGGCGGTGTATGTGCTGGAGACGGACCGGGAACAGGGGAATCTGCTGCAAAGTCTCCAGCAGAACCTGGCTAACATCTCGGCAGTCATTGTGGCCTCCGCCCTGGTGGTCAGCCTGTTTTTCTCAAAAATGCTCACCGCCCGCATCGCCGCCCTGCTCCACGCCTTTCGTGTGGTGGGGGAGGGGGAGTATGGCCACCGGCTCCAGCCCGCCGGGCGGGACGAGATGGCCCAGCTGGCCCAGGAGTTCAACCGCCTGACCGACCGACTCCAGACCACGGAGGAGGTCCGCCGCCGCTTTGTCTCTGATGCCAGCCACGAATTAAAAACTCCCTTGGCATCCATCCGCCTGCTGACCGACTCCATTTTGCAGAACCAGCAGATGGACCAGGAGACCCTCCGCGACTTTGTGAAGGACATCGGGGACGAGGCCGAGCGGCTCACCCGCATCACAGAGCATCTGCTGGCCCTCACCCGCCTGGACAGCCTGCCTGCGGGCAAGACGGACCGGGTGGACACCGGGGCGGTGCTGGAGCGGGCGGTGAATATGCTGCTGCCTGTGGCCGATGCGGCGGGAGTGACCATCCGCACCAGCGTCAAGCCCGAGTGCAATATCCGCTGCACCCAGGACGACCTGTATCAAATCTGTTATAATTTAGTGGAAAATGCCGTAAAGTATAATTATCCCCAGGGATCTGTCTCCGCCAGCGTCACCCGAGACGGGGAACAGGTGCTCATCGAGGTGTCTGACACGGGCATCGGCATCCCGGAGGAGGACCTGCCCAAGGTGTTCAACCGGTTCTACCGGGTGGACAAGGCCCGCTCCCGGGCCGCCGGGGGCACGGGATTGGGCCTGTCCATCGTGCGGGACACGGTGCGCCGCCACGGGGGCTGGGTCACCGCCCGGGCCCGACCCGGCGGGGGCAGCCTGTTCACCGTGGGCTTCCCCCTGGACCGGGGGGAGCTGGAAGCGCCGGAAGGGGAAGCGGAGAAGGGAGTCCAGCCATGAGAAAACTGCTCGCCCTGGTGCTGGCCTTGGCCCTGCTGCTGCCCTGCGCCGCCTGCGGCAGGGCGGAGGAGCCGGAGGGTTTGCAGCTCTATTTTGTCACCCAGACCCGGGAGCACGGCCAGGTGCTGGAGAGCCAGCCCTATGCCGGACCGGACCAGCCGGGGCCGGAGGAGCTGCTGCGGGCCCTGCTGGCCGGGCCGGACCGGGAGGGCCTGGTCTCCCCCTTCCCGAAGAGCACCGAGTTAGAGGGCTGGGCCTGGGATACGGAGGACTCTGGCTGTCTGTGGGTGTGGTTTACCGAACCCTACAGCACGTTGACCGGCCTGTCCCTCACCCTGGCCGATTACTGTGTGGTGCTCACCCTCAGCCAGCTGCCGGGGGTGGAGTCGGTGGAGCTCTTCTGCAGCGGCCACACCGATGACTACCGCAGCCACCAGCGCCTGACGGCGGAGGAAGTGATGCCCCAGCCATGATCGGAGCAAAAAGAGAGCCGATGAAGAGGAAAATGACAGCTCTTTTCTTGACAAAGTCCCCGGGAGACGGTACTCTTATGGATGATTGTGTCTTTACCTGCGGCACACGGGCCGCATCCATATAAGAAAGAAGGAAACGACATGAGCGATTACGCCATCAATACCAAGTGCGTCCAGGGCGGCTATACGCCGGGCAACGGCGAGCCCCGCCAGATCCCCATTATCCAGTCCACCACATTTAAATATGACACCAGCGAGGACATGGGCAAGCTGTTCGACCTGGAGGCCAGCGGATATTTCTATACCCGCCTGCAAAACCCCACCAACGACATGGTGGCGGCCAAGATCTGCGACATGGAGGGTGGAACCGCCGCCATGCTCACCTCCTCCGGCCAGGCGGCCAACTTCTATGCTGTGTTCAACATCGCCAACTGCGGTGACCATGTGGTGGCCTCCTCCACCATCTACGGCGGCACCTATAACCTGTTCGCCGTGACCATGAAGAAGATGGGCATTGAGTTTACCTTCGTGGAGCCCGACTGCTCCGACGAGGAGCTGCAGGCCGCCTTCCGGCCCAACACCAAGGCCGTGTTCGGCGAGACCATCGCCAACCCCGCCCTCACCGTGCTGGATATTGAGCGCTTTGCCAAGGCGGCCCACGCCCACGGCGTGCCCCTGATCATGGACAACACCTTCGCCACCCCCGTGAACTGCCGCCCGTTTGAGTGGGGCTGCGACATCGTCACCCACTCCACCACCAAGTATATGGACGGCCACGGCGCCGCCGTGGGCGGCTGCATCGTGGACAGCGGAAAGTTCGACTGGATGGCCCACGCGGACAAGTTCCCCGGCCTGTGTACCCCCGACGAGAGCTATCACGGCATCACCTATGCCGAGAAGTTCGGCCAGGGCGGGGCCTTCATCACCAAGGCCACGGCCCAGCTGATGCGGGACTTCGGGTCCATCCAGGCCCCCCAGAATGCCTTCCTGCTGAATCTGGGGCTGGAGAGCCTGCATGTGCGCATGGCCCGCCACTGTGAAAACGCCCTGGCGGTGGCCAAATATCTGAAGGGCAGCCCCAAGGTGGCCTGGGTCACCTATCCCGGCCTGGAGGGGGACAAGTATTACGACATCGCCAAGAAGTATATGCCCAATGGCACCTGCGGCGTGGTCTCCTTCGGCGTAAAGGGCGGACGCAAGGCGGCGGAGGAGTTTATGAAGCACCTGCGCCTGGCCGCCATCGAGACCCACGTGGCCGACGCCCGCACCTGTTGCCTGCACCCCGCCTCTGCCACCCACCGGCAGATGAACGACGCGGAGTTGGCCGCCGCCGGCATCACCCCCGACCTGGTGCGCATGTCCTGCGGCATTGAGGATGCCGCCGATCTCATCGCCGATATCGACCAGGCTCTGGCCCAGGTCTGAGAAACAAAGCAAACGGGGCCGGTGCCCCCAAGAAAGGGAATCAAACAT
Source organism: Flintibacter faecis (assembly GCF_014287875.1). Taxonomy (GTDB): domain Bacteria; phylum Bacillota; class Clostridia; order Oscillospirales; family Oscillospiraceae; genus Lawsonibacter; species Lawsonibacter faecis_A. The sequence continues at coordinate 248,171 of NZ_JACOPN010000001.1, read as the reverse complement.
GAAAAATATGAAATTTAAGTCTGGAACCATTTTGATGTATGAGTGCTCCGGCCCGGAGTACTCCAAGCTGCGGCAGATCTTCGCCATGCTCCGCCTGCGGATGCGTCCCGTCACCCCGGACAAGTATCACCTGACCCTGGCCGAGCTGGCCGACGGCAAGGGCGATCCCCTGGAGGATGCCTCCGACGTGAAGCCCGTGCCCGAGCGGATGCTGGTGTTCTGCGGCCTGAACCAGGTGCTGCTGGCCCAGGTGCTGGAGGTCATCCGTCTGGCCAAGCTGCCCCCCATCCCCATGAAGGCCGTGCTGACCATGAACAACCTGCAGTGGAACACTATGCAGCTGTACGAAGAGCTGTGCCGGGAGCGGGAAGCTGTCCAGGCCCAGCAGAACGGCCAGGCCCCCGCAGAGGCCGGTGGCGAGGAGAACGCCGAGGCCGAAGCTCCCAAAACTGAGGAGACGAAGCCCGAGGAGCCCAAGACCGAGGAAACGCCGGAAGAAAAGGCTTGACACAGCCCAGGGCTTCGGGTAAAATAAACACGATGATCCGGTAGGTAAGGCTACCACAGGGATATGGGTCGCTGCCGCAAAGGAATGGAGACATTCCACGCTGGTTTGAACAGGTCCTGTCGAAAACAAGGCAGAATCTAATGCGACTTCACCGCCCTGTGATGCTAAAGCTCGAACGGTGGCAGAGAAGCGTGTTTTCCAAAGCTGATTTCAGTACGCATGCCGCCGTGAGGGGTATGCGTACTTTTTTATGCCCGATTTGACACCGGGTCGGAATCAGACCGGCGCTTGAGCCGAGACAAAAAAGAGAGGTGAACCATCCATGGACAGCGGCAGTAGAGGTCCCGGCAGACCAGACCGTCCATTCGATTCTATAGGATACCTGCGCCGTTCCCGTGGAATGGCGCAGACCGACGGCTGAGAAAAAGCCGGAACCTCCTGTCAACAGACGGCGTTTGCCGACAAATGACAAGGAGGAACTGAATATGATGATGAATCGCATGAATACCAATGCCATCCGCACCCAGCGGGTGGAGGAGATCATGTCCCGTGAGCCCCTGGCCCTGTCCCCCATGATGCGGGCGGGGGAGGCACTGGCCCGGCTGCGCCAGGTGGGGGTGCCCCGGGACTTCATGGCCAACTGCTATGTGGTGGACGAGCGCTTCTGCCTGCTGGGCCTGGTGACGGTGCGGGACCTGATCATGGCCCCCACGGGAAAGCGCCTGGACCAGTTCATGGCCCAGCCCGCCGCCCGGCTGCACCCGGAGGACGACCAGGAGCGGGCCGTGGAGGAGATGGACCGCCTGGACCAGGTGGAGCTGCCCGTGGTGGACGAGCAGGACCGCCTGGTCGGCACGGTGACGGCGGACGACGCCATGGACGTGATGCAGGCCGAGGCCACCGAGGACATGGAGCGCATGGCGGCCATGGCCCCCTCTGAGCGGCCCTATCTCCGCACCCGGGTGTGGGACCTTTACCGCAGCCGCATTTTCTGGCTGCTGCTGCTGATGCTGTCGGCGGCCTTTACCGGGGCCATCATCACCCACTTTGAAAACGCCTTGGCCGCGCAAGTAGTGCTGACGGCCTTTATCCCCATGCTCATGGACACCGGCGGAAACTGCGGCAGCCAGTCCTCCGTCACCGTGATCCGGGGCCTGTCCCTGGGGGAGATCAAAAGCGGCGACTGGCTGCGGGTGATGTGGAAGGAACTGCAGGTGGGCCTGCTGTGCGGCGGGACGCTGGCGGCGGTGAACATGGCCCGGCTGTGCCTGCTGGGCAGCACGGACTTCCCCGTGGCCCTGGCGGTGAGCCTGACCCTCATCGTCACCGTGACCTGCGCCAAGCTGTTGGGCTGCTGTCTGCCCATTCTGGCCAGCCGGATGAGGCTGGACCCGGCGGTGATGGCCAGCCCTCTGATCACCACCATCGCCGACGCGGTGTCTTTGGTAGTCTATTTCCGTATCGCCGTATGTCTGCTGAAGCTATAACGGCGAGAGGCGGCGGCGGGCATTTTTGCGAAGATGTCACGATTGGCCATAAAAGCGACGATTTTTGGACAAACTATGCACAAAGAGGTATTGACACCCCCATTTTTCTTCCCTATAATAAAAAATTGTCCCGGACCTGCGGGTCACGGGGCAATTTTTATTGTTGAAAGGGGTTCTCCCAAATGAGCGACCAGCGTGTTTACAACTTCTCCGCCGGCCCGTCCATGCTTCCTGTGTCCGCACTGGAGCGCGCCGGGTCTGAGATCACCAACTACCGGGGTACCGGTATGTCAGTGATGGAGATGAGTCACCGCTCTAAGGCATTTGTCCAGATTTTTGAGGAGACCCAGGCTAAGCTGCGCCGACTGATGGATGTGCCGGAGGGCTATAAGATCCTGTTTTTGCAGACGGGTGCCTCCGGCCAGTTCTCCATGGTTCCTCTGAACCTGATCGGAAAGACCGGGAAGGCGGATTACGCCGTCACCGGCAACTTCTCCAATCTGGCTTATAAGGAGGCCAAAAAGTACGGCCAGATCAACCTGGCCGCCTCCTCTGAGGACAAGGATCACAGCTATATTCCCACCCAGGATCAGCTGACGCTGGACAAGGATGCCAGCTACTTCTATTACTGCGCCAACAACACCATCTATGGCACCGAGTGGGGCTATGTCCCCGAGACCGGCGATGTGCCCCTGGTGTGCGACATGTCCTCTGACATTCTGTCCATGCCTGTGGATGTGTCCAAGTACGGCATCATCTTCGCCGGCGCCCAGAAGAACCTGGCCCCCGCCGGCCTCACCGTGGTCATCATCCGGGAGGACCTGGCCGGCCACGAGCTGCCCTATACCCCGCTGATGATGAACTATCAGACCATGATCGACAAGGACTCCATGTATAACACCCCGCCCTGCTGGTGCATCTATATGCTGGGCCTGAATCTGGACTGGGTGGAGGCCCAGGGCGGGGCCCAGGCCATGGAGCAGCGCAAGTGGCAGCGGGCCAACATGCTGTACGACACCCTGGACAGCTCCAAGCTGTTCCGGTGCCACGCCCAGAAGGGCTCCCGTTCCGGCATGAACGTGACCTTCCGCACCGGCGATGCCGAGCTGGATGCCAAGTTCGTGGCCGAGGCCACCCAGGCCGGGTTCGTCAACCTGAAGGGCCACCGGAAGGTGGGCGGCATGCGCGCCTCCATCTATAACGCCATGCCCATCGAGGGCGTGGAGAAGCTGTGCGACTTCATCAAGAAGTTTGACAAAGAGAACTGAACAGAGACCGATCCGCATTCCCGCCCCTGAAACAGGGGCGGGAATTATAAAAACTCAAATTTTACCAAGACTAAAAGAGGTTTTCAATATGTATCGCATTAAGACTTTGAACAAGATCTCCAGCGCCGGTCTGGCCCGGCTGGACCAGACCCGCTTTCAGGTGGGCAACGATGTAGAGAACGAGGACGGCATCCTGGTCCGTTCCGCCGCCATGCACGACTACGAGTTCCCCCAGGCTCTGCGGGCCATCGCCCGCGCCGGTGCCGGCACCAATAACATCCCCATCGACCGCTGCTCGGAGAACGGCATCGTGGTCTTCAACACCCCCGGCGCCAACGCCAACGCGGTGAAGGAGCTGGTCGTTGCCGCCATGCTCATCGCCTCCCGGGATATCATGGGCGGCGCCAAGTGGGTGCAGGAGCAGGCCAACACCGAGGGCGTGGACGTGGCCGCCGCGGTGGAGAAGGGAAAGTCCGCCTTTGTGGGCCCGGAGCTGTATAAAAAGACTCTGGGTGTCATCGGCCTGGGTGCCATCGGCGCGCTGGTGTGCAATGCGGCCCTGGAGCTGGGCATGGACGTGTATGGCTATGACCCCTTCCTGTCTGTGGACGCCGCTCTGCGGCTGGACCGCCACGTCCATGTGGTGAAGGACGTGAACGAGCTCTATAAAGTCGCCGATTATGTGACCATCCACGTGCCCTTCAACAACGATACCAAGGACTTTATCAACGCCGAGGCCATCTCCAAGATGAAGGGCCAGGTGCGGGTCCTGAATCTGGCCCGGGGCGGCCTGGTCAACGACGACGACATGATCGAGGCCCTGAACTCCGGCCGCGTGGCCAAGTATGTCACCGACTTCCCCGACAACAAGATCACCACCGCCAAGAACGTGATCGCCCTGCCCCACCTGGGCGCCTCCACCCCCGAGAGCGAAGAGAACTGCGCCGCCATGGCCGCCCAGGAGCTGCGGGACTATCTGGTCAACGGCAACATCACAAACTCCGTGAATATGCCCAGCGTGTCCCAGGAGTGGAGCGGCATCGCCCGGGTGTGCATCATCCACAAGAACGTGCCCGCCATGCTCACCAAGATCATGACCACCCTGTCTGACGACAACATCAACGTGGAGAATATGACCAACAAGTCCAAGAAGGACTACGCCTATACCATGGTGGACGTGAACACCCGCATCAACGACCAGGTGGCCGACGAGCTGCGGGCCATCGAGGGCGTCATCCGCGTCCGGGTGCTGAATCACTGATGCGGCTGCGGGTGCAGTATAACGCCCCGGTGGTGCTCACCTTCGCTTTTTTGGCCCTGGCGGCTCTGGTTGCCGGGAACCTCACCGGCGGCTGGACCACCACCAGATTTTTCAGTGTCTATCGTGCCTCTTTCACAGACCCGCTGACCTATTTCCGGCTGGTGGGCCATGTGCTGGGCCATGCCAACTACAGCCACTATATGGGAAACATGATGCTGCTGCTGGTGGTGGGCCCGCCTCTGGAGGAACGCTATGGCTCCGGCCGCCTGCTGGGCTGTATGTTCATCACCGCCCTCACCTCGGGCCTGGTGCAGTTTTTTCTGTTTCCGGGTACGGCCCTGCTGGGGGCCAGCGGCATCGTGTTTATGTGCATCCTCCTGTCCTCCCTGTCCGGGATGCGGGGGGGAGCCATCCCGCTGACGCTGATCCTGGTGGCGGTGTTCTATCTGGGCGGCGAATGGCTGGATGCCGTCACCGTCCAGGACAATGTGTCCCACCTGACCCACATCGTGGGCGGCCTGTGCGGAGCCATTCTGGGCTTTGCCATGAGAAAATAAGCAATAAGCAAACAAAAATGCTGCACTGTTTGGTTACAGTGCAGCATTTTTGTTTGTTGCCCTCTCAGTCACGGCTTCGCCGTGCCAGCTCCCCCAAAGGGGGAGCCAAGACCGTACCTTCAAGGTTCTTCCTCTTGCCTCCCACTTTGGGGGAGGTGCCCAGTGTGCACACTGGGCGGAGAGGGCCGCTTACCCGATCCTATGTCCGCCCCGGATGAGGAGCTTCACCGTGCCGGAGGTGGGGGTCAGGGTGCGTCCGGCGATGGTGGACATATACAGGTGGTTCTTAGTCAGGGCGGCGCCGTTGTTCACCGTACCCCCGGCGGACACGTCCACCAGGGCGGCGCTGCTGTCGTTGGTGCGCACGGTAGCGGTGCCCACCCGCAGCAGCACCTCGCACCCCACGTCCAGGGAAAGGGTCTGGCCGCTGGTTAGAGTGATAAGGGTGTAACCGGCGGCGGAGCCGGAATTCCCCCCGGCAGTGCCGGACTGCTGCTGATAGGCGGCGATCTGGTCGGAGAGGGTTTTGGCCAGCTCCGTCTGCCGCTGGGCGGCCTTGGTCTCCACCTGGCTGACCACGCCGGGCAGGGCGGTCTGCTCCAGATAGCTCAGGGTGACCAGGGGGTCGTTCTTGTCCCCGGTGGCGGCCAGGGCGGCCCCGCTGCACAGCAGGGTGAGGGCCAGGGCGGCGGGGAGGAACCGTCTGTATTTTTTCATGTCTGTACTCCTTTGCAAGGGCGGGCCCACGGCCCGGTTTTCTTATGTAGGGGAGCCGCCCAAAGGGGCTCCCCGCTGGGTGGCGTTCAGACCATGGTCTCCGGGTGCAGCCCCAGGCTGACGGCAATGGCCGCATCCACCTGGCGCATCACGCCGTCATCCAGCCGCCCCATCTTCTCCCGCAGGCGGCGCTTATCCAGGGTGCGCACCTGCTCCAGCAGGATGATGGACTGCTTGGGCAGTCCGCAGCTGAGGGGGGAGACGGAAATATGGGTGGGCAGCCGGGCCTTCCCGGTCTGGGAGGTGATGGCTGCGGCGATGACGGTGGGGCTGTGGCGGTTGCCGGTGTCGTTCTGCACGATGAGCACCGGGCGCACGCCCCCCTGCTCGCTGCCCACCACCGGGCTGAGATCGGCGTAGAAGATGTCGCCTCGTTTCACACTGTTGTCCACGTGCGTTCACACTCCGCTGGAAGGATAGTGCGCGTTACCCGGGCGAAGGGCCTATGTAACGCAGCACTATAAGTCTCCCACGGGGCGGCGGGGATTATACCTGCCCGCGTCCCCTTTTCCGAAGAGAGCATCATGCCCGGAACGTAGGGGCCGCTGTCCCCAGCGGCCCGCCGGGTCGATGAGGACATCGACCCCTACGGAACACGCTCCGCAGCAGTCTCTTCACGTCATCCTATGCACAGGGGTGGGGATGGATACTTTCGGTTAAGTCTCAGGCCCGTCCACATAGACCCGGGGGACCCGGTCGGTCAGGTCGCACAGCAGCTCGTACACGATGGTGCCGATGGCCTGGGCTGCCCGCTCTGTCTGGCCGGGACCATAGACCAGCACCTCGTCCCCGGTTTTTACATCGGGCACATCGGTGACATCGATCATGCACATGTCCATGCAGATGCGGCCCACGATGGGGCAGGGGACGCCGTGGACGATCAGCTCCATGTGGTTGGACAGCAGCCGGGGAAAGCCGTCTCCATAGCCGATGGGCACCACCGCCAGGCGGGAATCCCGGGCCAGAGTGGCGGTGCGGCCATAGCTGACGCAGGACCCGGCGGGCAGCTCCCGCACCACGTACACCCGGCTCTTCACCGTCATCACCGGGCGCAGCTCCAGCCCGTGGGGCAGGGGCATGTCCGGGGCGGGGGAGTAGCCGTACAGGGCGATGCCCGGGCGGACCATGTCCATGTGGGTGCAGGCATAGCGCAGGGTGGCGGCGCTGGCCCCGCAGTGGTACAGGGGGAAGGTCACGCCGCGCTGGGCCAGGGTAGTGCGGGCATCCTGAAAGCGGTGGAGCTGCTCCTCGGTATAGGCCTCGCTGCCGTCGGCATCGGAGAAGTGAGTGAACATGCCCCCCGCACGCAGACCGGGCAGGGCGCACAGGGCGGAAATATGGTCGGCCACGGCGGTGTTGTCCCCGTCCAGCTGCCATAAAAAGCCGATGCGGCCCATGCCCGTGTCCAGCTTTACATGGATGTCCAGCACGCCCCCGGCTCGCTGGGCGGCCTGGGACAGAGCACGGCCCGTCTCCAAGTCGCCCACCGTCTGGGTGACCCGGTATTTCAGCAGCAGGTCCATCTGTTCTGCAGGGGTATACCCAAGGCAGAGGATGGGCAGGGTGATCCCTGCGTTCCGCAGCTGGGCCGCCTCGGCCAGACAGGCCACGGCCAACATATCACAGCCCAGCGTTTCCAGCTTTTTGGCCACGGGCACGGCCCCGTGGCCATAGGCGTTGGCCTTGACCAGCCCCAGGAATTTGCAGCCCGCCGGGGTCAGGGCGCGCAGGGCGTGATAGTTGTGGGCCAGGGCGTTCAGGTCCACCTGGGCCCAGGTCCTCATCTTTGTGAAATCCTCCATAGCGATCCCTCTTATCTCTTGTGTGGGGCCGGGATGATGCTCCCGGCAAGATCATGTTTTGGCAAAGACGGAAAAGTCGCACCGGATGGCCCGAAAGCCATCCCGGCTGAGCTCTCCTCTTATGAGCTGGTGGCTGTCCGGCTGGAACCACAGGGTGGTCTCCAAGCCGGTGCCGGGGTCCGACTCCGGGTCGGCGCAGTCCACCCGCAGCAGGCCGTCCTCCTCCAGCCGGCAGGCGGTGATATAGCCGGTGCGGGCCGTCTCTACCAGGGCGGGCAGGGCGGCGGCGGGGGTGAGCCCTTCCGGGTCCAGAGGCCCCGTCTCCACCCACAGGCCGTCGAACTCCAACGCCCCGGAGTCCTCCGTCAAAACGGCGGTGAGCCCGGTCACCGTGTCCGGGGCGGTGAGGGTCAGCCGGGTCTGTTTCCCGTCAAACTCCGCCGCCACGGTGTAGTCATACACCCGCTGGCCATAGTCGGCGGTGATCTCCGCCTGGGCGGTCCAGGTATTCAGTACGGCGTATTCCCCCCGGATGGCCAGAGCCAGCTCCTCTGCCTCCCCTACCCCGCCGGGAGGGCGGCCGCAGGCGGACAGCAGCAGTATCATTGGTACGCAAAGCAGCACCTTGCGCACAGCAGAAAGCCTCCCTTTTACGTTATGTCCCGGAGCACGGCTCCAGGGACTTAAAGACTTTGGGCAGGGCTTCGATCATGTCCCCGGGGGTCATGGCGTACTCGCCAAATTCCCGGGCACACAGGTCGCCGCAGGCGGCGTGGATGGCCACGGCCTGGGCCGCCAGGGGCCACAGGTCATCAGGGCCGGAGCGCAGATGCCGCTGACCCCACAGACCAGCTGCGATGCCGGAGAGCACGTCGCCGGAGCCGCCCTTGGCCATGCCCGGATTGCCGCTCACGTTCACCCAGGCCCGGCCGTCCGTGGCGGCGGTGACCGTGGCGTGGCCCTTCAGCACCAGACCGCACCGGTGGGCGGCGGCGAAGTCCCGGGCGGCTGAGAGCCGGTCCTCCAGGGGGAGGGCGCAGCCGGTGAGCCGCTGGAACTCCCCGTCGTGGGGGGTGAGCAGGGTGGGGGCGGAGCGGGTATCCAGAATATCTATATGCCCGGCCAGGGCGTTTATGCCGTCGGCATCCAGCACCACGGGACAGGGGAGGTCCCGGAGCAGTCTGCGGGCCAGCTCACGGGCGGCGGGGTCAGCGCCCAGGCCGGGGCCGATGACGGCCGCATCGCAGCCCTTGGCCCGGGAGAGAAGTTCCTCATAGCGGTCGGGGATGGGGAAGGGCATGGCCTCGCTACACTTGACGGCCACGATGGGATAGATCTCGTTCGGCACAGCCAAAAACACCAGCCCGGCCCCGGAGCGGACGGCGGCCCGGGCGGCGAACACCGGGGCCCCGGTGAAGCCCACGCCGCCGCACAGGAGAAACAGCTTGCCGAAGTCCCCCTTGTGGGCCGTCCGGGGACGGCGGGGGAGGGTGTCCGGCCCTTTCACCGCCCACAGATCCCCTTCCGTGAGCAGGGGGGCGGTGAGGTCGTCGGGCAGACCGATGTCAACGACCCGCACCTGCCCGGAGTACACCCGGCCCTGGTCCAGATACAGCCCGGGCTTGGCGGCGGTGAAGGTGACGGTCATGTCCGCCCGCACGGCCTGGCCTAAAATGCGGCCCGTATCCCCGTCCAGTCCGGTGGGCAGGTCGCAGGCGACGACGGGACAATGCAGGCTGTTCAGCCGCCGCACCGCCGCCAGAAAAGCCCGCTGCACCGGGCGCTTGAGGCCCACGCCCAGCAGAGCGTCGATGGCGCAGTCGCACAGACTCAGCCAGGCGGACTGCTCCAGGTCGTCGGGGTCGAATTCCTCGATTTTCCCGCCCAGGTCACGGAGACGGCGGGCCATCTCCCGGGCATCGGAGGTCATTTTGGCCCAGTCGCCCACCAAAATGGTACGGACGCAGATGCCCCGCTCCATCAGCAACCTTGCGGCGGCCAGCCCGTCGCCCCCGTTGTTCCCCGGTCCGCAGAACACGGCGGCCCAGGGGGCGCAGTCCTGTTCCCGGCGCTTTAAAAGGGCCCGGACCGTCTCGGGCGGTTCGGCAGACCCGCCGGAGCAAAAGGCCACAGGGGCAAACTCGTTCTCCCGGCGGCGGTCAGCCAGAAGCTCCTCCGCCGCTTCGGCCACAGCCCGGGCGGCCCGCTCCATCAGGTCCAGGGAGGGGATGCCCCGCTCTTCTATGGCGATGTGGTCCAGCTGGCGGCACTGCTGGGGGGTGAGCAGGGGCTGCATACGATCACCTCCATCAAACAAAAACAGAAAATTACTTCAGGAAGCCGTTGACGATCTGCTCCTCGGCCTCCTTCTCGGTGAGGCCCAGGGTCATCAGCTTGGTCAGCTGTTCCCCGGCGATCTTGCCGATGGCGGCCTCGTGGACCAGCTGGGCATCCAGACAGTTGGCCGTCACCTCGGGGATGGCGGAGACCACGCCCTGGTCCATGATGATGGCATCGCACTCGGAGTGGCCATAGCAGGGGGCGTTGCCGTTGATGCGGGCCAGGAACACCTGCTTGGACTGATCCCGGGCCACGCTGCGGGAGATGACGTTGGTGTGGCAGCCCGCCCCGTTCAGGTCCACGGTGAAGTCGGACTTGGCGTGCTGCTTGCCGTGGGTCATCACCTTCTCATGGATGATGAGGGTGGCATCAGGACCCAGGGTGGCCCGGGTGACCCGGACGGTGGAGTCCACGCCCTTGATCTGGGTGGTCTCCATCTCCATATAGCTGCCCTCGTCCAGCTCCACCACGGTGGTGGGGTTCATAATGTTCTCGCCGCTTCCGTCCCCTTCGCCGTAGTGCCGCTCGACATAGCGCACCCTGGCATTTTTGCCCACGTGGAAGGTGTGGATGCCGTCGTGCTGACTGTTCTGCACGCCGCAGTTGTGGATGCCGCAGCCGGCCACGATGGTCACGTCGCAGTTGTCCCCGATGAAGAAGTCGTTGTACACCAGGTCGGTCAGGCCGCTCTCGCTGAGGACCACGGGGATGTGGACGGACTCGTTCTTGGTGCCCGGCTTGATGATGATGTCAATGCCGTCCTTGTCGGTCTTGGATACGATGTCGATGTTGGCGGTGGTGTTCCGGCCGGCCTTTTTGCCGTTGGCCCGGATGTTATAGGCCCCTTCGGGCACTTCATGCAGCTGGGCCACCTCCTCTAAGAGGTGCTGCTGAATGGGATCGATCATAGCGTTTTCTCCTCCTTGTCAGATGCTCAGCGGACCTTATCGGACAGGGCGCTGCACACGCTGGACGAGCTGTCCAGCAGGCCGGGCAGGATGTCCTTTCGGGCTCCATCCTGCTGCACCCGGCCGTCGGCCAGGACCACGATGCGGTCGGCGATGTTCAGAATGCGCTCCTGGTGAGAGATGATAAGAATGGAGCCGTTGATCTTCTCATGGAGATGCTCGAACACCTGGATCAGGTTGGAGAAGGACCACAGGTCGATGCCCGCCTCCGGCTCGTCAAAGACGGACAGCTTGGTGCCCCGGGCCATGATCATGGCGATCTCGATGCGCTTGAGCTCGCCGCCGGACAGGGAGGCGTCCACCTCCCGGTCGATATAGTCCTTGGCGCACAGGCCCACCTCGGACAGATAGTCGCAGGCCTCGGGCACGCCGATGCTCTTGCCGCTGGCCAGGGTGATGAGATCCTTCACCGTAAGGCCCTTAAAGCGCACAGGCTGCTGAAAGGCAAAGCTGATGCCCTTGCGGGCCCGCTGGGTGATGCTAAGACCGGTGATGTCCTCCCCGTCCAGCAGGATGCGGCCCTGGGTGGGGGTGAGAATGCCGGCGATGACCTTGGCCAGGGTGGACTTGCCGCCGCCGTTGGGGCCGGTGATGGCCACAAAGCGCTCGTTGATGGTCAGGTTGATGTCCCGCAGGATATCCTTGCTCTCGCCGTCCTGCTCCACACCAAAGCTGATGTGCTGTAATTCTAACATAGCTTCCTCCATAAAGCCGCCCTAGGCGGCGTGTCTGTGGTATTGTGTCCCGGGGCAGCCGCAGGCAAACAGGCTGCGCCGGGAATATCCTATTTTACCACCGGAAAAAGCCCTTGTCCAGCAAGGCGGAGGGACATGTTGGCGGGAATTGAAGTAAAAACACGCTTTTTTTCGCTCTATTTCCTAATTTGGGATTTTCCCCTTGCAAAGGGGCGGATTTTGTGATATAAGTACCATTAGTTTGAAATGCGTCGAACGGGAAAATAGCGGGACTTCGTGTCTAAGAGAGGGGCGGTCATCGGCTGCAAGCCGCCCTGTCACCTGCCGCTTGGTTCGCCCGGGAGCGGCCCGTGAGAGCGGGACGGGGTCCTTCCCCCCGTTACCAAAGGAAAAAGTGTGCGCTGCGGGCATGACCTGGCGGCGTGAATGCGGGTGGTACCGCGGAAGGGTTGCCTTTCGTCCCAGAGTGCTGGGGGGAAAGGCTTTTTTGCTGCCCAAAACCGGAAAAGATCATTCCAAAAGGAGTTTTTACCATGAAAGAACAGTTAGCGAACATTCGCACCCAGGCTCTGGAGGCCTTTGAGCAGGCCCGGGATTCCGCCGCCCTGGACGCCCTGCGGGTGCAGTATCTGGGCAAGAAGGGCGAGCTGACCGCCGTGCTCAAGCAGATGGGCAAGCTGTCTGCCCAGGAGCGCCCCGCCATGGGCCAGCTGGCCAACGAGGTCCGCGCCGCCCTGGAGAGTGCCATCGAGTCCGCCGGCAAGAAGCTGGAGGCCGCCGCCCTGGAGGCCCGGCTGAAGGCCGAGACGGTGGATGTGACCATCCCCGGTCAAAACGTGACCATCGGCCACAAGCACCCCATGTACCTGGCCCTGGACGAGATCAAGGACATCTTTGTGGGCATGGGCTTTACCATTCTGGACGGCCCGGAGATCGAGCTGGCCTACTACAACTTCGACCGCCTGAACGCCGAGGAGGGCCACCCCTCCCGGGACTGGTCGGACACCTTCTATTTTGACGAGGACAGCCGGGTGATGCTGCGCAGCCAGACCAGCCCCATGCAGGTCCACGCCATGGAGACCATGAAGCTGCCCATCCGCATCGTGGCCCCCGGCCGGGTGTACCGCAAGGACGAGGTGGATGCCACCCACTCCCCCATGTTCCACCAGATCGAGGGTATGGTCATCGACAAGAACGTGACCATGGCCGACCTGAAGGGCACCCTGAACGCCGTGATGGAGCAGCTGTTCGGCAAGGGCACCGTCACCCGCTTCCGCCCCCACCACTTCCCCTTCACCGAGCCCAGCTGCGAGATGGACGTGCAGTGCCACAAGTGCGGCGGCAAGGGCTGCCCCACCTGCAAGGGCGAGGGCTGGATCGAGGTGCTGGGTGCCGGCATGATCCATCCCCGGGTGCTGGAGATGAGCGGCATCGACCCGGAGGTCTATTCCGGCTGGGCCTTCGGCATGGGCCTGGAGCGCCTGGCCATGCGCCAGTTCAAGATCGCCGACCTGCGGCTGATCTTTGAAAACGATGTCCGGTTCCTGGAACAGTTTTGATAATACTCTGATTCAGAGAAAGCGATAAAAGCCGAGACTGTCAAAAAAGCCTGTCATTGCGAGGAGGCCCAACGGGCCGACGTGGCAATCCGTTTCTAAAACTCACGAGTATCAGCACATTTCCGACTTTTGGGTTACGGATTCCCACGTCGCTGCGCTCCTCGGAATGACAGAAATGGGTTTATTGACACGCTGGCCTTCCCCCCTGAGTGGGGAAGGCTGCGGGACGTGTATCTGCGTCCCTGTGATTTGATGACAAGGGAGTTTTAACTATGAATTTAAGCCGTAAATGGCTCAACGAGTTCGTCACTGTTGATGCCGATGATAAGGAATTTGCCGAGGCCATGACCCTGTCCGGCTCTAAGGTAGAGGTCACCGAGGACCTGGGTGCCGAGATATGCAGCGTGGTGGTGGGCCGCATCCTGTCCATGGAGCGCCACCCCGACTCCGACCATATGTGGGTGTGCCAGCTGGACGTGGGCAAGGAGGAGCCTGTGCAGATCGTCACCGGGGCCTGGAACGTCCACGTGGGCGACCTGGTCCCCGTGGCCCTGCACAAGTCCACCCTGCCCGGTGGAAAGAAGATCGAAAAGGGCAAGCTGCGGGGTGTGGTGTCCAACGGCATGCTGTGCGGCCTGAGCGAGCTGGGCCTGGATGAGCGGGACTTCCCCTACGCCGCCATCACCGCCGCCGCTCTGCTCGGCGACTATAAGGCCATCGACCCGGCCAAGCCCTCCATCCCCGCCGACATCAAGCCCGGGGACAAGGTCTTTGGCCCCGTGGTATGCGCCGAGGTGCTGGAGTGCGAGACCCAGCCCGATGGAAGCTTCCACACCACCCTGGAGCTGGGCGGCTCCACCGCCAGCCCCGACACCCGGTGTATGAATCTGCACGTGGGCGACCTGGTGGCCTATCACACCAAGAGCGATTCTATCTGCACCCTGGCCGACCTCCACGCCGAGCAGCGGGAGTTCCCCCACTGCATCCCAGACGGCATTTTCGTCCTGCGTGAGGACTGCAAGCCCGGGGACGACATCAAGGCGGTGACCGGTCTGGACGACCATGTGGTGGAGTTTGAAATCACCCCCAACCGCCCCGACTGCCTGTCCGTCATCGGCCTGGCCCGGGAGGCCGCCGCCACCTTCAATCAGGAGCTGCGCCTGCACACCCCTGAGGTGAAGGGCGGAGCTGCGGGCAGCCTGGTGGAGCTGCTGGACGTGGAGACCCCCGCCGCCGACCTGTGCCCCCGCTACACCGCCCGCATGGTGCGCAACGTGAAGATCGCCCCCTCCCCCAAGTGGATGCGGGAGCGGCTGCGCAGCATGGGCGTGCGCCCCATCAACAACATCGTGGACATCACCAACTATGTGATGCTGGAGTATGGCCAGCCCATGCACGCCTTTGACTATCGCTATGTAAAGGGCGGCAAGATCATCGTCCGCCGGGCAGAGGAGGGGGAGAAGCTCACCACCCTGGACGGCAAGGAGCACACCCTCACCGCCAGCCACCTGGTCATCGCCGACGACACCCGGGCCGTGGGCCTGGCGGGCATCATGGGCGGCGAGAACAGCGAGATCGTCGCCGACACTGCCGACGTGGTGTTCGAGTCCGCCAATTTCGACGGCACCTGTATCCGCAAGGGCGCTCTGGCCCTGGGTATGCGCACCGAGGCCAGCGCCAAGTTCGAGAAGGGCCTGGACCCCATGAATACCCTGCCCGCCGTGGACCGGGCCTGCGAGCTGGTGGAGCTGCTGGGCGCTGGCGAGGTGGTGGACGGCGTCATCGACATCCTGAACTATGTGCCCCACCCCACCGTCCTGCCTCTGGAGCCGGAGAAGATCAACGCCCTGCTGGGCACCGACGTGGAGCGGGAGGAGATGGTCCGCATCCTGGAGAAGCTGGACTTTGCCATCGACGGCGACCAGGTCACCGTGCCCTCCTGGCGGGGCGACGTGCTGCGGATGAACGACCTGGCCGAGGAGGTGGCCCGGTTCCACGGCTATAACAATATCCCCTGCACCCTCCAGCGGGGCGAGACCACCCAGGGCGGCTATTCCGACGAGCAGAAGCTGGAGCAGCAGCTGGGGAGCGTATGCCGTGCCTGCGGCTATGACGAGATCATCACCTATTCCTTCATCTCCCCCACCTACTACGATAAGATCCGCTGGGCGCAGGACGACCCCCGCCGCCAGTCCTTCAAGATCCTGAACCCCCTGGGGGAGGACACCTCCATCATGCGCACCACCACCCTGCCCTCCATGCTGGAGATCCTCACCCGGAACTATAACTATCGCAACAAGGCCGCCCGCCTGTACGAGCTGGGCCGGGTCTATCTCCCCGGCGGAGAGGACGGTCTGGCCACGGAGGAGAAGCTCCTCACCCTGGGCACCTATGGCGAGGGTGTGGATTTCTACACCGTAAAGGGCGTGGTCGAGGTGGTTTTGAAGCAGCTCCGGGCCGAGAACATCTCCTTCCGGGCAGTGAGCGACAACCCCTCCTATCACCCCGGCCGCTGCGCTGCGGTGTATGCCGGCGAGACCTGTGTGGGTGTGTTCGGACAGGTCCATCCCCTGGCAGCCCGGAACTACGGCGTGGATGCGGAGTTCTACTGCGCCGAGCTGAGCGTGGAGGCCCTGTCCCAGATCCGGGGCGGTGCGCCCGTCTATCAGCCCCTGCCCAAGTTCCCCTCCGTCACCCGTGACATCGCCGTGGTCTGTGCCGAGGCCGTCACCGTGGGCGAGCTGGAGGAGGCCATCCGCAAGGGAGCCCGGGGCCTGCTGAAGGAGGTCAGCCTGTTCGATGTCTACCGCGGCAAGGGCGTGGAGGACGGCAAAAAGTCCGTGGCCTTCAACCTGGTCCTGCGGGCCGACGACCGCTCCCTCACCAGCGAGGAGGCGGACGAGGATGTGAAGAGCATCCTGGAGACCCTGAAAGCTGACTGCGACGCCGTGCTGCGGTAAGTTCGCTGTATTAAGAGCCATGCGGGCCGCCGTACAGAAATTTCCTCTGCGCGGCGGCCCGTGAATTTTGGCTTGACGCTGAGTTTTATGAGATAGGAGTGCTGCAAGACCATGAGAAGAGACCTGACCCGGGGGAGCGTGCTGAAAAACGTCATTCTGTTTTCCCTGCCCTATCTGCTGTCCTATTTTTTGCAGACCCTGTACGGCATGGCCGACCTGTTCATCATCGGCCGGTTCCGGGGGGTGGACAGCACCACGGCGGTGTCGGTGGGCTCTCAGGTGATGCACATGCTCACCGTGATGCTGGTGGGCCTTGCCATGGGGTCCACGGTGAGCATCGGTCAGGCGGTGGGCGGCGGCGACCGGAAGCGGGCCGGCCGGTGTATCGGCAACACGGTGACCCTGTTTATGGGGTTGTCCGTGGTCCTCACCGGGGTGCTGCTGTGTCTCACCCGGCCCATCGTGGCCCTCATGTCCACCCCGGCGGAGGCGGTGGAGGGTACGGCGGCCTATCTCACCATCTGTTTTTTGGGCATCCCCTTCATCACGGCCTATAACATCATCAGCTCCATATTCCGGGGGCTGGGGGACAGCAAAAGTCCCATGTACTTTATCGCCGTGGCCTGCGTGGCCAACATCGCCCTGGACTATCTGTTTATGGGGGCGCTGGACTTAGGCCCCGCCGGGGCGGCCCTGGGCACTACTCTGGCCCAGACGGTGAGCGTGGCGGTGTCCCTCTTCGTCATCCTCCGCCGGGACACGGGCATCCGCATCCATAAGAGCGACCTGCGGCCGGACCGGCTGGTGATGGGCAAAATATTGGGGATCGGCATCCCCGTGACCCTGCAGGACGGCTTTATCCAGGTCTCCTTCATCCTCATCACCGTCATCGCCAACCGCCGGGGCCTGACCGATGCGGCGGCGGTGGGCATTGTGGAGAAGATCATCAGCTTCCTGTTCCTGATCCCCTCCTCCATGCTGTCCACCGTGTCCGCCCTGGGGGCCCAGAACATCGGTGCGGGCAAGCCCAAACGGGCCATGGCCGCCCTGGGCTATGCCGCCGCTCTGGCCGGAGCCTTTGGAGCAGCCGCTGCGGCGGCAGTGCAGCTGACGGCGGAACCCCTGGTGGCCCTGTTCACCGACAGTGCCCGGGCCGACGGGGCGCAGGTAATAGAAATGGGCGGGCAGTATCTGCGCAGCTATGTATGGGACGTGTTTTTTGCCGGGGTCCATTTTAGCTTCAGCGGCTATTTCTGCGCCCGGGGAAAGTCGGGCCTGTCCTTTCTGCACAACTGCCTGTCCATCATCCTGGTGCGGGTGCCCGGGGCCTATCTGGCCTCCACCCTCTTCCCGGACACCCTGTTCCCCATGGGCCTGGCCAGCGCAGGGGGATCACTGCTGTCTGACGTGGTATGTGTGATCTGCTTTGTCTGGCTCATGCGCCGGGACAAAGCGCAGCGTGATGGGCCAGGGCTGGGAGAAGCGTGAAAACATGGCATGGCTCCCCCGTCTCATCGTTGGAGAAGAGGGCCATTTTTACAGTCAGCCTGTGCACAGGGAAACCGAGTTCGTGAAAACAGACAAAGTCATATCTTCGACCAAGAAATCCGCTTGACAAAAGCGGATTTTTTCTTATAATAATGCTCAAGCATTTTACCTAAAAAATTTTAACTAAAAATTTATAACCATTTGGAGGAAATTAAAACTATGGAGATCAATTTCGAGAACGTGCGTGACATCATTGTGAACACCCTGAGCTGCGAGGCCGACCAGATCACCCCCGAGACCAACCTGTATGAGGACCTGGAGGCCGACTCTCTGGAGGCCGTGGAGCTGTCCATGGCCCTGGAGGAGGCCTTTGGCGTGGGCATTGCCGACGAGGACATGACCCAGGTGAAGACCGTGGCCGATATCGTGAACTATCTGTCCGGCAAGAAGCAGTAATTTTTCGTTGGAGCGTCAAGCTCCGCTTGTAAGGAGACTACCTATGGAATTAGAGGAGCTGTATGCGCTGATGGAGCGCTTTGCCCGCTCCGGGCTCACCGATCTGGAGTGGGAGCGGGAGGGGGAGAAGATCGCTCTGCGCTGTGCCCCCGCCCCCGTGGTGGTAAGCGCCCCCGCCGCTGCCCCTGCCGCCCAGGCGGCCCCGGCCCAGGCTGAAGCTGCCGCCCCCGCCGCCCCTGCTGCTCAGGAGCAGGGGGAGACGGTGAACGCCCCCCTGGTGGGCACCTTCTATGCCGCCCCCGCCCCGGGGGAGGAGGCCTTTGCCGCCCCCGGAAAGCAGGTGAAGAAGGGGGAGACCCTGTGCCTGATCGAGGCCATGAAGATGATGAGCGAGATCCCCGCCCCCGCCGACTGCGTGGTGGAGGAGGTCTTGGCCCGGGACGGCGAGGCCGTGGGCTTTGGGGAGCCGCTGCTGCGCATTCGGAGGGTTTAAAGCTATGCTCAAGCGTGTGTTGATCGCCAACCGGGGAGAGATCGCCCTGCGGGTGATCCGGGCCTGCCGGGAGCTGGATATCGAGACGGTGGCCATCTATTCCACCGCCGACGAGAGCGCCCTCCACGCCCAGATCGCAACCCGGTCTTTGTGCGTGGGCCCGGCCCGGGCGGCGGACAGCTATCTGAACCAGGATGCCATCCTGTCGGCGGCCCTGGCCACCGGCTGCGATGCCATCCACCCCGGCTATGGCTTTCTGTCGGAGAACCCGGATTTTGCCGACCGGTGCGTGGAGGCGGGGCTGAAGTACATCGGCCCCAGCGGCGACGTGATCCGCAAGATGGGCAGCAAGGCCGCCGCCCGCACCCTGGCCCAGCAGGCGGGGGTGCCGGTGGTCCCCGGCTCCGACGGCCCCCTCCGGGACGTGGAGCAGGCCAAGGAGCTGGCCGCCCAGGTGGGCTATCCCGTGCTGCTGAAGGCCTCCGCCGGCGGCGGCGGGCGGGGGATGCGCCAGGTGGACGGCCCGGAGGGGCTGGAGAGCGCCTTCCACGCCGCCCAGGCCGAGGCCATCGCCTGCTTTGGCGACGGGGAGATGTACCTGGAGAAGCTGGTCCTCTCCCCCCGGCACATTGAATTTCAGATCATGGCGGACAGCCAGGGCCATGTGGTCCATCTGGGGGAGCGGGACTGCTCCATCCAGCGCCGCCGCCAGAAGCTGATCGAGGAGTCCCCCTCCCGGGCCCTGACCCCCCAGCTGCGAGAGGAGATGGGCCGGGCCGCCGTGGCCGCTGCGAAAGCTGCGGGCTATGTGGGGGCGGGGACGGTGGAATTTGTCCTGTCCCCCCAGGGGCAGTTCTATTTCATCGAGATGAACACCCGCATCCAGGTGGAGCACCCGGTCACCGAGCTGGTCACCGGGGTGGACCTGGTGAAGGAGCAGCTGCGGGTGGCCGCCGGGCTGCCCCTGTCCTTCACCCAGGAGGACATCCATGTGAGCGGCCACGCCATCGAGTGCCGCATCAACGCCGAGGACCCGGAGCACGACTTTCGGCCCTGTCCGGGCAAGACGGAGTTCCTCCATCTCCCCGGCGGACCCGGGGTGCGGGTGGACACCGCCCTGTACCCGGGCTATGAGGTGTCCCCCTTCTATGACTCTTTGGTGGCCAAGGTGCTGGTCCACGCCCCCACCCGGCTGGAGGCCATCCGCCGGATGCGCCGCAGTCTGGAGGAGCTGGTCATTGAGGGCTATCCCACCAATTCCGCCCTGGCTCACCTCATCATGCACGATGGGGAGTTTGTCCGGGGCCAGTATGACACCAGCTTTTTGGACAAGAACCTGCCCCGGCTGCTGGAGCTGGCCCGCACCTGTGATACGCTGACCGCCGAATAACGGCCTGGAAAGAAGAGCCGAAGGACATTCGGCTCTTTTTCTGGATACGGCGGGAAAGGAGAAGCTGTGAATTATTTCTTTCGCCAGCGCCGGGACCGGCTGCTGACCTATCAGGCCATGCGGGAGGGGAAGATCCCCACCGCCCGCAAGGTCCCCTGCCCCCAGTGCGGAGAGGACAGCTCCGCCCTGGACTGGAGCCGCAACCGCCAGGTATGCCCCCGGTGCGGCTTTCACAAGCCCATCGGGGCCTATTACCGCCTGTCCATCATCCTGGACCCTGGCACCTTTCAGGAGCTGGAGGAGAAGCTGGAGCCCGCCGACCCCCTGAACTTCCCCGGCTATCCGGCCAAGCTGGCCGTCCGGGAGGAGGAGACCGGCCTGCGGGATGCGGCGGTGGCCGCCGTGGGCAAGATCATGGGCCGCAAGGCCGTGTGCGTGGTGCTGGACAGCCGCTTCTTCATGGGCAGCATGGGCACCGCCGTGGGGGAAAAGGTCACCCGGGCGGCGGAGTATGCCACCCGGCGGCGCCTGCCCCTGATCATCTTTGCCGCCAGCGGCGGAGCCCGGATGCAGGAGGGCATTTTCTCCCTGATGCAGATGGCCAAGACCGCCGCCGCCATCCAGCGGCATCAGGAGAAAGGCGGGCTGTATATCTCCTGCCTGACCCACCCCACCACCGGCGGGGTGACGGCCAGCTTTGCCTCGTTGGGGGACATTATGCTGGCCGAGCCCGGGGCCCTGATCGGCTTTGCCGGCCCCCGGGTCATTGAACAGACCATCGGGGAGAAGCTGCCCCAGGGCTTCCAGCGGGCGGAGTATCTGCTGGACCACGGCTTTTTGGACCGCATCGTCCCCCGGGACCAGTGGCGGGCCGTTTTGGGCCAGCTGCTGGCCCTGCACGAGGGAGGTGGACGGGCATGAGCCACTATACACCGGAAGAAAAAGTGAAGATCGCCCGGGACCCGGGCCGTCCGGGCACGGCGGACTTTATCTCCGCCCTGTTCACCGACTTTTTTGAGCAGCGGGGAGACCGCCAGTGCCGGGAGGACGGCAGCATTCTGGGCGGCATCGCCCGCTTTCACGGCCGCCCCGTGACAGTGATCGGCCACCGGAAGGGCAAGAACCTGGAGGAGAACTTAAAGTGCAACTTCGGGATGCCCGGGCCGGAGGGCTATCGCAAGGCCCAGCGGCTGATGCGTCAGGCGGAGAAGTTTGGCCGCCCCATCATCACCTTTGTGGACACCCCGGGGGCCTATCCCGGCAAGGAGGCCGAGGAGCGGGGCCAGGGCGAGGCCATCGCCCAGTGTCTGGCCCTGATGAGTTCCCTCACCGTGCCCGTCATCTCCATCATCACCGGGGAGGGGGGCAGCGGCGGGGCGCTGGCCCTGGCCGTGGCCAACCGGGTGCTCATGCTGGAGCATGCGGTGTATTCCGTCCTGTCCCCGGAGGGCTTTGCCTCCATCTTGTGGAAGGATGCCTCCCGCAGCGGCGAGGCCTGTGCCGTGATGAAGCTCACTGCCCAGGACCTGCGCCGGGGGGGTATCGTCCAGGGGGTCCTCCGGGAGCCGGAGGGGGGGGCCCACACCGACTGGGAGGCCACCTTCCGCACCATGGATGCCGCCCTGCGCAAGGAGCTGGCCGCCCTGGATAAGCTGAAGGGCCCGGCGCTGGCCCGGCAGCGGTATGAAATGTTTCGGGCCATGGGGCGGGGACTGCCCCCGGCCCGGGAGGAGGAAGTATGAGCGCACCGAAATTTTTATCCACCGGCCGCTGTCTGCCCGCCAAAATCGTGACCAATGACGACCTGAGCCGCACGGTGGACACCAACGACGAGTGGGTGTTCAGCCGCACAGGCATTCATGCCCGGCACTTCTGCGAAAGGGAGAGCGGCATGGACCTGGCCCGGGGGGCGGCCCGACAGGCGCTGGAGCGCTCCGGCCTGAAGGCGGAGGACATCGGCGTGTGCCTGGTGGCCACCTTTACTCCCGACTTTGCCAGCCCCTCCATGGCCTGTATGCTGCAAAAGCAGCTGGGACTGAAAGAGGACACCATCTGCTTTGATCTGAACGCCGCCTGCGCCGGGTTTTTGTATGGGACCAAGACGGCCCACGCCCTGCTGGCCGATGCCCCCCGGCCCTATGCCATTGTGGTGGGGGCGGAGGTCATCAGCCGGGTGCTGGACCACACCGACCGGAACACCTGCGTCCTCTTCGGCGACGGAGCCGGGGCAGCGGTGCTCGCCCGGGACGACAGTGCCCGGTGGCACACGGTCTTTGGCTCCCGGGGGGACGAACAGAGCATCTGGGTCCAGGGCCCCGGGCCGGAGAAGGCCGCCGTCCACATGGAGGGCAAGGCGGTGTTCCGCTTTGCCACCGAGGTGGTGGAGGGCTCTATCCGCCAGCTGGTGTCGGCGGAGGGCTGCGACGTCAACGACCTGGACCTGGTGGTCTGCCACCAGGCCAACGCCCGGATCATCGACTTTGTAGCCAAGCGGCTGAAGGCCTGGGAGGGCCTGTTCTATAAGAACATGGAGCGCTATGGCAACACCTCTGCAGCCAGCATCCCCATGGCCCTGGACGAGCTGGTGGAGCAGGGGATGTTAAAGCCCGGGATGCGGGTGCTCACCGTGGGTTTCGGCGGCGGCCTGACCTGGGCCGGAGCGCTGTTTACTTGGTAACAACTGAGATCGGTGCGCCTGGAGGGCGCAGAAGGCGAGGAGACGCAAATGATAAAACTAAATGAACTGCTGGGAACCGAATTTCCCCTGATCCAGGGCGGCATGGCCAACATCGCCACCGGCGAATTCGCCGCCGCCGTGTCCAACGCCGGGGCCCTGGGCCTCATCGGCGCGGGGGGCATGAACGCCGACACCCTGCGGGAGAACATCCGCCGGTGCAAGGCCCTGACCGACAAGCCCTTCGGCGTGAACATCATGCTGATGAACCCCGCCGCCGCCGAGATGGCCAAGGTGGTGGTGGAGGAGGGCGTTCAGGTGGTCACCACCGGTGCCGGCGTGCCCAGCCAGTATGTCCCCGCCTGGAAGGAGGCGGGTATCAAGGTATTCCCCGTGGTCCCCGCCACCACCCTGGTCCGCCGCCTGGCCCCCCTGGGGGTGGACGGCTTCATCGCCGAGGGTACGGAGAGCGGCGGCCATGTGGGCGAGCTGACCACCATGGCCCTGGTGCCCCAGGTGCGGGAGATGACCGACCTGCCCGTGATCGCCGCCGGCGGCATCGCCGGAGGACGGCAGCTGGCCGCCGCCTTTGCCCTGGGGGCCTGCGGCGCTCAGATCGGCACCTGCCTGCTGGTGAGCCGGGAGTGCCCCATCCACGAGAATTATAAGCAGGCCCTGCTGAAGGCCAAGGACAGCGACACCACCGTCACCGGCCGCAGCGTGGGCGCACCGGTGCGCATTCTGAAAAACCAGATGGCCCGGGAGTATCTGGCCCGGGAGCGGGCCGGGGCGGACAAGATGGAGCTGGAGAAATACACACTGGGCTCCCTCCGCCGGGCGGTGTTCGACGGGGACACCAAGACGGGCTCTCTCATGGCCGGTCAGGTGGCCGGGATGCTCCACGAGATCCGCCCCCTGCGGGCCATCCTGGAGGAGATGTACGCCGACTATAAGGCCACCGTGGCCCAGCTGGCCCAGGAGGTTTGAACATGAAATTAGCCTTTGTATACGCCGGTCAGGGCAGCCAGAAGGTGGGCATGGGCCGGGACTTCTATGACCGGTACCCCGAATACCGGGCGGTGCTGGACAACGCCGGGCTGGACTTTGACCTGAAGGCCCTCAGCTTTGAGGGCCCTATTGAGGAGCTGTCCCAGACCCGCTATACCCAGCCCTGCATGGCGGCCTTCGCCGTGGGGGTCACCGACCTGCTGTATGCCAGGGGCATCCGTCCCTGCGCAGCGGCGGGCCTGTCCCTGGGGGAGTACTCCGCCCTGTATGCCGCCGGCGTGCTGGACCGGAAGACGGTGCTGAAGACCCTGGCCTTCCGGGGCCGGGCCATGGAGCAGGCCGCCCAGGGCCTGGAGTGCGGCATGACCGCCGTCCTCTCCCTGGACCGGGACAAGCTGCAGATGGCCTGTGACCAGGCAAGTGAGCTGGGCGTGGTGCAGATCTGCAACTATAACTGCCCCGGCCAGCTGGTCATCAGCGGGGAAAAGGCCGCCGTGGACCGGGCCGGAGAGCTGGCCAAGGAGCTGGGGGCCAAGCGCTGTATGCCCCTGCGGGTCAGCGGCCCCTTCCACACCCGGCTGATGAAGCCGGCGGGAGATGCCCTGGCCGACTATTTCAAGACCATTCTCTTCCACCCCATGGCCCTGCCCGTCTATTTCAACTGCAAGGGCGGCCCCATGGAGGCGGGAGATGCGATCCCCGCCCTGCTGGAGAAGCAGGTGCAGTCCTCCGTCTATTGGGAGGACACCGTCCGGCGCATGGAGGCCGACGGCATCGACACCATTCTGGAGATCGGGCCGGGCAAGACCCTCACCTCCTTTGTGAAAAAGACTGCCCCCGGCATCCAGACCTATCACATCGACACCGCCGACGACTTCGAGGCCGTGGCGGAGCAGCTGAAAGGAGCAGCCCAATGACCATGAACGAATCTGTGGCCCTTGTCACCGGCGGCAGCCGGGGCATTGGCCGGGCCATCTGCCTGGAGCTGGCCCGCCAGGGTGCGGCGGTGGCCGTGAATTATGCCGGAAATGAGCAGGCCGCCCAGGAGACGGTGGAGGCCTGCCGGGCGCTGGGCGTTCAGGCGGAGGCCTTTCAGGCCGACGTGTCCGATCCTGCCGCCTGTGAGGAGCTCATCAACGGGGTGAAGGAGCGCTTTGGCCGCCTGGACATCCTGGTGAACAACGCGGGTGTCACCCGGGACGGGCTGCTGATGACCGCCAAGGCCGAGGATTTTGACCGGGTGCTGGACACCAACCTGAAGGGGGCCTACTTCTGCATGAAGGCCGCCGCCAAGCTCATGATGCGCCAGCGCTATGGCCGCATCGTCAACCTGAGCAGTGTGGTGGGCCTGCGGGGCAACCCAGGCCAGACGGGCTACGCCGCCAGCAAGGCGGGCATTCTGGGTCTGACCAAGGCCGCCGCCAAGGAACTGGCCAGCCGGAATATCACGGTGAACGCCGTGGCCCCCGGCTTTATCGAGACGGACATGACCGCCGTGCTGCCCGAGAAGGCCAAGACGGCCATGCTGTCCACCATCCCCATGGCCGCCCCCGGCCAGCCGGAGGACGTGGCCCGGGCTGCGGCCTTCTTTGCCCGGCCGGAGAGCGCCTATATCACCGGGCAGGTGCTGTGCGTAGACGGCGGAATGGCCGTGTGACCGTGTCTCAAAAAAGTGATGAAATCACTTTTTTGAAAAGACTGCGCTCCGCTTCGTGCCTCGTTTGGCCGCTTTTGGCGGCCAAGTCGACACGCGCTGCGCGAGAAGTGTTTTTTCCGGCGTACACGCCGCCGGAAAAAACAGATTTCAATTCTTTCGCACCCTCGGGTGCGAAACGCTGCGAGGCTTTTTTAGACAGTCTGAAAGTGGAAGAGCCACTTGAGACCGTATTAGGAGGTAACTATGGAAAAACGTAGGGTCGTGATCACCGGCATGGGCACGGTGAACCCCATTGGAAACAGCGTGGCGGAGAGCTGGCAGGCGGTCAAGGACGGCAAGTGCGGCATCGGCCCCATCACCCGGTATGACTGCTCTGACATGCGGGTGAAGCTGGCCGGAGAGGTGAAGGATCTGGACATCGACGGCGTTTTGGGCAAGCGGGAGGCCAAGAAGATGGACCGCTTTACCCAGTTTGCCCTCATCGCCGCCCAGCAGGCCATGGACGACAGCGGCCTGGATCGGGAGGGGGAGGACCTGTCCCGCTGTGGGGTCATCTGCTCCAGCGGCATCGGCGGCTTTGAGACCGTGTCCGAGGCCCACCGCCGGGGAGAGAGCCGGGGCTATGACTCCGTGTCCCCCTTTGTCATTCCTATGATCATCTCCAACATGGCCGCCGGGCAGATCGCCATTCGCTTTGGCTTTCAGGGAATGTGTACCTGCGTGGTCACCGCCTGCGCCGGGGGCACCAACGCCGTGGGCGATGCCTTCCGCCACATCCGGGACGGGTATGGCGATGTGATGCTGTGCGGCGGCACCGAGGCGGCCATCACCCCCCTGGCCATGGGCGGCTTCACCGCCATGAAGGCCCTCAGCGAGAGCGCAGACCCCCTGCGGGCTTCTATCCCCTTTGACGCGGAGCGCAGCGGCTTTGTCATGGGTGAGGGCGCCGGGATGCTGGTGCTGGAGGAGTATGAGCACGCAAAGGCCCGGGGAGCCAAGATCTATGCCGAGGTGGCGGGCTACGGTGCCAACTGCGACGCCCACCACATCACCGCCCCCGCCCCCGGGGGAGCCGGCGGTGCGGCCTGTATGGCCCAGGCCCTGGCCGATGCCGGGATGAAGCCGGAGGAGGTGGGCTATATCAATGCCCACGGCACCTCCACCCATATGAACGATGCCTGCGAGACGGCGGCCATCCACACGACGTTTGGCGACCACGCCGCCCGCCTGGCCGTCAGCTCCACCAAGTCCATGACCGGCCACCTGTTGGGGGCTGCCGGGGCGGTGGAGGCCATCTTTACCGCCATGGCCCTGGTGGAGGGCTATTTGCCCGCCACCATCGGCTATCAGGTCCCCGACCCCGCCTGCGATCTGGACATCGTCCCCAATCAGGGGCGGAAGGCGGACATCAAGGCCGCCCTGTCCAACTCCCTGGGTTTTGGCGGACACAATGCCTGCATCGTGCTGAAAAAGTGGGAGGGCTGAACATGGAACTGAACATCGACCAGATCGAAAAGCTGCTGCCCCACCGCTATCCCTTCCTGCTGGTGGACAATATCGTGGAATGCGTCCCAGGCCAGAGCGCCGTGGGCCGCAAGTGCGTCACCGCCAACGAGCCCTTTTTCCAGGGCCACTTCCCCGGCTTTAAAGTGATGCCCGGCGTGCTCATCATCGAGGCCCTGGCCCAGGTGGGCGCGGTGGCCATCTTGACGGAAGCGGGAAATCAGGGTAAACTTGCTTTATTCGGCGGCATTAAAAATGCCCGGTTCAAGCAGCAGGTGCGGCCCGGCGACGTGCTGGAGCTGTCCTGCCAGCTGACGGCCCGGCGGGGTCCTGTGGGCTTTGGTACGGCGGAGGCCCGGGTGGACGGCAAGCTGGCCTGTAAGGCGGAGCTGACCTTTGCCCTGACGGACCGGCCGGAATAAAGAAGATACGGGGAGCGTGCGGAATTTGTTGGAGGAGAGCTTTTCCGAGGTGTACACGAAATTCAAGCTGCATTTTTACCAGGAGGTATTTTCCCGCTTCCAGAACCGGGAGGCCAGCCTGACGGCGGTGGAGACCTTTTGCATGGAGATCATTCAGGCGCTGAAGGAGCCGACCATCAACGAGTTTGCCGCCTTTGTCCACATCTCCTCGCCCAATGCGGCATATAAAGTCAACAGCCTGATCCAGAAGGGCTATGTGGAGAAGATCCGTTCAGACCAGGACCGGCGGGAGTATCACCTGCGGCCCACCCAGAAGTATATGAACTATTACAACATCAGCAGCCAATATATGCGCCAGGTGATGAAGCGGATCCAGAACCGCTTCACCCCGGACGAGGCCCGCCAGCTGGATCGGATGCTCCAGGTGGTGGGGGAGGAGCTGATGCCCGAGGTGGACCTGAAGTCCTGCGGCGACCTGTTCGCCGAGCCGGATCAGACCTGAGAGAGCACAGACAGGGCGCTGCCCCCTGAACCCGGGGACAGCGCCCTGTTTTGCGCAAAATAGAGGGCAGAACCAACAAAAATTCAGAAAAAGATTGACCAAATGGTCAAACTCATGTAAAATATACCGGCATCGCGGCACGGATAGCGTTTGAAAGAAGCGGTCTGGCTGCGGGAACAAGAAGAGGAGATGTTTTTGCTTTTATGGAGAAGAGAGAGACCTTTTCCTCCCGGCTGGGCTTTCTGCTGATCTCGGCAGGCTGTGCCATCGGGCTGGGAAATGTGTGGCGGTTTCCCTATATCACGGGGCAATACGGCGGCGGGGCCTTTGTGCTCATCTATCTGCTGTTCCTGGTGATCTTAGGGCTGCCTGTGATGGTCATGGAGCTGGCCGTGGGCCGGGGGAGCCAGCGGAGCATCGCCCGCTCCTTCCACGTGCTGGAGCCCCAGGGGACCAAGTGGCACTGGTACAGCTGGTTTGGCATTGCGGGCAACTATCTGCTGATGATGTTCTACACCGTCATCGCCGGCTGGCTGCTGCTGTACTGCCTGAAAACCGCCCGGGGTGACTTTGTGGGCCTGGATGCCGACGGGGTGGCCGGACAGTTCGGTCAGCTCATGGGCGAGCCGGGGATCATGACCCTGTTTATGGCCCTTGTGGTGCTCATCGGCATGGGCGTGTGCCTCCAGGGCCTGCAAAACGGCGTGGAGCGCATCACCAAGGTGATGATGATCTGCCTGCTGGTCATTATGGCCGTGCTGGCTGTGCGCTCCCTCACCCTGGAGGGGGGCGCTGAGGGCCTGAAGTTCTATCTGCAGCCCAACTTCAAAAACCTGATGTACGATGCCGAAGGTAAGTGGCGGCTGGGCGAGAGCATCTTTGCCGCCATGGGGCAGGCCTTCTTCACCCTGTCCCTGGGAATCGGGGCCATCGCCGTGTTCGGCAGCTATATCGGCCGGCAGTACGCCCTGGCGGGCGAGGCCCTGCGCATCGGCATCCTGGACACCTTTGTGGCCTTTGTGGCGGGCCTGATTATCTTCCCCGCCTGCTCCGCCTTTGGGGTGGCCCCCAACCAGGGTGCATCCCTGATCTTCATCACCCTGCCCAACATCTTCAACGAGATGCCCCTGGGCCAGCTGTGGGGGGCCCTGTTCTTTGTGTTCCTGTCCTTCGCGGCCCTGTCTACGGTGATCGCCGTGTTCGAGAATATCATCTCCTTTGCCATGGACATGTGGGGCTGGAGCCGGAAGAAGGCCGTGGCGGTGAATCTGGTCGCCATCTTCCTGCTGTCCATGCCCTGCGTGCTGGGCTTTAACCTGTGGTCTGCGTTCCAGCCCATGGGCCCGGGCAGCAACATATCTGACCTGGAGGACTTTATCATCTCCAACAATCTGCTGCCCCTGGGCTCCCTGGTCTATCTGCTGTTCTGCGTGAGCAGCAAGGGATGGGGCTGGAAGAACTTTCTCAGCGAGGCCAACACCGGCAGCGGCCTGAAGTTCCCCAATGGTGTCCGCCTGTACGTTAGCTATATCCTACCCTTGATCGTCCTGTTCATCTTTGTGATGGGCTATTGGAACAAGTTTGTGGGATAACATGGGTTTGACGAGAAAAATCCCGTCGGTTCAGCTGAACCGGCGGGATTTTTACACATATTCCGAAAGTTTGTGGAAAGATCATACGAAATATACCAGGGGGTCCTCGGGGCGCTGGCCGGGCTCGACAGACTGAGCATAGAGGACCACGCCCTCGCCGTCGTACACGGCGGCCTGCTCCCAGCGGACTTCGGCGGTGACCTTGACCCACTCGCCCTTTTTCAGGCTCTTGGCCTTGTCATACTTGCACAGGAAGCCGAAGAAGCGGATGTCCTCGGCGCAGCAGGTCATGGCGTTGCGCCCGGGGACAAAGCAGCCCTTGGGCACCCGGCCGCCCACCATGGCCTGGGCGGTGAAGGTGACCGTTTTGCCCACATAGCGCTCCGGGTGTTCCTGGATATCCAGATACCAGATGCCGTAGTCCGGGTCCTCCAGGTCGATGTGGTCACGCTCCAGGTCATAGGGGAGGATGTCCTCCACCTCCAGCTCGTCGCCGTTCTCGTCCTCAAAGGCCATCTGACACATGCGGTTTACCGCCCGGATGGAGCGCTTCCAGCCGGACAGGGGCATGTCCTCTTTACAGCGGTTGAAGAGGACCATGTCCGCTTCGGTCACCATGTCGATGATCATGGACTGCATGTTGCTGCGGTACATCTCGAAGGTGGTGCCGTCGATGACATCGATGGCCTGGTAAAGCCCCCAGTTCTTGGGCAGCTTCAGGTCCCGCAGAAGCTGGATGGGCCACATGCCGTTATACTCCAGCAGCACCCGCTCGGGCTGATAGCGGCGGTCGATCTCCTCCAGAAAGGCAGTGTTCAGCTGGCTCTGGTCCTCGATGGGGATCAGACGGCAGTTGCGCTCGGCCAGATACTGGGCGTTATACTCCACCTCGCCGTCCTCACACATCAGCAGGACGGTGCGCTGACCGTCATTGAAATAGTCCATCTCCAGGGTGTCGATAAGCAGGGTGGTCTTGCCGCTGTCCAAAAACCCGGTGATGAGATATAGGGGGATACGGGGATCGTTATTCATGGCGCGTCACCTCAGGCCAGCAGGAACAGCTTCTCCAGCTGGTCCTCCTTCAGGTCAGAGCCAATGACGCACAGACGGCCAGTGTAGTCGGCAGCGCCCTCCCGGATCTGGAACTCCTCGGGCACCAGGTCGAAGTGCAGCCAGGTCTGGCCGTCGTCGCAGGGGACCATGCCCTTGGCGCGGAGGATATAGCCATAGTCCTCCGTCATAGCCAGGGCGGACAGGGCCTCCTGCAGCTCCTCGCGGCTGTACTTACGGGCGGTCTCCCGGCCCCAGGAGGTGAACACCTCGTCGGCATCATGGTCGTGGTGGTGGTGGTCGTGGCCGCAGCAGCAGTCGCAGGTGCAGCAGTCCCCGTGGTCGTGGTGATGTTCATGCTCGTGTTCATGCTCGTCGTGGTCGTGGTCGTGGTGGCACTCATGGTCGTGGTCGTGGTGGTCGTGCTCGTCGTGGTCATGGTCATGGTGGTGGTGATGCTCATGGTCGTGGTGCTCATGGGCGATCTCCTCCATCAGCTCCTCAGCCAGGGAGTGACCGCCCTCCATGGCGGAGACGATCTGCTCGCCGGTCAGCTGGTCCCAGGGGGTGGTGAGGATGGCGGCCTTGGGGTTCTTTTCCCGCAGCAGGCGGACGGCGGCGTCCAGCTTGGCCTGGTCCATGTTCTGGGTGCGGGAGAGGAGGATGGCGGAGGCGTGCTCCACCTGGTTGTTGAAGAACTCGCCGAAGTTCTTCATATACACCTTGGCCTTGGTGGCATCCACCACGGTGACAAAGCTGTGCAGGTGCAGGGCGGGGGTGGTCTTCTGCACGCCCTCCACGGCGGCGATCACGTCGGACAGCTTGCCCACGCCGGAGGGCTCGATGATGATGCGGTCAGGGGCATAGTCGTCCAGCACCTTCTTCAGGGCTGCGCCGAAGTCGCCCACCAGAGAGCAGCAGATGCAGCCGGAGTTCATCTCGGTGATCTCCACCCCGGCATCCTTCAAAAAGCCGCCGTCGATGCCGATCTCGCCGAACTCGTTCTCAATGAGGACCACTTTCTCGCCCCGGAAGGCCTGGTCCAGCAGCTTTTTGATGAGGGTGGTCTTGCCGGCCCCCAAGAAGCCGGAGATAATGTCGATCTTGGTCATAGTTGTCATATCCTTTCTGAAATCACACGGCCCGCACCCACGGAGGGGGGACCGGAGGGGTCAAATAAGAGAAGTGCTCACTGCCACAGCATGTGCAGGCTGTTCATCACGGCGTACAGCATCCCGGCGGCAGTCTCCCGGGTGGCCAGGTCCTGGGGCCGGAGGTCGCCAACGAAAGCGCCCAGTTGGTCCATGATCCAGGCGGGCTTTTGGGCCCAGGGGGAGAAATCCTGAACGTCGGCCAGAGAGATGTCCGTCTGGCTGTTCAGCTCCTCGGCCTTCATGCTGGCCCACACGGCCACCGAGGACAGGATGGCGGTCATCTGCTCATAGGTGATGGTGTCGTCCGGGCGGAAGGTCCCGTCCCCCATGCCGGAGACAAAGCCCCGGGCGGCCATGGCGGACACGGCCTTGGCATACCAGGCGTCG
This sequence comes from Flintibacter faecis, assembly GCF_014287875.1. Taxonomy (GTDB): domain Bacteria; phylum Bacillota; class Clostridia; order Oscillospirales; family Oscillospiraceae; genus Lawsonibacter; species Lawsonibacter faecis_A. The sequence goes on along the minus strand of NZ_JACOPN010000001.1, from coordinate 216,213 downwards.
TCGGCCACGTCGGAGAAGGACAGGTTCTGCCCCTGGGGCAGGCCCAGCACATTGGCCAGCATGGCGCAGAACTGGGCCCGGGTGATGGGCGCTTCGGGGCGGAAGGTGCCGTCCTCATAGCCCTCCAGCAGGCCGAAGGTGCTCAGGGTGTCGATCTCGGCGGCAAAGGGGCTGTCTGCCGCATCGGCAAAGGTGCGGGCGTGGAAATTGAGGCCCAGCTCGTCGGCCAGCTTGGCGGGGGCCACGGCGTTCCAGCCGCTGTTGCGCTCCCCCTCGTACAGGGCGGCGGAGGGGGGCAGAGCCTCCAGCAGCTCGGTAAAGGCGGCCCGGTTGTCCCCGGACAGGGCCTCGTCCCGGCTGATATAGAAGGTCCAGCCCGCCAGCTCCAGCTTATAATAGCCCGCATTGCGGCTGGGCTCCGGCTGGGTGAGGAGCATGGCGGCGGTTTTCGTATTCTCCTTGGACATCACCAGAGTGGGGATCACGCCCATCCACTGGTTGGTGGCGCCGTCGGGGGAGTAGAAGCGATAGACGGTGATCTTCATGGCATCCCCGTCGTCAAACAGCTTTTCGGTGTTGGAGCTGTTGTAGATCATCTGGGCGATGCCCTTGCCAAAGGTGGTCTGGCCGATGGCGATGCCAAAGCCCAGGTCCCGGGCATCGGCAGAGAACAGTTCGGCCCCGCTGGCGGAGTAGTCGCTGGTGAGGATGATGAGGGGCTTGTCCGTCAGGTCGGGGCAATACTGGGTGGTGCCCACAAAGCGATAGTTGCCGTTGGCGTCCCGGAAATAGACCATGATGTCGCTGCCCACAAACAGTCCGGCGGACACGGCAGCGGCATCGCTGTCACCGCCGGGATTGCTGCGCAGGTCCATGATCCAGGCGGACACCTCCGGCTCCAGCTTGGTGAGGGCCTCTTCGATGGTGTCCCCGGTGGAGTCGCCAAAGCTGATGCACTCGATGACCCCGGCGCTGCCCTGCTTGTCATAGGTGACAATGGGGACGACCACCGTCCGGCGCTGCATGGTGAACGCTTTCACCTGGCCGTCGGAGCGGCGGATGGTCAGGGTGACGGTGGAGCCCTCCTTGCCGGTGACGGTGCTGCGCACGTCGGTGGTGGCAGTCATGGCCACGCCGTCCACGGCGATGATCCGGTCTCCGGCCTGGAGTCCGGCCTCCTTGGCGGGGGAGTTGGGCAGAATCGATAAGACCAAAAAGCCGTCGTCATAGGCGGTCTGCACCGTGATTCCCACGCCCACCAGGGTCTCGCCGTTGACAGATTGGGTGAACTGCTCATACTGCTCGGCGGTCATGTAATAGGTGTAGGGGTCGCCCAGGGCAGCCAGTATCTCATCCAGGGAGTCCAGGGACAGGACGCTCTCGGGGATCTGGTCCACATAGTGGTCCCGCAGCAGCTGCCGGGCCTCGTCCAGGGTGAGGGCGGCGGCGGGAGCGGCGGACAGGGAGAAGGTGAGGCTGAGAGCCAGCAGAGCGGACAGAAGTTTATGTTTCATGGCGTTCTCCTTATGGACACACGCCGGATGCCGAAACGGCACCCGGCGTGTGAAACATGATTACAGCTTGGTGGTGCGGTGGGTGATCTCGTGGCGCTTGGGGCCGGTGGAGACCAGGGTGATGGGGTGGCCGATGTGGGCCTCCAAAAAGTCCACATAGCCCTTGGCGTTCTCGGGCAGAGCATCATAGTCGGTGCAGCCCCGGATGTCACAGTTCCAGCCGGGCAGCTTTTCAAACACAGGCTTGGCCCGCATCAGGTCGGGGGTGGTGGGGAACTTGTCGGTGATCTGGCCGTCGATGTCATAGCCCACGCACACGGGGATCTCGTCCAGATAGCCCAGCACGTCCAGACAGGTCAGGGCCACCTGAGTGGCGCCCTGGACCATGCAGCCGTACTTGGTGGCCACAGCGTCGAACCAGCCCACACGGCGGGGACGGCCAGTGGTGGCACCGAACTCGCCCTTGTCGCCGCCCCGGCGGCGCAGCTCGTCCCCGGCGTCCCCCAGGACCTCGCTGACGAAGGGCTCGGTGTGGGAGCCCACGGAGGAGGAATAGGCCTTGGTGACGCAGATCACATCCTCCATGGCGGTGGGGGGCACGGGAGCGCCCACGCAGCCGAAGCCGGCCAGGGTGTGGGAGGAGGTGGTCATGGGGAAGATGCCCAGGTCGGGGTCCTTCATAGAGCCCAGCTGGCCCTCCAGCAGGATGGTCTTGTTCTGGGCCAGGGCCTCGTGGATAAAGCTGACCACGTCGCCCACATAGGGGCGCAGCTGCTCCCGCAGAGCCAGCAGCTGGTCCATCAGCTGGTCCACATCCAGGGCGGGCTTGTGGTACAGGTGCTGGAACAGCACGTTCTTCAGGGTGACGGCGGCGGTGAGACGCTCCCGCAGCCGGTCCTCGTGGAACAGGTCGCACACCTGGATGCCGATCTTGGCATATTTGTCGGAATAGAAGGGGGCGATGCCGCTTTTGGTGGAGCCGAAGGCCTTGCCGGCCAGGCGCTCCTCCTCATAGCCGTCCTGCAGGACGTGATAGGGCATCAGCAGCTGAGCCCGCTCGGACACGATCAGGTTGGGGGAGGGCACGCCCTGGTCGGTGATGGACTTCAGTTCGGCCACCAGCTTGGCGGCATCCAGGGCCACGCCGTTGCCGATGATGTTGGTGATGTGGGGATAAAAAGCGCCGGAGGGGAGGATGTGCAGAGCAAAGCGGCCATAATCATTGATGATGGTGTGGCCCGCGTTGGCTCCGCCCTGAAAGCGGATGACCACGTCGGACTGCTCGGCCAGCATATCGGTGATCTTGCCCTTGCCCTCGTCGCCCCAGTTGGCGCCCACGATCGCTTTTACCATATGTTACCTCCGTAGGCCGGGATTCGCAACCGCCTGAGCGGATTTGCCTTATCCGGCGCATAACGCAACGCATATATTATACTGCGTTTTCTATTGGCTGACAAGGGGACAGCCCATAGAAAAAACGTAGAAAATCCTGCTTTTCCAAAGCTCCGCAGTCATTTGGAGAAGCGGCGGCGATAGCCGCACCGGCGGCACAGCTCCTCGGCGGCCTGGCCCTGGGAAAAGCCGTTGTAAATGGCCCGGGCCCGGGGAGAGGACAGGATGTCCTCCAGGCTGCTTTCATACAGGCTGCCCAGGGGGATGTCCCCCTCGTGGTCTAAGCAGCAGGGGACCACCGTGCCGTCCCACAGCACGCCGATGTGGTCCCGCAGCCCCTGACAGAAGCCGGACTGCCCCTGGTCGTCGGCGTTCAGATCGGGCCATTCAAACCGCTCACCCCACTCCAGATAGACCTGGGGGGCCAGGGTGGTGCCCTGCCAGCCCTCCTTCCAGGGCCGGGGGAAGGCCTCCTCCAGTCGGCGGAGGATCTGTTCGTTGCAGAAGTTGGCCCCCTGGGTGTGTTCACCGTCCAGATTCCACAGTCGCAGGGCGCACCGCTTGCCCGCCTGGGCGGCCCGCCGGGCAAAGGCGATGCAGCTGTCCAGATAGGGCAGCAGCTGCCCCTGACCCTCGTTCCCCTCGAAGGAGTGGAGGGAGATGCTGACCTTCCGCACTGCGGGGCTTTGGCACAGCAGGCCGGCCCGCTGGGGGAGCAGGGTGCCGTTGGTGGTGAGATTCACCTGAAAGCCCAGCCCGGCGGCCAGGTCCAACAGCCGGGGCAGCTGGGGGTGGAGCAGGGGTTCCCCCATGAGATGGAGGTAGAGATATTCCGTGTGGGGCCGCAGCTTTTGGGCCAGAACAGAAAAGTCCTCCGGGGACAGAAAGCCCTGGGGGCGGCGTGTGCCGGGGCAGAAATCGCAGCGCAGGTTGCACACGTTGGTGATCTCCAGATAGACCTTTTTCAACTGATACATGAGGGGCAGGCTCCTTTGGTGTGAAAGTAGAAACAGACACCGCAACCAATGCCACTGGGTCCAGGTCACTGTCATTGCGAGGAGGGCAACGCCCGACGTGGCAATCCGTCCTTTCGTCCAGAAGAGAACGTATCCCCACGTCGCTTCGCTCCTCGGAATGACAGAACTGGTCAGCCTTTATGACATGAGCGCCACGGTGTCTGCCATTTCAAATTTTATAGAGTTCAGCCCTGGCCGTAATAGGCATTTTTGCCGTGCTTGCGCAGATAGTGCTTGTCCAGCAGGACCTGCTGCATGGGGCCGTGGCCGGGGTTGAGCATCAGGGCGTGGTAGTTCATAAAGGCGACCTCCTCCATGACCACCGCATTGTGGACGGCGTTCTCCGGGTCAGTACCCCAGGAGAACACGCCGTGGCTGTGGACCAGCACGCCGGGGATGGCCATGGGGTCCTTGCCCTGGAAGGTCTCGATGATCACGTTGCCCGTCTCCAGCTCATACTCCCCGTGGATCTCCTCCTCGGTCATCTTCCGGGTGCAGGGGATCTCGCCGTAGAAATAGTCCCCGTGGGTGGTGCCCATGGCCGCAATGCCCACGCCCGCCTGGGCGAAGCTGGTGGCCCAGCGGCTGTGGGTGTGGACCACGCCCCCCAGATCGGGGAAGGCCCGGTACAGGGCCAGGTGGGTGGGGGTGTCGGAGGAGGGCTTATAGCGGCCCTCCACCCGCTCGCCGGTCTTCAGGTCCAGCACCACCATGTCCTCGGCGGTCATGGTGTCATACTCCACGCCGGAGGGCTTGATGACCACCAGACCCTTCTCCCGGTCGATGCCGGAGACGTTGCCCCAGGTGAAGGTGACCAGGTCATACTTGGGCAGCAGCAGGTTGGCCTGGCATACGTTTTCTTTCAGTTCTTCCAGCATAGCGCTCACTCCATCGTATCCAAAATCTCGCTCATCTTGTCATGGGCGAAGCAGATGTCCGCTTTCCACTCCGGCTTGCCGGTGTCCCACATCTCGGTGACGAAACGGCGCACCCCCAGCTGCCAGCCCTTGCGGATGACGGCGGGGAAGTCCACATGGCCGGTGAGGAAGGGGATCTCCCGGAACTTTCCGGGGACGGTCTCCTTCAGGTGGATGGCCACCAGATGGCCCCGGCCCGTCTCCAGGTCGTCCAGTACGCTGGTGCCATAGGTCTTGGCGGCGTTGGTCAGGTTGCCCACGTCGGGATAGACGCCCAGATAGGGGTTGTCGATGAGGTCGACATACTTCATGCTCTTGGCCACGGTGTTCATAAACTCGGTCTCCATGGTCTCAAAGCCCAGGACCACCCCGTGGACGGCGGCCATCTCCACCGCCTTTTTCAGGTTGTCGGCAAAGTCCTTCCGGGTCTGCTCAGATCCCTCCTCGTAGTACACGTCATAGCCCGCCAGCTGGATGACCCGGATGCCCAGGTCGTCGGAGAGCTGAATGGCCTTCTCCATGATCTCCAGGCTGCGCCGGCGCACGGCGGGGTCGCTGGCTCCGAAGGGATATTTCCGGTGGCCGGACAGGCACATGCTGCGGATGGGCACGCCGATCTTCTGCATGGTCTCCCGCAGCTGGGCGCGCTCCTGGGCGGTCCACTCCAGCCGGGCCAGGCGGGCGTCGGACTCGTCGATGCTGATCTCCACAAAGTCATAGCCGCAGTCCCGGGCGCACTGGAGCTTCTCCTCCCAGTTCAGAGCGGAGGGCATGGCCTTTTCGTAGAGGCCGATGTGATATTTCTTGTTTCCCAAGGTGATCTCTCCCTGTCAGATTTTTTCCACCGCGGTCCGCTCCACGTCCAGCCCCTTGTCATAGGCGGCCAGATAGCGGGCAAAGCCCTCCACCTCGGCGGGGTCGGGCTGGGCCGTGGTGATCTTGGCGTGGACAAAGACCCGCTGGCGCAGGAACTCCTCCAGGGGCAGCTCATGCTCGTCCATAAAGGCGGCCAGCAGGGCGATGCCATAGGGGCCGCCCTCTCCGGCGGTCTCCATGCAGGTGATGGAGGCGTTGCAGGCGGCGGCCAGATAGCGCTGGGCCACGCCGGGGGTCTTGAAAATGCCGCCGTGGCCGGTCATGCTGTCGATCTTCACCTGCTCCTCGGCCAGGATGTCCATGCCAAGGCGCATGGTGGCGATCTCCGCATAGACGCTGCTGCGCATGAAGTTGGCCAGGCTGAAATGGCTGTCCGGCTTGCGCACCACCAGGGGGCGGCCCGCGTCCAGGTGGGTGATGCCCTCGCCGGCCATGTAGTTATACACCAGCACGCCGCCGCAGTCGGCCTCCCCCTCCAGGCTCTTCTGATAGAGTTTGGTGAAGACCTCGCCGGCGGACACGTCGCAGCCGAACAGGCCCAAAGTCTCCCGCAGCAGGCCGATCCAGGCGTTGATGTCGGAGGTGCAGTTGTTGCAGTGGACCATGGCCACGTCCTTGCCCGAGGGGGTGGTGACCACGTCGATCTCAGTATAGACCTTGCTCAAAGGTTTTTCCAGTACCACCATGGCAAAAATAGAGGTACCGGCGGATACATTGCCGGTGCGGGGGGCTACGGCGTTGGTGGCCACCATGCCGGTGCCCGCGTCGCCCTCCGGGGGGGCGAAGGGCAGGCCCACAGGCAACAGGCCCTTTATCCAGGCAGAGCCCTCTGCCGTCAGCCGTCCCGCGTCCTGCCCGGCCAGCAGGACCCGGGGCAGCACGTCCCGGATGTTCCAGGGCTGATCCCGGGTGAGCTGCTCGAACTTTTTCAGCATCTCCTCATTCCAGTTGCCGGTGGCGCTGTCGATGGGGAACATACCGGAGGCCTCGCCCACGCCCACCACGTTTTCTCCGGTGAGCATATAGTGGACGTAGGAGGACAGGGTGGTGATGTGGGCGATCTGGCTGACATGGGCCTCGCCGTTCAGGATAGCCTGATACAGGTGGGCGATGCTCCACCGCTGGGGCACGTTGAACTGAAAGAGCTCTGTGAGCTGCTCCGCTGCATCGGCGGTGATGGTGTTCTGCCAGGTGCGGAAGGGCACCAGCAGGTTCCAGTCCTTGTCAAAGGCCAGATAGCCGTGCATCATGCCGGAGATGCCGGCGGCGGACAGGCCCTCCCGGTCCTTCAGCTGGCTGAGTACCTGGCACAGGCCCTCCCGGGCGTCCGCCAGGTCATAGGTCCAGATGCCGTGGTCATAGGTGCTCTCCCACTCAAAGTCCCCGGACTCCACGGGGGCAAAGCTCTCGTCGATGACCACGCCCTTGATGCGGGTGGAGCCCAGCTCCACGCCTAAATATTTTTTCACAGTCGTTTCCTCCCTTGTTGGGGATTTTAAGCCCGTATGTTAAGCAGGGTCCTGGACGATGTCCAGAAACTCTGCCTGGAGCAGGCCGTTGGAGCAGCAGATGTCGCTGTTGAAGGGCAGCTTTGGGTCCTGCCCGGCGCAGTCGGACAGCTTGCCCCCGGCCTCGTGCAGGATGACGCTCCCGGCGGCATAGTCCCAGGGCTTGAGATTATACTCCACATAGCAGTCCGCCCGGCCGCAGGCCACCCAGCACAGGTCCAGCTCTGCGCTACCCAGGCGGCGGATGTCGGCGCTGCGCTGGAAGATGCGCTTGACCATGTCGAACACCCGGTCCGTCTTCTCCCGCTCATAGGGGGAGGTGCCCACGATGACCAGGGCCTTTTCCATTTCGCTCATGTCGCTGACGTGGATGGGCCGGCCGTTGAGATAGGCCCCCTTGCCCAGCTCGGCCACGAAGGTCTCCTCCCGGAAGGGGTTATAGCAGCAGCCGAACACCAGCTTCTCCCCGTCCCACAGGGCCAGGGCCACGCAGCTCTGGTGGCAGTCGTGGATCAGGTTGGTGGTGCCGTCGATGGGGTCTAAGATCCAATAGGGCCGGGCGGGGTCCACGTTCTGCATGTGGTTCTCCTCGGCGAAGAACTGGATGTGGGGATACAGCTGGCAGAGCTTTTCCTGCAGATAGGTCTGTACTTCATAGTCCACGGCGGTGGCAAAGTCGGACCGGCCCTTTTGGGTGATATCCCCGGCCTTGTGCCGGTCCATCACCAGGGGGCGGGTGGAGTGGATCAGGTCAATGACGGCCCGATATTCAAAATGTTGATACAAAAGAATCCCTCTTTGCTGTTTTCTAAACCGGGTGATCGGTCTGGTTCAGCCCATAACAGGCCGAAATGGGACAAAATCTGCAAGAGGTCCGGGAGACCGGGACCCCTTGCAGATCGTTGTCAGATGTATTACTCCTTGAACAGGCCAAGGAAGATCGCAATGATGTTCCAAATGGAGCCCCAGATCTGCCAGGCCAGGACAAGCAGGATGACTACGGATAAAACGGTGGCAAAAGTCGTCATAACACTTGCTCCTTACTTCTCTTTGATGCGGGCACCGGTCTCCAGGTCGAACAGGTGGGTCTTGTCCCCCCGGACCTCCAGCTTGATGATGTCCCCGGCGCGGTAGCGGGTCTCGTCTGCGGTGATGAGCATCAGCAGAGACTCGCCCACGCTGATACCGATGCGCCGCTCGTCGCCCAGGTTCTCGAAGGTGGTGATCTTCTCAGGCGTACCCTGGGAGTCCGCACCGCCCACCAGCACGTCCATGGGACGCACGCCCATCTTGCACCGGAAGCCGTCGCTGACCACGCTGTAATACCGCTTGGGCACGGCGATCTTCAGGTCGCTGTCCTGGAAGGTGAAGAAGAAGTCGTTGTCGATCTTCACGGTGGTGGTCTCCAGAATGTTCATGGGGGGGTCGCCGATGAAGGAGGCCACAAACTCGTTCACGGGGTCGTCATACACCTCGGCGGGGGTGCCGTACTGCTGGAGCACGCCGAAGTTGATGACGGCGATCTTGTCGGCCAGGGACATGGCCTCCAGCTGGTCGTGGGTGACATAGACGGTGGTGCACTTGATCTTGTGGATCATGCGCTTGATCTCGGTACGCATGGCCTGGCGGGCCTTGCCGTCCAGATGGGACAGGGGCTCGTCCATCAGCAGCAGCTCCGGCTCGCGGATGATGGCCCGGGCGATGTTCACCCGCTGCTTCTGGCCGCCGGAGAGCTTGACGGGCATCTTGTCCAGCAGGTCGTCGATCTGCATCAGAGGGGCGATCTCCCGCACCCGGCGGTCGATCTCTGCCTTGTCCACCCCCTTGGCCCGCAGGTTGAAGGCCACATTGTCATACACGGTCAGAGGGGGGTACATGGCGTAGTCCTCAAAGGCCAGGCCGATGTGGCGGTCCTTGGGGTGCAGGTCGTTCACCCGGCGGTCCCCGATGTAGATGTCGCCGTCGGTGATGTCCTCCAGACCGGCGATCATCCGCAGGGTAGTGGTCTTGCCGCAGCCGGAGGGGCCCAGAAAGGCCACGAACTCGCCCTGCTCACACTCCAGGTTCAGGTCCTTTACGGCGAAATCATTCACCGTCTTTTTCTTCTTGCCGCTGTTTTCATATCTCTTGTAGAGATGGCTTAACGTCAAACCAGCCATAACTTACGCCTCCTCGTTGGCCAGGGCGCGGTAATCCGCCTCGGCATAGCGCCCGACAAAGTTTTCGCTCTGTCCGTCAAAGAACATGGCGTGGCCCACGTCGGGCTTGACATAGACCGCCTGGTCGATGTCCACATGCAGGCCGTTGGGCGCGATCATCCGCACCTGATAGCCGCCGCACTCGGCCACGATGACCGACTTGTTGCCGATGCTCTCATAGCTGTAGACGGTGGCCTTGAAATAGCCCTCGGCAGGCTCGAAGCGGTAGGCGATGTTCTGGGGCCGCAGACCCATCTCCAGAGAGACCTCGCCCAGCTGGTCCAGCTTGGCGAACAGGGGGGCATCCTCGGGCATGGGGAGGGCCACCTCCTGGCCCAGGACGTTGATGACGAACTGGCGCTGACTGCCGTTTACCATCATCTTACCGGCGATGATGTTGATCTGGGGCTCGCCCATCAGCTGGGCCACGAACTTGTTGCAGGGCAGGTAATAGATCTCGTCGCCGGAGCCCACCTGAACGATGCGGCCCTCCTTGACAATGGCGATGCGGTCGCCCAGGGCCATGGCCTCCAAAAAGTCGTGGGTCACGTAGATACAGGTGGAGCCCAGATCGGCCTGGATCTTCTTCAGCTCGGTGCGCATGGAGTTGCGCAGCTTGGCATCCAGGTGGGCCAGGGGCTCGTCCATCAGGAACACGTTGGGGTTGCGCACCAGGCTGCGGCCCATGGCCACACGCTGCTTCTGACCGTTGGACAGCTGGCTGGGCAGGCGCTCCAGCAGGTTCTCCATCTTCATGATCTTGGCGGCCTTGTACACCTTTTCTTTGATGGTGGCCTCGTCGGTCTTATAGAGATTGCTGCGCAGGGCTGCGGCCATGTTGTCATACACGGTCATCTGGGGGTACAGGGCGTAGTTCTCAAAGGTCATGGCCACGTTCCGGTGGGCGGGGTCCACCAGGTTCATGATCTCCCCGTCGAACTTTATCAGGCCCTCCTCGGGCAGCGTGATGCCGGCGATGCAGTTGAGCATGGTGGTCTTGCCTGCACCGGCGGGCCCGAACAGCACGAAGAACTCGTTGTCCTTCACGTCGATGGTCACGCCGTCCAGGGCGGTCACCTTGCCGAACTTCTTCTTCACATTTTCCAGTTGAATTCTTGCCATAATCGCACCTTATCCCTTCACAGCGCCGAAGCTCAGGCCGCGCACCAGATGCTTCTGGATGCAGAGCGCGAACACGATAGCGGGTATTGCGGACACGGTGGCCGCCACGGCCAGCTGGCCATAGTGGGCGGTGTCGGTGCCCAGATACTTGGTGATGGCCACGGTGATGGGCTGCACCTTGGAGCTGGCCAGGATCAGGGGGAAGGTGAAGCTGTTCCAGGCGAAGATGAAGGACAGCAGGGCAGCGGCCACGATGCCGGGCTTGACCAGGGGCATCAGCATCTTGAAGAAGATCTGATACCAGGTATAGCCGTCCACCTGGGCGGCATACTCGATCTCCACGGAGATGTCCTCGAAATAACCCCGGACCACCCAGATGAGCAGGGGCATACAGATGAGCTGATACACCCAGATAAGACCCAGATAGGTATCATACAGGCCGATCTTCTGATAGATCATGAACAGGGGCAGCACCACCAGGATCTCGGGGGCGAACTTGAAGGACAGGATCTGGAAGGCCAGGTCCTCTTTGCGGTTAAAGTTATACCGGGCCAGGGCATAGGCGGCGGGGATACCCACCACCACAGACACCAGCACGGAGCCGCCGGCCACGATCAGGCTGTCCTTCATGTACTGCACATAGTTGGACTCCAGCAGCACCGCGGCGTAGTTGCTCAGGGTGGGGTGGAACAGGAAGGTGGTGGTGAACACCTCGGTGTCCGACTTGAAGGAGATGAGCAGCATCCAGATCAGGGGGAAGATGGCGAAGACCGCATAGACCAGCAGCAGGAAGTTCATCACGATCCGCGAAAGACGGAATTTCTGCGTTTTCATTTTGACATTCCCTCCTTACTCGTCCAGACCGGCGGCCTGCTTCTGGGCGGCCCGCTGACGTTTTACGATCTCCTTGGCCACCACGTTGATGATAAGCCACAAAATCAGGATATAGGGCAGGGCCGCGCCGAACTTTTGGAATTTGAAGCCCTGCTGATAGGCGGTCAGGGACAGGGACATCAGTGCGTCGCCGGGGCCGCCCTTGGTCAGGGCGTAGATGACGGCGTACTCCTGCAGGGCCGCCATCAGACGGAACAGCAGGGCGATGTACAGGCTGGGCCGCAGCATGGGCAGGGTCAGGTTGCGGAAGTTGAACCAGTTGCTGCCGCCGTCGATCTTGGCGGACTCGAAGGGGGACTTGGGCAGGGACTGCAGACCGGCCAGCACCAGCAGAATGACGAAGGCGGTGTTCACCCACACGTCGATGAGGACCACGGTCATCATGGCCGTCTTGGGGCTGGAAGCCCAGGGGAAGTTATACACATTGAAAACGTTCAACAGCTTCTCCACGATGCCGGCGGAGCTGTTCAACATCAGTTGCCAAACGATAGTTGCGGTGACGGGGGCCACCATCAGGGGGAAGATCAGCACCACCCGCATGATCTTGGAGAAGCGGTTGTTCAGGCTGTTGAGCAGCATGGCAACGCCCATGCCCAGGGCCATCTCCACCGCGGTGGAGGCGATGCCGTAGAGCAGCGTGACCCAGATGGCTTTCCAGGTGCTGCCGGAGGAGAGTACGTTTACCCAGTTGGTCAGACCGATGAACTTGTGGGTGGGCAGCTTGAAGGAGAAGTTGGTCAGGGAGTACCAGATGGCCATGACGAAGGGGACCATGATACCGATGGTGATGATGAGGGAGGGGGCCACGATCAGATAAGGTCTGACCCGCGTTTTAAAGGGCACCCGGTTTAGATCCGGGAGCTTTTCTTTGTTCGTTTTACTCATAATACATAACCTCGGGACACAATAGTTTTTCAGAAGGGACAGCGCACCGGCGCAGAGAAACAGAAATCACACACAGGGAGTTGGTTGTTTGAAAAGGGCGGGGGGAGAGCTCTCCCCCCGCCCTTTGCGTCAATGGAACTTGTGGTTTAAGGTGATGTTATGAGCCGTCTTAGCCAACGTCCAGATCAGACACCATCTGAGTCATGGTATCGGCCAGCTGGTTCATAGCCTCCTCCACGGAGCTGTACTTGTTGGTGGTGACCAGCTCCTGCAGGGTCTTGGCCCACTCGGTGGTGGTCTCGGTGAAGTAGGGCTGAGCGGTGAAGTAGATGCTGGCGGTGTCCTTCACGGTGTTGAAGGCCTCGTAGTAGCCCTCGGCATCGGACAGGCACTTGACGTACTCGTCGCTGCTCAGCACGGACTCACGAGGAGTATCGGTGCAGGCGCCCTCGGTGCCGGACCACTGCATGAAGTCCTTGCTGGTGAAGTACTGCAGGAAGTACCAGGCGGCTTCCTTGTTCTGAGAGGCGGAGTTCATAGCCATGGACCACACCCACAGGTTGGACTTCATGTCGGCCTCGGTCTTGCCGGCATCGGTGGGATAGGGAACGGTGCCGAAGGCCAGGTTTCCGGACTGAGCGGAAGCACCGGCCACGTTCTGGGTATAGCCGCCGCGGTCGGCATCCCACATCATAGCGGCCTTGCCGGCACCCAGGTCAGCACCGGCCATCTCCCAGCCATAGGTGGCCCACTGGGGAGCGGAGCCGTTCTTGACCAGGTTGACCCAGTACTCGGTCATAGCAATGGCCTCAGGGGAGTTGACCTTGGACACCAGCTTGCCGTCCTCGATCTCGAAGTCCTTGGCGCCCCAGGTGGTGTACATGGACATGTAAGCGGGGTGGATGGTGCCCCAGTCGGCGGTGCCGCGCAGAGCCAGACCATAGGTGCCGGAGCCGTCGAACTCCTTCAGAGCGGTGGCGGCGGCCAGCAGCTCCTCAGCGGTCTTGGGGGGAGTGATGTTGTGGTCAGCCAGGATCTGCTTGTTATAGGTCAGGATGTTGATCTCCCAGCCCATGGGCAGAGCCCACTGAGAGCCGGTGCCCACAGCGTGGCCGGGGACGCAGTCCCACTTCAGGGCGTCGATCACGCCGTCGATGAAGTCGTCGTAGTCGTAGTCAGCGGAGGTGAGGGAGCTGTTCTCAATGTAACCCTCCAGGGGCTCCATGTAGCCGGCGGTGGCATACTCCCAGGCCTGATAGGCACCGGTCATGAACACGTCGATGGAGCCGGACTTGCTGGCCAGCTCTACGTTCAGCTTCTCGTAGTAGTTGGACTCGGGCATGGTGGTCAGATTGACCTTGATGCCGGTCAGGTCCTGGAAGTCGTTCAGCTTGGCCTTCACGGCGTCAGCATAGGTGTGCTCGCTGAACAGCACGTTCAGCTCGGTGCCCTCATAGGCACGCCAGTTGAACTCGCCGGTCGCAGCGGGGGTGGAGGAGGCGGAACCGGCAGAGCCGGAGTCGCCGCCGGTCTTGCCGCAGGACGCCAGAGAGACAGTCATGGAGGCGGCCAGGGCCAGTGCAAGCAGTTTTTTCATTTTTTTCCTTCCTTTCGATCATCTGATTTCTGTTTATCTCCACGCTTTCGCGCATGAGAACGTAAGAATGCAAGACGATTGTCTCACGCAATGGACGTGCCGGGGAAGTTGCCGGGGGAGTGCTGATGGGTTTGCGTCCGAGGTTTAGTCGAACTGGAAGGCGACCTTGAAATCGCCGTACTTGCCGGTGGCGTAATCAAAGGCCTTCTCCCACTCCTCGATCTTGAAGATGTGAGAGACCACGCCGTCGGTCTTCAGGTTGCCCTTGAGCATGTTCTCAATGACAAAGGGATAGGCATAGGGGCTCAGGTGGGAGCCCAGGATGTTCAGCTCCTTGCGGTCGCCGATGATGGACCAGTCAGCGGTGGTCTCCTTGCCGAAGACGCTGAACTCCACGAAGGTGCCCAGCTTGCGGATGATGGTCAGACCCTGGATGACGCTGGCGGGGTTGCCGGTGGCCTCGATGTAGATGTCGCAGCCGTAGCCGTCGGTGAGGGCCTTAATCTCCTTGTCGATGTCGCACTCGCCGGGGTTGAACACCAGGTCAGCGCCGAACTCCTTGGCCTTGTCCAGGCGGTTCTGCTGCATGTCCAGCACGATGAGCAGCTTGGGGTTCTTCATGCGGGCATAGGTGATCATGCCCAGGCCCAGGGTGCCCGCGCCGGAGATGACCACCACATCCTCGTTGGAGATGTTGGCGCGGTCCACGGCGTGCTTGGAGCAGCCATAGGGCTCGATCAGGGCGGCCTGCTCCAGGCTCATCTCATCGGGCACGCGGCTGATGACGCAGGTCTTGGGATAGCGGACATACTCGGCCATGCCGCCGTTGTTGTAGTACTGATAGCCCAGCATATCGTGGGGCTGGCACATCCAGTAGTGGCCGTCCTTGCAGAAACGGCACTTGCCGCAGGGGACGATCTGGTCGGCGGTGATGCGGTCGCCCAGCTCATAGCCGGTGACGTTCTCGCCCATCTGGACGATGCGGCCAAAGAACTCGTGGCCGGGGATGAAGGGGGGCTTGACCCAGGAGGGCTGCACGTCGTCGCCCCAGAACATGGCCGCGCCGTGCTTGCACTTCAGGTCGCCGGCGCACACGCCGCAGGCCTCGGTCTTGATGATGATGTCGTCGGGCCCGCACTCGGGAGTGGGATACTCCAGCTCCAGACGGTAGTCGTCTTTGCTGTAGGCCACCAGGGCCTTCATAGTCTTGGGGATGCTTCCTCTCACTGCCATAATTCATTTCCTCCTAAATCTATCACTGTAAATTTGAGCGTTACTTCATTGAAATATCAGACCTCGAACTTCTCCCACACGGTGTCCAGGGCATTGCTGACGGCCATGTAGCGCTGGAACTTCTTGTTGTAGATCTCCACACGGTCGGGGTTGGGATACACCCGGCTGTTGATGCGGACCATGTGCTTGGCCGCGTCTTTATAGTCCTTGTAGACACCGGCGGCGATGGCGGCGGCCATGGCGCAGCCCAGCGCGCCAAGCTCCTTGGCATCCACCGTCTCGATGGGGAAGCCAAGCACGTCGGCGAACAGCTGCACCCAGACCTTGGACTGCACGGGACCGCCCGCCATGCGGATGGCTTCAGGCGGCTGGCGGGAGGCCAGCAGCTTTTCGATGTGGCGGCGGTGGGAGAAGGCCACGCCCTCGTAGACGGCGCGCAGCATGTGGGCCGTACCGTGGAAGTTGGTCAGGCCAACAAAAGCCGCCTTGCCCAGGGGATGGGCGTTTGAACCGTACAGGAAGGGGAGATAATAGACGTTGCAGTCCTCCGGGGGGACCTGGTCCACCAGCCGGTTCACATAGCTGTACAGATCCTCGCCCTCGGGCAGCTTCACGTCCTTCATGCAGTTATCCAGGAACCACTCCAGGTTGCCCGAGGAGGTGGCGCTGCTCTCCTCGGCCAGATAGTAGCCGGGGATGGCGAACAGGGAATTGCGGGAGATGTTGCCATCCATAATGGGGTGGTCGGAGATAAACTCGTTGATGCTCCAGGTGCCGGCGATGGTCACCAGCTCCTCGGGGGTGGTGATGTCGGCGGCCACGGCGCAGGCGTCGATGTCGAACATGCCGCCTGCTACGGGGGTGCCCTCCGGCAGGCCGGTGAGCTTGGCGGCCTGGGCGTTGATCTTGCCGCACAGGTCATAGGAGTACCGGATGGGGGCCAGCATGTCAAAGGCCTCGCCGATGCCCAGCTTCTCCAGAATGGAGCGGTCAAACCGGGCGTTTTTCACATCCATCAGACCGGAGCCGGAGATATCGGTGGCCTCGCAGAAGGCCTCGCCGGTAAGACGGAAGCGGATGTAGTCCTTTACGGAGAAGACGTACTGAATGTTGTGATAGACCTGGGGCAGGTGGTCCTTGAACCAGGCCAGCAGAGCGGTCTGCTGGCAGGCCATGAACTCCTGGCACAGCTGGGGGTGCAGCGCCTGATAGGTGCCGTCCTCATACCACTTTTTCGTGTACTTCCAGGCCCGGTTGTCGGTGGAAATGATGCCGTTGTAGGCGGGCTTGTTGTCCTTGCCCCAGGCGTACATCCCCTTGCCGTGGCCGCACACCGCGATGCCTAAGACATCTTTGCCGTCGATGCCGGCCTTCTCCAGGGCCTCCCGCACACAGGCACAGTTGGCCAGCCAAAGCTCCTCCATGTCCCGCTCGGTATAGCCGGGCTTGGGGGTGATGAGCTTGGTGTGGCGGCCGGCGGTGGCCACCTCGTTGCCGTTTACGTCGAACACCGCGGCCTTGGTAGAGGTGCCGCCGTTATCCAGTCCGATCAGATACATATCACAAACACTCCAGTTATTACCGCACCGCCCGGAAGCTGTGCTGTCACAGTCCGTCGTTTTAGATATAAAATCATTTTATAATTTAACTTTACATTACATATTTACTATACCCCTTATAACTATATCTGTCAATATAATTAAAACTACCAAACATTGAACGCCTTGTTTGTTCAGTCCGTAGAAAAAGCGGACTTTTACTTTCATTTGTTGACAGGTTTATAAAACAAAATATAATTGGTTTTATAAAACAACAGAGTGGATGGGATCAATTTGAATTCTGAAGAGAGCAATTCCGTCAAAACGGTAGCCATGGACTTAAAGCGGCTGAACCGGCGCAGGATCTACAATCTGCTGCGAAACGGCAGGGCGTGTTCCCGCCGGGATATCGTCATGCAGCTGAATCTCAGCCTTCCCACAGTGGTGCAGAATCTGAACGAGCTGTCGGAGGACGGCCTCATCTGTGAGGCGGGGCAGCAGACCAAGACCGGGGGCCGCCGGGCCAAAACCTATACATCGGTGAACGATTTCAGAACGGCCATCGGCCTAGATGTGACGCCCCACGAGGTGGCCGCCGTGGCGGTGGATCTATGCGGACACATCTTAGCCCGAAAGCGACTGAAGGTCCCCTTCGTCCGCACGGCGGATTATTACCGGCAGCTGGGGCGGCTGGTGGACGACCTGGTCCTCAACGCCGGACTGGCCGCCGCCCACGTTCTGGGCGTGGGCATCAGTGTACCCTGTCTCACAGAAAAGGATGGAACTCACAGCTATTATTGCAAAGCGCTGGGGGGAACGGACGAACTGTTCGCCGGGGATTTCGCAGAGTATATCTCCTTTCCTGTGCGGCTTTGCCACGACACAGACACCTCTGCCTTTGCCGAGAGCTGGGCCTGGCCCGAACACGGGGACTTCTTCTATCTTATGCTCAGCAACAGCATCGGCGGGGCGGTGTTCATCAACGGCGACCTGTACAACGGTGACAACTGCCGCAGCTGCGAGGTGGGCCACACCCAGCTGGTGCAAAACGGAGAGCCCTGCTACTGTGGGCGCTTTGGCTGTGCGGACTGCTACTGCTCGGCAAAGCCCCTGGTAAAGCTCACCGGCGGCGACCTGGCGGAGTTTTTCCGCCGTCTGGAGGAAAAGGACCCGGCGGCCCGGGACCTGTGGCAGAAATATCTGAACTATCTGGCACAGCTTATCCACAATATCCATATGCTCTATGACTGTCGGGTAGTCCTGGGCGGCCAGATCGGCCAGCGCCTGGACGGCTATCTGGACACCCTGTGCGCCAAGTTGGCCGCCATGGACCCGTTTATCCAAAACGCCGACTATGTCTCTGTGTGCAAAGCCAAAGTAGAATCCGCCGCCGTAGGCGCGGCCATCTCGTTCATCGGGGAATACGTGTCATCGATTTGAAGAATGTGTAAGGGGACGGCTCCCGTGATCTCAGGATCATGGGAGCCGTCCCCTTACTGCATGATCAGATCAGTCGTCCAGCTCTGTCTCATGCTTGAGAATCGCGCCGGAGGCCGCGTCGATCTCGTAGTCATATTCCATATTGCCGGATTTGAACTCGATTTCGTAGACGAGCGTTCCGTCCTCGTCGTCCAGCTCAATGTCCATGTCATACGCCTGATTTTCACGCAAGCCCGCATGGTTCAGGGCGATGGACTTTGCCTTGGCGTAGCCGATATCCTGCACCGTTCCGGACGGCGCGGGCTTTTGATCAGAGGGCTTCGTCGTTTCATTCGATGCGGAAGCGGGCTTTTGACCAGAGGGCTTCGTCGTTTCATTCGATGCGGAAACGGCAGCCAATAAATCTTTCTGCCCGCTGAGCACCTTCCCTGTGTAGGCATCCACCAGATACTTGAACTCGCCCCGTGCCGTTTGCAATTCCACTTCATAGTGTGCAGGGGATTCGTCGAGCTCGGGATCGACCTCCGCCGTGACGGAGTCCACCGACGTCGTTCCGGCATACTCCTCCGCAGCACTGCGGGCTGCATCCATACCGATGGGCATGGCAGGTGCGCCCGCTTCGGCGAGGTCCTTGAGCTCTTCCACCGAGAGCTTTGCCAGCGCGTCAAACTTCAGCGTGGCGTTGAGTGCAAGCACACGGTTCACCAGCGCCGCCTTTCCGGTGGAGATGCTGTTTTCCCGCGCCTGCTGCGCAAGTCCCGCGTCCTGCGTAAGCGTCTGCGTCAGGACGGACGCCCTCGATTCGCTTGTCTGCAAAACACCATCCACGGTGCTGGTCAGCTCGCGCTGGAGTTTTTCTGCGCGAGCGGTATCCTTGTCCTCCACCGAGATCATGATGGCGGAGGAAATGCTATTGAGGTAGCCGTTTCGCACAAGGCTGCCCACGATAGCATTCACCGCCACATCGAGCTTCGCGCCCTTGAGATCCGCGCCGTTGCCCATATCCGCAAGGATAGCTTTCGCGTCCTCGTTGAGCGGCGTGCAGACAAGGACCTTTTCGCTTCGATTCACCTTCAGCTCGATGCTCGGATTCACATCCAGAGATACCACGGACGCGACCGCATTCGCCTGTTGGTAGAACAGCCCTCCGCCGCCAAGCAGCATCACAGCAAGGCAGGCGGCCACAAGCGTGGTCCATTTTCTCTTTGTCGTTTTCTTTGCCGTCATGGGGATCACCGTTCCTTTCCGCTCTTCACAGCGGGAGAGAACGCCGTTCACGTCGTTCGGTGCGGTCTTTTCGACCGCCGAGGCCAGACGCTGCTCTAGCTTTTCGCTGGTCATTTGGCGCCATCTCCTTCTACGTAAGCTCGCATCTTTTTCAATGCTCTGTGATATTTCGACAGGACGGTAGGAAGTGAAAGCTCCAGCAGCGCCGCGATCTCCCTGTGCTTCAGGCCCGTAACGGCGTGGAGCAGTACAATGCGCCGTTCCCCGTCAGCGAGGCTTGCCAGCGCATGCTGCAAAAGAAGGCGTTCGTCGGCGTCCAAACCGCATTCCTGCGCGGGAAGGGCGTCCCATTCCGCCTCGCTGAGCGCAGCATGATGTTCCTCACGCCGCAGACGCATCAGGCACAGGTTGCGGCACACGGTCAGCAGCCAGCCCATCGGCGAGCCGGTGGGACGGTACTGCCCTGCGCAGTCCCACACCTGCACATACACGTCCTGTGTGAGATCCTGTGCATCATGCGCATTTTTGAGGTAGGAAAGTGCAAGGCCGTACACCGCCGTCCGCGTGCGCCGGTACAGCTCTGCCAGGGCTTCGTGCTCTCCGCCGGCAATGTGGATCAGCATCTGCTGCAGCTCGTACCGATCCTCTGCCGGAGCATATTCGGTTGTCATCAGCAAGCTGAGCATTGACTTCCATCTCCTGTCATCCGTGTAATGCACGGAAAGGACGATTTATTGCATGGGATTTCTAAATTTTTATGATTTTGTTTCTTCCACCTCATTGAGGTGCAGCGAGGCACAGCATTCCGGGAGCAACTTTTCTGCATGAGGAAGGAGCCAGGTTCATCACCTGCCCCCAACTTTTATGATAGAACCGGAGCGAAAAGCAAAAAGACACGACAAAAGTCGTGTCTTTTTCTGGAGGTGCCACCCAGATTTGAACTGGGGAGTGGAGCTTTTGCAGAGCTCTGCCTTACCACTTGGCTATGGCACCATATGGAGCCGCAGAGTGCTCCAAAAAATTTGGAGCGAGTGACGAGGCTCGAACTCGCTACCTCCACCTTGGCAAGGTGGCGCTCTACCAGATGAGCTACACTCGCATTTGGCTTCCCCAACAGGGTCACTGTTGGGGAAGATGGTGCCTCCGGCCGGAATCGAACCAGCGACACGGGGATTTTCAGTCCCCTGCTCTACCAACTGAGCTACAGAGGCATATTTACTTTTGAAGCACTCAAAAGTAAATGAAAAAGTGGCGACTCGGAAGGGACTTGAACCCTCGACCTCCGGCGTGACAGGCCGGCGTTCTAACCAACTGAACTACCGAGCCAGGTAGTTCCTAACAAGTTAGGAGTGGTGGGAACAACAGGGCTCGAACCTGTGACCCCATGCTTGTAAGGCATGTGCTCTACCAGCTGAGCTATGCTCCCGTTCGTTTTTTTTGTGCCCCGCACTTGCGACGGCTTCGTTAGTATACTAAATATACGGCAGTTTGTCAACAGGAAAATCAAAATTTTTCTCAAAAACTTTTGAAAAGCCCGCGAACCATTGCACCCCAACGGTTTGCGCTTGACAATCTTTTTACCCGGTGACATAATTAGCCTGACCTTGGGCGGGAGTTTTCCCGCTTGCGGACATGAAAATAAAAGCTTTGATCCCTGTTTTAGGATATAGAAGGAGGGCTTGCAAATATGGGCAACCAGGTGAAACGGATCGGCGTATTGACCAGCGGAGGTGACGCCCCCGGCATGAATGCGGCGGTGCGGGCTGTGGTGCGCACGGCGGTGAACCGGGGCATTGAGTGCATCGGTATCCGCCGGGGTTGGAACGGCCTCATCAACCACGACTTTGTCCCCATGGACAGCAACAGCGTTAGTCACATCATCGACAAGGGCGGCACTATGCTGTATACCGCCCGCAGCGAGGCGTTTATGACGCCGGAGGGCAGGGAGAAAGCCATCGCCACCTGCAAGCTGCTGGGATTGGACGGCATCGTGGCCATCGGCGGCGACGGCACCTTCCGGGGAGCCCTGGCTCTGTCCCGCCAGGTGGCCCAGCAGGGGGAGACGCTCCAGATGGTGGGGGTCCCCGCCACCATCGACAACGACGTGGGCTGCTCCAACTATACCATCGGCTTTGACACCGCCTGCAACACGGCCATCGAGTGTGTGGATAAGCTGCGGGACACCATGCAGTCCCACGAGCGCTGCTCGGTGGTGGAGGTCATGGGCCGCCGCGCCGGCTATCTGGCCCTGTATGTGGGCATCTCTGTGGGCGCCACGGCGGTGCTGATCCCCGAGCGGCCGGTGGACTTTGACCGGGACGTGGTGGAGAAGATCCGCCAGGCCCGCCTGTCCGGCACTACCCACTATATGGTGGTGGTGGCCGAGGGCGCGGGCAGTGCCGTGGACATCGGCAAGCGCATCCATGAGGAGCTGGGCATCGACCCCCGGGTCACCGTGCTGGGCCACATCCAGCGGGGCGGTTCCCCCTCCGCCCGGGACCGGGAGACCGCCAGCCGCATGGGCTATGAGGCGGTGCAGAGCCTGGCCGAGGGTCGGGGCAACCGCATCATCTGTACCCAGGACGGCAAGGTGGTGGACCTGGACATGGAGGAGGCCCTGGCCATGACCAAGGTGTTCGACATGGAGCGCTACCGTGTGCTGGAAGCCACCACCACCGGCGCAGGGGACTGACCTGCTAAAACCTGCATTATAACAGAAGACCAGCCGGAGGAGCGGAACGTCCGTTTCTCCGGCTGGTTTTTGCGCTGTTACATCTCTGCCAGCAGCTGCTCCAGCTGCTCCTGGGAGTAGTGATAGACCTTATCGCAGAACTGGCAGGTGAGGTCGGCCTGGCCCTGGTCCCGGATGAGGGAGGACAGCTCCTCCCGGCCCATACTGATGAGGGCGCGGGTGACCCGGTCCCGGGAGCAATAGCACCGATACTCCACCGGGTGCTTCTCCAGAATTTCCAGCTGGAAGTCGCTGAGGACCGCCCGCAGCAGGCCATCGCCGTCCAGTCCGCCCTCCAGGGCGTGGCTGACGGAGCCCACCCGGTGGACCCCCGCCTCGATCTTGTCGATGATGTCGTCGCTGGCCCCGGGCAGCAGCTGGATGAGGTAGCCCCCGGCGGAGGTGACGCTCTGGTCCGTGCCCACCAGCACTCCCAGGGCGCAGGCGGTGGGGATCTGCTCGCTCTCCACAAAGTACATGGCCAGGTCATCGGCGATCTCCCCAGAGAACAGGCCGATGGAGCCCACATAGGGCTCTTTCAGGCCGATGTCCTTGATGACGGTGAGGGTGCCTGTGCTGCCCACGGCGGCCCCCACGTCCAGCTTGCCCTGGTGCTTCTCCATCAGCTCCACATGGGGGTTCTGCACATAGCCCCGCACGTTGCCCTCATAGTCGGACACGGCCAGCACCGTGCCCAGGGGGCCGCCGCCCTTGATCTGGAGGGTGAGGGAGCCCTTCTGCTCCTTCAGCATGTCCCCCAGCATCGAGGCCCCCAGCAGGGCCCGGCCCAGGGCGGCGGTGGCCATGGGCAGCAGGGTGTGGATGTTCCGGGCCCGCTCTACCAGGTCCCGTCCGGTGACGGCCACGGCCTTTACATAGCCGTCCGCCGTCATTGCTCTTACGATTTCATCTGCCATTGATCTTTGACCTTTTGTCCTTTCTGGCCACAAAGAAGATGCGCTGTTCCCCCGGCTTGGGAGAGCGCATTTTTTTGTCGCCATAAACTTTGATATCCAGGAATCCGGCCTGGCGGAGGAAGTCTGTCAGCTCCTCCACAGTATAGGCCCGCTCCCGGTGCAGCTCCTCGCCCCGCTCCCACTGGCCGGATTCCTCGTCCAGGCGGAACAGGTCCATGAAATAGGAGCAGATGCGGCTGCGCTTGGAATACTCCGCCCGCCACACGCAATAGGTGTCCTCCGTCTCGTCCAGGAAAACCTGGCCATCCAGGGCGGAGAGCTTTTCCACCGAGTTCACGTCGAAGAGAAACAGCCCCCCGGGCAGGAGGAAGGTGTGGACCCGCCCAAAGGCCTGCTTCAGCTTTTTGGGGTCGGTGACATAGTTCACGCTGTCCAGGCAGCATACGCAGGCGTCGATGGTGCCGTACAGGTCCAGCTTCTCCATGGGCTGGCACAGGAAGATGGGGGGGATGATGTCCTCCCCCAGGTCCCGGTTCTTTTCCGCCGCTTCAGCCAGCATCTCCGGGGACAGGTCCACCCCGATCATCTCATAGCCCCGCAGGGCCAGCTCCCGGGTGAGGGAGCCGGTGCCGCAGGCCAGGTCTAAGATGGTCTTGCCCGGGATCCCCCGGTGGAAGTGCCGCTGGATGTAGTCGGCCCAGGCGGAATAGGCCACGTCATAGGTCAGCTCGTCATAGCAGCCGGCCAGAAATTCATAGCTGCTCACGACTCTTTTTCCTTCTCCCCCTTTAGACGGGGGATGACGGTATGGTAGCCCTCCGCGCCGTAATGAAGACAGCGGTTGACCCGGCTGATGGTGGCGCTGGAGGCGCCGGTGCGCTCCAGAATATCGCTATAGATCAGCCCGTCGTCCAGCAGCATGGCCACCTCCATGCGCTGCTCCATGGCCTTCAACTCAGACACTGTGCAAAGGTCCTGGAGAAAATTGCGGCATTCCTCCTCGGTCTGCAGAAGAACGATGGCACGGTAAAGGGTATCACTGGCGGGCTTGTCCAGAAATTTAGACATAAGGAAGCTCCTTTCGATCCACGGCCGGTATGGTGGTAGTGGTAAATGATAACTCTATTTTAATACATTAAAATATGAAAGTAAACAGGAAAATATGATTTTTTCACAGAAAAAATAATTCGCCATAGGATGGGACGAGAAAAACACCGGGGAGGGCGGAAAAATGGAAGAAAAATGGAGAAAAAACCGGGGAGAGCCGCGGCTTGTCTGGCGAGAGGCGGAGGAGACCATGACCCTGGAGGGGGAGGCGGTGCTGACCTTTCACCTGGTCTGGCCGGAATTGGAAGGAGCGGGGCTGGGCGGAAGGTGGATCAGCCGGTATTACGCCCGTCTGGCGGAGTCCTGGCGCAGGCGGTGGCGGCGAGAGGTGTATTGGAGGGCGTGCATCCAGCTGGCTCAGTGCCGGGCCGCCGCCCGGCCCTTTACCCCCTGGAAAGGAGAGCTGCGGGGGGAGAAGGTCCTGTGGAAAGACGGGGTGCTCAGTCTGCGTCTGAACGGCTGGGAGAGTCGGGGGGACGGCAAAGTAAACCGGGTGCAGTGGGGGGACGTGTGGAAGGTGCGGGAGGGCGCGCCCTGTCCCCCGGAGGAGTGGTTAGGCCGCCGCCGGGGCCGGAAAAAGCGCCTGGCCGATCAAATTATCGACCAGGGGGAGCAGCGCCGGAGCGCTGGAGCCTGGGTCCCAGACGAGGACTGGCGGGAGAAAGTACGAAAAAATCTCCCCTGGCGGGATGCCTGTCTCACCGAAGAGGGGATCGAGCTGGCCTTCCCCCAGGGAACGATAGCCCCCATGGCAGAGGGAACCCCCACGTTTGTGGTGAAGGGCTAGAACAACAAAAAAACACCACCCAAGGGGGTGGTGTTTTTTTCTGGCGGAGTAGGAGGGATTCGAACCCTCGAGCCCGTGAAGGCTACACGATTTCCAATCGTGCTCGTTATGACCACTTCGATACTACTCCGTGTGTCACACTCTGTAAAAGTGTTTAATTGTGGTCGGCCTTGCGGCAACATCGATTATTATACCAGCTTTTTTTCATTCGTCAAGCCTTTTTTGAAAAAAACGAAAATTATTTTTTACAGGCGGAGTCCTGCCGAAGCGGTGACGACGGTGCACCGTTCAAAAACTTATATAAAATGAATTTGCGATATTGATTTAATTCAAAAGTGAGAAAAGGACATGCACAGCGTCCAATTGACAAAAATGCAAGATGAAACATTGTTAAACTGCAAACAAAGTAGGAATACACAGAGAAACACCTGTAAAAAGCCGATATAATTTAAGTGAAAAGTGAGATACGCAATAAAAAATTAAGGATTTTGAATTTGGTATTGCATTTCTAAATTGTGCTATGCTATAATGCGGCCAACCCAAAAATGAAAGATAATTGAGCACATCATTCGTTTTGGGACGTTGAAAAGGAAGATGAATGAAATTCAAGGAGGAACTGGACTATGTCTACCTATTATTTTCTGCCTACTCGGAACGTATTTGGTATGGGCGCGGTAAATGAGGCCGGTGACCTGATGAAGAGCCTGGGAGGCAGCAAGACCCTGATCGTCACTGACAAGTTCCTGGCCCAGTGCGGCATGGCCGGACGGGTGGCGGATATCCTGTCCAAGGCGGGCATCCAGGCGGAGATATTCCCCGGGGCTGAGCCCAACCCCACCGACCTGAACGTGGCCGCCGGTGTGACCGCCTATCGGGAGCACGGCTGTGACTCTATCCTGTCTCTGGGCGGCGGTTCCTCCCACGACTGCGCCAAGGGCATCGGCATGGTGGCCGCCAGCGGCGGGAGCATCCACGATTACGAGGGCGTAGACCGGTCCACCAAACCCCTGATGCCTCTGATGGCCGTGAACACCACGGCGGGCACCGCCTCTGAGATCACCCGCTTCTGCATCATCACCGACACCCGGCGGAAGGTGAAGATGGCCATCGTGGACTGGCGGGTCACCCCTCAGATCGCCATCAACGACCCGGAGCTGATGAAGGGGATGCCCCCGGCCCTCACGGCGGCCACCGGCATGGATGCCCTGACCCACGCCATCGAGGCCTATGTCTCCACCGATGCCAACCCCCTGACGGATGCGGCGGCCATTATGGCGATCCAGATGATCTCCCATTATCTGCCCAAGGCGGTGGCCAACGGAAACTACATGAAGGCCCGGGACAAGATGGCCTATGCCCAGTATCTGGCCGGTATCGCCTTCAACAATGCCTCCCTGGGTTATGTCCATGCCATGGCCCACCAGCTGGGCGGCGTGTACAACCTGCCCCACGGCGTGTGCAACGCGGTGCTGCTGCCCTATGTGATGAAATTCAACCTCATCGGCAATATGAACCGCTTTAAGCAGATCGCCCATGCGCTGGGTGTGGAGGGCGCCGGCGTATCCAGCGACCGGGACGCCGAGGCCGGCATCCAGGCCGTGAAGTGCATGAGCCAGCGCCTGGGCATCCCCAAGAGCTTGAAGGAGCTGGGCGTGAAGCCGGAGGACTTTATCATGATGGCCGAAAACGCCCAAAAGGACGTGTGCAGCGTCACCAATCCCAGAACGGCCACCACCGAGCAGATCGTGGAGATCTACCGCCAGGCCTATGAGGGCGAATAAGAGAAGCTGAATCCGATATATCAGGTCCCCCGCAGTGAGAAGCTGCGGGGGGCCTTTTGTCCTGCCGTCCTTTCGAGGTGCTGCGTATAAAGCGCTCCGGCGGGGCATCTTAAAACCGGGAGGTGAAACAAAATGCCAAACAAAGACAAATTGCGCCCCAACAAGTCCGGCCCCGGACGGCTGAACGACCTGCGGCTGAGTCCCCAGGGGCGGCTGTGCGCCCGGTTTGACGGGATGAGCATGGCCGACTATCCCACAGGGGTGCGCAGCGGCATGGGCTTTCCCGTGGTGGACAACTGCGTGGAGGAGCATATCCAGTAAGCGATCAAAGGCAAAGCAGAGAGGATAATAAAACGTCCGCCCCGTCTGTAACACAGACGGGGCGGACGCGTTAGCAATGACAGAGCGTTCTGCTTACAGCAGGTGGAAGTTTACGATCAGGCCGGAGAACACGATGGACACGGTGGAGACCAGCTTGATCAGGATGTTCAGAGAGGGGCCGGAGGTGTCCTTGAAGGGGTCGCCCACGGTGTCGCCGATGACGGCGGCCTTGTGGTTGTCGCTGCCCTTGCCGCCGTGGTGGCCGGCCTCGATGTACTTCTTGGCGTTATCCCAAGCGCCGCCGGCGTTGGACATGAACACGGCCATGGCGAAGCCGGTGACGGACACGCCGCCCAGCAGGCCCACAACGCCCTCAACGGACAGGATCAGACCGGTGGCGATGGGGACCACGATGGCCAGCAGAGAGGGGTTGACCATCTCCTTCAGGGCACCCTTGGTGCACAGACCCACGCAGCTGGCGTAGTCGGGATCGGACTTGCCCTCCATGATGCCGGCGATCTCCCGGAACTGGCGGCGGACCTCGACCACGATGGACTGGGCGGCGCGCTGCACGGCGCTCATGGTGAAGGCGGCGAACACGAAGGTGAGCATAGCGCCCACGAACAGACCCACCAGAACGGCGGGGTTGGTCAGGGACAGATCGGGGGCGTGGTCCATCTTGGACTTGACGATGTCCACATAGCTGACCAGCAGAGCCAGGGCGGTCAAAGCGGCGGAGCCGATGGCGAAGCCCTTGCCGGTGGCAGCGGTGGTGTTGCCCAGGGAGTCCAGGGCGTCGGTGCGCTCACGGACCTCCTCGCCCAGGCCGGACATCTCGGCGATGCCGCCGGCGTTGTCGGCCACGGGACCATAGGCGTCGGTGGCCAGAGTGATGCCCAGAGTGGACAGCATACCCACGGCGGCGATGCCGATGCCGTACAGACCCTTAGAGAACAGGTCGGCGTAGTTGGCGGAAGCGGTGGCCAGAGAGCCGCCGGCAGCCAGGAAGGAGATGATAACGGCAGCGCCCACGATCAGGATGGGGGCGATGGTGGACATCATGCCCAGGGACAGACCGCCGATGATGGTGGTGGCGGCGCCGGTCTCGGTGGCGTCAGCCAGGACCTGGGTGGGCTTGTAGGTGTCAGAGGTGTAATACTCGGTGAAGTAGCCGATGGCGCAGCCGCCGATCAGACCACACAGGATAGCGACGTACACGCCCCAGTTGCCCACGGTGAAGTAGGTCAGAGGAGCGGCCAGGATGGCGGCCAGGATGGCAGCGCCGTAAGTACCCTTGCGCAGGGTGCCCAGCAGCTCGCGCTGAGAAGCGCCCTCCTTGGTGCGGATCAGGAAGGAGCAGGCGATGGAGCACAGGATGCCCACAACGGCCAGGGAGATGGGCAGCAGCATGGCGGACCAGCTGTTGTCGGGATAGGCGGCCACGCCCAGGGCAAAGGTGGCCAGGATGGAGCCCACATAGGACTCGTACAGGTCAGCGCCCATGCCGGCCACGTCGCCCACGTTATCGCCCACGTTGTCGGCGATGGTGGCGGGGTTGCGGGGGTCGTCCTCGGGGATGCCGGCCTCGACCTTACCCACCAGGTCAGCGCCCACGTCGGCGGCCTTGGTGAAGATGCCGCCGCCCACACGGGCAAACAGAGCCATGAAGGAGGCGCCCATGCCGAACATGACCATGGTCTGGGCGATCTTGGCGGCGTCGAAGTGGGCAACGTACTTCAGAATGTGGAACCACACGGAGATGTCCAGCAGGCCCAGGCCCACCACGGTGAAGCCCATGACGGAGCCGGAGGAGAAGGCCACGTTCAGGCCCTTGTTCAGGCTCTCGCTGGCGGCCTGCGCGGTACGGGAGTTGGCGGCGGTGGCGATGCGCATGCCCACGAAACCGGCCAGGGCGGAGTAGATGCCGCCGGTCAGGAAGGCGAAGGGGATGAACCAGTTGTCCAGCATCCCGAAATAGGCCAGAGCCAGCAGGATGACGAACACCACTACGAACACCTTGGCGACGGTGGTGTACTGGTGACGCAGATAGGCGTTAGCGCCCTGACGGATGGCGGAGGCGATCTTCTTCATGGTGTCGTTGCCTTCGGAGAAGGCCAGGACTTTCTGCCGCTGCAGGATGGCGAACAGCAGAGCTGCCACCGCACCGACAAGTCCGATCCAGAAATAGTTGTCCAAAACTTGCACGCTCCTCTTTACTTCTTTCGTTTCTTTCCTGCGCTAGGCCGGGGTTAAAAAAAGCCGCTAGGACCCTAGCGCCATGTTATGTTGTTATTTTACCATAGAACACGCAAAATGCAAGTGAACATTTTAAACTACTTGCACACTAATACTTTTAAAATTTTTGTAAGTGTTCTCTTGAGTGGAACGGAGGCCGCACAAGTAAGAACTTCAGTCCTTCCGCCAGGTGCTACGGCTGAACAAGACCAGCACGGGCAGGATCTCCAGCCGTCCCACGATCATGCACAGGGACATGACCAGCTTGGACAGGGGGGAGAAGATGGAGAAGTTCCCCGCCGGGCCGATGAGCTCCAGCCCGGGTCCCACGTTGCTCACACAGGTGAGGGCGGCGGAAAAAGAGACGGAGAAAGAGAAGTTGTCCAGGGAGATGACCAGGGCCCCGGCCAGAATGACCAGAAAATAGCTCCCTACAAAGGTGAGGGCCGAGTGGATGGTCTCCTCCTCCACCACCTTGCCGTCCAGAGTGACCACCTCCACCGAGCGGGGGTGGACAATGCGGTGGATCTCCCGCCGGAGAGAGCGGCCCAGGATCAGAATACGGGAGCACTTCATGCCGCCGCCGGTGGACCCGGCGCAGGCCCCGCAGAACATGATCAGGATCAGGATGAGATGGGACAGCTGGGGCCACAGGGTAAAGTCCGCCGTGGCAAAGCCGGTGGTGGAGATGATGGAGGCCACCTGGAACACGGCATAGCGCAGAGCTTGGGCAAAGGAGGAGTACAGCCCCCGGATGTTCCAGGCAATGAGCAGGGTGGACCCGGCCACCACCGTCAGGAAAAAGCGCAGCTCGTCGCTGGCCAGAATATCCCGGAACTTGCGGGTGAGCAGCAGAAAATACACGGCGAAGTTCACCGAGAAGAGCAGAATGAACACGGTAATAATAAGGTCGATGGCCACGCTGCCATAGGCCCCCACGCTGGCGTTCCGGTTGGAGAAGCCGCCGGTGCCGGCGGAGGACAGGGCGTGGATGACCGCATCGTACCAGGGCATGCCGGCGATCTTCAGCAGCACCGTCTCCACCACGGTAAGGCCGAAGTAGATGCTGTAGAGGATCTTAGAGGTGGTGGACTGCTTGGGCACCAGCTTGGAAAAGACGGGGCCGGGGGTCTCCGCCTGGGTGAGATAGTGGGGGCGGATGCCCATGGAGGGCAGCACGGCGGTGGCAAGGACCAGCACGCCCATGCCCCCCAGCCAGTGGGTGAAGGAGCGCCAGAACAGCACGCCCCTGGGCATGGCCTCGATATTTGTGAGGATGGAGGCCCCGGTGGTGGTGAAGCCGGAGGCCGATTCAAACACGCAGTCCACAAAGGAGGGGAAGCTGCCGCTGAGCCAGAAGGGCAGGGCCCCGAACAGGCAGGTGGCAAACCAGATCAGGCCCACGGCCACAAAGCCCTCCCGGGTGAAAAAGTGGGGGCTGGTCTTTAACCGGCACAGCCCCTGGCCCACACAAAGCAGGAGCAGGGCGGTGACGAGAAAGGGCAGGGGGCTCTCCCCATAGACCAGGGCCACCATTGCCGGCAGAAGCAGAAAGACGGACTCGATGCGCAGGATATGGCCCAGGACCTTGAAAACCAGCTTTACGTTCATTGCGCGCCCCCCACGGGGCCCTCGTCCCGATAGATGTCGTTTAGATCCCGGATGCCGCTGTCCTTAGAGATGACGATGACCCGGTCCCCGGCCTGCATGGCGGTGGAGCCCTCGGGAATGATGATCTCCTGCTCCCGCACCAGCACGGCGATGAGGATGTTGGGCTTGAGCCGCAGATCCTTCAGGGCCACGCCCAGGTTCCGGGTGTTGGGGCTGACGGTAAACTCCATGGCCTCCGCCCCGCCGTCGGCGATGCGGTAGAGGGCGTTCATCACGCTGCCCTGGGAGTTGGTCAGCCCCCGCACCAGCCGCAGCATGTGGGAGGCGGTGATGAACTTGGGGGACAAAACGCTCTCCAGCCCCACGGAGTGGACGATGCCCGCATAGTTGAGCCGGTTGCACTTGGCGATGATCTTGGAAAGGCCCATCTGCCTGGCATAGAGGGAGATGATGATGTTGTCCTCGTCCTGGTCGGTAAGGGCCACAAAGGCATCGCAGGCGGACAGATTCTCCGATTCCAGCAGCTCCTGGTCGGTGCCGTCGCCGCAGAGGACGGTGGCCTTAGGGTGCTGGAGCTGGAGAGCCCGACACCGGTCCTCCCGACGCTCCACCACCTTCACCTGAATGCCCGTGTTCTCCAGCAGGGACATGAGATAGCTGGAGATCTTGCCGCCCCCCACCAGGAACACCCGGCGGATCTTGGGAGCATAGCGGCCCAGCAGGCGGAAGAACTTGTCCAGACTGTCCGGCTGGCCCACCAGATAGAGCTTGTCCCCCACCTGGGGCACAAAGGAGCCGTTGGGGATGAGCACCCGGCCCTCCCGCTCTACGGCGCAGAACAGCAGGGACAGCCGCTTGACCCCGCTGGACAGGGTGTGCAGGGGGGAGCCCACCAGAAAGTCCCCCTCCTGAAGGCGAAAGCCCATCAGCTCCACCCGGCCGCGGCAGAAGGACTCGATATTGGCGGCGGAGGGAAAGCGGAGCAGGCGGGAGATCTCCAGGGCGGTGGCCCGCTCGGGGTTGATCACCATGTCGATCTTCAGGTCCTTGCGCAGCTCGGCCAGGGTGCTGTTATACTCCGGGTTGCGGATGCGGGCGATGGTATATTTTGCCCCCAGATTTTTGGCTACCAGGGAGCAGACCATGTTCACCTCGTCGGAATTGGTGGTGGCCACCACCAGGTCGGCACTGTCCGCCCCGGCCTCCCGCAGCACATTGGCGGACACGCCGTTGCCCTGTACCGCCATAATGTCCAGCATGTCGGCGGCCCGGCGCAGGGCGGCCTCCTTTAAATCTACAATAGTTACGTCGTGAGATTCCCGCACCAGCTGCTCGGCCAGGGTAAAGCCCACCTTGCCGCTGCCCGCGATGATGATCTTCATAAGCGCATCCTTTCTTACGTTCAAAGAGTTTCCGGGAAAAAACCCTGCCCAAGAAGAGGTTGGGCAGGGCAATGACCGGTCCGCTGCCGCAGACCAAAGGGACATGCGGGGGATGCCGGAAACTGATAGAAGAAACTGTTCACACATTATAGTATAAATGGGGACAAAGGTCAAGCGGCAGTATGTGGACGGAGAAAAAATAAATACCAGCTGTACGAAAGGAAGAAAGTTG
Source organism: Flintibacter faecis (assembly GCF_014287875.1). Classification (GTDB taxonomy): domain Bacteria; phylum Bacillota; class Clostridia; order Oscillospirales; family Oscillospiraceae; genus Lawsonibacter; species Lawsonibacter faecis_A. The sequence goes on along the minus strand of NZ_JACOPN010000001.1, from coordinate 183,752 downwards.
TACAGCTGGTATTGAAAAATCAAACAGAAAACGCGGTGATCTGGGGATAGGAGTCCATCATGGCCTGGAGCTCCACAGCCTGGATGGGGCGGCGGATATGGATGCACAGGTGATAGCTCATGTCCCCGTTGTCCAGCCGTTTGGTGGAGCAGCCGGAGATCAGGGCTCCCCGCTCTTCCAGCATGGCGAACAGCTGCTCCCGCACCTGGGGGCAGTCATGAAACTGCAGGGAGATGTCCTGGCTGGTATAGGCATCTGCCCCGATGTTCAGCCGGTGCATCAGGAACTGGATGGCCACAATGAAGATGGTGGTCAGCCAGCCGATGAGGTAGAGCCCCGCCCCAAAGGCCAGACCCACGGCGGAGGTGGCCCAGATGCCGGCGGCGGTGGTCAGCCCCTTGACGGAGGTGCCGGTGCGGAAGATGACCCCGGCACCCAGAAAGCCCACCCCCGTGACCACCTGGGCGGCGATGCGGGAGGCATCCACCCCGTCGGAGCCGTAAAGATAGACCCCGTTTTGGATGATGTCGGAAAAGCCGTATTTGGAGACGACCATCATCAAAGCGGCCCCGCAGGCCACCACGCAGTGGGTGCGTACCCCGGCCTCCTTCAGGCGGCGGGTGCGCTCATAGCCGATCATGCAGCCGCACAGGCTGGCCATCAGAATACGAAGAAAGCACTCCAGCTCGATTGTCACGGTCAAAGATGTCATATGCCCCGGCCTCCTTCCTGCTGCGCATATTTAAAACGGGCTTGAATGGGTATCTTTCTAAACTCAGAATAGCATAATGGTCGCTGCTTTACAATAGAAAGTGGGATGCAGAACGTTGGAACTGTCCCATTTCAGACCGATAAAGCCGGTTTGCCCACCGTTTTCATTACGGGTATTTTTCTGAGCATTGTAATGAACAGCCCCGTGTGATAGGATATTAGATGATCCATCGACACAGAACTCAGACCGAGCTGCGGCCCCTTGCCCTGTGGTGACGCTGCCGACGTACAAGGAGAAGTAATATGGAACGAACCATCGACGTGACCGCCCTGGGGGAGCTGCTCATCGACTTTACCGAGAGCGGCCTGAGTCCCCAGGGCAACCCTCTGCTGGAGGCCAACCCCGGCGGGGCCCCCTGCAACCTGTTGGCCATGCTGACCCGGCTGGGACATTCCACCGCCTTTTTGGGTAAGGTGGGCCGGGATGCCTTTGGGGATATGCTCCGGCAGCGGGTGGCCGGCGTGGGGGTGGATGTGTCCGGCCTGCGGGTGGATGAGGAGATCCCCACCACCCTGGCCTTTGTCCACACCCAGCCCGGAGGGGAGCGGGACTTCTCCTTCTATCGCAAGCCCGGGGCCGACCTGATGCTGCGGGAGGACGAGGTGGACTTTGATAAAATTGCCGCCTCGAAGATATTTCACTTCGGCACCCTGTCCTCCACCGGGGAGCCGGCCCGCAGCGCCACCCGGGCCGCCCTGAAATATGCCAAGGCCCATGGCTGTCTCATCTCCTTTGACCCAAACCTGCGCCCGCCCCTGTGGGACAGCCTGGACCGGGCGCGGGCGGAGATCGACTTCGGCCTGTCCCAGTGCGACGTGCTGAAGATATCCGACAACGAGCTTGCGTTTACGACCGGGGAGACGGACATCGACGCAGGGGTAAATAAGCTGCTTCGGCGCCGCCCCATCCCCCTGGTGCTGGCCACCATGGGCCCCGGGGGCAGCAAGGCCTTTTACCGGGGACAGACGGTGTTTGCACCCCCCAAGCTCACGGAAAAGACCATCGAGACCACCGGAGCGGGGGACACCTTCGGCGGCTGCGCATTGCACTTCGTATTGAAATACGGCCTGGACGGCCTGAACGAGGAGCGGCTGCGGGAGCTGCTCACCTTCGCCAACGCCGCCGCCTCTCTGGTCACCACCCGGAAGGGGGCGCTGTGCGTCATGCCCACCCCGGAGGAGGTCCGGGATCATATGGCCCGGGGCTGAAAATCAAGAGACAACAAAAACGCCGGATGCAGAGTTCAAAAACTGCATCCGGCGTTTTTTCGTGTTCAGCGGCTCTCCTCCTCGGAGATGGCATGGGGGGCCGGGGGGACGATGGGCTCGTCGTGGGCCATGGGCTGAAAATAGTCCCGGTCCTGGAGCACGGGCTTGCGGTGCTGGGCCACGTCGATGATCAGGGGATAGAGGACGATGGCGATAAGGCCACCGGAGAAGCCGTTGTTATATAGGTTCATCCCCGCCACCGGGGAGCTGGTATACAGCACCACGGAGGAGTGGAGAAACCCGGCCAGCAGGCCGTAGGGCCAGCCGAAATAGCCGGAGATGGGGGCCAGGGTGGTGCAGAACAGGCAGGCCAGCTGCACCGATGGGTCGTCGAGGGACCAGTGCATCACCAGTCCCCCCAGAAACACCCCGGCCATCACCGGGATGATATTGGCCGCATGCTTGCCGAAGGCGGAAAAGCCCATAATGGTCAGGATGCCGCCGATGGTGGGTCCGTTTAAGTCGCCGCCGCCGCCCAGGACAAAGACCATGCCGATGAGCCCGTTTACCCCCGTGTTGATGAGCACCGGAGCGGGACCGAACATACGCAGAAAGTCGCTGGGGGACCGGCCGCTGGTGAGCAGCAGACGGCGGTAGCCCGCCCAGGCGGCCCACACCGGCTTGCGGCAGCAGAACAGCCCGCAGAAGATCAGCACCAGGCACAGGACAGACAGCATCCCGGCAAACAGCCGGTTATACCCCGTGGCCCAGTTATAGTGGACGGTGGGGTCGGCCCCCATAGAGCTCATCAGGGGCACCAGGATCATGGCCACCAGGCCGCAGGCAAAACCGGCGTTATACAGGTTCATGCCGTTTTGGATGCGGTAGGTATAGCTGGACAGGGGGGGCATGATAAAGCCGATGAGTACGCCCACGATCACAGCGGAATACAGGTTGCCCCAGCCGTTGTCCAGGGCGATGTAGCTGACCAAGGGGGATAGGGCGGTGGACAGCAGACCGATGTGGATATAGCTGCCCAAGGGCTCCCGCCGGAAGCGGGCATAGAGATAGGACCCGGCCAGAATGGGCCAGATGTTCACAAAGTTTTTGCCGAACAGGGCAAAACCGGACATCAGCCCCACCTCCAGCTGGGTGGTGCCGTTAAAGGTCTCGTTGGAGAAATAGAGCAGACACAGGGTAATAGCCGTAACCAGAGCGGCATTGCACAGGGCGGCCCCCGGTCCGGCCACGGCGATATAGTCGGTGATCAGGGCGTCCTCGGTGTACACGATGGTGCGCAGACCCCGCAGGATGTTTCCCGGGCTGTCCAGCAGAAAGGCGGCCAGCAGCTGGAGGGCGGCAAACAGCCAGAAATAGCGGAGCATCCTGCGGTAGCGGTCGTGCTGGTGCAGGGGCATGTGGGTGGTCATGGTATCTCGTCCTCCTGAAACTCAGGCCCCAGGGACCGGGGCGGGCGGCGGGCGGAAAGCGGCAGGATCAGGTCAGCTGGCGGAAATAGTCCCGGGTCTGCTGGGCGTTATGGCGGATCTCATCGGCCAGGGCCTGCATAGAGGCGAACTTCTGCTCCGGCCGGAGATATTTGTAAAACTCCATGCGGATCTCGTGGCCATACAGGTCGCCGTCAAAATCCAGGATAAAGCCCTCCACGGTGACATGGCCGTCGTTGTCCTCCACCGTGGGGCGCACCCCCACGTTGGTCACAGCGCAGCGGCACTGCCCATCGAACCACACCCGGGTGGCGTATACCCCATAGGCGGGGACGATGACCCCCTGGGGGATAAGCAGGTTCACCGTGGGAAAGCCCAGGGTGGTGGTGCCGATCTTCTTCCCGTGGGCCACCCGGTTGGTCAGGGTGTGGGGGTGACCCAAAAACTGGTTGGCCCGCTCCATCTCCCCCTGGGCGATGAGGGTGCGGATGTAGGTGGAGGAGATGGTGATGCCGTCCTGCTCCACCTTCTGGATGATGTCGCAGCCCATGCCCAGCTCCCGGCACTTCTCCTGCAGGCGCTGGGGGTTGCCCTTGCCCATGTAGCCAAAGTGGAAGTCGTGTCCGGCCACCACATGGACACAGCCCAGCTCCTTTTGCAGATATTCCGACACAAAGTCCTGCCAGTCCATCTTCTGCATCCCATCAAAGGGGGCCACGATGACCTCTTCGATGCCGTAATATCGGCGCATCAGCCACACCCGGTCCTCCACCGAGCTGAGCAGGGGGATGGTCTGGCCGGTGATGGCGGCGGTGGGGCTGCGGTCAAAAGTGAAGGCGCAGGGCATGGACCCCAGCCGGTCGGCCGCCTGGGCCACCGTGCGGAGCAGGGCCCCGTGACCCTTGTGTACTCCGTCAAAAAAACCCAGAGCAATAACACGTTTCGGTGTACTCAAAGTAATTTCTCTCCTTTATATTGCGAGAAGTAGCGATGCTCAGACCTCGTAAAAGCTTTTTACCGTGGTCAGGATGCCGTTCTCCCCCTGACTCAGCGCCAGAAAAGTTCCGTCCTGACTGTAGACCCGATAGCGCCCGTCGGCCAAGGTCGGCATGGGCAGGGCTGCGCCGTTGCGGATGCGCTTCTCCTGCTCCGGGTCTGCCACCAGGTCGGGATAGCCGGAAAAATAGGTATCCACCGGCAGCAGAAGGGCGGCAGGGTCCTGGGCTTGGAGGACGGTGTCCAGGGTGACGCTGTGGGCCAGGGTGAACCCGGCGGCCATGGTCCGGCGCAGACTGCTCATGCAGCCGCCGCAGCCCAGGGCGGCGCCGATGTCGTGGCACAGGGTGCGCACATAGGTCCCCTTGGAGCAGCGCACCCGCAGCAGAAATTCGTCCGGCTCCAGCCGGTCCTCCAGCTCCAGAGCGTGGATGGTCACCGGGCGGGGGGCACGCTCCACCTCCCGGCCCTTCCGGGCCAGGTCATAGAGCTTCTGTCCGTTGATCTTGATGGCGGAGTACATAGGGGGCACCTGCCGGATGTCCCCCCGGAACCGGGGCAGGACGGACAGCAGATCCTCCACTGAGCCGGTGAAGGGGGTCTGCTCCACCACCTGGCCGGTGATATCCTGGGTGTTGGTGACAACACCTAGTTTTAAGCCGAACTGATATTCCTTTTCGGATTCGCTGGCAAAGGTGACGGCCCGGGTGGCTCGACCCAGAAAGACGGGCAGAACTCCGGTGGCCATGGGGTCCAATGTCCCCGCATGGCCCACCCGCTTCTCGTGAAACCGGCCCCGCAGCTTGGCGCACACGTCCATGCTGGTCCAGTCAGAGGGCTTGTCAATGACGATGATCCCGCTTGGCATGGGAAAGGTCCTCTCCTTTTCTGTCTGGTTCTCTCAGGTAAGGGCGGAGCCCTTTACCTGGTGGATGGCATCCAGCACGGCGGCCCGGGTCTCCTCCACCGGCAGGTCCAGGGTGGCCCCGGAGGCGGCGGCGTGTCCCCCGCCCCCCATCAGGGCGCATACGGTGCTGGCATTTAAGTCGTCGGGGTCGGTACGCAGGGAGATCTTGCACCTGCCGGGGGCAAGCTCCCGGATGGTCACACTGGTGCTGACCCCCTCCAGCTGGCCCACCAGTGCGGCGATGTCCTCCGCATCCCGCTCGTCGGCTCCCACGGCGGCCATCATGTCCAGAGTGAGGGCGGCCACGGCGATGGTCCCCTGGTCATAGAGCTGCATCCCGGCGATGATGGCGCTCTCCAGCCGCAGACGGCGGATGCTCTTGGTGCGGAAGTGCCGCTTGTTCAGCTGGGCGAGGGGGATGCCGCAGTCGATGAGGTGGGCGGCCACCCGGTGGGTGGCGGCGGTGGTGTTGCCATAGACAAAGCAGCCGCAGTCGGTGGACACGGCCACATACAGGGGCGTGGCGATGTCGGCAGTGATGGGGCCTAGCAGGCGGAGAATGTCGTACATCAGCTCGCCGCAGGCGGCCCGCTCTGCGTCCAGACAGGTACGGGCGGCGAAAAACTCCTGGGAGGGGTGGTGGTCGATGGCCAGGTCCACCCGGGTGAGATATTCCCGGGCGTTGTCGGGAAACAGCCCCCGGGCGGCGATGTCCACCGACACCACCGTGTCCGGCACAAAGTCATCCCCGGCCAGCAGCCCCTGAAAATAGGGGGTGAAGAGGGAGGAGGCCTGGTGGTTGGGCAGAATATAGGCCGTTTTGCCCAGCTGGCGCAGGGCCCGGCACAGCCCGGCGGCACAGCCAACCGTGTCCCCGTCGGGGCGCAGGTGGGTCAGAATGAGATAGCCGTCGTGGTCACGGAGAAAGTCGGCGGCGGCCTGAATGGAGATGGAAGCGCTCATGGTATTCACTCCTCGTCCAGATGGATGTGCTCGTTGGCGGGATTGGCGGGCTTGACCACGTTGGGGTTGCGGAGCATATCTAGGATGTGAGCGCCCTGGTCGATGGAGTCGTCCCGGACGAAGGTGAGCTCCGGGGTATAGCGCAGCTGCAGAGCGTGGCCCAGCTCCCGGCGGAGATAGCCGGAGGCGGATTTCAGGCCCTTGAGCACCTGGGCGCAGTCGCTCTTATCCAGCACGCTGATATAAATTTTGGCGTACCGCAGGTCGGGGGTGGTGTCCACGGCGGTGACGGAGATGAGCCCGGATACCCGGGGGTCCTTCACGTTGGGGATAAGGGAGGCCAGCTCCCGCTGGATCTCCTCGTTGATGCGTCCGATCCGATTGCTTGCCATAACAGAATTCCTCCTTTAGCTTCTGGGAGATATGCGAATGGGGGCGGGCGAAAACGCCCGCCCCCACAAAATGGTTGGTTTAGAAAATTGCTCAGACCTGGATCTGCTCCATCAGGAAGGCCTCGATGATGTCGCCCTCCTTGATGTCCTGGAACTTCTCGAAGGTGATGCCGCACTCGTAACCGGCGGCCACCTCCTTGACGGAGTCCTTGAAGCGCTGGAGGGAGGCGATGGCACCGTCGTAAATGACGATGTTGTCCCGCAGCAGGCGCATCTGGGCACCCCGCTGCATCTTGCCGTCCAGCACATAGCAGCCGGCCACCATGCCCACGCCGGTGATCTTGAACACGCTGCGCACCTCGGCCCGGCCCAGGTCCACCTCTTTGAACTTGGGGGTGAGCATGCCCTTCATGGCCGTCTCCACCTCGTTGATGGCATCGTAAATGACCCGGTACATGCGCATATCCACGTTCATGCGGGCGGCGGACTCCTTGGCGTTGGCATCGGGGCGGACATTGAAGCCCACGATGATGGCACCGGAGGTGGAGGCCAGCATCACGTCGCTCTCGCTGATGGCACCCACGGCACAGTGGATGACCCGCACCCGGACCTCCTCGTTGGACAGCTTTTCCAGGCTGGCCTTCACGGCCTCGGCAGAGCCCTGGACATCGGCCTTGACGATGATGTTCAGGTTCTTCATCTCACCGGCCTGGATCTGGCTGAACAGATCCTCCAGAGAGACCTTGCCCACGGGGTTGGCGGCGGCGGCCTTCTGCTCGTGCTTGCGCTGCTCCACCAGTTCCCGGGCCATGCGCTCGTCGGCCACGGCGTGGAACTCGTCGCCCGCGCCGGGCACCTCGCCCATGCCGATGATCTCCACGGGGACGGAGGGGCCGGCCTCGGCCAGCTTCTTGCCCCGGGCATCGGTCATGGCCCGGACACGGCCCACAGCGGTGCCGGCGATGATCACGTCGCCCTGATGCAGGGTGCCGTTCTGGACCAGCAGGGTGGCCACGGGGCCGCGGCCCTTATCCAGCCGGGCCTCGATGACAGCGCCGTGGGCGGCACGGTTGGGGTTGGCCTTCAGCTCCCGCATCTCGGCGGTGAGGACCACCATGTCCAGCAGGTTGTCGATGCCCTGGCCGGTCTTGGCGGAGATGGGGCAGATGATGGTGTCGCCGCCCCACTCCTCGGGCACCAGCTCATACTCGGTGAGCTGCTGCATAATGCGGTCGGGGTTGGCGGTGGGTTTATCCATCTTGTTGATGGCCACGATGATGGGGATCTCGGCGGCCTTGGCGTGGTTGATGGACTCCACGGTCTGGGGCATGATGCCGTCGTCGGCGGCCACCACCAGAATGGCCACGTCAGTGATCATGGCGCCACGGGCGCGCATGGCGGTGAAGGCCTCGTGGCCGGGGGTGTCCAGGAAGGTGACGGGGCTGCCCTTTACGTTCACCTGATAGGCGCCGATGTGCTGGGTGATGCCGCCGGCCTCGCCGGAGACCACGTTGGCGTGGCGGATATAGTCCAGCAGAGAGGTCTTGCCGTGGTCCACGTGGCCCATGACCACCACCACGGGGGCGCGGGGGACCAGGTCCTCCTCTTTGTCCTCGGTGGTGTCGATCAGCTTCTCCTCGATGGTGACGACCACCTCTTTTTCCACCTTGCAGCCCATCTCCTCGGCGATGATGGCGGCGGTGTCATAGTCGATCACGTCGCTGAGGGAGGCCATCACGCCGTTTTTGATCAGGCACTTGACCACTTCCGCGCCGGTCTTCTTCATGCGGCTGGCCAGCTCGCCCACGCTGATCTCGTCGGGGATCATGACCTTCACGGGGGCCTTCTTGGCGATCTCCAGCTGGAGGCGGCGCAGACGGTCCTGCTCCTCCTGGCGGCGCTTGTTGCCGAAGCTGCCGGCCTGCTTGCCGCCCCGCTGACGCTGGGCGTTGCGGCCCTGGAACTTCTGCTTGCCGCCCCGGTCCTGGGTCTTCTCACTGGTGAAGGACTCCAGCCGCTCGTCATACTTATCCAGATTCACGCTGCCGCCGCCCCGGGTGTCCACCACCTTTTTGGCGGGGATGCGGGAGGTGGGCTGGGTGACGGTCTGCTGGGGCTGCTTGGCGGCGGGAGCCTGCTGCTGGCCCTTGTTGTGGGCCTGGGCGTGATTGCTCTGAGCGCTCTGGCTGTGCTGCTGGGCAGGAGCGGCCTTGGCCTGCTGGGGCTTAGCGGCGGCAGGGGCGGCCTGCTTGGCGGCGGGCTTGGCATCGTGATAGACATCGGCGTACACCGACTCGATGGAGTCGATCTGGTTGTGCTGGGTGAGATACTCGAACACGATGGACAGCTCCTGATCGGTCAGGGGCTGCATGTGGTTCTTGGGGGGATGACCATACTGGGTCAGGATGTCCATGACCTCTTTGGAGGGGAGCTCTTTGCTGCCTTTCTTAAAGTCCTTGGCCACCTTGTGGATGGGATATTTTATCATCATAGGGGGAAGCCACCTCGTTTCTTAGGAATCGTGCCGGAATTTGCCGGTCAGACGTCGGCCGCCTGGGCCGGGCTTGCTGGAACGGCTGGGCCGGGCGGACCCGGTCTTGGCGTGGGAAGCCGTATCCCCGGGGCGGTGCGGCTTCGTAGGACGGGCAGGCCGGGACTTTTTCCGGTCCGGGCCGCCCTGAGACTTGGAATCTTTCGCGGTTTGCTCCTGCTTGGGCTGGGGGGGCGGAGCCCAGGGCTTGTGCTTGCCCTGGCGCAGATTCTTTTCGTGCTGACGCTTTTCCCGCTGGCGCTGGAGCATCCGGTCGGCTTTGGTCCGCAGCTGCTGGGCGGCGGGGCCATAGCGCTCCGGGTTTTGGGCGGAGAGCTTTTCTACAATGGATGCGGCAAAGCCCGCGTCGCTCAGGGCCAGCATGGCGCAGGAGGTGCGGCCCAGGCAGAAGCCCAGCTCCGCCTTGGTGGCGGGCAGCTCCAGCCACAGCACATTGCCGATCTCGCCGAAGTGGGCGCAGCGGCGGCGGGTGTTGGGGGCGGCATCGCTGGCCAGCAGGATGAGCCGGGCGTGGCGGGCGCGGCACAGGGCCCCTACGGGCTCCTCGCCGATCTCCAGCCGCCCGGCCTTTTTGGCCAGACCCAGCAGGTGAAGAATGGGGTCGTTAGCCATCGGCGGGCACCTCCTTCATCTGCTCTTCTAAAGCCGTCCACACCTCGGGGGGGAGGGCGGCGGAGAAGGCGCGCTCCAGGGCCTTGGATTTGCGGGCCCGGGCCAGACAGGCCGGGTCGGGGCACACATAGGCCCCCCGTCCGGGCAGCTTGCCCTTAAAGTCCAGGCTCACGGCCCCCTCGGGGGAGCGCACCACCCGGATGAGCTCTTTTTTCGGTTTCATCTCCCGGCAGCCGACACACTGGCGCATGGGAATCTTTTTGGGCAAACGTCACAACCCCTTTTCATATGGTGGGGGCGGCCGGTGGCCGCCCGGGCCTTGTTTGAAATGTCATTGCCAGGAGGGGCGAAGCCCCTTGCGGGTGCTGCGCTCCTCGGAATGACAAGTTATTCTTCGGTCTTGGCAGTCTCGCTCTCGGCGGTCTCTTCGGCGGGGGCGGACTCAGCGAACAGGTCCTCGGCCTCGGCGGGGTCCTCAGCGGGGGCGGAGGCGGGCTTGATGTCGATCTTATAGCCGGTGAGCTTGGCGGCCAGACGGGCGTTCTGGCCCTCCTTGCCGATGGCCAGGGACAGCTGGTCGTCGGGGACCACCACCCGGCAGCTCTTGCCGTCGGGCAGCTCCTCCACGCTGACAACGTCGGCGGGGGACAGGGCGGCGGCGATGTACTGGGCAGGGTCCTCGGAGAAGCGAATGATGTCCATCTTCTCGCCCTTGAGCTCCTCCACAATGGTGTTCACCCGCTGGCCCTTGGGGCCCACGCAGGCGCCGATGGGGTCCACGTTGGGGTCGGCAGACCACACGGCCAGCTTGGTGCGGGAGCCGGCCTCACGGGCCACGGACTTGATCTCCACGGTGCCGTCGTAGATCTCGGGCACCTCCATCTCGAACAGGCGCTTGACCAGGCCGGGGTGGGTGCGGGAGATGAGGACCTGGGGGCCCTTGGTGGCGTGGCGGACCTCCACCACATACACCTTCAGGCGCTGACCCTCTACATAGTGCTCGCCCTTCACCTGCTCGTTGGTGCCCAGATAGGCATCGGTGAACTCGGAGCCGGAGTGGATGCGCAGGGTGACGGAGCCGTTGCGGGGGTCGATGCGGGTGACGATGCCGGTGAGCAGCTCGTGCTCCTTGTTGCAGAACTCGTCATAGATCATGCCCTGCTCGGCCTCGCGGATGCCCTGGACGATGACCTGGCGGGCGGTCTGGGCGGCCACGCGGCCAAAGTTCTTGGGCTTGATCTCCATGCGGACCACGTCGCCCAGTTGGGCCTGGGGCAGGACCAGGCGGGCCTCCTCCAGGCTGATCTCGGTGGCGGGATTGTCTACCTCCTCCACGATGTCCTTCTTCAGAAACAGGCGGACGGTGCAGGTGTCGGGATCGGCGTCGATGACCAGGTTGTCGCCCACGCCCTCGTGGTCCCGGCGATAGGCGGACAGCAGAGCCTGGGTGATCTTCTCCATCATATAACCGGGCTTGATGCCCTTCTCCTGCTCGATCTGGGCGATGGCGGCAAAAAACTCCTTGCCGTCCAGTTCATTGCTGTTTGCGGGTTTTGTCGTTCTCTTAGCCACAGTGTGTTCCTCCTAAAGTATCAGAAGCGGGGGTACAGCCGTACCAGCGCGATCTCTTTTTTTTCAAAGATGGCGGGCTCGCCGCCCACGTCCAGGGTCACGTCTCCGTCCTGCCAGGACCGGAGCACGCCCACAAAGTCCTTTCGGCCGTCCCGGGGGCGATAGAGCTTGACCTCTACCTCCTGCCCCTGGAACCGGGCGAAGTGCTCGGGCTTTTTCAGCACCCGGTCCGCCCCGGCGGAGGACACCTCGAAGGTATAGCTGCCCTCGATGGGGTCGGCCTCGTCCAGCAGGTCGGACAGGGGACGGGACACGGCCTCGCAGTCGTCGATAGACACGCCGCCCTCCTTGTCGATATACACCCGCAGGAACCACTCCCCGGCCTCCTTCACATACTCCACGTCCCAAAGGGAGCAGCCCGCCTGCTCCACCACAGGGGCGGCCAGCTGGGCCACAACGTCGGTCACTTTTGCCATGGAATACTCCTCCCACCGGGCCGAAAAACAGGTGCTTCGGCCCATTTAGTCAATCAAAAAGAGCGGAGCCTTGACCCCACTCTTACCAATACTACCTTAATTACAATAAGACTATACCATACCGGGCGTGCAAATGCAAGGGGAGGGAAAGAGTTTTTTTGCCGAAGAGGCGGGAATTTTTCGCCGGAAAGCGCAAAGTCAGCGCAAAAAATTCCAGCATCATTCCCAACAAAAACGCACACAATAAGCCCCGGATGGAACTTCCGCAGCAACAAGCGGGGGGAATGCACAGTGAGCAGACGGGAATACGCGGCGGCGGCAGCCGCCCTGGTCCTGTCGCTGGGCCTGACGGCCTGCGGCGGCACCGCCAACAGCGGCGACCCCACGGCCAGCCGCACCGGCACGGGCAACAGCGGCCCGGACCAGCGCAGCGCCCGCAGCGCCTATGACTATCTGGAGGACGGGCACTACTCCGCCGGGCGCACCGGAAAGATCCGGGACCGGGCGGGCAGGGCGCAGCGGGACTTCACCCAGGACGTGCGGGATATGCTGGACGACACGGAAAAGGCCGCCAAAGATATGGGGCGGGACGTGAAAAACGCCGGGGAGAAGGCCGCAGGCGATGTAAAAAACGCCGCCAAAGAGGCCAAAAACGGCGTGGAGAACACCGTGAAGGATGCCACCGGATACCGCTGAGAACAGACAAAAAGCCAGGGAGGACCGACTTTCGTCGGCCCTCCCTGGGCGTTTATTCAGTTCCCCACCACAATGCGCACCTGCTGACCCACGGGGTCAATGTAGATGGTCATGTTCTGGTGAGACACCCGGCAGGCGTTCAGGCGCTCGGCGCCGGTGTTCTGCTGGAACCAGTCGTCCTGAGTATAGCGGCTGCCGCCCACCTTTTTGCAGCACTCCACATTTTCCGATACGGCGTAGGTCTTGCCGCTGATTGTGACGTAGTAGCTGCCGTCCTTCTCGAAGAAGTCCTTGGGGGTGACGTTTCTGATCTCGGTGAGTTCCTTCACGTCCCGGATCATGGTCCCGCCGCTAAGGTTCTGGCCGACGGACACGCCTACAAAGTCCCCGTTCTTTCCGGAGTAGTCCGTCTCGGTGCTGAACTGGGTGGACTGGCGGCTGACCAGGGTCCAGGTCTTGTGGTCGGTCTTCTTGGTGGTGTATTTCCAGTTTCCGTTCTCGTCCACCACGGGATTGCCGTTCTTGTCCACCACCAGCACCTCCTCCTCGGTGATGTTGGTCTTGGACACCATGATGCCGTAGATATAAGCATCGCCGGTGACATCCTTGAGTACGATGTAGTCCACCATATTGGAGGAGTTCAGATGGTAGGTGGCGATGGAGGAGGCGGGCACGTCCGCCCCGTTCAGACTGCCCAGAGTGATGCGGCTCATGGAACCGCTGTTGGTCTGCTCGTAAATTTTCACGCCGGGGGTGACGGTATAGCCGTCCAGCTTCATGGCGCTGACCAGGAAAGCGCTGCCGGCCCGGCGGGTGGGCAGCTTGCTGGCTCCGATCTGGCCCTTGGTGCCCGAGGTGATGGACACCAGCTGTCCGGCCAGCTTGTCGCCGCTGGATACGGTGCCCTTCAGGCTCAACGTGCCGCCGCTGGGCAGGAATACCTCGGCGGAGCTGGCCGTCACGGTGCCGATGGCGGTGGAGCCCACGTCACCGCTGGGCTTGGCCATTCCGGCCACCTTGCCGTCAGCGGTGAGCAGCAGGACCACCTGACTGCCGGTGCTGAAATCTCCCGTGTTGTCCCATGCGGAATCCAGCACTTCAAACTCATGTCCCAAAGCGGTGAGCTTTTCCGGGGCCTTGAAGTTGGGGCTGGCGTTTTCCAGCACGCAGGTCAGGCGCAGGTCAGAGACGATGAGGGTGTTGGACAGGTCGTCGTAGGTCACCACATCATAGGGCTTGATGCCGGACAGGCCGATGGTCTGGCGGTTTTTCTGGATCGAGAAGTTTTCCACACCGCCGGTCAGTTTGTGGAATGTGGCCGCACTGGCCGGGCCCATGACCACCACCGCATCCCCGTCGGAGGAGACGGCCCCGCCGCTGACATAGACGGAGACGACCTTGCCCCGCTGGGAGAACAGGGTGACCTGACTGCCGGCGTAGAGGGAGGTGTGGGCGCTGGAATAGCTCTCCCCGTCGCTCTTGCTGGCGGTGTAGACGGGGGTGCTGCCGGAGATGGTGTACTGCTTGCCGTCGGTGCCCTTCAGATAGGCGGCCTGGGCATCGGCGGACAGGGTGACGGTGGTGGCGGTGCTGTCGTCGGGGATGAAGCTGACGATCTCCTGCTTGTCGTTGGTGACCAGGGTGCCCCGGCGGCCCTGAAGGCCGGTGGGGGTCACGTTGTCCGCCTTGGGCAGATAGGTCCCGCCAGAGGTGCGGATGGCCCCACGGGCCACGCTGCCGTCCTCCGACTCCACGTTCACCGCCAGCATCACCACGTCGCTCTTGGCGCTGCCCAGGCTCTTATAGTAGTCGCTGCCCTCGCCGGTCTTGCAGGACAGGGCGTTGACGAACAGCTGGGCGGCCTGGGCGCGGGTGATGGGGCTGTAGGCCCCGGCGCTCACCCCGTCGGTCAGGCCGATGGAGGCGGCCAGGTTCAGATAGCTCTCCGGCCACACCGCCCCCACCTGCTTGGTTTGATAGCCCAGCACCCGGATGAGGATGGTGGCCGCCTGGGCCAGACTGATCTTGGCATCCGGGTCAAAGCGGCCGTTGCCAACGCCGGAGATGAGGGCCGCAGCGGGGGCGCTGGTGTCCCCGCTGCCGTCGGAGGAGCCGGAGCTGCCGCCGCCCCCCACCGTCAGGCTGGAGGCCAGGTTCACATAGCCCAGGGCCCAGTGCCGGCTGGTCACGTCGGAGAAGATGGTCCGGGTGGCGTTCATAGCCACCTGGTCCCCCTTCTGCAAAAATTTCACCACCATGGTGCAAAACTCCGCCCGGGTCAGGTTGGCGTTGGGGTTGAAGCGGTTGCCGCCCACTCCGTCCACCACGCCCATCAGCCGCAGCACGTCGGCGTTGACGGCGGTGTTCCGGTCAGACACGTCGGAAAAGGACGAGCCGCCCGCCGCCCCGGCGGGAATGGACAGGGAAAGGGCCAGCGCCGCCGCCAGGGCCAAAGAAAGCACACGCTTTTCTTTCATAAATAATGTCACTCCTTTTGCTCTTTGCTGAGCTCACTCCGCCCGCAGGGCCACCACCGGCTGCAGACCGGAGGCCTTGATGGCGGGATACATGCCGAAGATCACGCCCAGCACCACCGAGAACAGGAAGGCTCCCATGGTGATGAAGGGGCTGGGCAGCATGGCCGTCTCGTTCAGCAGCAGCTTTCCGGCCACCAGAGTGCCCACGCAGCCGATGCCGATGCCGATGAGGCCGCCGATGGAGCAGATCACCGCCGCCTCGATCAAAAACTGGGTGATGATGCTCTTGCGCTCGGCGCCGATGGCCTTGCGGATGCCGATCTCCCGGGTGCGCTCGGTCACGGTGACCAGCATGATGTTCATGATGCCGATGCCGCCCACCAGCAGCGAGATGCCGGCGATGGCCCCCAGCACCAGGGCCTGCATGGTGTTCTGGTTTTTGATGTCCTGGGCAGAGCTGTTGTTGCTCTGGACATAATAGTCGCCCCGGTCGCTGTGGCCGTCGGCATTTTTGGGGAACAGTCCGGCCAGATAGGCATCCAGCAGAGTCATGGCCTCGGTGGTGGCGGAGGCGCTTTTGGCCTTGACCACATAGCTGCTGATGGTGCTGTTCTGGTTCATGGTGCGGTTGAAGGTGTAGGGCAGGACGATGATGTTGTCCATCTCCGGCCAGCCGTCCAACGACATGGGCTGGTAATAGCCCACCACCAGGAAGGGTCGGCCGTTGATGTTGATGGTCTCACCCACCGGGTCGGTGTAGTCGAACAGGGCGGTCTTGGCCCCGGCCCCCAGCACGCACACGGCGTTGGTCTTTTCAATGTCCAAAAAGGACATCTCCCGGCCCCCGGCCAGGGTATAGTTGTTGCACACCCCGTATTGGTCCGAGCCAAGTTTGATGTGCATGGCCTTCTCCCAGTCGTAGTTGCCGTTGCTGTAGTCGTTGACCGCCAGGGTCTTGGCCCCGTACTGCACGGTGGCCTTGTTGCCCAGCTCCACGTCGGGGGTGATGCCGTCCACCAGATTGCTCAGGGACAGGCAGTAGTCATACAGCTTTTGGGAGGTCTCGTTGTTGGTGTCGTAGTAGGAGTAGGCGGAGACGTTGATCTTGTTGTTGCCCATCTTCTCGAAATACTCCATGTTTTTCTTGTTCTGCCCCTGGACCACCGAGACCATGATGACCACGCTGGCCACGCCGATGATGATACCCAGCATGGTGAGGAAGGAGCGGGTCTTTTTCATGGCGATGGACTTTAGGGCCATGGTGAATGCCTGCCAGATGTTCATGCCCAATCCACCTCCTGGGGGTGATCGGCAATGATCTTGCCGTCTGACAGCCGCACCACCCGGCGGGCGGTGGCGGCGATGCCGTCGTCGTGGGTGATGAGCAGGATGGTGGTGCCCTCCCGGTACAGCTCCCGGAGGATCTCCAGCACATGCCGCCCGGTTTTAGAGTCCAGGGCGCCGGTGGGCTCGTCGGCCATAATGATGGGGGGGTGGGTGGCAATGGCCCGGGCGATGGCCACCCGCTGCTGCTGGCCGCCGGACATCTGACTGGGCCGGTGGTGGGCCCGGTCGTCCATGCCCACCCGGGCCAGGGCCTCCATGGCGATGTCCTCCCGGTCCCACACCGAGACGCCCTGGTAGATGAGGGGCAGGGTCACGTTCTCCAGAGCGTCCAGCTCCTGGATCAGGTTATAGCCCTGGAAGATGAAGCCGATCTCCTTGTTGCGGATGTGGGCCAGCTGCTTGTCAGACAGGGAGGTCACATCCACCCCGTTTAAGTGATACTCCCCATAGGTGGGGATATCCAGACAGCCCAGCACGTTCATCAGCGTGGACTTGCCCGAGCCGGACTGGCCCACAATGGCCACGAATTCCCCGCGGTCAATGTCCAGAGACACCCCGTCCAGGGCCCGGACCTCGCTCTCCTGGCCCTCGTTATAGATCTTATAGATATCTTTGATGTCAATGAGCATGGCGCGCCCCCTTTACCAGCTGCTGCCGGACTCGGTGACGGTGTAGTTCACAAAGACCGTGTCCCCGTCCTCCAGGCCGGAGGTGATCTCCACGTTCTGGGCATCGGACAGGCCGGTGGATACGATGACAGGGTAATAGCCATCCTTCTCGCTGGGGTACTCCCGCTTCTCCCCGGGCATGGGGTCGGGCAGGTCCAGCTCAGGCACGTCGTCGGGGCGCTCGTCCCGCTGGACAAAGACCACAGACTGGCGGTTGCCGTCCAGATCGCTGACGTATTTCACCGCACTGGTGGGCACCAGGATACAGTTGTCCGACTGGCTGGTGACGAAGGAGTACTGCAGATAGGCCCCATCGATCAGGCTGCCGTCCGGGTTGTCCACCGTGAGCACCACGGGATAGTTGGTCATGCCCTGGCCGCTCTCCGCCTTGCTCATGTCGATGGAGGTGACCAGGCCCTGATAAGTGGCATCGTTCCAGGTCAGGTCTACATAGCTGCCCGGCTTGATGTAAGAGATGTTCCGGTCATCCACCGTGATGGTGACCAGCATGGTGGTGTTGTTGGAGATGATGATGACGGTGTCGCCGCTTTTCACGTCCTGCCCCTCCACCAGGCTGCAGGAGGTGACGGTGCCGTCGATGGGGGCGGTGGCGTGGAAGTTGGCCAGGGCCTTGACCGCCTCGTCCAGCTTCTTCTGGGCCTGGTCCAGCTGCTCCTGCTTGGCCCGGATATCGGTGTCCAGGGTGGAGGAGCCCAGGGTGAGGATGGCCTCCCCGGCAGACACGTTGGCATAGTTGCGCAGATTGCCGATGGCGGTGACGGGGCCGTTGGCCTTGCACTCGATGGTGCGGCTCTCGTAATACTCGGTCTTGCCGTTCTGATAGGGGTAGATCTTGCTGCCGTCGGCGGCGGTGAGCACGGCGGCGGCGTCCATCCCGGCGGTCAGGGTGCCCGGGTTATCAAAGGCGATGACCGCCTCGAAGTGGACGGCCCCCTCGGGGGAGATGTAGCTCACCTTGTGGATGTCGTCCACATAGCCGCTGAAGTCGCCCATCACGGCGGGGACGGACACGGTGACGGCCTGGCCCTTTTTGACGCTGTTCTCATAGGCGTAGCTGAAGTACAGTGTCAGCTTCAGCTTTTTGTCGTTGACAATGGTGGCCACCGGGGTGCCCTTGGACACGTCCTGGTCGGTCTGGAAGTCCTTTACGTCCATCAGCTTGCCGGAGAAGGGGGCCCGGACGGTGAGGTTGGACACGTCCTTTTGCAGGTCGGCCATGTCCTTTTGCAGGTCGGTGAGGGCCTTCCGGGCGTTATTGACCTCGTCCTCGGCGGCCTGGCTGTAGATGGTGTACAGGGGCTGCCCCGCCGTCACCGTGTCGCCGCCGGCCACCAGCACCTCCTGCACGGTGCCGCTCTGGGTCAGGGTGATGGCCGCCGACTCCTTGGCCTTGGCGGTGCCGCTGCCGGACACGGTGCTCTGGATGCTGCCGATGGAGGCGGGCTGGGCGTAAATTTCTCCCAGGTCGCCGCTACCGGAATTCAAAAAGCGGTGCAGGGCAAAGCCGCCGCCCAGACATACCGCTGCGGCCACGGCCAGGGCGATCAGCCGCTTGGCCATTTTCTTCTTCTGTGCCCCCTTCTTTTTCAACGGGGGCTTGCCCTGGGCCGGAGCCGGAGCGGGAGCCGGGGCCTGGGGCTGGACGGTGGTCATCTCTGCCATAGTAAATATCCTCCTTCAACAGTCCTGCACATATGTAACCGCAGGGCGGTGTGGTCATTTCCTTTGCGGGGGCGGTGCTCGTCCCCCAGCTTCATTATATTCGTTCTCCGCCGCCCGGAACAACTACAAAGCGATTACAAAAGTTTAAGATATTCTTAAGATGCTCCTGTAACCGTCAGGGCGGTTTTGCGCTTCACTGAAATAGACGAACGAGAGCAGGAAAATGTTGCAGGCTTTTCGTGTTTTTTTTTCAAAAAACAGCCCTGAGAGAAAACGGATCACCGCGTCGCTTGCGCTCCTGGCAATGACATGGATGTCAGCTTCCCCGCCGAAGGAGGGACCAGCAGCCCTGTTTTCTGTCATTGCGAGGAGGGGCAAAGTCCCGACGTGGCAATCCGTTTGAAATAGTTACTTCTTCTCCATATGCGCTGCGGCGGATTTCATCATCAGGCGCTTGGTGCCCACCTGGTCGAAGGCGATCTCCAGCAGGGCGTCGCCGCCCATCTTCTGGATGGACAGGATCACGCCCTTGCCAAAGGCCTTGTGGCGCACGGTATCGCCTTTTTTGAAGGAGGCGGCAGGGGCAGGGGCGGGAGCGGGCCGGCCGGCGGGCTTTTGTCCGCTGCCGTTCATGGCCCGGACAAAGCCGCCGCCATAGCCGGCTGTGCCGGCGCTGCGGCCCTGGGCGCTGTGTCCGGCGGGGGCGGGGCGGTCATAGCCGCCGTAGCCCGAGTCCCGGCTGGGGATGCCGCCGCCCCAGCTGTCGCTGTCCCAGCGGTTGGCCCGCCCGGTGCGTTCCAGCAGCTCCTGGGGGATCTCCTCCACAAAGCGGGAGGGGCGGTTGTTGCTGGTGCGGCCAAACAGCATCCGCTGCTGGGCGCAGGTGAGATAGAGCTTCTCTTTGGCCCGGGTCATGGCCACATAGCACAGCCGGCGCTCCTCCTCCATCTCGTCCGTCTCGCCGATGGCCCGGATGCCGGGGAAGATGCCCTCCTCGGCCCCCACCAGAAAGACCACGGGGAACTCCAGCCCCTTGGCCGAGTGCATGGTCATCATCACCACGCAGTCCTCCTCGTCCTGGCGGTCCAGATCGGTGTACAGGGCGATCTCGTCCAGAAAGCCCGCCAGGGAAGGCTCGTCCCCCGCCCCGTCCAGATAGCCCCGGATGGAGGTGAGCAGCTCCCGGATGTTCTCCAGCCGTCCCCGGTCCTCCACGGTGTTCTTAGTCTCCAGCATGACGGCATAGCCGGTGCGGATCATCAGCTCCTCATAGAACTGGTCCAGGGGCAGCTCCCCGGCCAGGGCGGCCAGCTCCCCCATGAGATTGGTAAAGGCGGCCAGCTTGCCCGCCGAGCGCTCCAGCTCCGGGTACAGGCGGGCGTTGTCGATGACGGCATAGAGGGAGGTCTCCTCCCGCCGGGCGATGGTCTGGGCGGTCTCGATGGTCTTGGCTCCGATGCCCCGGGGCGGGTTGTTGATGATGCGGGTCAGGCGCAGGTCGTCCTCCGGGTTGTTCAGCACCGCCAGATAGGCCACCATGTCCTTCACCTCCGCCCGGTCAAAAAACCGGGTGCCGCCGATGATGCGATAGGGGATGCCGTTTTTCTTGCAGGCGTTCTCCATCTGGTTGGACTGGGCGTTCATGCGGTAGAGAATGGCGTGGTCCTTCCACCGGCGGCCCTGGCTGTAGTCCTCCAGAATGCGGGCGGCCACATACTGGGCCTCGTCGTTCTCGTTCATGGCGGTGTACAGGGTCAGCTGATCCCCGTCCCCGGCCTTGGTCCACAGCTCCTTGCCCTTGCGGCCTTGGTTGTTGCGGATGACGGCGTTGGAGGCCTCCAGAATGTGCCGGGTGGAGCGGTAGTTCTCCTCCAGCCGGATCACCCGGCAGCCCTGATACTGCTGCTCAAAGGACAGGATATTCTCGATGGTGGCCCCCCGGAAGCGATAGATGGACTGGTCGTCGTCGCCCACCACGCAGAAATTCTGATACCCCCCCGCCAGCAGGGAGGCCAGCAGATATTGCAGATGGTTGGTGTCCTGATACTCGTCAATGAGCACATAGCGGAACTTTTTCTGATAGAATTCCCGCACGTCCTCAAACTGCTGGAGCAGGCGGACGGTGTGGAGGATGATGTCGTCGAAATCTAAGGCGTTGGCCTCCCACAGGCGGCGCTGATACTCCATGTAGATGTTGGCGATCTTGGTCAGGCGGAAGTCCCCGCTGGCCTTGCACTGGGCCAGATACTCGTCGGCCAGGAGCATGGCATCCTTGGCCCGGGAGATGTAGCCCAGCACGGACCGGGGCGGGAACTGCTTGTCATCCATGTTCAGGTGCTTCATGGACTCCTTGATGACCCGCAGGGAGTCGTCGGAGTCGTAGATGGTAAAGGAGGAGGCAAAGCCCAGCTTCTCGATGTCCCGGCGCAAAATACGCACACAGGCGGAGTGGAAGGTGGAGGCCCACACGTCCTCCCCGGCGGGGCCCAGCATCCGGGTCAGGCGGTCCTTCAGCTCTCCGGCGGCCTTGTTGGTAAAGGTGATGGCCAGGATGGTCCAGGGCTGGGCGGGGTCTAGGCAGCACAGCCGCTCCCGCCGCTCCCGGTCCTCCTGGGACAGCTCCGCCCCCTGGGCGCAGCCCTCCAGAAAGGCCAGGTCGTCGGGGGTGACCCACTGGGGGACCTCCGGGCTGTCAGAGCCCCGGCCATAGCGCATCAGGTTGGCGATGCGGTTGATGAGCACGGTGGTCTTTCCGCTGCCCGCCCCGGCCAGCAGCAGCAGGGGGCCCTGGGTGGTGAGCACCGCCTCCTGCTGCTGGGCGTTCAGCCGGTAAAAGTCCCGGGCGATGGCCCGTCGGCGGGCGGCGGCGAATCGAATTTCCTGTTCGTGGTCAAGCATGATGTCACGTTCCGTTCTGTATCAAAATAGCGCTCGGCCCACAGAAAGGGCCGGGCAGAAGAGTCTGGATGGTCAGGTGCTTAGTTTATCATGGGGAAAGAAAAATAGCAAGTTGGACAGAGTTAGGAGTGATGAGATAGGAGTTAGGAGTTAGGAGTTAGGAGTTAGGAGTGATGAGATAGGAGTTAGGAGTTGAGAGAAACTCATCACTCATCTCTCCTAACTCCTAACTTCTGACTCAAAACTGGCATAGAATGTGCTGCAAGAGCCATTCTGAATAGAGGGGGGAGCGCATATGGCGCAGCAGGAGAGCGGCTGGGTGCTGGAACAGCATCCCGACCCGGAGACCTTTCGCCGGGTGTGGGCCAGGGTGATGCCGGACGGGGAGGGCAGTCCCATCGCCCTGGAACCGGAACCGTCGGAGCGGACCGAACAACAGGAGAGCCTGCCGGAGGAGCATTCTGGCCCGGAGCGGGAACCGGGGGCCAGCTTAGAGATGCTGATAGACCGGACCCGGGCGGCGTTTGAAAGCGCCCAAAATCTGGTCCGCCGGGCGGGGCGGTACGGCCAGAGCATAGGGGCGGTGGCCGCAGAGGACCGGACGGCCCTGCGCCGGTTAAGTGCCGCCTATTACCTGGAGACGGGGCGGGACTATCGTTCCAACAGGCCGCCCCAAAGCCCGGAGCCCCTGGCCCTGGCCCCCGCCCTGCGGCGGCAGTATCAGCGGGAGGAGGAGCTGGAGGGGCTGTGTGTGAACCAAATGAAACAATCAGCGGGCACCCAGGCCGAACTGCTGGAGGAGCTGTCCCTCCAGTTCCGCCGCCACTGCCGCACCCTCCGCCAGACCCTGGAGCGCATGGAGCCGGACCGGCTGGGTTGACTTTATGGGGGCAGTTCCGTTACACTTAAGATGAAAAAGGAGGCATATCTATGTCCCAACGCAGGACCCTGACCTATCCCTCCGCCGACGGGCGGCATACGATCCGGGCGGTGGAGTGGCTGCCGGATGGAACGCCCCGTGGGGTGCTCCAGATCGTCCACGGCATTGCCGAGCACATGGGACGCTATGCCCACGTGGCGGAGTTTTTCACCCGGCGGGGCTATGTGGTGTGCGGCGAGGACCACCTGGGCCACGGGGCAACGGTGACAGACGGAAAATACGGCTTTTTCGCCCCGGAGGGCGGCTGGGACCTGGTCGTCCGGGACGTGTACGCCCTGCGGCGGCTGGAGGGGGAGCGGTGGCCCGACTTGCCCTATGTGCTGCTGGGGCACTCCATGGGGTCCTTTTTGGCCCGGACCTGTCTCATCCGCTGGCCGGGGACGGTGGATGCCGCCGTGCTGTCGGGCACGGGGCAGGAGCGGGCGGCCCTGGTGGCTTTTGGCCGGGGGGTCTCCGGCCTGCTGTGCCGGTGGCGGGGGCCGGACTATGTGAGCCCCCTGGTCTATGCCCTGTCCCTGGGGGCCTATAACGCCCGGGTCCACCCCGCTCCGGGTCAGGGGGACTGGACCACCCGGGACTCTGAGATGGCGGCGGGACGGAAGCAGGACCCCCTATGTAACTTTCGCCCCACCGTGTCCATGTTCCGGGATATGCTGGGGGGCATCGCCTGGATCGGCCGGGAGGAGAACGTCCGGCGCATGGACGGAGATATGCCCATCTATCTCTTTTCCGGGGACCGTGACCCTGTGGGGGACATGGGGGCGGGGGTGCGCCGGGTGGCGGCGCTGTTTCGCCGCTGCAGCTGCCGGGATGTGACGGTGCGGCTTTACCCCGGCGGGCGGCACGAGATGCTCAACGAGCCGGAGCGGGAGCAGGTGATGGAGGAACTGGCCGTCTGGCTGGCTGACCGACTGGCCAAACCTTAATTATTTTTTAACATAATTGCAACTTCTGCCGCCGACTGGTATAATGGTCCAAAACGATCAAAGGGGGAGAGAGCCGTGAGAGAGAACAAGGGCGCTCTCCCGCCCTGGCTGGGGGCGGCATTGGCCGTCGTCCTGCTCTACGGGGGGATGGAGGCCCTGGGCATCACCTGCCCCATCCGGCTTTTCACCGGGATCTCCTGCGCCGGGTGCGGCATGTCCCGGGCCTGGCTGGCCCTGCTGCGGGGGGATATTTCGGCGGCCTGGGGCTATCACCCCCTGTTCTGGACACCCGTTCTGGCGGCGGGACTGTTTCTGTTCCGGCGGCATATCCCCCGGCGGGTGCTGCGGGGAGCGGTGTGGGCCGGGGCGGCCCTGTTCCTGGTGGTGTACGCCCTGCGTATGGCCGACCCGGGGGACAGCATCGTCACCTTCGCCCCCCAGACAGGCCTTTTGTTTCGTGTTGTGTTTGGAGCATAGAAAGAGAAAACAGAGAGAAAAGGAGAGAAACAATATGTATTGCAAGCATTGCGGCCGAGAGATCGGCGACGGCCAGCGGTTCTGCAGCTATTGCGGGGCCAGACAGCAGGAGAATGGGCCGGATCAGGTCCCGCCCCAGCCCGACGGGACGACTGCCACACAGACCGGGAACTATCGCTATGACGCGCCCCCGCCCTCCGGCGGCGCACCTGTCACCGGCGGCAACGCCCTGCTGACCATCTTTGCTATTCTGTGCGCCGTGGTCTATGGTGTCCGGGCCATTGGCCGCTTCTTCGGCGCAGTCGGTGTCCTGCTGGGCGGCTATTGCTACGGAGCCACAGTCCTGACCCATGTGCTGCTGCCCATGATCCAGTCCGGGGCCTATATGTGCATGTGCCTGCTGCTGCTGGCCATGGCCCTGAAGAGCACCCGGGAAAACCGGGAGGCCTATTTCCTGGGCGTGTCCTGTCTGTCCCTGGCCACGCTGGCGGTGCTGGCCATTCGGGCGCTGATGATGGTGCTCATCGACGGGCTGGTCTATGGCTGGCATTGGAGCTGGGGCGGATTCGTCACGTCCGTGCTGGGCCTGGCCGTCACCGTGGGCGGACTGTGGGTGCTGATGTACTTAGACGGCCAGCGGGCTCTGGTGGGCAAGAGCGCCGACCAGCTGCGCCAGCTGGGCTATGACCTGTCCGACGCCATCAAGGAGCTGCGCTTCACCGGCGGCGGCCGGAGCGCCTGCGGCCAGGAGGGCACCCGGCCGCAGGATCAGTCCGCTTCCGCCAACTACGGTGCCGGGGTCAACTGGACACGCCCGGTGACCGAGGACCGGAACTTTGTCCTCTATGTGGTGCTGACCATCATCACCTGCGGCATCTATGGCCTGGTGTTCCTGTATTCCATGATCCAGGATGTGAACACCGTGTGCGACGGGGATGGGGAGCACACCCGGGGCCTGCTGGGTCTCATTCTGCTCAGCCTGGTCACCTGCGGCATCTACTCCTTCTACTGGTATTACTGCCTGGGCAACCGGCTGGCGAACAACGCCTCCCGGTATGGCATGAGCTTTCAGGAAAACGGCACCACCGTTCTGCTGTGGCTGGTCATCGGCTCCCTGCTGTGTGGTCTGGGCACCTGGGTGGCCACCTATATCATCATCAAAAACTGCAATCAGCTGTGTGCAGCCTATAACCGGGCCCACGGGATCTGAGCGCAGCGACAAAAATCGTCGTATCCGGGTTGGGATACGACGATTTTTTTTACAGCTCAAAGACAAAGTCCCGCCGGGGCAGCTTGTCCCAGGCAAAATAGGGCAGCAGCTGCGCCGGGGTGATGGGGGCGTATTCCGGGATGAGTCCGGCGGCCAGGGCAAGACGGCCCACCAGCTGCGGGGCAGTGAAGCGCTCCTTCAGCTGGGACAGCTCCTGATCCCGGTCCCGCTTGGCCAGGCGGCGGCCGTCGGGGGAGAGGAGCAGGGGCACATGGCCATACTCCGGGTGGGGCAGGCCCAGCTCCTTTTGCAGCCACAGCTGCCGGGGGGCGGAGTCCAGCAGATCGCTGCCCCGCACCACCTGGGTGACCCCCTGAAAGGCATCGTCCACCACCACCGCCAGCTGATAGGCGTACACCCCGTCCGAGCGGCGGAGGATAAAGTCCCCGCACTCCGCCGCCAGGTTTTGGGCACAGTCCCCTTGGAGCTTATCCCGGAAGGAGACCGTCTCCTCCGGGACCTGAATGCGCCAGGCGGGGACACGCCGGGCGGACAGAGCGGCCCGCGCCTCCGGGGCCAGATGGCGGCAGCGGCCGGAGTATAGGGCCGCCCCGTCCGACCGGTGGGGAGCGGAGGCGGCCAGCCGCTGGGCCCGGGTGCAGAAGCAGGGATAGACCAGCCCCCGCTCCTCCAGGGCATGAAAGGCGGCGGCATAGGCCTGGGTGCGCCGGCTTTGATAGATGGGCTGGCCGTCCCAGTCCAGGCCCAGCCAGTCCAAGTCCCCCATGACCTGGTCGCAGAATTCCGGGCGGCAGCGGTCGGGGTCTAAGTCCTCCAGCCGCAGGACCATGCCGCCCCCCACGCTGCGGGCGGCCAGCCAGGCCAGCAGACAGGACCACAGGTTGCCCAGGTGCATCCGCCCGCTGGGACTGGGGGCAAAGCGGCCCCGGACGGGGGAGACGGAAGCGGCGGGGGCGCTCACAGCAGGTCACGCCGGGCCTGGTTTAAAAACTCCATGTCCTGATCATCCAGGGCGTGGAGACCGGCGGCGTCCTCCATATGGTGGGTGAATTCGTGGGCCACAGTGGCGAAGATCTCGTCCTTCCAGGTCTCCTCGTCCCCATCAGGGAACAGGGCGGCGAAGGAGCCGTAGTACAGCACGATATAGCGGCCCAGCAGGTCGTGGCAGTACTCCCCCAGGATGTACATCTGGCCGTGGGGGAAGTCGGGGTCGGGCAGGGCCTGCTCCTCCAGCTGTACGCCCCCGTCCAGGGCGGCAAAGAAGGGGGCGGGGAACTGCTGGACGATCTCCTCCAGCCAGTCGCCCATCTGTTCATAGCTTGGGATCATGAATATTCCTCCTCAAACGTGCGGAAGATCAGGGTGTCAGATCGGCCCGGCGGCGGAGCAGGGACAGGGGCGGGGCCTGACAGGGCAGATCCAGCTGAAAGACCATCTGGGGCTTGCGCACCTGGTCCAGGCGTTCGCCGTCCTCGTCCCACAGGGCCTTCACGGTGACGGGACAGGGCCGCAGGCCGGGGCCCACCAGCTCCAGCTGATCCCCCACCGAGAACTTGTTGTTCAGGGTGAGCACCGCCCGGCCGTCGGGGGTGCAGGAGCGGACCTTGGCCACGATCTGCCAGTCCCGGATATAGCGGGAATCTTCGGTGAACTGCCCCGGCTGGCCGAAGTAGAAGCCGGTGGAGTAGTGCCGGTGGCTGATGTGCTCCACCTCGTCCCGCCACACCGGGTCCAGGGGCTGCCCGGCCAGGGCGGCGTCGATGGCGTGGCGATAGGCCCCGGTGACGATGGCGGCATAGTAGGCCGACTTGGCCCGGCCCTCCAGTTTCAACGAGTCCAGCCCCGCATCCATCAGCTGGGCCACGTGGTCGATGGTGCACATATCCCGGGAGTTCATGATGTAGGTGCCCTTCTCGTCCTCGTACACGGGGAAATATTCCCCGGGGCGCTTCTCCTCCATCAGGGCGTATTGATACCGGCAGGGCTGGGCGCAGGCCCCCCGGTTGGAGTCCCGGCCCGTCATATAGTTGGACAGCAGGCACCGGCCGGAGTAGCTCACGCACATGGCCCCGTGGGCAAAGGCCTCCAGCTCCAGCTCCGGGGGCGTTTTGGCACGGATCTCCCGGATCTCGTCCAGGGACAGCTCCCGGGCCAGGATCACCCGGTCGGCCCCCAGGTCGTGCCAGGCACGGGCCGTCTCATAGTTGACGATGCTGGCCTGGGTGGAGATGTGCCGCTGGACATGGGGGGCGTATTTCCCCGCCAGGGCCATCACGCCCACGTCGGCCAGGATGACGGCGTCCACCCCCACCTGGTCCAGATAGGTCAGCCACTCGGGCAGACGGGCCACCTCGTCGTTGCGGGGCATGGTGTTGCAGGTGACATGGACCCGAACGCCCTTTTTGTGACACAGGTCCACCGCCCGCTTCAGCTCTTCCGGGGTGAAGTTTCCGGCGAAGGAGCGCATTCCGAAGGCGGTGCCCGCCAGATAGACGGCATCGGCCCCATAGGCCACCGCCATCTCCAGCCGCTCCATGTCCCCGGCGGGGGCGAGCAGTTCGATTTTTTTCTCACGCATGTGTTTCTCTCCTGTTTGATGATGGAAGCATCCCCGCCCCCGAGGCGGGAGCGGGGATAAGATCAGTTATACCGGGTCTGGGTGCGCAGGAAGCGCTGCTGCGCGTCCAGGGTCTTGAAGAAGCTGTGGGTGTTGTCGTCGCCCAGGGCGTAGTAGAAATAGCCGGTCTTTTCCGGGTCCAGGGCGGCCTTGATGGCATCAAGACCCGGGTTTGCGATGGGAGCGGGGGGCAGCCCCTTATAGAGATAGGTGTTGTAGGGGGAGTCAATGGCCTTGTCCGCCTCGGTGGGGACCTTGCCGCCGTTGAGGAAGGCCAGAGTAGCGTCGATCTGCAGATAGCCCATGGTCCCGGAGCTGGGATTGTTCAGGCGGTTATAGATGACAGAGGCGATCTTGCCCCGGTCGGTGCCGTCGGTCTCCCGCTCCACCAGGGAGGCGATGGTCAGGATCTCCCGGATGGAATAGCCGCTGTCGGTCACCTTCTGCCGCAGGTCGTCGGTGTACTTCTCGTCGAAGTTCACCAGCATCTTGTTGATGGCATACACCGCATTGTGAGGGGTGTTGAACTGATAGGTGTCCGGGTAGAGAAAGCCCTCCAGCCGCTCGGCATCGCCCAGGGGGATGTCCTGCAGGAAGGAGAAGGCGTAGTCATGCTCGGCGGCGGCCTGAGTCAGCTCCTCCACCGTGGCCACCTTGTTGTCCTCCAGCAGCTGGAAGATCTGGGTGACGGTATAGCCCTCTGGGATGGTGATGGTGATCTCCGCCTTGGTGGAGGAGTTCACGCTCATGCCGGAGAGCAGGGCGCGATAGTCCATGTCGGTGTTCAGGGTATAGGTCCCCGGGGAGACCTTGGCCTTGCCTCCGGTGACAGAGGCAAACAGCTTGAACAGGCCCTTATACTCGATGAGCCCCTCTTTTTTCAGCCGGTCCGCCACCTGGTTAAAGCTGTCCTCTTTGTCCACGGTGATGGTGACCTCTTTTTCCGGCTTGTTCAGGGCCAGCACGTCGTTGGCGGCGATCCAGCACACGCAGGCCAGCAGAATGGACACGCCGATGACGGCCACCGCATACAGCACGCCGGAGCTGGCGGAAAAGCTGCGGGAGTGTCTTCGCCGGCCGGAACTGCGGGAGCTCTGACCGTTTTCAGAATGGTCTGACGGGGCGCGGGGGCTTCTTCTTTCCTGTGCCATAGGGTCCTCCTTGATCAAGTTTGCTTGCAGCGTTCAGCCGCAGACGATGCGCTCCGTCTCGGTGAGCAGCAGGTCCACCCGGCTGTCGTGGGGCTCGGTGGGCACCTTGTCCTGGAGCACCGCATTGCGGCACATGCCCACCCGGAAGCCGTTGAAGTGCTCCAGCCAGCGGTCGTAATAGCCGCCGCCAAAGCCCAGGCGGTAGCCCGCCTTGTCATAGCACACGGCGGGGACCAGGATCAGGTCGATCTCGTCCTGGGTCAGGATGGGGCAGGTCAGGTCGGGCTCGGAGATGCCGAAGGAGACGGACACCATGGGCCGGTCCGGCATGTACTGGCGGATCTCCATCAGGTGGCCGGGCAGCATCCGGGGCAGTCCCACCCGCTTGCCCTGGGAGACCAGGGTCTGGATCATGCGGGCGGTCTCCGGCTCTTTGCCGGGGATGCCCCAAAAGGCGAAGATGGTCTTGGCCTGCTGCACCTGGGGCAGGGCCAGGAACCGGGCAAACAGGGCATCGTCGCTGCGAGTGAGTTCCTCCTGAGGGATGGCCGCCAGAGTCTTGCGGATGTTGCTGCGCAGCTGCTTCTTTTCTTCAGCGATAGTAAGTGCCATGACGAACCTCCTGCTCCCTGGCCGCTCCGGCCAGGGTCTTTACTAAATAGAATCCAAAATCAAAGGCGGCGCCGGGGCCCTGGGCGGTGATGACCTTGCCGTCCTGCACCAGGCTGACCCCCTGCTGGGAGATGGCCCCGGTGAGCTGGTCCTCCAGCCCGGGGTAACACACCGCCTTTTTGCCCGTTAACAGGCCCCACCGGGCCAGCAGGGTGGGGGCGGCGCAGATGGCGGCCAGCCAGACAAGCTCGTCCGCTGCGGCCCGGCGCACCAGGGACTCCACTCCGGGGCAGGCGGAAAGATTTTCCACGCCGATGCCGCCGCCGGGCAGCACCACCATGTCCCCGGCCTTCAGCGTTACTTGGTCCAGGGTCAGGTCGGCCTGTACGGTGATGTTGTGGCCGCCGGGGACCAGGGCGGGGCCCACGGTGGTCAGGGCGACCTCAAGACCCGCCCGGCGCAGCAGGTCGGCGGGGACCAGAGCTTCCATCTCCTCAAAACCGGGGGCGAGCAGAATATAGACCATAGAATGACCTCCTTATAAGACGCACCGTAGGGGCGGACCTCTGCGTCCGCCCGTTGTTGGTGCATAGTTTTAGTGATAAGTTAGGAGTGATGAGTGATGAGTGATGAGTGATGAATCACTCCTATCTCACCACTTCTAACTCATAACTCTATAAGACGCACCGTAGGGGCGGACCTCTGCGTCCGCCCGCCGTTGGTGCATAGTTTTAGTGATGAGTTAGGAGTGATGAGTGATGAGTGATGAGTGATGAGTGATGAGTGATGAATCACTCCTATCTCACCACTTCTAACTCATAACTCTATAAGACGCACCGTAGGGGCGGACCTCTGCGTCCGCCCGCCGTTGGCGCATAGTTTTAGTGATGAGTGATGAGTGATGAGTGATGAGTGATGAATCACTCCTATCTCATCACTCCTAACTCATAACTCTTTTTCCACCAGCGCCCAGATCTCGCTGTGGATATCCTCGATGGAGCGCAGACGGCCCGCATCGTCCAGACAGCGGACCACGGTCCAGCCCAGCTGCTCCGCCGCCTGAAGGGCGCAGGTGCGGCAGGCGGCCAGATAGGCGGTGTCCAGCTCGTGGATGTCCGCCTTGGTATTTGTGGAGGCCTCCCGGGCGCGGAGCAGCTCCACCGCCTGTTCCGTGGGCATGTCCAGATAGATCACCAGATCTGCCCGGGGCAGGCCCAGCTTGTCGTGCTCGAACTCGTCCAGCCAGCGGAAAAAGGCCTGCCGCTCCTCCGGGGAACACTTGGCCCCCTGATGGACGGCGTTGGAGGTGGTGTAGCGGTCGGCCAGGATGAGCCCGCCGTTCTGATAGTCCTCGCCCCAGACCTTGCGCCAGGAGGCGTAGCGGTCCACGGCGTAGAAGGCGGAGGCGGCGTAGGGGCTTACGTCCTGGGGGTGGGTGCCGAACTCCCCGCCCAGGTACATGCGGATGAGGGCGGAGGAGGGCTGGTCATACTGGGGGAACACCAGCCGCTGATAGCTCCGCCCCATGCCGTCCAGCCGGTCGCACAGCGTTTGGAACTGAGTGGACTTGCCCGAGCCGTCGGTGCCCTCGAATACGATAAGCTTGCCGTTCATGCTCATGCGTCCCCCTTTTTGCCGGGGCGGATGCGCTGGCCGGCGGCCTTCACCAGGACCAGGGGCAGCTTAGCCATGCGGCCGATGCGTTTTGGCTCTTTTTTCAGACGATAGGCCCACTCCAGACCCAGCTTCTGCCACCGCTCCGGGGCACGCTGAACGTTTCCGGCGAACACGTCCAGACAGCCCCCCAGGCCGATGGCCAGTTTGGCCCCGGTGTGCTGACCCCAGCGGGCCATCCATTTCTCCTGCTTGGGGGCGCCCAGACAGACGAACAGCAGGTCGGGCTTGGCGGCGGCGATCTCGGGCAGGATGGCCTGCTCGTCCTTGAAATATCCGTCGTGGGTGCCGCACAGCACCAGAGCGGGATAGCGGGCGCAGATGCGGCGGCCCGCCTCCTCTGCCACGCCGGGCTTGGCCCCCAGCAGATAGAGCCGTCCGCCCATGTCGTTCAGGGCGGAGAGCATGGCCTCGGCAAACTCGATGCCGGGGACCCGCTCCTTCAGGGGCGTGCCTAAAATTTTGGCGGAGTAGACCACGCCGATGCCGTCGGGCAGGACCAGGTCGGCGGCGTTGAGCACCCGGCGGAACTCCGGGTCCTTCTCTGCGGCCAGCAAAAATTCGGGGTTGGGGGTGACAACATAGTGGAACTTGTCCTCCTCCAGCAGCTGCCGACCCCGCTGGGCCGCCTCCTGCTGGGTCAAGTTGTCGAACCGGACCCCAAGAATCTCGGTTTTCAAATCGTTTCCCCTCCCAGGGTGATCTCGGTGAAGCGCAAGCCGGTAACGCTGCGGTCACTTTTGGTATTTTACCATGGCGCAGGCAAAAAGTCTATGAAAAAAGAAAAGCGCTGGCCCATTCCAACATTTACTTGTTGCGGGGTGGGGCGAAAAAGGTTACAATTTGGTTACAAAAACAAGGAGGAACTGACGATGGACCGACGATGGAAACGATGCGCCGCCGCCCTTTTGGCCGCGCTGGCTTTGACCATACCCGCCCATGCCGCCCAGATCGAAGTGGACGGACAGACGCTAAGTGCAAGCGACGCCTGGGTGGAGGAGGGGACCAGCTATGTAACCCTGCGGGCTTTTTCCACCCTCACCGGGAGGACGCTGACCTGGACGGGGGAGGAGGCCCGGCTGGCCGGAGCGGGCCTGACTTTAGAGGCCGTCCCCGGAGCGCTCTACGTCACCGCCAATGGCCGGGCCCTGTATGTCCCCGGCGGGGTGCGGGCGGAGCATGGCGTGACTGTCCTGCCCCTGTCCGTGGTGGCCAGCGCCGCCGGGGCGGAGCTCACCTGGGACGGAGAGAGCGCCGCTGCCCGGCTGAAGCTTGCCGGGGCCGTGCCGCCCCAGGCGAGTTATGACGAGACGGACCTATACTGGCTCTCCCGCATCATCTCCGCCGAGAGCCGGGGGGAGCCGCTGCTGGGGCAGATCGCCGTGGGCAACGTGGTGCTGAACCGGGTGAACAGCGGCCAGTTCCCCAACACGGTGAAGGAGGTGGTCTTTGACCGGAAATACGGCGTGCAGTTCGAGCCGGTGTCCAACGGGACCATCTATGACCGGCCCACTGACTCGGCGATGCTGGCCGCCAAGCTCTGCCTGGAGGGGGCCGCCCCTGTAGGGGATAGCCTTTACTTCTACGCCCCCGCCCTGTCCGCCGGGACCTGGATATCCACCAGCCGCGCCTATTACGGCACCATCGGCTGCCATAAATTTTACGGATGAACTGAGTCAAAATACAAAATCAGCCGCCGGAGCATAATGGAAGATGCACTGGCGGCTGATTATGTTATCGTTCCATTTTCCAGAAGAAGGCGGAGCAGGGGGGCAGCTGGCTGCCGCCGCCGAAGTCGTGGGTCTGGCCGGAGATCAGGTCCACCGCCTGGCCGCACCCGGCGTCGAAGTGGGCGTGGAAGGGCTGGTGGTCGGCGTTGATGGCCACCAGCACCCGCTCCTCCGGGCAGGCGCGCTCGAAGATCAGCTGCCGGTTGGTGAGCAGCACGTTCCGATAGCCGCCATGGCACAGGGCGGGGCTGTTCCGCTTGGCGCGGGCCAGCTTGGCGATGAAGTCGGTCAAGTCGTTCCATTCGGGCTTCTCCAGAGCAGGGCGCAGGGCGGCATCCCCGTCCCGCTTCTCCCCCTGGATGCCCCACTCGCTGCCATAGTACACCGCCGGGACCCCGGGCATACCGAACATCAGGGCATAGGCGGGGCGGAGGTGATCCGGGTCGGTGAGCTGGCTGGCGATGCGGGTCACGTCGTGGTTGTCCAGGAAGGACAGCAGGTGGGCCCCCTTGTACAGGGTCCACTGCTCCGGCCCGAACTGGCGGTTCAAGGAGTGGGCGATCTCGAACAGGTTCAGGGAGTTGAAGCTGGACCACAGGCCCTTATAGCACTCGTAGTTGGTCACGCTGTGGCACAGCTCCGGGCCCATCCAACGGTTATAGTCCCCGTGGAGGGTCTCGCCCACCAGGACAAAGTCGGGCTTTAAGCTCTGGGTGAAGCTGCGCAGCTGCCTTAAATAGTCCGGGGACAGGCAATAGGCCACGTCCAGCCGCAGGCCGTCGATGTCAAAGCGCTCCACCCAGGAGCGGATGGCCTGAAACTGGTGCTCCACCACGGCGGGGTTGCAGAGGTTCAGCTTCACCAGCTCGTTGTGGCCCTCCCAGCCCTCGTACCAAAAGCCGTCGTTATAATTGGTGTTGCCGCCGAAGTTCAGGTGGAACCAGTCCTTGTAGGGGCTGTCCCACTTTTTCTCCTGCACGTCCCGAAAGGCCCAAAAGCCCCGGCCCACATGGTTGAACACCCCGTCCAGCAGCACCCGCAGTCCCGCCCGGTGAAAAGTCTGACAGACCTGGGCCAGGTCATCGTCGGTGCCCAGGCGGGGGTCCAGGTGGAAGTAGTCCCGGGTGTCATAGCCGTGGCGGTCGCTGTCGAACACCGGGTTCAGCAGCACCGTGTCCGCACCAAGCGCCCGGATGTGCTCTGCCCAGTCCAACAGACGGAGAATGCGGGGCTCCAGATGTCCGTCGTTTTCCGCCGGAGCCCCGCACAGACCCAGCGGGTAAATTTGATAGATCACAGCTTGCTCAAACCACATGATAAAAACCTCCCTGCGCCCACGCGCCTTTGGTCCCATCATACGCCATTTGTCGGGAAAGCGCAAGCGGTAGAGAGTTAGGAGTTAGGAGTTAGGAGTTAGGAGTGATGAGGTGGGACTTAACTCATCACTCATCCTTCCTAACTCCTAACTTTTGAAAAGACTTCATGGAGACCGACGACGATCAGAAAACCGCCGAAGAGTTTGCGCAGGAGCGTTACCTCCAGTCCGGAGGACAGCCAGGCGGCCAGGGCGGCGCAGATAAGGCCGGAGCCGATGAGCCAGGGCAGGGCTTTCGTGTCCAGATAGCCGTTTTTCTTGTGGGCGGGCAGGGCCAGCAGGGCGGCGGGGAGGAAGTAGAGCAGGTTGATCCCCTGGGCCAGGTGCTGATCCGCCCCGGCCACGGCGGTGAGATAGACCAGCAGCAGGGTCCCGCCCCCCACACCAAAGCCGGACAGCACCCCCGTGGCCGTGCCAACCGCCAGGGGAATGAGCCAGCCCATCACAGCAGACACCGCACGCCCCCCCAGAGGAGCAGCGCCCCGAACAGCCGCCGCAGCCAGTCCACCCGGGTCTTTCGGAACCACCGGCCCCCCAGCCAGCCCCCCAGCGTTCCGCCCAGCAGATAGGGCAGGGCGGCCATCATGTCCAGCCGTCCCCGGGCCAGATAGACGGCGGCGGAGAGGATGCACAGGGGCAGGATCACCGCAACCGACGTGGCAAAGGCCCGCCGCTGGTCCAGCTTGCACAGCCGGGTGAGCAGGGGGACCAGCACGCTGCCGCCCCCGCCGCCGAAAAAGCCGTTCACCAGTCCTGCCAGCCCGCCCGCCAGCAGCCAGCGCCCCTTCTCTTTGGACAACAAAATACCGCCCCCCTTTGTCCATAGTATGGGAAAAAGGGGGCGGCGTTATGTGCGTTAAAGCTCTTCCAGCTCCTTCAGTGTGTCCTGAATGGTCTTTTGGGGCAGATACACCGCCGCCATCTCGCTCAGCTGCCTCAGGGTCAGCACCCGGGCGGCCCCGGCCATGGGGTGGCGCAGCAGCTTGCCAAAGCGCCGCTGAAACACGGCTTTAGAACGGGGGTCGTCCAGCAGCTCCCCCACGGTGATGGTCTTGTTGCGCAGGTCCAAGTTTTTCACCTCCTACAAGAGCAGTCTATGCCGCGGGGAAAAAATGTGTCCCGCCTTTTCCCGTTGACTTTATTTCTGGGGATAGATATACTATATAACAAAAACAGACGAAGAGGATAACGCTCATGAAAAAAACAAAGCAAAGACCCGCCCCTCTGCCGGGGCCGCGTCAGGCCATGCGAGAAAAGCCGATGGTCGCCACAGTATACGTTCTGCTGCGCTTTTCTGTGATCCTGGTGATGGTCGCCCAGTTTTTCAACAAAAACTTTGAAAATGTGTTCCTGTGCGTCCTCACGCTGATTTTGCTGCTGCTGCCCGCCATACTGGAGCGGTCCCTGCGCATCCAGCTGCCGGACACCTTAGAAATTATCATTTTGCTGTTTATCTACGCTGCCGAGATCTTGGGCGAGATCCGGGAGTTCTACACCACGTTTCAGGGCTGGGATACCATGCTCCACACGCTGAACGGATTTTTGTGTGCCGCCATCGGCTTCTCCCTGGTGGACCTGTTCAACCGGAACGAGCGCTTTTCCCTGTCCCTGTCCCCCCTGTTTATGGCCATCGTGGCCTTTTGCTTCTCCATGACCATCGGAGTGCTGTGGGAATTTTTCGAGTGCACCATGGACCAGCTCTTCTTCCTGGACATGCAGAAGGATGCCATTGTGAACACCATCGGATCCGTCATGTTGGACCCCACCGGGGGACAGACCCCCATAGTCGTCCGGGGCATCACCGACGTGATCCTGGTGACAGAGCAGGGGAACATCCCCCTGGGGCTGGGGGGCTATCTGGATATTGGTCTGCTGGACACCATGAAGGACCTGGCGGTAAACTTTGTGGGGGCGGTGGTCTTCTCCATCATCGGCTATTTTTATGTGAAGAGCCGGGGCGAGGGCCGCTTTGCCCGCCGGTTTATTCCCCGGGTGGAGAAGTCGGACGGGCCGGAGACAAAAAACGAAACGCAGCAGCCCCGGCAGGAATAATTGCCGGGGTGCGGGCTATACTAAAGCCATCCGATGTGAGGAGGTTTTCTTATGGAACGCAATTCCTGCAACTGCAACAATAACATCCACTGCACTGTGGCCAGCTGTGCCCATCACAACCAGCCCAACAACTGCTGCTCGCTCCAGTCCATCCGCGTGGGCTGCAGCGACAGCTCCCCCACCCGCTGCGAGGGCACCGAGTGTGCCTCCTTCCAGCTGAAATAAGGGACAACGCAATGCCGCGCAGACGGTTTGATCGTCTGCGCGGCGATTTATTCTGTCTCAGGTCAGGTGCAGTCCATAGAAGCCAACCAGCGCCAGGGCCATGAGCCCGGCAGTGATAAGGAGGATGGGCATCCCCTGGAAGCACCGGGGACAGTGGTGAAAGCTGACCTCCTCCCGCAGGCTGGCAAAGCTGGCCATGGCCACCGTGGCCCCCGCGCCGCCGAACAGGGCGAACACCAGGGCCGAGCCCAGGCCATAGCTGCGCTGGCTGATAAGCAGGGCACAGCCCAGGGCGGCGCAGTTGGTCCCGATGCTGGCCAGATTGTCGTCCATCCGCCGGGACAGCTCGGGCAGGCACACCCGGACGAACAGGCGCAGCCCGGCGATGATGCCCGGGATGAGCAGACAGAGGAACAGCAGCCGGAAGTGCTGCCAGCCGAAGCGGGTGAGCACCAGGAAGTCGGCCAGCCAGGACAGCAGGGCGGAGAGCACCATCACCGCCGTGAGGCAATAGCCGGTGCGCAGGGCATCGATGGGGTCCTGAAAGGCCCGCAGCCGGGTGCCGATGCCCATGCAGCTGACCAGCACAAAATTTTCAGACAGCAGGGCGGCCAGCGCCACCCCGGCAAGCTCGATCACAGCCATGTCAAAGTCTCCTTTTATCTTGCGGGCATTACACTTCGCCGTCTACATAGTCCACGCTGCCGTCTGTGGCATCCAAATTGGCCACGATGGCCAGAGCGCGGCTGACTCCGGCGGTGATGGCGTTGGAGGTGGCGGTGGCCCCGCTGACGGCATCAACGGCGTTCTCGCCGGTGGTGTGCAGAGTGCCATAGCGGCCCACATAGCGGCTGAGGGCGGCGGGGGTCATGGCCCGGGTGCCCACGCCGGTGGTCTCTTTATGAGAGGTGACGGCCACGCCGGTGACCTGGCCGTTTAAGTCCACGCCCACCTCCATGGTGATCACGCCGCCAAAGCCCTGGGCCTGGACCTCTACGCAATAGCCCACCAGCTCGTTTTCAGCGGAATATCCGGCCAGAATGCTCAATGCTCCGTTGGCCCGATAGGGGGTCTCGGAGCTGGAGGCCGCCGCCGGCATCACCTGGGCCAGACGCTCCGTCTGCAGTTCGGCCTCGGTCCGGGCGGTGTCCAGGTCGGTGTAGCGGTGGACGAAGAAGATCATTGCACCCATGATGAGCACCACCACGCACAGGTGGCCGATGACCTTGGCCTGCTCCCGGATCTGGTCCAGGTGATCCTCGCCGGGGGCCTTGCCCCCGTGGCCGAAGTGGAAGGACAGCTGGGGCTTGACAAAGTGGATCGTGCTCACGCTGTTCCGGATGCGCCGCAGCAGCTTTCGGGTGGCATAGAACCGGCCCGCGCCAAAGCGCCGGGGCATACCCAGCCGGTCCAGCAGCCACACGCAGCAGTTCATGGTGAGAATGGCCCAGCCAACCCCCTCGGGATAGGAGCTGCAGGTACGCAGCAGCATGGTCAAAGTCCCGCAGCCTGCCCCAAAGAGCAGCTGTCCCCGGGGCGTGATAGGGGAGGTAGTGGGGTCGGTGGCCATGAACAGGGCCCCCAGCAGCAGACCGCCGCTGAGCAGCTCCATGGCCACCCACCGGGCGACGGAGACATCCGCCGGGGCGGTGAGGGCGGCAAAGAAGGCCGCCGTGGCCAAAAAGGCCAGGGGAATGCGGGGGGAGATCACCCGGCGCAGCACCAGATAGCCCCCGCCCAGCAGCAGCATAAAGGCGGATACCTCCCCCAGACAGCCCCCCTGCTGGCCCAGCAGCAGCTGACCCAGGTTGAAGGGTGGGAGCGTCCCGCTGTGGAGATAGGACATAGGAGTGGCGGAGGCCACCGCATCCACCCGGCCCAGTCCCAGCCAGTGCAGGGGGGTGGGCCACTTGGTCATCAGCATGGGGAAGGTGGCCAGCAGCATCCGTCCGGCCAGGGCGGGGTTCATAAAGTTTTTGCCCAGCCCGCCATAGAACTGCTTGACCACCACAATGGCGAATGCGGCCCCCAGCACCGGGGCCCAGTAAGGGGCGGAGGCGGGCAGGCTGAGGGCCAGCAGCAGCCCGGTGACGCAGGCGGACAGGTCCCTGCGGGTGTCGCTCTGATGGGTAAAGCGGCGGTAGGCCCCTTC
Source organism: Flintibacter faecis (assembly GCF_014287875.1). Taxonomy (GTDB): domain Bacteria; phylum Bacillota; class Clostridia; order Oscillospirales; family Oscillospiraceae; genus Lawsonibacter; species Lawsonibacter faecis_A. The sequence continues at coordinate 144,924 of NZ_JACOPN010000001.1, read as the reverse complement.
AAACAGCACGCAGCTGACCACCGACACGGCGGTGAGGAGCAAGGCCCGGGGACCGAAGAAGAACACGGCCATGGCCAGGGCGGGGGTGAGGGCCACCAGCACGTCCCGCATCATGGCCTGGGCAGAGTCCGGGTGGCCCGCCGGAGGGGGCAGCCGGAGAGAACGGGTCAGCTCGCTCATGTGGGTTCCCCTCCTTCCGATACCAGGGCTTTGGCCCGCTCCACCTGCTCCAGCAGGGGGATGCGGGCGGGACAGACAAAGGAACAGCAGCCGCAGGAGATGCAGTCCTGGGGGTGGAGGACAGGCAGCTTGCGGGGCTGGTCCTGCTCCAGGGCCCGGTGGATAAAGGCGGGGGCCAGGTGCATGGGACAGGCAGAGACGCACTTGCCGCAGCGGACGCATACCGTCCGCTCCCCCGCTCCCCGGCGCTCTGACCGGGTGAGACAGGTGAGGGCATTTGTGCCCTTGGTCACCGGGGCGGCCAGGTCATCCAGGGGCAGGCCCATCATGGGCCCGCCCAGCAGGACCTGGTCCGCCTGCTCCCGCAGACCGCCCACCGAGTCCAGCAGGTCCTTCAGAGGGGTGCCCAGAGGGACCCACAGGTTCCGGGGCCGGGCCACCGCCCCGCCGGACACGGTGACGGCCCGGTGGGTGAGGGCGCGGCCCTGGAACAGGGCCTCCTGAATGGCAAACACGGTGGCCACATTCAGCACCACGCACTTCACGTCCACCGGCAGCTTGCCCGGGGGGACTTCCCGCCCGGTGACCGTCTGGACGATCTGGCGCTCCGCCCCCAGGGGATAGCGGGTGCCCACGGTGCGCAGCTCCACCTTGCCGCTGCTGCGGCGCAGACGGCGCTCCACCGCCTCCACCGCCTTCAGCTTGTCCCCCTCGGTGACCAGCACGGCCCGCTGGGCCCCCAGGGCCCGGGCCAGCGTGTGGGCGGTGAGGAGGATCTTGTCGCTGCGCTCCAGCAGCAGACGATAGTCGGCGGTGACATAGGGCTCGCACTCGGCGGCGTTGACGATCAGGGTGTCCACGCGGCCGGCGGCCTGGCGCAGTTTCTCCGCCGTGGGAAAGCCGCTGCCGCCCATGCCGGTAATACCTGCCTCCCGCACCCGGCCCAGCAGCAGCTCCAGGGTGAGCTGCTCGGGGATCAGGGGCTCGGGCCGCCCGGACCAGGGGGTGTCCTGGCCGTCGTTCTCGATGACGATGGCGGAGACAGTGCCCAGCTTGGCGTGGGGGCAGTCCTCAATGGCCGTCACCCTGCCGGAGACGCTGGCGTGGACGGTGGACTCCAGCCCCCGGCTGATGGCCACAGGCTGTCCCACCTGCACCGTGTCTCCCGGCTTCACCGCCGGCAGCAGAGCCTGGTCCCGGCCGGAGGTCAGGGGCAGATAGACCCGCCGGGGGGGCTGCTCCAGCTGAGCGATGGGCTTACGCCGGGTATTCTCTTTGTGTGGAGCGGGATTGACCCCGCCGAAGAAGGAATAAAACATGAAAAGACCTCCAAGCATCAAAAAAACGGAACGCCGCTTTTTTGAGCGGAATGCGCAGCTAATATCATAATCCAAAACCGGGAGAACTGTCCAGCCTGAGGAGGAAAAGTTTACAGTTTCGTCTCATTTTCCGCCTGGTCGCTCTTTCGTTTGGCGGTCAGGCGGGCCAGAGTCCGGCAGATGACGGGAATGGGCACCGGCTTGGACAGGTGGGCATCCATTCCCGCCGTTACCGAGCTGCCCATGTCCTCGGCAGCGGTGTTGGCCGTGAGGGCCAGGATGAACACCGACTTGGCATCGGGCCGGTCCAGCGCCCGGATGGCCTGGGCGGCCTGACAGCCGTCCAGCCGGGGCATCTGCAGGTCCATGAGGATCACGTCGAAGAAGAAGGGGGCCGAGCGGGAGAAGGCATCCACCGCCTCCTGTCCGTCGGCGGCCCCGGTGACAATGGCCCCATCCTCCGTTAAAAGTTCGGTGAGGATGTCCCGGTTAGACGGATTGTCCTCGGCCACCAGCACATGTTTTCCGCTGAGAGAGTAGTCGGCAGCGGCGGGAGCCGGAACGGGGCCGGCCTGGGCGGACTTGGCGTGGACAAAGGGCAGGGTGACCCGGAAACAGGTGCCCTTCCCCGGAGCGCTCTCCACGGAGATGTCGCCCCCATTCTGGCTGACCAGATTTTTCACGATGGTCAGCCCCAGGCCGCTGCCCATAACAGAATTGGCCCCGAAGCGCCGTTCCCGGGCATAGGGGTCATAGAGCCGTTTTAAAAACTCCTGGGACATGCCGATGCCCGTGTCCGCTACCACGAAGAGATAGTTTTTGTTGTCCGCCCCCGCCTGAGACAGGGTGACGGAGATGCTGTCCCCCGGCAGGGTATACTTCAGGGCGTTAGACAGCAGATTGTCCATGATCTGGAGCAGGCGGACCTTGTCCCCCAGGACCATGGGGTATTCCACGTCCATGTGGAAGGTGAAGGATTTGTTCTGCTGCTGCGCCTGAGCCTGGAAGTGGGCCACGTGGCCGGACAGGGCCTGACACAGGTCAAATTCATGCGTTTCCAGGCACAGCTGGCCCTGCTCCATGCAGGACAGATCCAAAATGTCGTTGATGAGACAAAGCAGCTGGCGCCCGGCCTGGTCGATCTCCCGGGTGTATTCCGCCCGCTTTTCTTTGGTGCAGTCGGAGCGGGCAGAGAGCTGATTCATCCCCAGGATGATATTCAGGGGGGTGCGCATGTCGTGGCTCATGCTGGCGAAGAACTGATGCTGGGCCCGCTCGTGGGCATCGGCGGCCGCCATGGCCTCTTTCACCAGGCGGCTGTGCTGCTGCCGGTCTGTGTCCGCCAGGCGAAAGGCCAGCAGGGCCTCGCCCCGGCTGAGGGGCTGGTCCACGATGACGTTTACATTGATCCACGTAAACCCGTCGTCCGAGATGCGCTGAAAGTCGCCGCCAAAGTTCTTTACCCGGTCTTGAGCCAGCTGGGACAGGTGCTCCAAAGAGAAGCAGTCGGAAAATTCCCTGGCGGTCTCCTCATGCATGACGGATAGAAAAGCCTGCAGCATCTCCTGATAGGGGCCCTGTTTCTCCAGATGGAAGCGGCTGTCGTGGGATTGCTTGAGCACTTCGTACCGCTCATTTCTGATGTCCACCAAATAGATGGCATAGAAGGAGTTGCACAGGGCCTGGACCATGGCGCTCACCCGGATCAGGTGCTGCCGCAGATTGTGGCTCCTGCGCAACAAAAAGAACATGACCGCCAGGGCGGCCAGAAGTATCAGCACATAGCTCACCAGCACCTGGTGCATCCCAGCGATGAGGGCGGCGCGGGGCACGGTGAGGACACAGATCCAGCCGTTGCTCATGGGGGCGGAGAAATAGGCGCGGGGCTTGCCGTTCAAATCGGTGATGTCCTGACCGTTCTGGACGTTAAAACTGCGCCGCATGGTCTCGCAATATGCCTCGATCTGTTCCGAGGAGACATCGGAGAATGGGGTGCTGGCATACAGCAGGTGATCGTTTTTGTCGAACAGATAATAGGCGCTGCCCTCTCCCAGGTTCAGGTCCCGGTGGCGATAGGCAAAATTCTCCTGATGCAGATTGAGCAGCACGGCATAGCCCGTCTTGGGGGAGACTGCCGCCGCCACCACCTCGTCGATGTGCTCGATGGCGCAGACGAACCGGTCGGTAAAGACCACTTCCCCCGGGACGGCGGCGGCCTGGGCGTACCATACGGAGTCCAGATAGTTATAGTCGTCGGGAATGGGCAGGTCGGAGTGATCGATAAGCCGCCCATTCATGGCCAGAGACAAAGAAAGCTTCGTGTCGCTCAGGGCGTGAGAGGTGGTGTCCATATAGTCAAACAGGCGGCGGGAGACCTCCTCCATGGGCAGGCCCTGGTCGGTGAGCTGGTCTAAGTAGGTCACGCCCACCTTGACCACGTTTTGATAGAGCAGCATGTTGCGCTCCTCCTCGGCCACATAGCTCTGCACCAGCTCCTCTCCCATCTGGGTGGAGTTGGCGATCAGGCCCCGATAGGTGCCGTACAGCCCACCCAGAAAAAGGAGCGCCACAGTAATGAGCAGCAGCAGGACGTTTCGGTTTCCTATGCGGATATGTTTTTTGGTTGCGTTGAATACTTGCTCCAATCAGATCGAAGTCCTTTCAGATATATACATATAGTATATTTTTGCATGTATATGAATGCTGCGGGGGAGATACGGGCGCAGAGAACGTGCCGGGATCAGACCTGATGTTCCGCCAGATAGGTCCGAATGGACTGGATCACCTGGGCATAGTCCGCATCAAAGCGGGCCAGCATGGCGGGGGTGGTGTGATCCGCTCCGCCGCGCAGAGCGTCGGTGACGGTGGCGCTGGACTCGCTCAGACGAGTCAGGCACAGGTTGAGGCACACGCCCTTCAGAGTGTGGACGGCGCGGAAGGCCTCGGGCAGGTTGCCCGCTTCCAGAAACTTGTGGAAGTTGGCATAGCTGCCGTCCTCCAGAAAGCGGCCCAGAAAACGGGCCACCCGCTCGTCCGAGCGCCAGATATCCATCACAGTATCAAAGTCGCCGCCGCAGCAGGCATAGAGTTCTTTTAAATTCATGACAAAGTGTCCTTTCTGTATCTGCTTCCTGTTCACTGCAGGGGGCAGGGAATTCTGGTTATCGGCCCCGGTGAGCACGTCCTGATAGAATTGCTGGTTATAGTTGTTCACATACTGTAGAAAGGTGGTGTGGCACTGCGGATAGCTGCAGCCCCGGGTGCTGCCGCCGGCACCGTCGTCCAGCACCTGCATTTTTTCCGGGTCCACCAGGCGGACCACATCGAACACGCAGCGCAGCTGGCCCATCAGGCCTGCAGCTGGTCATCCGAATCGCACTGGTCCGTCACCTTGCCGGCGCTGGGCAGGCCGGGCTCCTGCTCCGGGGCCAGGATACGGCCCAGAAGGGAGGTATACACCGGTTTGCCCCCCTGCTCGGTGAACAGCACCCGCAGGAGGATGGTCTGCCAGTGGAGCGCTCCGTTGCGCCCGCACAGCAGACAGCGCAGATGCACCTCCGGCTGCTCCGGGGTAGCGGCGCGGACCTTCTTCTGAATGAGCTCCATGTTTTCGGGCCCCAGAAAGCTCTGATCCTGGTCGGCCCAGTTCACAACGACCTCGCCAGTCCCCAACTGGTCGGCCCCCTTTAAGATGGCGGTCGTTTTCAGCTCGGCATCGTAGATGAACTGGATCTCCTGCACCCCGGCGGTGAAGAACTCCTGGCGCAGCCGTTCCTGTTCCAGCAGCTTGACCTGGGACAGGACGTGTTCGCCGGGGGCCTGCTCCAGCAGCTCCTCGGTGGTGCGCAGCACCGCCTGGCGGTCCGGCTCCTCCTGAGCGCCGTCGCTGCGCATGGCATCGGCCACCTGATATTGCACGTCCTTTAAACATTGCAGCAGCAGGGGGTTGAACGCGCCGCACTGGCCGTCTAAGATCATCTCCATGGCCTTCTCGTGGGGGATGGCCGCCTTATAGCAGCGCACGCTGGTCAGGGCATCGTATACGTCGGCCAGGGCGGTGACTTGGGCGGAGATGGGGATCTCCTCGCCCTTCAGGCCGTCGGGGTAGCCCCGTCCGTCATACCGCTCGTGGTGCCAGCGGCAGATCTCATAGGCGGCGTGGATGAGGGGGTTGTCCGAGTAAAAGGGCAGCTGCTCCAGCATCTCCGCACCGATGAGGGCGTGGGTCTTGATGATCTCAAACTCCTCCGGGGTCAGCCGTCCGGGCTTATTCAGAATGTCGCCGTCGATGGAGATCTTACCGATGTCGTGGAGGGCGGAGGCGGTGGAGTACATGGCGATGTCGCTCTCGCTCAAGGAATAGGCATCGGTCATTTCCACCAGGTGGTGGAGCAGCAGCTTGGTGATGACCTGGATGTGGTGGATGTGCATCCCGCTTTCGCCGTTTCTAAACTCCACGATGTGGCCCAGGACGTCGATCATCATCCGGCTGTTCTTTTCGTTTTCATACACCTGCTCCTCCACCAGGCCCATCAGCCGCCGCTGGCGCTGGAACAGCCCCAGGATGTTGATGATGCGCCGGTGGATCAAAAAGCCCTTATAGGGCCGCTGGATATAGTCGGAGGCCCCCAGGTTAAAGGCCCGCTCGATTGAGGCGGAGTCCCCCTCGGAGGAGATCATGATAACGGGGATAACTTCCAGCCAGCGGCGCTTTTTCATGTTGGCCAGCACGCCGAAGCCGTCCAATTCCGGCATGACAATGTCCAGCAGCACCAGGTCCAGACTGCTCAGATTTTGGCGGATGAGGGACAGGGCCTCTGCGCCGTTGGATGCCTCCAGAATGTCATACCGATCCTCCAGCAGCTCAGAGAGCATCATCCGGTTCATGCCGGAGTCGTCCACGATAAGGATGCGGGATCTGGTTTTCGTTTGCAGTTCAATACTCATGCGTTCATCACTTTCTCTCTTCATGGCGATCAAGCGCATAGACTGGGATACAGCCCACGCCGCTAACACAAAAATCCAGATTACATTCTATCACGTTTGTCTCCATTTGCCACCCTAAATTTTCACAAATTCGGCCCCAGGCGCAAAAAAATATCCGCCCTCGTCCCTTTGCATGGTGAGCGTGTACGATCAGGGGTGAAATTCAGAGATTTTTAAGAAAAGACATATTGAAATTTGCCGGGAATGTGGTATTCTCTTTAGGTACGAAACGCGTACATCTGTTTTATCTCTGTTTGTAACCGAAAAGGAGTATCCCCCTTATGACCAAAAAATTCTGCGGCGCACTTTCCGCCGCCCTTGCGATTGTCCTGACCCTGTCTGCCTGCGGGGGCAAGACCCAGCCTGCCGCCTCCAGCCAGCGTGCGGACGGCAGCGTCTCCTCCTCCGCCAGTTCTGCCAGCCAAAGCGGCGGGAGCGCTTCTTCCGGCGACGGGAGTACCCAGCAGCCCGATGCCAGCCAGCCGGACCAGTCTCAGCAGCCTGACGGCTCCGCCCCGGCGATCAGCGCCCAGAGCAGCTATGACTTCAGCCAGCCCGTCCCGGAGCGGGAGGCGGTGGACAACCGCTATTTTGACGATGCCGCCTTTGTGGGCGACTCCCGCACCGACGGCTTTCTCATCTACAGCGGCATCGGCACCGGAAAAAATCTGACCTCCAACGGCCTGTCCATCTTCAAGCTGGAGGAGAAAAAGGCCCTGACCATCGACGGAAAAGAATATACCCTGCTGGAGGCCCTGGCCCTGCAGCAGTACGGCAAGGTCTATCTCTCCCTGGGGGTGAACGAGCTGGGCTATTACGACGACCAGGGCTTTTACGACAGCTATTGCAAGGCCATTGACGACATCCGCCGCATCCAGCCCCACGCGGTCATCTATATCCAGAATCTGATCCCCCTGAACGAGGAGGTCATTGCCCAGACCACCAAGCGGACCTATCTCACCAACGAGCACCTGCGGGTGTACAACGACCTGATCAAAAAGGCCGCCCAGGAGAAGCAGGTGGCCTATCTGGACCTGTACTCTGAATTTGTCAACGAGAACGGGGAGCTGCCCGCCGAGGCCAGCAAGGACGGCGTCCATCTGCGCAGCGACTGGTGCAAGCAGTGGCTGGCCTATCTCCAGACCCACACCGTGGACTTTGACACCCTGTATCCCACCGGGGAGCAGCCCCAGGTCTGATCGTGTTCCATTCCGATAGACATAGAGAGAAAGGAAGTTTTCAACATGAAATTTTTGCGGATGATGCTGGCGGCGGCCCTGTGCGCCGCAGCGCTGACCGGCTGCGGCGGCAGCGGAACAGGCGGCAGCGCCTATACTACCGGCGATGTAGATAAGATCGCCCAGGCCGGGGCCTTCTCCGAGGAGCTGGAGAGCGTGGACGGGGACACCGCATTTGCCCTGTACGGACTGGCCGACGCGGGCCTTGACCGGGCGCAGCTCACCGACTGCGCCGTGCTGCGCTCCGCCGGGGCCACCTGCGAGGAGGCCGCCGTGCTGATCCTGGACAGCGAGGATGCCGCCCAGACGGCCATGACTGCCCTGGACGGCTATCTCCAGAAGCAGATCGACACCAACAAGGACTATCGCCCCGAGGAGATCCCCAAGCTGGAGAGCGCCTGGACCTCCGCCCGTGAGAACACCGTCCTGCTGGTGGTGGCCGAGAATATGAATGCGGCCATGGATGCCGTGAAGAACTAAAGCTCCAGGAAATGCCCATCCCCCGGTTCAAAAACCGGGGGATGCTGCTTTTTTAATGCCTTTTTTACCAAAGCCCGGTTGACGGGAACGTGGAAAGGGTATATGCTGGACCTACCGATTTTCATTTTGTGAAAGTCTGTGACAGACTTTCCCCTGTTTTAGGAGGACCATCATGAACCTTGATTTTAACGCCAAGCGCGGCTTCATCTGCGATATGGACGGTGTCATCTACCACGGTAACCGGGTGCTGCCCGGGGTGGCGGAGTTTATCCAGTGGCTCCAGGACGAGGAGAAGGAGTTCCTGTTTCTGACCAACAACAGCGGCTATACCCCCCGGGAACTGCAGCAGAAGCTGGCTCGGCTGGGCCTGGACGTGTCTGAGGACCACTTTTATACCAGTGCCCTGGCCACGGCTGCCTTTTTGAGGGAGCAGGCCCCCGGCTGCTCCGTCTTTGCCATCGGCGAGGCCGGTCTGCTCAACGCCCTGTACGATGCCGGTATCACCATGAACGACGTGAACCCCGACTATGTGGTGGTGGGCGAGGGCCGGGCCTACTCCCTGGACACCCTGACCAAGGCAACCAACCTGGTGTACAACGGGGCCAAGCTCATCGGGGCCAACTCCGACGTGTCCGGCCCTGTGGAGGGCGGCATCGCCCCCTCCTGCGGCGCTCTGGTGGCCCCCATCGAGCTGGCCACCGGAAAGAAGGCCTACTTCTGCGGCAAGCCCAACCCCCTGATGATGCGCACCGGCCTGCGCCTGCTCAACTGCCACTCCGCCGATGCGGTGATGGTGGGCGACCGGATGGACACCGACGTGATCTCCGGCCTGGAGAGCGGCATGTCCACCGTGCTGGTCCTGTCCGGCGTGTCCACCCAGGAGACCCTGAACACCTATGCCTACCGCCCCTCTGTGGTCCTGTCCGGCGTGGGCGACATTGTGAAGCTGGCTCACGGCGAGCTGTAAATCAGAATATGGACCGCCCCCAAGCTGTTCTGTTGGAACGGCTTGGGGGCAGTTTTTTATCCCGCTTTTCGGTTGTTTCCTCTGTTCCCACGGTTTCCCCGGTGGCCGTGGTGTCTTCTGTGGTAGCTGCGGGGCCTGGTGCAGAGGATGGGCTCGTGCTTTTTGGCGGCACGGTAGGCGGCGGTCTCAGCGTCCATCTCCGGCAGGACCAGCTGGGTGCCCTTCCAGCTTCCGCCGGGGGCGGGAGCTACGTCCACCCGGCACAGCAGCCGGCCATGCTCCTGACACTTCACCCGGCTGTAGTAGACGGCGTCGTCAAAGGGGTGCCACACGCTGACCCCGTAGATTTTTTTGCAGGTGGGGCAGACCACCCGCCGGGCGGCCTTGGCGCCCAGCAGCAGGGATTTTTCCGCAAAGGGTCCGGGCAGGGCCTTAGATTGGCACAGGGGGGCCAGCTCCGCCAGGGGAGTGGGCTCGGCAGGGGGGACTGTCAGGCAGTCCGGCTTGACAAACTCCCCCACCAGGGCGGTATAGAGGGAGTCGTGGAGGGCGTTGTGGAACTCGAACGTATAGGGGATGGCGCAGTAGGCGGCGGCCTTCTCCAGGGCGATGCAGTTTGTTACGCCCAGGGTGCGGGAAAAGGCGGCCTGCAGGTCATACTCCTGCTCCACCGTGAGCTGGGGCAGGTGATAATACGCTGCACTTTTGGCCAGAGTGGGCACATCCTGGGTGCCCCACCCGGCAAACACGGCGTCCTGGCCGCACCAGTCGTAAAAGGCCCGATAGGCGGCGGGAAAATCCAGGGGAGAGGTGAGATAAAGGTCCTTGTCCGGCAGCTCCTTGGCCTTGTGATAGAGCTTTTTATACACCGAGGGGTGGATATAGGCGTTGAAGGTGTCGATGATCCGCCCACCCAGCCGGTCTACCTTCACCGCGCCGATCTGCAAAATCTCATCCGGGAGCCGGGGCTTATAGCCGTGGTTCCACTCCAAATCAAAAATAATCATGTAAGCCGCTCCTGTGTTGATGTCCTGAACATCATATCACAAGTGCGGCGCAGATGCAACGAAACAAGAACACCCCCGACCTGGAAAGGCTATAAAAACAAGTACAGCGTGCCGCACTTGACAAAAGCGGCTTTTTATCAGAGAATTAAAGCGACATAATCATGCAAAAGATTCATCAGATAGACAGAATCTGTCCATGGTACTGGATATGATAGGATCAGAGCTTTGAAAAACAGATGTGTGGAACATTAGCGCAAGCCAGATTTTATTGGCACCGGCAGCGAGTCGCTGCTGGGAAGCACAGCTTAGTTTGATTCACTTCGTTCAGCCTAATCTGCTCCGCTGTATAAAAGGCACACGCCGTGTGCTTAAAATACAGCTGCGCAGCTTAGCATTCACATTGTTTTGTTCCACAAGGAGGACGTAAGCATGGTCTGCAAAAGCTATTCTGATCTGGAACGTCTGCTGGGGATTTCGGTAAAAGCGCTCTATTCCGTCAGCAATGCGTCCTGGAAGCATTACCGCAGCGTAAAGATCCCCAAAAATGACAGGGGAGAGTTCCGGGAGCTGCATGTGCCGGATGAGTTTTTGAAAACAGTCCAGCGCAGGATCGCGGACAGACTTCTGTCTGCCTATCCCGTCTCACCCTATGCCACGGCATACCGTCCCGGCGGCAGTACCATTGTCAACGCAAGGCCGCATGTGGGAAAAAACGTCTTGCTCAAGCTGGATATTCACCATTTCTTTGACAATATCCTCTATGCCACCGTTAAGGAAAAGGCGTTTCCGGCGGAGGACTATTCTGAGTCCATCCGAATTTTGCTGACGATCCTCTGTGTCCATAAAGATGCGCTGCCCCAGGGCGCACCTACATCTCCGGTGATCTCCAACATCATTATGCGGGATTTTGACTGCACGGTGGGCGGGTGGTGCGATGCCAGAGGGATCGCCTATACCCGATACTGCGACGACATGACATTTTCCGGTGATTTTGACAGCCGGGAGGTCGTCAGTCTTGTGCGGACAGAGCTGCGGAAAATGGGCCTGTTTCTGAACGAGAAGAAAACCGTTCGGGCGGTCCGGGGACAGCGGCAGAGCGTGACGGGATTGGTGGTCAACGAGGGCCTGCGTATTCCGGCAGCGTACCGGAAGAAGCTGCGCCAGGAGGTGTATTACTGTCGGAAGTTCGGCGTGGCTGCTCATCTACAGAGGATGGGCAGCGGGGAAAGGGCCGAGGAATATCTGCCAAAGCTCTTGGGGCGGATCAACTATGCCTGTTCTGTTATGCCGGACGATCAGGAACTGAGGCAAGAGAGACGCTGGGTGATGCAGCAGCTGCATACGCTGGAGAGATGAGAATATATCCGCTGATAAAAGATAAAAACACCCCCGGTTCCGCAGAACCGGGGGTGTTTGCTGTCATATTGTACAAAAAACTTACTTGCGGGGGTTCTTGATGGCAGCCTGAGCGGCGGCCAGGCGGGCGATGGGCACGCGGAAGGGGGAGCAGGAGACATAGTCCAGGCCCACATTGTGGCAGAACTCCACGGAGGAGGGGTCGCCGCCGTGCTCGCCGCAGATACCCAGCTTCAGGTCGGGGCGGGTCTGACGGCCCAGCTTGCAGGCCATTTCCACCAGACGGCCCACGCCGGTCTGATCCAGACGGGCGAAGGGATCGCTCTCGTAGATCTTGTTGGCGTAGTAGGCATCCAAGAACTTGCCGGCGTCGTCGCGGCTGAAGCCGAAGGTCATCTGGGTCAGGTCGTTGGTGCCGAAGGAGAAGAACTCGGCCTCCTTGGCGATCTGGTCGGCGGTGAGAGCGGCGCGGGGGATCTCGATCATGGTGCCGACCTTATACTTCATGTCGGAACCGGCGGCCTTGATGATGGCATCGGCGGTCTCCACCACGGTCTTCTTTACGAAGGCCAGCTCCTTGACCTCGCCCACCAGGGGGATCATGATCTCGGGGACCATATCCCAGTCGGGGTGCTTGGCCTTGATATTCAGGGCGGCCTTGATGACGGCGCGGGTCTGCATGGCGGCGATCTCGGGGAAGGTCACGGCCAGACGGCAGCCACGGTGGCCCATCATGGGGTTGAACTCGTGCAGGGAGGCGATGATGGCCTTGATGTCGGCCACGGACTTGTTCATATCGTGGGCCAGCTTCTCGATGTCGGCCTCCTCGGTGGGCACGAACTCGTGCAGAGGGGGATCCAGGAAGCGGACGGTCATGGGACGGCCCTCCAGGGCCTCGTACATGGCCTCGAAATCGCCCTGCTGCATGGGCTCCAGCTTGGCCAGAGCCTTCTCACGCTGCTCCACGGTGTCAGAGCAGATCATCTCCCGGATGGCGGGGATACGGTCGGCCTCGAAGAACATGTGCTCGGTGCGGCACAGGCCGATGCCCTCAGCGCCGAACTTCACGGCCTGGGCGGTGTCACGGGGGTTATCGGCGTTGGTGCGGACCTTCATGGCACGGTACTTGTCGGCCCAGGCCATGATGCGGCCAAACTCGCCGGAGATGGAGGCATCCACAGTGGGGATGGCCTCGCCGTAGATGTTGCCGGTGGAGCCGTCCAGGCTGAGCCAGTCGCCCTCGTGATAGGTCTTGCCGGCCAGCTCGAACTGCTTGTTCTCCTCGTCCATCTTGATGGCGCCGCAGCCGGAGACGCAGCAGGTGCCCATGCCGCGGGCCACAACGGCGGCGTGGGAGGTCATGCCGCCACGGACGGTGAGGATGCCCTGGGAGGCGACCATGCCCTCGATGTCCTCGGGGCTGGTCTCCAGACGGACCAGGACCACCTTCTCACCCCGCTCGGCCCACTCCTTGGCATCCTCAGCGGTAAAGACGATCTTGCCGCAGGCGGCACCGGGGGAGGCGGGCAGGGCGGAGGCCACGGGGGTGGCCTTCTTCAGGGCGGCGGGGTCGAACTGGGGGTGGAGCAGGGTGTCCAGGTTGCGGGGGTCGATCATGGCCACGGCCTGCTGCTCGGAGATCATCTTCTCGTCCACCAGGTCGCAGGCGATCTTCAAAGCGGCGGCGGCGGTGCGCTTGCCGTTGCGGGTTTGGAGCATATACAGCTTGCCGTGCTCCACGGTGAACTCCATGTCCTGCATGTCGCGGTAGTGGTCCTCCAGGGTCTTGCACACGGACTGGAACTGGGCAAAGGCCTCGGGGAACTTCTGGGCCATCTCCTCAATGGGCATGGGGGTGCGCACGCCGGCCACCACGTCCTCGCCCTGGGCGTTGGTCAGGAACTCGCCCATCAGCTTCTTCTCGCCGGTGGCGGGGTTACGGGTGAAGGCCACGCCGGTGCCGCAGTCGTCGCCCATGTTGCCGAAGGCCATGGACTGGACGTTGACGGCGGTGCCCCAGGAACCGGGGATGTCGTTCATGCGGCGGTACACAATGGCACGGGGGTTGTTCCAGCTGCGGAACACGGCCTTGATGGCACCCATCAGCTGCTCCTTGGGATCGGTGGGGAAGTCCTGGCCGATCTTGGACTTGTACTCGGCCTTGAACTGGCCGGCCAGCTCCTTCAGGTCCTCAGCGGTGAGCTCCACGTCCTGAGTGACACCGCGCTTGGCCTTCATCTGGTCGATGAGCTCCTCGAAGTACTTCTTGCCCACTTCCATGACCACGTCGGAATACATCTGGATGAAGCGGCGATAGCAGTCATAGGCCCAGCGGGGGTTGCCGGACATCTTGGCGATGACCTCCACCACCTCTTCGTTCAGACCCAGGTTCAGGATGGTGTCCATCATGCCGGGCATGGAGGCGCGGGCACCGGAACGGACGGAGACCAGCAGGGGGTTCTCCAGATCGCCGAACTTCTTGCCGGTGATCTCCTCCATCTTGGCGATATACTCCATGATCTGAGCCTGGATCTCGTCATTGATCTGCTCGCCGTCCTCATAGTACTGGGTGCAGGCCTCGGTGGTGATGGTGAAGCCCTGGGGCACGGGCATACCGAGGTTGGTCATCTCGGCCAGGTTGGCTCCCTTGCCGCCCAGCAGCTCGCGCATCTTGCCGTTGCCCTCAGAGAAAAGGTATACGAATTTAGTAGCCATTTTCCATCAATCCTTTCTTCTTATCAGCAGTTTTTCCCGCAAAGATCCGCCCCGTCTCTCTCCGGGGAGGCCGGCGGAAAAACCCGCTGACTGCAAACGATGATCTGTCGTTGTTTTGCGTATCATTGCTACGGGACCATTATAATCATTTGCAGGAATTATTGCAATGCCCAGATTTGATGAATTTTAAAAGAAGGGGCCTATTTTCTTTTATAACCGCAGGAAAAATAAAGAAAAATCGAAAAAAGATGAAAAACCGGAAACAATCGGGCGGACGAATCCGTCGTAAAAAAACTGTAAATTTTTTTCGTTCCCGGTCCGGCTTAGAATTCTACCCCGGTGCGGGCGGGGATACCCCGGTCAAAGGGGTGCTTTTCCTTTTGAAAGCGGGTGACATAGTCCGCCCGGGCCGCCAGCTCCGCCGCCGGGTCCCGCCCGGTGAGGACCACCTCCGCCTTGGCACAGTCCAGCAGGGAGAGCAGCTCTGCCAGGGGGAGCAGCCCGGCGTTCACCCCGTCGCACACCTCGTCCAGCACCACCAGGCCGCAATTTGGGTCGGCGGCGGCCTGCTTGGCCCGGGCAAGCAGCTCCCGGGCCCGTCTGGCCTCCTGCTGCCGCTCCTCTTCCGTCATGGCGAAGAGAAACTTTACCCGCTCCGGCACGGGGAGGAGCGTCACCTGGGGCAGCCGGGCCAGAGCCGGGCGCTCGCCGCTGTCCGCCCCCTTTAAAAACTGGGCGATGACCACGGGCCTTCCCCGCCCCGCCATGCGCAGGGCCAAGCCCATGGCGGCGGTGGTCTTGCCCTTGCCGTCGCCGTGATAGAGATGGATCATGATAGCACCCCCTTAACAGTCTTTTTCGGCCATGATCCCGCAGGAGACGGCAAAGGACACCGCCAGGGCCACCCCGACCAGCAGGAGATAGGGGAGCAGGAGCAGCAGGGGCGGCAGCTCCTCCAGACGGGTCACCTGACTGCCGGACCACAGTTCGCCCTTGATGGAGACAAAGAGGGCGGCCACGGGCAGCAGGAGGGTGACGTACAGGGCTATCCGGGCCCGCTCCGGCCCCAGGCGATAGTTCAGGGGCATGGACACCGACAGGGCCAGCACCCCCACCAGCAGGGTGGCGGCGATGCTCATGCCGCACTCGGTCACCGCATCCCAGTCCCCAGAGAAGGAAAGCACCGCACACATGGCCGCCCCAAAGGCCGCAGCGCACAGCAGCACCAGCAGGGTGAACAGATACCGGGCGGCCACCAGGTCCCGGCGGCTGAGGGGCAGGGCGGCGGCATACCGGTCCCAGTGGGCCTGCTCGTCAAAGGCGAAGGCGGACATGGGCAGCATCATGGCGATGACCTCTAAAAAGGCGGCCACAAAGCTTATCGAGAATAGGCCGGTGACGGTCAGCACCGCGTACACGGCCAGCAGAAGCAGATAGCTCTTCAGGCTCTTTTTCAGCACCAGGGCATCTTTTAAGATCAAGCCGGTCATACGGCCTCCCCCTTTCCCACAAACAGCATGATATCGTCCAGGGTCACCGGCTCCACAGGAAGCTCCGGGTGGACCCGCTGAAAAGCTGCCCGGTCTGCCACAAGGGCGTGGCAGCCAAACTCCCCCCGGCGCACCCGGGTCAGCAGCTCCGGCTCCAGGGCGGCAAGCTGGGCGGCGGAGCAGCCCACCTGACCATACCGCTCCAATATCTCGTCCTTGGGCCCGGACAGGATGACCTTCCCCCGGTGGAGATAGGTGATGTAGTCGGCGATCTTCTCCAGGTCCCCGGTGATGTGGCTGGACAGGAGGACGGCGTGCTCCTCGTCGGAGACGAAGGAGAGCAGCTCCTCCAGAATGCTGTCCCGGACCACCGGGTCCAGTCCGGCGGTGGCCTCGTCCAAAATGAGCAGCCGGGGCCGGTGGGCCAGGGCGGCGGCCAGGGACAGCTTCATCTTCATCCCCCGGGACAGCTCCTTTACCGTCTTTTTTTCCGGCAGCTGGAATTTGTCCAGATAGTCCCGGAACAGCCCATCGTCCCAGGAGGGAAACACGGGGGCGAGGATGGCGGAGATGTCTTTGAGACGAAGGCTGTCGTGGAAAAAGCAGTCGTCCAGCACCACGCCCACCTCCGCCTTGGCCTGACGGGGCTGGCTCCAGGGGTCGCAGCCCAGCAGGGAGACGGTCCCCTCGTCCCGGCGGATCGTCCCCAGCAGGCATTTCAGCGTGGTGGTCTTACCGGCGCCGTTCTCCCCGATAAGGCCCATGATACAGCCCCCCGGAAGGGTGAAGGAGACGTCTTTCAGGGCAAAGCCGTCGAAGGACCTGCACAGCCCCTTGACTTCAATACAATTTGTCATAATATATCCCCTTTATACAAAATGGTGAGTGTTTCTTCCAGCTCCTCCAGGGTGATGCCGCCCTTGCGGGCCTCCTCTACCGCCTGACTGAGAAATTCCTCCGTCCGGCGCAGCTGGGCCTCCCGCAGCAGCTCCCGGTTTTGTGGGGCCACAAAGCAGCCCTTGCCGGGAACGTTCTCCAGAAAACCGTCCCGCTCCAGCTCCTCATAGGCCCGCTTTGTGGTGATGACCGAGATGCGCAGCTCCTTGGCCAGCAGACGCATAGAGGGCAGGGCCTCCCCCGCCGTCAGCGTCCCGGAGCAGACCTGCTCCTTCACCTGGTCGGCGATCTGCTGATAGATGGGTTTTCCGCTGGAGTTGCTTAATAGAATGTCCATATTCCGCCCCTTTCAACGCATCTGCCGCCCCCGCCCGGGGCGGGGAGAGGGCTGCAAAATGCGTTTGATTGAAATCACTGTATATATACTACATATACAATACAACGGGAGGCGGAAGTTGTCAAGAGAAAATTTGGGACAGCAAACACCCCCGGAGTGCCGCAGCGCTCCGGGGGTGTTTTTTGAGATGATAGGAAACGGGAACTTACTCCACCGTCAGTTGGCCGTCCTTGCAGTCCACCGTGAGGACCTGGCCGGGATTCACCTGATCGGCGATGATCTTCCGGCTGATGAGGGTCTCCACCGTGTGCTGCAGGTAGCGGCGCAGGGGACGGGCGCCGTATACGGGGTCATAGGCCTCGTCGATGATGTGGGTCTTGGCCTGGTCGGTGAGGCGGACCGTGAGCTGCTTGTCCTCCAGACGGCGGTTCAGCTCGTCCACCATCAGGTCGATGATGTGGGTGACGTTGTCCTTGGTCAGGGGCTTGTAGAACACGATCTCGTCCAGACGGTTCAGGAACTCGGGGCGGAAGGAGCGCTTGAGCAGCTCGTTCACCTGGTCCCGGGCCTGCTGGCTGATCTCGCCGTCGGGCTGGATGCCGTCCAGCAGGAACTGGCTGCCCAGGTTAGAGGTGAGGATGATGATGGTGTTCTTAAAGTCCACCGTGCGGCCCTGGCTGTCGGTGATGCGGCCATCGTCCAGCACCTGCAGCAGGATGTTGAACACGTCGGGGTGGGCCTTCTCCACCTCGTCGAACAGGATGACGGAATAGGGCTTGCGGCGCACCGCCTCGGTAAGCTGGCCGCCCTCCTCATAGCCCACATATCCCGGAGGAGCGCCGATGAGGCGGGACACGGAGAACTTCTCCATATACTCGGTCATGTCGATGCGGACCAGGTTCTTCTCCGAGTCGAACAGGGCCTCGGCCAGAGTCTTGGCCAGCTCGGTCTTGCCCACGCCGGTGGGGCCCAGGAACAGGAAGGAGCCGATGGGCCGCTTGGGATCGGCGATGCCGGCCCGGCTGCGCAGGATGGACTGGGACACCAAGCGCACCGCCTCGTCCTGACCCACCACACGCTTGTGGAGGATGTCCTCCAGGTGGAGCAGCTTCTCCCGCTCGCCCTCCATCAAACGGGCCACGGGGATGCCGGTCCAGCGCTGGATGATGCGGGCGATCTCCTCCTCGGTGACCTTATCCCGCAGCAGGGAGCGGGCCTTGCCCTCGTTGGCGATCTTCTCCTCCTCCTCCAGCTGCTTTTTCAGCTGGGGGATCTTGCCGTACTGCAGCTCGGCGGCCTTCTCCAGGTCATACTCCCGCTGGGCCTTCTCCAGGGCGGCGTTGGCCGCCTCCAGGTCCTCACGGAGCTTTTGGACCTTGCCGATGGCCCCCTTCTCGTTGTCCCACTGGGCCTTCTTGGCCTTGAACTCCTCCCGCATGTCGGAGAGCTCCTTCTGGATCTCGGCCAGATGCTCCTGAGACAGCTTGTCGGTCTCTTTCTTCAGGGCGGCCTCCTCGATCTCGTGCTGGATGATCTTCCGCTGGATCACGTCCAGCTCGGTGGGCATGGAGTCCATCTCGGTGCGGATCATGGCGCAGGCCTCGTCCACCAGGTCGATGGCCTTGTCGGGCAGGAACCGGTCGGTGATATAGCGGTTGGACAGGGTGGCGGCGGCGATGATGGCACCGTCGGTGATCTTCACGCCGTGATATACCTCGTAGCGCTCCTTCAGGCCACGGAGGATGGCGATGGCATCCTCCACCGTGGGCTCGCTGACCATCACGGGCTGGAACCGGCGCTCCAGGGCGGCATCCTTTTCGATATACTGGCGGTATTCGTTCAGGGTAGTCGCGCCGATGCAGTGCAGCTCGCCACGGGCCAGCATGGGCTTGAGCAGGTTGCCTGCGTCCATAGCGCCCTCGGTCTTGCCCGCACCCACGATGGTGTGCAGCTCGTCGATGAACAGGATGATCCGGCCCTCGGACTTCTTCACCTCGTTGAGCACGGCTTTCAGCCGCTCCTCAAACTCGCCCCGGTACTTGGCACCGGCGATCAGGCTGCCCATATCCAGGGCGAAGATGGTCTTGTCCTTCAGACTGCCGGGCACGTCGCCCTTCACGATTCGCTGGGCCAGACCCTCGGCGATGGCCGTTTTACCCACACCGGGCTCGCCGATGAGCACGGGGTTGTTCTTGCTCTTCCGGGACAGGATGCGGATGACGTTGCGGATCTCGTCGTCACGGCCGATGACGGGGTCCAGCTTGTTCTGGCGGGCCCGCTCCACCAGGTCAGAGCCGTACTTTTTCAGGGCATCATAGGTCTCCTCCGGGTTGTCGCTGGTGACCCGCTGGTTGCCCCGGACGGAGGCCAGGGCCTGCATCACCTTTTCCTTGGTGACGTTATAGGTGCGGAACAGCTCCTTCAGGGCGGGGTTGGCGGTGTCCAGCAGCCCCAGGAACAGGTGCTCCACGGAGATATACTCGTCCTTCATGGACTTGGCCGTCTCCTCGGCGGCGTTCAGGGCCCGGTCCACATCCTGGGCCACATAGACCTTGTCCGCCTCCCGGCCGCCGCCGGACACCTTGGGCAGCTTATTTACCTCTGCCTGCGCCGCCGCCAAAAAGCTGGGCACGGTCATACCCATGGCGGTGAGCAGCTGGGGGATAAAGCCCTCCTGATCGGCCACCAGAGCCAGCAGCAGATGCTGCTGTTCGATCTGCTGCTGACCATACTGCTGGGCCAGACTCTGGGCACCCTGGATGGCGGCGAGGGATTTTTGGGTGAGCTGATTCATATTCATAATAGAAACCTCCTTCGTTCGGGTTCCCGAAAACAGCTTGAGTTTTAGCACTCGACATGATTAAGTGCTAATTTAATTGTATAACAAAACCCTCTCGCTTTCAAGAGGGTTTTCAGAAAACCTTCGTAAAAAGTGACGTTACTGGATGGAGATGCTGCGCCGCTCGGGCTTCACGGCGGAGGCCTTGGGCAGGGTCAGCACCAGCACGCCGTTTTCAAAGGCGGCCCGGATGCCCTCCTGCTCAATGGCGGACACATCAAAGCTCCGGCGCACATCGCCGGCGCGGCGCTCCCGGCACACATACTGGCCCGCCTGCTGCTCCTTTTCCCGGTGGGCGGCGACGGTGAGCACATCCTCCTTCACGGTCAGGGAGATGTCCTCCTTGCGGAAGCCGGGCAGCTCGGCCTCCATGCGGTAGCTGTCCCCCTGGTCCAGAATATCCACGCAGAAGGAGACGGGCTGCTGAGACTGGTTGGAACTATATTCTCCGGCCCGGCGGTCGGTAGGGATCAAAGTATAAAACATGGAAAAAACTCCTTTCAAGCTCTGGCCCGGTATGCTCGCCTGGCCCGGAGCTCTTCTTAACTTTGTCCATAGTATACCGCCTGCCTGTGAACAATTCTTGCAAAAATTGTGTCTAAACTGTAAACGTTAGCAGTCTTGTGTGTTGAGTGCTAAAATAGACAGAAAGACACGCCGCCTGCCGGCTGTAAGCTCCGGCAGGCGGCGTGGTATGCTGCTGAGTGGCGCAGGTCTCAGTTCAGCTGGAACTGACCGGTGTACAGGCGGTAATACCGGCCCTGCTGCTCCAGCAGCTGCTCGTGGTCGCCCTTCTCCTCGATCTCGCCGTGCTCGATGACCACGATGCAGTTGGCGTTGCGCACGGTGGACAGGCGGTGGGCGATGACCAGCACCGTCCGGCCCTCCATCAGGGCGTCCATGCCCTTCTGGATGAGGGCCTCGGTGCGGGTATCGATGGAGGAGGTGGCCTCGTCCAGGATCATCACCGGCGGGTCGGCCACCGCCGCCCGGGCGATGGACAGCAGCTGGCGCTGGCCCTGGGACAGGCTGGCCCCGTCCCCGGTGATGACGGTGTCATACCCCTGGGGCAGGCGGCGGATGAAGGAGTGGGCGTTGGCGCTCTTGGCGGCGGCGATGCACTCCTCGTCGGTGGCGTCCAGGCGGCCATAGCGGATGTTGTCCATAATGGTACCGGTGAACAGGTGGGTGTCCTGGAGCACCGCACCCAGAGAGCGGCGCAGGTCGTCCTTGCGGATGGAGCGCACGTCGATGCCGTCGTAGGTGATCAGGCCGCCCTCGATCTCGTAAAACCGGTTGATGAGGTTGGTGATGGTGGTCTTTCCCGCACCGGTGGAACCAACAAAGGCGATCTTCTGGCCGGGGTTGGCGTAGACGGACACATCGTGGAGCACCCGCTTTCCGGGCACATAGGAGAAGTCCACATGGTTAAAGCGCACCGCACCCTTCAGCTCCACATAGGCGGCATCCTCCCCCTCCACACAGCGCACCGCACCACGGATGGGGTGCAGGCCCATGATCCCGTCGGGACCGGGGTATTTCCAGGCCCAGCCCTTGTTCTCCCCGGAGGGATCAGCGTCCTCGGGCAGCTCTACAGCGGTCTTGTCGGGCAGGTGCAGCACCCGCACCAGGCGCATGGGCTGACTTTTGGGTACTTTCCAGGCCCAGGTGCCCGTGCGGGCCTGACCGGGGGCCAGGGGGGTGAGCACCCCGTTTTCCTTTTTGGCCCGGACCAGAGTCACCTGGCCCTGATCCGTCTCGGGCTGGGTGTCCATCACCTGGAAGATGCGCTCTGCGCCCGCCATGGCGGACAGCAGGGTGGTCATCTGCTGGGAGATCTGGTTCATGGGCTGTCCCACCTGTTTGGAGTAGTTCAGATAGACCACCAGACCGCCCAGGTCAAAGCCCTGGAGGACGGACAGCAGACCGCCTACCGCAGCGGTGAGGGCATAGCTGATGTTCATCAGGTTGCCGGACACGGGCATGATCATGGTGGAATAGAAGTTGGCCTTTTGGGCCGCATCCCGATAGGCCTGGTTCAGCTTTTGAAAGTCGGCCTTGGCCTGCTCCTCGTGGGTGAAGGCCTTGACCACTTTCAGCCCCTCGATGGTCTCCTGGATGCTGCCGTTGACCTTGCCCAGGGCGGCCTGCTGCTGCTGATAGAAGCGGCGGCTGCGTCCGCCCAGCTGTTTGAACAGGGTCATGGTCAAAGCCAGCACCAGGGCGGTGACCACAAACAGCTTCCAGTTGATGATCAGCATCATGACCACCAGGCCCACAAAGGTGAAGCAGCTGGACAGCATGGATACCACGCTCTGCTCCAGGGCCAGCTGCACGTTGTCTGCGTCGTTGGTGAAGCGGCTCATCAGCTCGCCGTGGGGGTGGCGGTCGAAATAGGACAGGGGCAGGTCCTGCAATTTGTCAAACAGGTCCCGGCGCAGGCGGTTCACCCCCCGCTGGGCCAGCTGGACCATAATGGCCGACTGGCCATAGGTGGCTGCAGCGGAGAGCAGCTCCACAGCGATGAGCAGCAGGATCGCCCGGCCCAATCCGGCAAAGTCGGTGCAGCCCGACCAGACAAAGTCGTTGATGATGCCCCGCATCATATAGGAGCCGCCGATGTTGGTGGCCACGGACAGCAGCAAAAAGACCAGCACAGCCAGCAGGGGCAGTTTGCTGCGGGTGAGGTAGCCCAGCAGGCGGCTTACCGTCTTTTTCAGATTTTTCGGCTTTTGATAGCCCCCTCTGGGGGCGCGATTGGGTCCCGGCATTATTCACCCACCCCTTCCTGCTGGGAGCGATAGATCTCCTGATAGATGCTGTTGCTGGCCAGCAGCTCCCGGTGGGTGCCCTGTCCGGCAATGTGGTCGTCGTCCAGAATGATGATCTCGTCGGCATACTGCACCGAGGAGATGCGCTGGGCGATCATGATGACGGTGGTGCCCTTCAGATTCCTGGCGAAGGACTCCCGGATGGCCGCCTCGGTGGCCGAGTCCACGGCGGAGGTGGAGTCGTCCAGAATGAGAATGGCGGGCTTGCGCAGCATGGCCCGGGCGATGCACAGGCGCTGCTTCTGGCCGCCGGAGACGTTCACGCCCCCCTGGTCCAGCACGGTGTCGAACCCGTCGGGGAAGGACATGATAAAGTCATAGGCCTGGGCATCTTTGGCCGCCCGGATCATGTCCTCCTCGGTGGCGTTGGGGTCGCCCCACAGCAAGTTCTCCCGGATGGTGCCGGTAAAAAGCACGTTGGTCTGCAGCACCATGCCGATGCGCCCCCGCAGCTCCTCCAGGGGATAGTCCCGCACGTCCACCCCGTCCACCAGCACTGCGCCGCCGGTGACATCATAGAACCGGGGGATCAGGTTGACCAGAGAGGACTTGCCCGTGCCCGTGCCGCCTACAATGGCCAGGAATTTGCCCGGCTCCACCGTAAAGCTGATGTGGGAGAGTACGTCGTCCCCGCTGCCGGCGGCCTGATATTTGAAGGACACGTCCCGGAATTCCACCGCACCCCGGGGGGCGGGGAGAAGCGCGCCCTCTGTCTCCGGCCGGTCGGCCACCGAGGGCCGGGTGTCCAGCACCTGCTGGATGCGGGCGGCGCAGGCCTGGGCCCGGGACAGCTGGAGCAGGGACATGGCCACCAACATCACGCTCATCAGGATCTGAAACACATAGTTCAAAAAGGCCTGGAGCCGGCCCAGGTCAAAGGTGCCCCCCATGACCATTTTGCCGCCGAAGTACAGCCCGGCCACCGTGGCGGCGTTCATGGCGATGATCATTGCGGGCATGATGGCGATGATGCGCATACCCACAGACAGGGCGGCCCCGGTGAGATCGTCGTTGGACTGTTTGAACTTCTTCCGCTCGTGGTCCTCCCGGACAAAGGCCTTTACCACCCGGATGGCCACCAGATTCTCCTGCAGGGTGTTGTTCAGGGCATCGATCTTGGTCTGCAGGGTTTTAAACAGCTTGGTACAGGTTTTCATCAGATATCCGATGACGAGCATCATCAGGGGGATGATGACCGCTAAAATCAGGGCCAGTCTGGCATTGAGATAGCAGCTGACGGCAACGGCCACCACAAGCATCACCGGGGCCCGCACCAGCATCCGCAGACCCATGGCCAGCATCATGGTCATGTTGTTCACGTCGTTGGTCATGCGGGTGATGAGAGAGGCGGAGGAGAAGCGGTCGATGTCCGCAAAGGAAAACTCCTGTACCTTGTCAAACAGGCACTGGCGCAGATTGGCGCCGAAGCCCTGGCTGGCAAAGGCCGCATATTTCGAGGCCAGCACACCGCAGAGCATAGAGACTGCGGCCAGTACCAGCATCAGCGCCCCCAGCTTGAAGATGAGCCCCACGTCTCCGGCGGGGATGGCCGTGTCCACGATCTGGGCCATGACCAGGGGGAGCAGCAGCTCGCAGATGACCTCCAGAATGATGAGAATGGGCGATTTCAGCGCCTCTTTCTGATATCCCTGGAGGTGAGTCATAAACAGGGAAAGCAAATTAAGATTCCTCCTTTACTTGGGGTGGCTGCGGGGCGGGGCGGCGCAGGTTTTCCAGCATCCGGCGGCGCAGGACCAGCAGCTGCTGCCGCTCCTCCTGGGTGAAGCCGGCCAGCATCCGCTCGGACACGGCCTGAAAGGCCGCCTGGCAGCCCTCCACCGCAGAGCGGCCCTTGTCCGTCAGCATCACCCGGTTGCGCCTGGCATCCTTCTGCCCCGGCTCCCGGCGGACATAGCCCCCCCGCTCCAGGGATTTCAGGGAGTTTGCCACGGCGGCGGGGGAGATATGCAGCAGCACGGCCAGGTCCCGCTGGGCGTGGCCCTCCGGGTCGTCGCTCTGATACCCCTCTAAAATGGTCAGCAGCATGGGGTGGCCGATCTCGCTTAGGCCCCGGCGGCTGAGCTCCTCGCTGACGGCGCTGCGGTGGGCGTGGTTGATCTGCTGGCTGAGCAGCTCCAGCTGATCGCTGGGGATAGGCATGGCGTTGCCTCCTTTCAGTGGCGGGACAGTGGTCCTGCCTCTATTGTTAACCTATTTATCGTTAAGGTGCTTATTATTTTACCACGCCGCCGCCCAATGTCAACGGCTTTTTCCTATCGTTTCAATTCTGTTTATATTTTTCGTACAAGCGCCGAATCTGTCTCAGAGACCGGGGAAAAAGGTCAGCTATTTGACCACGCGCTGCCCCGGGAACCAACCGCCCGGCCCCGGCATAGCATGGGCAAACTGCCAAAACGAGGAGGAGAGGCTATGAAACAGATGGGCAGATTGAGTGTGCGGGTGTACACCACCCAGGCGGAGCTGCCTCTGGAGGGAGCCACGGTGGCGGTGCTGCAGAAGGGGGAGGGCGGGCGATACCGCCTGCTCAGTCTTCAGTCCACAGACAGCAGCGGGCGCATTACCTCTGTGGACATCCCGGCCCCGGCGGCTGAGGAGAGCATCGCCCCCGGGGCGGCGGACGGCCCGAAGTGCTTTTCGGTGTGCAGCGTGTGGGCCGAGCACCCGGGCTATGCCATGCTGCAGGTGGACGGGGTGCAGATCTTCCCCGGGGTGGAGACGGTACAGAATATGGAACTCATCCCCTTGGTGCGGGGACAGAGCAGCCTGCAGCAGCGGACGGTGCGGGATATTCCCGCCCAGGATCTGTGAGGTGACGGGATGCCGGTGATCTTTCCCTATATCCCCCGCACCATCACCGTCCATCTGGGTGCCCCGGATCAGGCGGCGGAGAACGTGACGGTGAGCTTTCCCGACTATGTGAAAAACGTGGCCTCCAGCGAGATCTACCCCACCTGGGAGCCGGCGGCCATCCGGGCCAACGTGCTGGCCATCGTGTCCTTTGCGCTGAACCGGGTGTATACCGAGTTCTATCCCAGCCGGGGCTATGATTTTCAGATCACCTCCACCACCGCCTATGACCAGAAATTTATCCGGGGGAGGGACATCTTTCAGCCCATCAGCCAGGTGGTGGACGAATTCTTCGACGACTATATCCGCCGGGTGGGCTTTGTAGAGCCACTGAGCGCAAAATTCTGCAACGGCACCACCACAAAATGCGACGGCCTGTCCCAGTGGGGCAGCCAGGAGCTGGCCCAGGCGGGCTATAACTTTATGGACATCCTGCGGCGGTACTATGGGGATGACATCGAACTGGTGCTGGATGCCCCCGTCCGGGACCTGGAGCACTCCTATCCCGGCACACCCCTGCGCCTGGGGGACTTCGGCCCCCAGGTGCTCACCGCCCAGGTGATGCTCAACCGGGTGGCGCAGAATTATCCGGCGATCCCTAAAATATACCCCACCATCGGCCTGTTCACCCGGGAGATGGAGGAGACGGTGAAAGAGTTTCAGCGGGTGTTCAGCCTGACCCCGGACGGGGTCATCGGCAAGGGGACCTGGTATAAGCTGGTCTATCTCTATGTGGGGGTCACCGGTCTGGCCGAGCTGGTCAGCCAGGGACAGACCATGTACCGCCTGCGGTTTCAGTTTCCGGGGACCATGCGCCTGGGGGACCGGGGAGACGGAGTGACGGCGGTGCAGGATATGCTCTCCCTGCTGGCGGAGTTTGACGATGCCCTGACCCCGGTGACACCAGACGGGGTGTTCGGCCCGGAGACTCAGCGTGCGGTGCAGGCCTATCAGCGCTGGGCGGGGCTGGCGGATGACGGCGTGGTCGGCCCGGCCACCTGGAACGCCATGTTCCAGCGCTTTATCCGGGAGGAGGACGCCCTGGAGGAGGAGATGGCGCGCCTGGGCCAATATCCGGGCTATGCCCTGCGGCTGGGGCAGACGGATCGAAAGGGGAGAGGATGACATGGAACACAACGCCCAGATGGTCCGCCCGGTGTGGGGCCTGCAATATATGCTGTCCCGACTGGCGGAGAAGCACCCTTTTCTGCCCAGGCTCACCCCAGACGGGGTGTTCGGGGAGAAGACGCTGGAGGCGGTGATGCTCTTCCAGCGGGAATTGCTCCGGCCCGTCACCGGGGTGGTGGACCGAAGGACCTGGGACGAGATCAGCCGGGCCTGGAGCCGGCTGGAGCGGGAGCAGGCCGCCCCCAGGGCTTTGAGGGCCTTTCCCGGGGAGGGGTGCCAGGTGGCTCCGGGTCAGGAGCGGGAGTTCATGGCCCTGCCTCAGCTGATGTTCCGGCTGCTGTCCTACTATCTGGATGGGGTGTCCCCCGACCTGCCCGACGGGCGGCACGGGACGGCCTCGGAGCAGAACGTGCGCTGGCTGCAGGAGCGGGCCGGGCTGCCCGTCACCGGCGTGATGGATCAGGCCACCTGGGACGCTCTGGCCCGGCTGTATGAGCTGTTCGTGGTGAAGGACTTAGAGCAGCTGGAACAGAAATATTCCGGGGGCTGGGGATGAATTTGAGTTAGGAGTTAGGAGGGATGAGTTAGGAGGGATGAGTTAGGAGTTAGGGGGTCGCTGAAAAGGCCGCAGTGTCTGTCATTGCGAGGAGGGGCGAAGCCACGACGTGGCGATCCGTCTCCCTCGCTGACGGCAAACGCTGCGGTCTTTTGTTGTTAGTTTGGATGGGTCAGCGTTTCCAGCAGGGACACGTTTTCCCGTATCCTGGTGTTGTCCGGTTCCAGCGCCTGAGCCTGGCGGGCCGCTTCCAGCGCCTGGGGCAGGCGGCCCGTGGCGTAGAAGGCGATGGAGCGCAGGTCGTGGGGCAGGCTGCCCCAGGGGGCGGCCTCGCAGATATAGGTGCGGGGGCGGCGGGTGATGGTCAGGGCGCAGCCGGTGAAATACAGCACCCCGTCCCACGCCTCCTGGCGGTAGAGCAGCTGGGCCAGGTCCAGATAGGGCTCCCGCAGGTGGGGAGCCTCGGCCACCGCCCGGAGATACCAGTCCCGGGCTTTGTCCGGCTGTCCCTTGCGGTCATAGGCAGCGGCGATGTACCGCATAGAGGCCGCCCGCTCGTCGGGCCAGTCGGCGCTTGGCATGGCCAGGTGCCGCTTCAGGGTGGCGATGCAGTCGTCCCAGCGGCCATAGTACAGGTATTCCCGGCCCAGATAGTGGACGTTCCGGTCATCCTCCGGGTCCTCCGCCACGGACAGCTCCAGCAGGGGCAGATACTGCCCCCGGGACTTCTTTGGGTCCGGGTGGTGATCCAACTGCACCCCATCGGCCACCACCGTGGGCCCCGGCTTGCCCGGACCGGTCCAGCACAGTACCTCGTGTACCGGGTGGACCCACTGATAGCCCCGGCGGGCGTGGGCCTTCTCATACCAGAACACCACCCCCTCCGAGCCGTCAGGCTGGAAGGACCAGGTGTAGCGATAGGTGGCCTGCCCCGCCCCGGGGGACCAGGCCCGCTCCAACAGTTCCCGCCAGCCGGGGTGGAACACCTCGTCCAGGTCGGTACAGACGCAGATATCTGTGTCCGGCGGGATCAGCTCCATAGAGCGGTTCCGGGCGGTGTCAAAGCGCCAGGGGGAGATGACCTCCTCCGTGACGCTGGCCCCCAGGCTGCGCAGCAGCTGGGGCGTGCCGTCGGTGGAGCCGGTGTCCAGCACCACGATGTGGTCCGCCTCGGACATGGAGTCCATCCAGCGGCGGGCAAATTTGGCCTCGTTCTTACAGATGGCATAGACGCAGACGTGATAGTTCCCCATGTTTCTCCCTCCCTGTGGAAACTGCGGCGCTCCCCGGTGGAGAGCGCCGCAGTTCAGACGGTCAGTTGGCCAGCAGTCCGGCCCCCCGCAGGGAGCCCAGCAGCTCGTTGATCTTCAGAATGATGTCCGCTTGGCTGGCGCCGGGGGCCAGATCCGTCACCGCTTCTCCGGGGGTGACGACTCCGGCGGGGCCTGTGGCGCCCGTGGCCCCGGCAGGTCCGGCAGGGCCGGCGGGGCCGACAGCGCCGGTTGCTCCGGCAGGACCGGCAGGTCCGGTTGGGCCGGTGGGGCCTACGGCTCCCGCAGCGCCCGTGGCTCCGGTGGCTCCGGTGGGCCCGGTGGGGCCGACAGGACCGACAGCACCGGTTGCCCCGGCAGGACCGGCAGGGCCGGTTGGGCCTATGGCTCCCGGAGCGCCTGTGGCCCCGGTGGGCCCGGTGGGGCCGACAGGACCGACAGCACCGGTTGCCCCGGCAGGACCGGCAGGGCCGGTTGGGCCTATGGCTCCCGTAGCGCCCGTGGCTCCGGTCGCTCCGGTGGGCCCGGTGGGGCCGACAGGCCCGATGGCTCCGGCAGCCCCGGCGGGGCCGGGCACGCCCTGAGGCCCCTGGGGTCCCTGTGCGCCCTGTGGGCCGGGGATACCCTGTGGGCCGGTTGGGCCGGTGGCCCCGTCAGGCCCGGGGATCCCCTGGGGACCGGTGGGCCCCATGGGGCCGGGCATGGGGGGATAGGGAGGATAGGGCGGCGGAGCCGGAGGCCCGGGCGGCGCAGGGGGCGGAGGACAGGGAGGCTCCGGGCGGCAGCAGCCGCCGCTGAGAGAGGCGTACACGCCGCCGCTGCAGCGCCGCTCCCAATCGGAAGGATAGTATTGTTTCATAATGCGCTCCTTTGCCGTTTCAGTGCATGTGCTGTGGCAGTGCCACGGTCCATTCTATGCAGCGGGGCACGGGGTGTGTCTTATGGGAAGATTGGCGGCTTTACATCCGGCGGCTTTTTTGGCATAATAAAAATACTGTTGCAGAATCCTCCAGTCATCGCCTGCGGCGATGCCAGCCCCCTTTGACAAGGGGGCCTGATCAAAGAGAAAAACAGCCCCCTTGTGAAAGGGGGGAGGGCCGCATCAGCGGCGGGGGGATTCCGTTCTAAATAACCAGGAGGATATCAATGAGCGAACACATGGAGATGCCAACTCTGCTGTTCTGGGAGAACGGCAACGTATGGTATGGCAGCAAGGGGAACACCCGCTTTTTTATCCAGCCCGTGAAACACGATCCGCCGGAAGATCAGCCGGAGGGGGAGCCCAGGTATACGCTGGATGTGGAGGTGTGGCCCGGACCGCTGACCAAGTCCCTCAGCCAGATCACGGCCACAAACAGCTTTCCCCGCACATTAGAAGGCATGGACCAGATGGTCCGGTGGCTGGAGGAGCAGGCCGAAGCGCACAACGAAAAGGCATAAAAAATTGCCGCCGGACGTCTTTTCGTCTGGCGGCAATTTGCGCATCTGCGTATGGGGTGGGGTCAAACTTTGACCACGGCTCTGCTGCGGCTGAGGACGGTGTAGACCACCGTGGCGGCCACCAGTCCGAACACGCCCTGGACGATGTTGCCGGGGATGGAGGCGGCGGCAGCCAGACCCTTGCCCAGCCACAGGCTGGCATAGGCGAAATAGCCCAGGACCATGATGACCTCGGCGGCCACGCCGCCCGCCACCTGACCGGCCAGCATGGCGGAGGGGGCCTTTTTGGTCATGGCCCGAAGGATCAAAGCGGCGGCCGCAGCCATGAGAAACTTGATGGCGAATGTGCCGGGGACATAGTGGGCATAGCCGGACAGCAGGTCGGCCAGGGCAGAGCCGATGCCGGCGGCAGCTCCGCCATACAGGGGGCCCAGCATCCAGGCGGAGATGAGCACGGCGCAGTCGCCCAGGTTTACATAGCCCTGCATGGGGGAGGGCACCTGAATGACCATGGTCATAACGGTGCACAGGGCGGCCATCAGGGCGGAGAGCACCAGCTTGCGGATCTTGGAATCAGTCATATGTCTCGCTCCTTTTTCGGCAGAGGGAAAAAACGGTTTCCCTTGCTTTTTTGCTTGAATTGTATTTTAATCATATCTGGTATGAATGAAAGGACCAAATTAAAACTTTTTTATAAGACCAGATGGAGGAGCCTATGCTGACCTATGATTTAGAGCGCCGGGGGGGCCTGGCCCGGTATGATTATCTCTACCGCTGCATCAAAGAGGATATCTTGTCCGGGCGGCTGACCGCCGGGGAGAAGCTTCCGTCCAAGCGGGCCCTGGCCAGGCACCTGGAGACGGCGGTGGTCACGGTGGAGAACGCCTATGCCCAGCTTGTGGCGGAGGGCTATCTCCGCTCGGAGGAGAAGCGGGGGTATTTCGTCTGTCCGGTGGAGGTGCGGCCGGACCGGCCCCCGGCGGAGGAGACCCAGCTGCGGCAGACCGCCCCCCGACGGCGGTGGCTGCTGGACCTGTCCAGCGGCGGCAGCGGGACGGAGGGTTTTCCTTTCTCCGTGTGGGCCCGGCTCATGCGCCGGGTCATCACCGAGGAGGGGGAGCGGCTGCTGCCCTCGATGCCCCACAGCGGAGCTCTGCCCCTGCGCCAGGCTCTGGCCCGGCACATCTATCAGTTCCGGGGCATCGCCGCAGACCCGGAGCAGATCGTGGTGGGGGCGGGGACAGAGTATCTCTATAATCTGCTGGTGCAGCTGCTGGGCCGTGACCGGGTCTATGGGGTGGAGGACCCGGGCTACTCTAAAGCGGGGCGGGTGTACGCCCTGAACGGGGCGAAGTGCGCCTATCTCCCCGTAGACGGCCAGGGGGTGGACCCGGCCCGGGCGGAGGAGAGTGGGGCGGACATCCTCCACCTGTCCCCCAACCACCAGTTCCCCACCGGAGCGGTGATGCCCATCGCCCGGCGGCAGAGCCTGCTGCGCTGGGCCGGGGAGGCCCCCGGGCGCTACCTCATCGAGGATGACTATGACAGCGAGTTCCGCTTCACCGGCCGCCCCATCCCCACCCTGCGCAGCATCGACCGGGCAGACCGGGTCATCTATATGAACACCTTCTCCCAGTCCCTGGCCCCCTCGCTGCGGATCGGATACATGGTGCTGCCCAGGCCCCTGCTGGGGGAGTATCAGGCCAAGCTGGGCTTTTATTCCTGCACCGTGCCCGCCATGGAGCAGTATACCCTGGCCCGCTTTTTGGAGGAGGGGCATTTCGATGCCCATGTGAACCGGATGCGGGTGTTCTATCGGGCGAGAAGGGATGCGGTGCTTCGGGCCATCGAGGGGAGCCCCCTGGCCGGACGGTGCCGGGTGATGGGGGAGAACGCCGGACTGCACTTTCTGCTGGAACTGGATACGAAGCTGCCTGACGAGACGCTGGCCCGAAGGGCGGAGGGGCGGGGCCTGCGGCTGGCCTTTCTTTCGGATTATCAGCACACCTGCGCCGCCGCCCGGCCCCACACCCTGGTGGTGAACTATCCCGGTGCGGATCTGGAGTACCTGGCCCAGGCACTGGACATTCTGACGGAGGTCATGGGGGCGGAATAAAGACAGAAAAATCCTCCGGGCCGCATATGCAGCCCGGAGGATTTTGAATATCGGGGCAAAAATTACTTCTTCAGGTTGAAGAAAGCCTTCAGGCCGGGGTACTCGGCGATGTCGCCCAGCTCCTCCTCGATGCGCAGCAGCTGGTTGTACTTGGCCACGCGGTCGGTGCGGCTGGGGGCGCCGGTCTTGATCTGGCCGGCGTTCAGAGCCACGGCGATGTCGGCGATGGTGGCATCCTCGGTCTCGCCGGAGCGGTGGGACACGATGGCGGTGTAGCCGGCCCGGTTGGCCATCTGGATGGCGTCCAGGGTCTCGGTCAGGGTGCCGATCTGGTTGACCTTGATCAGGATGGCGTTGGCCACCTTCTTCTCAATGCCGGTGGACAGGCGCTCCACGTTGGTGACGAACAGGTCGTCGCCCACCAGCTGTACCCGGTCGCCGATGGCCTTCGTCAGCATGGACCAGCCCTCCCAGTCGGTCTCGGCCATGCCGTCCTCCAGGGAGATGATGGGGTAGTTGTCGGCGAACTTCTTCCACATGTTCACCAGCTGCTGCTGGGTCAGCTTCTTGCCGGACTTGGGCTGGACATAGAGCTTCTGCTCCTCGTCCCACCACTCGGAGGAGGCGGCGTCGATGGCGATCATAAAGTCCTCGCCGGGCTTGTAGCCGGCCTCTTCGATGGCCTGGACAATGACCTTCAGGGCATCCTCGTCCTTCTTCAGGTTGGGGGCATAGCCGCCCTCGTCGCCCACGCCGGCGGCGGGGGTGCCGTTCTCCTTCAGCACGGTCTTCAGGGTGTGGAACACCTCGGCGCAGCGGCGCAGGGCCTCCCGGAAGGAGGGAGCGGAGACGGGCATGATCATGAACTCCTGGATCTCCACGTTGTTGGTGGCGTGGGCACCGCCGTTGAGGATGTTCATCATGGGCACGGGCAGCTGCTTGGCGTTCACGCCGCCGATGTAGTTATACAGGCTGGTGCC
This sequence comes from Flintibacter faecis, assembly GCF_014287875.1. Classification (GTDB taxonomy): domain Bacteria; phylum Bacillota; class Clostridia; order Oscillospirales; family Oscillospiraceae; genus Lawsonibacter; species Lawsonibacter faecis_A. The sequence continues at coordinate 111,923 of NZ_JACOPN010000001.1, read as the reverse complement.
CAGGCTCTCGGCAGCGGCCTTGGCGCAGGCCAGAGAGGCGCCCAGAATGGCGTTGGCACCCAGGCGGCTCTTGTTGGGAGTGCCGTCCAGATCGATGAGCATCTTGTCGATGGCCACCTGATCCAGCACGTTGGTGCCGATGAGGGCCTCGGCGATCTCGGTGTTCACGTTCTTCACGGCGGTCTCAACGCCCTTGCCGTTATAACGGCCCTTGTCGCCGTCACGCAGCTCGCAGGCCTCGTAAATACCGGTGGAAGCGCCGGAGGGGACCGCAGCGCGGCCCATGGTGCCGTCCTCCAGATAGACCTCCACCTCAACGGTGGGGTTGCCGCGGCTGTCCAGGATCTCGCGGCCCAGAACGTCAACGATCTCGATCATCTGCTTCATGGGAATTAACTCCTTTCGTTTTCCGGCGGAGTGGCTCCGCCGTGCGCAAAACTTTATCCAAAGTGCGGTGTCCCGCACCGGAACGGTATAGAAAAATCAAGAAAAAGCTCAGGGGACGATGAGGGTCTTGCCGTCCATCTCGGCGGGCTTCTCCAGCCCCATCAGGTCCAGCATGGTGGGGGCGATGTCCGCCAGACGGCCGTCCCGCAGCTTCACGCTGGCCCCCACGATATAGAAGGGCACCAGGTTGGTGGTGTGGGCGGTGAAGGGTTCACCATCCTCGTCCGTCATCTTCTCTGCGTTGCCGTGGTCGGCGGTGATGAGAGACACGCCGCCCATCTTGCTGGTGGCTTCCACCACCTTGCCCACGCACTCGTCCACGGTGGCCACGGCCTTGCAGGCCGCTTCGTACACGCCGGTGTGGCCCACCATGTCACAGTTGGCAAAGTTCAGGATGATCACGTCATAGGCCCCGCTGAGGATGCGCTGAGAGGCCTCCTCCGCCACCTGATAGGCGGACATCTCCGGCTGCAGGTCATAGGTAGCGACCTTCGGGGACGGGATGAGACACCGGTCCTCCCCGGGGAAGACGGTCTCCACGCCGCCGTTGAAGAAGAAGGTCACATGGGCATACTTCTCCGTCTCGGCGATGCGCAGCTGGGTCAGACCCAGCTTGGAAATATACTCGCCGAAGATGTTCTCCAGCTTCTGCCGGGGATAGGCCACGCTCACGTTGGGCATGGTGGCGTCATACTCGGTGGTGCAGACAAAGTCCACGGGGACAAAGCCCGTCTTGCGCTCCACATCCGTGAAGTCCTCGTCCACCAGGCAGCGGGTGATCTCCCGGGCCCGGTCGGGGCGGAAGTTGAAGAAGATCACCGAGTCGTTGTCCTGGAGCTGCGCGTCCTTCAGGCAGACCACGGGCTTGACGAATTCGTCGGTGACACCCGCGTCATAGGACTTCTGCACGGCCTCGGCGGCATCGGCCTCGTAGGGGGCCTGGCCGCAGACGATGGCGTCGTAGGCCTGCTGTACCCGGTCCCAGCGCTTGTCCCGGTCCATGGCGTAATAGCGGCCCATCACCGTGGCGATCTTGCCCACGCCCAGCTGCTGCATCTTGGCCTGGAGCTGCTCCACATAGTGCTTGCCGGAGCTGGGGGGCACGTCACGCCCGTCCAGGAAGCAGTGGACATAGACCTTTTCAATGCCCTGCTCCCCCGCCATTTTCAGCAGGGCGAACAGGTGGTTGATGTGGCTGTGGACACCGCCGTCGGACAGCAGACCCATGAGATGCAGGGCGCTGCCCCACTCCCGGCAGTTGGACATGGCGTCCAAAAAGGCGGGGTTCTGGAAGAAGGCCCCGGTGTCGATGTCCCGGCTGATGCGGGGCAGGTCCTGAAAGACCACCCGGCCTGCGCCCATGTTGGTGTGGCCCACCTCGCTGTTGCCCATCTGCCCCTCGGGCAGGCCCACGTCCAGGCCGGAGGCCGCCAGGCGGCAGCCGGGGCACTGGGCGAAGATGCGGTCCAGGTTGGGCTTGGGCGTGTCAGCCACGGCGTTGCCCGGACCCTTGGGGGCGATGCCAAAGCCATCCATGATAATCAAAGTAGTCGGTGTTTTCATAAAGTCCTTAATACCTCTTGATCTGGAAAAGTTTGTCCCCCCTCCGGGACATCCCTTACTCCTGGTTGGCGGAGTTGATGATCTCCACAAAGTCGGCGGGCTTCAGGGAGGCGCCGCCGATCAGGCCGCCGTCTTCGTCGTCGCAAAGTCCGCTAAGCTCCGCTTCCGCCTGGCGGCGAAAGCTGCGCCCGCTCCCTTGCTCCTCCTCTCCCAATAAGACCCGCTTCGCTGGGCTCTGATTGGGGGCCCACGACGTAGACGGCTGGTCTTACTCCTGGTTGGCGGAGTTGATGATCTCCACAAAGTCGGCGGGCTTCAGGGAGGCACCGCCGATCAGGCCGCCGTCTACGTCGGGCTGGGCCAGCAGCTCGGCGGCGTTCTTGGCGTTCATAGAGCCGCCGTACTGGATGGTGACGGAGCGGGCCACATGAGCGCCGTACAGCTTGCGGATGACGGCGCGGATGGCCTGGCACACCTCGCCGGCCTGCTCGGCCGTGGCGGTCTTGCCGGTGCCGATGGCCCACAGGGGCTCATAGGCGATGACCACGTGGCGCATCTTGTCGGCGGGCACGTTGGCCAGGGCGCACTTGACCTGATAGGAGATGAGCTCCATGGTCACGCCCAGCTCCCGCTGCTCCAGGCTCTCGCCCACACAGACGATGGGGATGAGGCCGGCGTTGATGGCGGCGTGGACCTTCTTGTTCACGGTGAAGTCGGTCTCGTTGTAATACTGGCGGCGCTCGGAGTGGCCGATGATGACATATTTGGCCCCGGCCTCCTTGATCATCTCGGCGGTGATCTCGCCGGTGAACGCACCGTGGTCCTCGTAGTGGCAGGTCTCAGCGCCGATGGCGATGTGACAGTCCTTGAACAGGCGGACGGCGCTGGTGATGTTCACCGCCGGGACACAGAGCACCACATTGCACCACTTGCCCTTGGGGATGATGGGCTTGATCTGCTCGGCAAAGGCCTTCATCTGAGACAGGGTGTTGTTCATCTTCCAGTTTCCGGCAATGATAGTCTTACGATAACGACGATTCATGGTGTTCTCTCCCTAACTAAATAAAATATTTGCAAAAGACGCTCGTCCGCCGCTCCGGGCCCCGGGGTGGGAGCTGGGCTGCCCGGGGCGGACATGATATGCGTTTGACGGGATAATGGAAATTGCTTACTTGTCCAGCAGGCAGGCCACGCCGGGCAGCTCCTTGCCCTCCATAAACTCCAGGGAGGCGCCGCCGCCGGTGGAGATGTGGGTCATCTTGTCGGCATACCCCAGCTGCTGCACCGCAGCGGCGCTGTCGCCGCCGCCGATGATGGTGATGGCGGAGGTCTTGCTCAGGGCCTCGGCCACGGCCTGGGTGCCCTTGGCAAAGGCGGGGAACTCGAACACGCCCATGGGGCCGTTCCAGATGACGGTGCCCGCGTCGGCCACGGCATCACAGTAGAGCTTGACCGTCTCGGGGCCGATATCCAGGCCCTCCCAGCCGTCGGGGATCTGGCCGGACTTTACCACCTGGCTGTTGGCATCGGGGGCAAACTTGTCCGCGCACACGGTGTCCACGGGCAGCAGCAGCTTCACGCCCTTCTCCTTGGCCTTGTCCATCATCTTCAGGGCATATTCCTCCCAGTCGGCCTCCAGCAGGCTGTCGCCGATCTTGCCGCCCATGGCGGCGGAGAAGGTATAGGCCATGCCGCCGCCGATGATGACGGTGTCAGCGATCTCCAGCAGGTTGTTGATGACGCCGATCTTGGAGGAGACCTTAGAGCCGCCCAGAATGGCCACCAGGGGGCGCTTGGGGTTGGCCAGAGCGCCGCCGATGACCTCCAGCTCCTTCTGGATCAGGAAGCCGGACACGGCGGGCAGATACTGGGCCACGCCGGCGGTGGAGGCGTGGGCGCGGTGGACCGCACCGAAGGCGTCGGACACATAGAGGTCGGCCATGTCGGCCATGGCCTTGGCCAGGGCGGGATCATTTTTCGTCTCGCCGGGCTCGAAGCGGGTGTTCTCCAGCAGCATGATCTGGCCGGGCTGAAGGGCGGCGGCCTTGGCCTTGGCATCGGGACCCACCACGTCGTCGGCCATGATGACCGGCTTGCCCAGCAGCTGGCTCAGGCGGGCGGCCACGGGCTTTAAGCTCAGCTCGGGCTTTACCTCGCCCTTGGGCTTGCCCATGTGGGAGCAGGCGATCACGGCGGCGTTGTTGTCCAGCAGGTACTGGATGGTGGGCAGGGCGGCACGGATGCGCTTGTCATCGGTGATGACACCGCTGCCGTCCTTGGCCATGGGCACGTTGAAATCGCAGCGCAGCAGGACCTTTTTGCCCTTCACGTCCACGTCCGTTACGGTCTTTTTGTTGTAATTCATGTTTGGGAACCCCTTTCCGTCAGTACAAGATGAAGACTCAATATGTAAGGAATAGAGATCGCGCGTTATGGTTCCGCCGCCATACTGCCCGCGCCGGACAGACCGGGGAACCCGTTCTGCTTCAGCGCCTCGTAGGTCAGGACGGCCACGGAGTTTGCCAGGTTCAGACTTCTGGCATCCTCCCGCATGGGGATGCGGATGCAGCGGCTGCGGTATTTTTCCCGCAGCCACTCCGGCAGTCCGGCGGTCTCTTTGCCGAACATCAGCCAGCAGTCGGGAGAAAACTGAGCTTGGGAATAGTCTCTTGGGGCTTTTGTTGTTGCCAGCCACACATCGGGCTGGGGATGCAGGGAGAAAAAGTGGTCCAAATCGTCGTACACCGTCAGGTCAACCATGTGCCAATAGTCCAGTCCCGCCCGGCGTACCGCCTTTTCACTGATGTCAAAGCCCAGGGGGCGGACGAGGTGCAGCCGACTGCGGGTGGCGGCACAGGTGCGGGCGATATTGCCGCAGTTTTGGGGAATTTCCGGTTCGACCAGTACGATATTCAGCACGTTTTGGCCCTCCTCTTTCATGCGGCTATCATTGTATTCCAAAATCCCGAGAATTTCAACTGTAATTTGGTCGAAAAATCGCAAAAAATTCAAATTTCCTGCCAAATCCGGGGTGTGGCCTCTGTTTTTGCCCGTTTCCACGGCTTAGTGCTCTTTTAAAGGAGCGGTCAGCGGCCTTGCGGGAAGCTTAATCGCCGATTTTCAGGCTTTAGTTCTGGTTTATTCTTCCCAAAGAGTTCCGGTTTCCCGGGAAATTTGTATTTCTGCCGCCTTTTCTTCCCGCCGGGGCCGTGTTATAATGGCGGCAGCTATCACAACACCCCCGGCGCGGCCCGGGGTGGGAAAGGTCTTGTTTATTATGTCTCATACCGTGGAGATCCTGTCGGTGGGAACCGAGCTGCTGCTGGGCAACATTGTCAATACCGATGCGCAGATGCTCTCCCAGGGGCTGAGCGCCCTGGGACTGAATGTCTATTACCACACTGTGGTGGGGGACAACCCCCAGCGGGTCCGCCGGGCGGTGGACATCGCCAGACAGCGGGCGGACATCATCATCACCACCGGCGGTCTGGGCCCCACCTGCGATGACCTGACCAAAAACGTCCTGGCCCAGGCCTTTGGAAAAAAGCTGATATACGACGAGGAGTCGGCCCGGCGCATCCGCAGCCACTTTGTCCGCACGGGCCGGCCCGTCACGGAGAATATTTTTCAACAGGCCATGCTGCCCGAGGGCTGCACCATTTTCTCCAATGACTGGGGCACCGCCCCGGGCTGTGCCTTTCAGGCGGAGGGAGTCCACGTTATCATGCTCCCCGGCCCCCCCAGCGAGTGCGGCCCCATGTTCCAATATCGGGCTGCACCCTATCTCCGGCAGCTGTCCGAGGGGGTCATCCTCTCCCACACCATCAAGCTCTTCGGCATCGGCGAGGCGACCGTGGAGGCCCGGCTGAGAGAGCAGATGAACGCCATGACCAACCCCACCCTGGCCCCCTATGCCAAAGAGGGGGAGTGCGAGCTGCGGGTCACCGCCAAGGCGGCTGCGCCGGAGGAGGCCCAGGCCCTGCTCCGGCCCACGGTGGACCAGCTCAAGGCCCTGTTCGGCAGTAAGGTCTACGGCGTGGACGTGCCCTCTATAGAGGCGGTGGTGGAGGACCTGCTGCGGCAGAGGGGCATGACCCTGGGCACCGCCGAGAGCTGCACCGGCGGCCTGATGGCCAAGCGGCTCACCGATGTGCCGGGGGCCTCTCAAGTGTTCAAGGGCGGCGTGGTCTCCTATACCAACGAGGTGAAGCACGGCGTGCTGGGGGTGTCCCAGGAGCTGCTGGACCGGTTTGGCGCAGTGTCCGCCCCCGTGGCCCAGGCCATGGCCCAGGGGGCCCGCCGGGTGCTGGGCTGCGACATCGCCCTGTCCTCCACCGGCGTGGCCGGGCCGGACCGGGACGACCGGGGCAACGAGGTGGGCACCATGTTCGTGGCCATCGCCACCGCCGACGGCACCCATGTGAAGCAGCTGCACCTGGGCGCACGCCCGGTGCGGGCCCGCCTGCGTACCCAGACGGCCACCCACGCCTTTGATCTGGCCAGGCGGTATCTGTCCGGCCTGCCCTACGAAGAAACCGTTTGACCCCATAAGCGCAAAAAGGACCGTCCGGGCTGGACGGTCCTTTTTGCTGGGGAAAATCGTATATGTGTCAGCGTGTCAGTATCAAAGGAAAGAAAATTCAGCCCTGAGGATACAGCCCGGCCTTCTCCAGGCCGGTGCGGATCATGGGACCCACGCCGGCGGCCACGATCATCTTGATGAAGTCGCCGGGGAGGAAGGGGATGACGCAGTAGCCCATGGCAACGCCCAGAGGGTTGCCGGACTGGACGCAGTACCAGGCGGTGCCCAGAGCGTACAGCACCGCCGTGCCCAGGATCATGCCGATAAACTGCCCCACCCGGTTCTTAGGGGCGGCGGCCACCGCCAGTCCGCAGATGAGGGCCAGGGGCAGATAGCCCACGATATAGCCGCCGGTGGGCCCGGCCACCACGCCCAGGCCGCCGGAAAAGCTGTTGAATACGGGCATCCCCACTGCACCCAACAGAATGTACACCAGGGTGGCCACGGTGCCCCGCTTCCAGCCCAGAATATAGGCGTTCATATAGATGACCAAGGTACACAGGGACAGGGGAATGGGGCCAATGGAGATGGAGAACGGGGCCACCACCGCCATGACAGCGGCCATCACTGCCGTCATCGCCAGGGGCAGCGCAGGGTGTTTTGCGGTCTGCATGGTATGCTTCCTTTCCGGGCCCAGTCTACAGGCCGGACCGTAAACGTATTTTTTAGAAAGTATACATTCTGCCGCTCTCTTTGTCAACCTGTGTTTAAAATGATTTACGATCAGGGGCGAAACCACAAGCCGTACAGGGTATGCTGTTCATCGCAGACCCGTGGGACAGGCCGCAGCGGATCAGAACTCCATGACCAACCCGACCTGCAGCTGGTGGAGCCGGTCGCCCAGTTCCTGATGCAAAATGTCATAAGCCCGCTGCTTGGTACAGTGTCCCGTGCAGAGGAAGGCCGTCCCGGCCTGTGTCAGTTCCAGAGCCAGCCGGTGCACCTCTTCGTCCGTCTTATTGAACAGATGAAAGCCGCCCACCAGTCCGTAGACCGACTGGTGAGGGAATGCCTCACGGACCTCCCGGATGATGTTTGCCGCCCCGCCGTGAGAGCAGCTGTTGATGATGACCAGTCCCTTGTCCGTCTCCAGCACCAGGCTCTGCTCGTGGGCAAAGTCGTCCGGCCGCCACCAAAGGCCCTTTCGGCGGTACATGCGCTCCCGCTTCCCGGCGGCGGCCAGCCCGGGCGTAGTGTGGCCCAGCAGCCACGCCCCGTCGGAAAGGAGGTATTTGCCGGATACCCGGCGGATGCGGTGGGCGTAGTCCCGCAGCACGTGCCGGGGCATCCCGATGTACTGATAAAACACCTGGGGTTTTTTATAACAGTTTTCCTCCGCCGCCTCCTGCACATAGAAGTCCGCCGTCTGGTTCTCCCGGAAAAAGCAGGGCATTCCGTTGGCGTGGTCGAAGTGGGCGTGACTGAGCACGCCATAGTCGACCTCCGCCAGGGACAGCCCAAGCCGCTCCATGTTTTTCTGGAACAGCTCTGAGGCCCCGGTGTCCACCAGAATACGCTTGCCCCGATGCTCCGCCAGGATGGACAGGCCCCATTCTCCCGTCCAGTCCCCCACGGCCACATTGTCCACGATCACGGTCAGCCGTGTGCCCATTTCTGCCGCTTCCTTTCTGTTGTGCGTTGTTCGATCTCTTGTGTTTATTCCCCTTCCGGCCGGGGCTCCCGGGGCGCCAAGGCCCCGTAGCCCGTCTCCCGGACCAGGGTCTGTCCGTCCGGGGAGAGGAAAAAGTCGATCATGTTTTTCACGTTGGGGTTGGGGGCATCTTTCCGTGTGACAAGGCACAGGGGGACGGTGAGGGGATAGCTCCCGTCCTCAATGTGGGCCAAGTCGGGGGACACCCCGTCCACTGCCAGCAGCTTGACCCCCTGCTCCTGGCTGAGCCCCTCGATAAAATACCGGAAGGAGTAGCCCAGGGCTCCATGCTCGTTGGCATACTGGGCCACATGGCGAATGACCCCCGCCATGGAGTCCACCATCTCATAGGTCAAGGGCTCCTTCAGGCTGACCTCCCCCATGAAATACTCCATCATGGTCTGGGAACCGGAGCCAGCCGGGCGCTGGAAAGCGGCGATCTCTCCCGGCGTCCCGCCCACCTGGCTCCAATCGGTCACGTCTCCGTGGTAGATGGCCCGCAGCTGCTCCCGGGTCAGGCTGTCCACCGGGTTGTCCTCCTCCACAAAAAAGACAAAGGCCTCCCGGCCGATGGGGGTGATCTCCAGCTCCACTCCCAGGTCCGCCGCATACGCCAGCTGGTCTGCCGACGGTCTGGCCCCGAAAAACAGGTCCGCATCCCCCCGCACCAGCCGGTCGAAGCCCATCACGGTGTTGGTGAAGGTGACGATCTTCCCGTTGGTCCCGGTGTCCGCTCCGCTGTGGGCCCAATCGGCTTCTATGGCGGCGATGTCCTGATACACCGCCTTCGCCGCTGCGGCGTACAGGGGGTAACAGGCCTCCGCTCCGTCCATCACCGGCATATCCGCCTGGTCCTCTATTTGGAACGATGCCGGGTGGTCCAGAGCGGCCAGCCTGCCGGGCTGGCTGTAGACCATGTACTGGCTGAAGTCGGTGCTGGAGAAGCCGCTCATATAGGCAAAGCCGTGGCCCCCATAGCGCGCCTCCGGCCGGCTGCAATACAGCACCGTACACAGGGCGGCGCACAGGGCCAGCCCCACCCCGGGGAGGACCAGCCGCCGCCACCGGGGGCGCTCCCCCTTCCGGCAGGTGCAGAAGAGATATCCGGCGGCATAGGTCAAAAAGATGGCCAGAACCAGGATCAGCCGCTCCCCCATAAGGGACAAGATCAGCCACAGCGGGCAGAAGGGAAGGGTCAGCCACAGCAGCTGCCCCACCGCCGTGCTGTCCACGCTGCCCTTTCCCAGGACCATCAGCACCGTGAAGCAGAGGGCCAGGAGCAGCAGGGAGATGCCGTTGATCCGGGCTCCCCGCCGCTGGTCCACCCGTCCATCCAGGGAGAAATATATCAGCCAGGTCAGAAGCGGGACTGTGACCAGACAGGTCCACGAGGGGCCCCCGAAGAACAGGGGCAGCGCACCCAGAAAAGACGCCCCCAGAGGGATCAGACCATAGCAAGACAAAATGTTGAAAATCCAGCCCATATCATCACCACATTTGTTTATTTTGCTATTATATCACAGCCCAAAGGGGCCTGTCCACCGGGAAAAACGGTTTTCGTGCCAGAGAAACCGCCCCTCTTTCTTGTCAAACCCGGCATTTTTGGTTATAATGGACTTCGTATCCAAACCACCAAACCGAAAGGAGACCTTTATGTTCAAGTGTAAACGCTGGCTTGGCCTGGTGCTCTGCCTGGTCATGTCCATCTCTATGATGCTGCCTGTGTCCGCTGTGGACCCCCTGTCCACCGGCTTCGCTTCTTTTCTCATCCATGCCAATACCACCGACTCCCCGGAGGTGAATCTGCACATCAAGCTCTATCGCCGGGGCAGCTCCGGCCTGTTTCTGGCCGATGATGCCGTGCGGTATGACTGCCGGGTGAACCGGGCCGCCGGCGACCCCGCCTTCTATATCCAGCCCAAGGCCGACGGGGTGTGGGTAGAGGTGGACTATCTCACCGACCTGAACGGCGACGGCATCTATGAGATGCTGGACGGCGAGGACCGCCCAGTGTGCGACACCATGACTGCCACCGGCGAGCTGACGGCCTGGACGGGGACCAACGCCACCCTGAAGGCCGGGCAGACCTATCTGCTCACCGCCAAGACCCTGGCCCAGCGGGGCCAGGAGGTGCTGAAGGCCCGGAACACCGCTGGCAGCGGCCAGACCCTGCCCGAGGCAGGCGCGGCCAGCCCCAGCGCCGAGGGCATCCTCTATTTCGTGTCCCTCCACTATAACTCCCCCACGGACAAGCAGGAATATGTCCTGTCCTACTATGTCCGCCTGTATGACTCGGTGATCGTCCCCTCCGACGTGCCCGCCACCGCCTGGTACTATGGCGCAGTGGAGTACGCCCTGGAGCAGGGCTTCTTCTCCGGCGCGGGCAGCGATGCCTTCCTGCCCAACGGCTCCGTCACCCGGGCCCAGCTGGCACAGATCCTGTGGCGCATGGGCGGCTCTGTCCAGGCGGACAAGTCCGCCCACTTTTCCGACGTGTCCTCCGGCGACTGGTGCTATCAGGCGGTGAACTGGTGCAGCCAGGAGGGGCTGATGAGCGGCTCGGGCAACAAGTTCCTGCCCACCACCCCCCTTACCCGGGAGCAGCTGGCCCTGGTGCTCCAGCAGTACGCCAAGCGCCAGGGGCTGGACGTGGCCGAGGGCAAGTCCCTGTCCGGCTTTGCCGACGGGGGCAGCGTGTCTGAATGGGGCCGAACGGCCATGGAGTGGGCAGTGTCCACCGGGCTGCTGTCCGGCTATGAGAACAACACCCTGCGGCCCATCAATGGCATCAAGCGCTGCGAGCTGGCCGCCGTGCTGCGCACCTTCTGCCAGACCATGCTGGAGCCCGCGCAGGAAACCTAAATAGGACGACAAAAAGGACCGCCGAGGCGGTCCTTTTTGCTTGAATTTTTCAGCTGCAGGAGCAACTGCAGCCGCCGGACTTGATGTCCTGATAGCTGCTGCCCCTGGGGGTAATGGCGTTGGGCGGGAAGAACTCGCCCACAGGGAACTGCACCTTGCGGAACAGCTCGCAGGGGTCCTCCTGACAGCTGCCGCCGTCGCAGGGGCATTCTTTCTCGGGCATGCAGTAGTCATACACAGGGGTCAGCAGCTGGGTGTCCCGCTCCAGGCGGATGATGGAGAACTGGCCCAGGGTGACATACATCCGGTGGGACTCTCCGGTGAAGGCCAGCTCCTCCGGGAAGGCGGCGGCCACCGCCGGGGGCACGTCGGTCCACTGGCACTGGCAGGGGCAGGGGCGGCAGTCGCACACGTCCAGCAGCTTCATTCCCAGGATCAGGGGGTCCACCGCCTCCACCACGGCCACGGGGGCGGTGGTGTTGGGCAGACGCTGGCTGTCCGGCCCGCACCCGGCCTGGGAGGAGAAAATTTTGGCGTTTCCCTCGCTGCCGAACAGAATGACCCGCTTGTCGAACACCGCCAGCCCGGTCACCTCCACCGGGCGGACCGTGCCCACAAAGGCATCGGCGGAGATGCGGTAGTAATACCGCACGTCCACAGTGTAAAAGCCCCGGTTGAAGGTGACGGGCTCCACATCGATGTAGGCGTACAGCAGCTGGGCGCAGCCTGCCTTTATCGATACGGCCCGGTCCACCGCCTCCTGGGAGCTCCGGGTGAGATAGACCCGCAGGTCCTCGATACAGTCCTTATCCCGGCAGGAATCGAAAATTTTCTTCGTGTGTACGCACACCGCCTCCCGGATGCGGCGCTCCTCGGTCACGGGACCGGGCACGACCACTTCTGGCATAGGGTTCCCTCCTAACAAAAAGATGACACGGGCGGCCATTTTCCGTGCCCGCCCTGGGCTTTGAGCCGATACATCCTATGTTCCGCCCCGGGATCGGTGCTTCCGGGCAAATTTAGGGCTTGCGGCTTTTTCCAGGCCGGGCTATAATATTGATGAATATGTATCGAACATCAGTCCGTGCCCCAAAGGGAAAGGAGCGGTCGTCATGCCTATGGGATTTATCCAAAGTGAATTAGACTTAAAGCTGCTGGTGCTGTACATCATGTCCCGGGTGGCCGGGCCTGTTACCTTTCTCCAACTACTGGAGCTGGCCCTGTGCGACGAGGGCGTGGACTACTTCTCTCTCACCGAGGCCGTGGGTCACATGGTGGAGACGGGCCAGCTGGAGCGGGACGAGGAGCAGCACTATTCCATCACCGACAAGGGCCGCCGCAACAGCGAGATCTGCGAGAGCAGTCTGCCCTATTCCGTGCGGATGCACTGCGACGAGAATCTGGTCCGGGTGAACGATGCCATCCGCCGCCAGGCCCAGGTCCAGGCGGACGTGAGCGACAACGAGGACGGCACCTGCACCCTCCACCTGCGTCTGGACGACGTGGGCACCCCCCTGCTCCAACTGGAGCTGCTCACCCCCAGCCGCCCTCAGGCTGCCGCCATGGCCCACCGGTTCCAGTCTGACCCCACTGCCCTCTATTACCACATCGTCACCCTGCTGACCAAACCCGCCGAGGCCAAGCCCGGCGACGACACAAAAGACACAAAAAAGGAGACTGACTATGAGAAGAAGTGACCGGGAACAGAGCCTGGAATTTTCTTTGGAGCTTATCGACCGCTGCAAACACGGCACGGTGGCCTTTGCCACTGAGGACGGTGCCCCCTACTGCATCCCCCTGTCTCTGGTGCGAGCAGGCGATAAGCTCTATTTCCACTGTGCCAAGCAGGGGCATAAGACCGATCTGCTCCACCGGGACGGACGGGTGTGCGTCACCTTTGTGGGGGCAGACGACCCCGCTTTTGTGGCCCCCGCCATGTACACCACCTATTTTCAGTCCGTCGTGGTCATGGGCCGGGCCGCCGAAGTGACCGATACGAAGGAAAAGGCCGATGCCTTGCGGGCCCTGTGCCGAAAGCTCACTCCCCACGATCTGGGGGAGAGCCTGGAGAGGGCCATCGAAAAAAGTATGTCCGCCACCGCCGTGTGGTGTATTTCCATGGACCAGATCACCGGAAAGGCTAAGCTGAAAAAGTGAATTTACCATCAGGCGCCCTGCGGGATTTTCAAATACCCGCAGGGCGCCTGTTTGATACATAAAAGACTCAACTGAGGTCAGCCGGGTCCGTCTCTTGAAAGATATCTTGGATTCTCTTGATAAAGGGGGAAAATTCTTCTGCGCGCTTGTTGAGACAGACCAGAAATCCGGTTTCGCGGGGAGTACTTTCTGATGCGTAATAGGGGATCTCGATCAGCGTCCCATCCTTCAAGTGCGTGCTTGCAATGCGGCGGGGCAGAAAGCCCACCCCCATTGCGTGGACCAGCAGATCCATGTAAAGAAAAAGGCGGTCTATTTGGTAGGGAAAAACACTTGGCTGATAAGCGGCATCAAACCACTCGTGAAATGGAGGTCCCCAGAACATTTTGATAAACGGAAATTGATGTATCGTCTCCGGGGTGAATGGCACATTTGGAAGGCGAAGATTCGGACTTCTCACCAGAACGAAATCGCTGGACCACAGCGGTTCAACGTGGATCATACGGTGGTTGGGCATGGCCAATACGACAGCCAGATCAACAGCGCCGTCCAAAAGTCCGGCGGTCAGCGTGGCTGAATGCTCGCAGAGGAGCCGAAGGGCAACATCTGGGTTGGAGTGCCTGAGCTGAGGGACAAAGGGAAATAAATTATAACGCCATACGGAATCAGGAGCGCCTACACTCAGAAATGAGGTGTATTTTGCGGAGAGATTGAGCATTCTGGAGCCTTCTTCGATCAGGTTGTAGGCGTTTTTCGCATAGCGCAAAAAGGTCTCTCCGTACATGGTCAATTCTACGCCGGCGTTGCTGCGTGTGAAGAGCTGACAATGCAGCTCCTTTTCCAGCGATTTGATCCGAGCAGTGATGGCAGACTGCGTGACAAAGAGCAGATCGCCTGAGCGACTAAAGTTTTTTGTGTCTGCAACACACAAAAAAGTTTTCAATTCTTCAATATCCATGGAAATCCCCACCATCCAATCGGCATTATTTTGCCATATTTCGGCGACTTGGTCAAGCATAAAACCGATCCAAGGAGCAGGGGCACAAGGGGATGACGGCCTGCGTCCTGTTTATCATAATGATAAAAAGGACTTGTTTTACAAATGACGGGCAATGCGTCTATAATAAACCCAAGATCCGGTGTATTCTTTGGCGGTTTTCACAGTTCATGTGTCGCCGAAAAGCAAACAGGATCAAAGGAGTTGTGATATCGTGCATTCATTTTTTGCCCGCCACAGGAAAGCGACGATTTTTCGGGTAATGCTGTTGTTCAGCCTGTTTACAGTCTTTTCAAACTGCATCAATCCGATCACCCCGGCACTTTTCCTGGAATTGGGCTTTCCGGATTATATGTTCGGCGTGGGATACGCTGCGATGGCAGGGGCCTGTTTCCTGCTCTCCCCCGTTTGGGGAAAGTTATGTGAAAAATACGGATACACAAATATCCTGGGCGGAAGCTTCATCGGTTATGCGCTGGTTCAGGTGGTGTTCAGCATCTCTACCTCCCAATCCGTTGTCATTCTGTGCCGCTTTATGGGAGGGGCTGCATATTCAGCCGGGGCGGTAGCCTCCCTTGCCTATCTCATTGCGGTTGCCCCCAGCGGCCAAAACCATCGTTTGATGCTATATTATTCCGCAACGACTACCGTTGGATGTGCGGCTGGTTATGCAATCGGCGGGTTTATCGGCACGGTATCCATCCAGTTGATGTTCCGTATTCAGATCCTGGTGCTGCTGATCCTGGGTGCAGTCCTGTTCTCCATTCTGAAGGACCCGGAAGTGTCCATCAAAGTGCAAGAGTCCGTTTCCAAGCAGAGTGGACAGAAACGTAGGCGAATGAAGCTGTTTGACCCCCTGTTTTTCCTGACTGTATTTTTGTCCAACTTCGCCGCATCAGGGTATGATAACGCCTATAACTACTACGTAAAAGAAGCCCTGAACTTTCCGAATTATTACAACGGGCTGATCCGGGCCGGAATTGGTTTGATCACGCTGGTCATGACGGTTACGATCGGGACCTGGATTGCCAAAAAATTCGATTTGCGGCTGTCCCTGATCCCGGTGCTCCTGCTGTGTGGGACCATCACCTATGGGGTCTGCCTGCTAAGATCCCCGGCGGCCTTTGTGATCGGCAATTTCCTTTATTATGCGGTGAATGCGCTCTATCTTCCTTTCCAACAGGGCATTCTCTCCGACAGCGGCGGGCCAGAGGACAGCGGACATCTGGCGGGACAGTTCAACTCCTTCCAATTCGGAGGAAAGGTTTTCGGCGCCCTGTGCGCCGGGTTCATCTATAGCCTTGGGAACAAGCTGCCGTTTATCATCTCTTCCGCTATATTTTTCCTTTCTGTGGCATTTGCGCTGGCTGACTTCGGACAGCAGAGGCATCGAGCAAGACATCGTGTTCCATTGTGATCAAATGATCCAGCGAGCGGGCCCCTAGTATCCACCGTCGAAAGACCGGAAGTCCGGTGTTAGAATGAAGGAGGAAGAAAGAAATGAGTAACAAAGAAAAAAAGAAGATCACCTCGATGAAAGCCCCAAACCCCATATTGATCCTGGTGGCAATCGTCCTGTTCTGTGCAGTCGCAACTTATATTGTTCCGGCCGGCGTCTTTGATCGCATTGCGGACCCCTCCACCGGCAGAATGATCGTAGACCCCAACAGCTTCCACTATGTGGAGCAAAATCCGGTCAAGCTGTTTGACATATTCAAGTCGCTTACATTAGGTCTGCAAAAGTCAAGTGATGTGATCTTTTTCCTGTTTATCATCGGCGGCGCCTTTGGCATTATGGATGCCACCGGAGCGATCCGCAGCGGAATGGGCAACATGGTCAAAAAGATGGCGGGAAAAGAGCTTTTCCTGATCCCGGTCTGCATGCTGATCTTCGGCATGGGCTCCTGCTTTGCAGCCAACTATGAGGAATTTCTTGTATTTGTCCCCCTGATCATTCCCATCTGTATTGCCATGGGCTTTGACTCCCTGACCGCAATGGGCATTGTCTTTGGCGCTGCGGGAGCCGGATACGCCGGTGGCTGTACCAACGCATTTACGGTGGGAGTGGCCCAAAGTATTTCCGGCCTGCCTATGTTCTCCGGCATCGGACTGAGATTTGCGGCCTTTGTGGCTCTGCTGGGCGTCAGCATCGTGTATGTGATGTTCCGAGCCGTCAGAGTGAAGAAGAACCCCATGAGCAGCGCTATGTACGAGATCGACCATAGGCGGGAGGATGCCATCGATCTCAGCAGTGTACCGGCCCTGACCAAGCGGCATATCCTGGTTCTGATCATCTTTGTGGGCGGTATCATCGGCATGGTCGTGGGCGTGCTTGAGTTTGGCTTTTACATTGACGAGCTGGCCGCTTTGTTCCTGGTGGTGGGGATCCTGGCCGGCGTTTGCGGCGGCCTGACCCCCAACCAGATCGTGGACGAGTTTTTGAAGGGCTGCAATAATCTGCTGTTTGCCAATGTGATGATCGGCCTGTGCAGTGCGACTACCATCATCATGACCGATGCCAACATCATGGACACCATCATCCATGCGCTGGCCCAGACACTGGTGGGTCTGCCCCCCATGCTTACTGCGTGCGGTATGTTCGTGGTACAGGATCTAATCAATCTGCTGGTACCCTCCGGCTCCGGCCAGGCCGCCATTACCATGCCCATTATGGCCCCCTTGGCGGATCTAATCGGCGTGACAAGGCAGACTGCCGTTCTGGCGTTCCAGTTTGGCGATTCCTTTACCAACGTGATCACCCCCACCGGCGGCACCATCATGGCGGCGCTGGCCATGGCCAAGGTCCCTTACTCCAAGTGGTTTCGGTATTTGATCCCGCTGTTCTTCTTGTGGTGGCTTGTGGCTTTTGCCTTCCTGATTTACGCAACGATCTCCGGCTACGGCCCCTTCTGATAACGCATAGAAAGTTCTGAATTGATCGCCGGCAACGGCCTTTGTACCCTGTGTTATATAGCTATTATATCTTTTTGCAGATTGGAGTGTTTGAAATAATGGAGCCTTCTTATCAAGATGCGAAAGATCTTCAGCCGGTTATTCAGCGTTGGCGGCGGGAGCTGCATCAGATTCCGGAGATCGGACTGAAGCTCCCGAAAACGGAAGCCTATGTCAAAGAAAAGCTGTGTAAAATGGGCCTGACATACCGGGAGTTTCCCACGCATTCCGGGTTGGTCGTGGATATCGGGCGGCCTGGGCAGTTGACCGTTGCGGTGCGGGCTGATATGGATGCGCTCCCCATTCAGGAGGAGACCGGCCTGGACTTTGCTTCCACAAACGAGAATATGCACGCTTGTGGACACGATGCCCACACCGCAATGCTGCTGGGCCTTGCCCAAGTGCTGAAAAAACGGGAGAGCACGCTCCCCGGCATGGTGCGGCTGCTGTTTCAGCCCGGAGAAGAGTTTCCGGGCGGTGCGGAACCCATGGTCCGGGACGGCGCTATGGACGGTGTGGATTACATACTGGCGCTGCATGTGTCGGACAAAGGCCCGTTTGACTGTGGCGATGTAGCCGTGAATTACCGCCACTGCAGCGCCGCAGATGACCAGCTCTATCTGACGATCCGGGGGAGAGGGGGCCATGGCGCTGCGCCGCAAAAGTGCGTTGATCCGGTGACCATTGCGGCCTTGGTGGTCAATAACCTCCAGTACATCATCAGCAGAGAGATGGATCCGTTTCAGCCTTCGGTGCTGACCATCGCCACACTTCGCGCCGGAAAGGGTGCGACCAATATCATCCCGGATTCTGCCGAGGTGATCGGCACCATCCGAAACGTGGATATGGAGTCCCGGAACTATGTGCTCCGGCGCATTCGGGAAATCGTAGATCACACCGTTGCGATGATGCGGGGGGAGTATGATCTGGAATTTCGAGACCCATATCCTCCGGTCATCAACGACCCCAAGGTGGTACAGCACTTTTTAAATGCGGCAGACAGGGTCATGGGCCCCGGACATTCCCATATCTTAGAGCGCCCTGAAATGGGCGGCGAGGATGCCGCCTTCTTCTTCCAGAAGGCGCCGGGGTGTTATTTCTATCTGCAATGTCCCGCCCCCTGTCCCTGCGATGGGAAGATATATCCCGCACATAACGCAAAATTCTGTATTGATGACAGCAAGCTGTATCTCGGCTCAGCGCTTTTTCTGGAAACGGCGCTGGAGATCTTGACGCAAGAACGGTAAGCGTGCCGTTGCTGCACAAAAAGTATAATATGCCTGCCCCCCGGCTCTGCCGGGGGGGATTTTTTGTGGCCGAAAGGCTGCGGGGGATAAGCTTTGCCGTTCCCATAAAAACTTTTTAGGAAACAGGTAGGCAAGTTTCTGGATTTGTGGTATGATGATAAACAGGATTTTTATCGAATGCGCAGCATAAGATTTTGTCAGGAAAGGGGCGGGCGGCATTGAGGAGAAAGACACTGGGGCTGCTTTTGTGGATAGCCATGGCGCTGCTGCTGACGGGCTGCCTGTTCCGTCCGCCGGACGAGCTCTATCGCCGGCCGGAGCGCTCGGCGGGCTATGACCAGCTGGCAGAGGCCATTCGCTCGGTAAAGACCGGGCTGGAGGGGCAGTTCGGCGTCGGCTGCGAGGATGCGGTCATTGTCTCCGGGGACAACACCGCCTCCATCCAGCTCCAGGACCTGGATGGGGACGGCCAGCGGGAGAGCGCCGTGGCCTTTATCCGGGTGCCCGGCGTGGAAAAATCCCTGAAAATTTATATCTTTACCGCCGTGGACGGAGACTACCAGGTCCGGGGCCTGGTGGAAGGCGACGGCTCGGCCATCTACTCGGTGGACTATGTGGACCTAAACGGCGCGGGCAGCAAGGAGCTGGTGGTGAACTGGCAGGTGAACACCGGCGTGTATCAGCTGGGGGCCTATACCCTGGACGAGCTGGAGCCCGTGGAGGACACCGCCGTCCCCGCCCAGAATCAGGCGGCGGACCAGGCCTCCCTCCGGGCCACCGAGCTGCTGCTGACCAGCTGCAGCACCGCCGTGGAGGGAGGGGCCTACTCCAGCGGCTATCGTCTGTTGGACATCGACCAGGATACCCGCACCGAGGTGGCTGTGGTCCGGCTGGATGCCGCTGCCCTCAGCGGCCAGGTGGAGCTGTACGGCTGGCGCAACGGCCGGATGGAGAGCCTGAGCACGGTGGCTCTGTCCGCCGGGATCACGGGCCTGAACCGGGTGACGGCGGGGTATCTGGCCGGAACCTATTATCCCCCCGCCCTGTACATCACCTGCGCCCAGTCTGACGGAAGCCGCACCATCGACGTGGTGGCCTATCAGGCCGGGGAGCACGAGGGGAAGATGCGCCTGGCGAACCTGGCCCTGGACGAGCATGGGGTCAGCCGGGAGCGCCTGCGGGGCATGGCGGAGCTGGGTCCCAGCGATGTCAACAACGACGTAGTGTTGGAGCTGCCCCAAGTGCGGATGCTGCCCCAGGACCGGGACCCCGGCGGGGCCAGCGCCTGGCTGGTGGACTGGTATCAGTACAGCCAGACCGGCCAGCGCAGCCGGGTGATGGGCACCTATTACAACGTGACCGACGGCTGGTTTTTGGAGATACCGGACAGCTGGGAGGGCAAAGTCACCGTCTCCCGCAGCGATGTGGTGTCCGGCCAGCGGCAGGTGGTGTTCTCCCTGTGGCAGGGGGAGAACGAGCCGGCAGTGCCCTTTTTGAGCATCTATAAACTCACCGGCAGCAACCGTGCCACCCGGGCCCAGGCAGAGGGGTTCATCACCCTGCGGGAGGAGGAGGACGTGATCTACGCCGCCCAGTTCTATGACTGCGGCTGGGATTGCGGCCTGACAGAAAACGACCTGCTGATGAAAAATTTCCAGACCATTCAGACCAGCTGGTACAGCTGAATATAGCGCTCTGAGTGGCGTTGAGAGAGGAGTGAGCTCCAGATGAGAAAGGTCCTGGTCCTGGAGGACGAGGAGAACATCCGCAGCTTTGTAGTCATCAACCTGAAGCGGGCGGGCTATACCACCATCGAGGCGGGCACCGGGGAGGACGCCCTGGCGGCCCTGAAGGAGAACCCGGACGTGAAGGTGGCCCTGCTGGATATCATGCTGCCCGGCATTGACGGCTTTGAGGTCTGCCGCCGCATCCGGGCCATGGACAACAAGATCGGCATCATCATGCTCACCGCCCGCACCCAGGAGATGGACAAGGTGACCGGCCTGATGACCGGGGCGGACGACTATGTGACCAAGCCCTTTTCCCCGGCGGAGCTCACCGCCCGGGTGGATGCCCTCTATCGCCGCACCGGCGGGGATACGGAGAGCCTGTCCGCCGACGAGATCAGCGACCCGCCCTTCCTGCTGAACACCCGCAACCGCACCCTGGAGAAAAACGGCCAGCGGGTGAAGCTGACCCAGGTGGAGTACTCCATCGTCAAGCTGTTTATGGAGAACCCGGGCAAGGCACTGGCCCGGGAGGAGATCCTGGACGCGGTGTGGGGCAAGGATTATTTCGGTGAGCTGAAGATCGTGGACGTGAACATCCGTCGTCTGCGCATCAAGATCGAGGACAACACCCAAAAGCCCATCTATATCAACACAGTCTGGGGCTATGGCTATAAATGGCGGGGATAAATCCACAGCCCTGCTGAAACATGTGGAAAATTTTTTAGAGAAGGAGGGAGCGCGGTGGCCAAAAAGACCGATTTGAATGACCAGGTAAAGATACGGGGCATCCGCAAGCGGTGGCTGCTCAACAGCATCGGCGTGGTGCTGCTGATTTTAGCCCTGGCCCTGGGCTCCTTTTTTGCCGCATTGTGGAACTATTACTATTCCAGCACGGCCAACGATTTAACAGGCCGGGCCAGTTCGGCGGCCGGGAGTTTTCGCAGCTATACCCGTACCCAGTATTGGGCGGCGGCCCAGCAGGCTGTTAGCAGCTATGAGGAGAAAAACAATCTGGAGCTGCAATTTCTGGATGCCACCGGGGCGGTGGTCTATTCGGGCAACGACCTGACCACCGGCGCCACCCCGGACACCGAGGACATCCGGGGCGCCCTGGAAAACCAGATCACCACCCACTGGATGGGCCGGGACCCCTCCACCAAGGAGCGAATCCTGGCGGCCTCCAGCCCGGTGGTCTATCAGGGGGTGACGGTGGGCGTGGTCCGATATGTGACCTCCCTGTCCGCCATCGACCGGCAGTTCATCTTCTCCATGGCGGTGATCACCGCCATCGCCGTGGCCATCTTCGCCATGGTCTATTTCTCCAACCTCTATTTCGTCCGCTCTATTGTAGAGCCCCTGGCCAGCATTACCGAGACGGCCCGGCTCATCGCCGACGGCAGTTACGGGGTGCAGATCGAGAAGAAATTCGACGATGAGATCGGCGAGCTGACCGACACCATCAACGACATGTCCATGAAGATCAAACAGTCGGAAAAGACCCAGTCGGAATTCATCTCCTCCGTCTCTCACGAGCTGCGCACTCCCCTCACCGCCATCAACGGCTGGGCGGAGACACTGCAGAGCGGCGAGCTCACCGACCCCCATGACGTGCAGAAGGGCATGGACATCATTGTTTCCGAGGCCCACCGCCTGACCAACATGGTGGAGGAGCTGCTGGAGTTCTCCCGCATCGAGGACGGGCGCTTCACCCTGTCGGTGGAGCCCCTGGACCTGAAGGCCGAGGTGGAGGACGCAGTGTATACCTATCAGAAGTTCTTCCGGCGAGAGGGCATCGAGCTGACCTATCAGGACTGCCCGGAGGAGGTGCTGCCCATCTCCGGCGACCCGGAGCGGCTGCGCCAGGTGTTCTGCAATCTGCTGGACAACGCCGCCAAGCACGGCGGCTCGGGCAAGCGCATCGATGTGTCTGTGGCCCAGGAGGGGACAGAGGCGGTGGTGCGCATCCGGGACTATGGCCCCGGCGTACCCCAGGAGGAGCTGCCCTTCATCAAAAACAAGTTTTATAAGGGCACGTCCAAGGCCCGGGGCTCCGGCATCGGCCTGGCGGTGTGCGAGGAGATCGTCACCCGCCACGAGGGCGTGCTGGACATCGGCAATGCCCAGGGGGGCGGCTGCGCCGTCACCATCCGCCTGCCCATCGAGGCGTGACCCGCTCCGGCGGAGCGCCGGAACATAGTAAGGAGACCATTCATGCTGCAAAACCAGACAAAAGAGAATAAACAGGGCCGAAATACCGCCTTCAAGACCATGTGCGGCGGTCAGGCCCTGATCGAAGGCATTATGATGCGGGGCCCAAAGAAACAGGCCGTGGTGGTGCGCAAGCCCGACGGCCAGCTGGAGACCCAGGTGAAGGACCTGCGCTTTATCAAGGACCGCTATCCCGTTTTAGGGCTGCCCTTTCTCCGGGGTGTTGTGAACTTTGCCGACTCCATGTACAACGGGGTCACCGCCCTGATGTACTCGGCAGAGTTTTTCCCCGAGGACGGGGAGAGCGGGGAGGAAGAGGAGGAGTCTAAGCTGGAGCAGTGGCTGGAACAGCACTTGGGCAGCGAAAAGGCCACCTCGGTCATCACCACCTTGGCGGTGCTGCTGGGGGTGGGGATGTCCATCGGCCTGTTCTTCCTGCTGCCCACCCTGTTGGGGGCGTTCATCGTGCTGTTCACCGACTCCATGCTGGCCCGGAACCTGGCCGAGAGCCTGCTGAAGATCGTCATTTTTGTGGGCTACCTGGCCCTGTGCTCCCGGATGAAGGAGATGAAACGGGTATTCTCCTATCACGGGGCAGAGCACAAGACCATTTTCTGCTATGAGGCGGGGCTGCCGCTGACGGTGGAAAATGTGCGCATCCAGCCCCGGCATCACCCCCGGTGCGGCACCAGCTTTTTGTTCATGGTCATCGCCATCTCTATTCTGGTGTCCACGGCGGTGTTTGCCATCTGGCCCGTACACAATGCGCTGCTGCGCTTTTTGGCCCACCTGGCCATGCTGCCGGTGATCGTGGGCATCAGCTATGAATTCAACCGCTGGGCCGGCCGCCACGACGGGCCCATCACCCGCATTCTGGTGGCCCCGGGCCTGTGGCTGCAGAATTTCACCACCTTCGAGCCGGACGACTCCATGATCGAGGTGGGTATCCACGCCCTGGAGCTGGTCCTGCCGGAGGAGAAAGGCACGGATGCGTGGTAAATAAGGCGGATCGAGAGAGGAAAGACGAGGTGGGAAGTCATGGCGACGACCTATAATAATCTGTATCTGGATGCCCGGGCCAAGTTGAAAAAGGCCGGAGTAGAGGCCGCCCAGCTGGAGGCCCGGGAGATCGTGTGCTACGCCGCCGACAAGAGCCGGGAACAGCTGTATCGGGATATGCCTCTATATGCCTCCGCCCAGCTGGAAAAGCGGGTGGAGGAGCTGGTGCAGCGGCGGCTGGCGGGGGAACCGGTGGCCTATATCATCGGGGAGTGGGAGTTCTATGGCCTGCCCCTGGACATCAGCCGGGATGTGCTCATTCCCCGCTCAGACACAGAGCTGCTGGCCGAGCGGGGCATCGCCCGGGCCCAGGAGGCCGGGGAGGGTGCCCGAGTGCTGGACCTGTGCGCCGGAAGCGGCTGCGTGGGACTGGCCATCGCCTCCCAGGTGCCGACCTGCCGGGTGGTGCTGGGCGACCTGTCCGAGGGGGCCCTGCGCACCTGCAAGCAGAATGTGCGGCGCAACGGCCTGAATGCCCGAGTCACCTGTCTCTCCGTGGATGCCCTGGACAACCCCAGCCCCGCCCTGTGGGACTTTGACGTAATCGTGTGCAACCCGCCCTATATCCCCTCCGGGGACATCGCCGGGCTGGATGCCTCCGTCCGGGACTATGAGCCGCGGATGGCTTTGGATGGGGGAGAGGACGGCCTGGACTATTACCGGGCCATCACCCCCAAGTGGAAGGCCGCCCTGCGCCTGGGCGGTGCCCTGCTGTTCGAGGTCGGGCTGGGCCAGGCCCCGGCGGTGGAGGATATCCTGGCCCAAAACGGCTATCAGGACATCCAGAGCGCCCAGGATACCCAGGGCATCTGGCGGGTGGTGGAGGGCACCGCCCGGGACTGAGTCTCCTGTCCGGTTTATGGGACAGCGTTTCGATTAAAATAAGCTGCGAAATAGATAGATATAACAGAATGGGCGGCAAGCGCCCCGGTTTTGGCGGGCCGGAAAATCTCCGGCCGGAAAGGAGAAAAGAGGATATGGCAAGCAAAAAACCGCCTTTAGAATCCCCCAGCCCCGCTGAGGATAAGAAGAAAGCACTGGAGACCTGCATGGCCCAGATCGAGCGCAACTATGGCAAGGGCTCTATCATGCGCCTGGGCGAGAACACGGGCATCGTGGTGGAGTCCATCCCCACGGGCTCTCTGTCGCTGGACATCGCCCTGGGCATCGGCGGCGTGCCTAAGGGCCGCATCATCGAGATATACGGGCCGGAGTCCTCCGGCAAGACCACCCTGGCCCTGCACATCGTGGCCGAGGCCCAGAAACGGGGGGGCGAGGTGGCCTTCATCGATGCCGAGCACGCTCTGGACCCCGCCTATGCCCAGGCATTGGGCGTGGACATCGACTCCATGCTCATCTCTCAGCCGGACACCGGCGAGCAGGGGCTGGAGATCTGCGAGGCCCTGGTGCGCTCCGGCGCACTGGACGTGGTGGTGGTGGACTCGGTGGCCGCCCTGACCCCCCGGGCCGAGATCGAGGGGGACATGGGCGACGCCCACGTGGGTCTGCTGGCCCGTCTGATGAGCCAGGCCCTGCGCAAGCTGGCCGGCTCCATCGCCAAGACCAACTGTATCGTCATCTTCATCAACCAGCTGCGGGAAAAGGTGGGCGTGATGTACGGCAACCCGGAGGTGACCACCGGCGGCCGGGCCCTGAAGTTCTATGCCTCTGTGCGCATCGACGTGCGCCGTATCGAGGGCATCAAGGTGGGCGGCGAGATCATCGGCAACCGCACCCGGGCCAAGATCGTGAAAAATAAGGTGGCGCCCCCTTTCCGGGAGGCGGAGTTTGAGATCCTCTATGGCCAGGGCATCTCCAAATGGGGGGAGATGGTGGACCTGGCGGTGAAGCTGGACATCATCCAGAAGTCCGGCTCCTGGTTCTCCATGGGCGAGCTGCGCATCGGCCAGGGCCGGGATGCCGCCCGGCAGTATTTAAAAGATAACCCCGACGTGGCCGAAAAAGTGGAGGCCGAGGTCCGGGCCAACGCCTATAAGCTTATGGGTATGAAGAGCGGCAAGGCGGACAAGCCGGAGAAGAAGTCTGCGGGCCAGGCGGTGGACGTGTCCGCCGATGACTTTATGGACGGCCCCGTGGACGAGGACTAAGCCGTGGTCATTCAGGAGCTGAAACCCTCGCAGCGGGTGCAGGGCCGCTGGCTGGCCATGGTGGAGGACGGCTCGATCCTGCGGGTGGGCCAGCAGGAGATCGCAGACTTCGCCCTGTATGCCGGCCGGGAGCTGACCGAGGAGGAGGCCGCCGCCCTGACCGCCGGCCTGCGAAGCCGCCAAATGCGGGAGCGGGCTTTGGAGCTGCTCTCCCGCAAGCCCCAGTCCCGGCGGGAGCTGACCCGAAAGCTGAATGAGTGGGGGGCCGGACCGGAGGAGGCGGATGCCGTGTGCGACCGCATGGAGGAGCTGGGCTATCTCAACGAGGCGGCCTATGCCGCGCGGATCGTGGAGGTATACTCCGCCCGGGGCTTTGGCGAAAAGAAGCTGCGGGACGAGCTGTATCGCCGGGGTGTCCCGCGGGAAGAATGGGACGAGGCTCTGGCCCGGGTGGAGGACTCTACTCAGGCCATCGACGATTTTCTGCAAAAGAAACTGACGGGGTGGACGGGGGACCGGAAGCAGCTGCAAAAGGTCACCGCCGCCCTGGCCCGCCGGGGCTTCTCCTGGTCCGATATCCGGGATGCCCTGGCCCGGTATGAGACCGGGATCGACATAGAATACGACTAAACAAAAACTAGGAGCGAAAAAACGATGCCTTATAGAATTGCCTTTGTCTCCCTGGGCTGCGCCAAAAATCTGGTGAACACCGAGCAGATGATGGCCCTGTGCCGCCAGGCGGGCCACACCATCACCGGCGAGCCCGAGGGGGCCGACGTGGCGGTGCTGAACACCTGCGGCTTTATTGAGTCGGCCAAGAGCGAGGCCATTGACAATATTTTGCAGCTGGGCCGCCTGAAAGAGGAGGGAAAGCTGAAAAAGCTGCTGGTGGCCGGCTGTCTGACCCAGCGCTATCCTGACGATATCCGCAAGGAGCTGCCCGAGGTGGACGGAATGCTGGGCACGGGGAGCTATACCGACGTAGTCGCCGCCGTGGAGGAGCTGATGGCCGGGGAGAAGGCCGAGCACTTCGCCGGCATCCACACCACCTATGAGGACGGGGAGCGCATCGTCACCACCCCGCCCTACACTGCCTATCTGAAAATCGCCGAGGGCTGCAGCAACGGCTGTGCCTTCTGCATCATCCCCAAGCTGCGGGGCCGCTACCGCAGCCGGTCTATGGACGCTTTGTTGACGGAAGCCAGAGGGCTTGCCCAGGCCGGGGTGAAGGAGCTCATCGTCATCGCCCAGGATATCACCCGCTATGGCATGGACCGGAAGGATGGCTCCAGCCTGGCAGGGCTGCTGCGGGAGCTGTGCGAGCTGGACTTCCACTGGGTCCGTCTGCACTATCTCTATCCCGAGGTCATCACCGACGAGCTCATCCAGACCATGGCCCAAAACCCCAAGATCGTCCACTATCTGGACATCCCCATCCAGCACTGCAACGACGGGATTTTAAAGGCTATGCGCCGCCACACCACCAAGGCGGACATCCAGGCTCTGTTTGCCAAGCTGCGGAACGCTATGCCCGACGTGGTGCTGCGAACCTCTCTCATCTGCGGCCTGCCCGGCGAGGGCGAGGCGGAGTTTGAGGAGCTGTGTCAGTTCCTGCGGGAGGAGAAGCTCCAGCGGGCGGGAGTATTCCAGTTTTCCCCGGAGGAGGGGACGCTGGCTGCCGCCATGGACGACCAGGTGGACCCGGACGTGGCCCAGCGCCGGGTGGAGCTGGTGGTGGATCTGCAGTCCCGGGTGATGGACGAATATAACGAGCAGCGCCTGGGCACGGTGATGGAGGTCCTGTGCGAGGGCTTTGACAGCCAGGCCGGGTGCTATGTGGGCCGGACCTATGCCGACTCGGTGGAGATCGACGGCCATGTGTACTTCACCGCAGCCGGGCTGGTGCCCGCCGGGAGCTTTGTGAATGTGCGCATCACCGGCACCATGGATGGGGACCTGACCGGAGAGATCGACGAATAAACCAGAATACACAGCGCATATATAAGCGCATAAAGGAGATTTAAGACCCATGAATACCGCCAATAAGCTGACCTTGCTGCGGGTCGTGATGATCCCGGCCTTTCTGCTGGTGCTGTATCTGCATGTGCCCGGGGCCAACTACTGGGCGCTGGCCATCTTTGCCCTGGCCAGCATCACCGACACCCTGGACGGCTACATCGCCCGGCACTATAACCAGATCACCGATTTCGGCAAGTTTATGGACCCCCTGGCGGACAAGTGTCTGGTGACGGCGGCCATGCTGTGGTTCGTGGAGATCGGCCAGATGCCAGCCTGGGCCCTGCTCATCGTCATCGTGCGGGAGTTTGCCGTATCCGGTCTGCGGATGATCGCCGCAGATAAGGGCCGGGTCATCGCCGCCGGCTGGTCCGGCAAGGTGAAAACGGCCAGCACCATGGTGTGCATCGTGCTGATGCTGCTGCCCATCGGCTATTGGGTGAACAGCATCTGCGTGGCGGTGATCGTGCTGACCACCATCTATTCCGGTGTGGAGTATTTCACCAAGAATCTGGACGTGCTGACTGCGGCAGAGTGACGGAAAACAGCCTGGAAGATCTGATGTAAGGAGTAGATGCATGGACAAGATCAAAAACGGCCCCCTGCGGGAGGCGGGCCTGCGAATGCTGGTCATCATGGTGTATTCTGTCATCGTGGCCCTGAATTTTAAAAGCTTTGTGCAGGCAGGCGACCTGTTTCCCGGCGGTTTTACCGGCCTGACCCGTCTGCTGCAGCGGTGCGCTCAGGAGTATTGGCACATCACCCTGCCCTTTGCACCGCTCAATCTGCTGTTCAATGCCATTCCTGCGGCGGTAAGTCTGAAACTGATCGGCAAACGGTTTACGATGTATTCCTGTCTGGCCATCGTGTTTTCCAGCTTTTTTACCGATATGATCCCTGCCGTCCCGGTGACGGAGGACATCCTGCTCATCTGCGTGTTCGGCGGTTTGGTCAACGGATTTGCCATCAGCCTGTGTCTGCAGGTGCGCATCACCAGCGGCGGAACTGACTTTATCGCCATCGCCCTGGCCGAGCGGAAGAACATCAATGCATGGAATTATATCTTCTGCGGCAATGTGGTCATGCTTATGGTGGCCGGTGCGCTGTTTGGCTGGGATCGGGCGCTGTACTCTATCATTTTCCAATTCGCAAGCACCCAAGTGGTGCGTATGATGGACCCGGACGGGCGGCGGATGACGCTGTTCATCGTCACCGGGCGGGAGAAGGCCGGGGGCGTGTGCGCCCAGATTCAGGACACCCGCCACACCGCCACCCTTATCGAGGGCGTGGGCCTTTATAACGGGGAGCCCTGTGTGATGATCTATTCCGTGGTGGGCAGCAACCAGCTCCGCCGCCTGACCCGCAAGGTCAAGCAGGCCGACCCCCAGGCCTTTGTAAACGTCATCCGCACGGAAAAGCTGATGGGGAATTTCTACCGGGACCCGAGGGATTAAACTATATCGTCAAACAGGAGGCGCGGCGTGGCTGTACCGAAGTTGAACAAACAGGATATTATGGATGCCCTGAAATTCATCGACGAGAAGGGTGTTCCCGAGCACAACGTGAGTACGAAATATGTGCTCGTATCGGAGGACGGGAAAACCTATCCGCCCAAGTATGTGGTGGCCGTGGCGGACCACTTGGCGAACGGGACAGATATTTCTACAGCGTCCTTTGGCAGCGAGGATGCAAGAAACTGTCTGGAGAGCATGGGCTTTTCCATTGAGACCAAGCAGCAGGAGAAGTTTGAGCAGTCCGGGGGATACCGGAATCCGTTCTCTGCCATGCTGATCGAATCCAAAAATCTGATTTTCCGAGGCGCCCCAGGCACCGGAAAGTCCTATCTGGCCAGGGAGATCGCAGCGGATATCATCAGCGACGGCTATTTTGATGATTATACGCTCCTCACGGACGAGCAGAAGAAACAGGTGGAGTTCGTCCAATTCCACCCCAGCTATGACTACTCCGACTTTGTGGAGGGGCTGAGGCCCAAGCTCAACGCCGATGGGACCATGGGATTTGCGCTGCGGGACGGCATTTTCAAAAAATTTGTGGACTGCGCCAGAAAAAATTACGAGGATTCCCAAAAGCCCAAAGAAGTGATGGAAAACGAACGCTCTGCCCAGGAGGCTATGACAGAATTTTTCTCCGACATTGAATTCGGCGTTGACACGTTCAAGACCATCAATGGGAACAAATTTACGATAACGAGCGTAGACGACAGGCATATTGATATTTCCATTCCTGGAAATGAGACAGCGAACAGGCTCACTTTGAATCTGGACGAAGTGAGAAAAATGCTGGAGTCCGGGCAGAAGTTCGAAAAGATAAAGGATGTTACAGCTTTTTTCGAAAAGACATTCGCTACACAGGGATACTCCTATGACTTTGCGATCTATAAGGCTATTCAGGCAAAGAAAACTACGGCTTCAAAGGCACAGGTAAAACAGGAAAAGCTGAAAAAGTACATCTTCATTATCGACGAGATCAACCGGGGCGAGATATCGAAAATTTTCGGAGAGCTGTTCTTTTCCATAGACCCCGGGTATCGCGGCAGGGCAGGGGAAATTTCCACCCAGTATTCCAATCTGCATGATGACCCGGATAAGAAATTCTATATCCCGGAGAATGTCTATATCATCGGGACAATGAATGACATTGACCGCTCTGTGGATAGCTTTGATTTTGCTATGCGCCGCCGCTTCCGCTTTGTGGAGCTGAAAGCGGACGAGCGCCTGGAAATGCTTGCGTCGCTGGAAGATGAGGCACTAAAGGACGAAGCGATCAGAAGGATGGCCGCCCTCAATAAAGAAATTGCCGGCGTGGAGGACCTGAACGAGCACTATCAGATTGGTGCATCCTACTTCCTGAAGTTGAAGACCCTGGATTTTGACCGGCTTTGGACCGACTATTTGCAGCCGCTCCTGCAGGAATATGTTCAGGGCATGTATGACGAGAAGGGCCTGATGGACCGTTTTGCGAAGGCTTACGGCTATCAGAGCCCCAACCCAGGTGACACCAATGAAGCTGCTGAAGATCCGGGATAATTCCCGGCAGAAGAAAGAAGCCTTTTCTCATATCGGAAAGCTGACGGACAGAATTGCGGACAAGACCTTGGAACAGCTGGAGCGGGAGGGGGTATTCCTGTTTCCCGAGGCTGTAGAAGATGCGGAGGATATGACCGAAGATCAGATGATCCTCCAGAGCATCAACGACGGCTATCGCACCGGCAATGCAATGGGGTTTCTCGGCTGGGGCGATGAGCGGCTTATCATCCGGTCCCGCTTCTGCGGCGGCGGGGAGGACTACTTTTTTCAGTATCTGTTAGACCGGGTCCTGGACTTTCCTAATATTGTGGATATGGAGACCGATGCCGACCAGGATAACCGGCTGTTTCAGTTTTTGCTGTTCCTGTTTCCCCGCTATCTCAAAGTTGCCATGCGGAAGGGCCCGTTTAAACAGTACATCCGTCGTCAATACAACGACGGGAATGTGAAAGGCACCATTGATGTGGCCAGGCATATCAAGCGGAACACGCCGTTTACCGGGAAGATTGCCTATCACCAGCGGGAGTTTTCCTTTGATAACAGCCTGATGGAGCTGGTGCGGCATACGGTGGAGTTTATCAGGGGAAAGCACTATGGGAACAGGCTGCTTGTGAAGGTGAAGGACGAGGTAAAGCGGGTCGTCGATGCCACGCCGGGGTATGCACCCTGTGACCGGCAGAAAATCATAGAACAGAACAAGAGAAACGCCGTCCGCCACGCCTATTTCCGGGAATATCTCGCCTTGCAGCGGCTGTGCCTGCTGATCCTTCAGCGACAGAAGCATCAGATCGGTTCGGGTTCCAGACAGATATACGGTGTCCTGTTTGACGGCGCATGGCTGTGGGAGGAGTATGTCAATCTGCTCATTAGGGATATCTTCTACCACCCGAGCAATAAGAGCGGCGAGGGTGCCCAGAGACTGTTTCACAGAAATGCCGGACTGATCTATCCTGATTTTATCAGCAGGGACAGCGAGAAGCGGATCATTGCCGACGCAAAATATAAGCCCATGGGCAACATCGGAAACCGGGACTATTTGCAGGTGCTGGCCTATATGTTCCGCTTTGATGCTAAGACCGGTTACTATCTATATCCCGAGGCGGAGGGGGCGGGCGACCTGAACTTGTGGATGAACCGTGGCTCAACCTATGAGGCAAATGTCGTCCCACGGGGGGATATCAGCGTTATCAAGCACGGTTTGCAGATCCCGGCAGATGCACAGAGCTATTCAGAGTTTGCTGTGTGCATGAGACAGCGGGAACGGGCGTTCGTCCGTGCGTTTACATGAACAAAGAGCAGGGTGGCCATCTGGCCGCCCTGCTTTGCTGCATCGGGGCATAAAAGAAACCAGAGAATATGCCCGGGCATATCCTCTGGTTTAGACATTTATTAGACACTGGTGTGCTAAAGTAATAGTTTTATAGAGTAAAGCGCAATTTGCAGATATTGACCAACGAAATTTCATAAAATGGGGAAAACCCGGTGGAAAACCGGCTTAGAGGTTCTCTCGCAGCAGGATCTGGTCGCTGGACTGGTACTCCTTGGCATATCGACCGGGGGTGATGCCGGTGAGGTGGCCGAAGGTGCGGATGAAATGGGAGTTGTCGGAAAAACCGGAGCGTTCCCCCGCCTGCTGCACACTAACCCCCTCCTGCAGCAGCTGCCGGGCCCGCAGCACCCGGCTGTAGATGATATACTCCATGACGGAAAAGCCGGTGGCCGCCTTGAAAATGCGGCAGAGATAGTGCTTGCTGATATAGAATTGGCTGGCGATCTGGTCCAGGGTGAGGGGGTCGGACAGGTTGTCCCGGATATAGTCCAGAATGGGGGCCACACGCAGAAAGTCCTTGTTTCGGATGGCCTCGCCGGCAGTGGCGGCGTTCAGGGCGGGGGCCACATAGACCAGCAGGTTCAGCAGAGCGGTCATCTGGTGGATGTCGCTGCCGAAGGAGCCGTCGTTTTTGTTGCGCTCCAGGGCCTGAAACAGCTCGATCAGGCCGGTCATCTCCTCTGCGTTTAGAGTGGCCCGGCGGAAGGAGTCGTGGGTCAGCTGGGTAAAATCGGTCTGGGGGGTGGACAGCTGATCCAGGGCCTTTCGGCTGATGTGCAGGATGTACCGGGCATGAAAACCGGTGGCCATGGTGCGGTGGAGGGTGTTCTCGCCGATGAGGTACAGGGTGCCCCGCTGAAGGGGATAGACCTGGTCATTGACGAAGATATTGCCCGGACTGGTCAGGGGCAGGAGAAACTCGAAATGGTCGTGAAAGTGCAGCCGGCTCATGTTCCAGGTGTCGTTGTGATTGAGTTGTAAGTGGAATTCCACGTTGGTCATAGTCAGAAACCTCCGTAACGGATGCCGGGGGAAGAACGGCGAAAAGCGGGGGGACATCTGCCCCAAATGGGGGCGATCCCGCTGTTCTCTGTTATTATAGCATGGAAGGAGAAGATATGCAAACTTTTTGCTAAATTAAAGCTAGACCCACTGGACGACCTGTGCTAAAATAAATAGCCGATAAATAGCGCGTATGCGCGGTTTTTCGTACCTTGAAAACCAGAGGAAGCAAACAAGCAAGAAAACCAAAAAACATTTTGCAACGGAGGTTTTACCATGAACAAAGTGTATTCCTTGCACGACGCGGTGGAGAAGTTCGTCGAGAGCGGCGACTGCATCTCCTTCGGCGGGTTCACCACCAACCGCAAGCCCTATGCTGCGGTGTATGAGATCCTGCGTCAGGGCCAGAAGGACTTTACCGTCTGGGCCGGTCCTGCCGGCGGCGATTGGGACATGATGATCGGCGAGGGCCGTGTGAAGGCTTATATCAACTGCTACACCGCCAACTCCGGCTACACCAACGTGTCCCGCCGGTTCCGTGCTGCCATCGAGAAGGGCCAGCTGACCTATGAGGACTACTCTCAGGACGTCCTGATGCTCCAGCTGCACGCCGCCTCCCTGGGCCTGCCCTTCCTGCCTGTGCGCCTGATGCAGGGTTCCGGTCTGGAGCAGTACTGGGGCATCAGCGAGGAGGTCCGCAAGACCCTGGAGAAGGTGGACGACAAGAAGCTGGTCCGGGTGGAGAACCCCTTCAACCCCGGCGAGCAGGTCATCGCTGTCCCCGTGCCCAAGCTGGACACCGCTATCATCCACGTGCAGAAGGCCAGCCCCGACGGCACCTGCATCATCGAGGGCGACGAGTTCCACGATGTTGACATCGCCGTGGCCGCCCGCAAGGTCATCGTGACCTGCGAGGACCTGGTCAGCGACGAGTACATCCGCCGCGATCCCACCCTGACCCGCATCTTCGGCCAGTGTGTGGATGCCGTGGTCCACTGCCCCTATGGCGCTTGGCCCTCTCAGTGCTACAACTACTACGACAACGACTCTCACGCCCTGAAGGAGTACGACAAGGCTTCTAAGTACCAGGACGGCGAGGATGCCAAGGCCCAGCTGGCCAAGGCCGCTGCCAAGGCCGAGAAGGCCGCCGCCGCCAAGCCCGAGGATGCCAAGCTGGCCGATGCCGCTGCCCGCGCCAAGAAGGCCGCCGATGATGCCGCCGCCGACGTGGCCATCCCCGAGACCTTTAAGGATTTCCTGGACAAGTGGGTCTACTCTGTCAAGGATCAGGACGAGCTGCTGGATAAAATCGGCGGTTCCCGTCTGCTGCGCCTGAAGAACGAGCCCCACCTGGGCTACTCCACCAGACACTGAGAAAACAGGGAGGATATTGAAAATGTCTGATTACACCAAGTATACCAAGCAGGAAATGCAGGCTTATGCCATTGCTAAGAACATCAAGGAGAACCAGATCGTCATCGTGGGTACCGGTCTGCCCCTGATCGGCGCTTCTCTGGCCAAGCGGGCCGTGTGCCCCTCCTGCCACCCCATCGTGGAGAGCGGCCTGATGGACTGCGATCCCGTTGAGGTGCCCCGTTCCGTGGGCGACAACCGCTTCATGGCCCACTGCGCCGTGCAGTGGCCCAACATCCGCTTCATCGGCTTCGAGGCCAATGAGTGGCTGCACGACGCCGACCGCCTGGTGGCCTTCATCGGCGGCGCCCAGATCGACCCCTACGGCAACGTGAACTCCACCTGCATCTACGGTAAGGGCGACTACGTCAAGCCCCAGACCCGTTTCACCGGTTCCGGCGGCGCCAACGGCATTGCCGGCTTCTGCAACACCGTCATCATGATGCAGCACCAGAAGCGCCGCTTCATGGAGAAGATCGACTACATCACCTCCTGCGGCTGGATGGACGGCCCCGGCGGCCGTGAGCGTGCCGGCCTGCCCGGCAACCGCGGTCCCCAGATGGTCGTTACCGACCTGGGCATCATGAAGTTTGATGACGAGACCAAGCGGATGTATCTGGCTTACTACTATCCGTTCTCCAGCCCCGAGATGGTCCAGGAGAACACCGGTTTCGAGATTGACGTGTCCCGCGCCCAGCTGATGGAGGGCCCCAGCCCCGAGATCATCAAGCTGATCCGTGAGGAGATCGACCCCGGCCAGGCCTTCATCAAGGTCCCCAAGGACTAAGAAAACACCCTGTCTCCCGGGGGGCTGATCTTGGCCGCCCGGGGGGAGAGGGACCACCCCCATATACAAAATATTTTAGGAGGAACTGACATTGGGTAACTATTCCATGCCCCGTTATTTCCAGAACATGCCCGTGGTCGGCAAGCCCGTCAAGGCCAATGCCGAGAACGCCACCGAGCTGCGCGCCATCGAGGATGACATCCACGCCCACGTTGTGAGCGCCCTGGAGGCCGGCAAGCCCGACGAGGCCATGAACGCCAAGGGCCAGCTCACCGCCATGCAGCGTGTCTCTCTGCTGGTGGACGCCGGTACCTGGTGCCCCCTGAACAGCCTGTATAACCCCCAGGAGAACAAGAACGGCTCCACCTCTATCATCAAGGGTCTGGGCCGTGTCAACGGCAAGTGGTGCTGCATCATCGCCTCTGACAACAAGAAGCACGCCGGTACCTGGGTTCCCGGTCAGGCCGACAACCTGCTGCGGGGCAGCGACACCGCCAAGCGGCTGCGCATCCCCCTGATCTATCTGCTGGAGTGCGCCGGCGTTGAGCTGGACCAGCAGGAGAAGGTGTACCCCAACCGCCGGGGCGGCGGCACCCCCTTCTATCGCAACTCCGAGCTGAACCAGATGGGCGTGCCCGTCATCGTCGGCATCCACGGCACCAACCCCGCCGGCGGCGGCTACCACTCCATCTCTCCCACCGTACTGATCGCCCATGAGAAGGCCAACATGGCCGTGGGCGGCGCCGGTATCGTGGGCGGCATGAACCCCAAGCCCCACGTTGACATGGAGGCCGCTCTGGCCCAGATCGAGGCCACCAAGGGCCTGCGTGCCGATCCTCCCGGATCTGTGTCCGTCCACTATGGTCAGACCGGCTTCTTCCGCGAGGTGTGCCCCACTCAGGAGGGCGTCATCGCCACCATCAAGAAGTATGTGGACATGCTGCCCAGCTATGATCTGGAGTTCTTCCGTGTGGACACTCCCCAGTCTCCCGCCGCTTCCGACGTGGAGCTGTACGATCTGGTGCTGAACAACAAGAACCGTGCTTATGACATGTACTCCGTCATTGCCCGTCTGTTCGACGGCAGCCAGTTCATGGAGTATAAGAAGGGCTACGGTCCCGAGATGATCACCGGTATCGCCAAGGTGGACGGCCTGCTTGTGGGCGTGGTCGCCAACAACCAGGGCATCATCCCCAACTACCCCGAGTACAAGGTCGCCAAGTACGGCCAGTCCATGGGCGTGGGCGGCAAGCTGTATCGCCAGGGCCTGATCAAGATGAACGAGTTCGTCACCCTGTGCGCCCGTGACCGCCTGCCCATGATCTGGATCCAGGATACCACCGGCATCGACGTGGGCGACGACGCCGAGGTCGCCGAGCTGCTGGGTCTGGGCCAGTCCCTGATCTACTCCATCCAGAGCAGCAAGCTGCCCATGATGGAGATCACCCTGCGCCGCGGCACCGCCGCTGCCCACTACGTCCTGGGCGGCCCTCAGGGCAACGACAACAACGCCTTCTCTCTGGGCACCGCTGCCACCGAGATCAACGTTATGAACGGCAAGACCGCTGCCAACGCCATGTACACCGGCCGTCTGGCCAAGGATCAGAAGGCGGGCAAGGACCTGCAGGGCACCATCGACAAGATGAACGAGCTGATCGACGACTACGACCGCAAGTCCAAGCCTCTGTTCTGCGCTCAGGCCGGCCTGGTGGACGAGATCGTGGACCTGCCCATGATGCGCAACTATCTGGTGGCCTTCACCGACTCCTGCTATCAGAACCCCGAGTCCATCTGCCCCTTCCACCAGATGCTGCTGCCCAGAACCATCAAGGATTACGACTCCCTGAAGAAGTAATTTTTTCAGGCGGTTTCCGACTCCGGGGTCTCCAGGACCCCGGAGCACCCATGAATGCCGGAGAAATGGCCTGTATGTTCTCCGGCGGACGAAATTTTGAATATTTGGAGCGTTACCATGGATCATATCTATACCTTAGGAATTGACATCGGTTCCACTGCTTCCAAGTGCGTCATGCTGGCCGACGGCAAGGAGATCGTGGCAAAGTCCCTGATCTCTGTTGGCGCCGGTACCAGCGGCCCCCAGCGGGCCATCAGCGAGGTGCTGGAGCAGGCTGGAAAGAGCAAAGACGAGATGGCCTTTGTGTTGGCCACCGGCTACGGGCGCAACTCCCTGGAGGAGATCGCAGACGCTCAGATGAGCGAGCTGAGCTGTCACGCCAAGGGCGCTACGTTCCTGTTCCCCCAGGTCCACACGGTCGTTGACATCGGCGGTCAGGATGTGAAGATTCTGCAGGTGGAAAACGGCGTGATGACCAACTTTGTAATGAATGACAAATGTGCCGCCGGAACCGGACGCTTCCTGGACGTGATGGCCAGGGTGCTGGAGGTGAAGGTGCAGGATCTTGGCATGCTGGGTGCCCAGTCCACCAAGCAGGTGGAGATCAGCTCTACCTGTACGGTGTTTGCCGAGAGCGAGGTCATCAGCCAGTTGTCTATGGGGACGGATAAGCGGGACATCATTAACGGTATCCACCGCTCTGTGGCCTCCCGTGTTGCCGGGCTGGCCCACCGGGTGGGCATCCGGGATCAGGTGGTGATGACGGGCGGCGTGGCCCAGAACTCCGGCGTGGTCAAGGCGCTGGAGGAGGCGCTGGGACATGAGGTCCACATCTCGCCCCTGACTCAGTACAACGGCGCATTGGGCGCTGCTCTGTTCGCTTATCAGAAGTACCAAAAGGCGCAGCGGGCCTGAAAAGACCGCTGCAGTGTATGTCATAACACATGTCACAATATAAGTAGGGAGGAAATTTACTATGGCTAAAACAGTCAGTCCCGGCGTCCTGGCTCTGCGCAAGGTCGTCGATGACGTGTATGCCGATGCCCGTGAGGCCAAGAAGCAGGGTAAGCTGGTGGGCTGGTCCAGCTCCAAGTTCCCCTGTGAGCTGGCCGAGGCGTTCGACCTGAACGTTATGTACCCCGAGAACCAGGCTGCCGGTATCGCCGCTCAGCGTGACGGCGAGATCATGTGCCAGGCCGCCGAGGACCTGGGCTTTGATAACGACATCTGCGGCTACGCCCGCATCAGCCTGGCCTATGCCGCCGGCAAGCGTGCTTCCCGCAAGTTCGACCCCGAGACGCTGGAGTTCATCATCGACCCCAAGAGCGGCAAGCCTTTGAAGGACGAGAACGGCAACGTGGTCATCGACCCCGAGACCGGCAAGCCCAAGAAGGACCCCAAGACTCAGGTGCCTTACACCGTTCTGGACGATATCCACGAGATCGAGGCTCTGCCCGAGACCACCGAGAAGGAGATCGCCTATAAGAACTTCCGCCGGGAGGCCATCAAGCCCTATAAGCAGATGCGCATCCCCCAGCCCGACTTCGTGCTGTGCTGCAACAACATCTGCAACTGCATGACCAAGTGGTATGAGAATATCGCCCGTATGTGCAACATCCCCCTGATCATGATCGATATTCCTTACAACAACACCGTTGAGGTGGCCGATACCAACGTGGCCTATGTCCGCGCTCAGTTCGATGCCGCCATCCACCAGCTGGAGAAGCTGACCGGCAAGAAGTTCGACGAGCAGAAGTTCGAGACTGCCTGCAAGCACGCCAACCGCACCGCTCAGAACTGGCTGAAGGTCTGCGACTATCTGCAGTACAAGCCCGCCCCCATGAGCGGCTTCGACCTGTTCAACCACATGGCCGACGTGGTCACCGCCCGCGGCAAGGAAGCTGCCGCCGACGCCTTCGCCCTGCTGGCCGAGGACCTGGAGAAGAACATCAAGGAGGGCACCTCCACTCTGCCCTTCCCCGAGAAGTATCGTGTGATGTTCGAGGGTATTCCCTGCTGGCCCAAGCTGCCCAACCTGTTCAAGCCTCTGAAGGCCAACGGCGTCAACGTCACCGCCGTGGTGTACGCCCCCGCCTTCGGCTTTGTGTACAACAACATCGACGAGATGGCCCGCGCCTACTACAAGGCCCCCAACTCCGTGTGTATCGAGCAGGGCGTGGATTGGCGTGAGGGCATCTGCCGTGACAACAAGGTGGATGGCGTGCTGGTTCACTACAACCGTTCCTGCAAGCCCTGGTCCGGCTACATGGCCGAGATGCAGCGCCGCTTCACCAAGGATCTGGGCGTGCCCTGCGCCGGCTTCGACGGCGACCAGGCCGACCCCAGAAACTTCAACGAGGCCCAGTACGAGACCCGTGTTCAGGGCCTGGTCGAGGCCATGGAGGCTAACAAAGCTGAAAAGGAGGGCGCTGAGAAATGAGCACCGAGGTTATGCTGAAAGAGTTTGCGGAGGTTGCTGAGCATCCTCACCGCGTACTGACCGCTTATAAGAACGAGGGCAAGAAGGTCATCGGTATCCTGCCCTACTTTGCTCCCGTGGAGCTGGTCGTGGCCGCCGGTATGGTGCCCATGGGCATCTGGGGCAGCAACAAGAAGACCATCTCCATGGCCAAGGAGTATTGTGCCACCTTCTATTGCACCATCGCTCAGCTGGCGCTGGAGATGCTGCTGGACGGCACCATGGATCAGCTGGACGGCATCATCACCCCCACCATCTGCGACACCCTGCGCCCCATGAGCCAGAACTTCCGCGTGGCCATGGAGGGCAAGCTGCCCTGCATCTTCCTGGCCCACCCCCAGCACCGCAAGCCCGCTTTCGGCCTGCAGTTCACCGTGGACCAGTACATGCACGTCAAGGCTGAGCTGGAGAAGATCTCCGGCGCCGCCATCACCGACGACGCCCTGCGTCAGGCCATCAAGGTCATGAACCGCAGCCGCGCCGCCCGCCGTGAGTTTGTCAAGCTGGCCAGCGAGCACTGCGATGTCATCACCGCCGTGAAGCGCTCCGCCGTGCTGCGTGCCGCCTGGTTCATGGAGCCCGCCGTCTTCGCCGAGAAGCTGGAGGCCCTGAATGCCGAGCTGGCCAAGCTGCCCGCCGCCAACTGGACCGGCAAGAAGATCGTCACCTCCGGCATCATCTGCGACAACCCCAAGCTGCTGCAGATCTTCGACGACAACAAGATCGCCATCGCCGCCGATGACGTGGCTCAGGAGAGCCGCTCCTTCCGCGTGGATGCCAGCGAGGAGGGCGACCCCATGATGGCTCTGGCTCAGCAGTTCGCCGACCAGGATTACGACGACCTGCTGTATGATGAGCACTCCAACAAGAACCGCCGGGGCGAGTTCGTGGCCGAGCTGGTCAAGAAGTCCGGCGCTCAGGGCCTGGTACTGTTTATGCAGCAGTTCTGCGACCCCGAGGAGATGGAGTATCCCTACCTGAAGAAGGCGCTGGACGCCGCCGATATCCCCCACATCAAGCTGGGCGTGGATCAGCAGATGCGGGACTTCGGCCAGGCCAGCACCGCCATCCAGGCTTTCGCCGACGTGCTGTAAGACTTCTGTTAAGAAGTAACTGGAAGCCGGGGCGAACCGCTTGACACCCGTCAAGCAAAGATGTTATAATTTCTCGAATTCGGATTCATTTCTCCCGCACACGCCAGTGCGGGAGAAATGAAATCTAAAGAAAACCGGGCTGGGTGTGAAAGCCGGGCCCAAACGATGTGTCAGATCAAAAAAGTAAAGGGGAAAACAAGCTATGAACTACAATGTTACCGTCAATGGCAAGGTTTACAGCGTGACTGTGGAAAAGACCGGCGCCGCCCCCGCTGCCGCTCCTGTGGCCGCCCCCGTGGCTGCCGCTCCTGTGGCTGCTCCTGCCCCCGCCGCCCCCGCTCCTGCTGCCGCCCCCGCTCCCGCTGCTGCCCCCGCCGCCCCCAAGGCCGCCGTGGCCGCTGGTGAGACTGCCGTGAACAGCCCCATGCCCGGCAACATCTTCAAGGTGGAGTGCAAGGTGGGCGACGCTGTGAAGGCTGGCGACACCCTGGTGGTCCTGGAGGCCATGAAGATGGAGATCGAGGTCTCCGCCCCCGTGGACGGCACCGTGAAGTCCGTGTCCGCTGTTGTGGGCACCACCGTCAACACTGACGACCTGCTGGTCACCCTGGGTTAAGGGGGCCACCGTCTATGCCTAGTGTTGAAAAAGCAATTCTGAACCCCAACACCCCGCTCTCCGTGGGCGACGCCCTGATGGTTGCCGTCTGCGGTCTGCTGGTGGTGTTCCTGATGCTGGCCATCCTGGCGGTGGTCATCGTCGTGATCTCCAAGGTCGTGGGCTCTATCGAGGGCAAGGGCAAGGCTGCCGCTGCCCCCGCTCAGAAGGCCGCTGCCGCCCCCAAACCGGCTGCCGCCCCCGCCGCTCCCGCTGTGGACGAGGGTGAGCTGGTGGCCGTGATGATGGCTGCCGTGGCCGAGGAGTCCGGTATGCCCATGGGCTCCTTCCAGATCACCAACATCGCCGCCGCCCCTGCCGCCCCTGTGGCTGCTCCTGCGGCCGCTCCCGCCCCTGCTGCTGCCCCCGCTCCTGCTGCTCCCGCTGCCGCCCCCGCTCCTGCTGCTGCTCCCGCAGCCGTGGCTGCCGGTGAGACTGCCGTGAACAGCCCCATGCCCGGCAACATCTTCAAGGTGGAGTGCAAGGTGGGTGACACCGTCAAGGCCGGCGACACCCTGGTGGTGCTGGAGGCCATGAAGATGGAGATCGAGGTCTCTGCACCTGTGGATGGCACCGTCAAGTCCGTGTCCGCCGTGGTGGGCACCACTGTCAACACCGATGACCTGCTGGTCACTCTGGGTTGAAAGGAGGGGTAAAGTATGAATTTTGTTGTTGAGGTTCTGACTAAGATCATGCAGGGTTCCGGCTTTGCCGCTCTGGATTGGCGTACCGTTGTGATGCTGCTGATCGCCTGCGTTCTGCTGTACATGGGCATCGTCAAGGGCTATGAGCCCCTGCTGATGGTCCCCATTGCCTTTGGTATGCTGCTGGCCAACCTGCCTGTCACCGGCCTGTTTAACGAGCCCGTGTACGACGCGGCCACTCACAGCGGCACCGTCGGTTTCATGTGGGTGCTCTATCAGGGTGTCCAATATGCCATCTATCCGTCCATTATCTTTATGGGCATCGGCGCGATGACCGACTTTGGCCCCCTGCTGGCCAACCCCATGTCCCTGCTGCTGGGCGCTGCCGCTCAGCTGGGTATTTTCACCGCCTTCCTGCTGGCCGTGCTGTGCCTGGGCTTCACCCCCGCGCAGGCCGCCGCCATCGGTGTCATCGGCGGCGCTGACGGCCCCACCGCCATCCTGACTTCGTC
Organism: Flintibacter faecis; assembly: GCF_014287875.1. Lineage (GTDB taxonomy): Bacteria > Bacillota > Clostridia > Oscillospirales > Oscillospiraceae > Lawsonibacter > Lawsonibacter faecis_A. Next base: position 69,526 of record NZ_JACOPN010000001.1, on the reverse strand, counting down.
TAAACTGGCTGTGGATCTGCTGCCCGCCATCGCCATCGCGGCTTACTCCTACATGGCCCTGATCCCCATGATCCAGCCCCCGCTGATGAAGGCCCTGACCACCAAGGAGATGCGCAAGGTCAAGATGACCCAGCTGCGCACCGTTTCCAAGGCCGAGAAGATCATCTTCCCCATCGCCGTGACCATCTTCGTGGTCCTGCTGATCCCCGACACCGCCCCCCTGCTGGGTATGCTGATGCTGGGCAACCTGTTCCGTGAGTGCGGCGTGACCGAGCGTCTGTCCGACATCGCCCAGAACGGCCTGATGAACATCGTCACCATCCCCCTGGGCCTGTCCGTGGGCTTTAAGGCCACTGCCAGCACCTTCCTGACTCCCCAGACCATTTCCATCGTGGTGCTGGGCCTGTGCGCCTTCATGCTGTCCACCACCGGTGGTCTGCTGTTCGGCGACCTGATGTACGTCCTGACCAAGGGCAAGGTGAACCCCCTCATCGGCTCCGCCGGTGTGTCCGCCGTGCCTATGGCCGCCCGTGTGTCTCAGAACGTGGGCCAGAAGGAGAACCCCGCTAACTTCCTGCTCATGCACGCCATGGGCCCCAACGTGGCCGGTGTTATCGGCTCCGCTGTTGCCGCTGGCTTCATGATCAAGGTGTTCGGCGGCTGATCGAACCCCGATTTTATGCCAACAAAAGCGCACCGACGAGGTTTCGCCGGTGCGCTTTTTCCCATCTTTCCCGTCCACTGTGCAGGTAGGGCGGGAGAACACCGGAATAAAAAAGTTTATAAACAAGAAAAAAACCTATTGACAGGGTAAAGTCCCGGTGCTATGATACCCACAGAATTTCCGATATCTGCGGAAAGGAGTACCGTCATGCTGAATCTGTTTGCCGCTTTCTTTTTTGGCTACTTTTACTTTTACGGCTTTTGGACCGACAAAGTAAAAGTGCTTTTTGCTGCAAACAATGGCGTGACCACCTTTGCGTAAGGATTCAAAGGACGTTACAGGGCCTGCGGTGAGAAACACTTCACCGCGGGTCCTTTTTTCGTGGCCTGGGGAAGCGCCGCATCAGACAAAAGAAAGGGACGAGCATTATGATCATCATTGTCAAGCCGGAAACAAAAAAAGAGCGGGTAAACGACCTGATCCACTGGATCGAGAGTCAGAACCTGCGTACCCACCTGTCCACCGGCGACTACTCCACCATCATCGGCGTCATCGGTGACACCAGCAAGCTGGACAGCGACCTCATCCGTGGACTGGATATCGTGGAGAATGTGAAGCGGGTGTCCGAGCCCTATAAGAGCGCAAACCGCAAGTTTCACCCCCAGGACTCCGTCATCCAGGTGGGCGAGGACAAGCGCCTGGTGGGCGGGGGCCACTTCGCCATGATCGCCGGCCCCTGTTCCGTGGAGAGCGAGGAGCAGATCATCTCTGTGGCCCGGAGCGTGAAGGCCGCCGGGGCCACCATGCTCCGGGGCGGCGCATTCAAGCCCCGCACCTCCCCCTACGCCTTTCAGGGTCTGAAGGCCGACGGCATCGAGCTGTTGGTGAAGGCCAAACAGGCCACCGGCCTGCCCATCGTCACCGAGATCATGAACGCCAACCACCTGCCCCTGTTCGAGGACGTGGATGTGATCCAGGTGGGTGCCCGGAACATGCAGAACTTCGAGCTGCTGAAGGAGCTGGGCCGCACCCGCAAGCCCATCCTCCTCAAGCGGGGCCTGGCCAACACCCTGCAGGAGCTGCTGATGAGTGCTGAGTACATCATGGCCGGGGGCAACGAGAACGTGATCCTGTGCGAGCGGGGCATCCGCACCTTTGAGACGGCCACCCGGAACACCCTGGACCTGTCCGCCGTGGCCGCCCTCCACGAGATGACCCACCTGCCTGTCATCGTGGACCCCAGCCACGCCACCGGCGTGGCCCGCTATGTCAAGCCCATGGCCATGGCCGCCGCCGCCTGCGGGGCCGACGGCCTGATCATCGAGGTCCACAACGATCCGCCCCACGCCCTGTGTGACGGCGCCCAGTCCCTGCGGCCAGAGCAGTTCGTGGAGGTGGCCAAGGCGGTGAACGCCATCCGGGCCACCGTGGCCGGGCTGGACGAGCAATAAGCAGCGAATTTAGAAAGGTAGGCGCTTTTTTCCATGGAGACCATTTCTGTACACGCATCCCGGGACTACGAGGTCCGCATCGGCTCTGGCCTGTTGACCCGCACCGGCGAGCTGTCCGCCCCCCTCATCAAAGGACGGCACGCCATGATCGTCTCTGACAGCAACGTGTGGCCCCTTTACGGGGCCATGGTCCAGGCCAGTCTGGAGGATGCAGGCTTTCAGGTGGACCACTTCGTATTCCCCGCCGGGGAGCAGTCCAAGAACACCGACACCCTGGTCCGGCTGCTGACCTGTCTGGCCCAAATGGGCATGACCCGGTCGGATGCCGTGTTTGCCCTGGGCGGCGGCGTCACTGGGGACATGGCGGGGCTGGCCGCCTCCCTGTACCTCCGGGGCATCCCCTGTGTGCAGCTGCCCACCTCCTTGCTGTCGGTGGTGGACTCCTCCGTGGGGGGCAAGACCGCTGTGGACCTGCCCGAGGGCAAGAACCTGGTGGGCACCTTCACCCAGCCCCACCTGGTCCTGTGCGACACCAACGTACTGGCCACCCTGTCCCCCCAGGTGGAGGCCGAGGGCTGGGCGGAGATCATTAAGTACGGTATGATCCGCAGCCAGGAGCTGATCAACTTTCTGCTGGAGAACACCCCCGGCACGGACATCGAGTGGGTCATCGCCCACTGCGTGTCCATCAAGCGGGATGTGGTGGCCCAGGACGAGCAGGACAACGCCGTGCGCCAGGTGCTGAACTTTGGCCACACCATCGGCCACGCCATCGAGCGCTGCAGCGGCTATTCTCTCTACCACGGGGAGGGGGTGGCCATGGGCATGGCCATCATGACCCGGGCCTGTGTGCGCCAGAAGAAGTGCCCCCCCGCCTGTTGGACGGTGCTGGAGACTTTGCTGGACAAATATCACCTGCCCAAGACCACGGACAAGTCCGTGGACGAGCTGCTGGAGGCCGCCCACGCGGACAAGAAGCGCCGTGGGGATGCTATCACCCTGATCCAGCCCCAGGTGCTGGGCCGGTGCGGGCTCTATCCCACCAACTATGACGAGCTGCGGCGGGTGCTGGAGCTGGGGATGCCTCTATGAGCACCACCGTCGTCATCCGGCCGGGCAAGCTGGCCGGGGCCGTGACCCCGCCCCCCAGCAAGAGTCAGGCCCACCGGCTGATCATCGCCGCCGCCCTGGCCCGGGGGGAGAGCCGGCTGGAAAATGTGGACCTGTCCCAGGACATCCGGGCGACCCTGAGCTGCATGGAGGCCCTGGGGGCCAGATGGAGCTTAAAGGATCGCACCCTCACCGTTGGGGGTTTGGGGGGAGCGGCGCAGCTTGCCGGCCGGCTGCCCCGCTTTGACTGCGGGGAGAGCGGCTCCACCCTGCGCTTTCTCATCCCCATCGCCCTGGCGGCGGCGGGGGGCGGCGTGTTCACCGGCCACGGGCGGCTGATGCAGCGGCCCCAAAAGCCCTATTTCGACCTGTTCCACCGGAAGGGCATCTTCTGGGAGCAGAGGGACGGGGGGCTCACAGTGAAGGGCCGTTTAACGCCCGGGGAGTACGCCCTGCCCGGGGACGTGTCCAGCCAGTTCATCACCGGACTGCTGTATGCCCTGCCCCTGGTGGAGGGGGAGAGCGCCGTCACCCTGACCACCCCTTTGGAGAGCCGGGACTATGTGTCCATGACCCTCCAGGCGCTGGACCAGTTCGGCGTATCTGTTCAGGAGACGGCAAGCGGCTATCGACTCTCCGGCCCCCAGGCCTATGTGGGGACGGACGGGGCGGTGGAGACTGACTGGTCCCAGGCCGCCTTTTGGTACGGGGCCAACCTGCTGGGCGGTCAGGTGGAGATTTTGAATCTGAACCGGTCCTCCGCCCAGGGGGACATGCGGGTGGTCCCCTATTCCCGGCAGCTGGCCCGGCCGGGGGACGTGGCGCTGGACGTGTCCCAGTGTCCCGATCTGGTGCCCCCCCTGGCCGCCATGGCGGCGGTGCGGACGGGGGAGTGCCGCCTTGTCAACGCCGCCCGGCTGCGCTTGAAGGAGAGCGACCGGCTGGCCACCGTCACCCAGACTCTGCGCACCCTTGGGGCGGCGGTGGAGGAGGGGGCGGACAGCCTGACCTTCCACGGCCTGCCCGCCCTGGAAGGTGGGGCGGCGGTGGACTGCTGCAACGACCACCGCATCGCCATGATGGCCGCCGTGGCGGCCTGTGCCTGCCGCCGCCCGGTGACGCTGCTGGGGGCGGAGTGTGTGAACAAGTCCTACCCCGGCTTTTGGGAGGACTACCGTCAGTTAGGAGGGGATCTGGATGTCCTCATATCTGGGTAAAAATCTGCATGTATCCATTTTCGGCCAGTCCCACGCCCCGGCCATCGGCGTGACGGTGGACGGCCTGCCCGCCGGGGAGCGGGTGGACCTGGAGGAGCTGGACCGCTTTCTCCAGCGCCGGGCCCCGGGCCGGGATGCCACCGCTACCCCCCGGAAGGAGGCGGACAAGCCCCGGTTTTTGTGTGGCCTGACGGACGGCGTCACCTGCGGCGCCCCCCTGGCCGCCGTCATTGAGAATACCAACACCCGGTCCCGTGACTATTCCTCCCTCCACGATGTGCCCCGCCCCGGCCACGCCGACTACACCGCCCAGGTGCGGTACGGCGGCTTTCAGGATGTGGCGGGGGGAGGGCACTTCTCCGGGCGGCTCACCGCTCCCCTGTGTATTGCCGGGGGCATCGCCCTACAGATATTGGCCCGCCGGGGCATTGAGATCGCCGCCCACATTCAGGCGGTGGCCCAGGTGGAGGACCGGCCCTTCGACCCCATGGGGGAGCGCCGGGAGACCTTTCAGCAGCTGAAAACCGCTTCCTTTCCCACCCTGGACCCCAAGGCGGGGGAGGCGATGCGCCGGGTCATTCTGCTGGCCCGGGAGGAACAGGACTCGGTGGGCGGCGTGGTGGAGTGCATGGCCACCGGACTGCCCGCTGGACTGGGAGACCCCATGTTCGGCGGCATGGAGGGCCGCCTGGCCTATGCCCTGTTCGGCGTGCCTGCGGTGAAGGGCCTGGAGTTCGGGGCCGGTTTTAAGGCGGCCCGGATGCGTGGCTCGGAGCACAACGACCCCTTCACCATGAAGGACGGCCATGTCACCGCCAAAAGCAACCACGCCGGGGGCATTCTGGGCGGCATCACCAACGGGATGCCCCTCATCTTCCGGGCGGCCTTTAAGCCCACTCCGTCCATTGCCCGGGAGCAGGATAGCGTGTCCCTCAGCCGGGGGACGGAGGAAAAACTGTCCATCGTGGGCCGCCACGACCCCTGCATCGTGCCCCGGGCTGTGCCGGTGGTGGAGGCCGCCGCCGCCCTGGTCCTGCTGGACACCCTGCTGGATGCCCCGGCAATTTTGAAGGAAAATCAACAACGAACCGTATAGACCAATAAAGATATAACAAGGAGGAAATGTCATGAGCGAGTTAGAGCAGCTGCGCGGGGACATCGACGCCATCGACCGGCAGATCGTGGACCTGATGAAGCAGCGCATGGAGACGGTGGCCCAGGTGGCCGAATATAAGAAGGCCAACAACATCCCCGTGCTGGACAGCGGGCGGGAGCGGGCTCTGCTGAGCAAGGTGGGCCAGGAGGCCGGGGAGGAGCTGGCCGACTATATTCAGTCCATGTACCGCACCATCATGGCTGCCAGCCGCTCCTATGAGAATGGCAAGCTGGGCCGGGGCTCTAAGGTCTATGACGGGATCAAAAAGGCCATGGAGGAGACCCCTCAGTTGTTCCCCCAGCGGCCCACCGTGGCCTGCCAGGGCATCGAGGGCGCTTACTCTCAGATCGCCTGTGACCGGCTGTTCAAGGCCCCCTCTATCCTGTATTTCCAGAGCTTTGACCACGTGTTCAAGGCGGTGGAGAGCGGCATGTGCCAGTATGGCATCCTGCCCATCGAGAACAGCACCGCCGGTTCGGTGAACGCGGTGTACGACCTGATGATCCGGCACAACTTCTCCATCGTCCGCTCCGCCCGGCTGAAGGTGAGCCACAATCTGCTGGCCAAGCCCGGGACGAAGCTGGAGGACATCCGGGACATCTATTCCCACGAGCAGGCCATCAGCCAGTGCGCCGGTTTTCTGGCCGGGCTGAAAAATGTGGCCGTCCATGTGGTGGAGAACACCGCCGTGGCCGCCCGCATGGTGGCCCAGTCAGAGCGCAGCGACGTGGCCGCCCTGTCCTCCCGCCTCTGCGCCGAGCAGTATGACCTGGAGATCGTCCGGGACAACGTGCAGGACCAGGACAACAACTACACCCGGTTCATCTGCATCTCCAAAAAGCCGGAGATCTATCCCGGGGCGGACCGCACCTCTTTGATGATGACCCTGCCCCACAAGCCCGGTACCCTGTATAACGTGCTGGCCAAGTTCTATGCCCTGAACATCAACCTGCAGAAGCTGGAGAGCCGCCCCCTGCCCAGTCGGGAGTTTGAGTTCATGTTCTATTTCGACGTGGAGGCCTCGGTCTATGCCCCCGAGATGGAAAAGCTGTTCCGGGACCTGGAGGCCGAGAGCGAGCAGCTGCGCTATCTGGGCACCTATCACGAGGTCATCTGCTGATATGAGCGAGCTGGAATATGGCCTGCTGGGGGAGAAGCTGGGCCACAGCTTTTCCCCCGCCATCCACAGGAAGCTGGCCGGGTATGACTACCAGCTGGTGGAGAAAAAGCCGGAGGAGCTGGCGGACTTTCTCACCCACGGTACGTTTCAGGGGCTGAACGTGACCATCCCCTATAAAAAGGCGGTGATCCCCTTCTGCCGGACTTTGACCGACCAGGCCCGGCGCATCGGCAGCGTGAACACCATCGTCCGGCAGAAGGACGGCACCCTTCTGGGCCACAATACCGACTACGACGGTTTTGCCTATATGCTCCGCTCCGCCGGGGCGGAGCTCCGGGGCAAAAAGGCCCTGATCCTGGGTACGGGCGGCGTGTCCCCCACGGTGAAGACCGTGCTGGAGGACCTGGGGGCGGGGGAGATCGTGTTCATCTCCCGGTCCGGACCGGACAACTATGAAAATCTGGAGCGCCACGCCGACGCACAGATCTTGGTGAACGCCACCCCCGTGGGCATGTATCCCAACACGGAGGTCTCACCGGTGGATTTGAACCGCCTGCCCAATTTAGAGGGGGTCTTTGACCTCATCTATAACCCCGCCCGCACCCGGCTGCTCCTCCAGGCGGAGGAGCGAGGGCTGTGCCGGGCCAACGGACTGGGGATGCTGGTGGCCCAGGCCAAGGCGGCGGCGGAGCGCTTTTTGGACACCGCCATCCCGGATGGCCGGGTGGAGGAGATTACCGCCCAGATGGAGCGGGAGACCCGGAATCTGCTTCTCATCGGTATGCCCGGCTGCGGCAAGACCACCGTGGGCCGGGCCCTGGCCCAGCGGCTGGGCCGCACGCTGGTGGACACCGACGCCCTGGTGGTCCAGGCGGCGGGCTGCCCCATCCCGGAGCTGTTTGCCCGGGAAGGGGAGGAGGCCTTCCGGGCCCTGGAACACCGGGCCCTGTGCCAGGCGGGCCGGGCCTCGGGCACCGTCATCGCCACCGGGGGCGGCATCGTCACCCGGCGGGAGAACTGGGCCCCCATGCGGGAGAACTCCACCGTCATCTTCCTGCGGCGGCCCCTGGACCAGCTGCCCCTGGACGGGCGGCCCGTGTCCCAGACGACCCCCTTGGAGGAGCTGTACGCAAAGCGCCTGCCCCTGTACGAACAGACCGCCGACCTGACGGTGGACAATGACCGGGTGGACCGGGCGGCGGACGAGATCATAAGGAGGCTGAAGCTATGAAGCTGCTGGTGCTGAACGGGCCCAATCTGAACATGCTGGGCATCCGGGAGCCGGATATCTATGGAAAGGAGACCTATCCCCAGCTGGTGAAGCTGGTGGAGGACACCTGCGCCGAGCTCGGCGTGGAGGTGGAGGTCTATCAGTCCAACCACGAGGGGGACCTGGTGGACAAAATCCAGGCGGCCTATGGGGCCAAGGATGCCATCGTCATCAACCCCGCCGCCTATACCCACACCAGCGTGGCCATTCTGGACGCGCTGAAGGCGGTGGCCCTGCCCGCGGTGGAGGTCCACCTGTCCGATGTGAAGAGCCGGGACGACTTCCGGCAGGTGTCCTACGTCCGCCTGGCCTGCGAGAAGACCATCATGGGCCTGGGCTTTCAGGGCTATGTAGAGGCCATCCGGTATCTGGCGGATAAATATCAGAAGTAACACACAGAACCCACAGCAGAGGGCGGAGAAGTTTTCCGCCCTCTGCCCTTTTTTGTGGGAAACAGCGCCGTATTCTGTCCCCGTGACGTGGGGGCGGATGTCCTCGTCTGTCCAAGGGGCCGCTGAGGACAGCGGCCCCTACATTACGGTTTGGCGGACTGTGCGACAGGGGGGTGTTTTCCCAAAACGACATTGTAAACATCGCTATTTTCTTTTTATAAAATGCGTGTTAAACTATATGTCATCAAACGCAAGACCAAGGAGGCGGCCCGGGTGGGCGAGAACAGAAGCGATTTTTCCAAGGGGAGCATCTCCAAGAATATTTTGTCCTTGGCCCTGCCCATGACGGCGGCCCAGCTGGTGAACGTGCTGTACAGCGTGGTGGACCGCATCTATCTGGGCCGCCTGCCGGGCAGCAGCCATCTGGCCCTCACCGGTTTAGGCGTGACCATCCCCATCGTGTCCATCATCATGGGCTTTGCCAACCTGTGCGGCACCGGGGGCGGGCCCATCTTCTCCATCTGCCGGGGCCAGGGGGACCGGGAGGAGGCCGAGGGGGTGATGGGCAACTCCTTCTCCCTGCTGCTCATCCTGGGGGCGATCTGCACCGCCTTCTTTCTGATTTTTAAGCGGCCCATCCTCTATCTCTTCGGGGCCAGCGATGCCACCTTTCCCTATGCCGACGACTACATGACCATCTATCTCATGGGCACCCTGTTCGTGATGATCAGCCTGGGGATGAACCCCTTTGTCAATGCCCAGGGCTTTGGTTCGGTGGGCATGATGACGGTGGTGCTGGGGGCGGCGGTGAACATCGTCCTGGACCCCATCTTCATCTTCCTGCTGGACATGGGGGTGAAGGGGGCGGCCCTGGCCACCGTCATCTCCCAGGGCATCTCGGCGGCCTGGGTGCTGAAATTCCTCACCGGGCGGCGGGCCCTGCTCACCCTGAAGCTCGGCTGTCTGCCTCTGCAGGCCCGGCGGGTAAAGCGCATCGTGGCTTTGGGTCTGTCCGGCTTTTTTATGAACATGACCAACAGTCTGGTGCAGATCGTGTGCAACGCCACCCTGCAGAGCTATGGCGGCGACCTGTATGTGGGCGTGATGACCATCATCAACTCCCTGCGGGAGGTGTTCTTCATGCCTGTCCACGGCCTGAGCAACGGCTCCCAGCCGGTGATGGGCTTTAACTACGGCGCAGGGCTCTACAGTCGGGTGCGCAAGTCCATCCGGTTCAGCTGCGGACTGACGGTGGCCTATGCCGCCGCCTTCTGGGCTGCGGCCATGGTCCTGCCCGAGCTGATGATCCGGGTGTTCAACAGCGAGCCGGAGGTCATCGCCGCCGGCGTGCCCGCTCTGCGGGTCTATTTCGCCCTGTTCATCCCCATGTCCCTGCAGTCGGCGGGGCAGTCGGTATTCGTGGCCCTGGGCCGGTCCAAGCAGGCGGTATTCTTCTACCTGCTGCGCAAGGCCATCATCAACGCCCCCCTCACTGTCATCCTGCCCATCTGGATGGGCACCATGGGCGTGTTCTATGCCGAGGCGGCCTCTCAGCTGGTGGGCGGCCTGGCCTGCTTTGCCACCATGTATTTCACGCTCTACCGCCCCCTGGGACGGCTGAAAGACGGGGAGAAGCTGCCCAGACATCTGTGATTTTGACGAAACCCCCGGCCAATGAGGACCGGGGGTTTCGCATGGAATGGAAAAATCCTTCCCCGGCTTGCGCATTGACGGGGGATGTGCTAAAATGTTCAGCTAGCATATAGTGTATCATGCAATAAGTGTAAGTGTGCCGAAAAGGAAAAACGAGGTGCTGTTGAATATGAAGATCGTGGTACTGGCCGGGGGACTCAGCCCGGAACGCAACGTGTCGCTGTCCTCTGGAGCCATGGTGTGTCAAGCCCTGCGGGACCGGGGACATCAGGTGGCGCTGGTCGATCTGTTTTTTGGACTGGATGACTGGGATAAAGAGCCGGAGGCCCTGTATGGGGCCCCCATCCCGGAGGCTTTCCTGAAGGTAAGCCGTCAGGCCCCCGACCTGGATGAGGTGCGGGAGAGCCGCAAGACCAAGGGTCCCTCTGCCATCGGGCCCGGGGTGCTGGACCTGTGCGCCGGGGCGGACGTGGTCTATCTGGCCCTCCACGGGGCCTGCGGCGAGGACGGCCGCATCCAGGCCGCCCTGGACCTGCTGGGCGTGCCCTACACCGGTTCGGGCTATCTGGGCTCGGCCATCGCCATGGACAAGGACCTGACCAAGCAGCTGGTGGCCGAAAAGGTGACCACCCCCAAGTGGCAGACCGTGACGGTGACGGAGGAGGACCTGGACACCCTGACGGCTGAAACGGAGCTGCCCGTGGTGGTAAAGCCCATCGCCAGCGGCTCGTCCATCGGCGTGTTCATCGCCAAGACCCGCCAGGAGCTGCGTCACGCCCTGGAGGAGAGCGTTCGCCTGGGCGGACGCACGGTGCTGGAGCAGTATATCCAGGGCCGGGAGATCCAGGTGGCCGTGCTGGACGGTAAGGCCCTGCCCTCCATCGAGATCATCCCCAAGCAGGGCTTTTATGACTATGAGAACAAGTATCAGCCCGGCGCGGCCCTGGAGGTCTGCCCTGCGGAGATCCCCCGGGAGTGGGAGGAGAAGATCGGCCAGGCGGCCCTCACCGTGTTCCGGACGGTGGGGCTGGCGGTATACTCCCGGGCGGACTTTATCGTCACCGAGGACGGCACCCCCTATTTCCTGGAGATCAACACCCTGCCCGGCATGACCCCCACCAGTCTGGTGCCCCAGGAGGCCGCCGCAGTGGGCATCGGCTATGGCCAGCTGTGCGAGGTCGTCATCCAGAAGTCCCTGGAAGCCAGAAAGAAGGGGGAGTAACACCCGTGGAAGAGATCACTTTGGGCCAGCTGCTTCAGGCCGTGAACGGAACTCTGCTGGGCCCCTTTCAGAATCCCTCCGCCATCATGCAAAAGGTGGACACGGACAGCCGGAACATGCACCCCGGCTCCCTGTTCATCCCCCTGGTGGGGGACCGGTTCGACGGCCACGCCTATATCAACGCCGCCCTGGAGAGCGGCGCAGTGGGCTGTCTCACCGCCCGGGAGCGGGAGAGCTATCGGGAGGATAAGTTCTATGTGAAGGTGGCCAACACCCAGCGGGCCCTGCGGGACCTGGCCGCCTGGTATAAGGCCCGGTTCGACATCCCATTTGTGGCCGTCACCGGCAGCGTGGGCAAGACCACGGCCAAGGACATGATCGCCGCCGTGCTGGGCACCCGGTTCCGGGTGCTGAAGACCGAGGGGAACTTTAACAACAACATCGGCCTGCCCCTGACCATCCTGCGCCTGGACCGCACCGTGCAGGTGTGTGTGCTGGAGATGGGCATGGACCGCCCCGGCGAGATCGACTATCTGGCCGACATCGTCCGGCCCGACGTTGGGGTCATCACCAACATCGGCGATGCCCACATCGAGCGGCTGGGCAGCCGGGAGAACATCTTCAAGGCCAAGTGCGAGCTGCTGCCCCACATTCAGAAAAACGGACTGCTGGTGCTCAACGGGGATGACCCCCTGCTGGCTACCCTGCGGGGCAGCACCCCCGTAAAGACCGTGTTCTGCGGCCAGGGGGAGGGCCTGGACTATCGGGCCCAGACCGTGGGCGGCGACGGGGAGAGCCATATCCTCTGCCGCCTGACCACCCCCAACATGGACCGCCAGGTGCGCATCCCCGCCCTGGGGGAGCACATGATCTATCCCGCGCTCATCGCTTCGGCCGTCGGGGAATTCTTCGGCCTGACTGCTGACGAGATCCAGCAGGGACTGACCCGCTTTGTTCCCACCCGGATGCGCATGAACATCCTCCGCCGGGACGGGCAGATCACCATTCTGGACGACACCTATAATGCAAACCCCCAGTCCATGCGGGCGGCCATCAGTGTGCTGGCCGACAGCCACAGCGCCTGGAAGGTGGCCGTGCTGGGCGACATGCTGGAGCTGGGGCCCTTTGCCCCTGCCCTGCACACCGAGGTGGGCGAGTGCCTGGGCCGGGAGAAGATCGACTGCCTCATCGCCGTGGGGGAGATGTCCGCCTACATTGCCCAGGGGGCCCGGGACTCCGGCGTGCCCCAGGTCCACCATTGCCCGGATAAGGAGGCGGCCAAGACCCTGCTGGAGCAGGTCGTCCGCCCGGACAGCACCATCCTGGTAAAGGCCTCACGGGGAATGCAGCTGGAGGAGCTCACCGCCTTTCTGATGGAGCATACCATCCCGGCCAAGAATTAACGACTGCCGTATAAGGGCCGATGTCCGCATCGGCCCTTGCAATGGTTATGATGCGAGGACGCTATGATCGACATTTCCGTGACCAACCTGGTGAAGGAATTCGAGGTTGGCAGTAAAATTTTAGATGGACTCACCTTTCAGGTAGACTCAGGAGAACGGGTCGGATTGCTGGGGCCGAATGGCTGCGGCAAGACGACCCTGCTGCGCATTCTCACCGGCGTGATGGACTATGACGAGGGAGAGGTGGTCATCGCCCCGGGCAAGCGGGTGGGTCTGATCTCCCAGATCCCCGTCTATCCCGCAGGCTACACGGTGGAGGACGTGCTGGATGACGCCTTTGCCAACCTCCACGCCATGGAGCGGGAGATGACCCAGCTGGCCGAGACCATGGGCCGGGGGGAGGACGAGGCCGCCATGGCCCGGTATGACAAGCTCACCGCCGCCTTCCAGGCCGGGGGCGGCTATGAGATGGACACCAACAAGAACAAGGTGTGCAACGGCCTGTCCATCTCCGCCCAGATGCGCCAGCGGCCCTTTGACAATCTCTCCGGCGGGGAGAAGACCCGGGTGAACCTGGGCCGCCTGATTCTGGAGGACACGGACATCCTGCTGCTGGACGAGCCCACCAACCATCTGGACCTGCGGGCCACCGAGTGGCTGGAGGAGTATCTGGAGAAGTTCAAAGGCACCGTGCTCACCGTGTCCCACGACCGCTACTTCCTGGACAAGGTGGTGGACCGGGTCATTGAGATCCAGGGGGGCAAGGCGGAGTTCTACTCCGGCAACTACAGCTTTTACGCCGTGGAGAAGGAGCGCCGCTTTGAGGAGCGCCAGCGCCAGTATGAGAAGGAGCAGGCCAAGATCCAGCAGCTGGAAAAGGCCGCCGAGCAGCTGCGCACATGGGCCTATTCCGGCATGGACAAGACGTTCAAACGGGCCCAGTCCATGGAAAAGCGCATCGAGCGCATGCGGGTGACCGACCGGCCCAAAAAGACCCGCAAGATGGAGGTACGCTTTGGAGAGCGGGAGTTCCGGGGGGACGAGGTGCTGACCATCAAGCACCTGAAAAAGTCCTTCGGCAGCCGCCCCCTGTTTGATGACGTGAATCTGGAGGTGGCCGGGGGCGAGCGAATCGCCCTGCTGGGGGACAACGGCACAGGCAAGTCCACCCTTATTAAAATTCTCATGGGGGAGGAGAGCCCCGACGAGGGCAAGCTGCGCCTGGGCCCCACGGTGAAGATCGGCTATCTGCCCCAGATCATCCACTTTGACCACCCGGAGCGCAGCCTGGTGGACACCATGATCTATGACCTGGACTGCACGGCCCAGACCGCCCGGAACCGCCTGGCCGCCTTTCAGTTCAGGGGGGAGGACGTGTTCAAGCCCGTGTCCGCCCTGTCCGGCGGGGAGCAGTCCCGCCTGCGGCTGTGTATGCTCATGGATGCGAAGATCAATCTGCTGATCTTGGACGAGCCGACGAACCACCTGGACATCCAGAGCCGGGAGTGGATCGAGGAGGCAGTGGAGGAGTATGAGGGCAACCTGCTCTTCGTCTCCCATGACCGCTATTTCATCGACCGCTTTGCCACCCGTATCTGGATGCTGGAGGGCGGACACATTACCGACTTTAAGGGCACCTATCAGGAGTATCTGGCCATGCGCCAGCGGCAGAAGAACCAAAATCAGACCGCCGCCCAGACTCAGGCCCAGGCTCCCAAGGAGAAAAAAGAGAAGCCCAAGCGCCCCGGCGGCACCAAGAACCTGGAGAAGGAGGTGGCCGCCGCCGAGCGGGCGGTGGCCAAGGCGGAGGAGCGGATGTTCGACCTGACGCAGGAGATGGAGGCCGCCGCCGCCGACTATTTAAAGCTCCAGGACTTGTATGAGCAAAAAGAAGCCCTGGAAGAAGAAATTTTAAAGCTCTACGGCAAGTGGGAGGACCTGTCCGCCCAGCTGGAGGAGGCGAGGGGATGAGCAGACCCAAAATCGAGGTGGCCAGCTATAAGGGCCGCCGACCCCGTTGGCTGAACGCCCTGCTGACCCTGATCTTGGCAGGGGCGATGGTCTTTGCCGTGCTGCTGGGGGTGGTGCTCTCCGGGGCCCACTCTTCGGTAAGCGGCGACCCCCAGGTGATGATCGTCCTGGGCTGTCAGGTCAAGCCCTGGGGGCCGTCTGTCCTGCTGCAGGACCGGCTGGACACGGCTCTGGCCTATCTGCAGGACCACCCGGACATGACGGTGGTGGCCTGCGGCGGCCAGGGGGCCGACGAGCCGGAGAGCGAGGCCCGGGCCATCGCCGGCTATCTCATGGAGCACGGCGTGGACAAGGGGCACATCTTGCTGGACGAGGACTCCCACAACACCCACCAGAATTTAAAAAACGCCGCCAGACTGCTCTCAGAGGAAAAGCTGGAACCGGCCCACACCCAGGTGGTGGTGGTGTCCAACGGCTTTCACCTCGCCCGGGCCAGAATGCTGGCCCAGCGGTGCGGATTTGAAGAGGTATCCACTCTGGCCGCCCCGGAGAGCCACCTGCCCTCCCGCCTGAAGATGTACCTGCGGGAGCCGCTGGCCCTGGTGAAGTCGTTCGTGGCGGACCGGTGAGGGATAGAAAGCCTTCCCCCAGGAGAAGGCTTAGTAGGGGCCGATGTCCTCATCGGCCCGACCCATACCGACCAAAGGAGGCGCAGCTATGCTGGACAAATTGATCGCCATCGAGGCGAAATACAGCCAGATCGAGGCCCGGCTGGCCGCACCGGAGACCTATGACGACCCGGCACAGGTGGCCCGGCTGAACAAGGAGCAGGCGGAGCTTGCCCCCCTGGTGGAGACCTTCCGCACCTATCAGCAGACGCTGAATGCCCGGGATCAGGCCCATGCGCTGCTGGGCGACCCGGAGATGCGCGAACTGGCCCAGGAGGAATATGACCAGGCCCTGAAAGACATCCCCCGGCTGGAGCGGGAGATTCAGATCCTGCTGCTGCCCAAGGACCCCAACGACAACAAAAATGTCATCGTGGAGATCCGGGCCGGAGTAGGGGGCGAGGAGGCGGCCCTGTTCGCCCACTCCCTCTACCGCATGTACAGTATGTACGCCGAGCGCCGGGGCTGGCGGGCGGAGGTGGACTCCGTCAGCGAGACTGAGCTGGGGGGCGTGAAAGAGATATCGTTTACCATCGAGGGGGAGGGGGCCTTCTCCCGGCTGAAATATGAAAGCGGCGTCCACCGGGTGCAGCGGGTGCCCGAGACCGAGTCCGGCGGGCGGGTCCACACCTCCACCGTCACCGTGGCCGTGCTGCCCGAGATGGAGACGGCGGACGTGCGCCTGGACATGGCGGATATCGAGATGCAGGTGTTCCGCTCCAGCGGCGCGGGGGGACAGCACGTGAACAAGACCTCCTCCGCCGTGCGGCTGATCCACCGGCCCACGGGCACGGTGGTGGAGTGCCAGCAGGAGCGCAGTCAGTTCCAGAACCGGGACAAGGCCATGCGTATCCTGGCCTCCCGCCTGTACGAGGCCCAGCAGGAGAAGATATCCTCGGAGTACACCGCCCAGCGCCGCAGCCAGGTGGGCTCCGGGATGCGCAACGAGCGCATCCGCACCTATAACTTTCCCCAGGGCCGGGTGACGGATCACCGCATCGGGCTGACGCTGTATAAGATCGACAGCATCATGAACGGCGACCTGAACGAGCTGATGGATGCCCTGGCCGCCGCCGACCAGGCGCAGCGGCTGAAAGAACAGGACTAAGTGAGTACGCAAAGCAAAACTAATCATAAACAAATAGGAGTTGGAACCAATGGAGATTTATATTCACTATCATGAGCTGCCCCAGGACAAGGAGCTGGCCGACATCGTCGGCGAGCTTAACGACGTGCTGGAGGAGGGCGGCCGGGTGTGCGGCGGCGAACAGGGCCGCATCGACCTGGACCTGGAGGACGAGAAGGTGAACCCCAAGTTTGCCCAGATCGCCGTGAAGGCGTATCTCCAGCGCGCCGCCTTTGCCCCCACCACCAAGATCGAGATCGGCGGCATGGAGATCGGCATCTACGAATAAGCGGAGGGCGCGGCATGTATCAGAATGTGATCTTTGATCTGGACGGCACTTTGCTGAATACCATCGACGACCTGGCCGATGCGGGCAACTGGGTGTGCGCCCGGCGGGGCTGGCCGGAGCACACCGTGGAGGAGTATAAGCGCATGGTGGGCAACGGTATCCCCAAGCTGGTGGAGCGCTTTGCCCCGGAGGGGGACCGGGACGAAGCCACCCTGAAAGAAGCCCTGGAGCAGTTCTCCGCCCGGTACGATGCCCATAAGGAGGACAAGACCGCCGCCTATCCCGGCATGGTGGACCTCATCGCCCGGCTGAAGGCCGCGGGGGTGAATATGGCGGTGCTGACCAACAAGGCCGACCCCATGGCGGGACCGGTGGTAAATGCCTATTATCCGGGTCTGTTCCCCACCGTGCAGGGGGCCCTGCCCGGAATGCCCACCAAGCCCGACCCCACCCTGCTGCATAAGCTGATGGAGCGCATGAACGCCACCAGGGAGAACACCCTGTTCGTGGGGGACAGCAACGTGGACATCCGCACCGCCAAAAACGGCGGCCTCACCGGCTGCGGCGTGCTGTGGGGCTTCCGCTCCCGCCAGGAGCTGGAGACCGAGGGGGCGGACGTGCTGGTTCAGACCCCGGAGGAGCTGGAGCGGGTCATTTTAGGGCAATGATTCGGGCAATGCGCAAAAAAAGCAGCCCTTTCCATAAGAAAACGAGGTCCTCACATTGAAAACAGAGCTTTTAACGCAGCAGGATGTCCCCAGAGCGGCGGAGATCCTTCAAAAAGGCGGCCTGGTGGGTATCCCCACGGAGACGGTGTACGGTCTGGGGGCCAACGGGTTTGACCCGGAGGCGGTGGCCCACATTTTCCAGGCCAAGGGCCGCCCCCAGGATAACCCCCTCATTCTCCACATCCCGGAGCCGGGCTGGCTGGAGCGCTGCTGTCAGGACATCCCGGCGGCGGCCTGGACCCTGGCAGAGCGGTTCTGGCCCGGCCCCATGACCATGATCCTGCCCCGCAGGTCTCTGGTGCCCGACGTGGTCACGGCGGGGCTGGACACGGTGGGGATGCGCTGCCCGGCCCATCCCCTGTGCCGGGCCATCATTGCGGCGGCGGATGTGCCCATTGCGGCCCCCTCGGGGAATACCTCCGGCCGCCCCAGCCCCACCACGGCGGAGCATATGCTGGAGGATATGGACGGGAAGATCGATGCCATTGTGGACGGCGGTCCCTGCGCCGTGGGGGTGGAGTCCACCATCATCGACCTGACCTGTACGCCCCCCCGGCTCCTCCGCCCCGGCGGGGTGACGCTGGAGCAGCTGCAGGACACCCTGGGCCAGGTGGAGGTGGACCCCGCCGTCACCCGGCTGATGGGGGCGGGGGAGCAGCCCAAGGCCCCCGGCATGAAATACCGCCACTATGCCCCCAAGGCCCCTGTGACGGTGGTGGCGGGCGACCCGAAGAAGGCGGCGGAGTACATCGCCGCTCACGCCGCCCCGGAGGACGGGGTCATCTGCTTTGACGAGTTCAAGGACCTGTTCACGAAGGGGCACCAGACCCGGCCCGTCATGGACCTGGGCCCAGCCGGGGACAAGGGGGAGCAGGCCCGGCATATCTTCGATGCCCTGCGGGCCTTTGACCACACCGCCGTCACTGCCATCTGGGCCCAGTGCCCCGACACCGACGGCATCGGCCTGGCCATCGCCAACCGCCTGAACAAGGCGGCGGGCTTTCACATCATCCGGGTATGAGAAAGGCGGAGGACTCACTATGATCGTCATCGGCATCACCGGCCCCACGGGGGCGGGGAAAACCACGGCGCTGAACCAGCTGGAGGCCCTGGGGGGCTGTGTGCTGGATGCGGACGCAGTGTATCACCAGCTTTTGGAGGAGGACGGCGATCTGCGCCGGGCGCTGGAGAGCCGGTTCGGCCCTCTCACCGGGGCGGACGGCAGCTTTGACCGGAAGAAGCTGGGCGGGGTGGTCTTTCACGACCGGGCCGCCATGGACGACTTAAACGCCATCGTCACCCCCTATATCGACCGGGCGCTGAAGGCCCGGCTGGCGGCGGCGGAGCAAGAGGGCCGTCCGGCGGCGGCCATCGACGCCATCCGTCTGGTGGAAAACGGCCTGGCCGGTCTGTGCGACGCCACCCTGGCCGTCACCGCCCCGGCAGAGGTGCGGGTGGCGCGCATCATGGCCCGGGAGGGCATCCCGGAGGAGTATGCCAGGGCCCGGGTGGCCGCCCAGCAGAGCGACGAGTTTTATCGGTCCGCCTGCGGGTATACTTTAGTCAACGACTGCGCCACGGCGGAGGAATTCGGAAGAAATGCCCGGACCCTGCTGGAGCGCATCTTACAGGAACACAAGGGCCGGTAACGGCCCGAAGTCAAAACAAGACCGGAAAAGGAGGAGTTTTATTATGGACGAGAACAAGGAGATGAGCCGGGGCGAGGCCCTGCGCAAGGCCCTGTCCTATCAGAAGAAGAACGGCTATGACCGTCTGGCCCCCGGCGAGCTGGAGGCCATGGATGCCTACTGCGAGGGCTATAAGCAGTTTCTGGACAACGGCAAGACGGAGCGGGAGTGCGTGGAGCGCACCGTATCCATGGCCCAGGCCGCTGGCTTCAAGCCCTTTGTCCGGGGCATGGCGGTAAAGCCGGGGGACAAGTTCTATCAGGTGAACCGGGGCAAGGCCATCATGCTGGCGGTCATCGGCCGCCGGAGCCTTGGCGAGGGCGTGAACATCGGTGCGGCCCACATCGACTCCCCCCGTCTGGACCTGAAGCAGAACCCCCTCTATGAGAGCGACGAGCTGGCCTTCCTCAAGACCCACTACTACGGCGGCATCCGCAAGTATCAGTGGGTGACCATTCCCCTGGAGCTCCACGGCGTGGTGGCCCTGAAGAGCGGCCAGACCATCCGGGTATCCATCGGAAACGGGGAGGGGGACCCCCTGTTCACCATCGACGACCTGCTGCCCCACCTGGGGGCCGAACAGTCCCGCAAGCCCCTGGGGGAGGCCATCCCCGCCGAGAGCCTGAATCTGCTGGTGGGCAGCCGCCCCCTGGCCGATGACGAGGGCAGCGACCGGGTGAAGATCGCCGTTCTGGAGCTGCTGAACCGGAAGTATGGCATCGTGGAGGAGGACTTCATCTCCGCCGAGCTGTGCGCCGTGCCCGCCTTCTCCGCCGTGGACATCGGCTTTGACCGCTCCCTCATCGGCTCTTACGGCCACGATGACCGGGTGTGCGCCTATGCCGCCCTGGCCGCCCTGCTCCAGCTGGGCACCCCGGAACGCACCGCCGTGTGTATGCTGGCTGATAAAGAGGAGATCGGCTCCGAGGGCGTGTCCGGCATGAAGTCCGCCGCCTTCGACACCTTTATGGAGGACCTGTGCGCCGGACAGAACGTGCCCCTGCGGGCCTGCTATGAGAAGTCCTTCTGCCTGTCCGCCGACGTGACGGCGGCCTATGACCCCAACTTTGCCGAGGTGTATGAGAAGCGCAACAGCGCCCTGGTCAACTATGGCATGGGCCTTTGCAAATACACCGGGGCCCGGGGCAAGTCCGGGGCCAGCGATGCCTCCGCCGAGCTGGTGGCCTATGTCCGGGCCACCTTGGACAATGCCGGTGTGATGTGGCAGATGGCCGAGCTGGGCAAGGTGGACGCCGGCGGCGGCGGCACCGTGGCCGTCTATATGGCCGAGCGGAACATCGACACCCTGGACGCCGGCGTGCCCGTGCTGTCCATGCACGCCCCCTTCGAGACGGTGGGCAAGCTGGACTGCTATATGACCTTCAAGGGCATGAAGGCGGTCTTTGAGGCAAAATAAAAAATTCCCTGAAAATTTGTCAGCGGCTCCGGGAGGAAAATTCCCGGGGCCGTTGATTTTTGCGCAGGGCAGGGGCCGGTGTTCAGGGCAAAAAAATTTCCCCATCCGCCGCCGAAACAGGGCAGGAGAGCGGGGAGTTTTCCACAAATGTGGAAAAATGGGCAAAAATAAAGCACATGGCCTTGACAGCCGTGTGCGGACATGGTACAATAAAATGCTCTTATGGCCTAACAGGGCAAAACTTCCTCTCTTAGACCGTGAACGTAGTTTAACATGGCAGAGGGAAAATGACAAGAGCAAACACAGGGAAACAAACCACTTGGCCGGGTGTGCGGAAAAGCGATCCCCCACCGGAATTGTGCAAAATCACAAACGGCACGGACGTTTTTCCCTGCACCCGGGAGAGAACCCCGACAGAACCAACCGTGGATCAAACAGAAAGCGAGTTGATTTTTAGAAATGGTCAAGGTAAACATGGACGAAGTTCGCCAGAAGGTGGAACAGCGGGCCAAGGACGTGTACTATGGCAAGACCCTGCGCAAGAGCTTTGCCCGGTACCAGGAGATCCTGGAGATGCCCAATCTGCTGGAGGTGCAGAAGACCTCTTATCAGTGGTTCCTGGACACCGGCCTGCGGGACGTGTTCAAGGATGTGGGTGCCATCGGCGATTACGCCGGTAATCTGGAGCTGTCCTTCATTGATTTCTCCATGGATGAGAAGCCCAAGTACGACGTGGAGGAGTGCAAGGCCCGGGACTGCACCTATGCCGCCCCCATCAAGGTGAAGGTGCAGCTGCGCAACAAGCAGAACGGCCAGATCAATGAGCAGGAGATCTTCATGGGAGACTTCCCCATCATGACCCAGGCCGGTACCTTTGTCATCAACGGTGCCGAGCGTGTCATCGTCTCTCAGATCGTCCGTTCCCCCGGTATGTACTATGCCGATAACAAGGACAAGGCCGATAACCACACCTATGCCACCACTGTCATCCCCTATCGCGGCGCCTGGCTGGAGTATGAGACCGACCTGAGCGACATCTTCTATGTCCGCATCGACAAAAACCGCAAGCTGCCCATCACCTGCCTGATCCGTGCCCTGGGTCCCCGCACCGATGCCGAGATCATCGAGATGTTCGGCGAGGACGAGCGCATCGTGGCCACCCTGGAGAAGGATGCCTGCAAGACCTATGAGGAGGCCCTGCTGGAGATCTACCGCAAGCTGCGTCCCGGCGAGCCCCCCACAGTGGACTCCGCCGAGTCTCTGCTCAAGGCCACCTTTTTCGACCCCCGGCGCTATGACCTGTCCGCCGTGGGCCGCTATAAGTTCAACAAGAAGATGGGGCTGTGGGCCCGTATCCGGGGCCAGAAGCTGGCCATGCCCATCGCTGACCCCCGCACCGGCGAGATCATTGCTGAGGCCGGCGAGGTGCTGACCACCGAGCGGGCCCACCAGTTGGACGACTGCGGTGTGAACGAGGCCCTGCTGGACATGGACGGCAAGACCATCCGGGTCTTCTCCAACAACATGGTCCATCTGGAGAATTTTGTGGACTTTGACCCCGCCGAGGTGGGCGTGGACGAGATGGTCTATTTCCCCGTGCTCAGCCAGCTGCTGGACGAGTTTAGCGGCGAGGAGCTGAAGGATGCCATCCGGGACCGCATCGACGACCTGATTCCCAAGCACATCACCGTGCCCGACATCATGGCCTCCATCAACTATCTCAACTGCCTGGCCCACCACGTGGGCACCCCCGACGACATCGACCATCTGGGCAACCGCCGTCTGCGCTGCGTGGGCGAGCTGATCCAGAACCAGTTCCGCATCGGCTTCTCCCGCATGGAGCGCGTCATCCGCGAGCGCATGACCACCCAGGACCTGGACGTGGTCACCCCCCAGAGCCTGATCAACATCCGGCCCGTCACCGCCGCCATCAAGGAGTTCTTCGGTTCCAGCCCCCTGTCCCAGTTCATGGACCAGACCAACCCCCTGGCCGAGCTGACCCACAAGCGCCGTCTGTCCGCCCTGGGCCCCGGCGGTCTGTCCCGTGACCGCGCCTCCTTCGATGTGCGTGATATCCACTACAGCCACTACGGCCGTCTGTGCCCCATCGAGACCCCCGAAGGTCCCAACATCGGCCTGATCTCCTATCTGGCCTCCTATGCCCGCATCAACCGCTTCGGCTTTATTGAGGCCCCCTACTGCAAGGTGGACAAGGAGACCGGCCGGGTCACCGACCAGATCGAGTATATGACCGCCGACGTGGAGGATCAGTTCACCGTGGGCCAGGCCACCGAGCCCCTGGACGAGAACGGCTGCTTTGTCAACGAACGTATCACCTGCCGCCGCCGCAACGAGACCATCTCCGTGGATAAGCACCAGGTGGACTATGTGGATGTGTCCCCCAAGATGATGGTGTCCGTGGCTACCGCCATGATCCCCTTCCTGCAGAACGACGACGCCAACCGTGCCCTGATGGGCGCGAACATGCAGCGCCAGGCCGTGCCTCTGCTGCGGCCCGAGGCCCCCATCGTGGCCACCGGCCAGGAGCACAAGAACTGCATCGATTCTGAGATCGTCATTCTGGCCGAGGGCCCCGGCACCGTGACCAAGGTGTCCGCCCGGTATATCACCGTGGCCTATGACAACGGCGAGACCAAGGAGTATCGCCTGACCAAGTATCTGCGCTCCAACCACACCACCTGTATCAATCAGCGCCCCATTGTGGAGGCCGGTCAGCGGGTGGAGTATCACGATGTGCTGGCCGACGGTCCCTCCACCGACCACGGCGAGATCGCCCTGGGCCGGAACATCCTCATGGGCTTTATGACCTGGGAGGGCTATAACTACGAGGACGCCATCCTGCTCAACGAGCGCATGGTGAAGGACGACGTGTTCACCTCCATCCATATTGAGGAGTATGAGACCGAGTCCCGTGACACCAAGCTGGGCCCCGAGACCATTACCCGGGACATCCCCAACGTGGGCGAGGATGCCCTGAAGGACCTGGATGAGCACGGCATCATCCGCGTGGGCGCAGAGATCCACGCCGGCGACTATCTGGTGGGTAAGGTCACCCCCAAGGGTGAGGCCGAGGCCACCGCAGAGGAGAAGCTGCTGCGGGCCATCTTCGGTGAGAAGGCCCGTGAGGTCCGCGACACCTCCCTGAAGGTGCCCCACGGCGAGGCCGGCATCGTGGTGGACGTGAAGATCTTCACCCGGGAGAACGGCGACGAGCTGGGCCCCGGTGTCAATCAGGTGGTCCGGGTCTACATCGCCCAGAAGCGTAAGATCTCTGTGGGCGACAAGATGGCCGGCCGCCACGGCAACAAGGGCGTTGTCTCCCGCATTCTGCCCCAGGAGGATATGCCCTTCCTGCCCGACGGCACCCCCCTGGACATCGTGCTGAACCCCCTGGGCGTGCCTTCCCGTATGAACATCGGTCAGGTGCTGGAGGTCCACCTGGGCTATGCCGCCAAGACCCTGGGCTGGAAGGTGGCCACCCCCATCTTCAACGGTGCCAACGAGGCGGACATCCAGGAGTGCCTGAAGCTGGCAGGTCTGGCCCGCCAGGTGGGCCGGGACGAGCCCCTCATCGGCAAGCAGCTGTATCTGGCCGACGAGGAGGGCGACGGGATGCAGGCCCTGAGCCAGGAGGAGATGGCGGATACCCAGCAGATCAACGCCTGGCAGCACGAGGGCCGCCTGCGCCTGGTGGACGGCAAGAACTGGCTGTATGACGGCCGCACCGGCCGCCGGTTCGACAACCCCGTCACCGTGGGCTATGTGTACTTCCTGAAGCTGCACCACCTGGTGGACGATAAGATCCACGCCCGCGCCACCGGCCCCTACTCCCTGGTCACCCAGCAGCCTCTGGGCGGCAAGGCCCAGTTCGGCGGTCAGCGCTTCGGCGAGATGGAGGTCTGGGCCCTGGAGGCCTATGGCGCCGCCTATACCCTGCAGGAGATCCTGACCGTCAAGTCCGACGACGTGACAGGCCGCGTGAAGACCTATGAGGCCATTGTCAAGGGCCTGAACGTGCCCAAGCCCGGCGTGCCCGAGTCCTTCAAGGTTTTGATGAAGGAGCTGCAGTCCCTGTGCCTGGATATGCGCGTTCTGGATGCCAACGGCAACGAGATCGAACTGAAGGACGACGACGAGGACGATTACAAGCCCACCCGGGACGACTACTACGACCGGGACGAGGAGTTCACCTATCAGAAGGACGACGCTGACTTTGCCGCCGCCGGTGGCTTCACCTTCAAGGGCGACAACGATGACGACGACCTGACCCTGGAGCTCCAGGGCGGAGACAGCTCCGACGACGGGCTGGGCTCTGACGAGGATATCTGAAAACGGGAGGAGATTAAAAAATGAGTTACGCTGAGTTTGACGCCATCCGCATCGGCATCGCCTCCCCCGAGCAGATCCGCGAGTGGTCCTTTGGCGAGGTCAAGCGCCCCGAGACCATCAACTACCGCACCCTGAAGCCCGAGCGGGACGGCCTGTTCTGCGAGAAGATCTTTGGGCCTACCAAGGACTGGGAGTGTAACTGCGGCAAGTATAAGAAGATCCGCTACAAGGGCAAGATCTGCGACCGCTGCGGCGTGGAGATCACCAAGGCCAAGGTCCGCCGGGAGCGCATGGGCCACATCGAGCTGGCCGCCCCCGTGTCCCACATCTGGTACTTCAAGGGCATCCCCTCCCGCATGGGTCTGCTGCTGGATATCAGCCCCCGCATTCTGGAGAAGGTGCTGTATTTCGCCGCCTATATCGTCATCGACCCCGGCTTTGCCCCCCTGTCCAAAAATCAGATCCTGTCTGAGAAGGAATACCGGGACATGCGGGAGAAGTATGAGGACGACTTTGATGCCGGCATGGGTGCCGAGGCCGTGAAGAAGCTGCTGCAGCAGATCGACCTGGAGGAGCTGTCTCAGCAGCTCCGGGCCGAGCTGAAGGATGCCTCCGGCCAGAAGAAGGCCCGCATCGTCAAGCGGCTGGAGGTGGTGGATGCCTTCCGGCTGTCCCACAACAAGCCCGAGTGGATGATCATCGACGTGCTGCCCGTGCTGCCCCCCGAGATCCGTCCCATGGTCCCCCTGGACGGCGGCCGGTACGCCTCCTCTGACCTGAACGACCTGTATCGCCGGGTCATCAACCGCAACAACCGCCTCAAGCGCCTGATCCAGCTCAACGCCCCTGACATCATCGTCCGCAACGAGAAGCGCATGCTGCAGGAGGCTGTGGATGCCCTGATCGACAACGGCCGCCGGGGCCGCGCCGTCACCGGAGCCAACAACCGCGCCCTCAAGTCCCTGTCCGACATGCTCAAGGGAAAGCAGGGCCGCTTCCGTCAGAACCTGCTGGGCAAGCGTGTGGACTACTCCGGCCGTTCCGTTATCGTGGTGGGTCCCAGCCTGAAGATCTATCAGTGCGGCCTGCCCAAGGAGATGGCCATCGAGCTGTTCCGCCCCTTCGTCATGAAGAAGCTGGTGGAGGACGGCCTGGCGAACAACATCAAGGCCGCCAAGAAGATGGTGGAGAAGGGCGAGGGCGCCGTTTGGGACGCTCTGGAGTTCGTCATCAAGGAGCACCCCGTCATGCTCAACCGTGCGCCTACGCTGCACCGTCTGGGCATCCAGGCATTCGAGCCTGTGCTGGTGGAGGGCCGCGCCATCAAGCTGCACCCCCTGGTGTGTACCGCCTTTAACGCCGACTTCGACGGCGACCAGATGGCCGTTCACGTCCCCCTGTCCGCCGAGGCCCAGACCGAGGCCCGGGTGCTGATGCTCTCGGCCAACAACCTGCTGCGCCCCCAGGACGGCGGCCCTGTTACCATCCCCTCTCAGGATATGATCCTGGGTGCCTATTACCTCACCTTCACCCGGGATGAGGAGGGCACCGGCCATATCTTCGCCGACAAGAACGAGGCCATGCTGGCCTACGATGCCGGCGTGGTCACCCTGCACTCCCCCATCAAGGTCCGCATCTATAAGGAGATCGACGGTGAGATGCGCCACAAGCTGGTGGAGACCACCGTGGGCCGCCTGATCTATAACGAGGCCATTCCCCAGGACCTGGGCTTTGTGGACCGCACCGATCCCGAGCACATGTTCGACCCGGAGATCAACTTCGTGGTGGGCAAGAAACAGCTGGGCAAGATCATCGACAAGTGTATCAACAAGCACGGCTTCACCAAGTCCGCCGGTATGCTGGATGCCATCAAGGACCTGGGCTATCACTACTCCACCGTGGGCTCTCTGACCGTTGCCATTGCGGATATGACCGTACCCGCCAAGAAGTATGAGCTGATCGCCGAGACGGAGAAGGAGATCATCAAGATCGACCGCCAGTATCGCCGTGGTCTGATCACCAACGAGGAACGCTATCGCCTGTCCGTGGCTGCCTGGGAGAAGACCACCGCCGATGTCACCGTGGCCCTGCAGGAGAACATGGACCGCTATAACCCCATCTTTATGATGGCCGATTCCGGCGCCCGTGGTTCTATGGCCCAGATCCGTCAGCTGGCCGGTATGCGCGGCCTGATGGCCGATACTGCCGGACGTACCATCGAGATCCCCATCAAGGCCAACTTCCGTGAGGGTCTGTCCGTACTGGAGTACTTCATCTCCTCCAGAGGTGCCCGTAAGGGCATGGCCGATACCGCCCTGCGTACCGCCGACTCCGGTTACCTGACCCGCCGTCTGGTGGACGTGTCCCAGGAGGTCATCATCCGGGAGGAGGACTGCGGTACCACCGACGGCATCGACGTGGCCGAGATCGAGGAGTATGGCCAGGTCATCGAGACCTTTGCCGAGCGTATCCATGGCCGGTATCCCTCTGTGGACATTGTGGACCCCGCCACCGGCGAGGTGCTCATCACCCGGGATACCATGATGCGCAAGGACGATGCCGAGAAGCTGGAGGCCCACGGCATCCACTCTGTGAAGATCCGCTCCGTGCTGACCTGCCGCTCCAGAAGCGGCGTGTGCTCTAAGTGCTATGGCATCAACCTGGCCATCGGCGAGCCCGTTGGCGCGGGCGAGGCTGTCGGTATCATCGCCGCCCAGTCCATCGGCGAGCCCGGTACCCAGCTGACCATGCGTACCTTCCACACCGGCGGCGTGGCCGGCGGCGATATCACCCAGGGTCTGCCCCGAGTGGAGGAGCTGTTCGAGGCCCGCAAGCCCAAGAAGATGGCCCAGCTGGCCGAGATCAGCGGCAAGGTTTCCATCGAGGAGACCAAGCGCAACGTCATGTGCAACCTGACCATCACCGCCGACGACGGCGAGGTGGTGACCTACGCCCTGCCTTACTCCGCCGGCATCAAGGTGAAAGACGGCGACACGGTGCCCAAGGGCCTGGAGCTCACCGAGGGCGCTCTGTCCCCCCACGAGGTGCTGCGTATCCGCGGCCTGTCTGACTGCCACAACTATCTGATCCGCGAGGTGCAGAAGGTGTACCGTCAGCAGGGCGTTGACACCAACGACAAGCACATTGAGGTCATTGTCCGCCAGATGATGCGAAAGGTGCGCGTGGAGGAGGCCGGCGATTCCGATCTGCTGTCCGGCTCCACCATCGAGATCACCGAGTTCCGGGATGCCGAAGAGGCCGTGAAGGCCCGCATCGCCGCCGGGGAGAAGAACGAGATGGGCGAGGAGCTGCGTCTGCCCACCTGTACCCGCCTGCTCATGGGTATCACCAAGGCCTCTCTGGCCACCGAGTCCTTCCTGTCCGCCGCCTCCTTCCAGGAGACCACCAAGGTCCTCACCGAGGCCGCCATCAAGGGCAAGGTGGACCACCTGCTGGGCCTGAAGGAGAACGTCATCATCGGTAAGCTGATCCCCGCCGGTTCCGGCCTGGCTCAGTACCGCAAGGACGACCCCATCGACGACGAGGGCAACCTGCCCGGGATGAACGTCACCTCCCCTTCTGTGGTGGCCGAACCCCTGGCAGAGCCTACCCAGGAGGATGCTGACGGCGCTGACAAGGACGACGATCTGTTCTTTGAGGTCGGCGCTATGGAGCTGGAGAAGCCCACTGAGAGCGACCAGCCCCAGGCCTGATGCCTGACGTTCCTGCTGCAATCAACCATAAAAACTGCCGCACTTCCGACCAAACGGAAGCGCGGCAGTTTTTTAGTTCTTATGGGGCAGGGGACTGACTTTGAATGGCGGAGAGCAGGAGCAGTCCCGCCCCCAGATAGACCCCACAGGCCAGAGCGGCCAGGACACAGAGAAGTGTGCAGAACCGGCGCAGACGGGGCCGGCCCCGGAGCAGCTTCTGGGAGAGGGGGGCCCCGGCGGCAAAGAGCAGGAGCAGCCCCGCCGCCGCACCCAGGGTCATGATGTTCCACCTTTCCCGGCGGGGAACAGGTCCCGGTCCTGCAGCAGCACGTTCAGGATGCCCTGGACATATTCCAACGAGCGCTGAAAGCCCCGGCGCAGGTTGTCGATGTCACTGGGGTCGGCATCAAATGGCACTTGGGCAAAGCGCACCGGGGTGTGGATGGCCAGGAAGAGCCGCCCTGGCTCCAGATGGACCACCTCGGGCGGGGTCCCGGCGGCCCGGGTGAGAGCCTCCTCCGTGGCCTGGGAGAGGGCCGCCGGGGCGTTTTCTATCTGGAGGGTGAGACACAGGCCGGAGAAGACCTCCTCCGTCTCGTCGGAGTGGACCTGGTCCCGCTCGACCTGGTACACGTGCTCCAGGGTCCCGTTGGCCGCCGAAAAGCGCACGTTCTGCCAGTGCCCGGTGTGGGTCTGCTCCAGCCTGCAGCGCTCCCAGTTTTGCCCCTGGGGCCACACCTGGCGGAGCAGACTCTCGTCTAACGTCAGGCCCGAGCGGGGGGAGTCGGGGCCGAAGGCCCCCTCCGTGATGGCACGGAGCTCATCCCCAAGCTGGGACTGGATGAGGGCATTGCGCTTTTTGTCGCAGAGCAGGGTGGTGGCGATGCCCGCCAGCAGGACCGCAGTGAAGAGGAGTATGGGCAGTTTGTTCCCCTCCCCCTGGCCGAAGAGCCAGCCGATCAGCGTGCAGACCACCCCGATAAAACCCAGCAGGAATAGGAGCAGGCCCCGGCGGCTGTTCCGCTGGAGCTTCATCAGCTTTTGGGAGAGGAGCTCCTCACTTAATTTTTCGTTCATGGTATTACCCCCAGTTGTCCGCCCAGTCCGGGCCCCAGAGTTCGGCGGGGTCCAGGGGCGTAAAGTCAAAGCCCGCGGCGAAGAGATTCCCGTCCTGGTCGTAGGCCAGGCCGTCCTCACCGACGGAATAGTTTTCGGGCATATAGAACATTCTCAGCCCGTCGAAATAGACCAGGCGCCCCTCGAAATAGGTGAACTTGGCCTGATCCAGGTGGTACAGGGCGATCTCCTGGGCCGTGCCCTGCTGATAAAAGACACCGGAGAAGGTGCCGTCCGGCTCCTGGGTCTCGCTGGGAGAGAAATAGAGCATCAGAATGTCGTTCCCCAGGCTGAACTTGGGGTATGCCCTGCCGTTGAGGAACAGATAGGGCCCCCGTCCATCGTGGGCATCGGCCAGGGTGCCGCTGGCCACGCCCCTGGACTGGCTGCTGTAGGCCATGTACTCCATCCGGTCCGTGTCGATGACCAGCAGCTCGTCCAGGGGGTCCTGCCACACGCCGTCCAGGGCGGCAAGCTGTCCCTCGTCGGCCTGGAGGAGCTGGTCCCACATGGTCTCCTCCTGGTCAAAGCGGGTGAAGACCATGCCGTCTATATTCTCCCGGTCAGAGGAGCCGTTCTGGTCCAGGACGAAGCCCTCCCCCTGGGGCAGAAAGTCATAGAGAAAGTTGTCATAGGACAGCATGGGCCGGTCCTCTAAATCCATGTCCCCGGAGCCCAGGCGGCCATAGTAGGTGAGGTAGAGATAGCGGCTGTTGTCCGGGTCCAGCAGGAGGAAGTTCTGCAGCCCGTCGGTCCACACTCCGGCCAGCTCCTCCGCCGTCATGGACGGGGGAGGAGCTGGCTCTGTCTCGCCGCCGCAGGCGGTCAGGCCCAGAAGCAAAGCGGACAGCCCCAGCAGGGGGAACCGTTTAGTGCGTTTCATCTCGTTGGCCTCCTTTCGGCTTACCCTAAGTCAAAATACAGACTGGTGTAGGGGTCGATGGTGGGCATGTCCATGATGTTGCCCCCGGGGCAGATGCTGTCCAGATTTTCCCGCTTGCTCAGTTCGGCATAGGTACCAGGCTGGGCCTCCACCGCCAGGACCAGACCGTGATAGTCCTCCGGCATGGTGACCACATAGGTCTTGGTCATCACGTCGTAGACATCCCCGGTGGTACCCGACCAATTCACCGTGGTGCGAAATTCGATGTCATAGCTGCTGCCCCGCCACTGGATGGTCTGGGTGTCCGGCGCGCCGCCGGAGGCGGTGGGGGTGTAGGAGGCGGTGTCGGTGAGCCAGGTGCCGGTGTTATAGTCGTACAGGCCGCTGGTCACGGTGGTGGCAAAGGTGCTGTTGAAGATGGGCAGGTCGGGCAGATAGCAGACGGCGTTGAATTCCAGCTGCCGCTGGCCGCCGCTGGTTTGGTCCCGGATGATGTCCACCGACCAATAGCAGTCCCGCAGGGTGTAGTCATTCCCGCCGGCGGTGTAGCAGGCCAGGCCGTTTTTCAGCAGATAGCTGCCGCCGTCGGTCTGGGCGGTGAGCTCCAGCCCCTTCTGTTCAAAGAAGGGGACGGAGGACTGGATGGTATCCGTGGGGACCAGCACCCCGCCGTTCACGTTGTCCAGCAGGGTCCCGTCGGGGGAAGCGTCCAGGCGCAGGGTATCCCCGTTGCCGTCGAAGTGGAGCTCCACCCCGGAGCTGTCAGCCAGGACCACGCCGTCATAGAGCACCTCGTCCGCCGAGTTGACAAACTCCCAGGAGGCATCCTCGTGGATGCGCAGCCACAGGTTTTCGTCCTGATATTCCCACAGGCCCACATAGGCGGCCACCGGGTCCTCGTCCCCGCCAATGGTGTCATAGGACTGGTCAGGCTGGAACACATAGCGCGTCTCAGGCTCCCACAGCCAGACCAGATGGGTCTCCCCCCCGTCGGCGGTGGAGAAGTCCACGGTCACGTCGGTCTCCCCGTCGCCGTTGAGATCGTCGAAGGAGATACTGTCAAAGTTGTCCCGGGCGTTGGGCACGGTCATGGGAAATTTCACGCTGTCATACAGCAGCTGCTCCGGCCGGTCCCAATAGAAAGCGGCGCTCTCCTCGTCCACCGTGACCACCACGTCCACGCTCTGTCCGTCGTGGGTGATGGTGCCGCTGGCCGCCACAAGGCCGGTGGTGCGCCAGTCGTCCCCGGCCACGTCCCCATCCCCGCCGCAGGCGGCCAGGGAGAGGACCGTTCCCGCGCACAGGATCAGGGCGAGGGATTTACTGCGGATGTTCATGTCACTGCTCCTTTCTGAAAAACGGTCACTCCAGGCGGTCGTAGTACTCGTTGTCCTCGCCCCAGGTGATCTCGTCGGTGTCATAGTCGAATATGCGATAAGACAGGCCGTAGGGGTCGGAGACGGCGTAATAGGTGTAGGGCTCGGTGTCGGAGGGGATGATGGAGCCGTAGTCCATCTCGGCATTCTCCGCTCCGGGGGCCCGCTGGTAGAGGTGCCAGCTGCCGTCGGAGTCGATGACGATAAAGCTGTCCGCGTCTAAATCGCCGTTGCGGTACCAGATGCCGGCGAAGGCGGTGGGGTCGGCCTCGGCGGCGGACCAGCCGCTCTCATTCGTGTCGTAGTTGGTGCTGGTGTCGCCGTCTGTGGGGTCAGTGCCGCTGATGTAGATCCAGCTGCCGTCGCCGCTGTCGTCTCCAAAGTCGATCTGGCCGGGGACAAAGGTGCCGAAGGTGGCCAGGGTCAGGCTGCCGTCGTCGTTCAGGGTGATGGGGTGGCCCACGCCGTCGTGGTCGTTGTGGGCATAGATGCAGTCATAGTCCGCCTCATACTGGAGATAGCCGCTGGCCGCCAGGTCCTCCTGGCTGTACAGGCCCCACAGATATTCGCCGTCGCCGGAGGTGATCTCCAGATAGGCATAGGCGCTGTCCCCCTCGGGGAGCCAGGTGCCCACAAAGGCGTCGGCATCCGTCTGGATGTCATAGTCCTTGACCATGGACATGGAGTCCGGGGGCGTGAGGTCCGGGCTTCCGTCTGTGGTGTCGCTGCTGCCGCAGCCGGAGCACAGCAGGGTCAGAGCCAGGGCCAGGCCCAGAGCGGGGGCAAGATAGTTCTGTTTTTTCATGTTTGATTCCTCCTGATGGCGTTGTTGCCTGATTGGGCGGGGTCGGCAAGCGTAAGCTGGGAAAATATGTCGGCATAGAGATCAGACAGGTCCTCCGCAGCCTGGGGCGTGGCGCGGAAAGCATAGAAGTAGGTGTGGCTGTCGGTGTTCAGGGCAAACACGGTCCAGTCCCGCTGGTCCTCATTCGCTCCGGTGGTGAAGGTGATGCGGTACACGGGGTAGGAGAGGGCCTGGGAATCGTCCGGGTCCTGCACCACATCACCAAACTGATAGGCGGTGGACGATTCCGGGTCCAGGGCCCGGGCGGCGGCACAGAGATAGTCGTCCTCATCCACCCCGTCGATGATGCGGTTGGGTTGGCAGACGTTGAAGACATCCGTCTGCCCGTCCTGGGTCACATCCTGATAGAAGTAGGTGCCGTCGGGATAGTTCTCCGCGGTAACGGATTCCATCCCCGTAAAGGGCAGGGCACCGCCCATGAGCGCGGGGACGGTCTGACCGCCTGTGCTGCCGTCGCTGCTGTCGGACACAGACTGGTTGGGCTGACCGACAGACGAACTGCTGCCGTTCACGTCTGTGCCGGGCTGGGCCTGGCCGCATCCGGCCAGCAGGGCGAGCATCAGGGCCGCCGCCAGGGATCGGCTGAGTCGTTTCATGTGTATTCCTCCTTGCATTGTGTCAGTGCTCCCGCTCTGCCATGGCTAAAATTTCGTCGTGGCTGAGCTCCACGCCGCCGAAGCGGACAAAGATGCCGTTGGTCACGGCGCTGTTCCACACCTGGGGCTGAAAGATGGACTGAAAGCGGAATTTGTCCCGATAGGGCTTCATGTCCAGCAGCAGACGGCTGCCGGAGACAAAGTCCACCTGAAGGATATAGTCGGCCAGGGGCGCGACTGACGAGATATACTTCCGGTACAAGCGCCCTCCTCCTTTCCCGAAAAATAAAACATCCACCGTACAGCTTTATTGTACGGTGGATGCTGATTTTAGGGTATTAACCAATGGTTAGGAATTTGCCAGCTGGATGAGCTGTGCCCGCTTGGTGCGGGCATCCCCTTCGATGTGCA
Organism: Flintibacter faecis; assembly: GCF_014287875.1. GTDB lineage: Bacteria > Bacillota > Clostridia > Oscillospirales > Oscillospiraceae > Lawsonibacter > Lawsonibacter faecis_A. The sequence goes on along the minus strand of NZ_JACOPN010000001.1, from coordinate 35,671 downwards.
GCTTGGAGTAGATCTGATTGATATACTGCTTCACGCTGCCTTCGGACAGGAACAGCTGCTGGGCGATCTCCCGGTTGCTCAGGCGCTGGACGGCCAGGGCGGCCACCTCCTGCTCCCGCTGGGTGAGGGAGGCGAAGGCGGCGGGGCAGGCATCCCGCTCCGTCAGGCGGCAGCACCGGACCAGCCAACGGGAGCCTGCATCGGCGATCTGTTCCGTGAGCGGGGAGACGGGGCACAGGGACAGCAGGTCTTTCAGATAGCGGAGGTTTTCCACAAAGGGCAGGATCAGCCCGTCTGGCTGGGCCTCGGCCAGGGCGGTGTGCAGCAGAGCCAGGGCATCCCGCTCCTTGCCCAGCATGGCATAGGCTGCCGCCGTCTGCAAATTGATATGGAGGGCCACCAGAGCATAGTGCAGCCCGCCGCAGGCCGCCAGCAGGCCGGGGGCGCGCCCGATGACCTTGGCCCAGGCCCCCTGGGCCAGATAGACCTGGTTTTCCATGAGGTCCATCATGGGCCGCCCCGGGGCCAGAAAGTTCACCGAGGACAGCCGGTGCCCGGCGAAGAGCTCCGGTATCCGGTCCGTGTCCTCTAAGAGCGCATAGTAATAGGAGCAGGCGGCGGTGAAGATGTTCACCCAGGAGGCATTGTGCTGGCCCAGCAGGGCGGCGCGGCGCTGCTCCGGGGTGTACCGCAGGGGGGTGTCGGCGCACAGGGACAGGCGCAGGGCCAAAAAGTCGGCGCACAGGGCCATGTTCTCCTGGCCGTTGCCTTCGATCTGGGCATAGGCCCGTTCTAAATGGATGTGGGCATCGGAAAAGCGGCCCTGCATCAGGGCGGCCTCCCCGGCCATGATGGTCTCCGCCCCCTGGCCGTGGCCCTGGGTGATCTTATAGTAGTGGGGCATACATTCGTCCATCTCGGCCAGCTCCCGGTCCAGGGCTCCGTTCTGGCGGTGGAACATCATCAGCACCGAGGGGGAACCAAAGGTCCAGCCGCCGCTGTTCTGGATGCTGATGGCAGGGCGGGACATCTGGGTGCTGGCGCTGCGGTGCAGGCGGCTCATGGCGCTGATGTCGTTGTACATCAAAAAGCTCATGATAAGGTCGCACTCCCCCAGCAGGTTTCCCCGCTCTGACCGGTCCATGTCCGGGGCTTCGCTGATGGCAGACAACAGCAGCTCTTTCAGCTCCAGCATTTTGGGGATGCGCCGCCAGTTGAACATGCTGCGCATGAGTACCAGCAGGGCCAGGGGGTGGGCCTTCAGCGTTTCCGCCGGACAGTTGTCCAGAAAGTCCAGCACAGTCTCCGGCTTTAAGGAGGCGAGCAGGATACCTGCGTCCAACCGAATCACCCGCAGCAGGGCGTGGTCGTCCCCGCCCCGGTGATAGGCGGACATGGCATGGAGATATTGCCGCCGGGCCTCATACCACCTGCCGTAGCGGCGGTGATAGTCCTGCTGCCGCCCCTGGGGCAGGGTAAGAAAGGCCCGCTGGGCGCACTCCTTCATCATGTGGTGGAAGCGATAGGCGCAGCCGTCGGGCAGGCGGGTGACAAAGGCGTTCTGTCCGGTGAGGGCGGCCAGAATGTCCTCCGCGTCATCATATCCGGTGATCTCCCGGGCCATGTCCACAGTGAACTCGTCGGCCAGACCCATCACCGCCAGAAATTCCCGCTGGCGGGGAGGCAGGGGGTCGATCAGGGCGGCGGAGAACATGGTATAGATGTCTGAGCGGCTGTCGGGCAGGGCACCCCGCTCGGCCAGGGTGCGCAGATTCAGATAGATGGCGGAAAACCAACCCTCGCTGGAATAGAGCAGGGTCTCGATCTGCCTTTCAGAGAGCTGGGTCCCGCACCGGTGGGCATAGACGGCCAGTTCCGTGTGATTCAGCCGCAGCTGGTCCGTGCCGATAAGACACAGCCGCCGCCCCAGGCGGACGGTCTCCTCCGGGGGGAGAAAGCGGTCCCGGCTGGCCACGATAAGGTGGACAGACTGGGGCAGCCGGTTGGCCAGGGTACACAGAAAGGCAGCGGCCCGGCCATCGGTGAGCAGATGGAAGTCGTCGATGAAGATATACCAGGGTGTCTCCCCGGCAAAGGCCCGGCACAGGTCGTCAGAGAGCAGGCTGGCCCCGGCATCGTCGGTGGGACAGGGGCAGTCGGCCAAAAAATCCAGTCCGGCGTGGACAAAGGCATCCTGCACGCTTTTCCAGAAGATGGCCAGGTTGTCGGAGTAGACGCTGACCCGGACGATATGGACCGGCCCCTCCTGGGCGCGCTGAGAGAGGTACCAGTTTACCGCCGTGGTCTTGCCATAGCCCATGGGGGCCACCACCGTGGTCAGAGCACAGTGGGCGATGGGCCGCAGGCACTCCTGCAGCCGCTCCGAGATATAGACGGTATTCAGGTCGCCCTTCCGCTTGGCCATAACAGTGCCCTCCATTTTCTGAGAAGTTACAACTTTTGTTGGGTCATCATTTCCTGTATTGTAACATAGCAGGATGAATTTGGGTAGATACCGGAAAAGAAAACCGCCCTGACCAGAATCCTTGTCACCGGCGGGGGAGTGTGGTAGGATAGTACCAATACGACAAGATTTTCAGACAACGGGGGCGAAGGATGAGCAGACTGTTATTTACGCTGGCCCTGGCCGTGGTGGCGTGGGTCATCTCACTAATTACTGGCGGCGGACGGCGGCAGGTGGCAAAAATACCGGAGGGGATGGGCATCCTGTGCCAGCCGCCGGGGAAGCGCTATGTGCTCTATGCCCTGGGGGTCGTGGTGGCGGCGGTGGTCGCCTTTTTCAGCGTCCTGTATATCCTGGACGGAGCGCCGGAGAAGGCGCGGCCCATGTGGGCCCTGTGTATCGCAGAGGCCATCCTGACCATGGTGGTCACCACCCTGGGGGGCAACATGATGGCCCGGGAGTGCGTTTATTTTAACGGGGAGGAGCTTCAGATACACCGGGCCTTCCGAAAGACTCAGGTCTATCGCTGGAGCGACATTCGGAGAATATCCGGCAGCTTTGACCGAATACTCCACCTGTATCTCTTCGACGGGACAAAAATCCTGTCGGTGGACGTGGGGATGCTGAACTATGACGTCTTCTTCCTGGTGCTGAAAAAGGCGTGCCCCGGGGCCGTGGCGGACTACTACTGGGAGCAGACCCAGGAGAGACCCGAGACACACGCCCTGGGCTATGGCGGGGAGTATTTCCTGCTGGCTGGCATGGGTATTTTGATCCTGGCGGTCTATCTGGCTATGCTGGCCCAGTTGGGGGGCAAAAAGTTGATCGAAATGCTGCTGGAGCGGGAGCCCTCCCAGTGGTTTGCCGTCTGGTTTGCCCCGGTGTGCGGCTTGGTGAGCATCATAGGGCTGTTCATCTGCGCCGCCACCAGCATTCGCTACTCCCAGGAGAAACTGGTCCTCCGGTATCCCCTGAGAAAAAAGCGGGAGGTTTATTGGCGGGAGATAGAGCGGGTGGAGGTGGTCCCGGTCAAGGGGCAGGTCAGGGTCTGGAAGACCCTGCGGCTGTACACCCAGGGCAGGGTGTATAAGCTGAACTTGGCCCGGCTCAGACGCGGGAGGGACGGTTTTATGACGGAGCTGTACCAGATGGCGGAGCGATATGAGATACCCTGCGTGGAGATGAAAGCATAAAGACAGAAAAGCATAAAAAAGCTGCGGAGAACTTGCCGAACCGGCGTTCTCCGCAGCTTTCCTTTCAGTTTAAGTGTTACGTTTTATTCCTGGGTGCCCTGGGGGTGATACTGGGCGCAGGTACACTTTTTCCACTTCAGACCGCTGCCGCAGGGGCAGGGGTCGTTGCGGCCGATCTTGATGACCCGCTTCACGGGCTCCTTGCGGATGACATCCTCGCCGCCGCCGGACTCGGAGGTGACCTTGGCCACACGCTCACGCTTGACCTCCTCGTTCTTGCGCAGACGGACCAGGAACAGGCGGCGCAGAGTCTCCTCCTGAATGGCGGCCACCATGTTCTCGAACATCTCGTAGCCCTCCTTCTTATAGGCGACTACGGGGTCGGTCTGGGCGTAAGCCCGCAGGCCGATGCCCTGCTTCAGCTCGTTCATGGCATCGATCTGGTCCATCCAGTATTCATCCACCACCCGGAGCATGAGCACCCGCTCCAGTTCCCGCATGAGGGGCGCGCCGATCTCCTGCTCCTTCTGGGCATAGACCTCGTGGGCCTTGCCGCTGACCAGGTCTACCAGACCCTCGGCATCGTACTGCTGCAGCTCCTCGTCGGTGAGCTCCAGCTCGCCGGGCTTGAGGAACATGGTACGGAAGGGGGCCACGGCCTCTCGGAAGGCCTCGGCATCCATGTGCTTCTGCTCGCCCATGTGGCCGTGGATGGCGTTTTCCACCATGGAGTGGAGCATGGTCTGGATGGAGGCCTGCAGGTCCTCGCCGTCCAGCACCTGGCGGCGCTGCTTATAGATGACCTCGCGCTGGGTGTTCATCACGTCGTCATACTGCAGCACGTTTTTCCGGGTCTGGAAGTTCCGGGACTCCACGCTCTTCTGGGCGTTCTCAATGGCACCGGACAGGATCTTGGCATCGATGGGGGTGTCCTCGTCCACGCCCAGCTTCTCCATCATACCCATTACCCGCTCAGAGCCGAACAGGCGCATGATGTCGTCCTCCAGGGACAGGAAGAAACGGGTCTCGCCGGGGTCGCCCTGACGGCCTGCACGGCCGCGCAGCTGGTTGTCGATGCGCCGGGACTCATGGCGCTCGGTGCCCAGGATGAACAGACCGCCCACCTCACGGGCCTTGGCGGCCTCGGCCTTGATGGACTCCTTATACTTGGCCTCGGCCTGGGTGAACATCTTCCGGGCGTTGAGGATGTCCTCGTCGTCGGTCTCGGCAAAGCCGGTGGCCTCGGCGATGAGGGCATCGGACAGGCCGGCCCGTCTCAGGTCGGACTTGGCCAGATACTCGGCGTTGCCGCCCAGCATGATGTCGGTGCCGCGGCCGGCCATATTGGTGGCCACGGTGACGGCCCCGAACTTGCCGGCCTGGGCCACGATCTCGGCTTCCTTCTCGTGGTTCTTGGCGTTGAGCACGTTGTGGGGGATGCCCCGGCGGCGCAGCAGGTCAGACAGCTCCTCGGACTTCTCAATGGACACGGTGCCCACCAGCACGGGCTGGCCCTTCTTGTGGCACTCCTCGATCTGGTTGAGGATGGCCCGGAGCTTTCCGGCGGTGTTCTTATACACCACGTCGGGATGGTCGATACGGGCGATGGGCTTGTTGGTGGGGATCTCTACGATGTCCAGCTCGTAGATGGTGCCGAATTCCTCCTGCTCGGTCATGGCGGTACCCGTCATACCGGACAGCTTGTCATACAGGCGGAAATAGTTCTGGAAGGTGATGGTGGCCAGGGTCTTGGACTCGTTGGCCACCTGAACGCCCTCCTTGGCCTCGATGGCCTGGTGCAGGCCCTCGTTATACCGGCGGCCGAACATCAGACGGCCGGTGAACTCGTCCACGATGATGACCTCGCCGTCCTTGACCACATAGTCGATGTCCCGCTTCATCACGCCCCGGGCCTTGATGGCCTGGTTGATGTGGTGGGACAGGGTGGTGTTCTCCGGGTCGGCCAGATTCTCCAGGTGGAAGAACGCCTCCGCCTTTTGGATGCCGGGGGCGGTGAGGGTGGCGGTGCGGGCCTTTTCGTCCACCACATAGTCGGCGTCGATGTCGACGTCCTCCTCCTCCTTCTCGTCCACCTTGGCGATACGCTTGCACTTCAGGCGGGAGACGAACTGGTCCACAATGGTGTACAGCTGGGTGGACTCCTCGCCCTGACCGGAGATGATCAGGGGGGTGCGGGCCTCGTCGATGAGGATGGAGTCCACCTCGTCCACGATGGCGAAGGAGTGGCCCCGCTGGACCAACTCCTGGGAGTAGATGGCCATGTTGTCCCGCAGATAGTCAAAGCCGAACTCGTTGTTGGTGCCATAGGTGATGTCGGCATCATAGGCGGCCTTCTTTTCCGGGCCCATGACCCCGTGGACCACCAGGCCCACGGTCAGGCCCATGAAGCGGTAGACCTTGCCCATCCACTCGGAGTCGCGCTTGGCCAGATAGTCGTTCACGGTGATGACGTGGACACCCTTTCCGGCCAGGGCGTTCAGATAGGCGGGCAGGGTGGCCACCAGGGTCTTGCCCTCGCCGGTGCGCATCTCGGCGATGCGGCCCTGGTGCAGCACGATGCCGCCCACCACCTGCACCCGATAGGGGCGCAGGCCCAGCACACGCCACGCGGCCTCGCGGCAGGCGGCAAAGGCCTCGGGCAGGATGTCGTCCAGGGTCTCGCCGTTGGCCAGACGGGCCTTGAACTCGGGGGTCTTGGCCTGAAGCTGGGCATCGGTCAGGGCCTTATACTCCTCCTCCAGGGCATCCACCTTGTCCGCAATGGGATAGATGGACTTCAGCTCCCGCTGAGAGGCCGTGCCGAAGATCTTGGTAAACAAACTCATATTCGCAAAACACCTCTTGGTCGTGATTTGTTGTCTCTGTTTTTGTGCGGCGGGATGACCATAATCCCGCACTTTAACAATATCGACTTAGTATATCACAATTCTCCGGTGGAAGAAAGACCAAATTGTAAACTTTCCAACAGAATCCAGAACCGAAACCGGAAGAAATCCGTCAGAGACGCATAAATGTTTTTCGTGGGTTGACAAACGGCCCCGGTTGTGCTATTGTTACAGTCACAACTGAATCAGACAGACGAAGTGTGCAGGAAAACAGCGGGGGTCCGCTTGCCGAAGGAGTAACACTCTCAGGTGTCCCGGATGGGGGACGAGGACTGTGCACGGATGTGACTCTGGAGAAGCTCGCCCCACGATACGAGTGCCGAAGGTGCAATGCGGCTGAACGCCGCTAATCTCTCAGGCAAAAGGACAGAGGAAAACCCACCGGCTGGCCGGTGTGCGCAATTCTATTCGCACACGGGGAAGTCGTTGCAGGTGCTTTTCTTATGGACTGTGGAGCGTTGGCTCCCCGGTCCATGTTTGTTTTCAGGGGGAGAAATTCTGTGTGTGCGCCAAGGGCGCAAAAGGAGAGATCGCAAATGTCTATGTTCGCTTCCGTAGAGGCAGTACTCTATCCTGTGGTCTGCCGGATCAACGAGTATCTGTCCAATTACATCCTGGTGTTCCTGCTCATCGGCGTGGGTCTGTGGTACACCGTCCGCACCGGCTTTGTGCAGATCCGCTTCTTCGGCGAGGGTATGCGCAAGGTGTTCGGCAACCTGTCTCTCAACGGCGGCAAGCAGTCCAGCGGCATGACCTCCTTCCAGGCCCTGGCCACCGCCATCGCCGCCCAGGTGGGAACCGGCAACATCGTGGGTGCCTCCGGCGCCATTCTCACCGGTGGTCCCGGCGCCATCTTCTGGATGTGGGTCATCGCCTTCTTCGGCATGGCTACCATCTATGCTGAGGCCACCCTGGCCATCAAGACCCGCCGGGTGGACAAGGACGGCACCATCCACGGCGGCCCCGCGTACTACATCACCACCGCCTTTAAGGGCGGCTTCGGCAAGTTCCTGGCCAGCTTCTTCGCCGTGGCCATCACGCTGGCCCTGGGCTTTATGGGCTGCATGGTCCAGTCCAACTCCATCGGCTCCGCCTTCCAGACCGCCTTTGGCGTGCCCTCTCAGTTTGTGGGCGTGGTGCTGGTCATCTTCTGCGGCTTCATCTTCCTGGGCGGCGTGAATCGTCTGGCCGCTGTCACCGAAAAGGTGGTGCCCGTGATGGCCGTCATCTTCCTGGTGGGCGCTGTGGGTATCCTGGTGGTGCGTATCCAGGATGTCCCCGCTACCTTTGCCCTCATCTTCAAGTATGCCTTCCAGCCCCAGGCCATCATCGGCGGCTCCTTCGGCTATGCCATCAAGACCGCCATCAGCCAGGGTGCCAAGCGCGGCCTGTTCTCCAACGAGGCCGGTATGGGCTCCACCCCCCACGCCCACGCCCAGGCCAATGTGAAGGACCCCCACGATCAGGGCGTGGTGGCCATGGTGGGCGTGTTCATCGATACCTTCATCGTCCTGACCCTGAATGCCCTGGTCATCATCTGCACCCTGTACACCGACGGCGGTATGCTGGCTGACGGCGTTATCCCCGAGGGCGTGAACAAGACCAACCTGGCCCAGCTGGCCTTCGGCAGCGTGCTGGGCGACAGCGTGGGCTCTGCCTTTGTGGCCGTGTGCCTGTTCTTCTTCGCCTTTTCCACCGTGCTCAGCTGGAATCTGTTCGGCAAGATCAACGTCATCTATCTCTTTGGCAAAAAGGCCGCCAAGGGTTATGCCGTCATCGCTCTGGTGTTCCTGTATCTGGGCACTGTGATGTCCAACGACCTGGTTTGGGAGCTCACCGACATGTTCAACAACCTGATGGTCCTGCCCAACGCCATCGCTCTGTTCGCCCTCACCGGTATGGTCCTGTCCTCCGTCCACAAGGCGGCCAACAAGGGCCAGAAGATCGAGAAGTGATCTTCTCCTTATTTAATAGAGCATCCAGAAAGGCCGACTGCGTTGCTGCGCTGTCGGCTTTTCTCTTGTCCCCGGCCCCGGGGCGTGTTATGATAGAGCATACAAGAGCGACGCAAGGCCCCGGAGTGCCGGGGGAGAGAGGATGTACCGCATGAACTGGAAGAAAAATGCTGTCCACACCGCCGAGATCACCGGCTACACCGCCGAGGGCATGGGGGTGGCCCGGCTGGAGGGCCGGGTGGTCTTTGTCCCCGGGACCATCCGGGGGGAGCGCTGGACCGTCCGTCTGGAGAAGGTGACGAAGAACGTGGCCTGGGCCCGGGGAGTGGAGCTGCTGGAGGGCTCCCCGGAGCGGCTGGAACCCGACTGTCCCCTGGCGGGCCGGTGCGGCGGCTGTCAGTTCCGGCACATGACCTATGCCGAGGAGCTGCAGGCCAAGGGCCGACGGGTGGCCGATGCGCTGGAGCGTGTGGGCGGCGTGAAGCTGGAACTGCCCCCGGTGCTGGGGGCGGAGGAGCCGGAGCGCTATCGGAATAAGGTGCAGTTCCCTGTGGCCCAGGAGAAGCGGGGGCTGGCCATCGGCTATTACCGCCCCCGCAGCCACGACGTGCTGGATGCGCCGGACTGCCTGCTCCAGCCCCTGACCGTCACCGCCCTGCGGGGGGCCGTGAAAGAATGGATGGAGCGATATCAGGTCCCCGCCTATGGGGAGGAGGACGGAACCGGACTGATCCGGCACCTGTATGTGCGCACCAACAGCCGTGACCAGGCTCTGTGCTGCCTGGTGGTCAACGGGACCGGCCTGCCCTTCCAACAGGAGCTTGTGGATGCTCTGCGCCGGGTGTGCCCGGGCCTTGTAGGGGTGGTGCTGAATTTCAACACCCGGGATACCAACGTGATCCTGGGAGAGGAATACCGCACCCTGTGGGGCCGGGACTATCTGGAGGAGGAGCTGTGCGGCCTGACCTTCCGGCTGTCGGTGCCGTCGTTTTTCCAGATCAACCGGGCCCAGACCCAGCGTCTCTATCAGGTGGCCCTGGACTTTGCCGGGCTGCACGGGGACGAGACGGTGCTGGACCTGTACTGCGGCATCGGGACCATCTCCCTGGCCCTGGCCCGGCAGGCGGGGCAGGTCATCGGGGCGGAGGTGGTGCCCCAGGCCATTGAGGATGCCAAACAGAATGCCGCCCGGGCGGATATCCAGAATGCAGAGTTTTTCTGCGGCGATGCCGGGGCGGTGGCCCAAAAGCTGGCCAATGAAGGAGTCCGCCCCCGGGTCATCTGCGTGGACCCGCCCAGAAAGGGCTTGGGACCGGAGGTTCCCGCTATCTTGGCCTCCATGGCCCCGGAGCGCATCGTCTACGTCTCCTGCGACCCCGCCACCCTGGCCCGGGACGTGAAACGGCTGGGAGAACTGGGCTATCAGGTGCAGAAAGCACAGGCCGTGGACCTGTTCCCAAGAACGTGCCACGTGGAGACGGTAGTCTTGATGTCAAGGAAATAAAATCAAGTGCCAGAAAGCGGCGTATTTCCGGGCTTTTTCGGAGGTTTGGATTTGAAGCCAGACTTCTGAAAAAGCTCGGTTTTCTTATATGGAAACATATCTGCTGCAAAATGTGTGTCAGGTTGTAACCTCGGAGTAGATGGCGCGATTTGAGACAGTGGATTAGATGTGAAGGAAAAAATGGCGAGTCGGAATTGACCGAGCTCTTTAGAGCGAGGGATGCTTCTTGTCCGAAGGGCAAGAAGCTGGGACAGAGAAAGCGTTTAACAACTCGGAATTTGCGGAGACGATGAAATGATTAGGAAATACGTTGATGGTGATATAGACGCAGTAATGCAAATATGGTTGAGTACGAATATTCAGGCACATAGTTTTATATCTCAAGATTACTGGAAAAGCAACTTTGATATGGTAAAAGAAATGATGCCACTTGCAGAAATATATGTGCATGAAGTTGACAATGCAAATCAGATAGATGGATTTATTGGATTAAATAACGACTATATTGAAGGAATCTTTGTAAAAGCTGTAGCACAGTCAAAGGGAATCGGAAAACAATTATTGGATCAGGTGAAGAAAATCAAGTCCACTCTAAAATTGAACGTTTATCAAAAAAATGAGCGAGCAATTCAATTTTATCTACGAGAAAAATTTAGTATCCAATCTGAATGTGTAGATGATAATACGGGAGAAAAGGAATTTACAATGGTATGGAAGCGTTAAATTCCTATTTATAAAATCATAGAGGAGTATAGTCATGACAAGACCATTCAGCGCTACTGATGCAAAGCGAATAATTGAACGGCATCAAAACATAATTGAAAAACTGAATAATGCTGTATCCTCTGTGGAGAAATACCGCACAAAGGCAAAAGAGACGTCAGATGCGTTAGTAGCGCAGGAAGTACTGAAAGTTCTTGCTGATATTCCGATAGAGGAAATTAATCGAGATAAAAGAGGCATTCGCGTAAAAGTATTAAGAGACTATGGCTATAGAACGATAGCTGACATATCAACAGCATCGGTATACTCTATTGCTTCTGTTCATGGAATAAGTGAAGATGCTGCGTACTCAATTAAAAGTATCGTAAATGATATTGTTTCCAAGGCAAGACAGGGAGTAAAAATTAGGTTAAGCACAGACAATCGTTCTAAAGAGGCAACAGCACTTGTGCTTGCATTATCACAATATCGTCGAAGCCAAAAAGTTGCAGATGAATGCAGACAGCTGCTTAATAAAAACAAGCAAACAATCGATTATGCTGTGGAAGACCTGAATTCTTCAACGGGTACTCTGAAGTGGCTGCTCTCATCCAAAGCGAAAAAGCAAAAGGCTACGGAAGCATATAACAGTCTAATTGGCCTTATCAATGGCGATTATGGAAGTGAAGCGGAAACTCAAATTTCCAACGCTGATGTAATTGATAGAAGCTTAAATAGCGATGCTTGGCAGGATTTTGCAACGAATTCTGTTCGATTTTTCAATGATCTGGAAGATATCAATCCAGGTGTATTGGGAAATGATGATTCGATGTACGGATTGCCAGAGGATCTTGCGCGAGAAGTCCAAGAGGAGTGTTTTTTCCCAGATGGACTCCTGTGTGAATTGAGACGTTATCAGGAATGGGGTGTAAAATATGCGCTTCATCAGGAAAGAATCCTTCTTGGCGATGAAATGGGCTTAGGAAAAACAGTTCAAGCTATTGCGACGATGGTGTCTCTTCGTAATACGGGAGGAACGCACTTCGTTGTTGTTTGCCCGGCCAGTGTCATTACAAATTGGTGCCGTGAAATAAGAAAAATGAGCTTGCTTAGTGTCACAAAAATCCATGGTACCGGCCGTAAAGCAGCGCTCCAATCTTGGATCAAGAGTGGTGGAGTTGCGGTTACCACGTATGAAACTACAGCGTATTTTGAACCGCCAGAAGATTTTAAATTTAAGATGTTGGTAGTCGATGAAGCTCATTACATAAAAAATCCAGAAGCAAGAAGAAGTATAAATGTAAAGAATATCAGTATGCACGCAGAGCGTTTGCTATTCATGACAGGTACAGCTTTGGAAAATAAAGTTGAAGAAATGATTTCTCTAATACGTATCCTCCAACCACACATTGCATCGCAGATTCAGGGAATGGCATTTATGTCTGCGGCTCCACAGTTTAGAAAGGCGGTTGCGCCAGTTTATTATCGCAGGAAACGAGAAGATGTTCTTACAGAGTTACCGGATCTGATTGAAAGCAAAGAGTGGTGTAGTTTATCACATAATGAAGAGCTTGCTTATGAGCATGCTGTTTTATCAAAAAATTATGCAGAAGCAAGAAGAGTATCTTGGAATGTAGATGACTTAAAGGATTCTTCAAAAGCTTCAAGGCTGTTAGAACTTGTTGAGGAAGCTGAATCTGAAGATCGAAAAGTAATCGTGTTTTCTTTCTTTTTGGATACAATTCGCAAGGTGACGATGTTGCTTGGAAATCGGTGTACTAATCCAATCAATGGATCTGTTACACCGCAACGAAGACAGGAAATTATTGATGAATTTGATAAGGCTCCGGCAGGAACTGTTCTTGTAGCTCAAATACAATCCGGGGGAACTGGATTAAATATTCAATCTGCTAGTGTGGTGGTGCTATGTGAACCTCAATTTAAGCCATCCATAGAAAATCAGGCTATTTCAAGAGCGTACCGTATGGGACAGACAAGAAATGTTCTTGTGTATCGCCTTTTATGCGAGGGGACAGTTGATGAAAAAATCATGTCAACCTTGGAAAGCAAGCAGGCTATATTTGATGCCTTTGCTGATAAATCAGTTGCAGCAGCGGAGAGCCAGCAAATAGATGATCGTACTTTCGGAAATATCATCAAAGAAGAAATAGACCGAATTAATGCCAAGTATGGCAATACAAAGTAAAGGGGTGCTGATTATTAACGTTGGAAAGTGAGCAGATGCCTGTGCAACCTATGATCGGAAGCCTCTCGTCTTTTGACGCGATCTGTGGTAGAATGAATGAAAAGCATCTGTCAAGACGGCAATGCTGCTGACACACGTCAAAGAAGGAAAACAAACAGCTTTTATCAATGTCAGAAGACCCCTCCCCCCGGGAGGAGAAAAGGAGCGTTCTGCATGGGTCACACCAAGGAAGACATCATCCGTCTGGTAGAGGACGAGGAGATCGAGTTTATCCGCATGCAGTTTGTGGATATTTTTGGCCAGCTGAAAAACGTGGCCATCACCGCCTCTCAGATCGAGAAGGCGGTGAACAACCAGATCATGTTCGACGGCTCCTCCATCGAGGGGTTCACCCGCATCAACGAGTCGGACCAGTGCCTGTATCCCGATTTGAATAGTTTTACGATTTTCCCCTGGCGGCCCTCCCAGGGCAAGGTGGCCCGGCTCATCTGCGATGTGTATAACCCGGACGGCACCCCCTTTGTGGGCGACCCCCGGGGTGTCCTGCGCCGGGTGCTGCGCCGGGCGGAGGACATGGGCTTCGACACCTTTAACATCGGCCCGGAGCTGGAGTTCTTCCTGTTTGAGACCGACGAAATGGGCCGGGCCACCACCATCACCCGGGACGAGGCTGGCTATTTTGACCTGGGCCCACTGGACCACGGGGAATCCACCCGGCGGGAGGTGTGCATGAACCTGGAGGAGATGGGCTTTGAGATCGAGGCCAGCCACCACGAGTGCGCCATCGGTCAGCACGAGATCGACTTTAAATATGTGGACGCCATGGACGGGGCGGACAAGATCATGACGCTAAAGCTGGCCGTGAAGACCCTGGCCCAGAAAAACGGCCTGCACGCCACCTTTATGCCCAAGCCGGTGTATGGCGTGGCCGGGTCGGGGATGCACCTGAACATGTCCCTTTTTAAAGACGGGCGGAACGTGTTCTATGACGAGGGGGGCCAGCGGCAGTTGTCCAAGACGGCCCGGTCCTTTATTGCCGGACTGCTGCGCCACGCCGATGGCTTCACCGCCCTGACCAACCCCCTGGTGAACTCCTACAAGCGCCTGGGGGCGGGGTATGAGGCCCCCAGATACAAGGCCTGGTCCTCGGGCAACCGGTCCACCCTGATCCGCATCCCCTCGGTGCGGGGGCAGAGTACCCGGGTGGAGCTGCGCAGCCCAGACCCCTCCTGCAACCCCTATCTGGCGGTGGCCGCCTGTCTGGCCGCCGGGCTGGACGGTATCGCCCAGGGGCTGGAGCCGCCGGAGGAGATATCCGGGGATGTGTATGCCATGGACGACGCGGCACGGGCGGCCCAGAACATCGGGGCCCTGCCCGAGACGCTGAAGGATGCCCTGGACGCTATGGAGCAGGACAGACTGATCATGGATGTGCTGGGGGAGCATGTGGCCCGGCACTATATCCAGGGCAAGCGCAAGGAGTGGAACGAGTATCAGACCCGGGTGTCCAGCTGGGAACTGGAGAAGTACCTGGTGACTTGTTGACCGCTATGTGACAGAGAGGGGGAAAGGGAATGGAGACGGTGATCGTGGCCTTTGAAAACGGCACCATGGCCCAGCGCTTTGGCGAGCTGCTGGAGAACACCGGCACGGCCAAATGTCTCCTCTGCCGCTCCGGGGACCAGGTCCGCCGCCTGATGAGCAAACAGACGGTGTACTGCGTGGTCTGCGGCCCCCATCTGTCCGACGGTCCGGCGGAGTGGCTGGCGGAGGACCTGCCTCCGGCCTGCTCCCTGCTGCTGGTGGGGCCACAGCACATGCTGGATGCCTGCGCCAGCCGGGACGTGTATACCCTGGCCACCCCCATCCGCCGGGAGGAGACGGTGTCCACCGTGAAACTGCTGCTCCAGTTCGGACACCGGATGGAGCGCTTCACTGCCGCCCGCCGCAGCGGGAGCGACCAGGCCGTGGTAGACCGGGCGAAACGGCTGCTCATAGACCGCCTGGGCATGACGGAGGACCAGGCCCACCGGGAGCTGCAAAAGCGGAGCATGGATACCGGAGCCCGCCTGAGCCACACGGCAAGACAGGTCATTCGAGAGCTAGAAAAATAGTTAGGAGTTAGGAGGGATGAGTTAGGAGTTGGCCACTCCACTCATCCCTCCTAACTCCTAACTCATAACTCTATGGGAGCCGGCATACCTTAGTACCAGCTATATCTTGGTACAAGGGTGGTGCGTGGGATGAAGTTTGTAAAAATGGAGGGCCTGGGCAACGACTATCTCTTTCTCAACTGCCTGGAGGGGGAGCCGCCGGAGCTGCCCCGGCTGGCGAAAACGCTCAGCGACCGGCATTTCGGTGTGGGGGCGGACGGGCTCATCTGCGTCAAGCCGGGACAGGCGGGGGACTTCACGATGGAGATGTATAACGCCGACGGCTCCCGGGGGGCCATGTGCGGCAACGGCATCCGCTGCCTGGGCAAGTTTGTGTACGACAGCGGCCTGACCCGCAAGTGCTGCCTGACCATCCAGACCGATGCTGGCCCCAGGGGACTGGAGCTGTCCGTCCGGAACGGCCGGGTGGCGGAGGTGACGGTGGACATGGGCCAGGCTCAGATAGACGAGGAGGTGTACTGCCAGACTGCGGCGGGGGCTTTTTGGGTCACGCCGGTGGAGGTGGGCAACCCACACGGGGTGGTCTTTTGCCCGGAGTGGACGGAGGAGGAGACGGCCCGAGTGGGCCCTCTGCTAGAGCACTGCCCCCGGCTGGGCCGACGGCGGAACATCGAATTCTTGACGGTGGAGGACCGGGAACACCTGACTGTCCGGGTGTGGGAGCGGGGCAGCGGCGTGACTCTGGCCTGCGGTACCGGGGCCTGCGCCAGTTTTGCCGCCGCCCGCCGCCGGGACCTGTGCGGACCAAAGGCGCAGGTCCACCTGCCCGGGGGAAGCTTGCGGGTGGAGGAGCGGGAGAACAGACTCTTCATGACCGGCCCGGCCCACACTGTTTTCCGGGGCGAAACCGACTTTTTATGGCATTCTGAGACAGAAAACTGAGGCGTAAAAGGTTTTAAGAAAAAATCTCGAAAAATCGAAAAAAGGGCTTGCATTTCTCCTGGAGGTATGCTATTATAACTAAGCTGTCTGACACGGACGGCCAACAAAATACTTCCGGGTGTGGCGAAGTTTGGTATCGCGCTTGAATGGGGTTCAAGAGGCCCTGAGTTCGAATCTCAGCACTCGGACCAAAATGTGTTGATGAAAGATGCAACACCGAAAACGCCGCACGAAAGTGCGGTGTTTTCGCATATTTAACGCCGTTTCATGCAGGGAAAAGTTCGAAAAAACGATTTTTTCGGAAAATCAGTTTTTCCACGCGAGAGGCGACATTTCAGAGATGCAACGGAACTCTTTTATGGACTGGTGTGACTCGAACACCAAGGCTCCAAAAAAAGAATAAAAAGGAAGAACCATGGTATTCCAAATCTCCGAGGAACTCTTCCAGCGGGACTTCGTGCTGAACCTACTCACGCAGGCGCTGAGAACGCCATGGAGCAGAACACCCACACTGAGGCCCCTGTCGCGCCCTGTGTAGCCAACGAGACCGTCCCCACAGGCACGGACACCCCCAACGAAGATAACGCCGTGTAGGCCCACGTTAAAGCCCAAACAAAAGAACACGATTTAGGGAAAAGCCACCCAGGGCATCCGAGATATTCGGATGCCCTGGGTGGCTTTTTGCATTTCACCAGAGAGGAGGACATCACAATGACAAGCGAGATCAAAAGACGCTTCACAGACACAGAAATGCAGACGGCCAGAGAAACCGACCTGCCGGAGCTGCTGACCCATCTGGGTTATCAGGTCAAACGCATCGGCAGGTACCACACCACTGCGGAGATGGACAGTCTGCGCATCAAGGATCGGCGCACCTGGTTCCGCTACTCTCAAGGCATCGGCGGCGACGCGATCACTTTCCTGCAGCATTTCTGCAACCAGTCTTTTCCGGAGGCAGTAGAGTACCTGCTGACCTTTCAAGGCAGACCGAGAGACGCTCCCGTCAAAACAAAACCAGTCACCAAGCAGGACGAGCCGCCAAAAGAGTTTGCATTGCCACCGCGCAATGCCGATGACCGCCGCGTATTCGCTTATCTTCGCAAACGCGGCATCGCCACACAGGTGATCCGTCAGTTTATGAACAGCGGATCACTGTATGAGGATGCAGTCCATCACAACTGCGTTTTTGTTGGCAGAGATCACACCGGACAAGCCAGATATGCAGGACTGCGCGGCACCTATGACCGTGACGGGAAAGGATTTCGTGGAGATGTATCCGGCAGTGACAAAGATATCGGCTTCGCTATCCCTTGCAATCCTGTTTCCGACCAAGTCCGAGTCTTTGAAGCGCCTATCGACCTTATGAGTTATTACACCCTCCACCGAAGCTGCTGCAATGCAGTCGCCTTGTGCGGGCTGTATGATGGCGCCTTGCGAACCTATCTTCGGAACAATCCCCAGATCAAGCGGATCATTCTTTGTCTGGATATGGATCAACCAGGGCAAGAGACGGCGGAACAGCTCCGAAAAAAATATGCGGAACTGGGATATGAGATATCACAGGAGAAGCCCCGCAGCGGGAAGGACTGGAACGAGTACCTGCAAAAAAGGAAAGCACCGGAAAGGGGGCGATGACGCGATCGATCCACAATAGCCGGGAAAAAACAACAAGGAGGAAAACACGATGAGACCGAGAAAATTTGTTCACAGCACGGCGCTCATGCTCGTGCTGACGGCAGCGCTGACTGTCACTGCTTTCGCGGCAGATCCCACACAGCAGCCAGCAACCAAAACCGACAATAAGTCTTCGTATTATCCCACCTCGGTGGAAATGACCGAAGATGACGCCGGGAATCCCATGATCCGAAAGACCTACCAGCTGAGCGTTTCGGATGACCCGCAAAAACTCCCTGTCGCAGACTTTGAGCGCGACGGCAGACGGTATTACCTTTTGGACATGACGAAAGAGGATAAGATCGGCGTAGATACGAAAGAACACAGCGAAACGGTCAAGCTGTCCAGCGATACCAAAGAGATGGAGCAGATCCTCCAGAGACTGGACGCGCAGAAAGAGGTCACCACAGAGGATGGTCATACCGGAGTTCTGACACTGGATCATACCAGCGTCAAGGTAACTGCGGACGGGTATGGTACAAAGAAACGCACCCTCTCAGCGACGCGCACCTATCCCAATTTGTCGGATGCCGATGTAGCTCTGATCCCCAAGACGATCCAGGACAATGGCCATACCCTCACGCTGGCAGATGTCCGGTGGGACAGTGCTTACCAAACCGAAGCAGACGAAGCCGTGGTGCGCTACTGTGCTACCGCACAGTACACCGGAGAAAGCAGCAGTCAGTATGTGACCGGTTACACGGTCACTGCGGATTACTCCGGCAGGGTCACAAAAACAAGCTGTGATACTGTCGTTTACACAGCGATCTTTGACAGTAGGCCTCTGGAAGGGGAACAGCCGGTGGAAGAAACGGATCACCGCCTGCCCATTGTGCTTGGCGGCGCGGCACTGCTGGGAGCAATGCTTGGCGGAGCAGCAACACAGATCAAAAAGAAAAAAAGAAAGGGGGACGAATCGTGAAAATGAAATTTCGTAGCCTGATCGCGGCTGCGGCTCTCTGTACTCTGTGTGTTGGACAGGCCAGCGCATTGGAATACACCGTAGATGCGCCGGAGGACTATCTGTTCGGCACGCCCACCAGTGAAGGAACTGTGTACGAGCAGGAATCGAACAATGTGGATCGCGGGAAAAACACCGCCTTGATCCCGCCCGGTTTCGGAACGGCCACCAGCTATTTGCCGGGCAGCGGCGAGCCGTTGACGCCGAACCTGCTCCCCGGCGCGATGTCCGGCGGACTGATCAGCTCAGTCAAAACGGATAGCAGCGAAGTGAGTTATCCGACGGTTGACTCGACTGCGGATCGTTGGACCGGTACATCCTTTACGGCGGTCACGCCAAACCTCTATTACAATGACGATCATCTTGGAACTCTGAGCATTCCGTCCATCTGTCTGAATGTCAAGGTCTACCAGGGCACGGACAGTGCCGCACTGCGGAAAGGGGCGGGACACTTCTCAGAAACGAGCGTATGGGACGGAAATGTCTGCCTTGCGGGGCATAACCGAGGCGTCGCCAATCATTTTGGTAAGATCCATACGCTGAAAACAGGAACCATCATCACCTATACGACGAAGCTCGGCACCAGAAGCTACACGGTCCGCAGCGTTTCCAAGGTGTTGTACACCGATACCAGCGGAGCCTCTGCTTCTGATGAGAACTGCCTGACTCTGTACACCTGTGTCATGGATCAGCCCTCGTACCGATGGATGGTCCGAGCAGCAGCACAATAAATTGGAGGTGTGACCTTGAAAAAACGATTGATTTCTATGTTCCTTGTGCTGGTGATGGCGCTTGGGTTTTTCCCCATCTCCGCTTTTGCCGCCAGCAGCACCATCGGCGGTGCGCTGGGCGAGGTGAACATCACCAACGGCGGCTATAAAATGTCCTATCTCAGCATGAACGGCGTTGTCCGTTCCCAGTCCTATACCTACTTCAATTTCAAGTCGGCCAGCGGCGCAATCAAGGAGATTCCCGCCTACTGCATCAACCCTACAACAAAGGGTGTGCCGCAGACGGTCAGTCCCGGCACGAGCATCAAATATATTGCAAACGAAGCCAGCAACGACCCGAAGATCGTCGGCATCATCGCCAATGGCTACCCCCATCGCGGTCTGTCTGAACTCAAGCTGGACAATAAGTATCAGGCGTACTACGCCACGAAGATGGCACTCTGGTGCTATCTCATCGACGGCTGGAGCATTGACCGGCTGACGGTCAACCCGTCCCTGTCCGGTGTGGAGAAGGAACGCGGCGAAAAGCTGCTGGCGGCGGCAAAGGACATCTACAAACGCGGTATCTGGTGGAACCGTGTGCCGCAGCCTACCATCACGGTGACAGCCGATAAAGATTCGGCCTATCCCGTCACCATAGACGGCAAGGAATACTTGCAGCAGGTGTTCACAGCGGATTCGGAAACATGGGTGTGCGATTACGACATCGACATCGGTTTCACCATGCCCGATGAAGTGCCGGATGGCACCCGCATCGTAGACATGAACAACAACGACATCACCAAGATCAGGACCTCGCCCAATGGTGCCAGCTATGCCGGTCAGTTCAAGGTGCTGTACCCCAAGGACAGCGTAAGCGACCAGACCGGCGCGGTGCAGATGTCGCTGCACGCTAATGTCTACAAATACGCCATTTACTACGCTCTGTGCGCGGAAACCAACAAGTATGGCACCCTCCAGCGCTATATGTGCGACACCGATCCTACGACGGAAATCCGCCAGTCTACCTTCAGCCGCTATTCTTCCACGCCGTCTGATACCCCAGACGAACCGGAAACGTCCACAGAAACGACCCTTATCATCCAAAAGGTAGAAACCGGAACGAATACGCCCCTTTCCGGCGCAACTTTCGAGGTAAAGGCACCGGATGGGACGGTCCTCGGCAGCTTTGTCACGGATACCAGCGGCAAGATCATTATTCCGCTGACCCTCTCCGGCCAGTATGTCATTACAGAGAAAGCAGCGCCCAAGTGGCACCTGCTGGGTACGGAAACCACCAAGACCGTTTCCGTGGACTACGGCAATACCGCGACTGTCACCTTTGAAAACGCGCCCTACGGAAATCTGCGCGTGGACAAGATCGACGCGGACAGCGGCGCTTCTCTCGCAGGGGCAACGGTGGAGATCAAGCACATCGAAAGCGGCGTCACGCAGACCGGAAAAACTGATCTCGGCGGCAGTGTGTACTTCGACAAGCTGAAGCCCGGTGCATATCAGGTGCGGGAGGTGTCTGCCCCCGGCGGCTATGTCAAGGACGACCAGACCTACACCGTGAATGTGACTTCCGGCACGGAAACCAGCTTTGTGCTGAAAAATCAGGCCAAACCGGGTCTTATCATCACTAAATATGATGAGCAGACCCACGAAGTTCTGCCCGATGTGACCTTTGAAGTTACCCGCGATACCGTCCTCATCGGCTCGTTCTCCACAGATGAGATGGGCCAGATCCGCCTGACCGACCTCCAGCCGGGAACCTATCTGGTGAAAGAGGTTTCCACCAGTGCAGGCTATGTGTTGGACAGCACGCCGCAGCAGATCGAGCTGACCGCAGGCGGCGGTATCAAAACACTGACCTTCTTCAACACCGTCAAGCCCGGTATCCACATCATCAAGGTGGACAGCCGCACGATGGAGCCGCTGACCAATGTCAAGTTCCGCATTTCTCTGGTGGGCGGCACCTTCTCCAAGGAATATGTGACCGACAAGAACGGCGAGATCGATTTGACTGCACTGGAGCCGGGTGCATATACCGTGGAGGAGATCACCGCGCCGAATGGTTATCTGACGGATGATGACAAGCGCGTTATCCAGATCAACGCCGGAGAAAATGCTCGTTTCGTGTTCACCAACACGGAAAAGCCGGTCCTGTCCGTGATGAAATACGACGCGGAGAACGACACCTATCTCGCCGGTGCAACCTTTAGGATCGCAAAGATCGAGGACGGCAGCCACTATCTCGACCGCGTGACCGACACCAACGGGCGCATCTCCATCTCTGATTTGGAACCGGGCGTGTACTCGGTCAAGGAGATCGCAGCGCCCAGCGGCTATGTGCTGAACGACACGGAATACCATGCAGAGCTGTTTCCCGGCAAGGACAGCACGCTGGTGGTGAACAACGAGAAGAAGCCCAATCTCAAAATCGTAAAGACTGACGCTGTGACCGGCGCACCGATCTCTGGTGTGACCTTCACCGTAAATAAGGCAGACAGCAGCACGCTCACCACCGTCAAGACCGACGCCAACGGCGAGGCTCTGCTCACCGCCCTTGACCCCGGTGTGTATGTGGTGCGTGAAACCGGTGTGCCGGACGGTTATCTGCTGGACAGCGAACCGCAGACCATTACTCTTGTCCCCAATAAAACGGGTACGGTGCGTTTCCGCAATTATCCAAAGCCTACCCTGACCATCGACAAGGTGGACAGCGTCACAAAAGACCCGATCAAGGGCGCAAAGTTCCACATCACCTATGCCAGCAACAACAGCTTCACTGGAGAACTGAATGACCTCGGCACTTATTTCACCGATGAAAACGGTCAAATCAAACTCACCAAGCTGCGCGACGGCTGGTATCGTGTGACCGAAGTGGAACCGGCAGCGGGCTACGCCATCAAAGACCCGGCCACGCAGGACTGTTTCATTCAGGCAGGCACCGGCAAAGTGCTGACCTTTGAGAACACGCCCCTTTCAGCGCTCATCATCAAAAAGGTGGACGCAGACAGCGGCACCATGCTGCAAGGCGCAAAGTTCCGTGTGCGCTATCTGGGCGGGACCTCGGGCACCGGCGGCACGGTCATCGGAGAATACACCACCTCGGCCAACGGCACCATCGTCATTACCGGGCTGAAGGCCGGAATCTATGTCGTTGAGGAAACGAAAGCCCCCACAGGCTATGAGATCGACGACACGCCGCAGACCGTCTATCTCTCCGGTAAGGAGCAGGATGTGGTGACGGTGGAGTTTTCCAACGGCAAACACGGCGATCTTATCATCGACAAGATCGACAGCGTGACCAAGCAGCCGCTTCCCGGCGCACAGTTCAAGATCACGAACTCGGACGGCTCCTTTGTCGGCAATTACGGCGGCACGGTCACTTCCAACGGCATTTACACCACGGACAGCAACGGCCAGATCAAGTTGGTCAACCTCAAACCGGATACCTATGTGGTAACGGAGATCAAGGCTCCGGACGGTTATGTACTGGACAGCACCTCGCAGACCGTCAAGGTTGACCGAAACGACACGCAGACACTGACCTTTACCAACACGCCCATCGGCGGCGGCCAGATCATCAAGGTGGACGCGGACAGTGGCAAGCGCATCAAGGGTGTGCAGTTTGAAATCGCCAAGATGAATGGTGAGCGCATCGGCACTTATACCACGGACAGCAACGGCATTATCACGCTCCCGCAGCTTGCGGACGGCTGGTACACCGCCACCGAGATTAAAGCCGCAAAGGGGTATCTGCTGGACAGTACGCCCCACAATTTCGAGGTAAAGGCTGGTAGGACGACCTCGCTGACCGTCGAGAACACACAGGCCAGCTCCATGCTCATCCACAAGATCGACAGTGTGACTGGCAAGGGCATTTACGGCGTGACCTTCCTCGTTTCGGACAGCAAGGGCAATCCCATCGGCCAGTACACCTCCGACCAGAACGGCTATGTCTACATCGATAAGACGCTGACGGACGGAAAGTACCTGGTGCGGGAAATCCAGGCGGCGGACGGTTATGTGCTGGACACCACGGTTCGCACCTTCTATGTGGAATATGGCGGTACTTCTACGATCACATGGAAGAACACGCCCATCACAGGCCAGATCCAGATCGTGAAAAAGTCTGCCGACTATAATCCCACCAACGGCCTGCCAGCCGGGACACTGCTGGAGGGTGCAGTCTTTGAGATCACTGACAAAGCAGGCAATGTGGTCGATACCATTCGCTCTAACAGCCGAGGACTGGCTGTTTCCAAGCAACTACCCCTGTCCCGCTACTTTGTGCGAGAGATCAAGGCGCCGGAGCATTATGGTATCAACGACAAGGAGCTGACTGCCTATCTGGAATACGAGGGTCAGATCCTGCGCTTTGAGGTGGAGGACAAGAGCCTGAGTACCGGCGTAGCTATCACAAAAACAGGACCGAAGGAAATCGTGGCCGGACAGCCGGTGCGTTATGCGTTCTCCGGCATCGCCAACACCTCCAATGTCAGCCTGAGCAATTTCTACTGGCGCGATACGCTGCCGGCGCAGGTGCGGTTGGATACCGTAGTGACCGGCACCTACAACAGAGCCGATACTTATAAGATCGTCTACCGCGTCAACGGCGGCGATCACCGCACACTGGCCGACAATCTGTCTACGCAGAAGAACTATACGCTTGCCGCATCGGCCACGGCGCTGAAACTGGCATCCAATGAGCGCGTGACAGAGATCATGTTCGTGTTCGGACAGGCTCCCGCGGGTTTTGCACAGGTAGAGAAACCGTACCTCCACTGCAAGGCGGTGACCGGGCTGTCCGCAGGTTCCTTCGTCAATGTAGCCGATGTTGGCGGCACTTATGGCGGCACCTGGGTACAGGGCATCAGCCGTTGGGTCACAACGGTCTACGGAAAACCTGTCATTCCCACACTGCCCAAGACGGGCTATTGACTCACATGAAAACTGCGGCAGACGCACGAAGCGGAGCGTCTGCCGCTTTTTCTATCCCATTCAACAACATATCAAACAAAAAAAGGAGAACTGAACTATGCTGAAGATCACTGCTATTGGTAACCTGACCAACGATGTGGAACTGAAAATGAACGAGACCACCGGCAAGCCCTACGCCATTCTGCGGATCGCCTCGGACCGCCGCTACAAGGATAAGGCCGGCAATCGTCTCACCGACTTTATCTCCATCAAGGTGCGCGGTCCTCTGGCCGAGCGCTGCGCCGAGTTTGCCTGGAAGGGCTGCAAGCTGGCGGCGTTCGGTGATTTCGAGACCATCACCTTTGAGAATGAGCCGGAGCGCCAGCCCGGCTTTCTCATCAAAGCCAACGATGTGGAGTTCCTGTCTCCCCGCAAGGCGGAGGCTTCTGCTGCTGCACTGGAGAATGAGAGTACCGGAGAGGTCGCTGCCTGATGAAAAACACCGGGATCACATATACCAGCGCAGAACGCAGCCCTGTGATCCTGCCGGAGATGGCCGAACTGCTCCCGCCTTTGAGCGCGGAGCAGTCTGCCGCTCTGGAAGAGGATCTGCTGCGAAACGGCTGTTACTCCCCCATCATCGTCAATGAGGACATGGTGATCGTGGATGGGCATAACCGTCAGTCACTGTGTGAAAAGCATGGCCTGCCCTATACGATGGCGGTATTTTCCTTTGAGGATCTGTTGGAAGCCAAACAGTGGGCGCTGGACACACAGAAAAACCGCCGCAATCTGGAAAAGTGGGAGCTGGGCAAGATCGCCCTGAAGCTGAAACCCGAGATTGAAGCCAAGGCCAAAGCCAACATGGCTGCTGGCGGACAGAATTTCCGCCCCAGCGAGGCCGAGGAAGGTTTGGCAACATTGCCAAACCTTCCTTCTGTTGAAAAAGCGGTAGATACCCGCAAGGAGCTGGCCGAAGCAGTTGGTCTGGGCGAACGCACGATGGGCAAGGTCATGCAGATCGATGAGAACGCCCCGGAGGTCATCAAGGAGGCTCTGGATAAGAAGGAACTTTCCATCAACAAGGGTTATGACCTGACCCGGCAGCTTCAGGATATTCCGGAAGAGCAGCGGGAGCAGGCGGCCGCCGAAGCGCTGGAATACGAAAAAGCGAAAAAAGAACTGAAAAAGCAGGATGCCGAGATCGACCGGAAAGGAAAGATCGCAGCGCTTTTCTGTAAGGCGTATGAAAAAGCCATCCTGCTGACGCCGTCCGAGGAAAATGTCCGCTGCTGGACGGACGGGACGCGGATGACCCCGGAGGAAATGCGGGATACCGTGAAGGAATCCCGTGAGATTGCCCAGGTGTTCGCTGCCATTGCCGATATCATCGAGCAGAAGATCCTGCCCGCGGATTGGAGGTGTACCAATGCAGAAAGTGAAGAAAACGATGCCCAGCCGGACGGGAATCCCGCCTGACGCGCAGGCGGAGATTTTGCAAAAGCTGTCTGCCGAGACGAAGATCACTTCCTGTGAGATCGCGGAGATCTTGAAAAAGCACGATGTCTGCGGAGATATGGACGCGCTCCAGGACGCCTACCGGAAACGGCTGGGACAGCGGCTCCTGTCCGGCATCCGGGACGAGAACGGCAAGCGGGAAATCCTCTCCACCAGCGGCGGCGAGTATGTCATCGTAGACTGCTGCAATGACCCACAGAAACTGAAAGCCATCCAGCGCCGCATTCAGGCGCAGATGAATGGGCTGGATGTATCTGCCGGGAAGGTGCGCGGACGGGTTCACCTTTTGGAGCGCTTTATGGGCTGGGTAAGAAAGGAGCGGTCAGATGGAGCGGCATGAGGAAATGCTGTCCCCGGAGGAACAGTACGGGCAGCTTGCGCCGACGATGGACGCAGACGGTTTCTCGCTGTATGCCGCCGCGGAAGAAGTCACCGGGCTCAAGGTCTATGAAGAATTTCCCTATGAGGATAACCGTGGAATGTTTGAGATGGCAGACGGACACACGCTGCTGCGGTATCTGGAAGCGGCATACTTTGGGACCGTTACCTGGGAGCTCGTCCCCGGCACACCCTATGAGCGTGCCATCCTCGGTGAGGTGGACAAAACCTCACCGAAGTATCGTGCGTTTTATCAAAAGGTCTGCGCGGGTGCGGCAGCGCACATCAAAAAACGTATTGGAAAGGAGATGAAGAATGTGAAGGAACCGATCACAGAGATCAACAAAGAATCCTTCTGGGACCTGATCCATGAGGCAAAAAACGCCTGCGGGCAGGATATGGACGCCATGCTGGCCTATCTGAAAGACCGGCTGGTTTCTATGGGCCCCGCGCAGGCGCAGAATTTCCACGATATCATCCACGCCTATGAAGATCTCGCGGACAAGTACGGCCTGTGGGACGCGGCAGGGATCATGAAGGAATACGGCTGCAGCGATGACGGTTTTATCGACTTCCGCGCCTGGCTCATCGCACAGGGGCGCGAGGTCTATTTTGCCGCGCTGGCAGACCCGGACAACCTTGCGGATGTCGTTCCCTACGGCGATTGCCGCTTTGAGCAGTTGAGCTATGTCGGGGACTATGCCTATGAGCAGCTCACCGGCAAAAGCGCCTATGATCAGACAGATTGGAGCGCATATGAAGCGCTTCTGATGAAGCTGGAACAGGATATCGTCTATAAGGGCGGCATCGAGTTTCCCAGAGAGGGCGCGGATCTGAAGAAATATCTGCCCCGGCTCTGCGCGAAGCATCCGGATTGGGACGGTCAAACGCGCTGGAATCTGCAGCTGAAGGAAATCCGGGACCTTGTCCGTGCCGGAAAGGCGTATGACCAGCGGCAAGCGCCCAAAAAGAAACACCGCAGTCATGGAGGTGAGGCCAGATGAGCGAATCCATCATCATCGGTGTGGATCATGGCTACGCTGCCATGAAAACCGCGCATTTTTCCTTTCCGACCGGGTTGGTGGCCTATGAGCATGAGCCATATACGCTGAACGATGTGTTGGAATACGGCGGTAAATATTATGTGGTGGGCAGCGGACGCCAGCCGATCCAAAAGAACAAGACACAGACGGAGGATTACTACCTTCTTACGCTGGCCGCCATCGCAAAGGAACTGGCATACCGCAATGCCGGAACGGCAGCGGACATCCATCTGGCAGCCGGATTGCCGCTCACCAGCTTCGGCAGGGATAAGAAAGCGTTCCAGGACTACTTGTGCCGGGGCGGAAAACCGGTGTCCTTCCGCTATGAAGGACATGACTATGCCGTCACAATCTCCAAAGTGTCTCTGTTCCCGCAGGGTTACGCCGCCGTGCTGACGCAGAACGGACTGCTGGACGAGCCGTCCGTCATCGTTGCGGACATCGGCGGCTGGACGGTGGATCTCATGCGGCTGGATGATCGTATTCCCAACGCTGCCACCTGCCGCAGTATGGAGCTTGGGATGATCCGCTGTTTGGATGAAATCAGCGAACAAATCCGCCGCAGCCTCGGCCTGTCTATGACAGCGGCGCAGATCGAGAGCGTTCTTCGAGCCGATGCCAGCCGCATGGATGAGGATGCGAAAAAGATCATCCGTCAGGAGGCGGAGCACTACACCAAGCACCTGCTCTCTGCCATCGCGGAGAGCGGCCTGGATGTCCGAGCTATGCCCGCTGTATTTCTGGGTGGTGGTGCGGCACTGCTCAAGCAGTATGTCTCCGCTGCGGACGGCCTGTGCCGGCCTATCATTTTGGATGATGTGTCTTTGAACGCCAAAGGATATGAACGACTGACGGAACAAATGGCGCAAAGGTATGAGCAGTAACAAAAAACGGCTGAATCTGTCCTTCTCTATGACCTCCCCTGTCCAACAAAGGGCATGGAAAAAGCTGATGGATATCCCCGCCGGGCAGCGTTCCGCCGCTGTGTGCCGCATGATCTGCGAACACAGAGAGCAGCGGGAACTGCTGGAGGCTGTGCGGCAGGTCATCCGTCAGGAATTGCAGGGCAGCCAGATCCAAATCGCACAAGCAGCGCCGCAGGCCGGGGATGTCGATGACGATGTCCTCGGCTTTCTTGCGTCGCTGCAGGAAGGAGATGATACGACCTGATCCGATACTTTGATATGTTCGCCGGCATTGGCGGCTTCCGATCCGGATTGACCCGCGCGGGCGGTTTCCAGTGTGTTGGACACTGCGAGATCGACAAGCACGCCAATGCCAGTTACCAAGCGATCTACGAACCGGGAAAGGAGGAACGATACTATCCTGATGCAACCAAACTCGATCCCGCAGACCTGCCGGACTTCGACCTCATCTGCGGAGGATTCCCTTGCCAGGCATTTTCTCAGGCTGGCCGCAGACGGGGCTTTGCCGACGCCAGAGGCACTCTCTTCTTTGAGATCGCCCGACTGGCTCAAGCCAAACGACCTGCGTATCTGCTGCTTGAAAATGTTCCCGGCCTTTTATCGCACGACAAAGGGAAAACCTTTTCGGTCATCCTCTCCGCACTGGATGACCTGGGGTATCATGTCGAATGGACTGTGCTTAACAGCAAATGTTTTGGAGTCCCGCAATCAAGACGAAGGGTGTTCCTTATCGGCTATCTTGATCCCCGATGCGCCGGAAAAATATTACCTGTCTTCGGCACAGGTGGAAAAGCTCTTGTACAAGTCCTCGGAGGGCCGCAAGGCTCCCGTGTCTATGGCGCAGACGGAGTAGCCTGCACCCAGACTGCCAGTGCAGGCGGCATGGGCGGGCGGACCGGACTGTATATCATCCCACCCAAAGAGCCGTTTGTGGATTTGTGCGCGGGAATCCCCGCACGGACGGATAACGCCCGCTGCCTCACTGCCCGGTATGGGCAGACAACTCTCTCCAATCATCGGGCGGAACGCTCCGGCATCCTGCTCATCAAGGAAGCGACCAAGAAAGGCTATAAGGAAGCGCTCCCCGGCGATACGGTGGACTTGGGCTACGCGGGCAGCAACACCCGCCGCGGGCGCGTTGGGCGTGATATCGCCCATACATTGGAAACCAGCTGTATCCAAGGGATCGTGGAAAACGGTGGGCGCATCCGCCGTCTCATGCCACGCGAATGCCTGCGGCTCCAGGGATTTGAGGAATGGCAGATCGACCGCATCCTCGCCATCCAGTCCGATGCCCAGGCCTATAAGCAGGCGGGCAACAGTGTCACCGTCAATGTAATTGAGGCGATTGCCAAGCGTATCCAGGCAGTGGACGAGGAATTGAAAGCGGGGGCCGCAGCATGATCGGAATGAAGGATCAATACTTCGGCGTTGAAGTAGAGATGACCGGCATCACTCGTGAGCAGGCGGCAACAGCGCTGGCCGCGTATTTTGCAACGGACGCCCGCTATGTGGGCGGCGCTTACGATAAATGGTGTGTGACGGATCGGGACGGCAAAGAGTGGACGGTCATGAGTGACTCCAGCATCCACGGGGAGCAGAAGATCGGCAGCGGCTATCGTGCAACGGGCGACCGCAGATACTGTGTGGAGATGGTAACCCCAAAACTCACCTACGCGGAACTGCCCAAGCTGCAGGAATGTGTCCGGCAGGTACGCCACGCAGGAGCCAAGGCCAACAGCTCCTGCGGCATCCATGTCCATGTGGACGCAGCCAATCATAACCGGCAGAGCCTGAAAAACCTCATCGGCATCATGTACTCCAAGGAGGATATCCTGTTCAAAGCGCTGCAGGTCAATGAAAGCCGGGCGTCCCGCTGGTGTCAGAAGGTGCGGGAACCCATGCTGAAGCAGGCACGCAGGCTCTCGTCGGATGAGACAAGGGATCTGACGCAGTTGGAGAATATCTGGTATGAGGGGGATAACGGCAGCGCAGACCACTATAACTGGACCCGCTATTATGCCCTGAATCTGCATTCTGTGTTTTATAGAGGAACCGTTGAGTGGCGTTGTTTCAACTCGACGCTCCATGCCGGAAAGGTCGCGGCCTATGTGAATTTATGCCTTGCCATGTCTGCTCAAGCCATTAGCCAGCGCAGCACCGTTATGCGGAAAACCCATAGCGACAACGAACTGTTTACCTTCCGCGTCTGGCTGGTGCGGCTGGGACTCAACGGTGACGAGTTCAAGAATACCCGCAATCATCTGCTGGCCAATTTGGAGGGTGATCGGGCATGGCGCTATGACAAGGATACTTATGAAGCCAATAAAAAGAAGAAAAAATCCAGAGAAATGGAGAGGTGAAGCCATTGAAGATACAAATCGAAGAAACCGTCTATGAGGGAACGGCCACAGAGATCATGGGCCGCCTGCGGAATCAGACCTTCGACCCCACAGAGTTCCCTGATATTGAGAGCTATATTTGGTTTTTACAGAGCAATGTGATCCGCACCACAGGAATGGACTGCCCGCTGCCGGATGGCGATGTGGAAACGCAGGCGCAGGCCATGTTCCGCCATCTGGACAGGATCGGCGGACTCAGACTGCTGGAGGACTAAGATGGAAGAAACTCTGTATTTCGCCTACGGCAGCAATATCAATTTAGAACAGATGAAGCATCGCTGTCCAGACGCCCTGCTCGTTGGGCCGGTGACGCTGCAAAACTACGAATTGCAGTTCCGCGGCAGCGGCTTTGCTACCGTTGCACCCAAGAAGGATTGTGTCGTCCACGGTCTGCTGTGGAAACTCACGCCTTCGTGTGAACAGTCGCTAGATCGCTACGAGGGGTATCCCCGCCACTATATCAAGGAAGCGGTAACGGTACAAACTGCGGATGGCTCAAAAATTCCCGTCATGGCTTACATCATGGCGGAACCGATGTGCCGCCAGCCCGCACTGCCGTATCCACGCTATTACCGCGCAATTCAGCAAGGTTTTGAAGCAAACGGCCTGCCGGTGGAGTCGCTGGAGGAAGCGTGGAACAGGACCATCGATGAAATATGCACCGGAACGATGGAGAGACCCGACCGACCCAAAAGCACGAAACATCGAGATATAGAAAGATGATGAACACAAACGGCAGCGACAGACGGAAACTGTTGCTGCCGTTTCCTTTTCGGAAGGAGGATGTCCTATCAGCAAAGAAAAAATGAAGATCCTCGTCGTGGAGCCGATGAAAACGCCCACTGTACAGGAGATCGACGGCAGCTTGCGATCCATGCAGGAGCTCGTAGGCGGCACCATTCAGGCAGTCTACCCCTTCGATGACCCGGTGGCGCTCGTCTGCAATGACGAGGGCAAGCTGCTGGGCCTGCCGTGGAACCGCGCCCTGACCGATGATCACGGAGTGCCGTATGACATTGTCTGCGGCACCTTTTTTGTAGTCGGAATTGGAGATGAGAATTTTACATCCCTGACGGAGCAGCAGATCGAAAAGTACAAGAACAAATACAGCCATGAAATGATCCTTTCTGTTCCGAAACAGCCGCAAGCACAAAAGAAACCGATGAAAAAGGAGAAACATGAATATGAAAGATAACTGCATTTTGACTGCTGAGTCAGTCACCGAGGGACATCCCGACAAGCTCTGCGACACCATCGCGGACGCGGTGGTGGATGCCTGTCTTACGCAGGACGCCGCTGCCCGCGTTGCCTGTGAGGTCATGGCGACCGCGGGCAAGATCATCGCGGCAGGTGAGATCACCGCAGCGCGGCTCCCGGACATCCCTGCCGTCATCTGCCGCACTGTGCGGGAAGCCGGATATGGCGGCAGCGACTATGAGGTGGAGGTCATCACCCATGAGCAAAGCCCCGATATCGCCGGAGCAGTCAATAGCGGCACAGAGACCGGAGCAGGCGACCAGGGCATCGTGTACGGCTACGCCAGCGATGAAACGCCTGCGTGCCTGCCGCTGCCCGTGATGCTGGCGCACCGCCTGACGAAGATCCTGACTCATGTGCGTGTGCTGGGGATCGTGCCCGGCCTGTGCCCGGACGGGAAGTCCCAGGTGTCGGTGGAATATGAGCGTGGTCGCCCCAAGCGCATTGCCGCGGTCGTTCTCTCCTGCCAGCACAAAGCGGATGCCGACCTGGATGAGCTGCGTCGGGATCTGATGCAGTATGTCGTTCGTCCTGCCCTGCGGGAACTGCCGCCGGACGAGCATACGGAGATCCTCATCAATCCTTCCGGCAGATTTGTGGAGGGCGGCTTTGAAGCGGATACCGGACTCACAGGCCGCAAACTCATGGTGGATACCTACGGCGGTCTTGCGCCTCACGGCGGCGGTGCGCTCTCCGGCAAGGATGGAACCAAGGTGGATCGCAGCGGCGCCTATATGGCGCGCTACATCGCCAAGAACATCGTTGCCGCAGGACTGGCAGCGCGCTGCACGGTCAGCCTCGCCTATGCCATCGGCAAGGCGCAGCCGGTCATGGTGGAGGTGGATGCCCACGGCACCGGCAAGTTTTCCGATGCTGTGCTGGAGCAGGCTGTCCGTGTAGTATTCAATCTGACGCCGGACGGCATGATCGGCACGCTGGGACTGGACAGACCCATCTTCCGCCGGTTCTGCAATTACGGTCATTTCACGCACGATGACGCGCCTTGGGAACAGACGGACATGACCGAGGTACTGGAATGTGCCTGCCGTGCGAAGGAGGCGGGAGTATCGCAGCGTTAAAACACATCGTCAGCTGCAGCTTTGGTAAGGACAGTCTTGCCACCATTTTGCTGGCGCTGGAGTATGGGGAACCGCTGGACGAAGCCGTCTACTGCGAGGTGATGTTTGATAAAACCATTTCAGGTGAGGTACCGGAACACAGAGACTTTATCTACCATACTGCCATTCCCAAACTGGAGCGGATGGGGGTGGAAGTGCGTGTCCTGCGCGCGGAGAAGACCTATGTAGATCTGTTCACAGGGACAGTCACCCGTGGACCCAAGAAGGGGATGCTGCGAGCCTTCCCATTGTGCGGAAAGTGTTATGTCCAGCGCGACTGCAAGATCAAACCGATCTGTCAGTATCAAAAGAACCTGCCTGCTGACACGGTGCAGTATATCGGCATCGCCTACGATGAGCAAAAACGGCTGTCACGGTTGAAGAACCATCAGGTGTCCTTGCTGGCAAAATACAAGTTTACAGAGGAAGATGCGAAGCAGCTCTGCTATAAGGCGGGGCTGCTTTCTCCTGTGTATGCGTTTACCGACCGGGGCGGATGCTGGTTCTGCCCTAACGCCAAGAGAAAAGAACTTCGGCATCTCTATGATCACCACCCGGAGCTGTGGGAACGGATGCTGGAACTGCAGGCCCTGCCGGGAAAGGTGTCTGAGAAATTCAACCGCACAGAAACATTTTCAGATATCGACGCCCGTTTCCGCATGGAGGATGCCCAGAAGTCTCTCTTTGAAAACGCGGCATAAAGAAGGAGCTGATAAAAACGAGCAATTTGAAATATGAGATCACTGACATTGCCCACGAAGAATATCCCTTCCTCCGCCGCATCCGTGCGCTGCGGGATGTTGGCGACCAGGTGAAAGCGGGGGATCTGGGCGGCTTTGTGGAGAGTGAAAGCAATCTGGGAACCGACCCGTCCGACTGCGCCTGGATCTTCGATGACGCTATCGCAGCGGGAGACGCCTATGTGGATCGGGATGCCTGTCTGCGGGGCGATGCCATTGCCTGTGACAGAGCCTATATTTCCAAAGGCAGCGTGATGAGCGGTCACAGCCGCGCCGAGGACAACGCCTATCTCCGCGGAGCCTCCATGACCGGAAAAGCGCTGGCTTCCGGAAACGCGCAGATCATTCACGATCCCCATACGATGGGGACTCCCATCCTGTCCGGCAACTGCAAGGTGTATGGCACGATACAGGGTGATGTCCGCGTCACCGGCTCCGCCGTGATCCTACCCTGCGAGGAAGTCCGCAACGATACAAGGGATACCTTTGTCCTGAGCGGCAAGAGCCGCAGCGTGATCCGCGGTATCGGGCGTGAGACCTTGAAACCTCTGCAAAAAGAAGTAAGTCACATGAAAACAAAAACGCTAAAGAAACGAGGTGTGGAGCGATGACCGTATATGAGCAGGAATTGCGAAAGCTGTTTGATCACAGCGATCTCGTGGATCGGCCTCAATTTTCCGGGCGTGTGTGCGTGGGAGATCTCGGAAAGGACCTGCGTGTGCGGGCGGAGTTTCTCTCTACCCATATCTCCAGCCAATATGACGCCATCCGCCTCACGGTGCTCAACCGCACGGAGGGTGTGGTGGAACGGACGCTGCTGCGCTTTCAGGATGTCTGGGGCAAAAAGCAGGTGCCGAACAACCCGAACTTCCGCAGCGGCGTCATTCCCCACCTGTGGGATGACTACGGAAAAGTGGAGTGGTACGCCTATCACCCCACTGCCGCGGACTATGCCGCTCTGCGGGATGCCGTCGGTCAGTATCTGTCCGCATTCCGGGAGCGCACGCCGGAGCTGGAACGGAGCGGCCCCAAGCTGGTCTATATCTGTGCTCCGCTGCGGGGCGATGTGACAAACAATGTAGAGTTTGCGCGGCAGAAAGCGCAGGAGGTGTTTGCGGAGGGGAATATCCCCATCTGTCCGCATCTGCTGTTCCCGCCTGTCGCAGATCCCACCAATCCCGCCCAGGACGAGAAAGCCAGGGCGATGGGACTGCGCCTGCTGGAATCCTGCCAGCAGATGAATGTGTACGGTCCGGTCTGGACGGATGGGATGTGGCAGGAGATCTATAAAGCCGGTGAGCTGGGCATCCCCGTGATGACGGATCAGACAACCATTGGACGGACGCCGCCCAGGCGTTCCGGCAGGAAGGAGCGATAACGCTGGAACAGGAACGCAAAAAGCCGTCCTGCCCCCTTGTCGGGCAGAACGGCAATATTTTCAATCTCATCGGTCTTGCAAGCCGGACACTGCGGCAAAACGGTATGACAGCCGAGGCAAAAGAAATGCAAGACCGAATTATGGGCGGAGACTGCCACAGCTACGAGGAAGCGCTGGGGATCATCAGCGAATATGTGGAAACGGAGTTGTCCGGCAATATCCCTACAAAAAACAAGAAGAAGGAGGATCACACGCATGAGCGATAACCAGAAGTGGGAGATCATCCAAGGGGATGCCTTGAAGGTGCTGAGCGGCTTTGCGCCAGGCACCTTTGATGCGGTCATCACCGATCCCCCGTATGCCTCCGGCGGACGGACCCAGGCTGAAAAGAACAAGTCCACCGCCAAGAAGTATTCCAGTATGGGGGAGAATGCTGTCAAGAGCAACATGGTTTACAGATTGTGCAAGCACATGGTTTACACATTTTCTCTTGGGTCATCTACCAAACGATAGATACGCTTCATGGTATAGACCCGCTTTTCCAGGTCAATACGCCCGATTCGGAATTGCCGGAAAAGCAGGGTGATCTGGCCCGGAAGATGGGATTCACGGACCGCTATATACTTGCCGCGAAAGGCTTCGCTGAGGAAA